>NZ_CP047089.1:2516406-3774609 GCF_009937765.1 Bacillus pumilus | reverse complement strand
GAATCACTGGTGTTACCGGACCTACTGGTGCAACAGGTATCACTGGTTCAACTGGATCTACGGGTGCCACGGGTAGCACTGGACCAACTGGTCCGACTGGTTCTACAGGAATCACTGGTGCTACCGGTCCAGCTTGTAGAGAAACTCATGTTTTTCTACAGGCTTTTTTATTTTCATCGTAATTATGATGGATGAGATTTAATGAAAAAGGCCTCCCACACACCTAGCCTAGCTTCGCTAGGTGTGTGGCAATCTTTTTCACCGGACCTACGGGCGTCACAGGTATCACTGGTACTACCGGATCTACTGGCAGCACAGGAATCACTGGTGTTACCGGACCTACTGGTGCAACAGGTATCACTGGTTCAACTGGATCTACGGGTGCCACGGGTATACGTATATCGTGAATACGGCGTCTCCAACGGGCACGCCAGGAACATCACCAGATTACACGTTGATAGCGGGTGCAGGTGCAACAGGAGCCACAGGTACTAGTGGAGCGACTGGTTCAAGCGGCCCAACAGGTCCAACAGGAGCGACCGGTTCGCTCTATTTTTTCTTTTCTTTTTTTATATAGCTCTTTTCCCGAAACAGTTAGACGATTCTGTCTGATCTTTTCTTTATGTTCTTCCCATATGTGTCTTGAGATGACTCTTTGATGATTTTTCGACCTTGTGCATCTTTCCAGGAAAGGACACGATGCACATTTTTTAGGATATACGGGTGCGACAGGAGTAACCGGTGCCACAGGTGCAACAGGCGATACAGGAGCGACCGGAGTCACAGGAGCAACCGGAGTAGGTTTAGACGGAGTCACAGTGTTTGATCCAGCGGTAGCTCCAACGTATCCAGTAGGTCAAGTGGTGACATATGAAGGTGGAACTTATGTTGTGAATAAGGTTACCCACGTGTTACTCACCCGTCCGCCGCTAACATCCGGGAGCAAGCTCCCTTCTGTCCGCTCGACTTGCATGTATTAGGCACGCCGCCAGCGTTCGTCCTGAGCCAGGATCAAACTCTCCGAGGTATGCAGGATGCATATCACACATGCGTTGCTACACGATGTAGCGAACTTAGCATGTGATCAGGTTACCCACGTGTTACTCACCCGTCCGCCGCTAACATCCGGGAGCAAGCTCCCTTCTGTTCGCTCGACTTGCATGTATTAGGCACGCCGCCAGCGTTCGTCCTGAGCCAGGATCAAACTCTCCGAAAAAGTACAAAACCGAAGTTTTGTTTTTCGTCCGCGTTTGACTGACTGCCTATGAAACATCAGTCTTTCAGAACGGATACCGTAAAGGTATCCGATAAACATCATTTTGAACAAAATAAGCGGATCAAGAGAAGGACGACCTTTATTCTCACTATAATAGGGTTTTACTTTATCTACGATAAATGAAAAATCAATGTACTGATCAATTTTACGAAGCAGGTGATCCTCTTCGACCAGTTGATCGAGCAATACAAATTCTAGCTCCTGTATCACCCGTTACACCGGTTGCTCCGGTGACTCCTGTGACACCGGTCGCACCTGTATCTCCGGTGGCTCCGGTAGCTCCTGTACCCGTGGCTCCCGTAGCTCCTGTATCACCCGTTACACCGGTTGCTCCGGTGACTCCTGTGACACCGGTCGCACCTGTATCTCCGGTGGCTCCGGTAGCTCCTGTACCCGTATTCACAACATAAGTTCCACCTTCATATGTCACCACTTGACCTACTGGATACGTTGGAGCTACCGCTGGATCAAACACTATGACTCCGTCTAAACCTACTCCGGTTGCTCCTGTGACTCCGGTCGCTCCTGTATCGCCTGTTGCACCTGTGGCACCGGTTACTCCTGTCGCACCCGTATCGCCCGTTACACCGGTTGCTCCTGTAACACAGTTAGACGATTCTGTCTGATCTTTTCTTTATGTTCTTCCCATATGTGTCTTGAGATGACTCTTTGATGATTTTTCGACCTTGTGCATCTTTCAAGGAAAGGACACGATGCACATTTTTTAGGATCTGATTTGTAGAATCGATAACCTTTTCGATCTGTTGTCGTATATAAAAGCTTCTCACCTTTTGGGCATATGTAATGATCATAAAAGCCCTTACCCCTACAGAATAAAGAAGAAACAAAAGAAATCAAGGTCAGTACAACTGACCCAGAGAGTGGCTATTATGTAAAGGATGAACGTGAAAAGTCATTTGCTTATTCATTTCATACAGCTTGTGATTCAAAAGGATTTATTTTAGGCTCGCTGGTCACAGGCGGAAATGTTCATGATAGTCGTATGTTGGATTCACTCGTATCAAAGCTCCCGTGGCTCCGGTTGCACCCGTGGCTCCGGTTGCTCCCGTGGCTCCGGTTGCACCTGTCGCTCCCGTGGCTCCGGTTCCTGTGGCGCCTGTGGCGCCTGTCGCTCCCGTGGCTCCGGTTGCTCCCGTGGCTCCGGTTGCTCCGGTCGCTCCGGTCGCTCCTGTCGCTCCCGTGGCTCCTGTTCCTGTGGCGCCTGTGGCGCCTGTCGCTCCCGTGGCTCCGGTTGCACAACACCTTTATACAGCCAATTGCCGATAGTTTATCGGTGATTGGTTGTTTAGTTTCGTTTGAATACGAATGTTGTTATAATAATAAATGTATTCTTTGACAGTGCGTTCTACGATGGTGGTCGTAGTGCGATCAATCCTGTTAAGATAGAACGTTTCAGACTTTAGTGAGGAATGAAACGATTCGATGGAGGCATTATCAGCGGGCGTCCCTTTACGGGACATGCTCATGGTAATGCCTTTTATATGAACAGCTTGATCAATCCTGTTAAGATAGAACGTTTCAGACTTTAGTGAGGAATGAAACGATTCGATGGAGGCATTATCAGCGGGCGTCCCTTTACGGGACATGCTCATGGTAATGCCTTTTATATGAACAGCTTTCTGATACTCGTAAGATGTATACACAGAACCTTGATCGCTATGTAACACGCAATTCTCAGGCAGTGCTGGGAGCTGATTAAGTGTGTTTAAGATAAAGTCTGTGTCCTGCTTATCACCAATCGTAAAAGGTTGTGATCCGAAATAAAACATGGAGGTGTTTTTTCTATGGGGACAAGAGTGAGTTATCCGGTTGAAGTCAAACAGAAGGCTGTGGAAATGAGGTTGGCAGGCGTACCTATGAAAGAGATCATGCAGGAATTGAATATCAAGAATAAGACGCAGGTTCAGACATGGGTGAGATGGCATAAAGCTGGGGATACACACAGGTTCGAACAACCTGTTGGAAAACAATATACCTATGGAAAGGGTCCCGAGTACTCTTCTGTCGCGTATTTCAAAACAGTTTCAAGTACAAGTACCAATTAATGAAATCTTTTCACGCCCAACAATTAAAGAGTTATCAGAATACGTTCAAAAGACAGACGAAAAGACATATCTTCCAACAATTGAGCGTGTAGAACATCAGAAGTATTATCCAGCATCATCTGTTCAAAAACGATTACACTCTATACATCATATAGATGAAACGAAAATGACTTATAATATGCCAATGGTATTAAGCATCGAAGGTGCTTTAGCAAACCATTGTGAGTCGTCATGAATCCTTGCGGACTTCATTCCATATGGTGGATGATGAACTTGTTCAAAAAATTGATGAGAATCTGATTTGTCAACTTCAGTATTTTTATGCGGACAGTAACACAGGTGTAGAAAAAGCTATTCAATCATTTATAAGGGCTTTTGAATTAGATGTAGCTCCTTTATGTCGTTTTGGCCTGGTACATTTAACAGAAAATAAATACTTATTGTTAATAGACATGCATCATATCATTACATCATATAGATGAAACGAAAATGACTTATAATATGCCAATGGTATTAAGCATCGAAGGTGCTTTAGATATTAAACGCTTGGAAGGCGCTCTACAAACCATTGTGAGTCGTCATGAATCCTTGCGGTCTTCATTCCATATGGTGGATGATGAACTTGTTCAAAAAATTGATGAGAATCTGATTTGTCAACTTCAGTATTTTTATGCGGACAGTAACACAGATGTAGAAAAAGCTATTCAATCATTTATAAGGGCCTAAAGCACCTTCGATGCTTAATACCATTGGCATATTATAAGTCATTTTCGTTTCATCTATATGATGTATAGAGTGTAATCGTTTTTGAACAGATGATGCTGGATAATACTTCTGATGTTCTACACGTTCAATTGTTGGAAGATATGTCTTTTCGTCTGTCTTTTGAACGTATTCTGATAACTCTTTAATTGTTGGGCGTGAAAAGATTTCATTAATTGGTACTTGTACTTGAAACTGTTTTGAAATACGCGACATATACTTTTTTAATAGGTCAATTTGTTGTTTTAAATAAAGATTTTCTGTTTTCAACTTCTCGTTCTCATTTTGATATTCTGGTCCTTTCCCATAGGTATACTGCTTTCCAACCGGTTGATGAAATCGATGGATTTCACCCTCGCGATACCATTTCATCCACGTTTTCACTTGTGTTCTATTCTTAATTCCTAACTTGTCCATGATTTCTTTTATCGGAATTCCAGCTAACCTCATTTGAACAGCCTCTTCTTTTAAAGATAAAGTCTGTGTCCTGCTTATCACCAATCGTAAAAGCAATCACTTCTCCATTATATAAATCCAATATACTGGAAAGGTACAATTGTTTCTGTCCATAAGGCAAATACGTGATGTCCGTTACTAGTTTTTCAAGAGGGCGATCACATTGAAAATTCCGATCCAGTATATTACCGGCTACGGCATAAGGCTGCCCATTCTTCTTACGCTTTTTCATTTTAACCCGGCATTGCCACTGGTTTTTCTGCATGATACGTTGAACAGTTTTATGGTTAATCAATTGTTGGAAGATATGTCTTTTCGTCTGTCTTTTGAACGTATTCTGATAACTCTTTAATTGTTGGGCGTGAAAAGATTTCATTAATTGGTACTTGTACTTGAAACTGTTTTGAAATACGCGACACCAACATCATGGCTTTTAAAGAATGACCACCCAGTTCGAAGAAGTTCGCATGAATACTAATTTGATCGGTTTCAAGTATTTCTCTCCACATCTTTTCTATGCTTTTCTCAATTTCATTTGTCGGTGCCACATACTCCTCTACTGATTGTATTTAAGGACACGATGCACATTTTTTAGGATCTGATTTGTAGAATCGATAACCTTTTCGATCTGTTGTCGTATATAAAAGCTTCTCACCTTTTGGGCATATGTAATGATCATTTTCAGAATCATACTGAAATTTCCACTTCTCAAATAATCCTCTTGTTGGATGAAAACGTCTATGGGCAATGACACCAAAAATATGTCGATCAGATAAACCTTTACAAATTGGTGTTGTCAAATAACCTGAATCAAGTGCAACAGCTTCTACTTGAAAACCAAATCGTGCGATTTTGGCTCCAGTCGGACCGGTAGCACCAGTGATTCCTGTAGAACCAGTCGGACCAGTTGGTCCAGTGCTACCCGTGGCACCCGTAGATCCAGTTGAACCAGTGATACCTGTTGCACCAGTAGGTCCGGTTGAACCAGTGATACCTGTGCTGCCAGTAGATCCGGTAGTACCAGTGATACCTGTGACGCCCGTAGGACCAGTAGCACCAGTGATACCTGTGACGCCAGTAGGTCCGGTAGCACCAGTGATTCCTGTTGCACCAGTAGGTCCGGTTGAACCTGTGATACCTGTGGCCCCAGTAGGTCCCTGTTGCCCCTGCACCTGCTATCAACGTGTAATCTGGTGATGTTCCTGGCGTTCCTGTTGGAGATGCCGTATTCACTAGATATGTGCTTCCATTGGACGTCACCACTTGACCTACTCGATAACCTGGTGCTGATGCTGGATCAAATGCTACAATTCCTGTTAGACCTACACCTGTCGCTCCTGTTGCCCCTGCTGGGCCGGCTGGACCTGCTGCACCCGCTGGACCGGCTGGACCTCTCCTACCTGGTCGACCTTGAATAACACACACACAAGGATCCTTTCCACAACATGGGTTTTTCCTTACTCTTTGGGACCAAGGGGTCGCAGGTTCGAATCCTGTCTTCCCGACCATCTTTTATGGGGCCTTAGCTCAGCTGGGAGAGCGCCTGCCTTGCACGCAGGAGGTCAGCGGTTCGATCCCGCTAGGCTCCACCAATATGATCTTTGAAAACTAAACAAGACAAAACGTACCTGTTAATTCGAGTTTTTATAAAAATCCTATGATGTTTCATAGGTAGTCAGTCAAACGCTGACGAAAAACAAAACTTCGGTTTTGTACTTTTTCGGAGAGTTTGATCCTGGCTCAGGACGAACGCTGGCGGCGTGCCTAATACATGCGTGAGGTAACCTTTATGGAGCCAGCCGCCGAAGGTGGGACAGATGATTGGGGTGAAGTCGTAACAAGGTAGCCGTATCGGAAGGTGCGGCTGGATCACCTCCTTTCTAAGGATATATGGAGCAGCGTGCGTTTTCGTCTTGTTTAGTTTTGAAGGATCATTCCTTCAAAACATGTCTCTAGCGAGACAGGATTGTTCTTTGAAAACTAGATAACAATAAGTAATACATTCACATTGAATGCAATGCAAAGTTCATCACACATAGTGATTCTTTCTAAAGTAAGAAATGGTTAAGTTAGAAAGGGCGCACGGTGGATGCCGTTGGAAAACAATATACCTATGGAAAGGGTCCCGAGTACTCTTCTGAATTAGAGAGACTACAGGCAGAAAATCGCTATTTGAGTCAACAGAATGAAGTTTTAAAAAAGTACAACGAATTGGAAAGGAGGTTGATAAGGAAACGTCAATCAAACTGGTAGAAGAATTGCGCAAAACGATGACGGTACAGGACATCTGTGTCCATTTAGGCATCTTACGTACTTCGTATTATAGATGGAAAAAGGATTTGACTCAGACTCATTCTAAAAGACAACTAGAGAAACAGGTCGGCACGTTGTGCCGAAAGCACAAATATCGATATGGTTATCGGAAAATCAGAATTGAGTATATGCTTCAGGACAGTGGTGCGAAATATGTATTGACCCATGAAAATATAAGCGTTCCAGAAACATTTTCTGGCGAAATTGTGAAAATTGATGATTTGGCTTTAACAGAGAATCCTAGGACGAATCTCGAAGAGATTAATGAGTCCACAGATTTAGCCTATCTTATCTATACTTCTGGAACTACTGGAAAACCTAAAGGGGTTATGGTGGAACATAAAAGTGTAAGCAATTTTTGTTTAATGGGTGAGACTTTTGGTATTTCATCAGGCAGCCGTGTGTTACAATTTGCCTCTTTTAGTTTTGATGCCGCAGTAGGTGAAATCTTCCTGAACCAGTGATACCTGTTGCACCAGTAGGTCCGGTAACACCAGTGATTCCTGTGCTGCCAGTAGATCCGGTAGTACCAGTGATACCTGTGACGCCCGTAGGACCAGTTGAACCAGTGATACCTGTGACGCCCGTAGGACCAGTTGCACCAGTGATACCTGTGACGCCCGTAGGTCCGGTAGCACCAGTGATTCCTGTTGCACCAGTCGGACCGGTAGCACCAGTGATTCCCGTGGCTCCAGTCGGACCGGTAGCACCAGTGATTCCTGTAGAACCAGTCGGACCAGTTGGTCCAGTGCTACCCGTGGCACCCGTAGATCCAGTTGAACCAGTGATACCTGTTGCACCAGTAGGTCCGGGATCAGGGAAAGATCACCGAGTACTGCACCGCCGTACTCACCAGCCCTACTCCCGCCGCACCGCCAGTGGCAATGTAACGTGCAGCAAAGGGCAAGGTCGCCAGCCCACCTGTGACAGTGGAGGTGGTCGAGACATGGCCGGTACGCAAATCCATCGGCTGCAGGGTTGCGCCGTCGAGAATCTGCACTTCTACTTTGGCGGCGGCGGTTTTTGGGGCGGTATTGCGCAAGTTGCCCGTGGCCGGGTTAATGGCCGGGCTGGTGCTTTCATACAACACGGCTACCTTGGTCGCATCTGCGCAACTGGCGCCACCACCCACGTAGATAAAAAACGGCTTGGAACTGGCAGTCGCGCCCGCCGTCGACAGGGCACTGGCTTGTACTGCGTGCAGCAGGTCGAAATCCGGCGCCTTGAATTGCTGCCACTCGGTGCAGACGATCAAGGCATCGGCGCCGCCCAGGGTCGATTCAGGGGTACCCATCAGCATCAAGCGCGGATCATCGCCATACAGCTTCTGGGTATCCTGCATGGCTTCGGGATCGAAGGCCCGCACATTGGCCCCGGCGGCCCACAGCGATTCCATCAGCACGCGGCTGGGCGCATCGCGCATGTCGTCGGTATTGGGCTTGAACGCCAGGCCCCACAAAGCGAAGGTCTTGCCGCGCAGTTCGCCTTTGTAGAACGCGCGGATCCGTTCGAACAGTTTGCTTTTCTGCCGCTGGTTGATGGCCTCCACCGCTTCGAGCAGGTCACTGGAGCAGTTGACCTACCAGACCAATACTGATCGGGCTGGCCAGCCCACTGGCGACCATATCGACCTGTGGAACCGTGGCCTGACCAAGAGCGGTGACCTGTCCTCAAGTGCCAAGGAAATCTGGTTCTGGGAGCTTTTGTAATGCGTAGGCCTTTTGTTTTTGCGGCCCTGGCCGCGAGCCTTGTAAGCCTGAGTGCGTGCGCGGCGGAAGACGTACCAACACCAACCGCTGCCACACAAGCGATGTTTGTCGACCAGCCCCTGAGCCTGGTAGATGATCAAGGTCACTGCACGCTGGTCAAGCCCGACCAGACTCGCATGCAGTTAGACATGGAGTGGCCTTGCAGCTTCAGCCTGGATGCACAGCAGAAGCTACGCGTAGAGACGTTCAACAACGGGCACCGTTCACCTTTCGCTCCCTGTGCTCGGACGCCATGCCTCATATCCTGATTGTCGAAGACGAAGCGGCGATAGCCGACACGCTGATTTTTGCCCTGCAGGGCGAAGGTTTCACCACCACCTGGCTGACCCTCGGCCAGGCGGCGCTGGAGCATCAACGGCAGACCCCGGCAGATATGCTGATCCTCGACATCGGCCTGCCGGACATCAGCGGCTTTGAAACCTGCAAGCAACTGCGCCGCTTCAGTGAAGTGCCGGTGATGTTCCTCAGTGCCCGCGACGGTGAGATCGATCGCGTGGTGGGCCTGGAGATCGGTGCCGATGATTATGTGGTCAAGCCCTTCAGCCCCCGGGAAGTGGCGGCGCGGGTCAAGGCGATCCTCCTTCAATATCCAGACCGCGTGCCGCCACGTCGGTAGCAACCATCACACGAACTTTTCCTTCTTTGAACTCTTCAAGCGCACGGCGACGCGCACTCTGCGCTTTATCACCATGACACACATTTGCTTTGATGCCGTCGAGCTTCAACTCTTTGACAATGTCGATCGCCGTTTCTTTGTAGTTAACAAATACCAACACTTGTTGCCAGTTTTTACGACCGATCAACTCAGAAAGCAGTTCTGTTTTACGCTCTTGATCAACAGGATACAACACGTGCGCTACCGTATGCGCCGTGGTGTTTTCGCGCTCGACCGCAATACGTTTTGGCTTGCGAAGAATGTCTTTGGACAATTCATTCAATTGGCTTGATGTGGTTGCTGAGAACATCATGAATGGAGGACACCATGCCCCGCACACCGCGAACCGAGACTCTCCCCTATGCCGATGTCGTGCTCATCGGCGGCGGCATCATGTCAGCGACCCTCGGGTCGATGCTCGCCGTCCTCGAACCGTCGTGGCGGATCGTCGTGCTCGAGAAGTCCGGCGACCTCGCCTCCGAGAGCAGCGACCCCTGGAACAACGCCGGCACCGGTCACTCGGGGTTCTGCGAACTCAACTACATGCCCGATCCGAGCGACGGGACGAAGCCGGCCGCGATCGCCCGGCAGTTCCAGCTCAGCCGACAGTGGTGGTCGCATCTCGCCGAGGCGGGACTCATCGATCCCTCAACGTTCGTCCACCGCACGGCGCACATGAACCTCGTCTTCGGCGACCGGGACGTCTCCGTATTGCGACTGGTACCTGGAACTGTCCAAGCCGGTGCTGTGGGACGAAAACGCGCCGATCGAACGCCAGCGCGGCACCCGTCGCACCCTGGTGCGCGTGCTGGAAGTGGCGCTGCGCCTGGCGCACCCGTTCATGCCGTTCATCACCGAAGAAATCTGGCAGCGCCTGGCGCCGCTGGCCGGTATCGAAGGCAAGACCATCATGCTGCAACCTTGGCCAGTGGCCAATGAAGCGCGCATCGACGAGGCGGCCGAAAGCGATATCGAATGGCTCAAGGCCCTGATGCTCGGCACGCGCAATATCCGCGCCGAGATGAACATCGGCCCGGGCAAGCCATTGGCGGTGTTCGTGAAGAACGCCAGTGCCGAGGACCAGCGCCGTCTCACCGAGAATCCCACAGGCTTCGCCGCGGGATATGCCATTGTGTGGTCGTATTGTCTTGTTGTTGTGAAACGTGAGCGAACAAGCCTCAGCCAAGCATTTGGGCGGCCTGACTGCGGCCGCCCGTTATCATGCCACAACACTATCCATTAAACATATGTCATTGCACAAACTGCTCGGAGCCCACGAGACATGCGAAAAAAAAAAACTTATGAATTCACTCAAACGTGTAAAGAAATACTTAGATCTCCTATATTTATATAAAAGCAAATAAAAAAACTCTACGCCTGCAAAGTTGAACATCAGCTTAGTATCTGTTATACATTTTTATGTTGTACTTTAAAGGTATCGTATTTTTCATCAGAAATCACACTAATAGGAAATCGCCTTCGCCGACCTGGCCGCCAATGCCGATTGCGCCGAGGCCTTCCTCAAGGCGATCTTCAAGGCCGTGCTGGACGAGCGTGCCGACGACATGGCGTTCTTCGCCGAACGCGTGCTGCCGGAGGCTGTCAGCCGCCTGGAGGCCTTCATCGCCAAGCCGTTCGAGCGCATCGATTACACCGAAGCTGTCGAGATCCTCAAGAAGTCCGGGCAGAAGTTCGATTATCCGGTGACCTGGGGCATCGACCTGCAGACCGAGCACGAACGCTACCTGGCCGAGAAACATATCGGCCGTCCCGTGGTCGTCATGAACTACCCGGAAGCGATCAAGGCCTTCTACATGCGCTTGAACGACGACGAAAAGACCGTGGCCGCGATGGACGTGCTGGCGCCATCTTGATAAAGCAGGTGCCGGCGATAACCATGAAATCCGCCTGGCGCGGCGATGCCCGGATAACTTCGGCGCCAAAGCGCGCGATGTCATGGGGCGCCGTGAAGGCGGTGGTCATTTCCACGTAGCAGCACGAAAGGCCGAAGTTGTACGGCCACAGGGAATTCTTGCGCCCCCAGTTGACCGCGCCACTCAGCACGTCTTCCAGCTTGCCCATGTAGATGTTTTTGTGGACTTGGTCTTCTAACGGATCGGAGACGGTTTCCCGTTCGCCGATGGGGTACTGATCGTTAGGAGCATCCGGGTCGATCCTGGTGAGATTGTATTGCATCGCCAAAGCCTCATTGTTTCAGCTTCGCTTGCCGCTTGCGACGAGCTTCCGGAGCCCAGTCAAGGGATTTGGAAGAAATTGTTAAGGCAAATAATGCTGAAAAATATTGTTCATTTCACTCTCCATTACCACGTAATGAAATGTTAGGTGTTTTGAAAGCAAGTAATTTTAATTTATTTTTAGAATCTGCTGAACCAGATGCAAAAGGCGTAATGCCAGGGAAAATATTTGAATTAATTGCATTGGGAAATCCAATAATAACTATTGGCCCTAGAGAGGATTTTGAATCTGTACAGTTGATAAAGAGTCCTTGATTATTTGTTGATTTATTAGATTTTATTGAAAAATTGAAGATGAATGAGACATATCTTCCTAATTTCAAAGATCAAGCTTTTTTAGAAAAAATTGCAGGTAGAGATGAGCAAGTTAATAAAATTCATCAATTTATTGAGCAAAAGAATTTGAGTAAAATACTGAAGACTCACTATTTGCATTACCTGCAATATAATAATTATCTATAATTGCAACGTCTAACTCACTATTTTCTAATAATGTAATGTCGCGTTCATATCCATGATTAATAATAACTTCATCAATAGGTAAATGAGAAACCTCACCTGTTTCATGATTTGTTAATTCTACATATTCGATCGCTTCATGGTTATCACCAGCAATTAATTTTGTAATCGATGTATTAAAGAAACACTCCGCTGAGCTGTTCATAAGTTGTTTTACTTGTGCTTCATGACCAGATAATTCTTCTTTTCTATAGGTTACATACACTTTTTTCGCAATTGGTTCTAATTCATTTGCCCAATCAACAGCAGAATTGCCTCCACCGGAAATAATAACTGTTTTACCTTTGAAACGCTTTAAAGAAATTCTTTCATATGATAAAGAATATATAATTTAATGAATCTCAAACTGTATTGTTTTAGGTTCCTATAAGATAGGGATTGATATGATAATTTTGCTTCAAACTTATTTATACTTACAATAAAAATTCAAAAAAATTATAGTGAAAATCGCCCTAAATATTAAGTTCTTTTTATTAGGAGGACCACAAAGCATGACTAAAGTCGATAAGGTAAAAGAAAAGATCATTGAAACATCTTTATATTTATTTAATACTAATGGGATAACTTACACATCCATTCAGGATATAATGACAGCTACTGAACTATCTAAAGGAGCTATTTATCGTAGATTCAAAAATAAAGAAGAAATTGTGCTTGCTGCCTACGACAAAAGTGGTGAGATTATGTGGGGGCATTTTCATAAAGACATGGAACTCTTATATCAGCAATTGTCGATATTTCACTCCACCCGAAGACGCTTTTCTCTGGCCTCACTGGTATGTCTGAATCTCGCTATTAAATATAAATGGCAAGGAATCGCTATGGATAAATCGTTTCGTCTTGCACCTCTCAGCTGTGTATTGATTGCCGCCGTGGGTTGCAGCTCTCAGCAGATGCAGAATTTCAAATCCACGGTCAATGATATCGGCAAGGATTACGGCATGCCGGTGCTTTGTGGGGCTGGCATGATTGCAGGAGGAGCTGCGGGCTACGCCATCAACGGGAAAAAAGGGGCTGTCGCGGGGGTTGCCCTCGGTGGGGCGCTGGGCTGCGCAGCAGGCTATATGTGGCAGTCCAGGCTACAAGAGCTTGACCGGATAGCAAAGGAAGAGAATCTCAACATCGCAGTGTTTGATCCAGCGGTAGCTCCAACGTATCCAGTAGGTCAAGTGGTGACATATGAAGGTGGAACTTATGTTGTGAATACAGCACCACCAACAGGTACACCAGATACGTCACCAGATTATACGTTATTGGCAGCTGCAGGAGCGACCGGAGTAACCGGCGCCACAGGTGCAACAGGCGATACAGGTGCGACCGGAGTCACAGGAGCAACCGGAGTAGGTTTAGACGGAGTCATAGTGTTTGATCCAGCGGTAGCTCCAACGTATCCAGTAGGTCAAGTGGTGACATATGAAGGTGGAACTTATGTTGTGAATACAGCACCACCAACAGGTACACCAGATACGTCACCAGATTATACGTTATTGGCAGCTGCAGGAGCGACCGGAGTAACCGGCGCCACAGGTGCAACAGGCGCCGGACCTACTGGTGCAACAGGTATCACTGGTTCAACTGGATCTACGGGTGCCACGGGTAGCACTGGACCAACTGGTCCGACTGGTTCTACAGGAATCACTGGTGCTACCGGACCTACTGGAGCCACAGGAATCACTGGTGCAACTGGATCTACGGGTGCAACGGGTATCACAGGTTCAACCGGATCTACGGGTGCCACAGGAATTACTGGTGCTACTGGACCTACGGGCGTCACAGGTATCACAGGTTCAACCGGAACTACTGGGGCCACAGGTATCACTGGTGCTACCGGACCTACGGGCGTCACAGGTATCACTGGTACTACCGGATCTACTGGCAGCACAGGAATCACTGGTGTTACCGGACCTACTGGTGCAACAGGTATCACTGGTTCAACTGGATCTACGGGTGCCAGTTTGTTACCGGTCAGGCAATTGCTTCATCGACCAGCACTTGTGCTTCCTGCACCAGACGCTGCAAATGCGCCTCGTCGATGAAGCTTTCAGCGTAGATCTTGTAGATGTCTTCAGTACCCGACGGGCGCGCGGCGAACCAGCCATTGGCCGTCATCACCTTAAGCCCGCCAATCGCCTGGCCATTACCTGGGGCGTGGCTGAGGATCTGCACGATCGGCTCACCGGCCAGTTCGGTCGACTTCACCTGCTCCGGCGCCAGCTTGCTCAGCAACGCCTTCTGCCGCGCATCGGCCTTGGCCTCGACACGGGTAGCGAACGGCTTGCCCAGTGCCTCGGTCAGGTCGGCATAAGCCTGGCTCGGGTTACGCCCGGTACGGGCGGTCATTTCGGCGGCCAGCAAGGCCGGGATCAACCGCGCAGGCCGGGAAAGGTGTCTGATTGCCGCCTTGCAGGCCATACAGCACCAGGCTGCCCCGTGGCGCGAGGACATCACCCAACAGCGACATCTGCGGGCCGCCAAGGCCGTCGAATACCACATCTACACCGCGGTTATCGGTGAACTTGTTGATCTGCATCAGCAAGTCCTGCTCTTCGGTGACGATGACTTTTTCGGCGCCCAGGGACAGCAGATATTCGCGCTCCTCCGGTGACTTGGTGGCAGCGATCACCCGCACCCCCAGGGCCTTGCCCAATTGCACAAACGAAGGCCCGGCACAATGGCTGGCATCCGTAACCAAGGCAAACTGCCCGGGCTTGACCCGCGCCAGGTCGATGTAGGCAAAGTAGGCAATCAACAGCGGCGTGTAATGCACGCTCGCGTCCACCGGGCTCAAGATCAGTATTGGGACCCAAGCAAGGTCAAGCTCGACCAACTGATTTTCGCCATCAACACCGACGCTTCGGTGCGGGTACAGAAGCTCAAGGCCAATGAATGCCAGGTCACTCTGCATCCACGCCCCGCCGATGTCGACGCCCTCAAGGCCGACCCGAACCTGCAACTGCTGACCAAGCCCGGCTTCAACCTCGGTTACATCGCCTATAACGTGCGGCATAAACCCTTCGACCAGCTCGAAGTGCGCCAGGCGCTGGACATGGCGGTGAACAAGCAGAGCATCCTCAATGCCGTGTACCAGGGCGCGGGCCAACTGGCGGTCAACGCCATGCCACCGACCCAGTGGTCCTACGACGACACCATCAAGGACGCCGCCTACAACCCGGAAAAAGCCAAGGAATTGCTCAAGGCCGCCGGCGTCAAGGACAGTTGAGCATTAATTGCTGTCTGAAAAGCCATGGCAACACCAATTCCCATAGCTAAGGGCAAAAACAGAAAAAGTTGGCTAGAGAATTTCATCATTTTTATCAGTATTTAATAATGTTTAAATTTAGTCTAAAGCAATTAAGGTATGTTTTCATAAGCCCATTGATGCAGTCATGTTAAAATAGAAATATTGTGTAAATTGGGCTTGCTCCTTGGCTGTATTAAATCCTGCTTCTATCCCTTTATCTTTATATATCCATATGCCTTGGTGCGTGCGTAAATGTCCATATTGTGACTTTAACTCGCATGCGGTACCAGACGGAGCACTTTCGTCAGAACTTGAGCAAACCTATTTAAAAGCGTTGGTCGCCGACTTTGGAACTCAACTAGAGATGGCACAGGGACGTTCGATTCATAGTGTGTTTATATTGAGTGTTAAATACCGTTATTTGATATTTTGGATCTGGATTTTACAAGCCCATTCAGCAGGCCTAAATGCCATGGGGAAGTTCATGGATGGGGGGAGACAGGTGAATATTCTTTAATGCTTCACAAGAGTTAAACGTTAACTTGATATAGGGTAAGTATCAATTTGCGCCGTCGTTAGTATTAAACAAGCCAGATATTCATTGTTAAGGTGAGGTGATAATCAAGAGGAAGAACCAATGAACTTTACAGGTAAAACAGCGGTTGTAACGGGCGCTGGCCGAGGGTTGGGTTTTATTTATGCCCAAGAGTTGGCGAAATTGGGCGCCAATGTGGTGATCAGTGATGTTGGCTCGGATAACCTGGGTGCGGGGACCGATGCCTCGATTGCCATGGACGCTGCGCGAACGCTTCAGTCCAAGGGGTTTAGGAGCCACACCAACCACCCTACCTTGACCCCGCCCGCCCCCTCGGCAACAATCCCCCCGTTGCCGCCCAAACAAGCGGCACACGGGATTGGCGTCCCGTTTCCGAAGTCGACAAGCCAACGCAGCATGCTGCGTTGGCTGCTTTATCCATGGCAAGGCCGTTTTGGCAGGCGCATGGTGGGAGAGCGCTATGCGCTCGCCGGCAAGACTTCGGACCGGTACGCCAATCCTGCCACGCGCCTGCCTCACCTCAGCCTCACCCGGCAGGTTGTTTATCTTGTGTCACAGCAGGAGAAACACCATGCAACACGCTCAAACCTTTCCCCCGCGCCGCCGCTACTAACTGAACGCCCTGGGACAACAGGAAGCGCTGATCCCCTTCGTCCGCTTCTGCCCCGGCCGCACCTACCCGCGTTACTGGCAAATGCCTACGCCACTTATCCTGAGCATCGCCTTCAAGGGCGCCGACCGCGCGACGCGCCCGCGTGGCCCGTTCAGCGGTGGCACCGTCGGCACTCGCCAGGTTGCCCCGTGGTACAGCCGCATTGCGGTGTTCGTGGTCTGCCTGCTGATCGCCGTGGTCGCCGCACGCGGCACCCTGCGCCAGGGCCCGCCGATGCGTTGGGGTGACGTGTACACCACCGACTCCAACTTCGCCAACCACCTGGGCCTCAACGGTACGCTGTCGCTGATCGGTGCGGCCAAGGCGCGTTTCTCCGAGCATCGCGAGAACGTCTGGAAAGCCACCCTGGAGCAACCGCTGGCCACCCAGACCGTGCGCGACATGCTGGTACTGCCGGACGAGAAACTGGTGGATACCGACACTGCCGCCGTGCGCCGTGACTTCACGCCACCGGCCGAGAAGACAGTAGCACCTGTTACTTCTTCAATCACTTCCCCTTGTGGTTGAGCCTTATCTTTCTTCCCCTTGGTTGCAATATCGTGTTCTTGTTGAGCTTGTGATTCTGCAGCAAGAGCAGCTTCTTTGGCCTCTTGACGATAGAATTCTTCTTTCAATTTGTTATCGTACCATTGAGCATAATACAATCCACCTTGTAATAATAACACACCCAAAAGAACAAAAATGATCATCACTTGAGAAGCAGCCATGACATTGATCCCGGTTTGGTAATCAACATCACCCCATTGTCCAACAAGACATGAATTGACACCGGTTCTTAAATTAGTCAAATAAATAACCACACCAACCATAAATAAACCTAAACTACCATACTCGAAATATTTAGCATCCTCATCGGGTTTGTATAATTTGATGAAATGTCCAATTAAACCTAATAATCCGCTGGAAATGCTCGCCATCCCCAGCCCCACCGGGTTTACCGACACCATCGTGCGTTATGTCGCCGAGCGCCTGGAAGAACTCGGCATCCCCTTTGAAATGACCCGGCGCGGCACGATCCGCGCCACCCTCAAGGGCCAGCAAAACAGCCCGGACCGCGCCGTTTCCGCGCACCTGGACACCATCGGCGCCGCCGTGCGGGCGGTCAAGGACAATGGCCGCCTGACCCTGGCCCCCGTCGGTTGCTGGTCCAGCCGTTTTGCCGAAGGCAGCCGCGTCAGCCTGTTCACCGACAATGGCGTGATCCGTGGCAGCGTCCTGCCGCTGATGGCTTCCGGACACGCGTTCAATACCGCCGTGGATGAAATGCCAATCAGTTGGGACCATATCGAACTGCGGCTGGACGCCTACTGCGCCACCCGTGCCGATTGCGATTCCCTGGGGAGACTGGCTCAATGCCCACCCCAATGGCGGCATCTCCGGGATCATCGCGCAAAACGACGACATGGCCCTCGGCGCCCTGCAAGCGGTGAAGTCCCGCGGACTGACGCCCACCGAAGTACCGGTGACGTCCATCGACGGCATGCCGGATGCCATCCAGGCTGCGAAGAGAAACGAAATCACCACCTTCTTGCAAGACGCCCAGGCGCAATCCCAAGGCGCCCTCGACGTAGCCCTGCGCGCCCTGGCCGGCAAGACTACAAGCCGCGCTCCGTGATTTGGGAGCGCTATGCCAAGGACGTGCAATGGGGCGACGGCACCGCCAAGAGCTACATCCTGCCGTGGGTGCCCGTGACCACTGCGAATGCGGATGCGCTGTACCAGCAGGTCAGTGGCACTAAATAGCGGTTTCGACCTGTAAATACGATCCAAATGTGGGAGCGGGCTTGCTCGCGAAGGCGGAGTGTCAGCCAACTGAGGCATCCACCGTGCGCCCTTTCTAACTTAACCATTTCTTACTTTAGAAAGAATCACTATGTGTGATGAACTTTGCATTGCATTCAATGTGAATGTATTACTTATTGTTATCTAGTTTTCAAAGAACACGTTGGTGGAGCCTAGCGGGATCGAACCGCTGACCTCCTGCGTGCAAGGCAGGCGCTCTCCCAGCTGAGCTAAGGCCCCGATTTAATAGAAGATGGTGGGCCTGAGTGGACTCGAACCACCGACCTCACGCTTATCAGGCGTGCGCTCTAACCAGCTGAGCTACAGGCCCATCTTTCATATCGAAGATATGATGTTGTAGGATCTTTTGCAAGTTCCTTCAAAACTAAACAAGACGAAAACGTACGCTGCTCCATATATCCTTAGAAAGGAGGTGATCCAGCCGCACCTTCCGATACGGCTACCTTGTTACGACTTCACCCCAATCATCTGTCCCACCTTCGGCGGCTGGCTCCATAAAGGTTACCTCACCACCCGCCACCATCCATTGGGGGTTAGCCTGCTCACCGGCATAAGTCAGCAATACCACCAACGGCCAGTGCCACAGATAAATCGAATAGGAGCTGGCGCCCAGCTGGCGGGCAAGCGGGTTGGCCGTTAACCAGGAGCGCTGGCGATTGGCCGCCAACACCAACATGGCACCCACCACCGGCACCAGTGCCAGATAACCTGGCCACTGCATCGCCGGATCAAAGGTGGCTATCGCCCAGATGATTAGCGCAAAGCCAACCCCTTCCGCCAAAAAAAAAAATTTTAAAACCACAACTGTAGGCCACAAATCGTCACCTGATTGGCTCTTGTAGCCCACCTCTACCTCCCACACTTCAACTTTCCTTCTTAACTTTTGTAGTTTGGATGCAACTTGAAAATATTGGTTTTTTTACAATATCTCCACCAATCTTTGACTTCCTTTGAACAAACTTAGATGGCGCCTGTGGCGCCTGTCGCTCCCGTGGCTCCGGTTGCACCCGTGGCTCCCTCCTGTTCCTGTGGCGCCTGTGGCGCCTGTCGCTCCCGTGGCTCCGGTTGCACCCGTGGCTCCGGTTGCTCCTGTTCCTGTGGCGCCTGTGGCGCCTGTCGCTCCCGTGGCTCCGGTTGCACCCGTGGCTCCGGTTGCTCCTGTTCCTGTGGCGCCTGTGGCGCCTGTCGCTCCCGTGGCTCCGGTTGCACCCGTGGCTCCGGTTGCACCCGTTGCTCCTGTTCCTGTGGCTCCTGTTGCACCTGCACCCGCTATCAACGTGTAATCTGGTGATGTTCCTGGCGTGCCCGTTGGAGGCGCCGTATTCACGATATACGTACTTCCATTGGACGTCACAACTTGACCTACTGGATAACCTGGTGCTGCTATTGGATCGAATGGTACAATTCCTGTTAAGCCTACTCCGGTCGCTCCTGTTGGACCTGTTGGGCCGCTTGAACCAGTCGCTCCACTAGTACCTGTGGCTCCTGTTGCACCTGCACCCGCTATCAACGTGTAATCTGGTGATGTTCCTGGCGTGCCCGTTGGAGGCTCTACCAACTGAGCTACAGAGCCATGTATTCTTTTTAAAAATGGCGGTCCGGACGGGACTCGAACCCGCGACCTCCTGCGTGACAGGCAGGCATTCTAACCAACTGAACTACCGGACCATTTTGGCTGTATAAAATAATTTGGTTGCGGGGGCAGGATTTGAACCTGCGACCTTCGGGTTATGAGCCCGACGAGCTACCGAACTGCTCCACCCCGCGATGATATCAATTTAAGTTTTTAAAAAATATGGCGGAGGAAGAGGGATTCGAACCCCCGCGGGCTTTGACACCCCTGTCGGTTTTCAAGACCGATCCCTTCAGCCGGACTTGGGTATTCCTCCGTATAGATGGTGGACCTTGTAGGACTCGAACCTACGACCGGACGGTTATGAGCCGTCTGCTCTAACCAACTGAGCTAAAGGTCCTTTATAGCGGCGGAGGGGATCGAACCCCCGACCTCACGGGTATGAACCGTACGCTCTAGCCAGCTGAGCTACACCGCCATGATCAAAATAATCTTTTAAAAGTGGAGCCTAGCGGGATCGAACCGCTGACCTCCTGCGTGCAAGGCAGGCGCTCTCCCAGCTGAGCTAAGGCCCCATAAAAGATGGTCGGGAAGACAGGATTCGAACCTGCGACCCCTTGGTCCCAAAAATATTAATCTGGTCATCTATTCTTCCTACATAGTCTATTGAACCATCTGGAAGCCAGCGAGCTAGGTCACCTGTTCTATACATTTTTTCTCCTGGAATGAAAGGGTTTCTTACGAATTTTTCTTTCGTTAGTTCTGGTAAGTTCCAATAGCCACGCGCTAACCCTTCTCCTCCAATACACAGTTCACCAGGTATGCCTATCGGTTGAACTTGATCATCTTGATTCAAAATATAAACCTTTTTGTTTGGAAATACTTTTCCAATCGTAGGTTTCTCCATGTCAGGAGTACATACGCCCGCTGTACTTCCGATTGTCGCTTCTGTTGGGCCGTAACCATTGATTAACGTACGCTCTTTTCCCCATACTTTGACTATATCTGATGTACATGCTTCTCCCATTGTAATAATTGTCTTTAAATCTGGTAATTCTTCATACGGTGTGACCCTCAATACGGAAGGTGGGAAAAAGGCAGTAGTAATGGCTTGATCCTTTAACCACTTTGTAAACTTATCCCCCGAAAGAAACAATTCTTTTTTACCTAAATAAAGGGTCGCTCCACTTAAAAGAGTAGGGAAGATTTCACCTACTGCGGCATCAAAACTAAAAGAGGCAAATTGTAACACACGGCTGCCTGATGAAATACCAAAAGTCTCACCCATTAAACAAAAATTGCTTACACTTTTATGTTCCACCATAACTAGATAAAGCCGGTGTAGCTCAACTGGTAGAGCAACTGACTTGTAATCAGTAGGTTGGGGGTTCAAGTCCTCTTGCCGGCACCAGTTTCATATGGTAAGATAGACAAGTCGCTTTTAAAGCGAGCCATTAGCTCAGTTGGTAGAGCATCTGACTTTTAATCAGAGGGTCGAAGGTTCGAGTCCTTCATGGCTCACCATGTTTCATGCGGGTGTGGCGGAATTGGCAGACGCGCTAGACTTAGGATCTAGTGTCTTTATGACGTGGGGGTTCAAGTCCCTTCACCCGCATTGCCAAATAAAATAAAGAAATCCTGTAATGCGGAAGTAGTTCAGTGGTAGAACACCACCTTGCCAAGGTGGGGGTCGCGGGTTCGAATCCCGTCTTCCGCTTATACCATCCACGCCGGGGTGGTGGAATTGGCAGACACACAGGACTTAAAATCCTGCGGTAGGTGACTACCGTGCCGGTTCAAGTCCGGCCCTCGGCATTATAAATAAGCGCCCGTAGCTCAATTGGATAGAGCGTTTGACTACGGATCAAAAGGTTAGGGGTTCGACTCCTCTCGGGCGCGCCATTAAGATCGGGAAGTAGCTCAGCTTGGTAGAGCACTTGGTTTGGGACCAAGGGGTCGCAGGTTCGAATCCTGTCTTCCCGACCATCTTTTATGGGGCCTTAGCTCAGCTGGGAGAGCGCCTGCCTTGCACGCAGGAGGTCAGCGGTTCGATCCCGCTAGGCTCCACCTTGATCCGCTTATTTTGTTCAAAATGATGTTTATCGGATACCTTTACGGTATCCGTTCTGAAAGACAACTCGAAAAAGAAATTTACTATAACATGGCGTATAGATGGTTTTTAGGTTTGAACATCAATGATCCCGTTCCCCATCACTCCACTATTAGTTGGAATCGTCGTACTCGATTTAAAAATACAACGATTTTTCAAGACATTTTCGATGAGATTGTGCTTCAAGCTATCAATCATGATATGGTAGGAGGTCGCGTTCTTTTTACTGATTCAACTCATCTTAAAGCCAATGCTAATAAACATAAATATACGAGAAAAACGATTGAACAAGATACCCAGAACTATATCAATGATTTAGAAGAAGCAGTCCAAGAAGATCGGGTGGCACATGGAAAAAAGCTCTTAAAGGTAAAAGAGGAGGTGAAAACAGAAAAAGACATTCGTCAAAGTATGACTGATCCTGAAAGCGGCTATCTATATCGCGAAAACAAGCCTGAAGGCTTTTTCTACCTAGACCACCGGACAACAGATATGAAGTATAATATCATCACCGATGCTCATGTCACGCCTGGAAATGTCCATGATTCTGTTCCATATCTTGATCGGTTAGATCACCAAATCGCACGATTTGGTTTTCAAGTAGAAGCTGTTGCGCTTGATTCAGGTTATTTGACAACACCAATTTGTAAAGGTTTATCTGATCGACATATTTTTGGTGTCATTGCCCATAGACGTTTTCATCCGACCTACTGGGGCCACAGGTATCACAGGTTCAACCGGACCTACTGGTGCAACAGGAATCACTGGTGCTACCGGACCTACTGGCGTCACAGGTATCACTGGTGCTACTGGTCCTACGGGCGTCACAGGAATCACTGGTACTACCGGATCTACTGGCAGCACAGGTATCACTGGTTCAACCGGACCTACTGGGGCCACAGGTATCACTGGTGCCACGGGTAGCACTGGACCAACTGGACCTACTGGTGCAACAGGAATCACTGGTGCTACCGGTCCGACTGGAGCCACAGGTATCACAGGTATCACTGGTTCAACCGGACCTACTGGGGCCACAGGTATCACAGGTTCAACCGGACCGACTGGTGCAACAGGTATCACTGGTGCAACCGGAACTACTGGTGCAACAGGTATCACTGGTGCAACTGGATCTACGGGTGCAACGGGTATCACAGGTTCAACCGGACCGACTGGAGCCACGGGAATCACTGGTGCTACCGGTCCGACTGGAGCCACAGGTATCACAGGAGCTACCGGACCTACTGGAGCCACAGGAATCACTGGTGCAACTGGAACTACGGGTGCAACGGGTATCACAGGTTCAACCGGATCTACGGGTGCCACAGGAATTACTGGTGCTACTGGACCTACGGGCGTCACAGGTATCACAGGTTCAACCGGACCTACGGGCGTCACAGGTATCACTGGTACTACCGGATCTACTGGCAGCACAGGAATCACTGGTGTTACCGGACCTACTGGTGCAACAGGTATCACTGGTTCAACTGGATCTACGGGTGCCAAGGTCACACCCGTTCCCATACCGAACACGGAAGTTAAGCTCTTCAGCGCCGATGGTAGTTGGGGGTCTCCCCCTGTGAGAGTAGGACGCCGCCAAGCTTGTATAAGGATCAGTTCCATTTGGAACTGATCTTTTTTGTGCTTCTTGAGAAAATATGCTACTGATTGCACTTGTTTGATGAACGTTTCAACACTCCACTCTAGCGTATTTATAAGCAGATGAAAGTCTTTAAAAATGAGATCGTGTATTCCAGTTAACTATGAAATAACCAGTAAAGAGTTAGATGAATAGATGATAGAAAAGCTCTGTATTGATATTAGTAGATAATTAATTCTAATTCAGACATAATGGGTATCTAATGTGAGATGCTAATATTTATGAAGGAATTGCCCATTTTTAAAGAGAATATAGAATGGAGGCGTTTAAGTGATGAACGTTAGATGACGCTGATTGATTAGAGGAAATAACGGTCATTTGCTAAAAGAAATACGGGATGAAAATTGAAATAAAATTTTTTTAATATAGCCTTTACAAATGATGAAAACCTGTATATAATAATCTTTGTCGGATCGAGAGATTCCTACATAGTGGAGGATTAGCTCAGCTGGGAGAGCATCTGCCTTACAAGCAGAGGGTCGGCGGTTCGAGCCCGTCATCCTCCACCATATTTATTCTTACATAATGTTAGGGTAGATAAAGCCGGTGTAGCTCAACTGGTAGAGCAACTGACTTGTAATCAGTAGGTTGGGGGTTCAAGTCCTCTTGCCGGCACCAGTTTCATATGGTAAGATAGACAAGTCGCTTTTAAAGCGAGCCACGATTTCATCAACCGGTTGGAAAGCAGTATACCTATGGGAAAGGACCAGAATATCAAAATGAGAACGAGAAGTTGAAAACAGAAAATCTTTATTTAAAACAACAAATTGACCTATTAAAAAAGTATATAGAATGGGAAAGGAAGTGAAAAAAGAAGCATTCGTGTCGATTTATGATGCGGTAAAAGACACAGTAAGTGTAAGTGCATTCTGTCAGATGTTTGAGCTCGCAAGATCAACATTTTATCGTTGGAAAAAACAAGATCTCCAGCCAAAACAGCAAGTGTTAATTGACCTCATATCGTCACTTTGTGAGTCACACCAATATACGTACGGTTATCGAAAAATAACGGCCCTACTGCGAAAAGAAAGGAGAATAAATCATAAGACAGTACAACGCATTATGCAAACCTACGGTTTACAGTGTCGTGTGAAAATAAAAAAGCGTAAACAGACTGGTCAACCTTACTATATTGCAGAAAATCACTTAAAACAGGATTTTACTGCGACAAAGCCACTTGAAAAACTGGTGACAGATATAACATATTTGCCATTTGGTCAAAAAACACTTTATCTATCCAGCATAAAAGATTTGTATACTAGTGAGATTGTGGCTTATACGATTGGTGATAAACAGGATGTTTCTCTTGTTTTAGATACATTGAAGCAGTTACAGACATTACCTAAAGGCTGCGTACTTCATAGTGATCAAGGTTCGGTCTACACTTCTTATGCTTATCAAAAGGAGATAAAGGAAAAAAGCATTACCATGAGCATGTCCCGAAAGGGAATGCCCGCTGATAATGCCCCCATCGAATCCTTCCACTCCAGTTTAAAAACAGAAGGATTCTATCTCCACCACCTGACAAACACTACAACAGCCATTGTAGAAAAAACAGTCAGGGAGTATATTGATTATTATAACAATATCCGAATTCAATTGAAATTAAACAACCAGTCACCAAAAGAGTTTCGGCAACTGGCTGTTTTATAAAGGTGTTTTGATCCCTGTCTCAAAAACGGGGGTCAGTTCCAGGTTTGGTGGCGATAGCGAAGAGGTCACACCCGTTCCCATACCGAACACGGAAGTTAAGCTCTTCAGCGCCGATGGTAGTTGGGGGTCTCCCCCTGTGAGAGTAGGACGCCGCCAAGCTTGTATAAAGATCAGTTCCATTTGGAACTGGTCTTTTTTGTGTTTTTGAAAAAATCATTTCTATATTAATGGCTGTGTAAAATGAGAAGTGATGATGTAGTAAGACTCATTGATCAGCTAATCCTTCCGTTCGTCTCACTTACATGTGCTTTAAATGAACAACGCAGTTGTTGTTTGGGTGGATCATTCAATTGCGTTTAGGATGAAGACATAGAAAGCAGCCAATAAAATTTTCTTTGTCAGTCAGATAAAGAGGACTGTTTAGAGGTACACTAGATAACCGAGTATCGCCAAAGAGCATAGAGCACTCCAGTTAATTTTTACGCCCGCTCTAAGCAAGAACAAGAAAGAATCAACAACTAACTTGTACCCGAGTAACACTTTAATATGAAGATCGTAACTAACAGCATCATTTACGTATGTTTTTACATAAAAATGATTTCTCAGAAAAATAAAATAACAAAAGAATCCCTTTTTTAGATGATTTGTATGAGAAGATATATTGAATAAAACACGCGTATAAAAAACATGAATAGGGTCATTTCACACCAACAAAGCTTTATTAGAGCGCTTTTTAACAAAAAAACATAAAAAATGCAAAAAAGACTTTTAAAATGATGAAACAAGTGGTAAACTTCTTTAGGTGCCTTAACGAAAAGATGAAAAAAACAACATTAAAATAAATTCAAAAATTATTTTAAAAAAGTCTTTACAAACAATATCTTATCGTTATATAATACTATTTGTCGGATCGAGAGACATTCGAAATGACAACACAATATGGAGGATTAGCTCAGCTGGGAGAGCATCTGCCTTACAAGCAGAGGGTCGGCGGTTCGAGCCCGTCATCCTCCACCATATTTATTCTTACATAATGTTAGGATAGATAAAGCCGGTGTAGCTCAACTGGTAGAGCAACTGACTTGTAATCAGTAGGTTGGGGGTTCAAGTCCTCTTGCCGGCACCAGTTTCATATGGTAAGATAGACAAGTCGCTTTTAAAGCGAGCCAATCCTAAAAAATGTGCATCGTGTCCTTTCCTTGAAAGATGCACAAGGTCGAAAAATCATCAAAGAGTCATCTCAAGACACATATGGGAAGAACATAAAGAAAAGATCAGACAGAATCGTCTAACTGTCTCTGGAAAAGAGCTATATAAAAAAAGAAAAGAAAAAATAGAGCGAAGCTTTGCAGATTCAAAACAACTGCATGGGCTTCGCTACTGCCGGTTAAGGGGGAAACAAAATGTGCGTGCCAGAACATGAAAAAGATTGCCACACACCTAGCGAAGCTAGGCTAGGTGTGTGGGAGGCCTTTTTCATTAAATCTCATCCATCATAATTACGATGAAAATAAAAAAGCCTGTAGAAAACATGAGTTTCTCTACAAGCTGACAGACCATGTTTGGTCTGTTTTAAATTTACCTATAAATTTTGAGATATTGCATTTCTATCGATCATAGTCGTGTTTCGATCAGTCGGTGATAGTATACACTCTTCTGCTACAGCAATCCCCTTAAAAGACCTCAATAAAGAACTTTAGTGACTAATTAAACACACTTCTATTACTACAATCCTGACCCTTACATTTCAACTGAAGATCAGAAATTAATTATTGATTTTGAAAAGGGTAAGCCTTAAAGTACTAACTGTAATTGGCTGCCCGCTTATATTGACTAATCTGAACACCGTTCCTGCAGGGACTACGCCAGAAAAACCTATAGCTGATACTTGTTCACCTGTTGAAGTTCCGTTGACAATACCACTTGAAGTACCACTACCACCACCCAAAACTCCATTTGTTGAAACACCTATACTAATTGGGCCTGCTTGAGTAGCAACCGCACTAACTTGTGCAGATATATAATAGTTACCACTTTGTTGTACGGTAAATGTATCTGGAGCAGTAAAAGTTACATTATCTAAAAATTGGTTCCCAACTAATGAAAAGTTTCCATTACTAGCTACGGTTTGAGTAGTACCATTACTAGTAGAAGCCGAGGCTGTTGATAACGTTCCAGTGGCACCCGTTGGACCGGTTGCGCCTGTCACTCCCGTTGGACCCGTGGCTCCGGTCCCTCCAGTTGCCCCGGTCGCTCCTGTGGCGCCTGTTCCTGTTGCTCCCGTGGCTCCTGTGGCTCCGGTCGCTCCTGTGGCTCCGGTTGCACCCGTGGCTCCGGTTGCTCCCGTGGCTCCGGTTGCTCCCGTGGCTCCGGTTGCTCCGGTCGCTCCGGTCGCTCCGGTCGCTCCTGTTCCTGTTGCTCCCGTGACACCCGTGGCTCCGGTTGCTCCGGTTGCTGCCGTGTAGAACATCAGAAGTATTATCCAGCATCATCTGTTCAAAAACGATTACACTCTATACATCATATAGATGAAACGAAAATGACTTATAATATGCCAATGGTATTAAGCATCGAAGGTGCTTTAGATATTAAACGCTTGGAAGGCGCTCTACAAACCATTGTGAGTCGTCATGAATCCTTGCGGACTTCATTCCATATGGTGGATGATGAACTTGTTCAAAAAATTGATGAGAATCTGATTTGTCAACTTCAGTATTTTTATGCGGACAGTAACACAGATGTAGAAAAAGCTATTCAATCATTTATAAGGGCTTTTGAATTAGATGTAGCTCCTTTATGTCGTTTTGGCCTGGTACATTTAACAGAAAATAAATACTTATTGTTAATAGACATGCATCATATCATTTCAGATGGTGTATCGATGGGTATATTTATGAGGGAACTAAGAAATCTATATCACCAGATACCATTAGAGGCTATAGAAATTCAATATAAAGACTACACAAGTTGGCAAGAAAAACTCAAAAAAACAGAGTTTTATCATAAGCAGGAAGAATATTGGATGAAGGAGCTCGCAGGAGAATTACCAGTGTTACATTTACCAACGGATTTTCCACGTCCAGCTAATCAAAAGTTTGATGGGAAGTTATATTCGTATGAGTTTGATCCAACATTGGCTCAGAAGTTGGTTGAATTTTCGTCAAACCAAGGTGTGACCTTGTTTATTACCTTACTGGCTGCTTATAATGCATTGTTATATAAATACTCAGGGCAAGAGGATATTCTAATAGGTTCGCCTATTGTAGGACGATCAAATCCGGAATTAGAAAATGTCATAGGAATGTTCGCAAATACAATAGTTTTTAGAAATTATCCCACAGGTGGATTGACGTTTCGAGAGTTCTTACAAAGTGTAAAAGAGCGAAGCGTCTCAGTATATGAAAATGCCGATTATTTATTCGAGGAACTCGTTGAAAAACTAGAGATAGAAAGGGATCTTAGTCGTAATCCACTTTTCGATACGATGTTTATTTTGCAAAATATAGGGCAGGAAAAATTGGCGTTATCTGATTTAACAATTAAAGAAAAACCAATAGAATGGTCAAATTCAAAAATGGATATGAGTTGGACTATATTGGAAGGTGAAACAATTCATCTTATTTTGGAATATAGTACTCATTTATTCAAGGAAGAAACCATTGGTCGGATGATCGACCACTATGTGTCTATCCTTCAAGACATTGTAGAACAGCCAGATAAATGTTTAAGGGACATTGAGTTAGTCTCGGAGAAAGATCGCCAACAATTATTACTACAATTTAATGATACAAAGAAAGACTATGTTAAAACGAAAACACTTTATACACAATTTGAAGAACAAGTTAAGAAATCTCCTGAAACAAAAGCTGTTGTATTTGAAGAAAATGAATTAACTTATCAAGAGTTAAACGAGAGAGCGAATCAACTAGCCTATAAGTTGAGAGAAAAAGGAGTAAACGCTGCTCCATATATCCTTAGAAAGGAGGTGATCCAGCCGCACCTTCCGATACGGCTACCTTGTTACGACTTCACCCCAATCATCTGTCCCACCTTCGGCGGCTGGCTCCATAAAGGTTACCTCACCGACTTCGGGTGTTACAAACTCTCGTGGTGTGACGGGCGGTGTGTACAAGGCCCGGGAACGTATTCACCGCGGCATGCTGATCCGCGATTACTAGCGATTCCAGCTTCACGCAGTCGAGTTGCAGACTGCGATCCGAACTGAGAACAGATTTATGGGATTGGCTAAACCTTGCGGTCTCGCAGCCCTTTGTTCTGTCCATTGTAGCACGTGTGTAGCCCAGGTCATAAGGGGCATGATGATTTGACGTCATCCCCACCTTCCTCCGGTTTGTCACCGGCAGTCACCTTAGAGTGCCCAACTAAATGCTGGCAACTAAGATCAAGGGTTGCGCTCGTTGCGGGACTTAACCCAACATCTCACGACACGAGCTGACGACAACCATGCACCACCTGTCACTCTGTCCCCGAAGGGAAAGCCCTATCTCTAGGGTTGTCAGAGGATGTCAAGACCTGGTAAGGTTCTTCGCGTTGCTTCGAATTAAACCACATGCTCCACCGCTTGTGCGGGCCCCCGTCAATTCCTTTGAGTTTCAGTCTTGCGACCGTACTCCCCAGGCGGAGTGCTTAATGCGTTAGCTGCAGCACTAAGGGGCGGAAACCCCCTAACACTTAGCACTCATCGTTTACGGCGTGGACTACCAGGGTATCTAATCCTGTTCGCTCCCCACGCTTTCGCTCCTCAGCGTCAGTTACAGACCAGAGAGTCGCCTTCGCCACTGGTGTTCCTCCACATCTCTACGCATTTCACCGCTACACGTGGAATTCCACTCTCCTCTTCTGCACTCAAGTTTCCCAGTTTCCAATGACCCTCCCCGGTTGAGCCGGGGGCTTTCACATCAGACTTAAGAAACCGCCTGCGAGCCCTTTACGCCCAATAATTCCGGACAACGCTTGCCACCTACGTATTACCGCGGCTGCTGGCACGTAGTTAGCCGTGGCTTTCTGGTTAGGTACCGTCAAGGTGCGAGCAGTTACTCTCGCACTTGTTCTTCCCTAACAACAGAGCTTTACGATCCGAAAACCTTCATCACTCACGCGGCGTTGCTCCGTCAGACTTTCGTCCATTGCGGAAGATTCCCTACTGCTGCCTCCCGTAGGAGTCTGGGCCGTGTCTCAGTCCCAGTGTGGCCGATCACCCTCTCAGGTCGGCTACGCATCGTCGCCTTGGTGAGCCATTACCCCACCAACTAGCTAATGCGCCGCGGGTCCATCTGTAAGTGACAGCCGAAACCGTCTTTCATCCTTGAACCATGCGGTTCAAGGAACTATCCGGTATTAGCTCCGGTTTCCCGGAGTTATCCCAGTCTTACAGGCAGGTTACCCACGTGTTACTCACCCGTCCGCCGCTAACATCCGGGAGCAAGCTCCCTTCTGTAATGTTCTCTCAAAACTAGATAACAATGTTCAAACTTCACAATAGAATATAGGTTAAGTCCTCGATCTATTAGTATCTGTCAGCTCCACGTGTCACCACGCTTCCACCTCAGACCTATCAACCTGATCATCTTTCAGGGATCTTACTTCCTTGCGGAATGGGAAATCTCATCTTGAGGGGGGCTTCATGCTTAGATGCTTTCAGCACTTATCCCGTCCGCACATAGCTACCCAGCGATGCCCTTGGCAGAACAACTGGTACACCAGCGGTGCGTCCATCCCGGTCCTCTCGTACTAAGGACAGCTCCTCTCAAATTTCCTGCGCCCGCGACGGATAGGGACCGAACTGTCTCACGACGTTCTGAACCCAGCTCGCGTACCGCTTTAATGGGCGAACAGCCCAACCCTTGGGACCGACTACAGCCCCAGGATGCGATGAGCCGACATCGAGGTGCCAAACCTCCCCGTCGATGTGGACTCTTGGGGGAGATAAGCCTGTTATCCCCGGGGTAGCTTTTATCCGTTGAGCGATGGCCCTTCCATGCGGAACCACCGGATCACTAAGCCCGACTTTCGTCCCTGCTCGACTTGTAGGTCTCGCAGTCAAGCTCCCTTGTGCCTTTACACTCTGCGAATGATTTCCAACCATTCTGAGGGAACCTTTGGGCGCCTCCGTTACATTTTAGGAGGCGACCGCCCCAGTCAAACTGCCCACCTGACACTGTCTCCCTGCCCGATAAGGGCAGCGGGTTAGAAGGTCAATACAGCCAGGGTAGTATCCCACCGATGCCTCCACCGAAGCTAGCGCTCCGGTTTCCAAGGCTCCTACCTATCCTGTACAAGCTGTACCAACATTCAATATCAGGCTGCAGTAAAGCTCCACGGGGTCTTTCCGTCCTGTCGCGGGTAACCTGCATCTTCACAGGTACTATAATTTCACCGAGTCTCTCGTTGAGACAGTGCCCAGATCGTTGCGCCTTTCGTGCGGGTCGGAACTTACCCGACAAGGAATTTCGCTACCTTAGGACCGTTATAGTTACGGCCGCCGTTTACTGGGGCTTCAATTCGCACCTTCGCTTACGCTAAGCGCTCCTCTTAACCTTCCAGCACCGGGCAGGCGTCAGCCCCTATACTTCGCCTTACGGCTTCGCAGAGACCTGTGTTTTTGCTAAACAGTCGCCTGGGCCTATTCACTGCGGCTTCTCGGGGCTTTAACACCCTAAGAAGCACCCCTTCTCCCGAAGTTACGGGGTCATTTTGCCGAGTTCCTTAACGAGAGTTCTCTCGATCACCTTAGGATTCTCTCCTCGCCTACCTGTGTCGGTTTGCGGTACGGGCACCTCTCACCTCGCTAGAGGCTTTTCTTGGCAGTGTGGAATCAGGAACTTCGCTACTAAATTTCGCTCGCCATCACAGCTCAGCCTTCACGGGAAACGGATTTGCCTATTTCCCAGCCTAACTGCTTGGACGCGGATATCCAATACCGCGCTTACCCTATCCTCCTGCGTCCCCCCATTGCTCAAATGGTGAGGAGGTGGTACAGGAATATCAACCTGTTGTCCATCGCCTACGCCTTTCGGCCTCGGCTTAGGTCCCGACTAACCCTGAGCGGACGAGCCTTCCTCAGGAAACCTTAGGCATTCGGTGGACGGGATTCTCACCCGTCTTTCGCTACTCATACCGGCATTCTCACTTCTAAGCGCTCCACCAGTCCTTCCGGTCTGACTTCACAGCACTTAGAACGCTCTCCTACCACTGTTCGTTAGAACAGTCCGCAGCTTCGGTGATACGTTTAGCCCCGGTACATTTTCGGCGCAGAGTCACTCGACCAGTGAGCTATTACGCACTCTTTAAATGGTGGCTGCTTCTAAGCCAACATCCTGGTTGTCTAAGCAACTCCACATCCTTTTCCACTTAACGTATACTTTGGGACCTTAGCTGGCGGTCTGGGCTGTTTCCCTTTCGACTACGGATCTTATCACTCGCAGTCTGACTCCCAAGGATAAGTCATCGGCATTCGGAGTTTGACTGAATTCGGTAACCCGGTAGGGGCCCCTAGTCCAATCAGTGCTCTACCTCCGAGACTCTTACCTTGAGGCTAGCCCTAAAGCTATTTCGGAGAGAACCAGCTATCTCCAGGTTCGATTGGCATTTCACCCCTACCCACACCTCATCCCCGCACTTTTCAACGTGCGTGGGTTCGGGCCTCCATTCAGTGTTACCTGAACTTCACCCTGGACATGGGTAGATCACCTGGTTTCGGGTCTACGACCACGTACTCATGCGCCCTATTCAGACTCGCTTTCGCTGCGGCTCCGCATCTTCTGCTTAACCTTGCACGGGATCGTAACTCGCCGGTTCATTCTACAAAAGGCACGCCATCACCCTTTAACGGGCTCTGACTACTTGTAGGCACACGGTTTCAGGATCTATTTCACTCCCCTTCCGGGGTGCTTTTCACCTTTCCCTCACGGTACTGGTTCACTATCGGTCACTAGGGAGTATTTAGCCTTGGGAGATGGTCCTCCCGGATTCCGACGGAATTTCACGTGTTCCGCCGTACTCAGGATCCACTCTGGAGAGAACAACATTTCAGTTACAGGGCTGTTACCTTCTTTGGCGGGCCTTTCCAGACCTCTTCGCTTATATCGTTCCTTTGTAACTCCGTATAGAGTGTCCTACAACCCCAAGAGGCAAGCCTCTTGGTTTGGGCTGTTCCCGTTTCGCTCGCCGCTACTCAGGGAATCGCATTTGCTTTCTCTTCCTCCGGGTACTTAGATGTTTCAGTTCCCCGGGTATGCCTTCTCATACTCTATGTATTCAAGTATGGATACTACTCCATTACGAGCAGTGGGTTTCCCCATTCGGAAATCTCCGGATCAAAGCTTGCTTACAGCTCCCCGAAGCATATCGGTGTTCGTCCCGTCCTTCATCGGCTCCTAGTGCCAAGGCATCCACCGTGCGCCCTTTCTAACTTAACCATTTCTTACTTTAGAAAGAATCACTATGTGTGATGAACTTTGCATTGCATTCAATGTGAATGTATTACTTATTGTTATCTAGTTTTCAAAGAACACCATCGTAGAACGCACTGTCAAAGAATACATTTATTATTATAACAACATTCGTATTCAAACGAAACTAAACAACCAATCACCGATAAACTATCGGCAATTGGCTGTATAAAGGTGTTTTGATTCCTGACTCAAAAACGGGGGTCAGTCCCATACTACTGCAGCTTTTTATGTAATCCTAGCATTCGTTTTAGGTAACCAACCAAAATATAGTAATGATTATCTTCTAGTAGTAATAGAAGATATACGTATTCAAATTACTGTTGTTATTTTTGTTGCTGTTTTGGCTGTTGGGCTATGGGGGTACTTTACATATAAGGATAAAGTTGAACTAAATGAATTAAGCTTTTATAAACGATTATTACAAGAATGCTTGGATGAAATTCTAAATAGAATTTTTAAATAAGTACTGAACACCTTAGGAGATAAGGTGTTTTTTAATTGGAGGCGATATATTATGAATATCAAAACAATTCCCGTACATAAAATTAACCCTGCACCAAAATAATCCCCGTATCGATCTGCAGCCAGGAGATCTCGAGTACGATTCACTAAAACAATCTATAGACAAATTTAGATACTCTTATCACTAAATTGGAATGAAAGAATAGGTCGCGACTTTCAACGGACTTCTGTACATTTCAGTGAAATTATTGTATTAAATAAGAAAGGGGAAGAAATTATTGAGAAGTATTGTATTAGTTGGAAAAAGAATAAGTATTCAATTTGGTGGTGTTGAATACACAAATAGAAATATAATAGATAGGGCGATAAAAAATATTGAAGAAGGAAACTTTCCTGAAGATATTTATCCTTATGAAATAAAAGAATATTTTGAAAGACTCTATGCATTTAGTTCGAAAATAATAAGAAGTAAAATTCAAATACATATAGGAAAAAGGGAAGAAGCAGAATTACGTAATTTTATACAAAGATATAGATTCCATAAAGGAAACTGAGATACTACCAAATAGGTTTTGAAGACTATTTTTATGCATCATGAGTTTTTTTGTAGGTATAATCATATAACGAATCCAGAAAAATTTAATTTTCAAGAAGCACTTAAATGTTTTTTCCTGGATTCTATAAATAATAATGGTGATATTAACTAATTGTTCCATTTATATCCAAAAGGATTAATGAATTGGTTTTCACAGTTTGATGAGATATTTACAACTAATTATGATAAAAATATAGAATTGTTAACAAATATGGAGGTTCACTATTTACATGGTGGTTTCCATATCAGTAAAGACATTTATGATGAAAATAGCTTTAGAAATAAATTATCTGACAGTCTCATTAGAGATTATAAAATCATAGAAGGGTATGATCATCTATACTCGAATTCGCTCTCAACGTATTCAGGTTCACTAAAAGAATTCTCGGGCGCTATGAATGATTCAGCGAATAAAGCTATAACTAAATTTGTTCAAGCAATTGATGAAGATCCAAAAAGAATACATGAAATTGCTCATTTTAGGGAATCAGATAATCAGTTGCTAAGAAACATGTATGAATCAATTATCTAGAAATTAAAGGATAAAAGCCTACAATTTAATGATTATTATCCATTTGATAAATTGAAGGATAATAATTCAGGTGTTCTTACTATAATCGGGCTCTCTCCAAATAACGATTACATATTTTAGATATGATCCTTAATAATAAAGAAATAAACTATATAAGAAAAAGAACATTATACATACTAATCAATAATAAAATGTCTAAATCAACATAATGAGGGTTAATTGATCAGAACCAAAATCATATTATTTAATAGTATGGCCTTGAGGTGATCTTATGAAAAGATGTAGACATTGCGGAAAATCATGTCCATCTAATAAAAGAGGAAGTTGGTATGACTCGCATGAAGATTACGGTTGGGAGTGTGATAGCTGTAAGAGAGTAAGGAAAAACCCATGTTGTGGAAAGGATCCGTGTGTGTGTGTTATTCAAGGTCGACCAGGTAGGAGAGGTCCAGCCGGCCCGGCGGGTGCAGCAGGTCCAGCCGGCCCAGCAGGGGCAACAGGAGCGACAGGTGTAGGTCTAACAGGAATTGTAGCATTTGATCCAGCATCAGCATCAGGTTATCGAGTAGGTCAAGTGGTGACGTCCAATGGAAGCACATATCTAGTGAATACGGCATCTCCAACAGGAACGCCAGGAACATCACCAGATTACACGTTGATAGCAGGTGCAGGGGCAACAGGAGCGACGGGTGTAGGTTTGACAGGAATTGTGCCATTCGATCCAGCATCAGCGCCTGGTTATCGAGTAGGTCAAGTGGTGACGTCCAATGGAAGCACATATCTAGTGAATACGGCGCCTCCAACAGGCACGCCAGGAACATCACCAGATTATACGTTAATAGCAGGTGCAGGTGCAACAGGAGCCACCGGTTCTAGTGGAGCTACTGGTTCTAGTGGAGCTACTGGTTCTAGCGGACCAACAGGTCCAACGGGAGCGACGGGTGTAGGTTTAACAGGAATTGTAGCATTTGATCCAGCATCAGCACCAGGTTATCCAGTGGGTCAAGTGGTGACGTCCAATGGAAGCACGTATATCGTGAATAGGGCGTCTCCAACAGGCACGCCAGGAACATCACCAGATTATACATTGATAGCGGGTGTGGGTGCTACAGGAGCTACCGGTGCAACAGGTACAGGATCCACAGGAGCCACGGGTCCAACAGGAGCGACTGGAGTAGGACTAACAGGAATTGTGCCATTCGATCCAGCATCAGCACCAGGTTATCCAGTGGGTAGAGCGGTGACGTTCAATGGAAGCACGTATCTAGTGAATACGGCGCCTCCAACGGGCACGCCAGGAACATCACCAGATTACACGTTGATAGCGGGTGCAGGTGCAACAGGAGCCACAGGTACTAGTGGAGCGACTGGTTCAAGCGGCCCAACAGGTCCAACAGGAGCGACCGGTGTAGGTTTAACAGGAATTGTGCCATTTGATCCAACAGCAGCACCAGGTTATCCAGTAGGTCAAGTTGTGACGTCCAATGGAAGTACGTATATCGTGAATACGGCGTCTCCAACGGGCACGCCAGGAACATCACCAGATTACACGTTGATAGCGGGTGCAGGTGCAACAGGAGCCACAGGTACTAGTGGAGCGACTGGTTCAAGCGGCCCAGCAGGTCCAACAGGAGCGACCGGAGTAGGCTTAACAGGAATTGTACCATTCGATCCAACAGCATCACCAGGTTATCCAGTAGGTCAAGTTGTGACGTCCAATGGAAGTACGTATATCGTGAATACGGCGTCTCCAACGGGCACGCCAGGAACATCACCAGATTACACGTTGATAGCGGGTGCAGGTGCAACAGATTGCCACACACCTAGCGAAGCTAGGCTAGGTGTGTGGGAGGCCTTTTTCATTAAATCTCATCCATCATAATTACGATGAAAATAAAAAAGCCTGTAGAAAAACATGAGTTTCTCTACAAGCTGAGGACTTTCTTCTATAGAAAGTCCTTTTTGTATGGCGGAGACATAAATGGCGGTTATTTTTTCTGCTTATCGAAATGATTGGAAGCAAAATGAATGATTCTTTCAACTGCATAAATGCTAATAAAAAGGAGGAGGAATAGAAGCAAAGGATGAACGGGCCGATCATCTATCACATACAAAATGCTTCCAACGACAAGTGCGACAAATAAAGGAGTTAACATATCTTTCAATCCTAACAGTCCTTTCTGTTCTCATTAACTTTAATCTCCTTATCTTATAACATATTTTACTTTTTATGAAATAAAAGGAATGAGTATAAAATCGCAATATTTTTAATTAAAAATCTTTACATCATTGGAAGTTTTATAGTAGGATAGTCAGGTTGGAGGTGAATGGTATGCTAAAAAGTTATTATTTTATTCATACAAAAGATGATCAAGGTCAGTATGTTGTACATACTGAGGATTGTGCATTTTTAGGTGATGCTGCAAGCCGTAAATTGATTGGTCTGCACATGAGTGGTGAGAGCGCCATTGATGAAGCTAAAAAAATGACGAATGAAACTGATTTTAATGGTTGCTTCTATTGCGCTTATTCAAATCATAAGAAATAGACTTATGATGAAACCATATGTTCGACATGTTGTCTGGCATATGGTAAAGTCTCAAATGCAAAATGAATACAATTGAGAAACTACCCATTTATTTAAAATAGGTAGTTATCATGAACTAATAGTTCACTTCATATATATTTGATTCAGTCAATTATTATGCAATTCAGTCAATGAATTTCTTTTCTCCTTTGTCCATTAATGCCAATAGCACCGCCAGCACAAGTTATGTGAAGAATATGTTTAAAAGAATGAATATACAACACCTTTAGCATATATAAAATGAACTGCACCGGTATCTTTCCACCTTCAACAGAAAGTCTTTGCTCATCATTCTGCCATATTTTATTTCCAAACAAGTTTTAGACCACTCCTGAATGGTTATTGTAGATAAGAGAGGTATAGGAGTCCTATCGCTTTTTACAATATCTCTATTTACAATTTACTAATAATAATCCAACACGTTACCAAACGTACGTTCTTGACAAATTAAAGTATTGATATGACTGACATTCTCCTATTTCACAAAAATTCTACCTTCTTAAAGTCAACTATATGATAGTATTCTTTTTGGGGGAAGTTTTTTATAATGGACAGACGTAAAATGAACATAAACAAAATAAGATCATTCCTTTATAAGACATCAAAATACCTAGGTGACGTCAACGCCGTTCAAAAAGGTACTATAGGAAAACGAGTTATGCGACGGGCTGCGGGTAAAGCAAGTGGCAAACTAATGAAAAAGATATTCAAATAAAATAGTTCACGGTGGTGATTTCATGAATGATCTTGAGAGGAAGCTATACAGGATCATATATAATATGAGCAGATTCCGCAAGAACCCCACAATGACGACTTAAAAATAAAAACAGGTAAAGACGAAAAATCTATAAAAAAAGCCGTCAGAAATCTAATATCTCGAAAAGAACTTGCTTGGGATAAAGAGAAAATAGAATGGCGGTTCAAATAAAAAGAAGCTCTAAAATGGATTTTTCTAATGGATCTTCTAAACAGATACTAGTTTTATTTATAGAACTCTAAATGAATTAACTCTTAAATAATTGTTTTACATTTAATTTCCAGTAATTCAGTAGTGTTTTAAACTGGTCCGTCTGCAAATCTGACAATCCGTATACTAGCAGCAGAACCAGACCCATCAATACCAGGAACTGTTACTAAATCCCTTGCTCCAACTGAGCCATTTTGCAAGATGACATTAACTGGGGTTCCTGGAAACACTCTAATTACTGCTCCACCTCCCATATTCCCTCCGCTTGCTGAATTACCTATAGCTGAAAGTATATTATTATTCCCAATTAAATTAAAAACACTACTCCCAGAATTTTCTGCTGTATTCACATCATATTCTACATGATAAAGACCAGGTTGATTAAGAGTGAATGAATTTGTTCCATTAAACGTAATTCCAGTTCCTATAGTTTCAACGTTACTAAAACTGACTATACCACCTGCTGGGACAGTTTGATCGTTGTTCTGTACTCCTGCAATTGCACTACTAAAAAAAAGTCCGGTGGCTCCTGTGACACCCGTTACACCGGTTGCTCCGGTGGCACCTGTGACGCCGGTCGCACCTGTATCTCCGGTGGCTCCTGTAACTCCTGTAGCACCCGTGTCTCCTGTTGCGCCGGTATTACCCGTTACACCGGTTGCTCCAGTAACACCTGTGACGCCGGTCGCACCTGTATCTCCGGTGGCTCCTGTAACTCCTGTAGCACCCGTGTCTCCTGTTGCGCCGGTATTACCCGTTACACCGGTTGCTCCAGTAACACCTGTGACGCCGGTCGCACCTGTAACTCCGGTGGCACCCGTGTCTCCTGTTGCGCCGGTGGCTCCTGCACCTGCTATTAACGTGTAATCTGGTGATGTTGCTGGCGTTCCTGTTGGAGATGCCGTATTCACTAGATATGTGCTTCCATTGGACGTCACCACTTGGCCAACTGGATAACCTGGTGCTGCTGCTGGATCAAATGCTACAATTCCTGTTAAACCTACACCCGTCGCTCCCGTTGGACCTGTTGGTCCGCTAGAACCAGTAGCTCCACTAGAACCGGTGGCTCCTGTTGCCCCTGCACCTGCTATTAACGTGTAATCTGGTGATGTTCCTGGCGTTCCTGTTGGAGATGCCGTATTCACTAGATATGTGCTTCCATTAGACGTCACCACTTGACCTACTCGATAACCAGGCGCTGATGCTGGATCGAATGGCACAATTCCTGTTAAACCTACACCCGTCGCTCCTGTTGCCCCTGCACCTGCTATCAACGTGTAATCTGGTGATGTTCCTGGCGTTCCTGTTGGAGATGCCGTATTCACTAGATATGTGCTTCCATTGGACGTCACCACTTGACCAACTGGATAACCTGGTGCTGCTGCTGGATCAAATGCTACAATTCCTGTTAGACCTACACCTGTTGCCCCTGCTGGGCCGGCTGGACCTGCTGCACCCGCTGGACCGGCTGGACCTCTCCTACCTGGTCGACCTTGAATAACACACACACAAGGATCCTTTCCACAACATGGGTTTTTCCTTACTCTCTTACAGCTATCACACTCCCAACCATAATCTTCATGCGAACCATACCAATTTCCTCTTTTATTATTTCCTGAATGAGATGTACATAATTTTCCACAATGTTTACATCTTCTCATTTTAACATCACCCCTTAAACACTCTATGTAACTAATCTGAATATGCTCCTGTTTCTCTACATAAATGATTAAAAAGACTAGGGTTAACAGAAGATTTATAAAATCATTTTTATCTTGTAAGAAATTAAAATAAATTATTCCTTTCCACAAGAAAAAAGATAAAAATGGTCTTACCCCTGTCAAGTATACAATGATAAAAAGCCTAAGCTGCCAGTGTGTGACGATATTCTACCGGAGCGCACTGGTTTAATTTTTTCTGGAATCTATCGTGATTATAGAATTGAATGTAATCTTCTATGCTTTTATGAAGCTCTTTTTCCGTTTGACACGAAGAAAAGTAAGTGTTCTCTGTTTTGAGATGGGAGAAAAATGATTCGATACAGGCATTATCTAGGCAGTTTCCCCTTCGGGAATGACTGCCCTTCAAACCAACATTTTCTAGTCGCTTTTGATATGCTTTTGTTGTGTATTGGAATCCTTGATCTGAATGAAGCACAGCTCCTTTGACATCCCGTTGGGATGTCAAACTCTCTAATGTCTCCATGACCAATTCAAGATCATTTCGTTTTGACAGTTTCCATGCGACAATTTCATTGTTATATAGATCTTGTATAGCTGAAAGAGAAGTGATGCTAGCAAGCGATATAGGTAATATCAGTTACGTATAACTGATTGAATTGATTGGTTTTAAATTTTCGGTTTAATCTATTTGGATGGATAACTGAAGCTTTTCTTCCAAAATACCGACGCTTTTTTCGAATGATTGATTGGATGTTCATCTCTTTCATCAACCTGTAGACACGCTTATGGTTGATGTGAAATCCTTCTTTCTTTAAAGCGATTGTCACCCGAGGATAGCCATAGAAGGGTCTTTAATGATGAATGGCCATGATGTGTTCTTTTAGGGTTTGTTCTTTCAGCTGTCGTTCCATTCGAATCTTTTGATTCTTACGCCATTTATAGTACCCCGATCGTGATACTTTGGCGATACAGACGAGCCATGTCAACGGAAAAAAGCTCTTTAATTCGTGAACAGCCTCAAACCGATCATTCTTTAAAATCCGTCCTCCCCGTGAAGATTTGGGTAACGCTTTTTTAAGTATTCTACCTGTGCCTTTAAGTAATCTATCTCTTCTTCTACACTTTTAAATATGGACTTAGGACGTGTCCCCTAAACGGATTGACTGATGTACCTCTTTGATCTTCAAAAGATTGTCCCTCACGATATTTTCTGACCCAACTTTTTAACTGAGTGGAACTTCTAATACCTAATTCTTCAGATAATGACTGGTAACTTTTGTTTCCTTCTTCGTACATTTTGACAGCTTTCATCTTAAATTCTTTCGAATAGTGTTGAAATTGTTGTCCTTTTCTCGCCATAAAAAATCCCCTCCAAGTATAGTGTAACAGCCAAGATATGTTCTTGGGCTTTTTACTCTGTCTACTTAGAGGGGATAATATCAATGATGCGAGGTCTTTTATCTTGATTTTTATTTCAATGCTCTTTGAAGAGCTGCTTTTGTCTTTGGACCACAGATGCCGTCGGCAACAAGACCATGCATCAATTGGAATCGTTTGACCGCATCCGCTGTTTTCGGTCCGTAATAGCCATCGACGCCGTTGTTTTTTGCTCCTTTATCAGGGTAGTAAAACACTGCAGCCAGAGCTTCCTGCAATGCTTTTACTCCAGCGCCCTTTGTCAAAGGCTTGGTTACTTTAATAATGCCAGATGGCAAGTTAAATGTTTTAAGAGGTTTACTCGCTTTTGGCTTGGATGGTGTATTTTTGACAGGTGTTGCTTTCACAGGCTTTGCTGTTGCCTTTTTTCCTGTATGAGCGGTTTCAATACCCACCTTGAAACTGTCCCAACGATTAAGCAGCATAAAAAACAGAAACTTCATGGTCTGTTTTAATTTTGCCTATTAGTTTTGAAAAGTTGTATTTCGATCGATCATAGTTGTGTTTCGATCAATTGTAACACTATACATTCCTGCAGCTAAAATCACCGTAAGAGCAATCATCGTAAAACACTTTTTAAAAGTCATACCAACAATCCCCTTTTTGTGAATTTTGAGTTGTGTTACTAATACCTTTGATAAGCAGTCGTAGCTTCTTCAAATCGACATGGTTTCCCATACTCACCTGCATATACTATATAGGAATATGCGAAAAGTTGTTTCTGCTCTAAATACTGAAGTACCTCAAAAGTGCCATATAAAACAAGAAAAGAATAAATAAGAGAAGCTTAGCAAATTCAAAACAAATGCATGGGCTTCACTACAGCCGGCTGAGGGGAAAACGAAATGTGAACGAACAAGTTCTCCTCACAGCCTCTTGGCAGAATATGAAGAATGTATGTAGGCTTTTTTCATAAATAATTAAAGTTCATAGATACTTTAAGAGATTGTAGAAAATCTTGAGTTTCTCTACAATCTCTTAGGGTAATACCTAATTTAACCTTTTACAACTCGAAAAATTGTTACTGTGATAAATTATTCCTGCTCACAATGGCTAGCAGCTTCACCTGTATAAATTTCCCTACTATGCAAGTTTTACAATATTAATATTGGTTCCTTCGACATTTAAATCATGACCTGAAGTATTAACTAATGTCAAAATATTTGCCCCAGCTCCTGTATTGATCACTGCTGATGAGCTTTGTGATACTCTGGTGCTTACGGGAAAAGTAGGACTTAAACCTACTAAATTAAATTCACTTTGTGTACCGCCTAATATACCACCATTCAGCTGTAATTCTAATATTGAGGTACCTTGATTCGCAAATCCTAAATTTGTTGCAGCCTCATAAGTCACGTAATAAGTCTGGTTAGGTGCTAACGTAATGTCTGTTGATCCTGCTACATGAGAAATAAGTGCTCCATTGATAACATTATTGTTAGTAAGAGGAACTGCATTCCCATCTCCTACTTGCACAATAGCTGGAGAAGTAATACGTGCATTGTTAGCGGTAATAAGCGGACCGGTGGCTCCTGTAGGGCCTGTAGCACCGGTGGCTCCCCTGGCTCCCGTTGGACCTGTAGCGCCGGTCGCTCCTGTACCTGTTGCACCGGTCGCTCCGGTCGCTCCTGTTGCTCCCGTGGCTCCTGTACCTGTAGCGCCGGTCGCTCCTGTTGCTCCCGTGGCTCCTGTACCTGTAGCGCCGGTCGCTCCTGTTGCTCCCGTGGCTCCTGTACCTGTAGCGCCGGTCGCTCCTGTTGCTCCCGTGGCTCCTGTACCTGTAGCGCCGGTCGCTCCTGCACCTGCTATTAACGTGTAATCTGGTGATGTTCCTGGCGTTCCTGTTGGAGATGCCGTATTCACTAGATATGTGCTTCCATTGGACGTCACCACTTGGCCAACTGGATAACCTGGTGCTGCTGCTGGATCAAATGGTACAATTCCTGTTAAACCTACACCCGTCACTCCCGTTGGACCTGTTGGTCCGCTAGAACCAGTAGCTCCACTAGAACCGGTGGCTCCTGTTGCCCCTGCACCTGCTATTAACGTGTAATCTGGTGATGTTCCTGGCGTTCCTGTTGGAGATGCCGTATTCACTAGATATGTGCTTCCATTGGACGTCACCACTTGACCTACTCGATAACCAGGCGCTGATGCTGGATCGAATGGCACAATTCCTGTTAAACCTACACCCGTCGCTCCTGTTGCCCCTGCACCTGCTATCAACGTGTAATCTGGTGATGTTCCTGGCGTTCCTGTTGGAGATGCCGTATTCACTAGATATGTGCTTCCATTGGACGTCACCACTTGAAAGAAAAATTCGTAAGAAACCCTTTCATTCCAGAAGGAAAAATGTATAGAACAGGTGACCTAGCTCGCTGGCTTCCAGATGGTTCAATAGACTATGTAGGAAGAATAGATGACCAGATTAATATTAGAGGGTATCGTATCGAACCAAGTGAGATTGAACATTGTCTTCTACAACATAAACAGATAATGGAAGCAGTTGTGCTAGATCATAAAAATAAAGAAGGGCAAGCAACATTACATGCCTATTATGTTAAAAGTGGGGATTGCTCAAGTGAAAATTTACGTCTCTATTTATTAGATAGATTACCACGACATATGGTTCCATCATTTTTTCAAGAGGTGAAGTCAATCCCGTTAACAAACAATGGAAAGAAAGATAAAGAAGCATTAATTAAATATAATGAAATTGAAATAAAAAATCAAAATTATGTAGAACCATCCAATTCTGTTGAAAAATTATTAGTGGAAATTTTAGAAGAGATATTATCTGTTGGGAAAATTGGTATTTATGACAACTTTATATCAATGGGTGGGAATTCTTTAACTGCCGTATTACTTAGATCTCGCATCTCACAAGTATTAAATGTTAACGTCACTTTAAAGGAAATTTTCGATTATCCTACCTTAAAAGACCTTGCTAGGGTTATATGTAAGATGGAGAATACCTCTTTTCAACCAATTAAAAAAGTAGAGGAACAAGGTTTATATCCTGCTTCTACTATACAAAAGAGATTATATATAATACAACAACTTCCAGGAGTGGGGTGCGCTTATAATTTACCATTAATATTTAAAATTAATGGTAAATTGAATGGACAATTATTAGAAAGTTCATTAACTAAACTTATTGAAAAACATGAAATATTACGTACTTCGTTTCATCTGCACAACGATAAATTAGTACAAAAGATTCATTCTAAAGGTGATTTTGAATGGTTGTCTCTAAAATGTGAGAATGAAGAACAAGCATTAAATCTAATTCGTAATTTTATAAAGCCATTTACTTTAGAAAAAGCTTCTCAAATAAGAGGCTGTGTAATTGAATTGAATGACAATGAGCACATCTTACTTTTAGATATGCATCATATCATTATGGATGGAATGTCTAAGAATATTCTTATAAAAGAATTATCTCTATTATATCAAGGAAAAGATATTCCTTCTCCAAAATTACAATATAAGGATTATTCTGTTTGGGAAAACGAATTAAAAATAAATCAAACTGATTGGAGAAAAAAGGAGGAATTTTGGTTACAGCAATTTTCAGATGAATTACACATCTTAAAACTTCCTACAGATTATCATAGACCACCAATACAACAATTTAAAGGAAGAAAGCTAATTTTTAAAATAAGCAAAGAGATGACAAATGATTTGAAATTATTTGTTAAAAGTAGAAATGTTACATTATTTATGCTACTTTTTGCTGTTTATAACGTTTTGTTGTCTAAATATTCCGAACAAGAGGATATTATTGTTGGAACGACTTTGATGGGACGTTATAATAGAGACTTTGAATCTCTGTTGGGGATGTTTGTAAATACTTTACCTATTCGCTCTAAACTTTCTCAAGAACAAACTTTTGATAATCTATTAATTCAATTTAAAAATCAATTTCTGGAAATTTATCAACATGGTGATTATTCTCTTGAGGAATTGATAAATAAACTTTCTATTCCTAGAGATATTAGTAGAAATCCTATATTTGATACTATGTTTACATTACAAAATATAGATATTGAAAACTTTGAAATACAAGACCTTTCATTTAAACAATATGACTTTGAGCTAAATAAAGCTGTGTTTGATATGACTTGGGAAGTTGTTGAGAGTGAAACATTACAAATAAGTGTGGAATATAATACAGATCTGTTTAAAAGAAGTACTATAGAAAACATGTTTGTTCATTTTAAACATATTCTTTTGAAAGTTACGTCTAATCCTAATATACAACTATCCAATATTAAAATGATAACTGACGATGATGAGCATAAAATTTTAAATAAATTTAATCAATATGAAGTAGATTATTCACGTGATAAAACACTTCAGTTTCAATTTGAAGAACAAGTTAAGAAATCTCCTGAAACAAAAGCTGTTGTATTTGAAGAAAATGAATTAACTTATCAAGAGTTAAACGAGAAAGCGAATCAACTAGCCCATAAGTTAAGAGAAAAAGGAGTAAAACGAGAAGATTTTATTGGCATTATGACAGAACGATCAGTTGAGATGATTGTGGGAGTATTAGGTGTACTAAAAGCAGGTGGAGCTTATTTACCTCTCGATCCTACTTATCCAAGTGAACGAATTGAGTATATGCTTCAGGATAGTGGTGCGAAATATGTATTGACCCATGGGAATATAAGCGTCCCGGAAACATTTTCTGGCGAAATTGTGAAAATTGATGATTTAACATTAAAAGAGAATCCTAGGACGAATCTCGAAGAGATTAATGAGTCCACAGATTTAGCCTATCTTATCTATACTTCTGGAACCACAGGAAAACCTAAGGGTGTTATGGTTGAGCATAAAAGTGTAACAAATTTTTGTTTGGTGGGTAGAATTTATGGAATTTTAGCAGGAAGCCATGTATTACAATTTTCTTCTTTTAGTTTTGATGCCGCAGTAGGTGAAATTTTCCCTACTCTTTTAAGTGGGGCTACTCTTTATATAGTATCTAATGAACTTGTCCTTTCGGGAAATGAATTTACAAAGTGGATAGAAGAAAAGAAAATCGAGTCTATTGTTTTTCCTCCGTCAATGTTAAGGGTTCTTCCACATAAAGATTTACCTGCTCTTAAAACTATTATTACAGCAGGAGAAATGTGTACGCCTGATCTAATAAAAAAATGGGGGGAAAATAGAACATTTATTAATGCATATGGGCCAACCGAAGCTACTGTCGGTTCTACAGTTGCAACATGCAGGTCAGATATGGAAAAGCCACCAATTGGAAGACCTCTACCAAATAAAAAAATATATATTGTCGATAAAAACTACAACTTACAACCTATAGGTGTACCTGGCGAACTATGTATTGGAGGAGAAGGGTTAGCACGTGGTTACTGGAATTTACCAGAACTGACAGAAGAAAAATTTATACAAAATCCATTCATTCCAGGAGAAAAAATGTATAAAACAGGCGATCTGGCTCGATGGCTTCCGAATGGTGACATAGATTATTTAGGAAGAATAGACAAACAAGTCAAGATACGAGGATATCGTATAGAGCCTGAAGAAATTGAAAATTTTATGTTAGCCAAAAATTTAGTTAAAGAAGTTGTAGTTATTGCTGATGAAATTCAAAAAGACCGTATGATATTATCAGCATATTTTGTTCCTAATGAAAAAATCACTAGTGAGCGATTACGTAATTATTTGCATAATCACTTACCAAACTATATGGTTCCCACTAGTCTTACAGAAGTGAAACAGATGCCACTTACAAAAAATGGTAAAGTGGATAAGGCGGCTTTACTAGAGATAAATAGAGGTGTTAAAGAGAGAAAGCCAGAAAATAAGTCTATTTCTCCGATTGAAAGAATGTTGGTTCAAATTTGGGAAGAAGTATTAATGGTTAGGAACATAGGAATACATGATAATTTTATCGATTTGGGTGGAGATTCAATAAAAGCAATGCAAGTAATATCGAGGCTTTATCAAAATAATTATAAACTCTCTGTAAAGGATGTATTTGAAAACCAAACAATATTTAAAATCAGTGCGAAACTTCAAAAAATAGAAAATCCTACTGAAGAAAACCATGAAGTAGTAGGTAAAGTCCCCAGACCACCTATCCATGAATGGTTTTTTGAGAAAGATATGGATGAGCCACATCATTGGAATCAAACAATGTTACTAACAAGTAAAGAAGGTTGGATACCTAGTCTTGTTGAGCAAACTTTTGAACAGTTAGTAAAACATCATGACGTATTAAGAATGAAAGTTACAAAAGAAAAGGAATTAATTATACAAGATACTAGTAAGAAGCACTTCAAATTAAACACTGTTGATTTAACATTGAGTGAAAATATAATGTTAAAAATAAAAAATGGGGTTAACCAGTTACAAAGCGAATTGAACCTTGAAAAAGGACCATTAATAAATGTTACTATATTTAACACTAAATCTGAAAGTTACTTATTAATTATTATTCATCACATAATTATAGATGGTGTTTCTTGGAGAATTTTAATTGAAGATTTAAATACAATATATAATCGACTATCTATAAATAGTTCTTGTACCATTAAATTACCTAAAAAAATGCTATCTTATAAGACTTGGAGTGAGAAACTACAGAAATATGCTAATAGCAATGAACTGATAAAGGAATTAAGTTATTGGACAAATATTGAAAAAGAAATGTCCTTGTTTTTAGACAATAGAAACGCGAATCGAAAATTTCATTTGAAAGAATATGAAAAAGTTGGAATTGAATTTGACGAATATAACACATCTCTTCTACTAAAAGATGTTCATAATGCCTATGGGACCGAATTAAATCAGATTTTGATAACTGCTTTAGTTTTAATATTAAAAGATTGGAAAAACAGTAAGGATATTGCGTTAACTTTAGAGGGGCATGGAAGAGAAGCGGTTATTGATGGGGATAGTTTAAATCGCACTATAGGATGGTTCACCTCGCTATATCCATGTGTTTTCAAACTAAACTCTGTAGATTTAGCAGATGTTTTAAAATATGTTAAAGAAACATTGAATAGTATACCTAATAAAGGAGTAGGTTATGGAATTCTAAAATATTTAACACTACCATCATTAAAAATGAATATTGATTTTAAAGTAAATCCAGAAATAATCTTTAATTACATGGGAATATTTGATCAGCAAAATGTTTATGGTTTTGATGAAGCTCCTATTCCATTGGGAAATTCTATGAGTCCCTTATCAGTCGTTGATCATCTATTAGAAATAAATGCGTTAATTATCAATAATAAACTGCAAATCAGTTATATTTTTAATAAAAATTTCTATTCTACAATGGAAATGGAAGAACTCTTGAGAAAATTTAAAAACCAATTAATAGAAATAATTGAACACTGTAGCCAGAAAAAACAAACGGAAGCGACTCCAAGTGATTTTAGTGCAAAATTGTCAACAACTGAACTAGAAGAAATTTTAAATGAGATCAATAAATTAGAAGTTTAAACTTTATAGGAAGTGATGAGCTGTGATTGATAACAGAGATATAGAGGATATATACGAACTTTCACCTTTGCAGAAAGGGATGTTATATCATAATTTAGAGTCTAATGAAAAAGATTTTTATTGTGAACAAACGACTTTGACATTGGAAGGAGGTATATCGTTAAGTGATATACAGAATGCTTTTGATGGATTGATTAAAAAATACGTTGTTTTACGAACTAACTTTCTCTATAACAATCTACGTAAACCGGTTCAAATTGTATGGGTTAATAAGAAAAATATAATAGAATATAAAGATATTTCTAAACTGGACAAAGAGCAAAAGGTTAAATATTTAGAAGATTTTAAAGAAAAGGATCGTTTGCGAGGATTTGATCTTTCAACGGACGCTTTGATTAGATTAAGTATTTTAAAAATTGATTCGAAAAAATTTAAATTAATTCTAAGTCATCACCATATTATAATGGATGGCTGGTGTTTTGGAATTATCCTAAATGATTTATTTGAAATGTACAAATGTAGCATTCAAAACAAAAAAATAAATGTTGATAATACAACCCCATATAGTAAATATATTAAGTGGCTAGAAAATTTAGATCATAAAGAATCTATAGATTATTGGAGAGATTACTTAAGAGGAATTGAGCAACATACGCAAATACCAGCCCAAAATTCATTAAGTGAAAATCATACTTATATAAGATCCGAGAAAAGCATCATTTTTAGTGAAGAGTTAACACGAAATTTAAAATTATTAGCTGGAGATCTAAAAGCAACCTTAAATACAGTTCTACAATGTATATGGGGTATTTTATTGCAAAGATATAATGGTACAAATGACGTGACTTTCGGATCTGTAGTTTCAGGGAGATCACCTGAAATCAGTGGTATAGAAAAAATGGTTGGCTTATTTATAAATACTGTGCCTGTTAGAATTCAAACTCAAGAAGGAACTTTTAAAAATTTGGTGAGAGAAGTTCAAAAAAGAGTATTAGATTCAGAGAAATATAATTATACTCCTATAGTAGATATCCAAAATTGTTTAGAGAGTAGACAACTCTTTGATCACATTTTTGTTTTTGAAAATTATCCCTTAGATTTAAATATATTTAACAGGCAAAAAGACTTAGGTTTTAAAGTTTCAAATATTGAAGTTTATGAAAAAAGCAATTATAATTTCAATATTTTGATTTTGCCTGGTAATGAATTTGAAATAAAAATTATTTTTAATGGAGAAAAGTATCAAGAGCAGTTTATTGATGATATTTTAAATCAGATAAAGTTTATAACTAGTCAGATAATATCGGATCCCAATTTATTAATTGGTGAGATAGAATTAATTTCCCAAAATACTATTTCTGAAATAAAAAATCATGAATTTACCAATAAATGCGTCCATGAAATCTTTGAAGAACAAGTTAAAAGATTTCCTAATAAAATTGCAATAAGAATTGAGGATCAGAGTCTTACTTATGATGAGTTAAATAAACGAGCTAATCAACTTGCACGATTTCTTTTGAATAATGGTGTGGGTCAAGGAGACTTAGTCGGAATTTCAATGTTAAGGAGTTTTGATTTATATATAGGAATGCTAGCCATCCTTAAGATAGGAGCAGCCTATGTACCAGTAGACACATCATATCCTCAACAACGTTTAATTCAATTAGTTAGAGATTCGAAAATTTCTATATTTATTACTAAAGATGATCTAACTCTTGATACTAAAGAATTAACTATAATCGATATAGATGAATATACAGAGGATATTAAAAAAGAAAATGAATTAAATTTACAGTTACCTATTTTCGGTAATGAATTGGCGTATGTCATGTTCACTTCAGGATCGACGGGTAAGCCGAAAGGTATTTTAACTACACATCAAAATATAATTAGCCGTGTTTATAATAGCAATTATGTAGAAATTAATGAAATGGACAAAATTCTGCAATTGTCAAATTGTACATTTGATGGTTCTTCATTCGACATTTATTCGAGTTTATTAAATGGGGGAGAACTAGTAGTTGTTCAAGAGGATAAATTATTAAACATTTCTTATTTATCAGAATTGATCGTAAATAAAGGTATTACAATTACTTTTATCACAACAGCTCTATTCAATAAAATAGTAGATTTAAACATTACTTGTTTAAAAAACCTTAAAAATATATTGTTCGGAGGAGAAAAAGCATCTATTAAGCACGTAATAAAAGCTGTTAAAGTACTAGGTGAAAACCGTTTAATTCATGTATATGGGCCAACAGAAACAACTATTTTTGCTACTTATTTTTTAATTGATTACTCCATTTTAAATTTAAAGAAAGTACCAATTGGACAACCTATAAATGATACACAAATATATATATTAGATTCTAATTTAAAACCTGTTCCACGAGGTATACAAGGAGAAATTTATATAGGGGGAAGAGGAGTAGCTCAAGGTTATATAAATTCTAGTGAGTTAACAGATAAACATTTTATTCCAAACTTGTTTGATGATTCTAAAACGCGTTTATATAAAACAGGAGATTTAGGCTGTTTTTTACCTGATGGTAATGTTGAGTTTCTAGGTCGTATTGATAATCAAGTGAAAATTCGAGGCTATAGAGTTGAAATAGAAGAAATAGAAAATTTAATATTGCAACATTCGTATGTAAAAGAAGCTGTGATTAACATAGTAGGAGATATGAATTTAATTGCTTATATTACACTTCATAAGGATATTAATAAGAATACGATTAATTGGAAGAAATACTTTCTGGAAAGGCTTCCCCATTATATGGTGCCAACTCATATCATTGAAATGGAAAAAATACCTCTTACTTCAAATGGGAAGTTGGACCGAAAGGCCTTACCTTTACCGGAAATACAATCAGTAGAGGAGTATGTGGCACCGACAAATGAAATTGAGAAAAGCATAGAAAAGATGTGGAGAGAAATACTTGAAATAACGTATAATCTGGTGACGTATCTGGTGTACCTGTTGGTGGTGCTGTATTCACAACATAAGTTCCACCTTCATATGTCACCACTTGACCTACTGGATACGTTGGAGCTACCGCTGGATCAAACACTGTGACTCCGTCTAAACCTACTCCGGTTGCTCCTGTGACTCCGGTCGCACCTGTATCGCCTGTTGCGCCGGTTGCACCAGTTTCACCAGCAGCTGCTAACAATGTATAATCTGGTGACGTATCCGGTGTGCCCGTTGGCGGTGCTGAGTTGACAAGATACGTTGATGTTGGCACTCCTGTATCAACGAGGGAGTTTCCTCTTTCATAGTTCATCAATTGACCTGTTGGATACGTAACCACTTGGCCTACTGGATACGTTGGAGCCACTGCTGGATCGAATGGAACAACACCGGTTAAACCTAGACCAGTAGCTCCCGTAATACCTGTTGCTCCCGTATCACCCGTTACACCGGTTGCTCCTGTGGCGCCGGTTGCACCAGTTTCACCAGCAGATGCTAACAATGTATAATCTGGTGACGTACCTGGCGTACCTGTAGGCGACGCTGTATTCACTACATACGTACTTCCTTCGAATGTAACGACTTGACCTACTTGATACGTAGGTGCTATCGCTGGATCAAATGCCACAATACCAGTTAAACCTACGCCGGTGGCACCGGTTGCTCCTGCCGGGCCTGTTGGGCCTGCTGGACCTGCTGGACCTGCTGGACCCGCTGGACCTACTGCACCCGCCGGACCTGCTGGGCCTCTTCTTCCTCTCCCGCCTGGCGGACCTTGAATCACACAAATACAAGGATCTTTTCCGCAACAAGGATTTTTCACTGGTTTTCCTTGCTTACTTGGTCTTCCATTCTTACAACTATCACATTCCCAGCCATCATCCTTATATCCATCATACCAGCTTCCTTTTTGGTAGTGGTCGGTCGAATGAGTTGGATATGTCTTTCCACATTGTTTACATCTTCTCATAGAATCACCCCCATCCATCGTATTCATCGTGATCGATAAAGGTGTATGTACAATTTTATTTTTATAAAAAAAATTTGAAAGGTCTTGCATTTTAAGTGCAAGGCCCTCTCTCCATCGTTAAAATGTCATCATCATTTTAAAATCTTTTCCTACCATACTATATTCAACATCTGCGGGACGGATCGCCTCTTTTAGTTTTTTCACCCCATCTCCTTCAAAAAAAGTAGGTGCATTCTTGCCTCCAATTAATAAAGGTGCCATATAGATAACAGCTTCGTTCACAAGGGATGCTTCTAAAAATGACGCACTCACACTACCTCCAGCCTCTACAAGAACTGACATGACAGAACGTTCCTTCAGCATTCTTAACACGTCGTGAATATCTGTCCGCTCCTCTCCGCTTGTGATATAGACTTGATGCCCTTTTTCTATCAGCAGTTCATACTTTTTTTGATCATACATGCGCGAGATACAAATAATGGTTTCCGCCCTACGATCTGTTAAACATTTCGCATGAAGTGGAATCCTTAATGTGGAATCTAAAATAACGCGAATGGGCTGGGTCATGTTTGAATCTTTCACAATAAGACCTGCATCATCTTGAATAATCGTTTCGACACCAGTTATCACAGCATCTGCTTCTTGGCGTAATTGCTGCACTTCTTTTCTCGCCTCTGTTCCTGTGATCCATTTGCTTTCAAGATCAGCTGTGGCAATTTTACCGTCTAATGAAATGGCTGATTTTAAGATGACGTAGGGAAAGTCTGATTGAATGAAATGAAAAAAAGGCACGTTTAAGCGGTCTGCCTCCTGTTTACATATTCCTTCATCTACTTCGATCCCAGCTTGTTTCAACATGGTCATTCCCTTGCCTGCTACAAGCGGATTCGGGTCTTGCGTCGCAATGACTACTCGTTTCACACCACTTTTGATAATCGCTTCTGTGCAAGGACCCGTTTTCCCATAATGTGAACAAGGTTCAAGCGTCACATACAGATGAGCTCCCTTCGCCTTCTCTCTTGCCATTTGCAGTGCATGAATTTCAGCATGAGGTTCGCCCGCCTTCATGTGCGCACCCATTCCAACAATTTCACCTTGCTGTACAATGACTGCACCGACAAGCGGGTTTGGAGAGGTTTGTCCTTTCATTGCCTTTGCGTTGGCAATCGCCAGTTCCATATAAAACACATCGTCTTTCATGTGAGTCTCCTTTCTTCTCTTTCAAGGGAAAGAACTCCTTCAAGAAATGAAGGAGTTCTATTCTCATATTTTTTCCATCCGTTTCTTTTCAGATCGATCATAGTAAGGCAAGGAATAAAAAAGTTTATATGATGCTCGTTGTTTACAAAAACAGCATTTGCGACATTCATATTTATTAATGAGGAGCACATGCGGGCAATTGAGTACCGTCAGGCCTTTTTTCATATGTTCCTTGCAAACACTTATCATGAGAATCCCCCGCTTACATTCTTTTTCTTAATGAGAGATTACTTCTTTTGGAAATTGTTCAAATAAGCGCAGTACTTCGGTATACGTGCCATCTTCTCGAATATGATAAATTCCACCATCATAGGAACTTGCGTATACATCATTGCCTAATTGTCTAATGGCACTTATCCCATTCTTGGCAATTCTAATTGGACCGGTATTGAACCCAAGCTCTGGATTCCACACTACGACATAGCCCCAATAATCTCCGCTCACAATATAACCAGAGTCTGTGACAGAGACCGATTTAATCGAATACTGATGTTCATTATGCTGGTCTAAAATTCTCCCTGTATGCAAATCAAACAATCTCACATTCTTGTCACGGCTGACAATGGCAATACGGTCTCTTTTACTATCAATGAATACGTCATTTAACAGCTCTGTCGCCCCGATATATTTCGCTTTTAAAGACAAGCTCTTCTTATCTAAAAGACAGATGGTTCCTTCTACCGCAGCTGTGATGATATGATCTCCTTCTACTTTTAATGCCTTCACAGCACAATCGTGTGCTTTGGATCGGCCCATTTCCTTTAAATGCTCTGTCGAAATAACATGCACATAACCGCCGTAAGTTCCAATATAAAATTGCCGGTCCTCCTCATGAAAATACACACTGTTGACCGGTCCTGTATTGAGATCAAATGAAACCATTTGCTTTAATGATTCATGAACAATATGCAACTGACTTGCATGATCTCCCCACGCATAATAGCTTCCATCTCGTGCGACAGCCACTCCATTTGTTAAAACGCCTGTCGATTTAGCAATTTCAATCCCGTTCTTTCTAAATTTTCCATCATCCGATGCTGTGATGATATCTCCCGCATCAGTCAGCGCAATATCATTAATAGATGGTGTCGCCATTTCAATCTCATCTGATACCACTTTTCCTTTTTCAATAGACCATTCACAATACGTTTTTCCAAAGCTGGCTCCTAGGATGGATTTCTCATCTTCCGTCCAGACAAGCGAGCGCTCCCACTGATATTTATGAGGTAGAAGCGTATCGACTAAATCCCCTGTTTCGTAATTCCACAGCTTAATTAAATGGTCATATCCCGCTGTCAGCAAGTAATTGCCGCTTGGAGAAAAGTTCACCCGTTTGACGCCCTGTAAATGAGCTTTGATGATTTTTTTCTCCTGTAACGTCACCGCATCATAAATAATGACGGTGCCATCGTCTCTGCCAAGAGCGAACACTTCTTTTTGATTGCTGCCGCTGATTGTGTCAAGCTCATAATCAAACGGACCAATTTCCCCTACAATTTCTCCTGTATCATACAGCCACACAAGAACATAGCCGTCATCACCTGTTGTATAAGCTTTATCGCCATGTATCCATACCGCTAATACATCTTTGCTATGTCCATGGAATTCTCTTAGGATGGCTCCTGTTTCGATATCCCAGACTAAGCATCTTCTATCTCTGGACACCGAGACTAGCAACGTATCCTGCTTCGCAAAAGCAACGGCTTCTACATCATCAGCATGACCAAACAAGGTGCGAATGTGGGTATGTGTGCCTGTATCATACAATTGAATGGTGTAGTCTGACGAAGCACTAGCTAAGTACTTTCCATTTTCAGAAAGAGACAAAGAGTTAATGATATGCTCGTGACTTCCAATAAACGTCCCTTCTCCTGTCGCTCGGTTCCACTGATATATACAGCGGTCATAGCCGCCAGTGTAAACAATTTGATCCTGCTGAGTTGATAAAACAGATGTAATTGGTCCTCTATGCATAGTTTTACACTCCCACCTTTATATGTTGTTTTTGACGAGTCATTACACGAAAGCCAGTAAATCGAAAAACGGGGTCTGGATGCTTCCCATGTCTTCTGGCGACTCTGCATAAATCCCCGCCTCTTGCAAAGGAGCCGCCTTTTAAAATGTAGTAATCACTGCCTAGCGTCTCCGTTAAATCATCTACAACCTCAATGCCGCCTTCGTACACATGATATTTGGTGTTGACCCATTCCTCGATGTTGCCCCCCATATCATAAAGTCCGAATAAGGATCTTCCCTTTTCGTAATGGCGAACAGGCGTCGTTTTTTCGATATTTGATTCGTACGTATTACAGTAAGAAGGGTCAAACTCATCTCCCCAAGGATATTGATTTCTCGTATTACCCCGTGCAGCATATTCCCATTCTTCTTCCGTAGGAATCGACACGTCTATCCCGAGTTTACCGCTCAGCCACTGACAGAATGAGAAGGCTTCCTCGATCTCCATGCCCCACGCCGGATGATCTTTCCCTCCACCGAGTTCTTGATTCGTTAAGCTCTCCGGGTACGATTGGCCTGTTTCATCACAATAGCTTTGATACCATTCATTGGTGACAACCGTATCTGAAATGAAAAATTCATTGATATACGGCTGATAGGATGGAAATTCTTTGTACAGCCATTTTTGAAATTTTTTCTCACGTCCGTAAGTTGGATTGAGAAGCTTGTCCTTCCAAAATTCTGATGCCTTTTTCATATCTTCTTCATTACTTCCGATTGTTGCATAGCCGCTTGGGATTTGAATCCAATTGATTTCAGGTTTCACGCTTTTCTCCCGCCTTCTTTAAAGTAAACTCATCTACTGATTAATTAATTTTTTCTCATCGACCATATGCCCTGAGGCAGCTTTTGCTTTTAAATAGGCTTCATTATAGAGAGAGGCTTCGACGGTATGATCAAACCGCAAAACAGGCAGGCCGTAGGCAGCAATAGAGTCGACTTTATCTGGATTGTTCGTTAGGAGATGCATTGGTTTCCCTTTGTTTAAATAGTGCAGAACAGCCGCTGCCTCTTCGTAATGCCGGTCGTCATCTCCGCATCCAATCAGGCGGTTGGCTTCAAACGTATCCAGCTGCATTTCCTGTAATTTATACGTCAATGCTTTCGCCATCAGCCCAATTGACCGCCCTTCTTGATTGGCCATATAGACAAGCATGCCTTTTCCGTAATCAGTGATTTTCTTCAGCGATAACGCAAGCTGTGGACCGCAGTCACATTTCAATGACCCAAACACATCCCCTGTTTGGCAAACACTATGAATTCGCACAAGCGGCGGCATTTCATTTTCAAAGTCGCCAAATAAGAGACAAGACGAAAAGGTTTGCTGCGCGGTACTCATTTTGACAATAGATTCGATCGTTGGTTTTGTCTCCCCTTCAACTGGTGCGAAGGCATACCATTTAAATGGCACTTCTTCATGTTGAATGGAGATTGGCAGATTCACTGGCCCCACGAGCAAATAGTTTTTTTCTTGAAAGGTAAAATGATGAATCATTGATTGTAATTCATCTACAAATTTATTCATTTGTCTCCCCCCTAATCATCGCTGCACCCAAATCGACTCAGGTAGCGCAGTGATGGAGTGATGAATATGTGTCAGCACTCATGGCTTAAAAGAACTTGGATATGCGTTTTCTCTCATCGTTCAGACCTTGCTTCCACCTATTCTAGCGATAGTTCAATCTAGGTCTTTTCCAGTACAAAGGAGCAGAAATCTTGGTTCATCACGCCTTGCTCTTCCATGATGCGCATATGCTCTTTCTTACAATGAACACCTCTGCTTCGTTTGATCGTTCACCTTTGTACTAGATTTTGACGGCAATGACATGGTGCTGGCTTATGCCAGCTTTTGCTTTTAATGGTGTAATCGATACAAGCTCTAGACCTGATGAACAAATTCTTTCTCCGAGCTGAGAATCTGAAAATGAAAAGTGGAAACGGCCATCTTCTCCGATTAACCCTGTTTTCCACTCTTCTCCCCATACAACAAGTGAGAAGACTCCGCCTTCTTGAAGCAAAGAGGACACCTGTTTTAAATAACGCTCATGATCATCAGGATGCTGGTGATGAAAGCAGCCATGATCTAAAATTAAATCAAACTGCATTTCTCGCCCCTGCTCCATCGACCATGACATAAAATCTTGATGAACAAAATGGACAGGGACCGTTTCTTTTTTCTGTAATCCTTCCCAATCCTCATGCTCATACAGGTCGATCCCGACATATTCGGAAAGTCCGCTTAAATGTTCAAGTGCTCGGCCGTTCCCGCATCCGATATCGAGTACAGAAGCAAGTTCATTCTTTTCCCTTGAACGCCAAGCTTTTAATGACATTACAGCTGCATCTGTTAAAGATGGATCAGTAGACCACATATCTGTTCTTTTCTCATAATGTTCTTGAAATGCCATACGCATTTTTTCTAGATACAACCCACTGTCTTTATGGTATAAAGCCTTTTTCATCACAGGACCTCCTTCTTTTTAAAATCGACTTTTCAGGTAAAGGTCATTTTCAAGCCAAAAACCTTATGTTAAAATAAAAGATGGATTTTTTAGAAAAATCTGTTTTCTGAAAAAGAAGAGAAGCATCCCACATGTTCACTCTTCTTTTTCAACATTCATCCTCATATGCAGCCATTGGATTGCTGCAGCGCATCAGCTTGTTCTCTCTTTTTTTCATATGAGTTCACCTCCTTTAACGCTCGATCAACTCACAGACTTTATTGAAACCGCTTTCTCTTCTGTACAAAAACATAATGGCTTTTATATATCTCTTGCAAAGTGATCATAGTAGAAAGCTCAATCTACTGTTTAGAACGGCTACTATATCTTTTTCAAGTAAAAGACCGTTTTCTTGTGTTTTAGTAGAAATATTCCGAGCAAGACTTTTCTCTTAAAAGCGCTAATGACTTGGTTTTATGCACCACCTCTCACTAGAATAAGCCTCGAATAGTCCATCAGTATTTTAACAACTACTTCCATAATGACTGGAATAAGCCAAATATATTGTTTTTAGATTATTTTGTCAACAATATATTTCCTAAACTTTAAAATGAATTTTCTAATTGAAAATACATGTATTTTTCGTGGCTTTTTGACCTCAAAACCCTTATTTCTACATAAAAACACAACATAAATCTTTAGATCTAAGATATTTATCCTCTAAAATACACAATGTTTTTATTACATTTTGAAACAAATTCGAAAGATACATTGATTATTTCCCGAATAGATTTTTGTGATATTTTGACTATTTTTTCACATTCTCTATCATATCCTTTGGTATACCTGCATTTTCAATTAGATGTTTTACTATTTATTCCAATCTGCTGTTTTTTCTAAATATAGTAAAAAAGTTGTGACCTCTCCTTCAAAGATGGGGGCATGAAAAAAAGCCCCTTACGAAAGTAAGAGGCTTTTTCTCAGTTGGCGTTTATGCCCAAGTTTTCACTTTTTCATGGTCTGTCACAAAGAGAAGGACTTTCCCTTCATCTAAATGTTCTTCAAATTTCTCAGCTTCTTCTTTAGAGAAACCAATTTCATGGATTTTATTTCGGAGCTCATCGCCCTTTTTACTAAAGATATTCCCAACAGCATGTTTCAGGCCAACTTCTCTTGGACCTATCGTATTGGCATCTGCATTTTCAGCAATACGCTCTGTACGATCATCGTCATGGGACAGAACATAAATGTCCTCTCTTGCAACACCGAGTGATTTTAATTGCTCTACATCTCTTTGAAGTGTTTCATCATTTGAATACTCTCTTACAACAGGTTTCATTTTATATTCCTCCTTTAGCGTCTTACGAATCTTTTACCCGTCACTTTTATCATTAAACCTTCTTTGAGCACATCCATATTACATTGTGTACTAACCATGCCTATTGACTTATTTTTGACAAAAAGCCTGTAAAAATGACTAAATTTTCTGAAATATTATGTTCATCCCTGCTGTTTTATTGTACAATTCTTGTACTGGAGGCTAGAAATGAGGTAGAGCTGATGTATTACTTTTCAGCGGAGCAGCAGTTTAATGCTTGGGTTGTCAGTGATTTGGTGAAACAGCTTTTTCAAAAATGGAATCCTGAAGAAGCAAAAGCAGAGCCGCTTACATTGTTTGCTGAACAGCACTTTCGCATCTCCATTGATTATCTCTTTTCCATCATTATTAACATTGGAGATATCGAGTCGATTGAACAAGATCCACAAGACCTGTTGTCCTCATACTTGAATATCCTTTATCCTTTTGTGACGCGCGATATGATGAAAGCCTCCATGCAAAATGCGAACGAATATTTGTTAAAAGAACGTGATGCGGACGTGTATCAGCTGTTTGGCTGTCTGCCGCCGCTCCTCTCTGTTGACTTCCAAAAAAGTAGTCCTCATCTATAAGATGGTGGCTGCTTTTTTGTATGTGTTTGAAATAGACCGTATGTTTTGAATGAAAAGAAGCATCATGTTAATGTAAATCTAGGCTGCAAGTGAAAGGGAGGATTTGACATGAGTCAACAAAAGCAAATTCAATTAGCCAAACGTCCACAAGGATTACCTACAAAAGATGTTTTTCATTTTGAAACAGTCGATATACCTGTGCCGCAAGATGGTGAAGTCTTGATTCAAACGAAATATGTTTCTGTAGATCCTTATATGAGAGGACGGATGCAGGATACAAAATCCTATACACCTCCATTCAAGCTAAATGAAGTGATTCAGGGCGGTGTTGTCGGAGAAGTCGTTGAATCCAAATCGCCTCAATTTGAAAAAGGTGATTTTGTACTTGGATTCCTTGGCTGGCAAGAATATTCCACGGCCAAAGCTGATTCTCTCACAAAAATTGATCCATCTATTGCGCCGTTGTCCTATTATTTAGGCATTTTAGGCATGCCAGGGCAAACCGCTTATTTCGGTCTTCTTGCGATTGGTCAGCCAAAAGAAGGCGAGACTGTTGTCATTTCTGGGGCCGCAGGTGCTGTTGGTTCCGTTGTGGGACAAATTGCTAAGATCAAAGGCGCTCACGTCGTTGGGATTGCGGGATCTGATGATAAGCTGGCTTATTTAAAAGAGCTGGGCTTTGATGAAACAATTAATTATAAAACAACAAATGATTTAGATGATGCCATTGCAAAGGCGTGCCCTAACGGCGTCGATGTGTATTTTGACAATGTAGGCGGCGAAATATCTGATGCCGTGATGAATCATTTGAACCGCTTTGCACGTATTCCGGTGTGCGGCGCGATTTCGTCTTATAACATTAGCGCAAGCGAGGACATTGGACCGCGTGTGCAAACAAAACTTATTAAAACAAGTGCATTGATGCAAGGCTTCATTGTTGCCAACTACTCAGATCGTTTTGAAGAAGCAGCAAGAGACCTCGCACAATGGGTAAAAGAAGACAAACTGACTTATAAAGAAACAATCATTGAAGGCTTTGACAACATTCCGGATGCATTCATTGGACTATTCAAAGGAGAAAATGTCGGAAAACAGCTTGTCAAAATTTCATAAAAAGAAAGGACCCTCCATGTGGTAGGGTCCTTAGATTGTTGACAAAGGGCTAAAATGATCTTGATTTTAGCCCTTTGTCTCTTTTTCAGCGTGATAGAAAACCTTTGCAGTATAGGAAGGACGAGTACTGGCGCGGAGCGAATTTGACATTCGTGAGCACCAGCACGCAGGACTGACACCGAATGCGAGGGTTTGTCTACACGCTGAGACCCTCCATGTGGCAGGGTCCTTTTTTATGCTTGCTTCGGCGCAAGATGCAGTTGGCCTTGCTTATAAACAATTTCCTGAAGCGAAAGATGTAGCTTTTTCGCCATTTTTTTGAGCGTTGTATGCTCTTGAGGTGTGACGAGGCTGATGACAGCTCCTTCTTTTCCTGCTCGACCGGTTCTGCCTGAACGGTGAATATAGCCTTCTTCGTTTGGCAGGTCGGCATGGATTACGTAAGGCAGATCGTCAATATCGATCCCTCTTGCTGCGATATCTGTTGCAAGAAGAAGCGGGAATTCACGCTGTTCAAATTCCTTTAAGATGATAGCTCGCTCTGCTTTTTTCGCTTCACTATGAAGGACACCAAGGTCGACATGGTGATACGCTAATTTCTCTGCATAAATGCTTAGATTCGTAATATCACGCACAAAAACGAGCGCATGCATGTCCTCAAGCCGTGATAGCTTTTGCAGTAGTTTTACTTTGTCACGCTGGTCACATAACAGATAATAGTGTCCTACTTTCTGCGCTTCTTCCTCACTTCGAGCAATTTTCAATACTTCTGGTTCAGATGTCATTTCTTTAATCAGTTGAACCGTTTCGTCTTTCAAGGTCGCAGAAAAACAAAGGATTTGTCTTTCTTTTAGTGTGGATTTAATGATCGCTTGGATCGTTTTCATATGCTCTGGCACAAGAAGCTGATCTGCTTCATCTAGCACGATTGTTTTGACTTCGTGCATTTTCAGTTTCTTCATTTTGATTAATTCTTGTACACGCCCAGGTGTTGCGACAACGATGTTCGGGTGTTTTTTTAGTTTTTCTTGCTGTTTTTTGATGTTTGCTCCACCAATCAAGGAGACCGCTTTGATGTCTGATCCTTGTTTAAACTCTTGCACGACATCAAAAATTTGCATCACAAGCTCTCTTGATGGTGCCAAGATTAAGACTTGTGGGTGCTTGATATTCACATCGATTTTATTTAAAAGCGGCAACACATACGCCAGTGTCTTCCCCGTTCCCGTAGGCGATTCTGCGATCACATCACGCTTCTCCGTAATCCATTCTGCTGTTTTTTCTTGTATAGCTGTTGGTTTTTCGAAGCCAGCCGATTGGAAGTTCTCTTGAATAAATGGCTTTGCTTCTTTCAAAAATGCCCAATTTTCTATCATGTCGATCTCCTTTATCCTCATTCAATCTATCCTTTAGTATCTCAAAATCAGCTTTGAAACGCAATTTTTCTTTTGATGCTTTTATCGAGACGGACAGTTCGATATAATCATGAGAGGCACTAGCCGTTTTGAATCTATTTGAGGTGTAAAAAATGATATTATCTGTTAAAGATTTAAGCCATGGCTTTGGCGACAGAGCCATTTTTCACGAAGTCTCCTTCCGTTTATTAAAAGGCGAGCATGTTGGTTTAATTGGCGCCAACGGTGAAGGAAAGTCAACGTTTATGAATATTATTACTGGCAAGCTGGAGCCAGATGCAGGAAAAGTGGAATGGGCAAAAAATGTCCGTGTCGGTTACCTGGATCAGCACACTGTGCTAGAAAAGGGACGAACGATCCGCGAAGTGCTTCAGGATGCATTCCACTATTTATTTTCAATGGAAGCAGCGATGAATGACATTTACGGCAAAATGGGTGAAGCCGATCCTGATGAGCTGGAAAAGCTGTTAGAGGAAGTGGGCGTCATTCAAGATGCGCTCACAAACAATGATTTCTATATCATTGATTCCAAGGTCGAAGAAATAGCGAGAGGTCTTGGGTTAACCGATCTTGGGCTGGACCGTGATGTGACTGAGCTGAGCGGCGGACAGCGTACAAAAGTATTGCTTGCGAAATTGCTGTTAGAGAAGCCAGAAATTCTCCTTCTCGATGAGCCGACCAACTATTTAGATGAGCAGCATATTGAGTGGCTGAAGCGCTATTTACAGGAATATGAAAATGCGTTTATCCTCATTTCACATGATATTCCGTTTTTAAACAGCGTGATTAACTTGATCTATCATGTTGAAAATCAAGAGCTAACGCGCTATGTTGGTGATTATGATCAATTTAAACAAGTGTACGAAGTCAAAAAGAGCCAGCTTGAAGCAGCTTACAAAAGGCAGCAACAGGAAGTCGCTGAATTAAAGGATTTTGTGGCAAGAAACAAAGCGCGTGTCAGCACAAGAAATATGGCCATGTCCCGTCAAAAGAAACTAGATAAGATGGATATGATTGAACTCGCAGCAGAAAAACCAAAGCCTGAATTCCACTTTAAAGCGGCACGGACTTCTGGGAAATTGATTTTTGAAACAAAAGATTTGGTCATTGGTTATGATGAACCACTCTCTCGTCCATTGAATCTGAAAATGGAACGTGGGCAAAAAATTGCGCTTTACGGTGCTAACGGGATTGGAAAAACGACATTGCTGCGAAGTCTCCTTGGAGAAATTTCTCCGATTTCGGGTGAGGTGGAACGCGGAGAATTCCTTCATATTGGTTACTTTGAGCAAGAAGTAAAAGAACAAAACAGCAACACTTGTATTGAAGAAGTATGGAGCACCTTCCCTTCTTACACGCAATATGAAGTGAGAGCTGCCCTTGCTAAATGCGGATTAACGACAAAACATATTGAAAGCCGCGTGTCTGTTTTAAGCGGTGGAGAAAAAGCAAAGGTCCGTCTTTGTAAGTTGATCAATGAAGAAACCAACCTACTTGTTCTCGATGAGCCGACCAATCACTTGGATGTTGATGCGAAAGAAGAACTAAAACGTGCATTGAAAGAATACAAAGGGAGCGTCTTATTGATCTCTCACGAACCTGAATTTTATCAAGATGTAGCCACTGAAACTTGGAATTGCGAATCTTGGACGACAAAAGTATTATAACGGCAAAAAGCCTTATATCTGAAAAAGATATAAGGCTTTTTTTTTTAATGACCTGCTTGAATATGGATAAGATGCTTACGACCAATTAGCAGGATAATCATGCCCAACAGAACGACAGCCGCCCCAACATAGTAAGGGGTGCTCGCTGTATAAGATTCAGCAAGTACGCCGGCAATCCAAGGAGCAATCGCGCCCCCAATAAACCGCACAGCACTGTAAGAGGATGAAGCAATGGAACGCTCAACTGGTGCTGATCCCATCACAGCGGTCGTGAGCACCGTATTGATCATGCCAAGAATCCCCCCAGCAATGACAATTCCGCAGATGACGACGACAATATGTGAAGTCCAAATGCCAATACCGAATAAAATCACAGCAAACGAAGCAAAAAGTACCACAAGAGAAGTCAATGTTCCAAGCTTGCGATGAATGACTGGCGCTAAGAAGACAGATGTGACGGCCAAAAATAGCCCCCATCCAAAAAAGACATAACCAAGACCATGCTCATCCAGATGAAGCACAAATGGCGAATACGCTAAAAGCACAAAGAAACCAAAATTGTATAAGAAAGCGGCAGATGCCATCGTTAAAAGCCCTTTATATTTTAACGCCCCGACAGCCTCAAATAATTTCACCTTTTTCTGAGGTTTTTGCATCGGCGGAAGCATAAACGTAATGGCTAAAAGAGCAACAAGCATTAATACCGCAACACCAAAGAATGGTCCGCGCCAAGAGATCGTCCCAAGCTCTCCGCCAAGCAGCGGTCCAACTGAAATCCCAAGACCTAGTGCGGCCTCGTATAAAATAATGGCCTTCGCACTTCCTCCAACAGACACACCGACAATGACAGAGAGAGCCGTTGAAATGAATAAGGCATTCCCAATGCCCCATCCGCCTCTATAGCCGATTAATTCATTAATCGTTGAAGAGGTACCACCTAAAGCAGAAAAGACAATAATAAAAATAAGTCCGATTAATAATGTCCATTTCGCACCAATTCGACTAGAGAGAAAGCCGGTAAAAAACATCACAAAGCCGGTCACAAGTAAGTAGCTCGTAAACAACAGAGAGACCTGACTTGGAGATGCATCTAATTGTGATGCAATCGCCGGCAAAATTGGATCCACAAGTCCTATCCCCATAAATGAAATCACACATGCAAAGGCAACAGCCCAGACGGCCTTCGGCTGCCTAAGTAGACTTGTACGCTGTTTTAACACTTCTTCTTCCTTCATTCCATCAGAACCTTTCCTTCAAATGTTGACAAAATAAAATAAACACACTGAGGTGTTTATTTTTGTAGTTGCTCAATCGCATGAGCCGCTCTATCTTTCATCGTTTCAAGATCCTTTTTAAAGGATTGAATCGTTTCAAGCTTTTTTGTAATTAATTGATGTTGCACAGTCAGCTGCGCCTCAATATCTAACAGCTTTTCTAATCGTTCCTTCGGATCAAGCGACAGCAAGTAGCCTTCTTTATTCAGCTCTAACTGCTTCCCTATTTCCATAAACGATTGAAGCTCTTGTAAAGAAAAACCGAGTACCTCTTTTGCCTGCATAACTTTTTCTAGTTCTTCCATGTCGTCCTCTGAGTACAGCCTGACACCGCCCTCTGTCCGCTTTGGTGCTGATAATAAACCAATTTCTTCATAGAAACGAATCGTCCGTTTCGTCAGTCCGCTTCTTTTCGCCACTTGATCAATTTTCATCCAATCCATTGCCAGTGCCTCCTGCTCATCAATTCATCATTTATTATACACCTTTATTACCTTAACGTAAACGTAAATGTTTGAGTTCCTGATTCTCACGTGTTTTGAGGTAAAGGAAAAAACCCTGTAGAATGTGGGACTGACCCCATAAAGTGAGACAAATAAAAACACCTTTAAATTGAAAATCGGGTATAGCATATCTGAAAACAATTTGGAGGTGTTTTTTGTATGGGAAAAAGAGTTAGTTATCCGATTAGTGTAACCTGAATGAGATGTACATAATTTTCCACAATGTTTACATCTTCTCATTTTAACATCACCCCTTAAACACTCTATGTAACTAATCTGAATATGCTCCTGTTTCTCTACATAAATGATTAAAAAGACTAAGATTAAAAGATGTTCAATAAAAATATTTTTATTATTGATAACGTATATAATGTTCTTTTTCTTATATAGTTTTCAAAAAAGTATTTGTAAGATATTAAAATAAATTTTTCCCTTTCACAAGAAAAAAGATAAAAACACAAAAAGAAAATCTCCCCCTAGGAGGAGATTTTCTCTAGATGGGGAAAAACATGAGAAATGAAAGACATGCGCTCTGTATAATATATGTAAGTAGAATTGGAAAGTGATTATTTACATATAGAAGTTATAACCATTAGGAGATTTGGTCAAAATATGACAGAGGAACCTCCTATGATGTGAGGTCTTTTTTCATTTTGTTACTTATTTCAATGCCTTTTTAAGAGCCACTTTGGTTTTAGGACCATAGATGCCATCGGCAGCAAGCCCCTGCATAAGCCGGAACCGCTTGACCGCATTCGCTGTTTTTGGACCATAATAGCCATCAATGCCGTTACTTTTTGCGCCTTTATCGGAGTAGTAGTAAACCGCCGCTAGGGCTTCCTGTATGGCTTTTACGCCTGTCCCCTTTGTAAAAGGCTTTGTAACTTTTAAAATTCCTGTTGGCAAGCCATATGATTTTTTAGCAGGCTTTGAAGCTGCTGTTTTGGATGGTTCTGCTTTTGTTGGTTTAACAGTCGGCTTTTTACTTATGTGAGCAACGGCGATCCCGGCTTTGAAACTGTCCCAGCGATTAAGCAACTTACGAGGGCATTCTTTCCCACTCCATCTCTTATGCGGTACAACATTTGCCAATGGAATGCTTTGCTCTTTCATTAGCTGGCGAATTAACCTTTGAGCGTTCTCGACCGCCTTCTCAAAATTACCGTCTGCGTTTTCACAAATTTCAATTCCAATTGACTTCATGTTTCCCGTTCCTCTACCGTTCCTGCGTGCCATCCGTTTTCATTTAACGGCAGATGTTGATAGATAACTTTATCATCCACCGTGTAGTGCCAGCTTACACCTGTACTAGATCGGTTTCACAAACGATGCGTGACTCGCTGCGTTTGCCCCTTTTGCTGTGTTAGCTGTATTATGAACCGTAATATATAAAGGTTTCATATAGTTGCCTGGTCTGTTGCGGTTACTCTTTCTCCTCTGATTATTTTAAATTGGAAAAAGTAAAGGCATCGTTCCAATAGATCAGATTTAAGACTAAGATTCTTTAAAATATTTTGAAATCCATAAAAAAGTTTCCTATTTCCAACTTATATTAAAAATGATTTTGGGGAAAATACGCAAAAAGAGAAAGTAGGAAATTTCATTGACTAATTGGAATGGTGTATTAGTTATAACGTTAATAATCGTTCTCGGTATAGGATTTATTTATTTATTTTCAATTATCGCTTGGGAAATTTTCAAGAAATTCACCCGATAAAACGTTAAAAATTAATTGTTTATTTAACGAATGCGAAAGAAAGTAAACAATGTGGCAGCTCTTTATTTTGTTAATCTATTTTGTAGAACTTCTTTTTGCAGCCTACCTTTATCGGTCACATAGTTATTTTTAAACCATGCGACAAAGATTGTTACTATCGTAAAGGTCATTGAGCCAGCAATTGTCATATCGTTCAGCATCCACTTTAAATCGGTATGTTCCTTTTTTATTCCCTAATGCTTCTTTAATAGACCATTCATCATGATCTTTTTGACCAGGCTTGAGTGGGTTTGGGCTGTTCGTTTTAAGTGTTACCCACTTACCATCTTCCTTATGTTGAGGAATAAGGTTAGTCCCTGCGTATAGTCATTGACTACATAGACCAATTTCATGAATCCATTTTTTTATTTGCTGTAAGCCGCCCCTGTCTGTCTGTTTGTTAGCCGCCAATTTTTAAACAGACAGAGACGCCTTACAGCAAATAATTTCATCAAGCACTCATTTCAAATCCAACAGCACTTTTTAAATGTAATTCAAAAAAATCCACATAGTGTAGAATAGACTGTGTCTATTCTCAATTTAGTTTGCCAAAAACACAACCGTCACATTTTAGACACATTTTAAGAGGGAAATAGGAAAAAGTTCTTAATTTCTGATCTTTTTATATTTTTCAAGCACTCATAATCTATAGGTCATTACAGAGGTAAATGATCCATTTCCATCAATGTAATCATCCCTCGATATATTGAATATGCCCCCTCTGTCCTCTAGGTTATGCATAATACAATACTACAACCTTTTTCCCGTCATGCTGCGCCAACATTACGCCAAAAACACGCCACTTTTACGCCAATAAAAAGCCAAAGATAAAAAAGCAGCCTAAAGAATACTTAGAGATTACAAAAAGAATAAAATACATCTCACAATCATTTTCATGTACTAAATTCAGTACTAAACTAAACGTTAATCAACCAAACAGATCTTTAATAGTATTCAGTTCTCTTATTGTTTCGTTAATTACGTGCACACTTACAATCGTTTTAATCTAAGGATTTTATACCCGACACCTCTAAAAGAAAAATTTGCCATTAATATAAAATTTCAATTAATGGGATAATATTAAAAGACTCATGAATATTTAATTCGATAAGATAAGGAGGAGTTTTATTTGTTATTTGTAGGCATAGCAATTTTAATAGTAATCTGCGTTTTCGGCTCGAGGATCGAGAACAGGTTAAAAAACATAGAGCAACAAAACGACACCACCAAGGAGTAGAATCAACAAAAGTCTTTTAAACGACTTATAAGGCGCGGTCAGATTGTAGAGAAACTCATGTTTTTCTACGATCTGTTTTATTTTTAGCTTAAGTATAATGAGGTGCTTTAGTGAAAAGGCCTTCCACATACCTAACACCCAATACCATATGCTTTGCCAAGGTTGTGCCATAAGTATGCCATTTAAGCCCCCCTTTAGCCACTCACTTAACTTTAACGATGCTAACAATGGTCACATTATCTAACTGAATGAGATAATCTGCTTTCCTAAACCACTTTTATATTGACAGGTCAGCAGCATTCGAACCAAAATTGCTAACAAAAAACACCTCTAAACGGGTGCTTTAAATACAACTTCATTGAGCGCGTAAGCCAGGTCTAGGAATGTCTTTCCTTTCAAGCGTGTATATGATCTTTCACTCATTCCAATTTCATTATAAACCTGGTAATCGAAAACAGATTCTTGCTGCATGTAACGTTTAATAATGATTTGTCTTTCATAAGCAGGAAGACGGTTGACAGCCTTTTGCACTCTTTCAAGATATACATTTCGTTTCTGTTCCCAATCAATACGTTTCATGGCCGTACTCTCTGTAGATGAATGAAAAGCGTTCCTCACAGCTGGAGGGACGATACTAAATCCGGCAGTCAATAATGATCATCATGTCCTTTCCTTCAAATTCCCGTTTCATTTTACGAGCCTTTGCCCAAATGTCATTTATCGTCATGCCTGGTTGATCAAATATTCTAAGAGTGGCACAATCTAAAACCCCGTTCACTTTGCTTAATCTGCCCCACTCATCAGCGTTTAAATTACTCGTACGAATGGATTGGGCGTTAATGTTACCGATGCTTGATTGCATCCGTTTTATTAATTTTTTCAAGCGAGAAGATGCCAACCGCTCCGCCTTTACCTAAATTAAGGGGGTTTTCCATGAAGTTGCTTGCTACATTCAAACAAAAGGCGGTTTTTCCTAAGGATGGACGAGCGGCAACGATTATAAATTCTTGCCGCTGAAAACCCGACGTCATTCGATCCAATTCGGTGAAGCCGCTCGGCATACCAGTTACATCATCTTTTTACGCTCCAAAAAATTATTAATAGTTATCGCACTATAAAAATCGGAAGGAAAGTAATAAACAATTAAAAATATACAAAAAATAGTTTAAAGAGTTGCAGCTTTCCTTTGATCAACCTCTAAAAGAAGAAGATTTCATATTAATCAGTCGGACAAGTGGAAAACCTATATCACCTAACTCACTTAATTATGCTGTAAATACTGTCGCTGATAATCAGAAACTAAAAAAATAACTGTTCATGGTTTAAGGCATACTCATGCACTATACTGATAAGCAAAAGAATACCAGTCAAAGTCATAGCTGATCGTCTTTGGAACAGCCCTCAAATGATTAATGATATATATAGCCATACTTTTGAAGAATTAGAAATAGAATCAGTTGAAGTTTTGAAGAGGCTATGAATTTAAATTTTGGGGGTGTTTTTGGGGGGATTATAAACAATTAAATTTCTAATCCTCCCTAATCCCTCTATACGAAAGGTTTTCTTTTTACAATAACTCTATTTGCAATTTACTAATAAAAACGTATAATTTATACTAAGCACAGGAAGACGAAAGACAAAGGAGAGAAAAAATGGACGATTATGCTCATACTAAAGACATAGAACCTACAGCAGAAAACATCGCAAAAGCCATTTATACTGTTAACCGCCATGCTAAAACCGCACCAAATCCCAAATTTCTTTATCTTTTGAAAAAACGTGCGCTGCAGAAACTATTGCAAGAAGGTAAAGGAAGAAAAGTGGGCCTACATTTCTCTAACAATCCCAAATATAGTCAACAACAGTCCGACGTGCTGATTGAAATTGGAGATTATTATTTTCACCTGCCACCAACTAAAGAAGACTTCGAATTTTTGCCACACTTAGGAAATTTAAATCAATCATATCGCAATCCGAAAGCGAATATGTCATTAAACCGAGCAAAGCAACTGCTTCAAACGTATGTCGGTTTAAAAGAAAAACCTACCGCCACAAAACAAAAATCACATTATACAAAGCCCGTCTTCAAACGACTCGGGGAAAGTTATTTTTAAACAAAAAAACCACTCATGACGAGTGGTTTTTTGTTTAGATAATAAAGTGATCGACTTTTTCAATTAGTTGATGAATTTCTGGCTTGCTAATTTGATCATCTGCACCGATTGTTTCCCCTTTATGGCGTAAATCTTCCGTGATGAGCGAAGAGAAGATGAGAATTGGTATGGAACTCGTTAAAGGATTTTCCTTCAACAATTTCGTTAAGCGGTGACCATCCATTTTAGGCATCTCAATATCTGTAATAATCATATCAATTTCTTCTGTCACAGTAATTCCTTTGCTGACAAGGTCCATCACGTGGTCATATGCCTGTTTCCCGTCTTCAAAGGTCACAATGTTTTTATAGCCTGCTTCGGTTAATTCATTTGTTAATAAACGCATGAGCAGCGGAGAGTCTTCAACGACATAAAGCTTCTTCCCTGTTCTTCTCTCGTCTTTCTCACCGTCAAACATATGATACGTTTCTACTCCAGAAGCGGATTCAATATCATAAATGATTTTCTCGTAATCTGGAAGGAAAATCATTTTTTCATCAAGCTTAATGATACCGGTTAAATGACGATCCATCCCTTGATTGAGTGCAGTTGGCTTTTCAATCTCTTCCCAGCTGACGCGGTGAATTTGTGATACCGTTCCTGTATGGAACACAAATTTCCGTTGGTTGAATTCAGTCACAATATATTTCTCTTGTTCTGACTGATCTGACTCGACATTAAAAAAGGAAAATAGATTGATGACTGGTAAAATCTCGCCTCGTAAACTAATCATCCCTTCTACATCTTGGTGAGAGTGCGGTACTACCGTCACCTCAACCGGCTGAATGATTTCTCTTACTTTCATGACGTTAATGCCGAATTGATTTGAACCAATTTCAAACTTCACAATTTCCAATTCATTGGTACCAGAGTCAAGTAAAATTTCTTGTTTGTTTAAAGCCACGGAAATCCCTCTATTCTTCAATATAAGATTGTACTTTTTATATCGGCAGCATAGGTAAAAAGTTGACGTTTCTTTACGCTTTCTCTCGTACGAATTGATGAATCACGAGTCCTATCACTGCAAGAATGAGTAAAGACCCTAGTGCAAGGCGACTTGCGAGATTTCCGTGCTCTGCAAACAGCAGAGTGACTGACCCATAAATGATAGGGCCAATAATGGACGACACCTTCCCTGAGAATGCAAAGAGACCAAAAAACTGTCCTCTTTTTTCCTTTGGTGTCAGCTCGATAATCAATATTCGTGATGCCCCCCAGCTTGCGCCGAGTGAAATTCCGAATAAACTGCCGGCCACCCAGAAGACCCATTCCGTTTTGGCTGTCACCGCCAGAATCAGAGCAACGATCAAAATCACATACACGACTGTAATCGAGCGCTTTGCCCCAATCGCTTTTGTGATATATCCAAATAGAAAGGAACCAATGATACTTGAAATGGTCGACACAAGATAAAGCAGGATAAATTGCCCAGCGGTAAAGCCAATGATGATTTTGGCATACACAGCCATCATCGCAATCGCTGTCTGCAAGGCATCATTCATAAAAAAGAATGCGATCATAAAGATAAAAGCCGGCTTATAATGCTTCATCTCTTTAAACGTGCGAATAATTTCTTTATACCCACTGAAAAAGGACGCCTTTTTCTCTTGCTGTGGCAGTGGATGAGGGTCTTTTACAAAAAAGAGAAATGGCAGGAAAAAAAGAAAGAATAATAGTGCTGTCGGAATAAATGCTTCATGAAATTGGTCATTGCCAACAAGTAAATAAACTGTGAGGCCGACGAGTGTCCCTAAATAACCAACGGCAATGCCAAATCCAGATATAAGCGGTATTTCATCCTTTGTCCCAAGATCGGGCAGGATGGTGTCATAAAACACTAAGCTCGAGTGATAGAAGAATTTTGCAATCACAAACAAGGTGACCACGACTAATAAAGAGACAGGCAATCCAAACCATTCGCTTGAGAAATCAATTCCAGCAAAGATCCCCATTAAAAACGTACAAGCTATACATATGAGAGTAAACAATGTGATATAGCGCTTCTTTTTTCCTGTCCGATCGATCAGAACTCCGTATAATGGTGTGAAAATGACGAGAAAAAAACTGGCTAGTGCGTTTGCATAAGAAATAAATGTACTAGCAATTTGATCCATTCTCGCACTGTCTCCGATCGTTTCTTGCAAGTAGAACGGGAAGAAAATGGTGATCATATTCGATGAAAATATCGTATTAGCAAAGTCATACAATGCCCAGGCTAAAATGGGTGCTGTCAAAAACAGCCCGAAGCCTGCTCCTTTTTTCTGCTGCTTGGTCTTTTTCCCTGTTTTCAATCGTTTGTCTCCCTTCCCCGCCTAATTTTTCACTATCATTCTATTTTATGTCATGCGTCCCTCTTCCATACAAGCAATCTATACAAAAAGCACCCCTTACATTTGAGCAGAGGTGCTTTTTTTCATTATTTCTTCACAACAATGGTACTTGCGATTAAATCGTGAAGTGCTTGTTGTTTCTCAGTGAAAAAGGCAATGATATAACCAATACATAAGATTGGAGATAAAAAGCCTTTTGCAAAGAAGCGACCGGTTGCACGGCCGAATGTTACTTTTTCGCCCGTTACTCTTGTCACTTTAATCCCAAGAGCCATCTTACCAAGCGTTCCTTGCAGTTTTGATGATTCCATGATGGCGTAATAAAGCCATGTCACCACGATACCGATTAAGATCGCTCCTATATAAAAGAAGATAAGTCCCATAATAATTTCCCATTCTTCATCTGTCATAACAGTTGTTGAATAGTAATAGCTGTCGTCATCCATCATCATTGCTGCCTCAGGACTTGAGACAAAAAAGAGTGTTGCCAAAATAAACATGATAAAAGAATATGGTACGCCGATGATGATACCATCTAAAAGGTGTGCAAGAAAACGATAGCCTACGCCTGCTAGTTCAGGATGCTTCTTTTCTTGAATGTGTGGTTCTGTTATGTTTGTTTCCATCCTATTTCTCCTTTATTATGTATGTTTTCTATAAATTTCTTATAATCATTCGTTATTATATCTTATGAATATCGCAAGATCAATGTAACTTTACACTTTTACATATATTTTAGATCAGGTCGTCCTCAATGATTTATGTGAATAAATACTGAAAATTTGTGAAAATCATGGCACTTCTAGTTCTTTTACCTCCTGCTTTTTTAACATTTTGTGATATTTTTGTCTTGTTTCCATTCTGCTGTTGACAATGATTCTTCACATGGTACAATAGTCAAGGATTTTTTAAAGAAAGGTGTTCATGATGGGAACTGTCGTACTATTAAAGAACAATGAAATGACTGTGATTGAAGATATTTGCGAAGCTGATTTTTTAGACATGAAGCATGATTTGTCAAATGATGACACAGCTTATATCTCTTGGTATGAAGATTACGATACTGCTTATGGATATTGATTTCATTGCATAGATGAAACGTAAAAAAAGGCGATACAACCTAAGGTGGTTGATCGCCCTTTTTACGTTGGCGTGCTTCTTTCACTTTCAGGTTCTACATGAATAAAGATTTGTGCATGCGGAAATTCTTTCTCAATCTTCTCTTCAATTCGATCACATAATTGATGAACATCTTCAATCGTTGTCTTGCCGTCTACAATCAAATGAAAATCAATATACTCCTCTGCCCCGGATCGTCTTGTTCGAAAATCATGATATTCGATAAACTCTTGACTGAATCCTTGAATGATTGCTTCGATCGATTGTTCTTCCTCGTGCGTTAGCCGGGCGTCTACGAGCGGCGGGAAGGCTTCTTTCATGAGCTTAAACGCTTCTCGCATAATAAAGAGAGCAAGTATCATCCCAATGATCGGATCTAAAAAATACCAATCGGTTAATGCGACAAGCAATAAACTGAATGCGACCCCTAATGACGTATACACATCTGTTAACAGGTGCAATGCATTCGATTTCATGGCGACAGAATGGACCCTTTCCGCCTCTTTGTTCACAACTTTTGATACGATAAAATTGATGATCGCACCTATTAGCATCACCACAATGCCAAGTACAGGCAGTTTGACTGGCTCTGGATGCATTAATTTGTGAACACATTCGTAGATGATCCAAATGCCAGCAACGAAAATCAGCAATGTTTCAATCGTTCCAGAAATATTTTCGACTTTTCCGTGTCCATACGGATGTTTAGAATCTGCTGGCTTTCTTGAAATACGAACAGAGATAAATGCAATAAAAGATGCCATTAAATCGAGAAAAGAATGGATGGCTTCTGATAACACCGCAACAGATCCAGTGAGCAGACCCACAATGATTTTTAAGATGACAACAAATGTGTTACTCATCACGGATAGAAACGCTATTTTCGATGTCTTCGCTGATTGTGCCATTACCGTCCTCCTTTAAGAGATCGTATGTCTATAAAAGCACTTCCCATGACTTTGATTCTTTCGTTCTTTCAGTTTACACAGTTTTGCCGCTTTCTAATCATGTTCATTATGTTCATCGCAGCCTGTATTTTCTCGTGAGGTTACGCTATAATAAATGTTGCTCTTTCTTCAATATATCACTCATGCTGTGATGAATAGAAGAATAGACTACAGATAATGATATCCAGTGCCTTTCGCAGGTGACATTTATGCAGTGAATGGTAAAATAGGATAAAAACATAAATTTTTAAGGTGATGAGAAATGGAGCATTTGCTGAATCCAAGAGTAAAGGATATTGAAATTTCAGGCATTCGAACATTTTCAAATCTCGTATCGTCATATGAGGATGTCGTTTCTTTGACGATAGGCCAGCCCGATTTTTATACGCCGCATCATGTCAAAACAGCTGCCAAAGCAGCGATTGACGAGAATTTCACTTCGTACACACACAACGCTGGTTTCCTAGAGCTAAGACAAGCGATCCAGCACTACATCAAGAAGAAAGTCAATCTTGATTATGAGGCTGAGTCGGAGATCATTGTGACCACAGGTGCTAGTCAAGCGATTGATGCTGCGTTTCGAACCATTTTGTCAGAGGGTGACGAAGTGATTTTACCTGGACCTGTCTACCCTGGCTATGAACCGATCATTCGAATGTGCGGTGGGAAGCCAGTACATATCGATACAACGAATGCTGGCTTTAAATTAAATGCCAAGCTGATTGAGGATGCATTAACGGAAAATACAAAGTGTGTTGTTCTTCCTTATCCTTCAAACCCAACTGGTGTCACGCTTTCAGAAGAAGAATTGAAAGAGATTGCCCAGCTACTTGAAGGGAAAGATATCTTTATTTTATCCGATGAAATCTATAGCGAGCTGACATTTGACCGGCCGCATCATTCGATCGCTTCTTTCTTAAAGGAACAGACCATTGTGATTAACGGACTGTCTAAGTCTCATAGCATGACCGGTTGGAGAATTGGCTTTTTATTTGCTTCAGCTCCAATTGCTAAACATGTATTAAAAGTACATCAATATAACGTGTCTTGTGCCTCGGCTGTCTCACAAAAGGCGGCACTTGAAGCTGTGACAAATGGTGTGGATGATGCACTTATCATGAGAGAGCAATATAAGAAAAGACTCGATTATGTTTATGATCGGCTCATTTCTATGGGACTTCCGGTCATTAAACCTTCTGGCGCTTTTTATATTTTTCCATCCATTGAATCGTTTGGGATGAGTTCCTTTGATTTTTGTATGGAGCTGTTAGAAAGTACAAGACTTGCTGTTGTACCAGGGTCTGCTTTCTCTCCACTCGGCGAGGGGTATGTGCGTCTATCCTATGCTTATTCACTTGAAACACTGAAAGAAGGACTTGATCGCCTAGAACAATTCGTTCTTGAAAAACGTTCCATTCATTTAACAGACTGAAACAACGGCTCTCCTGCCGTTGTTTTTATTTTGCAGGAAACATGATGTGAAATGCGGTGCCCTTTTCTGGATGACTATCCACACGGATCGTCCCGTTGTGATTTTCTAAAATATTAAATGTCACCATAAGCCCTAGCCCAGTCCCTTTTTCCTTTGTCGTTAAAAAGGGCTCTCCTATTCGCTTCATAACCGATTCAGGAATGCCGATCCCTTCATCACGAATGGTGACGTGAATTCCATCACTTTCTGCTTTGGCCGTAATATCAACCTTCCCTCCGTCCGGCATGGATTCTACGGCATTTTTGATTAAATTGATAAACACCTGCTTGAGCTGATTTTGGTCCCCATTCATCAGGAGACCCTCTTCTATCTCACTCGTGTTCATTAAAATGCCATTTAAATTCGCTTGTGTTTCTAATAAAGCCGTGACTTCGCTGATGATTTTTTTCAAATCTAGTGTCTGCATGGATGCCGTTTGCTGCGGTTTTGCCAGCATGAGCAGCTCGCTTAAAATAATTTCTATCCGGCTCAGCTCAGAGAAAACGATCTCAAAATATTGATCCCGATCTTTCGTTTTCGGTTTAATGAGCTGCAAAAAGCCTTTGATGGCAGTCAATGGGTTCCTAATCTCATGTGCAATGCCTGCAGCCAATTGACCTGCGATCGATAATTTTTCAGATCGAAGCATGAGCTCTTCTGTCTGCTTGCGTTCGGATATATCTCTTAAAATAATTTGAACGGCTGTTTCTCCAAAAAATGTAGTTGGGATACACACCATTTCTGTATAAATCAGCTTGTGTTTAAACGTATGACAGCTCATCGTGACAATCTCAGAATCTGAAGCTCTTTCAATAATACGTGATATGCTCTTTTTCACTTTTTGCTGGTCACATGAATGGATTTGATGGAAAATATCTTTTCCTATTAATTTATCGTAATGCTCGGCTTCAAATAGTTTAATGCCTGATTCATTCATAAACACCCATTTGTGATCATGAATGACCGCAATCGTATCAATGGAGTTTTGGATGAGCAGCTGATACCGCTCCCGGCTTTTTTGCAGAACGGTTTGGAATTTCTTACGGGATGAAATGTCTACTAACAGCAAAAGCTCTGCCCGCTGATTTTGATAGATCGTTGGTGATGACTTCACTTCAATATGAATGCTGCTCCCATCTTTCCGCTTCCATATCTGTTCAATCATTCCGACTGGAAGACCTTCTTGCAGCCTCGTAATTCGGCTTCTCACAATGTCATGGTACTCCTGAGCAATAAAGTCAAATGCAGTTTTGCCAATCATATCATCTCTTGTACTGACCCCCATTAATTGAAGCATCGCATCATTTGCATAAACAATTTCCCCTAAAATCGTAATACATAACGGATTTGGCAGCATGGCAATCAATTGTTCAGCTTCACTGACATGTTGGAAAGCCGGCAGACTGCCTAACGACTGTTCTGACACTTCTGATGTTGTTTGAAATACTGCTTTTTGCGGTTCAGCGTCCAGCACCCTCATTTTTAGGATCATTTCTCTACTTAATTCACTGTCTAGCTCATCACAAGCAACAAAATCAATACTAGCCTCAATCCATACAGCTGTTAGATCACTTCTAAGCAACCTAAAGTGGCAAATCTCTAGCATGTGCTGATTGTAAAAATAACTCTCGACAAGAAATTGATCTTCGGTATGAACAAAGTCTTTCAAAAAACACCCTAGTAAATCCTTTTGTTCATAGAGCAAAAGCTGCTTACAGTTAGAAGAAATGTAGAGAAAGCGGCCATTAGAAGAAAGAACGGCATGTAAATCGATATTCGAATAAAGCTGATTCGAATCTTTCATTTTTTGTTCCATCGTCGTCCGACCCTCCTTTTCATTTTTTAGGGTTGTCCTTAGATTGATGTATAAAAAAGATTCGCTAGAAAACCCGTATTTTCCTTCCGTCATCGAGGGAAACGTCCATATTTTCAGCAAAAAAGAGCACATTCTCTTGCTGTGCTCTCTGCTGTTTACTGCTTTTCGTATTTCTTTTGTAATTCAACGTACTTATCAACAATTTTACTTGGGATGGTTTTAATGACGGAATCTTTGTCTGAGACATAAGGTGTCACGACACTAAAAGCCACTTTTGGATTGGACGATGGATAATATCCTCCAAAGGTTAAATTGTACGTGGCATTCCCCCACCAGCTGCGGTTGGCACCATAGTAGAAGGTTTGGGCTGTGCCTGTTTTTCCTGCGACATCATGCTGACCAAAGCGGCCTGCGGCAGTACCGCCGGTCGATGTGACCATTTTCAGCCCCATTTTGACGCGGTCAATATCTGCTTTCGAGTTGTTAATCGTATTCAGCACTTTCGGCTCATATTTTTTCACAACTGGGCCGACTTCATCCTTCTTCGTTGGAAGGTGAACGCTTTTCACTACTCTTGGCTGTACGCGATTTCCACCATTGGCGATCGTCGACATGTACTGCGCCACTTGAAGCGGTGTATACGTGTCATACTGGCCAATTGCTTCATCGAGCAAAAGTCCGCCGACCGTCTTCGGATGTGTCTGCATCCCGCTTGATTCCTGCGGCAAATCGATCCCTGTTTTCACGCCAAGACCGAATTGCGCATAGTAGTTTCTCATTTTTTGCAGATGCTCAGGTCTTGCTGGTAATGGACCATTCTGTTGATAGGTAATACCTGCCATTCTCATCGCTACATGAAACATATAGACGTTCGAACTTTTTTGGAGTGCTCGCAGATCGTTGACCCACCCCAGATCGTTGTAAGACTTCTTGGGCTTTCCACTTCCTGCAAAAAAGAGCGGTGTATCCATATAGGATTGGTTGTGCGACATTCCGTCCTGATAACCGCCGAGTACTGTGGCTCCTTTGACTACAGAGCCCATTTCATACTGGGTCGTAAATGTTCCGATGGCATAATCTGTGACGTCTCTGCCGTCCATTTTCTTCCCTGACATCGCGAGAACATCACCTGTGTTAGGGTCCATCATCACAACAAAGGCACGATCCATCATATAGTTTCTTGCACTAGCGGATCTTAGCTCTGATTCAACGATTTTGTCGACTTCCTTTTGCAGCTCCATATCAAATGTGAGTGCAAGATCAAGTCCTCTTCGTCCTTCTGTCCGCTTGATTTCATCGAGCAGTTTCCCGCCAACCTGCGTATACTGAACGGTCGCTTTCTCTGGGTTCAGAAAATCCTCGTATTGATACTCTAAATAGCTCTTTCCTACCCGGTCATTACGTGAGTAGCCTCTTGCCATATAGTAATCTTCACGCTCTTTGATAATCCCCTGCTCTGGTGTGGTCACACCGCCAAGTACATTATAAAGAGTTTTTTCATAAGGATATTTTCTTGTCCAATCATTGATGACATTCACACCAGGTAGTTCATCAAGATGCTCTGACACAAGTGAAATCTCTTCATAGGTCAAACTGACAGATGATGTCTGCTTAGACTCTTTTGTTTCATCGAGTAAAGCAACTTTTTCGTCCCCTTTTTTCTCTTCATTTGGGTCCATTGCTTTCACGATTTGAGGCTCAAAGGCATATCCGCCTGTAAACCTGCGATAGATCGCTGCAACTGCTTTTTCCTCTGCATTTTTTTCGATCGACTTGACCTCTTCCTTAGGCACGCGCTCGACTTGGAGCGGATAGACATCTTTTGCTTTAAGTTTCTTTTGCTCTGCTTTTGAAATGAGCTTATCCGCTTCTTTCGGATGGCTTGCCAGCCAAAAATCTCGAATATCACGCTCTCTTAAAAAATTAGTATCCATTTTTATATAAGTCGCAAGTTTTCTTGCTACTTTAATCTTATCCTCCGCTTTCACACCGCTTTCTGATGTATAAACGATGGCAGGTACACTTTCATTATCAACAACGACTCTTCCTCTCGCGTCATACATTTTTCCTCTCGGAGACGGGTATGATGCTGTTTTGACCTCTGTTCGGTTTGCCTGCTTTTTATAATCCTCACCATTGACGATCTGCAGCACACCAAGCTTGATCACAAGTACAGCAAATAAACTAAAGACAGCGAAGAAAAAGAGATTAATCCTCCAGGCGTTCCGGCGCTTGATTTTTTTCTGCTCGGCACCACCTTGATGCTGTTTCTCTCCCACTTATGTAGCTCCTCTCATCCTTTCAATCTTTTACAATTACCACTCATTATTGTAACACTTTTGTAATAGTTGTTACAGCGAAACAAGTGAAAAAAAGCTGTCAATCCCTATTATGCAAAAAAATATACTAACACTTTAAAATATTGGTATGTTTATGTCGTTTTCATTAAATGGTAGAATTCCCTATCCTTTGATATGAGGCGGGTTTTTTTGTGACTTTAACAAAAATGACAAACAGGCATTGTCAATGGAGGATGCTGGTACGTTTATAACAAAAAGTCCATGTTATGATTTTCTGTGAGAAAACAAAACAAAGATTTTAGGAGGAGTTACAATATGAAGAAGAAATCATTCTTTTTTTCAGCGCTAACGGCTGCTGCACTCATCACGTTCACTGGGGGACATTCAGCTGATGCGAAGGAGCTTAACCTGAAACAAGTGATACAAGTACAGCATCAAACCATTGATCTTCATACATTAGCTGCAAAATTACATATCTCTTCAGATGTAAACAAGCTAAGCAAGTCGAATCAAAAAGAGATCGAAGCTCTTTTAAACAAGTTGATCAAAAGCGGTCAACCTGTTACTGGCACAAAAGTGGTGAAAGAAGTAAACAAAGCAAAAAATGAACAAAAACAAGAATCAGTGAAAAAACCTACTGCTTCTAAACCAAGTACGCCAGCAAAACAAAACACAAATAACAATACAAAAGCTGACCAAAAAGACACAACGGCAACAAAAGCTGACAGCAGCTTGAATGCATTTGAAAAAGAAGTCGTTGAGCTTACAAACAAAGAGCGTGCAAAGCAAGGATTAAAAGCACTTTCTGTTGATTCAAAATTAAGCAAATCTGCTCGCGCAAAATCTCAAGATATGAAAGATAAAAACTACTTTTCTCACACAAGCCCAACTTACGGATCTCCATTTGATCAAATGAAGCAATTCGGGATCACTTACAAAACAGCAGGTGAAAACATTGCCCAAGGTCAAAGATCTCCTCAAGAAGTGGTAACTGCTTGGATGAACAGTGAAGGTCATAGAGCCAATATCTTAAACAAAAACTATACACATATCGGTGTTGGTTATGTGAAATCTGGTAACTACTGGACGCAGCAATTCATCGGAAAATAAGATCAATAAAACCTGTCCCTCTATGGGACAGGTTTCAGCTTGTAGACAAAGTCTACAAGCTTTTTTGTATAATAAGGGTAATAACAATAATCTGTGGGGGATAAACATGTTATCGAAACGTGAAGAAGAAAGAAGAAATCAATTAGAAGTAGTGGCTTTCAAACTCTCCGAGGTATGCAGGATGCATATCACACATGCGTTGCTACACGATGTAGCGAACTTAGCATGTGATCATTTCCTGCCTCGTCAGCGTTTGACTGACTACCTATGAAACATCATAGGATTTTTTATAAAAACTCGAATTAACAGGTACGTTTTGTCTTGTTTAGTTTTCAAAGAACTTGTTTACCGCTTCAGAAGCGACTAGAACATCATACCATATTTAAATTGTTAATGTCAACAACTTTTTTTGCTATTATGTTTTTTCGTTTCTTCGTCATCAGCGACGTATATTAATTTACCACCATACAGAATCAAAGTCAACAATATTTCTCATTAAATAATAAATTTTTCAATTACAACTAAAGCTGCTACGCCTGGAATGCCCAATAAACCACTGATGCCACTTGTTACAGGGTTAATAGATACATGTAATCCTAGACTCTCTCCAAATAGATTAAGACAAAATAAAAATAGAGCACCTGCCACAAACTTTATTCCAATTAGCCCTAACCACTTGAAGGGGTTCGCTTGAACACCTGACATAAACAACAATAGTACAGCTAGCAAAATTGACCCGATCACAATAACAGGTTCCATAATCCTCTCATCTCCTCTTCATATGAATAGTACAAGCATATGAGAGGACTATGTAAAATAGACCTGCTATCTCCAGTTGTTTAAACGTAAATTTCTCTTTTTCGCTTCTCTTAGATAGAAAAAGTACTTCGCTTGAGCAAGCTTTAATTCGAATAGAATGTCCGGTGAAGGCTCAACGCTATTTGCGACAAGCTTTTTTTGTCTGTTCCATTCTTCCTTTTGCTTAAAAAGCTGTTGAATTAATTTCTCATCGAATTCTTTTCGAATTGATTTTCTGCGAAGAAAACCCATGTACCGTACTTCTCCTTCCTACATCTCACGTCTGCCCTCTAGAGCTTTAGACAGTGTGACTTCATCTGCATACTCTAAGTCTCCACCTACTGGTAGTCCGTGAGCAATACGAGAGAGTTTAATTCCTGATGGTTTCAACAATCTAGAGATATACATGGCTGTAGCCTCTCCTTCAATATTGGGATTGGTTGCAAGGATTACCTCTGTCACTTGATCGTCTTGCAATCTTTTTAGCAGATCAGGAATTTTAATATCCTCTGGACCAATACCATCCATTGGCGAAATAGCACCATGAAGGACATGATATAAGCCGTTGTATTCTTTCATCTTTTCCATTGCGATCACATCTTTTGGATCTTGTACTACACAGATAACAGATTGATCTCTTCTTGTATCTTCACAAATATAGCAAGGATCTTGATCTGTGATATGGCCGCATACTGAGCAATAAGTTAAATTACGCTTTGCATTAACAAGCGCCTTCGCGAAATCTAGCACGACATCTTCCTGCATGCTAAGAACAAAAAAAGCCAGACGGACCGCAGTTTTCGGTCCGATTCCTGGCAATTTCATAAAGCTATCAATCAGCTTTGATATTGGTTCAGGATATTGCATCTTCAGTTATTCCTCCTAGAATAAACCTGGCATGTTCATTCCTTTTGTGAATTGACCCATTGTTTCATTTGTTAACTCATCAACTTTTTTCAATGCATCATTTGTCGCTGCAAGTACAAGATCTTGAAGCATATCGATATCTTCTGGATCAACAACTTCTTCATTAATTGCTACATCGACAACTTCTTTTTGTCCATTTACTTTTACAGTGACCATACCGCCACCAGCTGTACCTTCAAGGACTTTTTCTGCAAGCTCTTCTTGAGCCTTAGCCATATCCTTTTGCATTTTTTGCATTTGTTTCATCATTTTTTGCATATTTCCCATTCCACCGCGCATATGAACACCACTCTCTTTCATTTTTATTAATCTTTAATTTCAATTAAATCGGTTCCTACTAACTTCTTTGCTTCTGCAATCAATGGATCCTCTTCAGCAGGAGTCCCCTGACCATCTGCCTGTTCATCTGGCTGATGATCTCTTAAAAATTCTTCTCTTATTTTACCCCATTGAGCGTCAGGAACGCCAACTAATTCCACTCTTTTCCCTAACATAGACTCTAGTAGCTGCTCAAGGTTAGTTCGAACACCGCTTTTATCTTCAGCAACCATTTTACAATGTATTTCAAACTTGAATTTTAAAACAAAGGCATGAGTAGCCGCAGCAACTGGTTCACTATCCGTTAATAGTGCAGCGTGAGACACCTTATTCTGCTGTTTCAAGTGGGCAAGGAGTTCTCCCCATTTGCCTTTAATTTTTTCTAACTCTGGACGTTTTGCTTCTTTTAGAATCTCGTGAATTCGGCCGACAGGTGCACGATATCCATTTTTGTTACTCGTTTGTGGTCGAGGTGCTTCCTTTTTTTCTTGAGGATGTTGAGAATGAGACATTGGCACACCCTCAGCTTTGATCCTAGATAGCTCCTGTTCCAACCTGTCTATTTTATCCGTTAGCGTCGTTAAATCAGCGTTAGCATGAGCTTGTGGTATTCCAGCCGTTGCCTGACATAGCTTGACAACAGCTACCTCAAAGAAAATCCTTGGATGATTCGTCCACTTCATTTCTTGGTGACTTTTATTCAGCACTTCAATTGTTTCATATAGAAATTGAGGTGTCACACGATCCGAAAGCGTCACGAAATTTTCATCGACCTTTACCTTTTCAAGGACCCCTTCCAGATCTGGTGCTGTTTTATAAAGCAGCATATCTCTAAAGTAAAAAATCATGTCCTCTATTAATTTAGCAGCATCTTTCCCCTGCTGAAGTAATTCATTTAAGGTATCTAACGCCACGGCAATATTTTGATCAAAAATTGCTTCGGCTAACTGACTAATGAATTGCTGAGAAACAGCTCCTGTAATGAGCAGCGCATCATCAATTGTCAGTTGCTCACCACTAAACGAAATGGCTTGATCTAAGAGGCTTAATGCATCACGCATACCGCCATCAGCTGCACTAGCGATAATCTCGAGCGAGCCCTCTTGTACATTTAGGCTTTCTGCATCTACAATTTTCTGCATTCTTCCAACAATATCTTTTGTCGTGATTCGTTTAAAATCAAATCTCTGACAACGAGATATGATCGTAAGAGGAATCTTATGAGGCTCTGTGGTAGCTAAAATAAAGATACAATGAGCAGGCGGCTCCTCTAACGTTTTAAGAAGGGCATTAAACGCCCCGATAGAGAGCATATGTACTTCATCTATAATATAAACCTTATATGTAACAGCCGAAGGAGCAAATTTCACTTTATCACGTATATCACGGATTTCATCTACCCCGTTGTTTGAGGCAGCATCTATTTCGATCACATCTGAAATTGAGCCGTTTGTAATCCCTTTACAAGCATCACATTCATTACAAGGTTCACTCACAGGTGACTTTTCACAGTTCACTGCCTTCGCAAAGATTTTAGCAGCACTTGTTTTACCTGTTCCTCTAGGACCTGAAAATAAGTAAGCATGAGAAAACTTCTTCTGCAAAAGGGCATTTTGCAACGTTTTTGTGATGTGTTCTTGTCCAACAACATCCTCAAAAACTTGAGGTCTGAACACTCGATACAAAGCTTGATAACTCACAAATACGCCCTCCTCCATTTATCATCTTTTTTATTATACATGATGCACCGATCAATTCAAAAGCACACCTTTATTTTCTAATAAACGAAAATGATGATTTCAACTATAGGTTTTCTACTTTCTATGAATCAAAAACCTGTTTTTTAGATGTTCGAATTGATCTACAAAACCAATAAGAACACTCGTTCTCATTCCGAAAATAAAAAACAAAAAGGACTCTAAAATGTTTTTTTGGCTATTTGTATAAAAAAAGCAGCTGAATTATTCTTTAAACAGCAACAAAAAACTCACCTAGATTAACTAGATGAGTTACATTTAATATTGATTTACCGTGCACCTTCTGTCGATTCGCTACCCCAAGCGTTACTTAAACAGTTAGCTCGGCCCAGGCAACCCTGCGGCACATGAGAGGTTTCACTTAATGCTGCTTCCTTCCGGACCTGACATGGTTCATGAATTCCCATTGCGCAGGACCCAGACGTCAACACCACTTATTTAAGGCAGACCTTGAAGTAAACGAACCTTGAGAAGGGATTCGGCCTCGCTAGAGCGGATTGCGAGTACAGGGCACCGCTACCTCCCCGCTTAGCACGGCAAAATGAATATTAAATTGTTAGTGACGCAGACATAAGTATACCTTCTTATAGTCGAAATTGCAAACGTCATCCATTCATTTACTTTTGGCTTGTTTCTTTCGTTGACGGAGATTTCGGAAGAACTGACTTAGCAACTCACCACACTCATTTTCAAGTACACCACCAATGACTTCAGACTGATGATTGAATCGTTCATCATCCAGTAAATTCATTAAAGTACCTGCACATCCACCTTTTGGATCGTATGCACCAAAAACGACCTTTTTCACTCTAGAAAGAACAATCGCTCCCGCACACATAGGACATGGTTCAAGCGTCACATAAAGTACAGCATCTTCTAAACGCCAGCTTTCAGTTGTTTTACACGCTTCATCAATAGCAAGTAATTCTGCATGCGCAATTGAACGTTGCTCTGTTTCCCTTAAATTATGAGCGCGGCTCACAATTTGGTCATCAACAACGATGATGGCACCGATTGGTACTTCTCCTATTTGTTCTGCTTTTAAGGCTTCAGAAATAGCTTCTTGCATAAACTGTTCATCTCTCGTCATAGCACGGCTCTCTTTTCATGTTTTTTAAAAGGATATTGAGGTTAACATATTAGCACAATCTTTTAAAGGGGGTCTTACTTTGCAAAAGCACCAAAAGGCACTGCTGATTATTGACATGATTAATAATTTTGACTTTGAAATGGGACATGTACTCGCTGATAAAACAGAGCAAATGACCAATAAGATTTTAGCTCTTAAAGATCATGCTTTCAAGGAAAATTGGCCGATCATCTATATCAACGACCACTATGGTCTCTGGAAGGCTGATATTCAAGCTGTGATGGAAACATGCAAAAACGAGAGAAGCTCCGCTATTTTAGAGAAAATGGCACCATCAAAAGATGATTATTTCTTAATTAAACCGAAGCATTCTGCCTTCTATGGTACTGCATTAGAGACACTCTTAAATGAATTAGGTGTACAAGACATCATTTTGACCGGAATTGCAGGAAACATTTGCGTTCTATTCACTGCAAATGACGCATACATGCGAGAATACAACTTAATTGTACCTAAAGATTGTATCGCATCAAATGACGACAGAGACAACGAATATGCTTTAACGATGATGGAAAACGTTCTACTTGCAAAAATCACCACTGCTAAAGAGATCACGAATGAAAATCAAACATGATTTATCCATAACCCTCATAAATTGTTAGCAATAACAAAGGGGGCGTTGACTATTCAAATTTATGTTGTCAAAAGAGGAGATACTTTAAACGAAATTGCCATGCGTTTTAAAACAACAGTCAATGAAATCATCCGGACCAACGATATTGAAACACCAAATCAACTCGTCATTGGACAAACAATTGTCATTCCAATTAGAGGACAATTTTATGAGGTCAAACAAAATGACACACTTTATCAAATTGGAAGGCGATTTCGAATTTCAGTAGAAGAGCTGGCACGTGTGAATAGAATACGGCCTGAAGCCATACTTCCTATTCGCTTCTTGCTCTATATTCCTCAAAGACCTAAAAGGAACATTAATTCGAATGCTTACATTGAACCACGGGGAAATCAAGTGAGTGAAAACTTAAAACAAGCAGCTAGAGAGGCCTCTCCATATTTAACGCATTTAGGCGCTTTTAGTTTCCAAGCGCAAAGAGATGGAACACTGAAAGAACCACCATTAGATCAGCTACCTCAAATAGCCGCTCAAAGCAGAACTGTTTTATCCATGGTGGTGACTAATCTAGAGAATGATAAATTCAGTGATGAACTTGGGCGAATTCTTTTGAATAACCAATCTGTCAAAGCCACATTTTTAAATGAAATCGTTCGTATTGCAAAAAAGTATCAATTTAAAGAAATCCATTTTGATTTTGAATATTTACGCCCCGCTGATAAAGAGGCTTACATTCAATTTTTAAGAGAGGCAACGACCCGCTTCCATCAAGAAGGATGGACAATATCTGTTGCACTTGCCCCTAAAACAAGTAGTCAGCAAAAGGGAAAATGGTATGAGGCTCATGACTATGGAGCTATTGGGAATATCGTCGATCATGTTGTCTTAATGACCTACGAATGGGGATACAGCGGCGGCCCTGCGCAAGCAGTCTCTCCCATTGGACCTGTCCGCGAAGTCATTGAATATGCACTGACCGTTATGCCAGCCAATAAAATTGTTATGGGCCAGAACTTATACGGCTATGATTGGACGCTTCCTTACGTTCAAGGCGGGCCTATCGCTAAAGCTGTCAGTCCCCAACAAGCGATTGCCATTGCTAGAAATAATAATGCCTCCATTCTATATGACGAAACAGCTCAAGCACCTTATTTTCGTTATACAGATGCCAATAATAAAGAGCACGAAGTATGGTTCGAAGATGCTAGATCGATTCAAGCAAAGTTCAACCTCATCAAAGAGTTAAGCTTGAACGGGATTGCTTATTGGAAATTAGGTCTATCCTTCCCTCAAAATTGGCTCTTATTATCAGATCAATTTAATATTGAAAAAAGAACGACATCGTAATCCGTTCGCTCTATCTCTCGGAAGGGGTATGGTACAATATACATTGGTTTGACAACTTTATAGATAGAGGAGAACGCCTATGTATCCTGCCCCTTTTATTGCAGTGGAAGGCCCAATTGGAGCCGGAAAAACAACTTTGGCTACAATGCTTGCGAAGGAATTTCAATTTCCTTTAGTAAAAGAGATTGTAGAAGAAAATCCATTCTTAGATAAATTTTATGAAGATATGGAACAATGGAGCTTTCAGCTTGAGATGTTCTTTTTATGCAATCGGTTCAAACAGTTAGAATCGATTCAAGAAAACTATGTGAATCATCAGCAGCCGATTGTCACTGATTATCATGTATATAAAAATATGATATTTGCAGAAAGAACATTATCGAAAAAGCACATGGACAAATACAGAAAGATCTATCACTTGCTAACAGATGATCTTCCTAAACCCAATGCCATCATCTATATAAAAGCCAGCCTTCCTACCTTACTTGAAAGAATACAGATGAGAGGACGCTCTTTTGAAGAAGACATTGACCCAGCTTATTTAAAAACACTCATTGAAGATTATGAGCTGGCCATTGAACATTTAAAACAGACTGACCCAGGGCTTCCTATCATTACAATTGAAGGAGATCATACAGACTTCGTTTCCTCACAGCAAGATTACCAGCAAATTGTACAGAACATAAAGGAGCAAGTGCTATGAACAATATCGAAATACCAAAAGATGCAGTGATCACAATTGCCGGGACTGTTGGTGTCGGAAAATCAACTATGACTAAAACGATAGCGGACAAGCTAGGCTTTCAAACCTCTCTTGAAAAAGTAGATGATAACCCATACTTAGAGCCCTTTTATTCTGATTTTCAAAGATGGAGCTTCCATTTACAAGTCTATTTCCTTGCGGAGCGTTTTAAGGAACAAAAGCGGATTTTTGAATCTGGTGGAGGATATGTGCAAGATCGTTCAATTTATGAGGACACGGGCATATTCGCAAAAATGCATGCGGACAAAGGTACGATGTCTGAAGTAGATTATGAAACGTATACAAGTCTATTCGAGGCAATGGTGATGACACCTTACTTCCCTCACCCTGATGTTCTCATCTATTTACACGGGGATTTAAATCATATTTTACATCGTATCGAGGAACGCGGCAGAGAGATGGAAACTCAAACGGACCGAGCCTATTGGGAAGAAATGTACACTCGATACACAGAATGGATCGAACAATTCGATTTATGTCCAGTGATTAAAATTAACATTGAAGATTACGACTTACTTCATGATGAAAGCTCACTTGATCCCATTCTTCATGAAATAGCTTCTGTCATTCAAAAAAATCGCTCTAAAACAAAATAAAAAAAACCGCTGCATTCGCGAATGCAGCGGTTTGACAATTCCAATTTTTATGCTTGCGTTTCAATTCAACTAAGGTAAAAAATCAATATGGCGGAGGAAGAGGGATTCGAACCCCCGCGGGCTTTGACACCCCTGTCGGTTTTCAAGACCGATCCCTTCAGCCGGACTTGGGTATTCCTCCGTATCGACAAGAATTAATATACCATATCGTTTTATTTCAAGTCAACATCTTTTCGAAAAAAAATTCAATAAGTTATTTTGCCATGAAATCTACCCATAAAAAAGCAGCCATCGACGGCTGCTCTTGATCTATTTTGTATCCTGTCTAATCTCTTCAATAAAATGATTCATCTCTTCTTTAAACTCATTTAATGATTCGATAATTTTCGTAAAATCTGTCACTTGTTTGGCTTGTTCATTTGTTGAGCTGCTGATTTGTGAGATATTTTCAGACAATGTACCAATGCTGTCTTGGATCTCTTTTAAGAAGGTATTAATGGTTTCCGCCGCTTCCTTTGAGCCATCTGATAATTTACGAACTTCATCAGCCACGACAGCAAACCCTTTTCCATTCTCTCCTGCCCTTGCTGCTTCAATTGCAGCATTTAGGCCTAGCAAGTTGGTTTGTCTAGCAATACCGCCAATGGTTTTGACGACTTCTTCAATGTTTGCTGATTTCTCTTCCGCTCTTCCTGCCTGTTCACTTATTTCTAAACTTGTGGCAGCTAGCTCTTGTGAATGCGCAGCAATTTGCTCAATTCCACTTTGGAGTTCTTTTGCTACACCATTGATATGCTCCATATAACCGCTTAATTTCTTTTCACGATGATGTGAAAATGCCACTAAAAAAGAGCCAATTACTTTTCTATTTTCATCGAAAATCGGGTAACCTTTTACTGCAATTTCATAACCATATAAAGACTCTGGTAAATGACCGTCATATTCTTGTCCTCTTAATGTCGTCGCCACGTTTTGGTCTTCTGGGTTCAATGGGTCCCCAACCTTCATGCCAAAATCTATTGTGTTAGACGGATAGTAGCAAAGCACCTTTTCTGTATCAGTGATGCCGAAAAGAATACTTTCATCTAGAACTTTTCTAACTAATTGAGCCATTTCAACATAATAGTCAAGCCTATTCAAGGTTATTCCTTCTTTCCTAGAAGCTTTTAGTATTTCTATCGGCTAAATTTAGGAAAACTGTAGGACTTTTGGTAAAAATAAATAAGATGCCATAGCGGCATCTTATTTCATTACTTCTTTATTTCCCATATAAGGACGCAGTACTTCAGGAATGATCACAGTGCCGTCCTCTTGTTGATAGTTTTCTAAAATAGCCGCTACGGTTCTTCCTACTGCTAAACCAGATCCATTTAATGTGTGCACATGCTCTGGCTTGGCTTTAGGCTCTGGACGGAATCGAATGTTTGCGCGTCTTGCTTGGAACGCTTCGAAGTTACTGCAAGAAGAAATTTCACGATACGTATCTTGGCTCGGAATCCATACTTCGATGTCGTATTTTTTCGCAGCTGTGAAACCTAAATCTCCGGTACACATGCTCATGACACGGTATGGTAGGTTTAGTAGTTGTAGGACTTTTTCTGCTTGATTTGTTAGTTTCTCTAATTCTTCATAAGAATCTTCAGGTCTAACAAATTTCACAAGCTCTACTTTATTAAATTGATGCTGACGGATGAGTCCACGTGTATCTCTGCCGGCAGATCCAGCTTCTGATCTAAAGCAAGCACTGAATGCTGCATAATTGATTGGCAGTTGTTCCCCTTCAATTATTTCATCACGGTGCATGTTGGTAATAGGTACTTCGGCTGTTGGAATGAGGAAATAATCTTCTTCACGGATTTTAAAGGCATCCTCTTCGAATTTTGGAAGCTGCCCAGTCCCTGTCATACTTGCTCTATTGACCATGTAAGGTGGGAGCACTTCAGTAAAACCAAACTCATCTACGTGTAAATCGAGCATAAAGTTATATAGTGCGCGCTCTAAGCGTGCGCCAAGCCCTTTATAAAAAACAAAACGGCTTCCTGTAACTTTGCCTGCGCGTTCAAAATCGAGAATGTTTAGCTCATCCGCTACGTCCCAATGTGGCTTTGGCTCAAAAGAGAATGCCGGCTGTTCGCCCCATTTTCGCACTTCCACGTTGTCATCTTCTGTTTCCCCAACTGGTACCGTATCATGCGGGATATTCGGAATAGAGAATAAGATGTGCTGCAAGCTTTCTTCTACTGTTCTTAGCTCATCATCCAGCTTCTTAATCTCATCTCCTACCTCACGCATTTCTTGAATAATGTGATCGGCGTCTTTCTTTTCTCTTTTTAGAACAGCCACTTGCTGTGATACTTCATTTCTTCGGCTCTTTAATACTTCTGTTTTTCCGATTAGTTCTCTTCTTTTTTGATCCAGCTCACCAAACTTATCAAAATCCGCTAAATCTTCGCCACGGTGTGCTAGTTTTTCTTTGATTTGATCAAAGTCCGTGCGCAGTTGTTTAATATCCAGCATGTGTAACACTCCTTTTTTTATCGAAAAATAAAAAGAGCCCTCATCCCATGAAAGGGACGAGAGCTCTCGCGTTGCCACCCTGATTGAAAACATGCAGAAGCATGCTTTCCTCTTTCCTCTGTAACGGTATCACCGTAAATGCTTACTTCTCGTGTTTCAGCATTTCGCTCAAGGATGGATTCAGACTGCATCTTTCACCGATTCGCACCAACCATCGGCTCTCTGAGAAAGAGGGGCTTCTTACTATTTCCCGTCAACGCTTTTTCGATCTTTGATTGTGATTTTAATGTACTATAAGTTTTATCTCTTTTCAACCGTTTTATACAGCGAGCTTCGTTTTATAGGTCTTCACCATTTCAACAAACAGTTGTGTTAATCGGTGGTCGTCTGTCAGCTCTGGATGAAAAGAACAGCCTAAGATATTGTTTTCTTTCGCCATCACAATCCTACCATCATATTCAGCCATGACCTCTACGCTCTCATCTGCACTGATGATATGAGGCGCACGGATGAACACTCCTGTAAACGGGGCATCCAGTCCTTTTACTTCTAAATCTGCTTCAAAGCTGTCTACCTGTCTGCCAAATGAATTCCGTGCAACAGATACATTTAACAGTCCAAGATGAGCATTATCTCGATCTTCTATATGCTTTGCCAGCATAATCAAACCGGCACAAGTCCCGAAAATCGGTTTCCCTTTTGCAGCGAACGCTTTGATCGGTTCAATGAATTGATACGTATCCATGAGTCTTCTCATCGTCGTGCTTTCTCCACCAGGGATAATAAGACCGTCAACAGATACTAGCTCTTCTGCTCGTTTGATGATCTTCCCTTCTGCGCCACAGGCTTCAATCGATTGAATATGCTCTCTCACAGCTCCTTGAAGCCCTAGTACACCAATTGTTAGCATGTTCGTTTGCGCTCCCTTAATTACCAGCCACGCTCTTGCATACGCTCTTCTGGCAGTAGATTTGAGATTTCAATTCCTTTCATGGCTGTTCCAAGCTCTTTTGATAGCTCTGCAATGAGACCGTAATCTGTGAAGTGAGTCGTTGCTTCAACAATTGCTTTTGCAAATTTCGCTGGATTGTCTGATTTAAAGATACCAGATCCAACAAATACACCGTCTGCTCCAAGCTGCATCATTAACGCAGCATCTGCTGGTGTCGCAACGCCTCCCGCTGCAAAGTTCACAACTGGGAGTTTGCCGTCTTTTTTGATTTGAAGCAATAATTCATACGGTGCTCCTAGGTTCTTCGCTTCTGTCATCAGTTCATCTTCACTCATTGCTGCCACTTTACGAATCTGAGCATTGACCTTTCTCATATGACGGACAGCTTCTACAATGTTGCCTGTTCCAGGCTCTCCTTTTGTACGAAGCATAGAAGCTCCTTCTGCAATACGACGGGTTGCTTCACCTAAATCACGGCAACCACAGACAAAAGGTACTGTGTATTCATTTTTATTTAAATGGAATTCCTCATCTGCGGGCGTCAGCACTTCACTCTCATCGATATAATCAACACCAAGTGCTTCAAGGACACGAGCCTCGACGATATGGCCGATACGTGCTTTTGCCATGACTGGAATCGTTACTGCATTTTGTACTTCTTCTACGATTCTTGGGTCTGCCATACGGGCAACACCGCCGGCTGCACGAATATCAGCTGGAACTCGTTCTAGTGCCATAACTGCCACCGCACCTGCTTCTTCTGCGATCTTTGCCTGTTCAGCGTTGACGACATCCATAATGACGCCACCCTTTTGCATTTCTGCCATTCCACGTTTCACTCGTTCAGTTCCCTTATTGCTCACAATAGTTTCCTCCCATTTGTCAATTCGATTGATTTACCCCTTTATCATACATGCGAGACAGTATAACAATAAAGAGAATAGTATAACAATTCAATCAGCCAACAAAAAGGCTTAACCCCTTGTATATAAACGATTACTTGCTAAAAATATGTCATTCTTTCTTTGAAGTATCATTTACATGCTATAATGCAACTATAACAATTCAAATTCATGTATAACAATTTTGCACGCAATGGAGGTTTCTCATGCATATTGATATCCATCGACATTCTGATACATCACTTTCGAATCAGATTTACTTTTCAATCATTGATCATATCCAATCGGGTTTGCTTCAACAGGGAGATAAGCTGCCAACTGTACGTGATTTAGCAAAGCAGTTGAATGTGAGTCTTGTCACGGCAGCAAAGGCATACACTCGGCTGAAGGACGACGGATATTTAACGACTGTGCAAGGAAAAGGGACGTTTGTGGATGAGCTGCAAAAGCAGTCAGAAATTCCAGTTCCGTCATCTACCTCTTTTGATTGGCAGTTATCTATCCCGGATTATTTACCACGGTCTCAATTTGCTCAGTATCACTATGTCGAAGAAGCGATCAACCTTTCTTCCTCTATGATCGATCCAGGGCTTTTGCCAAACCGGTATTTAGAAAAAGAAATGCAGCATGTCCTAGCCAGACATCCTCAAATCATGTCAAAGTACGGAGAAATTCAAGGGGATCTTCAGCTTCGGCAAGTCATTCAGTCTTTTTTAGAAAAATTGGATGTGCCTTCTACTCCTGAAAATATTCTTGTAACTAGTGGTTCTCAGCAAGGGCTTGATTTGGTTGCACGTGCGTTTATCGGTCCTGATGATGTAGTTGTCATGGAGGCACCAACCTATCCAGGCGCCATTGATGTCTTTATGGGCAGAGGGGCAAGAATTATTACAGTCCCTGTTGATCATGAAGGAATGAACATGAAGCAGCTTCAAAGCATTTGTGATAAATATAAACCAAAGCTCATCTACACGATTCCTACTTTCCACAGTCCGACAGGCGCCAGTATGTCAATGAAACGCAGAAAACAACTTCTCTCACTGGCTCAAAGTATTGATTGTCTCATTGTAGAGGATGATCCTTATCGTGAGCTATATTTCGAAAAGAAGCCGCCAGCACCTATTAAAAGTCTGGATCATGATGGACACGTCATTTATTTACGAGGTTTAAGTAAAACACTTGCTCCAGGATGCAGAATTGGGATTATCACTGCTTCAGGCTCGATATTTAATCGTTTATTAGCTGCAAAGGCCAATAATGATTTAGGCAGCCCTCTTCTCACACAAAAAGCCATTTTGCCATTTCTGACTTCAAAGAAAATGATTGATCATACGAAAAAGCTGAGAACCGCCTTAATGGTGAGGCGTGATTTAATGATAGATGTATTATCGAAGCATGCACCAAAAGATGTGACGTGGCAAATTCCTCAGGGTGGACTCAATTTATGGCTTAGCTTTCCTTCCTGGGTCGATACACGTGCACTTCTGCATGAGGCACGCAAACAGCAAATCACCTTTCTGCCTGGCTCTGTGTGCTATCCTGGAGAGCCGAAGCAAAACTATATCCGCCTTAGCTTTTCTTATGTGAATGAAAAGGCGCTGATAGAGGGCGTGGAAAAATTATGTGGTATTTTTCAGCAAGCCTTGTCCACTCCTCAAAATCACAAACAATCTCTTTTCTTTTAACGATAAAAAACTGCTCTCATGTATAGAGAGCAGTTTTTTATTAGAACCAACCCTTTACTGTGTCAACGATTCCGCCCCAAATGCCAGCGAAGAATCCACCTATGCCACGCATTGCAAGGATGAACCAGTTTGCTTTTTCATCGCCTGTTTTCGTTATAAGCTCAACACCTGATTGATCTTTATTCAAATAGCCGTAGTCCTTCTCATCACCTGAGTAAGAAGTCGTCAGCATGCCAACCTTCGTTCCTTTTTTAATAGGAGCTTCGAGTTTCGTTTTCTCGATATTTACTTTTGCTTTAAAGCTCTTTTCGTCGCCATTTTTGACTGGCACAGAGAATGCTTCTTTCGTAACGACGGGTACTTCTTTGTCTTTGCCTTTGTCGACTTCGATGTTTTCATGTCCTTTGATCTGTTGACCTTTTTTGTACATTTCTTTCATCGTGAAGTTTTTAAACGCATAGTCGAACAGTTTTTTCGCCACGTCGAAACGTGCTGTATGAAGATTACCTTTCGCATTCAAGATCACTGCGATAACACGCATGTCACCTTGTTTAGCCGTACCTGTGAAGCTAGAACCAGCTGAATCTGTAGAACCTGTTTTTAGACCGTCTACACCTTCATATTCCTTCACAAGTCCTTTAAGCATGAAGTTCCAGTTAGGCATGTCCATTTCATCGTCTGTGCCTTCTCTGAACTTTGTTTTCGCAATACTTGATGTTTCAAGGATTTCTGGATGGTCTTTGATGAGATGCTGTGCAAGCAATGCCATATCTTTCGCAGATACTTCACTTTCTTCATCAGTACCTGTACCTTTTGGCTGTTTGCCATGTAAGTCTTTATTTTCTAAACCAGTTGCATTCACGAATTTGTAGTTTGTTAAACCTAGTTCTTTTGCTTTGGCGTTCATTTTTTCAACGAACTTCGATTCTGATCCAGCAATCACTTCTGCTAAGCCAATTGCTGCTGCATTTGCCGAATAAATAGCCGTTGCTTGATAAAGTTCTTTCACTGTATACGAGCCATCTTTTCTCAAAGGAACGTTTGATAAACTGCGGTCCTGAGAAATTTCGTATACATAATCATCTGGCGTATACGTTTGATCCCATTTCACTTTGCCTTCAGCAATCGCCTCTAGTAATAGATACTCTGTCATCATCTTTGCCATACTTGCAATAGGCAGTCTTTGTTCTGCGTTTTTACTATAAAGAATCTTACCTGTAGAAGCTTCTATTAGGATCGCTGCTTTCGCATTCACATTGAATGGATCTTCAGCTGCTTTTGCTTTGGACATTGGTGTAAATGCTGTCACAATCAATGCCAGTGCAAGGATAGAGACCATAAGCTGTTTCAATATCTTGCTGTTCAATCGTCATACCTCCGTTATCATCTTTTTTCGACATATTTCATATATATTTAATCCACAAGGGCTTATTTCAACACAACAGTATAAATTTTATCACAATAAAGACAAAAAAAATAGACAGAGTCATAGACCCTGTCAAATGTAATTTGATTGTCACAATTTATCAAGAAATTGTGTAGTTTGGTGATTCTTTTGTAATTTGTACATCATGTGGATGACTCTCACGAAGTCCTGCACCAGTCATTCGAATGAACTGTGCTTCTTCTCTAAGAGAGCGTAAATCTTGTGTTCCACAATAGCCCATACCTGAACGGATACCGCCAACTAGTTGATACACTGTATCAACGACTGGTCCTTTGTATGGTGTACGGCCTTCAATACCTTCTGGAACGAATTTTTTATTATCTTCTTGGAAGTAACGATCTTTACTTCCTTTTTCCATTGCAGCCACTGAACCCATACCGCGATAAACTTTGAAGCGTCTACCTTGGAAAATTTCTGTGTCTCCTGGGCTTTCAGATGTACCAGCTAGAAGGCTTCCAAGCATAACAGCATGTCCACCAGATGCTAGAGCTTTTACGATATCACCTGAATATTTAATTCCACCATCTGCAATAATAGCTTTACCATGTTTTCTTGCTTCTGTTGCACAGTCATAGATCGCTGTGATTTGTGGTACACCAACACCTGCTACAACACGTGTTGTACAGATAGATCCTGGTCCGATACCAACTTTCACAATATCTGCTCCTGCTTCAAACAATGCTTTAGTTGCTTCAGCTGTTGCAACATTTCCAGCAATGATATTAAGAGAAGGATACGTTTCACGGATTTTCGATACAGTGTTTAGAACACCTTGTGAATGACCATGTGCCGTATCAATGACAACGACATCCACATTGGCTTCGACTAATTTTCTCACACGAGTCATTGTATCGCCAGTGACACCAACAGCAGCACCAACAATTAAACGGCCATGTGCATCTTTAGAGGAGTTAGGGAATTCGATCACTTTTTCAATATCTTTGATGGTGATGAGACCTTTTAACGTTCCTTCGTCATCTAAAAGAGGTAATTTTTCAATTTTATATTGCTGTAGAATTTTTTCAGCTTCTTCTAACGTTGTACCCACCGAAGCTGTCACGAGTTCCTCTTTTGTCATCACATCGCTGATCTTCATTGAATAATCCGAAATAAAACGAAGGTCACGGTTCGTAATAATACCAACAAGCTTTTGATCTTCTATGTTATTTACAATCGGTACACCTGAAATACGGTATTTACCCATTAGGTGCTCTGCATCAAATACTTGATGCTCAGGTGTTAAGAAGAATGGATTTGTAATAACGCCGCGCTCTGAACGTTTTACTTTATCCACTTGCTCTGCTTGTTGCTCGATAGACATGTTCTTATGAATGATACCAAGACCACCTTGACGTGCCATTGCAATCGCCATTTGTGACTCTGTCACCGTGTCCATTCCTGCACTGATCACGGGAATGTTTAGTTTTAATGTGCTTGTTAACTCAACTGATAAATCGACATCACGCGGAAGTACTTCAGACTTAGCTGGAACAAGCAAAACATCGTCAAACGTCAAACCTTCTTTTGAAAATTTACTTTCCCACATTAGTAAATCCCCCTCTTTTCGGCAAAATATTATATGTAGATTATCAACTAGCAAACAGCATGTCAAGGAAGCAACAAACAGTTGCAATTTTTAGAAAATATAAAGAGAGTTGAGGAAGAAGATGAAAAGTTCAGGATGGAAGGATTTAAAACGTTTTTACTCACTCGAAACTTCCCAAAAGTTTCTATATCAACAATATGAGAAACGGAGCATTCAAGATGCAAACCAGCAAGCCTATAAAAACTGTGAACGGTTTATTTATTTTTTAAAGCATGGTCATACATTCTATGAACAGGCAGCTATCGCTCCACTCGAACTGAAGCCCATTTTATTATTTTATGGAATGGCTCAGTTGCTAAAGGCATGTTTACTGACAGTTGATCCTTACTATCCTTCTCAAACTTCTGTTTTGGCACACGGTGTAACATCGAGAAAGAGAAAGAAGCAGCACTACCGTTTTAGTGAAGATGAAGTGAAAATTCAGCGAAATGGACTATGCATGCATGTGTTAAAGCATCTATTTCATTTAAATGGACTTGAAGATGAGCGATTTACGATGATTCACCTCCTGTCAAAGATACCTGAAATGGGTCATATTCTGGAGTTTCAAAAGCAGCCTTCGACATTAGTTAAAGTAGAAAAAGACAATGGAATGATGATTCAAGATCATATTCCATTGCTTTATAACATGTCTGCTGAACGTTTTATTGAATATTTTGAGTTCCACACAAGTTGGAAACTTAAACAGAGAGAAGCGAAAAAACTGGCGTTTGATGTGTCTCTAGAAGAAAACCCAGCGTTCGCTACTCATCTTCATTATGATTTAGAAGCGAATCAATGGTATATTCCGTCAACACGGGATTCATTTTTGGAGATTCCTGAGATCATCAGCCATTACTTATTGATGTATAACCTCAGTATGATTGCCCGCTATGAAACAGAATGGTGGTACGAACTGCTATCTCAATACATTAGTGATGATTACGTCATGATCGAACGCTACATGGAGATTGCTGAAGAGAAGTTCCCAGCATATATCATGATGCTATTAGAAGAAAAAACAAAAAAGACCAGTTCCGAATGGAACTGATCCTTATACAAGCTTGGCGGCGTCCTACTCTCACAGGGGGAGACCCCCAACTACCATCGGCGCTGAAGAGCTTAACTTCCGTGTTCGGTATGGGAACGGGTGTGACCTTTTCGCTATCGCCACCAAACCTGATGGAGAAGAATTTCTAGTGTGGAACATGAGAAAAACACCTTCCTTTAGAATGCTTTTCTCTATTATAAAATGGAGTGGTGGAAAATTTAAGGAAAAAATAAAGCTGCCGAGATTTTCTCGACAGCCTGAGAGACCTTGATAGAGGTCTCTTTTTTTTATGACTGCGGCTTCAGACGATTCAATGCCTGTGCCATTTTTTGATTTTGATGCTTTTTGTAAAACAGAAAGGCAATGATATGGCCTGCTAGTGTCAGAAAAGCAATGGCGATGAAATAGGGCATAATCAACTGCAGTAAATCGGTTGAATATAAAGCGACAGCCCCTAATTGAAAGGCTAAATTGACTACGGTGGAGATGAGAATATTGACAGGTGCAGGAAAGGTAAGATAATTCCATAGTAAAGGGTACATGACACCAAATACAAAGCCTGCCAAAGTGCCAATAGCGATAATGTGCCATACATATCCAAAAGGGATGGTGACTGATTGATTGGTCAGTGACAAGATGAGTGTCAGCCATACAATAGAGACAAAAGACGTTTGCATAAATTGATTTTTCATTTCATTGATCATTGAAATCTCTCCTTTATATATTTTGCGTAATGTCGACTGACTGTATAGCTGTTTTGCGAGAGAGTCTCGACTTCTAAGCGAGCATACGTACCAGCTGCAAAACTGTGAACTTGAGCTAAATTGAGGATGACCGCATTATTGATACGGAAGAAAAGTTCGTGCTCTAACCATTTCAAGTCCTTCAAACGTTTGTTTAAAAAATACGTTCTCCCATCGGCAGTGACAACCTTTGACAGATGTCCTAGTGCAGAGATCGCTTCAATTTGTTCCAATGGTAAAAGTGATTGACGATCGTTTTTTGGATCTTTCACCGTCAAAGAAGGAGGCGTTTCAAGTAACGCTTCGATTTTTTGTAAACGCTCTTGATTATGTGGATGGCTAATGACGTCCACTTCCGTCACATCCTTTTCTTGATTCCAGATAAAACGAAGTTTCATTCATAAACCTCCTTTCACAATGAGCATAGCAATTCATAGAAGCAAATGCGAAGACATTTTGTTTTGATGCAGAAGAATTCTTCTTGTTGCAAAGATTCACTGCATACGTGCATTTTTTTATATATAATGGAAGGAAAGAAGATGTTTGGAAAAGGGGACGCTATGTATCTTTTGGAAAAGCAAAGGACAGCAGCGATAAAAGAAGGGATTCGTCAGATCGATCCGGCATATCCAGTGTTTGTAGATGCGGTCATGGACGGTTTCGTACAAGGGAATCTTTATGTAGATGATACCATGCACCCTCGTATTTATTTTCTCGAAACAGCATGCGGCATTTATTATGTTGCAGGCAAGAGGGAAGAAGAGCTGTCACACTGCTCGGCGTTCATTGTAGATGTTTACGAAAGGCAGAAAAGACAAAACGGCCGGTTTACCGTATTTTCAGCAAATCAATTAACAGATGTGATGATGAAAAAATATCTTGGATCACATCTGAATGAGATGGAGAGGCATGCGTACATTTTTTCGGAGGTCCATTCTTATGTTCCTGCGTCTCATTCAGGCTACAGAGTAGAGCGGACAAATGAACAGGTGATCAAGGCAAGCAAGGCTTTCACGCCTAGCTATTACGAAGCCTATTGGGGGAGAGCGGCGCGCTTTCTATCAAAAGGAATTGGAGTCGCCATCTTAGATGGTGAGGACGTCGTGAGTGAATGTGTCTCCATTTTTTCAAGTGAAGATCGTGTGGAAATCGATATTTGGACAGAGGAAGCCTGGCGGCGAAAAGGCTTAGCACAGCTGGCGGGTCAGCATATGATCAGGAGTTGTCTTGAAAATAAAAGGACACCGCATTGGGATTGCGATGTCCTATATCTAACTTCAATCAAATTAGCAGAAAAGCTAGGCTTTCGGCGGACAAAAACCTATCGATTGTTTTACAGCTCATGAGAAGGTTTTGAGATACCAAGCATCCATTGCAGAATGCTCAGAGCCTTCAATCGGCTCTGAAAGAAGAGAAAAGCCATATCGCTGATAAAGGCCAGTCGCGGCAGTTAATTCTTGGCGGGTTTCTAAATAGCATGCTTCATAGTATGTAGAGGCGTAGTGAAGTGCTGTATCCATCAGTTTTTTGCCAGCACCTTTTCCTTGTGCTTTTGGGCTCAAATACAGCTTTTGTAATTCACATATGCCGTTCGAAAATGGAGCAATGCCTACGCCGCCCACGATGTCACCATTCTCTTCAGCAACCCAATAGGCTGCATGAGTCAATGTTTGATAGTATTCATGTAGCTGGTCAAGGTGGGGATCAGTGTAGGCTGTTCCTTCAATCGCCAGATTCGCTGATTCTAGTGACTGACGGATAATCGCTGCGATATACGGATTGTCTTTTTGTTCAATGGGTCTAATGTTCATTGAAAGTACCTCCATCGTCATAAAATAAAAAGAGAAAGTGAGTTGAAACAACATGTTTTGGCTTCAAACTGCTATTTTTACAATGGTTGTATTGTGTCTCTCATGGTGGGCAGGGAAAAGAGGTGGAAACCGTCATGCGGGGCTGATCCTCCCTGTATGCTTCATCCTATTTGGATTGGTTTTATTGATATCCAGTTTCTTTATTGGCAGATGGGAAGGCATGGCGCTTAGTATATCAAGCGTCTCGATCGTTCTCTCTTCCATGATTTGTTTGATCATCGTCGCAGCGATTCAATTTTTTAAAAAAGATGTCCCTTCTTAATCAGGGGCATCTCCACTATTTATCTGATTGTATTCTTCACGAAGGATGCCCATGATGATCACATCTGAGTAGGCACCGTTGAAATAGAGTGCTTGTCGCCTTTTTCCTTCATATTGAAATCCGGCTTTCTCATAGCTTCTGAAGGCTCTCGGATTGTGGGAAAAGACCTCGAGCTCAAGGCGGTTGAGTTCTAATGTATCAAAGGCGAATGCTTGAACCATTCGGACAGCTTCAGTGCCATAGCCTTTTTGGAAATGTTCTGGCCCATGAAGCGCAATGCGGAAGCTTGCCGTATGATTGATTGGATCAATATCCACAATCGCCGCATCCCCAATCATTTCTTGCGTGTCTAAAAGACAAATGGCGAAATCTCGTCTGCTGTCATCTTGTGAAAATCGGGTGTAGGCTGAACGAATTTCTTCTAGTGTGAACGTTTTTCGTGTTCCCGTCATGTAAAGTGTTTCTGCATGCTGGCATCCTCTTTGAATACCCGGATAATCCTGTTCTTCAATCGGTCTCAGAAATAAGCGGGTCATGACGGATCACCCTCCTCTATATATCGAGATATTTCAATTAAATTCAGATCAGGATCACGGATATAAACAGATTCAACCGGACCTAATGTACCTGTGCGCTTAACAGGTCCCTCTTCAATAGGAACCACTTGTTTGCGAAGATGCAGCAGCAAACTGTCCATATCTAAATCAGTAATAAAGCACAAATCACTAGAGCCTGGAAGTGGATGAGCCGCTGCCTGCTCATATTCATGACCAGCTTCATGAAGGTTGATTTTCTGTAAACCAAAACGAAGCGCTTTACGGCCTTCCCCAAAGGTTTCTTCCTTCATTCCTAATACGTTTGTATAAAAGCGAATGGTGTCCTCTATATGTTGCACAGTCAACACGATATGATCAAGTCGTCGTATCATCAGTCTCTCCTCCAAGTATGATCATTGATTGAACTGATTTTATTATATCATTCCTTGAAGAGGATACCTTATTGAATCACGGTTTTATAACTCCAGCTTTGTAAGGACATTTCTTTTCCGCGTAATACCCTTTCATCAAACTCTACCCATCCATTTTTTCGATAGAAATGACGGTTCGCTTCATTGTGTGTAATCAGCGTGAACAGGCCTCCGCCTTGCCGGGCAATAAAGGGAAAAAGACATTGCTTTAACATCCGGCTTCCAAGTTTTTTTCCTTGTTGATTTTTTGCGACGGCAAGTGCTTCTAAATACCAAAAAGGCTTGTTTAAGGAAGAACACGCTTTTTTAGCTTCTTTTAACATACGAAACACATGCTGAATGGCCGATATACCGCCAGTGAAAAGGAGCTTTAACCCGCCTGACAACACATAATCCATGAGACCTGGCTCAGGAAAACGCGGATGCTTTAACAGGGCGGCAGACACAATATGACCGTTCTCAACTCCGACTAAACAGATTTGATGCTGGAAATATACCTTTGTGTTGACCAAATGCAGCTCGCGAGCGAAAGTAGAGCGTTTTGATACCTTTTCACATAATAAATCAAAAAATGAATAATCTCGAAACGAATCTTCTAACAGATCTGCCACTTGTGGCAGTTCGTCCTCTCTAGCAAGTCTGAAATGAACCATGTGCTGGCCCTCCTTTTTTGAACAGATATAGATTATTGAACATGTGTTGATTATAATAAGAAGTAAACCATACGAACATCGGCAATGAATCATAACCTGTTCATAAATAGACAGCGTCTGCCTGATTGTTCAAAAACGGAGGGGACCTCATGCAGGATAGACGAACAATCAAAACAAAAAGAGCCATTCGGGAAAGCTTTCTTGAGCTATTAAAAGAAAAAGAAGTGCAACAAATAACGGTATCAGAGCTCTCAAGGAAAGCAGATTTAGGCAGGGGAACCTTTTACTTGCACTATCAAGATGTGTTTGATTTATACGAACAGCTGGAGAAAGAACTATTCGATCAGCTTGGCGGGTTATATGATGAAACCTTTCCGAGTCAGGACCCTCTTGACATGCTTTCCTTTTTAAATAAAACCACAGAGTACTTGAAAGAGAATCAATATATGTTGACGTTATTTGTAAAACCAAATGGTCCCACGACGAATCAATTCAAAGCATTTTTTAAAGAAAAAATCATGAAAGAGTGGCGGCTTGTAGAGCGGCACATTACAGAGAAAGAACAAATTGAGGCTTCTTTTGTCGTGTCTGGTGTTGTTGGCGTACTTGAGGAATGGATTCATGAAGACATGACAATTGATGCCGGAAAGCTAGCGCACAAATTATATGAGCTTCTCGTCAAAGTGGAGCATGAATCGTAAAAGGTGGAAAGCCATATACCCTTTATCTTTCCTTTCTGTTACAATCAAGAGAGAATATATGTTCTTATATGGGGTGAGGAGTGATGGGATTGAGTCAGCAAAGGAAGCTGCTTTTTTATGGGGCAATGAGTATCGATGGTTACTTAGCGAGAGAGGATCACCGGCTTGATTGGTTAATAGGGACAGAGGGCGAAGAAGATACGAACTATGATGACTTTTATGCGTCAGTTGATACGCTGATCATGGGGCGCAATACATATGAACAGGTTCTTCAGCTGTCACCAGATGAGTTTCCTTATGAAGGAAAGACTTGTTATATCATGTCACGTACTTTACAAGACAGTCTGAAAGGAACTCATATCATTCGCGAAGATATCCTATCATTTGTGAGAAAACTTAAAAATGAAACAGGTCAGCATATCTGGATTGTCGGCGGCGGGGAACTGCTGCAATCTTTCATAAAAGCAGGATTGGTGGATGAGCTTTACCTTCAAATCGTACCTGTCATGATTGGGAGAGGCATTCCTCTGTTTTCTCCAGTGGATATGGAAGCCAAGTTTTCATTGAAAGAAGTACGACAATATAAGCAAATAGCTGAAATGCATTTTATCTTAAAACAGGAGGATCACTGACCAGAGGTGGTCTTTTTTTTATGAAACAAACTCGTTGACAATAAAATACCCTAGTGTTAGGATAAATTTATCCTAGTTTTAGAATTTCTTGAAAAAGGAGTAGTTGCCATGGTGCAGCATGAACATGAATTAGACTTAAGGCTATTCCGTGTGTGGATGAAAGCCTATCAAGCTCTTTTTACAAATATCCAAAAAGACATTGAACGTTATGATATCGGATTTGAAAACTTTCAGATCCTTGAATTGCTCTATAGTAAGGGGCCGCATCCCGTCCAAAAAATCAGCGACATCCTGTCAATCCCAAGTGGAAGCATGACTTATGTCGTGAACAAACTAGAAAAACAAGGGCTCGTGAAAAGGCAATGTGCGCCATCTGATAAACGTGTATTTCATGTATTGTTGACGGAAAAAGGGAAGCAATTGTTTGACGATATTTTTCCTAAACACACAGATGTCATTTCACAAAACCTATCCTTTATAGAAAAAGAAGAAAAAGAACAGCTCATTGAATTACTAAAAAAAGTCGGGTTAGGTGCGAAACAACTTTACGAAAAGGGGAAACAAGATGACACTCAGTTTTGAAACATTGGTACGTGAGAGACGATCCGCATCAAATTTTTTGCCTAATATCTTGATTTCGAGAGAAGAGCTTAACAGCATATTTGAAGAAGTCAAAATGGCACCATCTGCTTTTAACTTACAGCACACACAATATGTTGTCGTCCAAACAGAGGGTCTTAAAGAACAAGTAAGAGAAGCCGCTTTTGGACAATATAAAGTGCATTCCGCCTCAGCAGCAATTATTGTACTGGGAGACCCAAAGGCTTATCAGCAAGCGGGGAACATCTATGAAGGTTTGAAGATGCTTGGCATTTTAAATAAGCAGCAATACGAAGAAATGGTCAGAGAGACGATGAGCTTTTATGAAAAGCGAGGAGCGGATTTTCAGAAAGAAGAGGCAATTCGCAATGCATCATTATCTGCGATGCTATTTATGCTCGCCGCCAAAAACAAGGGCTGGGATACGTGCCCAATGATCGGTTTTGACCCTGATGTCATGAAAAAGGTGTTGAACATCGAGTCGGATTTGGTTCCTGTGTTAATGATCACACTCGGAAAAGAAAAAGTAGAGAGCAGACAAGCGAGAGGCTACAGAAAACCAGTCTCTGAATTCGTAACATACTTATAAGATAGGGGGTTCCACTCATGGAACTAGGAATTAGTACATTTGTAGAAACAACACCTGATTTTCAAACAGGAAAAACAGTCAGTCACGCACAGCGTATTCGAGAAGTAGTCGAAGAAATTATTTTAGCAGACCAAGTCGGCCTTGATGTATTTGGAGTAGGTGAGCATCATCGACAAGATTTTGCTGCATCGAATCCCGCTGTCGTCTTAGCTGCTGCGGCAACACAGACAAAGAATATCCGTCTGACAAGTGCAGTGACAGTCCTTTCATCAGCAGATCCTGTTCGTGTCTTTCAGGATTTTGCCACATTAGATGGACTATCAAATGGGCGTGCAGAGATCATGGCAGGTCGTGGTTCATTTATTGAATCATTCCCGCTGTTTGGCTATGACCTAAATGATTATGAAGAATTATTTGAAGAAAAGCTTGATTTACTGCTCAAATTACAGCAGTCCGAGCGTGTCACATGGAGTGGAAAGCATCGCCCAGCTATTCAAGATGTCGGCGTATATCCAAGACCTGTTCAAGATCCACTTCCAATTTGGATCGGCAGTGGAGGAAACCGTGAATCTGTCGTACGCGCTGGATTATTGGGACTGCCTTTAGTACTTGCCATCATCGGCGGAAGTCCTAGACAGTTCGCGCCACTTGTACAACTTTACAAGCAAGCGGCAGCGCACGCTGGACATGATCCTGAGAAATTAACCGTGGCATCACATTCGCATGGATTTGTTGCAGAAGAAACTGATCTTGCAGCAGATCAATTCTTCCCTTCCACACAGCATGTGATGAACACATTAGCAAGAGAGCGAGGCTGGGGCCCATATACTCGTTCTACATTTGATGCAGCGAGAACGTTAGAAGGCGCGCTGTATGTAGGAGATCCAGATGCAGTGGCAGAGAAAGTGATTCACCTTAGAAAAAATGTGGGAATTACTCGTTTTATGCTTCATGTACCGGTTGGTTCAATGCCGCATGATCAAGTATTAAAAGCCATTGAGTTATTTGGTAAAGAAGTCGCTCCTAAAGTAAGAGAAGAGGTTGCCCGTGGGAAGCAGAGCAAGCATAACGAAAAAGGTCGATCAAGTGAATAGGCTTGATCGACCTTTTTGATGCTTAAGGATCAATAACACATGGTTTCACTGTAGGGCATGAAGCAGCAGAAGCAAGTGGTGTGGTCGTCAAGGTGAAGAGGAAAACAAGTTGAAAACAGATGAGCCATTTTTTCATGAAATCACCTCCGTTCACAATTGTTTGACGGAATGAGATGAGGAAAAAAGCATAGAAGTATAGAACACTCTCTATCCAACATAAGACAATCATATCATAATTTTCAAAAAAATGAAAAAATAACTTATAAAAGGACTAAATTATGGTATGGTTAATATGTTCAACAAAAAAAGGGAGGGATTTTTTTATGAAAAAGGTCATGTCTTCTGTTTTGGTTGGAGCAATTGTCTTAACGGGTGCTGGGGTCACAACTGCTCCAGTGGAAGCAAAGGAACAAACAAAAAGTGAAATAACGGTTCAGGCAAGTCGAATTGTCTCAGAAACAAGAACGTATACGACATCAAACATCCCATCAAGTATTACATATGCAAAGGATGGCTGGGTCGGTATTTTAAAACAATCGTCTATTGAAGAATTAGGATTAGGCAAATATAGAGTCACATTTACTGGAACGGTTGTACGTGATCCGGGATTTAATTAAATAAAGGAAAAGCTGACAGGTGGACAAGCCTGTCAGCTTTTTTATTGCGGATAATAAAGGATCATTTGCAGCCTGACCATTTGTTCTCCAAATTGTTTATATGTATGAGTACGGTCTGCTTTAAAACGAATGGAGTCGCCGGTTTTTAAGCGATACTGTTCATCTCCAATGGATATATCAAGCGATCCCTCAAAAACGGTAATCAATTCCTCTGTCCCGCCAATGTGCTCATTTGCATGTAGCGACCCGCCAGGATCAATTTCTACTCGGTACACTTCAAATTTCCCTCGATCATCAAAAGGAAAAGTCGTATATACGCGATATCTCCCGTCATCTTCCGTTAAAATCTGTGCATCCTCATGGCGTACTACTTTGATTTCAGGCTGTGGTGCATGGATGAGCTCACTAAAAGATACCTTTAATCCGTTCGCGATTTTCCACAAAGTCGTGATGGTAGGGGTTGATTCTCCTCTTTCAATTTGTCCAATCATGGTTTTGCTGACACCAGTTAATTCTGCCATCTTTTCGAGGCTTAATTTCTTTTGGTCTCTAAGAAGCCTCACATTTTTAGAAATAATCGATTGTACATCTTCCATGAAAAAAACTCCTTTCTCTATTTACTTTATAAAGACCAAACGTTACAATAAAGCGTAACATACGTAATAAAGTAATTAAAGTCTTAATAACGTACAAGGGAGGCGGCAACTTTGATTCTTTCTATGTTGATCTATGCTTTTGTGAGTAGCTTTACCCCAGGGCCAAATAATATCATGGCCATGGTGTTTACGAATAAATATGGGGTTAAGCAAACATTTCGTTTTTGTTTAGGTGTGGGTATCGGATTTCTCGTTATTTTGTGTTTGAGTTGCTTTTTTAATATCATTCTCTATCAAGTGATGCCGAAAATAGGCTGGGTCATGGCGTTCATTGGAGCTGCATACATGATTTATTTAGCGGTCAAAATCATGAAAAGTAAAGGCGGGGATGACGAAACACTTGATCGTTACAATCATTTTGTCCCTGGTATGATGCTGCAATTTATCAACCCAAAAGCGATTTTGTATGGATTGACCGTGATTTCAACATTTGTTTTGCCGTATGGACAATCTAATATGCAGTATGTCATATGGACGCTGATTCTTGCACTTATTGGTTTTCTCGGTACATTCAGCTGGAGCCTATTTGGCTCTTTGTATAAGCGTTTTTTGACTGCTTACGAAAGACCGTTCCAGTATGTCATGGGGCTGCTTCTAATATACAGTGCGGTTTCAATGGTATGGGGCTATGTCATGTAAGGTGTCAGAATCTTGGCCGCTGCCTGCCCATCACAACAGTATTGTAATAAAGTCCATCTGCCAGACGTTTATCATTTTTTAATACCCCTTCAATCAGAAAGCCATGGTGCTCATATAAGCGAATGGCTTTTTGGTTCGTTTCCAGCACTTCAAGTGACATCTTCTGAATGCCTTGCTGATCTGCCCAGTCAATAGAAGCGGCTAAAAGCTCTTTGCCAATGTGATAGCCCCAAACATCCTTTCGAATGGCGACGCCAAAAGTCACTTTGTGAGCAAAGCGTTTGAGTGAATGTCCCTCACATCTTGAGAAGCCAACAATGTCTCCTTCAATATCAGCGACCAAAAATAAATGCCTGCTTTGTTTGGTATCCTCTTGAATCAACACCTCAAAATCTTTTTCATGAAGAAAGGCTTCGCCTGGTTCACGGTCTAAATATTCTGTTTCACCATCGATTTTCAGCCTGAGCGCTGATAACTGCTTGGCATCGCCAATTGCAGCAGACCGAATCCGATAGGTCAAGTCACGAACGGTGAATATGTTTTCAGCGATAATCATAGAACACCAACCCTTCTTTTCGTTATGTCTATCATACCTGAAACGTGTACATAGCAGGTGAAAGCTTTTAAGCCTGTCTTATAAAACATTATTATTTAATCCAGCAGGCTCTGGCTGGATTCTCATGATTTAGACTGAGAACTTAAATAAGCTTCTCTCACAACTGTTAAAAAGTGCTGAGCGACGGTTGACGTTTCATCATGTCTCCATGAAACATATAAATTTACTCTTGGTGTCGTTTCTTGGATTTTTCTATAAACAACCCCTGAGCGTTTTACGCTTTCTACTGAGGATGGAACGACAGAGATTCCCATTCCTGCAGCAACTAAATTCACAATCGTATGCATTTGAACAGCTTCCTGAACTACGTTTAAACTTATGTTATTTTCCCAAAAGTAACTGATAATTAAATCGTAAAATGCAGCACCTAGATGACGCGGAAACATGATAAATGGTTCATTGGCTAATAAATGAATTGGAACTTTGGGAAATGAAGCTAAAGGATGGTTTTCTGGCAAAACCAAGCTTAATGATTCCTCACAACAGATTTCTGAGGTAAGTATCTTATTATTTTGGTTAGAACGAATAAATCCTATTTGAATTTCTTTCTTATGTAGTGCTTTTAACTGCTGTTCTGTAGCCATTTCACATAAGACAAGATGAATGTTAGGGAAACTTTCTCGAAACCTTTTAATAATATCAATCACCATATCAGTAGAATCAACGAAACCGATCGTTAAATGCCCTATTTTTCCGTCATCTGCAAGTTGTGTTGCTTTAATCGTTCTATCTACTTGAAGGAGCGTACGGCGGGCTTCTTCTAAAAATACTCTCCCCGAATCTGAAAGTTCAACCTGTCTTCTCGTTCTATGAAAAAGCGTAACACCTAACTGTTCTTCTAATTTGCGAATTTCTTGACTTAATGGAGGCTGTGCCATTTTAAGACGTTCAGCTGCTCGGCTAAAATTTAGTTCTTCAGCAACCATTATAAAATACCGTATTTGTCTCAAATCCATCTTTAAGCCCCCCCAGTAAATTTCATACTTGCTTATTGTGTAAAATATAATTATATAAAATATATATATATCTATCCGAATATATATATTATACATATTAACGGCCTCTTTTTATAATGAAAGTATTCTTTCAAAAGGGGGACGTTGTTATGAAGTATAGTAAACTTGGAAATAGTGGATTAACAATTAGTAAACTTGCATACGGAAATTGGATTAATCATGGTGGTAAGATAAATGAAGAAACTGCTCATGATTGTGTGAAAGCTGCTCTTGATGTTGGTATTACGACGTTTGATACTGCTGATGTTTATTCAGACACCAAGGCTGAAGAGATACTAGGCAGGTCTTTAAAAGGGATCCGGCGTGAAAGCATTGAACTTTGTACAAAAGTATGTCATCCAACCGGTACTGGGAAAAACGATAGAGGATTATCACGCAAGCATATCATGGAAAACTGTCATGCCTCTTTGCAACGTTTACAAACGGATTATATTGATATTTACTATGCACACAGGTTTGATCCAACTACGCCTCTGGAAGAAACGATGTTAGCTTTTGCTGATCTAGTAAGACAAGGAAAAGTGAACTATATTGGTGTAAGTGAGTGGACAGCAGAACAAATTACTCGAGGGGCAGTGCTTGCCCGAGAGCTAAATGTTCCTCTAATCGCCAGCCAACCTCAATACTCCATGTTATGGAGAATCATTGAAAGTGATGTAATACCGACCTGCCAGCGTGAAGGACTTGGGCAGGTCGTATGGTCGCCTTTGGCCCAGGGAATCCTTACTGGAAAGTATCTCCCTGGAAAATCACTTCCGACTAATTCACGTGCTAACTCAACTGCTGGAAAACCTTTTTTTAAAAACCTTGCTCAACGCTGGATGAATAATAACACCTTAGAGGCGATCCAAAAGCTTAAGCTTGTCGCACAAGAGGTTGATCTTACTCTCGCTCAGCTTGCGATAGCATGGGTACTGCAAAATCAGAACGTTTCTGCAGCCATTATCGGTGCTTCTAGTCCAGAACAGGTGAGGGAGAATGCTTTAGCATCTGAGGTGAAAATTGAAGCTGAATTGATGAATCAAATTGATGAAATTCTAGGTGATCTGGTCGAGTACGATCAGAGTAAAACAGGTTAAAGCTTTTAAGTCTATCTTATAGATCATTATTTTTTAATCCAGCCGACCTTGGCTGGATTTTCTTGTTGCTGTTTTCATGGGATCGCACACTCAGATGTTTTGTATTTGTCAAAAAGGCTAAATGAATAGTATCAAATGTGGAGGTGGAACAAATGAGTGAAGAAAAAGGACATATGGATAAAGCAAAAGGAAAAACAAATCAAGCCAAAGGTCAATTGAAAGAGAAGCTTGGCGAAGCAACAGATCATCAAAAACTGAAATCAGAAGGGAAAAAGGATCAAGCCAAAGGAAAGCTTCAAGATAAAAAAGGAGATTTGAAAAATCACCTGAACGAGTAAATTCGAATACAGGACACTGCTTCATGTCTCCCTCATGACATGTCTTTCATCAATAAAATGAATAGATGTGTGAAAAGAATTGATTATACGCGCTCACTATTATCATGTAGACTTATAACAGAAGACATGATCAAGGGAGATGGATGAGATGAAGCAAGTGTGGGAGAAAGTTGACGAGTATATCACAGACAAGTTGATTCCTAAAGATGATGTTTTGGAGCAAGCTCTTACTCATAATAAGCAAGCAGGTCTGCCAGAAATTGATGTGTCACCAGCTCAAGGGAAAATGCTTTATTTATTAGCAAAAACTAAGAATGCAAAGCGTATTTTAGAGATCGGGACACTCGGTGGATATAGTACCATTTGGTTGGCGCGTGCTCTTGAAGAGGATGGAGAACTCATCACTTTAGAGGCTGTCAGCCACCATGTACAGATAGCGCAGCAAAACATCAGCAGAGCGGGATTATCGGAACGGGTGAGCATTTTGCAAGGAAAGGCATTGGATACGCTACCTCAGTTAAAAGAGAGGGATGTGCTTCCATTCGATTTGATTTTCATTGATGCAGATAAACCGAACAACCCGAAATATCTAAAGTGGGCGTTGTATTTCTCTAAAAAGGGGACAGTCATTATTGCAGACAATGTCGTCAGAAATGGAGCAGTCCTTCATGACTTTGATGAGGATGAACGAGTGCAAGGAACTCGTGAATTTTTCAATTTACTCAAACAAGAGTCAAGAATAGAGGCTACAGCGATTCAAACTGTTGGTGAAAAGGGTTACGATGGATTTGTATACGGAATCGTCAAATGAAAAAAAGCTTAACCACATGCGGTTAAGCTTTTTCATTTAGAAAAACCATCTGGCAGTCCCCATCAGCATGACGCCTACAAGAACAGTAAGTGACAAGCTCTTTGTCCAAACGGCGATCACGACAGTCGGAACCAAGACAGCAAGGTACATCCTGTGAATGGTGACACCTGTTGTGGTATGAATGAACAAATGCTCTGCAATCAAAGCCGTAAAGATACAAATGGGAATAAACGATAACCACTTAAGCACCACTTCAGGCAGCTCGATACTTCGAACAAATATAAAGGGAACGACCCTTGGAATCACGGTGACAATCATACAGCCGAGAATGAGCCACATCATAAAACTACTAATCATTTATCTGTCACCACCCCAATGGTTGCGACAATCATGGTGGCTAACAGCACAGCCACGTGTGAGGGAACAAAGTGAAGCAGGACAAACATCGCAACGACCATATACAAAACAAGTGACAGACGATGGGTTAACTTGCTTTTAGGCACAGTTTGTAAAGAAAGAACCAGCAGTGCAGCAAACATAGCGGAAAGGGCAAAATCAAGACCCAGTGCTTCAGGATTTGAAATCCAATGTCCAAAAATGCCGCCAAGTACACAGGCAGCAATCCAGCACAAATAAGCTGTTATGTTCAGCCCGTGCATCCACCGGTTATTTAGCTTTCCATGCTGAGCTAATTTATTCATGGCTACGCCAAAGGATTCATCAGTCAGCAATAGACCGAATCCGATATTTTGTTTTAAAGAGTAGCGTGTAAAATGAGGGGCCAGCGTCAGACTGAGTAATAAATGACGCAGATTCACAATAAATGTAGTGAGAATAATAGCGGAAAGGGGACTTCCCGTGACAAGCAGTGCACAGATAATAAACTGTGAAGCACCTGCATAAATAAAGATTGCTAGAAGTGCAATGTCCCATAAGCTCAACTGTGCACTAATTCCAACAATTCCAAAGGCAAACCCGATACTCATATAACCAAGTAGGGTTGGCACACAATCTTTTATTCCCTCGAGAAATGGTTCATGTTCCGTGCGGGGAATATGTTTTCTAGCTTCAATATCCAACGACCTCTACTCCTTTTCTGCATGACGACCTATAGTTTTAATTACTATATGAAAACGAATTCAGCATGTCAATAGCCGATTATCTTCTATTATATGAAGAAAAAAGGTGCAAAAAGGATTGAAGTCAACCAGAATTTGTTATAAAGTATCAGAAAATAAAAATAATTGGAGTGACGACAATGCTGTGGAAACCTTTGTTTGAACATGATGTTCCAAATGCCCTCCGTCCATAACGGAGAGTGATCTCCGTTTGTGGATATGGTATTCAAAATATCCAATAACGGAGGGAAAATGATGAATGAAAAATATATAGGCGCCCTTTACCTAGCAATCGCAGCAAGTATTTGGGGCGGTATGTATGTTGTTGTCAAAGTCACAGTAGCGGTTGTCCCGCCACTTGAGCTCGTCTGGATGAGATATGCTATAGCAGGAATCGTTTTGGTGTTTACCATTTGGCGCTTGGGCTATTCCTTTCAATTAGATAAAAAAGATATCCCGCTTATGGTGTTGATTGGGCTGATCGGAAATTTCCTTTCAATCGTGACTCAAGAAATTGGGACGATGTATACCTCTGCACAAATGGGGGCTGTTATTACATCTGCAACTCCTGCGTTTATGGTGCTGTTTGCTTTCTTTCTATTAAAAGAAGCCATGACTGTTCGAAAGTGCGCATCCATCCTTCTTGCTACAGCAGGTGTATGGCTCATGATTGGTCCAGTTGCAGTACAGACAGATGAATTTGTTGGTGGTCTTTCATTGGTCTTCGCTGCTTTAACATGGGCGCTGATGTCTATTTTGCTTAAACGTGTCCCAGGAAAGTACCCTCAGGTGGTGACAACCACATATGCGATTATCATTGCATTTATTGTTTTAACACCGCCAGTATTATTTCGTTTACCTCACCTAGATGTGGAACAGATGGCAAGGCCGGAGATTTGGGGTGGTATTCTTTATCTAGGTATCATCTCAACCGCTCTAGCATTCTTTTTATGGAATCGAGGGCTTCAATTAATGGATGCCTCAAGCGGTGGGCTGTTCTTTTTCTTTCAACCGATCGTAGGTGCCATTCTTGGCTGGCTGCTTTTGGGAGAAGAAATGGGATTACGCTCATTCATTGGCATTCTATGTATCTTCGCAGGTGTCTATACTGTGCTGCGTCAAAAGGAATAAAAGAAAAGAAGATGTCCCTTTTAATAGGGGCATCTTCTTTATAAATGAGAGATTGAGAGAGAATGGAGGGAAATAGGATGATACAATTTCCACAATTACAAAAAGGACAAACAATTGGTGTCACAGCACCGTCCTCAGGTGTACAGCCATCTTTGCATGACATGTTTCGGCTTTCATGCGAACGAATGGAAAAAAGAGGCTATGATGTCGTATGTGGAGAGACGGTCTGGAAGCAGGAAAAGGCGAAATCTGCCCCTGCCGTAGAACGAGCAAAGGAACTTCAGTACATGATGACATGTGATGAGATTGATCACATCATCCCGCCCTGGGGAGGGCAGCTTCTGATGGAAGTGCTAGAGCACCTTGATTTCTCATCAATGCAAAAAAAGTGGATTCTTGGTTATTCAGATACGAGTGCACTCCTGCTCGCGTTGACATTAAAAACAGGCATTGCTACTGCGCATGGGCCGAACTTAGTAGATCTAAGAGGAGAAGAGTTTGATCAAACGACTGCCATGTGGGAGCGAACACTTTCCGCAAAAGATGAGACGGAGATAACCCAATTTTCTTCATCTATGTATCAAAAGGAATGGCAGCATGACAATCCGAGTAAACATGTCTTTCATTTAACAGAACCTACCGCATGGCATACAGTTGATCAACAAGAAATGACAGTGAAGGGAAGACTGATGGGTGGCTGCATTGATATTATACGTCACTTAGCAGGGACACCTTTTGGAGACGTCAAAACTTTTCAGAAAACATTCATAAAAGATGAACCAATTCTCTGGTATTTCGAAAACTGCGCATTAAATGCTGCAAGCGTGAAGAGATCGCTTGTTCAATTAAAACTAGCAGGGTGGTTTGATCACTGTTCAGGTATTATGTTTGGGCGAAGTGCAGTAGATGTGCCTGTGGAAGGTTATCGGTATCAGGATGTATATGAAGAATTGCATAAGGAATTACAAATCCCCATTTTTTACGATATAGATTGTGGGCATGTCCCGCCGCAAATGACACTGATTAATGGCGCATATGCAGAAGTACAGTTGCAATCTCATGGCAAAGCGGTCTTAAAGCAAGCATTTTTATCATAAGAAAAGGAAAGGGGGAATCCCTTTCCTTCCAGCGTGTAGACAAACCCTCGCATTCGGTGTCAGATCTGCGCTTCGGTGCTCACGAATGTTCAATTCGCTCCGCTCCGATGCTCGTCCTTCCTAGACTGCAAAGGTTTTCTATCACGCTGAAAAGAAGACAAAGGGCTAAAATCAAGATCATTTTAGCCCTTTGTCAACAATCTGAAAGGAAAGGGGGAATCCCTTTCCTTCATATAACATTACATCCCTTTTGTTTCCTCACCTGCTTTTGGAACTTCCCAAGCAGATTCGCGGAATACTTTCTCCCATTTTGATACGACAATACACGCAACGGCATGACCTGGAACATTCACACCTGTTCGTGCCATATCCATAATTCGATCGACACCGGCAATAATGGCAACGCCTTCTGCTGGGAGACCAACTGCATGTGCGGTTGCCAAAAGAACGACGAGTGAACCGGATGGCACCGCTGCAATCCCTTTACTCGTTAATACAAGAACAAGCATCATCAAAAGCTGCTGTGACAAACTCATGTCGACACCAAACGCTTGTGCAAGGAACACACAGGAAACCGATAAATATAAACTGGACCCATCACAATTGAGAGAAAGACCAGATGGAATGACAAAGGAGACAATTCTTTTCGGACAGCCGTATTTCTCCATTCGTGACATAAGCTGAGGAAGGACAGTTTCTGTACTTGTAGTAGAAAAGGCAACCAAGAACAAATCCCATATCATTTTTAACACTTCGAAGTAGTTAAAACGGAAGATCAGTGCGACTAGAGGGAACAAAGCAAAGAGAATGATGAATAATCCTAAAAATACAGTCCCTACAAGCTTCATCATTGGGATTAATAACACAATGCCATATTGACCAACGGAAGCAGCCATTAATGCAAGCACTCCAATAGGTGCTGTCACCATGACCATCTGCGTTAGCTTAAACATAATTTGTGCCACTGATTCAAAGAAGGTGAGAACAGGAGCGGATGCCTTACCGATGCCGCTTGCGGCTACACCAAATAATATGGCGAAGAAAATGACAGCAAGTAAATCATTTTGTGCCATGACATCCACAATATTCGTTGGAATGATATCGAGTACCATTTGTTTAAAGTCCACGACTTTCTGCGTATAGCCATCTAATTCACCAATATCTTTCTTAGCTAATTTAGAGAAGTCGAGGCCAACGCCAGGCTTTAGAACATTAGCCAGCAATAGCCCAATTCCTAGAACGATGGTTGTGATGACTTCAAACCAAATGATCGTCTTTAATCCAAGGCTGCCCATCTTCTTCATGCCACCACTGCCAGCTGCACCAATGACAATGGTAGAGAAAACGATAGGAACAACGATCATTTTAATCAATCGGATGAACCCATCTCCGATTGGCCTGAGGGCCATCCCGAAGTCAGGAAAGAAATGTCCGATAAGAGCTCCTATCACCAAAGCGATCATGATTTGAAAAGCGACGAACTTTTTCATCATCTCCTACCCCCTTTAAATGCTTGGAAAATTTTAAGAATTTTCCAATAAATAAAAATTCTATGTGACCATGTTTTGTCCTCTTTTGGATTTAGAAAGATTTTATTTAAGAATCATTAGAATTATGAAGGAAGAGAAGAAAATAGGGCTATCGCATCTCTATTTATCTAAGAAAAAACAACTTCTTAAAAAACATGAAACTTTTTTAGAAAAATGTATTGACCCTTTTGTATGATCCATGGTATATTTTTATTCGTCGCTGATGACGTATTTGAAACAAAGACATTCAAACACATGCGGCAAACAAATTTTAAAAAGATGTTGACTTGATAAAAACGATATGTTAAGATAATTAAGTCGCCTGATTAAGCGCCCGTAGCTCAATTGGATAGAGCGTTTGACTACGGATCAAAAGGTTAGGGGTTCGACTCCTCTCGGGCGCGCCAATACAAACCACGCGGGTGTAGTTTAGTGGTAAAACCTCAGCCTTCCAAGCTGATGTCGTGAGTTCGATTCTCATCACCCGCTCCATTTTTTGAAATATGATCTTTGAAAACTAAACAAGACAAAACGTACCTGTTAATTCGAGTTTTTATAAAAAAATCCTATGATGTTTCATAGGTAGTCAGTCAAACGCTGACGAGGCAGGAAATGATCACATGCTAAGTTCGCTACATCGTGTAGCAACGCATGTGTGATATGCATCCTGCATACCTCGGAGAGTTATTGATTATTATAACAATATCCGAATTCAATTGAAATTAAACAACCAGTCACCAAAAGAGTTTCGGCAACTGGCTGTTTTATAAAGGTGTTTTGATCCCTGTCTCAAAAACGGGGGTCAGTTCCTATACAGGCAGCTTTTTATGTTGATTTATTTTCCTCCAGTAAATACAGAGACGATCGCGTTCCAAATGGAGACAAAGAAATCCCAAATCTTTTGAAGGAGGTTTTTCCCTTCATCTGATTCTATGAATTTCGTAATCTTGTCTTTTGCTTTATCGATTTGAGATCCTACTTGGTTCCAATCGATATTGATGTTCTTCATTTTATCGAACAGAGAAATAAGCTGATCCTTTTGTTCTTGCGTTAGATTTAAGTTTAAATCAGAAGCAGCTTGATCCACTTTTTCTTCCACTTCTTTTGTTGTTTTAGGGACACCGTTTTTCGCAATGTCATCCTTGATTTTTGCGATAAGGGCAGACGCATTGTCTTTCCCGATGGAGTCACCCAATTTAGACGTTGTCACCAGCTCTTCGTTTGCTACCTGCTTCACATCTTCTGGGATAGCTTTGTCGCTAGACACTTCATAGGCTTTTAATAAACCCGTCAGTGCGGCTGTACCAGAAACCTCAAACGGTGCAGTCACAACAACTTTGGCATCCTTGACACCGGCTGTCATTAAAGCATTTAAATACATCTCATCTGTTATGGTCTTGATGTTATGTGTATCCACAGTCAGACCAGTACCTGATTTTTCTATGGTGATAGATGATGATGATAACGCTCTCGTCCCGATAGAAGAACGAGGGATATACTTTCCTAAATATTCATGCTCTTCTTTATTGGTTACTTCAATTTTTGTCGCATTTTCAGGTGGATTCAACTCGTCAAGCACCTTCTGGCGATCAGCCGGAGTTAAGTCTTGCCCAAGTGTGACGATGACATCGCCGACAGCTGCATCCGCTAAGCTGACTTTTGGCGCACCAATAAGGAAAAGGAGCGCTGCCATCATACCAAGCATTGATTTTTTAAACATGTTGACCTCCTTCAAGTCGAAAGGGTTCCTCTTTCAAGAGAAACGCATCTTTTGAGTACACGTAAAGTGATGTACTCCATCATATAGACGTAACAAATCGATTCGACGTTTCAATTTTCTTTTTAAGATGTTTTCCTTTTCCAAAAAATAATGACATGTTGCTTATTCTGTCACCAATTTAATAGGAAAAAAGAATTAAGCTCTTCCATTGTATCAATCCTAAGAAAAGAGGTAAATCACAATCAAAGAGCAGGGGATGTTTAACATGACCAAAAATGTGCTATAATGAGCGTTGTTTAACCTGAAAGGAGAATGTGAAAATGGCGAAAAAAGGATACATACAACTAACGAATGGTAAGAAACTTGAGTTTGAACTATACCCAGAGGCTGCTCCAGGTACAGTAGCAAACTTTGAAAAATTAGCGAATGAAGGCTTCTACGATGGATTGAAATTTCACCGCGTAATCCCTGGTTTCGTAAGCCAAGGCGGCGATCCAAACGGTAATGGAACTGGTGGCCCTGGTTACACAATTAAATGTGAAACAGAAGGAAATCCACATCAACACGAAAGAGGTTCATTATCAATGGCGCATGCTGGTAAAGACACGGGCGGTAGCCAATTCTTTATCGTACATGACCCGCAGCCACACTTAAACGGTGTTCACACTGTTTTTGGCAAAGTAACATCTGGAATCGAGGCTGTTCTAGATATGGAACAAGGCCAAGGAATGGAAAAAGTCGAAGTTTTCGATGCTTAATGCTCAATGCAAAACACCGCTTAAACGCGGTGTTTTTTTATTATCAATCTGATTTGACGGTTATTTGTTTCGTGAAGCGATAGGTGATGAACCAATATAAAAAGGCAATGGCGCTAACAGAGGCGCCAAATAAACATACTCCGCTCCAGCCAGTGTTTGCATATATGCTAGTGGAAGCAATGGAACCAGTCGCACTGCCGATGGAGTAAAAAATCATATAAGCAGCAGTCAGCCGGCTTCTCGCCTCAGGCAGCACTGTGAAAATCATACTTTGGTTGGTCACATGAACAGCTTGCACAGATAGATCAAGAATGATAATACCGATGATTAATAAAATAAGTGAATATTCAGTGAAAAAAATAAAAAACCATGAAACGAATAATAGGACAAGGGCGATACAAGTTGTTAATTGGCCTAAGCCACGATCAGCAAGCCTTCCAGCCCGGGCAGCGCCTAATGCTCCTGCAACGCCGGCAAGACCAAAGGCACCAATCGCCGTATGTGAAAGATTGTATGGCGAGCTACTGAGAGGTAGCACGAGCGAAGTCCACAACGTACCAAACACGATAAAGATCAGAAAACCCAGTATACCTCGGATACGAAGAATTCGTTCTTGTCTGAACAATGTAAACATTGAAGCGAGCAGCCTTATATAGGATATTGACGCTCTCATGCTGTCAGTGCGCGGGAGATAACGGTATAACACGGCTGTTATGATGAGCATCATAACGGCAGACACGAGATAGACTGACCTCCAGCCGGCGAGATCGGTTAATACTCCAGCGAACGTTCGTGCGAGGAGAATACCAATCACAATGCCACTTTGAACCAAACCCACGATACGGCCTCGTTCTTCAGGAGCAGCCCATGTCGCGGCGAACGCTACGAGTACCTGAGTGACCACAGCAAGCATACCGACGGCAGCTAGCCCTATGAACAGGACGGTGGCAGTAGGGGCGATGCCGACTAGAATGAGAGATAATATGGAAACAAGCATTTGAGCCATGATGAGCCGCCTTTGGTTGAACAAATCACCAAGTGGTACAATTAGTAGCAGTCCCAGTGCATAACAAAGCTGAGTGATCGTAATGACCATGCCTATAGATGAATAGGTGATACCAAACTCGGATGCGAGGGAGTCTAATAATGGTTGTGCAAAGTATATGTTTGCAACTGCCATTCCGCAGGCTGACGCAAACAGCAGAGCCATATAGCGAGTCATTGCTTGTTTCGGTTTGTTTTGTAAATGAGCTGTTTCCAGCTCAAGATGTTCAATGGAAGTGTTTTTTTCTTTCGCCATGCATTTCATCGTCTCCTTTTGTACTGAAAGGTATAATATACTGGTCAGTATATTATGATTCTTGTTTAGAATAACCATCAAAACATTTTAAAGTCAATACTTTTATCTTGAAAGAGGAAGGCAATTTGACAATAGTAATTCGATAAAATAAAATGATAATGTACCGATTGGTAATTAAAATAAAGATTAATATATAGATGGCTGACTTTGTGAAAAATTTTATTGTTGAAATGAGGAATTACTGATGGTTCGACAACGGGAATTTGACAAGGAAAAAGCGTTGGATGAGGCAATGATGCTTTTTTGGGAAAAGGGGTATAGGGCTACTACATTAAGCGATTTGACTGAAAAAATGGGAATACAGCGACCAAGTTTATACTCAGCGTTTGGAGATAAAGAGGAATTATTTGAGGCCGCATTACGAAAATATACAAAGCATCATGCTGCCCATATTCGAACAAAACTTCAAAACAATCTTTCTGTCAAAGAAGCATTTCATGCATTATTTGCAGATTTAGTAGAAGAGGAATATAGAGAGGGTCCGAGTAAAGGATGTTTTTGTATCAATACAATAGTGGAACTTGCGCCACACGAAGAGAAATTTGAAATTCTTACAAGAGAGCATCAGATGTATCTTTCCGTCATATTTGAAGAAAGAATTGTTCAAGGTATTCATTTAGGTGAGCTCAAAAGCAGCCTGAATGCGAAAGCTTTAGCACAAACACTGGTCGTTTCTTTTATTGGACTGACCGTCCTCATGAAATCTCGTCCAGAGCGTTCATTTGTAGATCATTCTGTAGCGACGATACTTTCCATATTAAAATAAAATGGCCAACATACTATGATATCCTCCTTCAATAAGAGCGATAGCGTATTTTGAACTCAATGTCAAAATACGCTTTTTCTTTTAGGACAGTGATGCACAAAACCCGATATTGTGATATGATAAGAGAACAAACATTCGCATTTGTGGGTGTCACCACATTGCCAGTACAAATCAAAAAAGCGTGATCATGCTGAAAGAAAGCAGGAGATAATTTGAAACCTTTAACAAAAGAAGAAAAAAATCAAATGATGATTGCCATTCAGCGTTTCTTTGCCGAAGAACGAGAAGAAGAAATTGGTGAATTAGCAGCCATCAATATACTAGAATTTATCACAAAAAACCTTGGAAGCTATTATTATAATCAAGGGGTTCGTGATAGCCGGAACATCGCTGTTCAGAGATCGCAATTGTTAGAGGAAGATTTATTCGCACTCGAAAAAAGATGATCATCAATGATGTACGCCTTGCTAACTGATAAAGAGAAAAGAGACCCCCTTAACAAAGAACGCATATTCGTATCATATGTAATGATGAAAAGGTGGAACCAAAGGTCCATCTCAATCGTTATATAAGTAACCATTAATGGAAATCAGCTTTTTTGGTTTTATTTCATCAAAAGAAGGAATAAAACATACAAATAGGCGAAGTGCAGATGATGGAGGTTCTAAACATGGGGAAAATTAAATTAAAAATGGCCATCTTATTTGTTTTACTGCTTTGTTTAGGCGCAGGATATTTATACATGAATGGCATGAAAATTGAAGATGTGCCAACAGCCATTGGTGAAAGCTTAACAAATAATGATAAAGATTATACCATCTATGAATATACCATTACGAAAATTGACGGTGATGAGTATTACGGTCAAGCAAAAAACGGCACAAAAATCATTTTTAGTGGGAAGAAATTTGAAGATGATGTGGCTGACTTGAAGAAAGGTGATCGTATTAAAGCCTACTTTAGTAATGAAAAAAGAATAGATGGTCTTATAAAAGTAGTAAAAGTCGTTAATTAACAAGTCTCCTTTCCTATAAGGAGGCTTTTTTGTGAGAAATCTTGATTGTTGCATTTGACAACGAGGATCGCTATAATAACCCCTAAGGACAGCTAAATATCGATTGTATCCTTCGGGGCAGGGTGAAAATCCCGACCGACGGTAATAAAGCAAATGCTTTACAGCCCGTGACCCGTTAATTTTATTAACGGTTGATTCAGTGAAAAGCTGAAGCCGACAGTGAAAGTCTGGATGGGAGAAGGATAAAGAAAGCTATGAACGAAAAATATTTGTTAATCATAGTTTTATTTCTGATGCAAAAAAGCCACAGCCCCGGAATTTTTCCGGGGCTTTCTGTATGTACATGTAGTGAATAGACTGGCATGCAGTGTTTATTAGGTGATCCCTCATCTACCTTGTATGGACCATAAAAAGCGACGAAGGTGTTCAATCGATCACATGTCCCTAACATCGCTTTTTTATAAAGTGAGAAATACAAATGAAAAGAAAGGGAGGATCACATGTTTACGGGGATAATTGAAGAAGTAGGCACCGTTCAATCATTAAGTAAAAAGTCAGCAGATGCCATGGAAATTGTCATTCAGTGTAGCCATGTGCTAGAAGATGTTCACCTTGGAGATAGTATTGCGATTAATGGTGTATGTCTTACTGTCACAAGCTTTACAAAAGCACAGTTCGCAGCAGATGTGATGCCAGAGACAGTCAAAGCGACATCACTGGATCAGCTGACATCAGGCAGTCCAGTGAATTTAGAGCGGGCTATGTCCTCGAATGGGCGATTCGGCGGTCATTTTGTCTCAGGCCATGTTGACGGGACGGCAGTCATTACCCGAATAGAAAAGAAAAGTAATGCCATTTACTATGATTTAGAGATGGACAAGACCCTCACAGATATGCTCACACAAAAGGGTTCGATCGCAATAGATGGTGTCAGCTTAACTATTTTCGATTTGCGAGATTCACACGTCACAGTCTCTATTATTCCTCATACGCTTGAAGGAACTATTTTCCCGACTAAATCTATGGGGGAGATTGTGAATATAGAGTGTGACATGATCGGTAAATATATTTATCGCTTCTTAACAAAAGAAAAAGGCGAAAAGCAGCCATCCCGATTGACCCCATCATTTTTAAAAGAGCACGGATTCTAGGAGGCGATTGTATGTATCAATCAGTAGAAGAAGCAGTAAAAGCTTTGAAAGAAGGAGAAATCATTATCGTAGTAGATGATGAAGACAGAGAAAACGAAGGAGATTTTGTGGCACTTGCTGAGCATGCCACGCCTGAAGTGATTAACTTTATGGCTTTACATGGAAGAGGCCTCATTTGTACGCCGGTCCATGCGTCGATTGCCAAACACCTAAACCTGCATCCAATGGTAGAACAAAATACAGATGCACACCATACAGCTTTTACAGTGAGCATCGATCATGTGACAACGACGACTGGTATTAGTGCTTTTGAGCGCTCTACGACCATGCTTGCCATGTTAAATAAAGACGCGACACCAGAAGAATTTGCCCGCCCAGGTCATGTATTTCCGCTCATTGCAAAAGAAGGCGGCGTACTGGAAAGACCAGGTCATACAGAGGCGGCGGTAGATCTTGCGAAACTGGCAGGTTCACAGCCGGCGGGTGTCATATGTGAAATTATGAATGTAGATGGCTCAATGGCGCGTGTTCCAGAATTAAAAGATATCCAAAAACAGCACGGGCTAAAGATGCTGACAATAGAAGCATTGCAGACCTATTTACATCATAAAGACACAGCAACGATCGAAACAAAATAAAAATCACAAAAAAAGGATGATCAACATATGAATACAATACAAGGGCATGTAGTAGCAGAAGGACTAAAATTTGCAATTGTCGTCGCGAGATTTAATGACTTTATTACAAGTAAATTGCTTGACGGAGCAGAAGATACATTGCTCAGACACGGAGCAAACGGTGACGATATTGATGTCGTGTGGGTACCGGGTGCTTTTGAAATTCCGTATATGGCAAAAAAACTAGCTGAAACAGAGAAATATGATGCTGTCATTACACTAGGAACAGTAATCCGAGGCGCAACAACTCACTACGATTATGTTTGTAATGAAGCTGCTAAAGGAATTGCTCAAAGTGCTATGTCAACAGGGGTACCGATTATCTTCGGTGTACTAACAACAGAATCCATTGAACAAGCTATTGAAAGAGCCGGCACAAAAGCTGGAAATAAAGGCAGCGAATCGGCTGCAGCTGCCATTGAAATGGCGAATCTCAATCGTACCTTTCGTTAATTTAGTGAAAAAGAGTTTAAAAACGATATAAAAATGTTTATAATGTGTGATGAGCAAATGATTCGTGAGACATTTGCTGGACATAAGGATAATTTGAATATTGAGGGGTATATATGTTAATTCGTTATAAGAGGTCTTTTGAAAAAATTGCCATGGGGCTACTCTCCTTCATGCCGGGTGAGAAAGACGTCAAACAGCTTCAGCAGACGATGAAGTCTTATGAAATGGATGAAAGTCGGCAGCTGTTCCTTTGGAAAGATGGCGAGGATATCGTAGGTGCCATTGGTGTGTTGAAAACAGACAACCAAGTACAAATCGAGCATATTAGTGTGAATCCATCCCATCGAGATCAAGGAATCGGCAAGGAAATGGTTTTAGCCGTGGAAGAGGTATTCAAAACCAAAACACTCATTCCAAATGAATTAACGCAAGGCTTCTTTCATAAGTGTCACAGCGAAACAAACTAAATATCACACATGTAAAAGCAGAGGCTACAGTCCTCTGCTTTTTTTACGTTCGATTTGCTTTTTTCGTTCAAGCAATACATCTGTCCGGTCACGCAGTCTATGTTTTTCGATCAAAAATGTGTGGGATAAGTTACTCTCCTGGCCAAAGGTCAGTCCTTCTTTTTGAGCCATTTCTTGGCAGAGAGACAAGAGTGCTTCATCTTTAATCGGGAGCATCACACTTTCGTATGGCATGTCTTCAGCCATTTTCTTCTTTAGCATTCTCAGAAGTTTGAGAAACGCCTCATCATCCAGACCGAGATTCGATAATACGGACCGGTTTGCTTCTAGTAAGTGAAGGCTATTTGACATGAGCCGTTTTGCACCTTTTCCATTTCCCCGTCTTTGATGATACAAAGCAACGGCAAGCTGAATGAAGCCAACCCAATATTCTTTGCGCTGCTCAGGCGGGTCTTCTTTCCAATATTCCTCAAGAATTTCATGACACTCAAAATAATCTCTTGTCGTATGAAATTCATGTAAAAAAGCCACGTACGCTTCAGGATACACAGTGGTCATCTCCTTTTCCACTCTCAGTCTAACATATTGAAAAGAAAAGAAGAAAGAGCGCCCTTCGTGAAAGGACGCTCTGTTTCTTTAATAAACCCAAGCCGCGCCAACGATGATCAGCAAGATGAAAAGCACGACAATAAGCGCGAAACCTCCGCCAAAGTTATAGCCATCTCCCATAATGATACGGCCTCCTTTTTCATCATTTCTGTTTACAATGGTATTCTATGTATAAATGCCCTGAGTGGTATGGGCGAAACCACTGTTTTTCTTATTTTGCCTAGGACATCATGGTCGAAATTATATTGGACGAGAGCTTTATCCTGTCTTATACTAAAGGTTAGCCGGTGAAACGGTACTTAGAAGACAGAAGACAGTAGAAATGGTGAGAAAAAATGCTGGAATATCAGGTGAAAATAGATTCGTTTGAAGGTCCTTTGGACTTACTTTTACATTTAATCAACCGGTTGGAAATTGATATTTATGATATTCCCGTTGCTAAAATTACGGAGCAGTATTTATTATATGTCCATACCATGAGGGAGCTTGAACTTGATGTGGCAAGTGAATATTTGGTGATGGCTGCAACCCTCCTGAGTATTAAAAGCAGAATGCTCCTTCCAAAACAAGAGGAAGAGCTATTTGATGAAGATCTGCTTGAAGAGGAAGAGGACCCTCGAGAAGAACTGATTGGCAAACTGATTGAATACCGAAAGTATAAAGATGCCGCACAAGAACTAAAGGAACGCGAGGAAGAAAGGCAAAATGCCTTTACAAAACCTCCGAGTGATTTAAGCGAATTTGCAAAAGAATCGGAAGCGAAGGACACAAACTTACATGTCACGGTGTATGATATGTTAGGTGCGTTCCAAAAGGTATTGAACCGAAAAAAAATAACGAAACCAGCACCATCTAGGATTACAAGACAAGAAATCCCGATTGAAGACAAAATGAATGAGATTATGAACCATTTAAGAAAAACGAAAAAGCGGACCAATTTCATGACTCTATTTCAACATGATCAAAAGGAGCATCTTGTCGTGACGTTTCTTGCTGTTCTTGAATTGATGAAAAGTCATCAAATCATGTTAGAGCAGGAAGGAAACTTTGAAGACATTTATATAATAGGGAGTGAAACGATTCATGACGCTTGATATCGTGAATTGGAAAGCCATCATAGAAGCGCTGCTGTATGCAGCAGGTGACGAAGGCTTAACAAAAAAACAGCTTATGTCTGTTCTTGAAGTAGAAGAGGTAGCGTTACTTGACATGATGTCTGCCGTCAAGGAAGAATATCAAAAACAAGAACGAGGAATTGAGCTCATTGAATATGCAGATTCTTATATGCTGCTGACAAAAAAGGAATACAGCATTTATTTGAAAAAATTAGTCGAGACCCCATCCAAAGGTTTGTCTCAGGCAGCGCTTGAAGTACTCGCAATCGTTTCTTATAAACAGCCTATCACACGAAGTGAGGTAGAAGAAATTAGAGGAGTCAAATCAGAGCGAGTGCTTCATAGTTTAGTAGCCAAAGCGCTGCTCTGTGAAGTTGGACGTGCCGATGGCCCTGGGCGAGCAATTCTTTATGGGACAACACCTACATTTTTAGAGCAGTTTGGCTTAAAGGCATTGGATGAACTACCGCCGCTTCCAGAGAATGTGGAAGCAGATGGTGTACAAGAAGAGGCTGATCTCTTTTTTGAAAACTTCAATCAAACATTTGAAGAGATAAAATAGTTCAAAAGAATGAAAAATGTATGATAAAATATAAAAAAGATTTTAGGTCTAACATCTATTGATGTCAGATAAAATGGTCATAAAGCCATGAGGGGAAGGTAAACACAAAACAAATGGCACATATGAATGTAAAGGCTCAAGTTGATCAAGCAGGCGTCTTTTTATCAAAGGTTGCAACTGAAATGAATGGTTTTCTGAACGAAGCTACCTTATCAAGTATGAAACGATTAAACCCTGAAGCGGAAGCCTATTATTGTGACATATTGAATACATTACGGAAGCTTGCAGTGTACAGCGAGGATGCAGCGGCAGTTTGCAGGAAAATCAGCCAGCAGCAGACATTTCCGCAGCAAGCCGCACAGCAGACGCTTCACCGTATTTATCATCAATGTATTGAAGAGTTTTTCACGCCGAAAAAGGATACATGGTATGAGGACAGCCGTTCCGCTTATACAGGAAAGAGTAGCATTGTTTTCCACCATGAAGTATCCGCTGAGATCAAACGATTATTTTCTTCATTAGAAAAAGATTTTTTAGTGATGAGAGAAGAGCTAGAATATACGACATCTCATCAGCAAATGAAAATGGTATAGCAAGAGGAAAAGTGTCTCTACATATAGAGACGCTTTTTTTTATGGACGAGGCATCATAACTTTTTCAGCCGCGCATACACTTGTACAAAACGGACAAGGACGTGAATGAACATGCCCTATTTAAAAATTGGAACAGCAGTCCTTCTTCTATTTACACTCTTACTGCCTTTTTCCTCACATGCCAAAGCAGATATGTCATTATCGGTGAGTGCAAGAAGCGCCATTTTAATAGATGGACAGTCAGGCAGAGTCCTATTTGGAAAGGACGAGCATGAAAAAAGAAGAATCGCCAGTATTACGAAAATTATGACGGCGGTATTAGCCATTGAATCAGGGAAAATGAAAGACAACGTCAAAGTATCAAAGCGCGCGATTCAAGCAGAGGGCTCATCGATTTATTTAAAAGAAGGGCAGAAGGTAAGCCTAGAAGATTTGACATACGGGCTTATGCTGCGTTCTGGAAATGATGCAGCTGTTGCCATTGCAGAGCATGTGGGCGGCAGCTTAGAAGGATTTATTTTTATGATGAATCAAAAAGCGTCTGAACTAGGAATGGAGAATACGAATTTTCAAAATCCGCATGGACTCGATGATCATAAGAACCATTATTCATCAGCCTATGACATGGCCATTTTAACAAAGTACGCCATGGAGCATAAACAATATCAAAAAATTGCGGGCACGACTTTCTATAAAGCAAAAACGATGGAAGGCTATTGGAAAAATAAAAACAAGCTCCTCACTGGTTTATATCAATATTCAACTGGAGGGAAAACGGGATATACAAAACTTGCAAAACGTACACTTGTTTCTACAGCTGCAAAAGGTGATGCGGCGCTGATCGCTGTGACCATTAATGCGCCAGATGATTGGAAGGATCATATCTCTATGTTTGAATATGCATTTGATCACTATAAAACGTACGTACTTGCTGAAAAAGGAAGACTCGCTTCATTAAAAGGAACCTTTTACGAAAAAAAGGCATTTATCAAACGTGATGTGGACTATTTTTTAAATGAAGATGAGAAAAAGCTAGTAGAAATTGAAACCGAAATGCTTACTCCTCAAAAGAAGTGGGCAAAAAACGCCGAAGCCATCCCAGATGTTGTAGGAAAAATGACGTTTTTATTAGATGGTCAGGTGATCGAGCAAGTACCGATCTTTTATGAAAATAAACGAAATCGAATGCCACAAAAAAGCTTCCAAGAAATGTTTAAGTCTGTCTTTCAGACATCGATAGGCGGATCTTCATGGTCAATCTAATTTGGGTATTCCTCACTGTCATCGGTCTTGTGTATGCGATGTTCAACGGAACGATGGAGGAAGTAAACGAAGCTGTATTTAAAGGATCAAAGGAAGCGGTGACCATTTCAATTGGTCTGATTAGTGTCCTTGTTTTTTGGCTTGGGCTGATGAAGATTGCAGAAGAGGCAGGTTTGTTAAATTTCTTTAGTAAATTGTGCCGTCCCTTTATTTCAAAGCTATTTCCGGATATTCCGCCTAATCATCCTGCGATGGGATATATTTTGTCCAATCTCATGGCGAATTTCTTTGGTCTCGGGAATGCCGCGACACCCCTTGGGATTAAGGCAATGGAGCAGATGAAAGCATTAAACGGCGGGAAAAATGAAGCAAGCCGGTCCATGATTACATTTTTAGCGGTCAACACATCCTCTATCACACTCGTGCCAACAACTGTCATTGCAATTAGAATGACCTATGGTGCAGATCAGCCAACAGACATTGTGGGCCCAACCATTTTGGCGACACTCATTTCAGGCATTGGTGCCATTCTCATTGATCGCTATTTCCACTATCGCAGAAGCAGGCGGGGGTGATCTCGTGTCATTTATTAACTGGCTTTCACTTGCTTTGATCCCATTGATCATCGCAGGCATTTTAATTGCGGGAACCATTAAGAAGGTACCGACCTATGAAACATTTGTCGAGGGCGGGAAAGAGGGTATTCAAATTGCCTTTTCAATCATTCCTTATTTAGTCGGCATGCTCGTGGCCATTACGATATTCCGCGCGTCTGGTGCACTTGACTTTGTCATGGGACTGTTAAAACCCGTGTTTACAGCAATCGGCTTCCCGGCAGAAGTAGTGCCACTTGCGTTTATTCGTCCGATATCTGGCACAGCTGCACTCGGGATGACATCAGACCTCATTGCGACATATGGACCAGATTCTTTTATCGGACAACTCGCAGCTGTCATGCAAGGGTCAACTGACACCACTCTCTACATTTTAACGGTCTATTTTGGGGCAGTCGGTATTAAAAAAATGGGAGATGCGCTGAAAGTAGGTCTGTTAGCGGACCTCATTGGCATCATTGCATCTGTCATCATCGTCAGTTTGTTATTTAGCGGCGCCTAAAGAGGCGCTTTTTTGTCTTTCAATGGATGGGAAATGGCTATTTAGCTGAAATTAAACAGACGAATCGCTTATTTTTCCACGAATGCTTGTTTGTTTTAATTCAAGCAAGTAAGATAGTACATGAGGTGAAAGACAAAATGGAACGTTTACAGAAAGTAATTGCACATGCCGGCGTCGCTTCAAGGCGAAAGGCAGAAGAATTAATTAAAGAAGGACGAGTTACCGTTAATGGTCAAACAGTGACTGAGCTCGGAGTAAAAGTGGGCTCTTCAGATAAAATTGAAGTCAACGGATTAAAGCTTGAAAGAGAAGAACCGGTTTACTTTATGCTTTATAAACCGCGCGGCGTCATTTCAGCTGCCGAAGATGATAAAGGACGTAAGGTGGTCACAGATTTCTTTGATGATGTTCCGCAGCGTCTTTATCCAATCGGCCGTTTAGATTATGATACGAGCGGTTTGATTTTAATTACAAATGACGGGGAATTTGCCCATAAGCTCATGCATCCAAAATACGAAATTGATAAAACATATGCAGCGAAGCTAAAAGGAATCCCATCAAAGGAATTGCTTAGAAAGCTAGAAAAAGGGATTATGTTAGATCATAAAAAAACGGCACCTGCCCGTACCAAAATGCTTTCGATTGATAAACGAAAGCAAACTTGTATTGTTCAATTAACCATTCATGAAGGCAGAAACAGACAAGTGCGCCGCATGTTTGAAGCGATCGGTCATGATGTGTTAAAGCTAAAAAGAGAGCACTATGCGTTCCTTCATATTGAAGGTATGAGACCAGGAGACCGCAGAGAATTGTCTCCACATGAAGTGAAACGTCTGAGAGCGATTGCGGATCACGGAAAAAGCGCTTTTTAATTTTCACATAAACTTCAAAAAATGAAGAAGCATCAAAAGAAGGAGAATGCTATAATTTACCTGAATGTCTATGGGGAAGGGGTACTTCAGATGAAAAAAAGACGGTTTTTCATACGGACGGGCATTCTCCTCGTGATGCTTGCTGCACTATGTTATACCATGTATAACTCTGTATTTGCCAAACAGGAGCGGGTCAAAGAAGGATCTATTGCGCCAAACTTTGTCCTTCAATCTGTAGATGGGGAACGGATTGAACTAAAGGACTTAAAAGGCAAAGGCGTCTTTCTTAATTTTTGGGGGACCTGGTGTGGTCCATGTAAACAAGAATTCCCTTACATGGCAAATCAATATGAAGTGTTCAAGGATCGCGGTGTGGAAATTGTTGCAGTCAATGTTGCAGAGTCCAATATTGCCGTGAAGAATTTTATGGAGTCCTATGGCGTGAATTTTCCTGTTGCCATGGACAAAGATCGTCAAGTGACAGAGGCATATGATATAACGCCGCTGCCAACCACATTTTTAATTAATCCTGAAGGCAAGGTAATCAAAGTCATAAAGGGAACCATGACAGAACGTAATGTCTATGAATATATGAATTTGATTAAACCAAAGGGGTCTTAGAATGAAAGAGGTAAAATGCGAGTGTGGACATATTAATCCAATCGGTACTGTTTTATGTGAATCCTGCGGAAATCCCATTGCAGCTAAAGAGAAAAACTCTTCAAAGCTGCTTGATATGAGATATGACGGCAGTGCGAGACGCTCGCAAACATACAACAAAACGATTGTTGATAAAGTATGGAACTTTTTTTCTTCCGTTAAGGTGGGTGTGTGGCTGATTGTCATTACACTACTTGCTTCCTCATTAGGAACAATTTTTCCGCAGGAGCGATTTATTCCACCAGGTGCATCTGCTTCCACCTATTATGAAGAGCAATATGGATCGTTTGGTAAGCTGTACTACACACTTGGATTCCATGATCTTTATAATTCTTGGTGGTTTTTAGCTTTAGTTGCATCCATCGGAATCTCCCTTGTCATTTGCAGTCTCGACCGGGTTATCCCTCTTTATCGAGCACTTAAAAATCAAGGGATTATCAAAAAAGAAGGCTTTATGAGAAGACAGCGTCTGTTCAGTGAGACAGACAAAATGTTAGATGAGCATACATATGAAGGCATCAAGAAAGCAATGAAGCAAAAGCGTTACCGGGTACGAGAAGAAAACGGACATATTTTAGCGGAAAAAGGCCGCTTCTCACGCTGGGGCCCTTACGTCAATCACATTGGATTAATCATCTTTCTCATTGGATCAATGCTCCGGTTTGTCCCAGGCATGTATGTGGATGAAACGCTGTGGGTGAGAGAGGGTGAAACTGCCCCAATTCCAGGCACAGATGGTCAATATTTTTTGAAAAATAATGCGTTTTCAATTGACCGCTATGAAACTGGAAATGAAAAAGAAGTGTTTGAGAATGCGATTGAAAGAGCTGGCGACGGTCAAGTAGTGAAAAGTTATAAAACCGATGCCACTTTATACAAACGTGAAGGGGAAGTTGTGTTTGGTGAAAAGCCCAAGCTGAAGCAGGTATCAGAACACAATATCAAAGTGAACGAACCGCTCAAGTTTGATCATTTCTCATTATATCAAGTGGATTTTAAACAAAATGAACTCGATCAAATGGTCTTTCAGCTGATTCGTAAAGATACAGAAAAATCTTTCGGAACAGTGAAGATTAATCTGCTGGAGCCTAAGTCAGAATATGATCTTGGTAGCGGTTACAAAGTTAAAGTGATGAGCTATCTCCCTGATTTTTATTTTGACGATGATGGAACGCCGAGTACGAAGACAAGGAATCCGAATAATCCTGCTTTCGTGTTTGAAATGGTTTCTCCTGAAAAGCCTAAAGGTGAAAAAAGCTTTGTGGCGATTCAAGAGACAGTAGAGGGCTCTGATAATAACCTATATAAAATGAAGTTTGATCGAGTGGAAACGAAAAACGTCACGGGATTGACGGTGAGAAAAGATTTAACTCTTGGGGTGCTCATCGTAGGCGGAATCATCTTCATGATTGGTGTCGTGCAGGGGATGTATTGGCAGCATAGAAGAATTTGGCTGTCTGCAAGGGATGGAAAAGTATTCGTGGCAGGACATACAAACAAAAACTGGTTTGGCTTAAAGTCTGATCTTGGCGTGATCCTAAGTGACAGTGGCATCAAACAGCCAGTTGATCAAAAAGAACTGCCTGATACAACAAGTATCAGCAAAAGCAAGGGGGAAGGATTAGATGGCAGCAGTCAGTGAAAACCTGTTATTTGCAGCTTTTCTATTGTATTTAGCGGCAGTTCCTTTTTTTGGCGGTGCCATTAAAGGAAAAAAGAAAGTTGATGGACCGCGTAGGAATAAGGCGGCACTTATCGGCATTACGCTCACCATCATTGGCTTTTTAAGTCAATTTGGCTACTTTATTTCAAGGTGGGTGGCGTCTGGTCATGCACCAGTCAGCAATTTGTTTGAATTCACAACGGCTTTTGGCATGATGCTTGTGCTCGCATTCATTATTTTATATTTTGTGTATCAAGTGTCTGTACTTGGTTTATTTACACTTCCAATTGCTTTATTGATTATTGCCTATGCAAGCATGTTCCCATCTGATATATCACCGCTAATTCCTTCATTACAAAGTAATTGGCTTTATATTCACGTGACAACAGCAGCACTAGGGCAAGCTATTTTAGCGATTAGCTTTGTGGCAGGCGTCATCTTTTTATTAAAACATGTCGATCAAACAAAGCCAGGGAAGAAGACATTTGGTTTAGAGCTCGTCATGTTTATGATTGTTGTGACACTGGCATTTATCGCTGTCACGTCTATCTTTAGAATGACAGGATACGAAGCAAAATTTAATTGGGTCGATAAAAATAAAGAGGAAAGTGTGATGGTCTATGAGCTGCCAGCTCTAGTTGGACCTCATAAAGGAGAGCTTGTGACGCAAGATCGTTTGGAACCGTTTGTTGATTTGCCGCCTGTTTTTTCAGGTAGAAAGGTCAATACGGTGTTATGGTCATTCGGCATGGGGCTGATCTTGTATGGACTGATTCGCTTGATCATTCGCAAACGACTGAGTGCTCTGCTTCAACCGCTCGTGAAACAGGTGAACCTAGATTTAGTCGATGAAATTGGATATAGAGCCGTTTCCATTGGTTTCCCTGTATTTGCGTTAGGCGGGCTCATTTTTGCAATGATCTGGGCGCAAATTGCATGGACTCGGTTCTGGGGCTGGGACCCGAAGGAAGTATGGGCATTGATCACGTTTCTCTTTTATGCAGCCTACCTTCATCTTCGCTTATCAAGGGGCTGGCATGGCGAAAAGTCCGCTTGGTTAGCTGTCATCGGATTCGCCATCATTATGTTTAATCTCATCTTTGTCAATCTCGTGATTGCAGGGCTTCATTCATACGCGTAATCACATGAAAAAGGCCAACTTTTTATGAATCGATTCGGCTTTTTGTTAAAATGAATGTAACAACGGAGAAAGCAGGAGGATTGTCTAATGGAACACACAACTCAAACGAAAATATTAGTCGTAGATGATGAGGCAAGAATTCGCCGCCTTTTAAAAATGTATTTAGAACGTGAAAATTATGAAATCGATGAAGCGGAAAATGGAGATGAGGCCATTCAAAAAGGACTCCAATCAGATTATGACCTCATTTTGCTCGATTTAATGATGCCTGGCACAGATGGGATTGAAGTGTGTAATCAAATTCGAGACAAAAAAGCGACTCCAATCATTATGCTGACGGCAAAAGGAGAAGAAGCCAACCGCGTGCAAGGGTTTGAAGCAGGAACGGATGACTACATCGTGAAGCCTTTTAGCCCACGTGAAGTTGTTTTACGTGTGAAGGCATTGCTCAGAAGATCTTCTCAAACGTCTTATCTCAATACTGGGACAACAACAAAAGATGTACTTGTGTTTTCTCATCTTTCAATTGACCACGATGCGCATAGAGTAACAGCCGATGGCAAAGAGGTCAGTCTCACGCCGAAGGAATATGAGCTTTTATATTTCCTTGCGAAAACACCTGATAAGGTTTATGACAGAGAGAAGCTGTTAAAAGAAGTATGGCAGTATGAATTCTTTGGAGACTTGAGAACAGTCGATACCCACGTCAAACGACTTCGCGAAAAACTGAATAAAGTGTCACCAGAAGCTGCGAAAAAAATCGTGACAGTATGGGGTGTCGGGTACAAATTTGAGGTCGGCGCTGAATGAAACTGTGGAAAAGTGTCGTTGGAAAGCTATGGTTAACCATTCTCTTCCTTGTCCTAATCGTTTTATCTATTTTAACCGTGCTTCTTTTAGAGTTCATTGAAAATTACCATGTAGAAGAAGCAAAGTCAGATTTAACGCAAATGGCAAATAAAGTGGCAGTCATTTTAGAAAGCCATGACGATCAATCGCTCGCAAGGTCGATTACATCAGAGCTTGCTGACAAATTGACGAGTATTGCGATTATCCAAGAGGACGGACTAGAGTGGTATTCGTCTGAAAAAGACGGGAAGCTACCTGCGATTACAAAGAAACAAATTGAAGCGGACAGTGATCTGAATCAAGCACTAAAAGATCGTAAAAAAATTAGTAAACGTGCTGAACCAAATGCAGGCAATCATAAAGATGAACGAATTGTCGTCGGTGTTCCATTTGAGGCAAACGGCAAAAAAGGCATGGTCTTTCTTTCTCAATCATTACTCGCCGTAGAGCAAACAACAAAGCATACGACGCGTTATATCTTCCTAGCAGCCGGTATTGCCATTGTTTTAACCACTATATTCGCGTTCTTCTTATCAACGCGTGTCACCTATCCTCTTAGAAAGATGAAAGAGGGAGCGCAGGATCTGGCGAAAGGGAAATTTGATACAAAGATTCCGATATTAACGCAAGACGAAATTGGAGAACTGGCCATCGCCTTTAATCAAATGGGCAAGCAGCTTACATTTCATATCACAGCCTTAAATCAAGAAAAAGAACATTTATCCAACATATTAAGCAGTATGGCCGATGGGGTCATCACCATCAATATTGATGGAACGATCCTCATGACGAATCCTCCTGCAGAACGATTCTTGCAGGCATGGTATTACGAGCAAAATATGAAGATCAAAGATGGAGATGAACTGCCTCCAGAAGCACGAGAACTGTTTCATACAGCCGTCAGCACGGAAAAAGAGCAAATGATCGAAGTCACACTGCAAGGGCGTACTTGGGTTCTTCTTATGTCTCCGCTTTATAATCAGCAGGACGTTAGAGGAGCAGTTGCAGTCCTTCGTGATATGACAGAGGAACGAAGACTTGATAAGCTGAGAAAAGACTTTATTGCCAATGTCAGTCATGAACTTCGTACTCCAATTGCTATGCTGCAAGGGTATAGTGAGGCGATTGTAGATGATATCGCAGGCTCAGAAGAGGAAAAGAAAGAGATTGCGCAAATTATTTACGACGAATCGCTTCGAATGGGACGTCTTGTGAATGACCTTCTAGACCTAGCGAGAATGGAAGCTGGTCATATTACACTGAATCTCGAATCAACGGATACAGAAGAGCTGACCGAGAAGATTTACCGCAAGTTTCTTGGTATAGCAAAAGAAAAGCAAGTTGATCTCACATATGATATTCAAGTGGATGAACCGCACTTTGTACTCGATCCGGATAAGATGGAGCAGGTGTTTACGAATCTCATTGATAACGCCATTCGTCATACACCTGAGGGCGGAGAGGTTCACTTCTCGGTTCAATCAGTGGAAAGCGGTTTGAAAATGGATGTGAAAGATTCAGGAAGCGGAATCCCAGAAGAGGATCTGCCATTTATTTTCGAACGTTTCTATAAAGCGGATAAGGCCAGAACAAGAGGGCGTTCTGGAACTGGACTTGGTCTTGCAATTGTGAAGAACATCGTAGAAGCACATCAAGGCTCCATTCATGCACATAGCAAAGCGGGTACTGGTACACATTTTACCTTTTATATTCCGAGAAAAAAGCAGGAACTCGTCTAATCCTGACGAAGAATCTTGTTACATGAGAAACACTTCTTTTTGAAAGAAAAAGAAGTGTCAGCGTGTAGACAAACCCTCGCATTCGTTGTCAGTCCTGCGTGCTGGTGCTCACGAATGTCAAATTCGCTCCGCGCCAGTACTCGTCCTTCCTATACTGCAAAGGTTTTCTATCACGCTGAAAAGAAGACAAAGGGCTAAAATAAAGATCATTTTAGCCCTTTGTCAACAATCTGGCACTTCTTTTCGAAAGAAAAAGAAGTGTTTTTTTATTTTCATATTTTTAAGGAGAAGTTAAACAAAAAGCCCTTCCCAAATTGTCGAACTTGTAATATATTTGTCATAAAGTTGTAATGTAACGTTTTGTAAGAGTCACTCGACAAAAATAAGTGAACGGAGGGGTTTCCTATGCATGAAACCTTTCAAAAAATATATGATTCGTACCATCAAGATTTGTACCAGTTTTTATTTTATATGGTTAAAGATAAAAATCAGGCAGAGGATCTCGTTCAGGAGGTTTACATCCGGGTACTTCACTCATATAAAACTTTTGAAGGAAGAAGCAGCGAGAAAACATGGCTGTTTTCAATTGCGAGGCATGTGGCAATTGATTGGTTTCGCAAACAGCAAACCATTAGACAACGGGTACTCGGCACGTTTGATTGGGATAAGCAGGATGTAAAGGATCCAGACTTGCTCCCAGACGAACTGGCTGTGCAGGATGAAAATGTAAAAGAAATCTATGCCGCACTTGATCAGTGCACGATTGATCAACGAGCTGTCATCATTTTAAGATTTATCCAGGGCTACTCAATCATGGAGACGGCAAAGGCGCTAAAGTTCTCGGAAAGCAAAGTCAAAACAACGCAGCACCGAGGCCTGAAAGTGCTCCGAAAACATATGGAGCTTTTGAAGGAGGAGCTAGTGAATGAAAACGAACAGGTCCGATTGGAGCGAAGAACGAATCAAGGTGTTACTAAGTCAGCTTCCAAAGGTGGAGGACAACCGTTCATCTAAGCAAATATATCAGCAGATGCTGATGGCAAGTGGGCAGAAAAAGAAAAGTGCCAAATGGATCGGTCCAGCGGTCGCAACCGTTGTGGTTTTATTTATGGCGTTTTTAATTTCTCCTCATTTATTTCAGCCAGCTGCTCAAGATCACCATCAGCAAATGAAAATGGATTCAAGTGCTGACAAAAGTCAGGTGAACGCCACATTAGAAGCGGTCAAACAGACTGATGGGCCCTCACATGTTGTTTCTCTTAAGCAGCAGCAAAAGTATATGACCATGGCATACATAGATGAATCGACCTCTCAAGTGGTACCAATTAGCATTCAAAAAGAGGATGAGTATGATCATTTGCAGAATATGGTGAACACATATGAACAGGTGCGGCTGCCTGAAATGACAAAACCTCTTCAGTCTTATATGGATATGGTGGAGCTTCATGAAAAAGGAGATACACTTATTTTTCAATTAAAAAGTGATTTGTCCCTTGATACGTTAAAAGAAGCCAATCGGTTTAAAGATATGGTAAAAGAAACGCTAAAATGGAGCAAATATAAGCAGGTGCAAGTCAAGACAGCTAAAGGATCTCACCTTCAATTAGGGGCAAATGGAAGCGTTGGAACAATATCAATTGAAAAACAAACAAAGCATGCTTATTATGTTTTAGAGAATAAGAGCGGGACCTTTTTGGTGCCTTCAAAAACGCATTATTCATCGTATGAAGATGCGGTAGAAGCGATGAAGCGTACAAGCGATGCAGGACTTGATCCATTAATTAAAGATGAACCGATTAAAGAAGTGACGTCTAAAGGAAAACATGTGACCATTACGTTTGGAGCATCAGCGAAATTATCGGACTCAAATGATCATATTTTACTCATTGAAGGTCTGCTGCTCTCAGCGAAAGATTTTGGTTTTACAGAGGTCACCATTCAACAGGCGGGAACAGATCAAGTTGGTCCATATGAATTAGAAGAACCGATAGAGGTGCCGGCTTTGCCGAATCCAGTTGTCATAAAAGACCGTTAAAGGACGCGAGAAATTGCGTTCTTTTTTGATGTATAGAAAATAGCTTCCTTGCTGTATACTAAGCTGTCATAAAAAGAATCGCAAAGAAAGGGAGTCACTGATGAAAAGGTATTGCTTCATATGTGCCAGCTGTTTTTTGATGATCTTTTCGCCTGTTGTTCATGCACAGGAAACAAGCGAATGGGTGGAGCCAATAAAAGGAGAAGTCACAGATTTATTTGGGACAAGAGATGGCTCGCACAAGGGATTAGATATAGCTGCACCAGAAGGAGAATCCATCTTTGCTGCAAGTGAAGGGGTGGTCTCGCGTTCGTATGTATCTGCTACATATGGCGAGGTTGTGTTTATCCAGCATCCAAATGGATATGAAACCGTCTATGCACATTTACACGAGCGTTTTGTTAAAGAGGGTGACCATGTAGAAGCAGGACAGCCGATCGGCATTATCGGTAACACAGGAGCGTCTAGAGGCACTCATTTGCATTTTGAGGTGCACAGGGGTCAATGGTCAGTCAGCAAAGAAGATGCGGTAGATCCGCTCACAATCATTGCGATGGATCGTTTCCAAGAGCCGGCTTTACATGTAAACGGACAAGAGAACAATACATACCTCATTAAACAGGGAGATACCCTTTGGTCGATTGCAAGGGCACATGAGATGACTGTGGAGCAATTGAAACAGATCAATGAGCTGACCACTCATCTCATCCGAACGGGAGATCGTTTAATGGTTTCAAAAAAATAAACCTCATGCATTTGCATGAGGTCAGACCGTAGACAAACCCTACCTTTACTTCAAGTAAAAGTGGGGTTTTCACATTTTTTTTGAAAAACATCATGTGTTTTACGCTGGACATGGTACTTTCCATGTCCAGTTTGCTAGTTTTTTAAGATATTGATTATTATAACAATATCCGAATTCAATTGAAATTAAACAACCAGTCACCAAAAGAGTTTCGGCAACTGGCTGTTTTATAAAGGTGTTTTGATCCCTGTCTCAAAAACGGGGGTCAGTTCCTCGTGAGACGGGTTCTTTTCTGTTTATGCTTGTTCTGTCACGTGTACCTTTAACGTTGCTTGTACCTCTGGATGAAGCTTCACCGGTACATTTGTGTAACCTAATGCACGGATGGCGTCATTCAGCTCGATTTTGCGCTTATCGACTTTGATTTGATGATCTTTTTGCAATTTATCAGCGATTTGTTTGCTTGTAATTGATCCAAACAGACGACCGCCTTCACCTGATTTTGCTGTTAGTTCCACTGTTAGCGCCTCAAGTGTTTCCTTTAGTTGTTTCGCTTGTTCAAGCTCTTGGACGGCATTCTTTTTCTCTTTGTTCTTCTGCCCTTCCAATGCACTTAGGTTCGTTGGGTTTGCTTCAACCGCTAACCCTTGTTTAATGAGAAAGTTGTGAGCGTATCCGTCAGCGACATTCTTGACTTCGCCTTTTTTCCCTTTGCCTTTTACGTCTTTTAGAAAGATGACTTTCATCTTTGAACCCCTCCTTCGAAATATTCATCAATGGCAGCTTTTAACTGCTCTACCGCTTCTTCAATGGTTATACCATACATTTGGGTTGCAGCGTTAGTCAAATGACCGCCGCCATCTAACGCTTCCATGATAATTTGAACGTTGATATCCCCTAATGATCTCGCACTAATGCACACCGTATTGTCATCTCGCCTAGCGACAGCAAATGACGCTTCTACCTCACTCATTGACAACAGGGAATCAGCCGTCTGGGCAATCGTAATTTGATCATAATACTCCGAGCTGTCGGACGGTAATGAAGCAATCGCCACCTGATTTTGATACAAATCTGTATGCTGAATGAGCTTTGCCCGTTTGATGTAATGATCCACGGTCTCTTTTAGGAACTTTTGCACAAGGACAGGATCTGCCCCCTTCGCACGAAGGTAAGAGGCTGCATCAAACGTTCTTGATCCCGTTCTCAGCGAGAAACTCTTTGTATCAACGATGATCCCTGCGAGAAGCGCAGTCGCTTCGATCATGTTAATGCGCAATTTCTTCGGCTGATACTCTAAAAGCTCTGTCACAAGCTCTGCTGTGGATGAAGCATACGGCTCCATATAGACAAGTAATGGATCACGGATAAACTCCTCGCCGCGTCTATGATGGTCAATGACCACGACATGTTCAATTTTATTGAGTAGTCGTTCTTCCATGACGAGAGACGGTTTATGTGTATCCACGACCACAAGCAGCGTGTCATCCTTTGCAAGCTCCATGGCTTCCTCTGGGGTGATAAAACGTGACCATAGATCTTCATAATTCTTAATTTCACTAATCAAGCGTTGAACACTGTCACCAATTTGGTTGGCATCAATGACAATATAACCTTCTTTCCCATTGGCCTGGGCGACCTTTAAAATCCCAATGGATGCACCGATAGAGTCCATGTCTGGGAACTTATGCCCCATGATCATGACATTGCCGCTTTCAGATACAATTTCTTTTAAAGCATGAGAAATGACTCGTGCGCGTACACGTGTCCGTTTCTCCATTGGATTCGTTTTCCCGCCGTAGAATTTCACTTTTCCATTCGGCTGCTTAATGGCTACTTGATCCCCGCCTCGTCCGAGGGCAAGATCAAGACTCGACTGAGCAAGTGCCCCAAGTTCTTTTAAAGAAGGTACGGATGCACCGATCCCGATACTCAAGGTCAGCGTCGCACTATGCGCTCCTGTTTTCTCACGGACCTCATCTAAAATAGAGAATTTCGACGCTTCCAGCTCTGCTAAAATGCTTTCATTTAGAACTGCCATAAATCGTTCGGACGAAATTCGCTTCAGGAAAATACCATATTCCTGTGCCCAGTTGTTTAAAAGTGACGTCACTTCACTATTAATGGCGCTGCGCACCTGATCATCAAGACCCTGCGTGACATCATCATAATTGTCTAAAAAGATATAAGATAACACCGTTCGTTCATTTTCGTACTGTCTTTCAATCTGTACCTGTTCTGTGACATCAAAGAAATATAAAAGGCGTTCTGACCGTTTAATAATGACTTTGAATTTCCGATCATTCAGCGTCACATTTTCTGTCTCGACCTCTTGTTTAATAAGAGGCACAATGGACTCGAATGTATCATACAAGGATCTGCCGACAAGCGTGCTTTCATGAAAACACGAAGCGAGAAATGGATTTGTCCATTCGATATAATACTGGTCATTAAACAGCATAATACCAATTGGCATTTCCATTAATGCTTCTTCTCCAACCTTTTTGACTCGATAGGATAATGTTGAAATATATGAATCAATCTCTTTTTGAACTTGCGTATCTGCCCACTTTAAGAAGTAGAGCACACCTGCAAGGACTAAAAGACCAACAGCTCCTATGATCCAATTATAATAAAGGTTGAGGAGAACTGTGACCACCGCAAGGACAATTAAAGCGATGATCGGATACTTGATGACAGGTTTTCTATAGAAGCTTGGCACTGATATCAACTCCTCAACATTCAGAGTGAATTATTTGTTTTTCACTTTTTCTCTTAAATCAAAGCCTATGTCAGCAATCCCTATGATACGCACAACCACACCGACTGGCGGATAGAGAACCCCTAACACGATAGCGAAAATGGGGACTGCTTTTGAGATGCCTTTTTCGTGGCAATAATAGAAGATAAAAGAAAATCCCTGAATAAGCACCAGTATAAATAAAATTTTAAACGCACTCGATTGAACGAGCCATAAAAAGCTGCCTTTTTCTGTCTGAATCAGCATCAAAAGCAGTGTGAGTAAATAATACCATACCATGCTTTTTGGCAGCCGCAAATCCTTAAATTTCTTAAGGACTGGCATGTCTGATACAAACCGTTTGATCAAGGGCCGCACGAACCAATGATTCACAAAAGCCATCAAAGTAGCAGTGATCAAAAGCGCTACAGGTAAAGCGTTTAATGCTGTATCCTGCAACTCTTTAAACTGTTTGAGCTGTTTGGCAATCTCCTTTTCAGACGCGCCGGATTGCTTTAAAGTACTCTCTACCATCGGCATCATTTGCTCAATCGACTCTTTCGCAATATTCATGATATCGATTTGAAAAAGCTGAACACTGACAATAAAGGAGATAAGAAAACTGAATAAATAAATCAGCCCACCTGCAATGATGGCATTCCCGGGCTGCCGTCTGCTGTAGAAAACACCCATGCCTAATCCGACAGCAATCAGAACGGGCGCAGTCATGAGTCCATTAATAGACCCAATTAAAAAGCTGATCACTATCCCGATAGCGCCAGCAGCAATTCCTTTTTTCAAGCCGTGCCTGATTGTATAGAGGATGATCGGAATCGGAGCAGCTAGAAAGAAAATAATGGATAATAGCGGCACATACAAATAAAACAGCGTCATGACAGAGAAAATACTGATCATGATAGCGCCCTCTACTAACGCTTTTGTTTGTTTCACACCTTCACCTCTATCCAATCCTTTTACTATATCTTGCTCAATGTGTCCTTCTATGTATACGTACGATGTAAGCTACTCCATGTCTTACCCCAACCTTTATTTTACCATAGCGGTAAATCGCAAGTAAAATGCAGGCTATCTTAAGAGCGTTTCACGTGGAACACTGATACAGAATCGTACATGCAACTTTTCAAACAGCATGTTACAATTTTTTAAATTATTCTTAGCTATAAACCCTGAATTCAAGGACAAAAGCTGTTAGAATAGAAACATCATCAATAAATGTAAGAAGGAGAATTCACATGGGAAAAACACTCGTATTCGGACACAAAAATCCTGACACAGACACGATTTGCTCTGCTATCGCTTACGCTGATCTAAAAAATAAAATCGGCGTCGAAGCAGAAGCGGTCAGACTTGGAGAAATCAACGGAGAAACACAATTCGCATTAGACTTCTTTAAACAAGAAGCACCTCGTTTCATTGAAACGGCTGCAAATGAAACAAAGCAAGTCATTCTTGTCGATCATAACGAATTCCAACAAAGTGTAAGCGATATTGATCAAGTACAAGTGACTGAAGTCATTGACCATCACCGTATTGCCAACTTTGAAACAAGTGAACCTCTATACTATCGCGCTGAGCCTGTTGGCTGTACAGCAACAATCTTAAACAAAATGTACAAAGAGAACCAAGTGAAGATTGAAAAAGAAATCGCTGGTTTGCTTTTATCTGCAATCATTTCTGATTCCTTGCTATTCAAATCCCCAACATGCACACAGCAGGATATTGATGCTGCGCATGAGCTAGCTGAAATCGCAGGGGTAGATCCAGAAGTTTACGGCCTAGACATGCTAAAAGCTGGTGCTGACCTAAGCCAAAAAACGGTTCAAGAATTAATTACAATCGATGCAAAAGAATTCGAACTAGGCAATAGCAAAGTGGAAATTGCGCAAGTCAATACAGTAGATATCGCAGAAGTGACAGCAAGACAGACTGATATTGAAGCGAAAATCAATGAAGTCATCGCAGCGAAAGGTCTTGATCTATTCGTTCTAGTGATCACAGACATCCTAGAAAATGACTCTCTTGCACTTGCTCTCGGTGCAGAAGCGGCAAAAGTAGAAAAAGCATTTCATGTCACACTTGAAAACAACACTGCTTTACTAAAAGGTGTCGTATCAAGAAAGAAACAAGTTGTACCTGCACTGACAGACGCACTTTCATAATAAACATTAAAAGACTGCTGACAAGTTCAGCAGTCTTTTTTCTTCTTTTAATGAATGTACATATCGCTGACAAGAATATCCTTTAGCACACTTGTTGGAATCGTAAATTCAACTACGCCCATGTAACCAGGCGCCACATCATATTCATTAAAAGAAATCACCAGTTTGCCTTTTGAATTGATATAGAAACTTTGGTCTGGCTGAATCTTCTTAAACGGATCAACCGTATCTTGCTTGGTAATCCAGTAAATCTTATTTGAATCCTCTTTCATCTGTTTCTTCATTTGTTCTTTAATATTTTCACTAATCACATCAATATACCGATCATCTTTAAACAGACTTGGCAATGTAATGAGTACATGGTTTTTCTTATCGATCGTATCATATGTCATTTCCTCTGCCGCAGAAGCCTGAGTCGTTACCTTGTATCGACCTAGTGAAAGGATTTGGTCATTGTTTGTTTTCACTTCATATCCGCTCTCTACACTCAAATGACCATTTTTATAACCCTTTGTTTCCTTTTCGAAATCTTGATACAGCTTTTTGTTTTCAGCTAAATATTTTTGATTCAGGCTGTCTTGTAATTTTCCGTCCCCAAGCCCTGAAACGTGTGGTGTTTTAAGGTCAATATTCGTTCCTTGGTCGCTCTTTTTAAATTCAGTGAATGTCACAACTTTCACCAGCTCGCCAATGATCGGTACCTCTGAAATCGCTCTTGCCGCCTGTGGACTGACATTCACAGTCGTGACAAATAAAGCAGCCGCAGCAACAAGTCCGATCGTCCATTGCTGAAAATGAGTTTTTTTGTTTTTTCGTTTTAATGTTCGTTCAACCATAGCATCAAATTCCGGCGGAATAGGGATTTCTAAATATTCCTCTTTTAACTGTTCCAAATGCTTATCCATTTATAATTCCTCCTGCGATAATTCTACTTTTAAAAGCCGCAACGCCTTATATAATCTTGTTTTGATGGTGTTTTCGTTTTCTTCGAGAATGTGGGCGATGTCCTCTAGTTTTAAATCTTCAAAGAATCTCAAGATAATGATGACCCGGTACATGTCGGGTAAATCCTCTATGGCTCGTCTGACATCTTGATCTTCATAAACATCTGATTCACCCTGTGATAAGAACTCAAGCGTGTCATCATCTGTCACTTGCACCCGCTTCTTCTTTCGTAAAAAGTCTAGGGCAGCGTTCACCACGATTTTATAAAACCAGCTATGCATCTTGGTCGCATCCTCTAATCTGTGAACAGATTTGAGTGCTTTATGAATCGCCTCTTGAACGACATCCATCGCATCTTCTGGATTTTTGACATAACTATAGGACAATCGATAAAAACTGTGTTTATGCTCCATTACGTAATCAGCAAATTGATCCTCAATTTTTCGTTTCTTCATTTTGCAAAGAGCTCCTTTATCTTAAATGCGCATCGGTTATTTCTTACAATGGATAGACGCGCTCCTTTTAAAAATAGTTTGCACTTAATTATTTTTTATCATGTCATTCCATTTCCGTTTCTATACAAAAAGAGCGAACCAGGCAGGTTCACTCTTTCAAAGCAGATATTGTTTGATGGACATACTGTTTAAGTGGAGAAAGCGGATGAATGATCGGAACACCTGTCTCTTCTACCATCTGCTGTGCCGCATGAACCATCGATAACTGCATCACGCAAATGTCCCCATCTTCTTTCATACATCTTCTGAGCTGCTTTTTAATTTCCTCCTCATAAGCGTGCAAATCACCGTTTAGGCAAAGATGAAAGACACCCTCCATCACCATAACTTCTGCATCAATCTGTTTGCCGTGCTTTTTTGCATATGATTCAAGCCGCTCCATTGTCCCCTCCACTGTATCCGGGTTTGAAAACACAAGTTGAAGCGGCCCTTTTCTCTGACAAATCAGCTCAAATAAAGGTTCATCGATAGGAACAATTGGTTGTTTAAAGAGATGCTTTTGATCACCTAATGCGGCAATGTATTGTGTACACGTGAGCAGAATGATGTCAGCTTCATCTTCTTTCATCAGTTTGTTGATGGCATAGGCTTGTTGCTTGTGAGGATGAAAATCTGGATCTTGTGTGGCACGTTCTATAAATGATGAATCGACCGTGTGATGCAACTCAATATCTGGATCATCAAACACGTCTTCTATATAAGACTGATTAGACGGATGGGCATGAAGGCAGTGTAATCGAATCATCAGGTTCGCTCCTCGTGAAAGTTTTCAATCATTATATCAATCCTTGTATGAAATAGGGAGAAAGATGACCATATTGTTAGGGAGATATTGAAGGAGGGATTCGAATTGAAAGAAGATCAACACCCTAAATCATCTTCAGAGCCAGAAGACACTTTGACAAATCGGCAAGGTCACCCCGTAACAGACAATCAAAATATGAGAACCGTCGGAAATAGAGGCCCGACTACGCTTGAAAACTACGATTTCCTAGAAAAAATCAGTCATTTTGACCGCGAACGTATTCCTGAACGTGTCGTCCATGCACGCGGGGCGGGAGCTCACGGTTATTTTGAAGCCTATGGCACATTCGGTGATGAACCTATTTCTACTTATACAAGAGCGAAATTATTTCAGAAAAAAGGAAAAAAGACACCTGTTTTCGTCCGTTTTTCTTCTGTCTTCACGGCGGTCATTCTCCAGAAACATTGCGCGATCCGAGAGGGTTTGCGATTAAATTTTATACAGAAGAAGGCAACTGGGATCTCGTTGGAAACAACCTGAAAATTTTCTTTATCCGAGATGCTTTGAAATTTCCCGATTTGGTTCATGCGTTTAAGCCAGACCCTGTCACCAACCGTCAGGACGGCGAACGTATTTTTGACTTCGTCTCGCAATCTCCTGAAGCGACACATATGGTGACATTTCTCTTTTCACCATGGGGCATCCCAGCAACCTATCGGCACATGCAAGGCTCAGGTGTGCATGCCTACAAATGGGTGAACCATGAAGGAAAAGCGGTACTGGTCAAATATCACTTTGAACCGAAGCAAGGCATTCGCAACCTGACACAAGAACAGGCTCAAGCGATACAAGGCGAAAACTTTAATCACGCCACACAGGATTTATATGAAGCATCATCCTGAATGGGAGGTCTATGCGCAGATCATGGAAGATGATGCCCATCCTCACCTTGACTTTGACCCGCTTGATCCAACCAAGCTATGGTACAAGGATGACTATCCATGGAAGCCTATTGGACGAATGGTATTAAACAAAAATCCAGAAAATTATTTCGCAGAAGTTGAGCAAGTTGCCTTTGGGACTGGCGTTCTTGTAGACGGCTTGGATTTCTCAGATGATAAATTACTTCAAGGACGCACCTTCTCTTACTCTGACACGCAGCGATATCGAGTGGGACCGAACTATTTACAGCTGCCGATCAATGCCCCGAAAAAGCATGTCGCCACGAATCAAAGAGATGGGCAAATGGAATACCAGGTCGATCAAGGCAAAGGCCAAAACCCCCATGTAAATTATGAACCATCGATTCTCGGCGGACTAAAAGAAGCTAAGCAGGACGGGAAGGATCATACGCCTTTTGTAGAGGGTGACGTCAAACGGGAAGCCATTGACCGCCCAAACAACTTCGGACAAGCCGGAGAAACGTATCGCCGCTTCAATGATTGGGAACGTGAGGAATTGATTAAGAACTTAGTCAACACTCTTGCGACTTGTCAAAAGGACATTCAAGCGCAAATGATCGAAAACTTTACAAAGGCAGACCCTGACTACGGAAAGCGTGTCGCTGACGGCTTAAAGGCCTTCAAACAAGAACAGCCAAGCGGACCTATAGGCTCTACAGGCGCCGCTCAAGCCGTGGATGATGCGATTAACAACAGCACACCATCAGATCCTTATTAAATAAAAAAGAATGCAGCGCCTAGGCTGCATTCTTTTTGTATTCATTCATTAAGCGTTTTGACCCTTTTTGATCCATTCTGCTACATTGACCGTACGTTTTGCTTGATGTTTTGCAGCAGCTTCTGCATCCTCTTGGATCTTTCCGTTTTGGTCAACAGTGACACTCACGCCGTATGGGTTACCCCCTGCACCATACAATGAGTCATCTGTGTAACCAGGAGCGGCAATAATCGCTCCCCAGTGGAACATTGTTGTGTAAAGACTAAGAATGGTCTGCTCCTGCCCACCATTTGGGTTTTGTGCAGATGTCATTGCACTTACCGCTTTGTTTGCCAATTTCCCTTGGAACCATAGGCCACCAGTTGTGTCTAAAAATTGCTTCATTTGAGCCGGTAAGTTACCAAAACGTGTTGGCATGCTAAAGATGATGGCATCTGCCCACTCTAAATCACTTAATTGAACCTCTGGGATATCCTTTGTTTCGTCTAAATGTGCTTTCCATGCTGGATTTGATGCTACAACTGCTTCTGGTGCCAATTCAGCAACCTTTAATACTTTCACTTCGGCGCCAGCTTCTTTCGCTCCCGCCTCTGCCCATTTTGCCATCTGATAGTTTGTACCGGTTGAACTATAATAAATAACTGCTAATTTTACGTTTTCCATTTGTTCCATCTCCTTTTGTTTGGTTTGTCCAAAAAGCTTCTGTAAAAATCCCACCTATTTTCCCTACCTTCATTAAAATTGACGACGATACCATAATGCCGCAGCATCGACTTCTTCTCTCGTTAACTGATGTCCGCGGTTTTCCCAATGTAGTGTGACCGAAGCGCCTGCGCCTTGCAGCAATTGCTCGAGTTCTTGTGAATCCTCTGGTCGGCACATTGGGTCATTTTCACCAGCTGCGATAAAGACTTGTTTCCCCGCTAATGAAGGCAATGAAACACCGCGTCTTGGAACCATTGGATGATGCAGGATCGCTCCTTTTAACGCATCCTCGTAATGGAATAAAAGACTTCCTGCAATGTTCGCCCCATTGGAATATCCGAGAGCGACGACATTATGACGATCGAATCCATATTTATCTGCTGCGTCTCCGATAAATGTATACAGTTCCTCTGTCCGCTCAATTAAATCCTGCTCATCGAAAATACCCTCAGCTAAACGTCTGAAAAAGCGCGGCATACCGTTTTCCAACACATTTCCTCTCACACTAAGAACAGAAGCGTCAGCATCGACTAAATCGGCAAGCGGCAATAAATCTTCTTCTGTCCCGCCAGTACCATGCAGTAATAACAAAACAGGTCTTTGATCATTCTTTCCTTTACGAAAAAGATGTTTCATCATGCGTCTCCTTTCCCTTTCAACTCTCTCACTTCTATCGGTAGCACAATTTGTTCAATCTGACTGCGCTGCGCTTCATATTGTGGTGGAAGTTTCAATGCTTCACCCATAGTTTCCACTGATTCATCGTGTGCAAACCCTGGAGGATCAGTTGCAATTTCAAATAATATGCCGCCAAGCTCTCTAAAATAAATCGCATTGAAGTAATTTCGATCTTGCACAGGTGTCACTTGATACCCGCTTTGTGCAATATGTCTTTGCCAATCTAACTGATCCTGATCATCGGTCGCTCTCCATGCAATATGATGCACCACCCCAACACCCATACGTCCGCGTGCAACAGGTGTCTTGTTCACATCAATGACATTCCCTATCTCACCAAATGAACGGAATCTTACATAATCCTCTTCTGCTCCAACTCGTTCGAATCCCATTGTTTGTTCTAGCAGCTGCATCGTTTGCTCTGGCTGTGATGTTAATAAAACAGCTCCCCCAAACCCTTTTAGCGCTACATCTGGCGTAACTCCGTTAAATGTCCAATCATTTTGTTTTCCATCCGCACGTTCTACTAGCTCTATCAACAAGCCGTGTGGATCTTCAAATGAGAGAAAGGCTTCATCAAAGCGTTCAACCATTTCATAAGAAATATCAAACTGCTCAAGACGTTCCTTCCAGAAAGAGAAAGCGCCTGGTGGTACAACATATGTCGTCACCCCCACTTGACCCGCGCCAATTTGTCCCTTTTGAGCACCTGGCCAAGGGAAAAACGTAATAATCGTTCCCGGAGATCCTCCTTCATTTCCAAAATATAAATGGTAAGTACCTGGATCATCAAAATTCACGGTCTTCTTCACGAGACGAAGTCCTAAAACACCTGCATAAAAATCAACGTTCTCCTGAGGATGCCCTACAATTGCTGTGATATGGTGAATTCCTTCTGTTTTCTTCACTTCTAATGACCTCCTATCATGAAGTAACAAGCCTCTATTCATTATGTCTTGACTGCTGTCTTTATATTATCTCGAATTCGAGATATTAAATTAAAAAAATATATTTATCTCGAATTAAGGATATGATGTTTTTAAATAAAAGTCAACGATTTTTGTTTTTCCTTTTAAAAAAGCAGATCTGCTTTTACATAACAGACCTGCTCTTCCTTGATTAATGCAGTAATTTTTTCTTTTTTAAATAGGCTTTCGCTACCTGAAATGCATCCTTACCTTGCACATTCACTTCATAATTCATTTCTCTCATCTCATCGTCTGTAATTTGACCCCCGAGCTTATTGAGAGAGGTCTCAATCTCAGGGTACTCCGTTAATGTCTCTTGCCTTAACAGCGGTGCTCCTTGATATGGCGGGAAAACATGCTGATCATCATTAAGCACCTTTAACTTGTATTGCCTCAATTCACTGTCTGTCGAATAGGCATCGACTAAATTGATATCTCCTTTTTGAATCGCTCGATACCGAAGCTTCGGTTCCATCGTCACCACATCATCAAAGGAAAACTGATAGGTCTTTTGAATACCTCGATACCCATCCTGTCGATCAGAAAATTCTAAGGTAAATCCAGCCTTTATGCGATTCTTGATCTTGCCTAGATCTGAAATATTGGATACATCATATTGATCAGCCAACGACTGAGGCACGGCTAAAGCATACGTATTGTTGTAAGCCATCGGCTCAAGAAGGCGGAGCTGAAAGGATGATTCCAAACCGCGCCGCGCTTGCTCATACACTTTTTCTTTATCTGTGCTTTTCGCTGTTTGTTTGAGGAACTCAGAAATTACAGTACCCGTAAACTCAGGATAAATGTCAATATCACCAGACCGTAAAGCTTGAAAAACAAAAGACGTCTTGCCAAGACCAGGCTTAAGATTGACTTGAATATCCGTATCCTGTTCAATTAAAAGTTTATACATCGAGATTAGAATTTCAGGCTCTGATCCTAACTTTCCACCGATGGTGATTTCTTTTTTTTCTTGTTGAAACAATGATGGGCCCGCGACAATAGCTCCTGCAATCACAGCAAAAACCGTCACAGAGATCACAGTCTTTTTAAAAGAGATTCTCTCAAACGTGCGCAGTACCACATCAAATAAGAGTGCGAGTAAGGCAGCTGGTATAGCACCAATGACAATGAGTGCCATATCATTTCGGTCAATTCCTAACAAAATAAGGCTTCCTAATCCCCCAGCTCCAATCAGTGCGGCAAGAGTGGCAGTTCCCACGATGAGAACCATCCCGGTTCGGATACCTGCCATGATAACTGGCATAGCTAGAGGCAGCTCTACCTTTAATAATCGTTTGCGGTGATTCATTCCCATGGCAAGCGCCGCTTCTCTCAGCGAAGGATCGACCTCCTGAATGCCTGTATATGTATTCCTTAAAATCGGGAGGAGGGCATAAACGACAAGCGCAATAATCGCAGGCACTTGCCCAATCCCAACAAGAGGAATCAGCAAGCCAAGCAGCGCAAGAGACGGGATTGTTTGCAAGACCGCCGTCACCCCAATCACCCATTCTGCAAGCTTTGGCACCCTCGTTAAATAGATACCTAATGGAATGGCAATCAAAATGGCTAAAAATAAAGCAATAAGCGAAATTTGAATATGTTCAAGTAAAGCATGACCCAATTGTTCTTTTCGATCCAATAACACATTGATCCAGTCATTCATGTGATTCGCCCCTCTCTTTAGGAGAATCAGCTAAAAACTGAATCACCGCTTGACGATTCACTAGTCCAATTCGCTCCCCGTCCTTTTCCACAGCCAATTCCTCATGCTTTGCCAATTCGGATAAGACCTCATTCAGCGTGGCATGTGTTGTGATTGCTTCATAGCCTAAAAGAGACTCATGAGGCATTGGTCTAGCCATGGCCTCTAGCTCAAACGCTTGTTGTCCTACATGGCGAGTAGCACCTGAGACAAACTCTCGAACAAAAGCATTGACCGGGTGTTGAACCAATTTCTCAGGACGACCTATCTGCACCACTTTCCCTTCCTTCATGATACAAATCCGATCACCGAGTCTCATCGCCTCCTGCATATCATGCGTCACGAAGACAATGGTCTTTTGAATACGGCGCTGCAAATCAAGCAGATCATCCTGCAATTTCTCCCTCGTTAGTGGATCTAACGCACTAAAGGGTTCATCCATCAAGATAATCTCAGGATCAGCTGCAAGTGCACGTGCCACACCAACACGCTGCTGCTGTCCACCAGATAGCTCTGACGGCTTCCGATGCCGATACATAGCAGGATCAAGCCCAACCATCTGCATCAATTCCTCCACTCGCTTATTGATCTCGTGACGGCTCCATCGTTTGAGCTCTGGAACCACAGCAATATTTTCTTCAATGGTCATATGAGGAAAAAGAGCAATTTGCTGCAGAACATAACCAATATCCCATCGCAGCTCGTACATATCATAATCATTTATTTTTTGACCCTTTATGTAAATCTCACCTTCTGTAGAAGAAATGAGACGATTGATCATTTTCAATGACGTCGTTTTCCCGCTTCCACTAGGTCCAATGAAAACAAAGAACTCGCCCTTCTGAATCTCTAAATCAACCGATTCAACAGCATAACGCTCATCTGAAAATTGCATTGATACCTTCCTAAATTCAATCATCTTTCCACGCCCTGACTGCAATTATTTTCTTGACTACCAATATGACAGATCGACCCCATATTTGTATAGAACAAACTGTCTATTTTACATACTTCTCCTAGGATACCCGCCAAAATCAGCTCTAGCCAGTTCAAGTGAGATCTTCTTGAGACAATAAAAAAAAGCGGAGAGCTCGAGGCTCTCCGCTTTTAAGTCAACGACTTACTCACCAGTAACGTATGGAAGTAATGCCATTTGACGTGATTTTTTAATCGCTAATGTCAATTTACGTTGATACTTAGCGCTAGTTCCTGTTACACGACGAGGTAAAATTTTACCACGCTCAGAAACAAACTTTCTAAGAAGATCAACATCTTTGTAATCGATGTGCGTGATACCGTTAGAAGTAAAGAAACATACTTTACGACGTTTCGCACGACCGCCTCTGCGTCCACCTGCCATTTGTTTTCACACCTTTCCTTTAGTCATTGTTTTTTCAGATCAATTAGAATGGCAAATCATCATCGGAGATGTCAATCGGTTTACCGTCATTCGCAAATGGGTCATCATTGAAGCTATTTCCCTGATTACGATTTTGTTGGTTGCTTTGATTGCCATATGGATTTTGACTTGGTTCATTTCCAAATGGATTCTGATCGTTTTGGCTACCGCCATAATACTGGCCTCCGCTATTGCCACCGCCGCTGTATCCACCTGAACCAGCACCGCCGCTCTTAGGCTCAAGAAATTGAACACTCTCAGCTTGAACCTCTGTCACGAAGACACGCTGTCCTTGCTGATTTTCATAGTTTCTTGTCTGCAAACGACCGTCTACACCGGCAAGACTTCCTTTTTTCAAGAAATTAGCCACATTCTCGGCTTGTCTTCTCCAAGTAACACAGTTAATGAAATCGGCTTCACGCTCTCCAGATTGATTCGTAAACGTACGATTCACAGCTAGAGTAAACGTGGCTACAGCCGCACCATTAGGCGTGTAGCGAAGCTCAGGGTCTTTTGTTAGTCTTCCGACCAATACAACACGGTTTAGCATATTGAAAGACCACCTTTAAATATATATTTCAATGATTTATACTTCTTCTTTAACAACAATGTGGCGAATGATATCGTCACTGATCTTAGCTAAGCGGTCAAATTCTTGAACTGCTGCAGCGTCAGATTGAACATTTACGATTTGGTAGAAGCCTTCACGGAAATCGTTGATTTCGTATGCAAGACGACGTTTACCCCAATCCTTTGTTCCAGTGATCTCCGCACCGTTAGAAGTTAACACGTTATTGAAACGCTCGATAACTGCTTTTTTAGCCTCATCGTCAACTGTTGGGCGGATGATGTACATAACTTCGTACTTTCTCATCTGATTGCACCTCCTTTTGGTCTAAGCGGCCCTAAACGGGCAAGGAGCAATAAATTATATTACTCACAATTGTATATTATAACAAATTACTTGGCCTATGACAAGAACCTATACATTAAAACGGAAATGAATAACGTCTCCATCTTTCACTACATATTCTTTACCTTCTAGACGGACTTTTCCAGCCTCTTTTGCAGCAGACATGCTCCCGCCAGCAAGTAAATCTTCATATGCAACCGTTTCAGCACGAATGAACCCACGCTCAAAGTCTGTATGAATGATTCCAGCACATTCCGGCGCCTTCATTCCCTTTTTAAACGTCCAAGCGCGTACTTCCTGCTCACCTGCTGTGAAATAAGTAGCTAAACCAAGAAGTGAATAAGATGCTTGAATCAGCTGATCTAGACCTGACTCTTTAATGCCAAGCTCTTCAAGGAACATCTGTTTCTCTTCCCCTTCAAGCTCTGCAATTTCAGACTCGATCTTCGCACATACGACGATGACTTCAGCATTTTCACCGGAAGCAAACTCACGGATTTGCTGCACATACTCGTTGCCGTCATGATCTGCTACTTCGTCCTCACTCACATTTGCTACATAAAGAACTGGTTTAGATGTGAGTAAATGAAGCTGTTTCACAAGTTTCTGTTGCTCCTCTGTAAATTCTACAGATCTTGCCGATTTCCCAGCTTCAAATGCATGCATTAGCTTCGACAAAATATCAAATTCAGCTACCGCTTCCTTATCCTTTTGTTTTGCAAGCTTACTCACACGAGCCAAACGTTTTTCAACTGTTTCTAAATCAGCCAAAATCAACTCTAAATTAATGGTTTCGATATCTGACACAGGGTCAACCTTACCTGATACGTGCGTGATGTTATCATCAGCAAAAGCTCTCACCACGTGACAGATTGCATCTACTTGACGAATGTGCGAAAGGAATTTATTCCCTAAACCTTCACCTTTTGAAGCCCCTTTGACAATACCGGCAATATCAGTGAATTCAAAAGCAGTCGGAACTGTCTTTTTCGGCTGCACCAATTCTGTTAGTTTTTGCAAACGCTCGTCTGGAACTTCTACAATTCCGACGTTTGGATCAATGGTACAAAACGGATAGTTAGCAGACTCCGCTCCAGCCTGTGTAATTGCATTAAATAGCGTTGACTTCCCGACGTTAGGTAAGCCAACAATACCAGCTGTTAAAGCCATTCTTTCATCTCCTCTATATCAAACGTGCTCGTTATACTGCGTAATATGAACCTAGAGCAATTATAAGTAGGTTTACATGAAAAGACAAGCTAACCGTTACGCATTATCAATAGAAGAAACATTGCCAAAAAGAATAAATCAATCCTTTAAAACGGGAATTTGCATCTAATTCTTCTATACAAAAGACAAATTTCATCAAAAAAGCATGAGGCCTACTTAAGCAGTTGGCTCCTCATGCTTGACGAGAATTTTCTTCATTTTTCGTTCAAAGTCTCTTCTGGGAATCATGACGCTATGCCCGCAGCCTTCACATTTAATGCGAATATCCATGCCCAATCGAATCACTTTCCACCGATTGACACCACATGGATGGGGTTTCTTCATTTCAACGACGTCATGTAACCCAAACGCTTTGTCTGCCATCAGCTTACACCTCTCTTGCTCACTTCATTGAATCTATTGTACAAAAAAACGACGATGAAGAGCAATGCACAAAGCAAAGACCCTTTTTCTCCTATTCTTGTTTATAGAAAAAACCCTTCTTTTAGATCATTTTATTTGTGACCAATAGTTACTTAAACTCCGCTTTTTTTCAATATTGTCACAAACACTGTAGGCCAAAAGGTTTTTCTTGGTAGAACGCTGTGGTTTTTCCATATTTTTTGATTTATGATATCTGCATAAATGTTATGTGAGGGAGCAGGTACGATGGTCAATCGAAAGGATAGATTAACTGATAAAGAATATAAAATCATATCCGATCATGCTGGAAACATAGATCATTACCAGCAGCACCATACGATAGAAATAGGTCAACAAACGCTCACTGTCCATGATTTTCTCAAGGTCGATCATCAATTATATGGTTTAACGATGCAGCCGGAGAAAGCAGATGAGTTCATCGTCGCTTTTCACTGTCCAATGCCAAATCAAATGCCGGTGACCTCGCCACAAGATGTACACACCGCGGCACAGTCATTGCTTAAAACAGATTATGCCTATCCCATTCAAAGGAAGTCCCTTGATAGCAATCAAGATCATGTCTTTTATAAAGGGAAGGAGTACATAGAGCAAATCAGTCAGAAGCACCCCAATGCAGGTATTTATCTCACTGGACAAGCCCTTGCCGGTGCTGTTTGTGCTTATGTTGCAACAGAACAACCAGCTGTCAAAAAAGCCATCACCTTTGATAGCCCCAATATTTGGAGCAGTCTGGCGCCTTCGATTCAGGAGAAAGCGCAGCAAGGTGATTATACACGGGTCTTGACTGAATATATTCAACCTAGTCATTATGTAGGTTTACTCAATCGTCATGATCATGGAGTTGGTCAAGTTAAGTACACCGTACCGCCACAGCGACAAGGCGCCGTCCAAGAATCGGTTAAATATAAACAAAGAGAAATTGACACCTTTTTAAAATCAGCTTTTGCGTCTATGAATATAGAATGGAACGAATCCTTTGATACAAATGCTTTTTTAGCTCTAATTTCTGGGAGCTTAAAAGAAAATGGATATTCATTCCACAAAGATGGATCTGCCCGGATTTTAGATGAACAACTTGATCATAATACAAGTTTTACAGCCATGCTGTTGCAAGAAATCCATTCTGGACGTGCATATGCACAAAGCGGTCTAGAAATTATCATAAAATCCCATTTACTGAAAAATTCATCCTACGATCTCCAAAGTGTGATTGATCATGAAGTACACACTATATTTGATAAAATTGATGGGATCGATGAAAGTGTAAAAGACGCCGTCCAGCATGTAAAACAAGAGCTCAAAGGACTCGTCGGCTTTGGTCACTATGATTTATTAAGTCCAAGTGATGTGGAAGCACTAGTAGAAGAAGTGAGGATGGAACAACCTCATTCCTCCTTTTATTCACATGAAAAACAACTGAATGCCCTGTATACCTTGAGAGATTACGAACAAGAACTTTCTACCCTTTCAAGACATATGTACACAATGGGTGATGATTACGCCAAGGCAGATAGGCGCCTTGCGATGCAAATGGGTATTCATTAAGAAAGGAGTCGCCGCATGATCAATCAAAATAAACCTCCTAGTGACGCCCAGCGTTTCTTGCAAAATGTGAGTGCCCGCCGCTCCATGTCTGTATTTGAAAATCAATCAGCACCACAAACACAAACGCAGTCCCCAGAAGAGATAGCCGCCATTCAGGCCATACGAAGAGAAGGACAGCGAAAGGATCTAAAACGGCTGCTCAAAATGCGACTGCATGACGAATTAGCAAACACTCGCGTGCACTTGGAGTATCAATTGTCTAAAACAGAAGACATGATCAACCAGACGACCATTGTCAAACAACACATCTCTCAGCACTTAAAAGGACAAGCCATTTCAGAACTAGAAGAACGCCTTCAGCGTCTTAAGCAAATGCCAGTCTATGATGATATCAAAGAAGCCATTGATTCTATTCGTATAAAATAAGCACAGCTCTGCCAAAGAGAGGTGCTTATTTTATTTTATCAATATAATTTTTAGGGTGAGAAAATATCTTTTTACTTAAAATCGGATATAGCATTAAACAGACAAGCAAATACAGATTCAGCAAGCTATATATTGGATACAAGAAAGCAATCAAATCGGCAAACCCAAGAGATGTCAAAGGCGCCATTAAAAGAAGCATTATGAGCACCACCAACCATCGAGGCAATGGTACAAAAGAGAGCATTCGGCTGGATAAACCAAATAAACCTGCCGCTGTCGTCGTATAAATGGCTAGACAAAGGACAACGGTCATAAAAACAAACAATGATGTTGGCGCTCCTTCTAATACTGTAAACAAGGGAATGCCTTCTGCTGATAGGCTCCCAGAAATATCAACCAGTATTTCGTTATACACGTACGAGATAACCCCAAAAATCAGACCACTTAATATACTCGCCACTTTTGCCTCTCCAAGTCCCTTCATTTCTTTCCCAACCGAAGACAGCACTGCGACCACAGATAATATATTCAAAGAAGCAAAGACAATACTGGCAGGCCAATTGTACTGCTGTCCAAAATCAATCCGCCACATATGATCATGGTTCATATAATAAAAAACAAACGCATAGATGAGCCCCGCCACCAAAATTGGTATAATGAAAGCATTCACAGATAAGAGCCCTTTCACATCCCAGAAAAAAATCATAAATGAAAATAGACAAAAGGCACCGATACCCACCCAAAATGGCACATGATACATCTCTAGCGTCACCCCACCACCGGCAATCATGACTGTCGTTGTCGTGAATAAATAAAGGACAATTAAAACGTCATACACTTTAGCCAGCCATGGACCGACAAGCCGCTCTAGCACTGGCACAAAGTGATCGGCACGTACCTCATAACTAATTTTTAACACCACATAGGTAGACAGCATGAACATCAATGTAAACAGTAGAATGGCTAGTCCACTATCAATGCCAAAAAACTGCCAAATTTCTTGGCCGGAAGCATACCCCGCTCCTATTAAGCTTCCTAAAATTAAAAGCGTCCACCTTGAACCAGCCTTCCACACAATCATCACCTCATAGGTATAGAATTAAGCTTGTTTCCGTATACTGTTACTAACTACTATGACAAGGAAGTGAGACCTATGAATAGCAAGAACGGTCTTTTTTTTAGAAATAGGGTGAAAGAATACGTGTCCCATACGGATACAAACGCCATTCAACAGCTTAAAAGTATTTTATTCTCGCATCTTCAGAAAGCAGGAAAAAGACCCGTTGCCATCGTTTGTATTGGAACAGACCGCTCAACTGGCGACTCTCTAGGTCCACTTGTTGGTACAAAGCTTTCAGGTCTTGATTTGAAAAAGCTTCATGTATATGGAACGCTCTCTGACCCAGTTCATGCGGTTAATTTAAAAGAAAAGCTTGCTGAAATTGAACAAGCTCATAAACATCCATTTATTGTAGCAATTGATGCCTGTTTAGGAAGAGTGAAAAGTGTAGGCTCCTTCCAAATTGGCGATGGACCGTTAAAGCCTGGAGCGGGTGTACAAAAAGAGCTGCCAGAGGTAGGAGATATTCATATTAATGGGATCGTCAATGTGAGCGGCTTTATGGAATACTTCGTTCTCCAAAACACACGCCTTCATCTTGTCATGTCTATGGCCAATACACTTTCTGAAAGTCTATCTCATATTGATCAAATGGATTGGACAAGAGAAAAAAGTCGTTCTCTCTTTGCTCCTATTCAAAATATCACTGGGAGAATATAAAAAAGACCATCTCGTATCAAGATGGTCACTCTGATGATTCTCTCGTAGAAAGCAATTCGAGGATTCTTTCTAAATCTTCGTTGGAGAGAAATTCAATCTCTATTTTTCCTTTTTTCTTCTGTTTCTTGATCGACACTGAAGTGCCAAAGTAGTTTTGTAAGAAAGACTCTCTTTCTTTCAACACTCGATCCTTTGGTGCTTCTTTTTTCTTTGTTTCACGTGGAACATTTTCGTTTAACTGCTGAACAAGTTTCTCAACCTGACGTACGTTTAATCCCTCGTCCACGATTTTCTTTACCAATGGCGCCAGCTTATTTTTGTTTTTCAAGCTAAGCAAGGTTCTTCCATGTCCCATCGATAACGTACCATCTGCAATCAGCTTTTGTACTTCATCCGGTAAAGTCAAAAGGCGGAGATGATTCGCAATATGCGGTCTGCTCTTCCCTAATCGCTTCGCTAATTCTTCTTGCGTCACACTTAGGTGATCTAGCAAGGAAGCATAGGCTTCCGCTTCTTCTAATGGAGATAAATCCTCTCGTTGCAAGTTTTCTAAAAGGGCAATTTCTCTCATCAGCGTTTCTGAAAATTCTCGGACGATCGCAGGAATCGTTGTCAGACCAGCTTGTTGAGCTGCACGGAAACGACGTTCACCTGCTACAATGTCATATCCTTTAATCGATTTGCGGACAATGATCGGCTGTAACACACCATGCTGCTGAATAGATTCTTTCAGATCAGACAATGCATCTTCATCAAACGTTTTCCTTGGCTGATATGGGTTCGGACGCAAATCCTTTATTTTGATTTCTTCAACCGTTTCTTCATTTGAATCTACAGTGTTAAATAGTGCATTAATACCCTTTCCAAGACCTTTAGCCATTCGCATCCACTTCCTTTGCTAAGTCTAAATAGACATCTGCACCTCTTGAACGTGGATCATACAAGATAATCGGTTTCCCATGACTAGGCGCTTCACTCAGTCTTACATTTCGCGGAATCACGGTCTGATAGACCTTATCTCTGAAGTATTTCTTCACTTCTTCGATGACTTGAATCCCAAGATTTGTTCGTGCATCAAGCATTGTCAGCAATACACCTTCAATGGCAAGATCCGTATTTAAATGTTTCTGCACGAGACGAACAGTGTTTAATAATTGGCTCAATCCTTCAAGCGCATAATATTCACACTGTACCGGAATTAAAACGGAATCGGATGCGGTTAACGCATTAATCGTCAGTAATCCGAGTGATGGCGGGCAGTCAATAATCATATAATCATAATTTTGCTTAACAGACTCAAGTGCTCTCTTCAATCTCACTTCTCGTGAAATCGTAGGCACAAGCTCTATTTCAGCCCCTGCAAGTTGTATCGTCGCAGGAATGACATCGAGATTTTCGACCTCTGTCGTCTTAATCACATCAAGAACATCTGCATCATCAACTAAAATATCGTACACGCACTTTTCTACGTCGGCCTTCTCAATCCCAATACCACTCGTGGCATTACCCTGCGGATCAATATCAACTAACAACACTCGTTTACCTATGTATGCTAAACACGCACTCAAATTAACAGAAGTTGTCGTCTTCCCGACGCCGCCCTTCTGGTTGGTAATCGCTATGATTTTTCCCACGATGACACCCACTTTCAACTTAACAAGTTTCTCATTCATTCATACTTCCTATTCTATCAAAAAAAGTATGAAACGTTTGCTTTTTTTGTTTCTCCATTATATATTCGTCAGCAAATCTCTATTTTCGCACATGAAAAAACGAATTTAAACACAGTAAAAAATATATCAATATAACTATTGAAGAAAAAATCAATATGAAAAACCCTCACTTGCATCAAAAGTGAGGGCATCTATCAAAATTGTAATCCACCGATTGTTCGGCCTTCGTTCACAATGATCTTAGGGATCACCGTTTTGTAGCTTCTCTTTTTTAAGAATCCATAGGGTGTCTTAATGGTAAATGTCGCATGACCTACAGCATCGCCTGTTTTGGCATAGGCCTGCCACACAATCTTTGAACAATAGGTCGGATCCAGTGATTGAATGGACATAGTGATGGAGTATCGAGCAGTTGGATGAGCTTTCACATAATCACGCGCCCATTCCCCTGCCAGGTCTGCTGTTTCCTTTTGATTAATCCGAATGACCTTTGTGTTGGCATTATAGCGAAACCAGTTAAGAATGGAATCAAGCTGAGGATGCTGTCGAAACCCGGGAATAGAAGCAAAACTTTCCTCATTAATGACGATACCTGCATGTCCAACGATACCCTTCACAGCATCAGTGTTTGTCACCAAGATATCCCCTTTTTTAGGCATAATATTGGTACCAGGATACGGCCTTCCTAAAAGGTGCTTGATGGTGTGAGGCTTTTCATCCGTCACAAACTCATCCTGCTTGTTTTGTTGTAAGCCATAATCTTTCAAATGATCGCCAGCTGAAATCAAGTCAATAGTGTCGTCCTGAGACTCATGTTCATGATTTAATTGATCTAACGTGATCTCTTTTGAAACAACACCTTGTTTCTTCAGAACGTTCAGTTCTTTTTTGGTCAGCGGGCTTTCATCTGGAGCAATCGTTGGCGAGTTCACAGCAAATATGGTTGTTTCATTTGTAAAAAGAGAAAAAGAAAACAGTAAATAACAAATAATAACAAGATTCATCTTTTTCATTTTCATCGAGTTATGTCACCTCCTTCCCTCTATGAAAATCATATTCTACCAATTTATGAATAATAAGTAAATATAATGTAGAATCAATAAAAAAAGCTGACGAGTGGCTCTCATCAGCTTTTTTCTATTTAGGAATCCGAATTGTTAATTGGATATATTCCTCAAATTCTTCTTCCTCGGTATTTATTTTAAGCCCGCTGTCTTCTACCATATGGAGAGACTGACGAATGGTATTCATCGCAATTCGTGTATCACGACTAAACGCCTTACGTTTTGGCCTCGGTTTGCGATCTGTTTTTTGTTCAAGCATTTTCACTACACGCTCTTCAGTCTGTTTTACATTCAGCTGCTTTTCGATGATTTCCTGCAAGAGTGCGATTTGTAATTCTGGAAGCTTTAGGGGTACAAGTGAACGTGCATGCCTTTCAGAGATTTTTTTCTCTAAAATGGCTTGTTGTACCTCTTCAGGCAACTTTAAAAGTCTAAGTTTGTTTGCAACAGTAGATTGTCCCTTACCTAAACGCTGAGCAAGCGCTTCCTGTGTTAAATCATGAAGCTCTAAAAGACGTGCATAGGCATGAGCCTCTTCAATAGCAGACAGCTCTTCTCTTTGCAAATTTTCAATCAATGCGACAGATGCCGTTTCCGTATCAGTAAAATCTTTTATAATAGCGGGGATTTTCTCCCATTGAAGAGTCTGTACCGCTCTCCATCGTCTTTCACCGGCGATCAGTTCATATTTTCCTTCTTCTTCTGTCGGTCTGACGACAATAGGTTGAATAATGCCATGGGTATGAATCGTCGTGGCCAGCTCATGTATCTTTTCTTCTGAAAAAATGGTGCGTGGCTGAAAACGGTTTGGCATAATTGTGTCAACCGGGAGCTCCTGTATCTCTTCCTTTAATGTATCATGCTCAGCAATCTCTGCCTCTATTTCGGTTTCACGCTCAGGATGTTCTTTGTCACCAAGCCCGAAGAAGCGTGAGAGTGAATGCTTCATGAACCTACACCACCTTTAAAAACTACCTTTTTATAATTCTATTTTCTCATGTTTTTTCCTTCTGTAAAATCTTAAATATTGAAGAAAAACCGACCTTTTACATGATCAACCTTCTATTGGTGATTTATTAGGTGTTCCTGGTTTTCTAGGATATTTTTTTGGTGTTTGCTTTTTCTTTTCAATGACAATAATGTTTCGTTCGCTTTCTTCTAAAGGAAGAACAAAGGAATGCTTTTCAACAACCTCTCCTCCGAGGACAGTAACGGCTTTTTTCCCTGCTTGCATTTCTTCATCAGCAGCAGATGCTTTTAATGCCACAAACAGCCCTTCCTTTTTTACAAGGGGGAGACATAGTTCGCTCAAGACAGATAGACGCGCAACTGCTCTAGCAGTGACAAGATCATAGCTTTCACGCTTTTCCTTACGTTGTCCAAACGTCTCCGCACGATCATGATAAAAAGTAGTATCTTGTAAGTTTAACCCTTTTGCTAACTCATTAAGAAACGTAATTCGTTTCTGAAGAGAATCAACAATGGTCACATGTAGATGAGGGAAGCAAATTTTAAGAGGAATGCTCGGGAAACCAGCACCAGCTCCAATATCGCAAATCGTCGTCACTTTGTGAAAATCAATGAAAAATGATGCGGAAATGGAATCATAAAAATGCTTTAAATACACTTCTTCCTTTTCAGTAATGGACGTCAAATTCATTTTCTCGTTCCATTCTACAAGCATGCGGAAGTAAGTTTCAAATTGTTCAAGCTGCACAGGAGAAAGAGTGATCCCTTTCTCCTCTAGTGCTGCTGTAAATTGTTCAATGTTCATGCCGACATCCTTTCTATTCTGCTATCTTCGCAATACGTCCCTGCTCTAAATATACTAAAAGGATAGAAATATCAGCAGGGTTAACGCCTGAAATACGAGAAGCCTGTGCAACAGAAAGCGGTCGGACTTCTTTCAACTTTTGTTTCGCTTCAGTTGCAATTCCTTTGATGGCATCATAATCAATACGATCAGGAATCTTTTTATTCTCCATCTTTTTCAGCTTTTCAACTTGTTGGAGTGACTTTTCGATATAACCTTCGTATTTAATTTGAATCTCTACCTGCTCACACACATCAGAAGGAAGCGGAGTTTCAGCAGGAGCTAATCTCACAACTGATTCATAGTTCATTTCTGGACGCTTCATCAAATCACTAGCACGAATACCGTCCTTCAGCTCACTTCCACCAAGTGAACGAATAAACTCTTGTGTCTCAGCTGTAGGTTTGATGATGACTGAATATAAACGTTTTTTCTCTGCTTCAATGGCTTCTTTTTTCTGCTGGAATGCTTGGAATCTTTCTTGAGATATTAATCCAATATGATAGCCAAGTTCAGTTAATCTTAAATCCGCATTGTCATGACGAAGAAGCAAACGATACTCTGCACGGGATGTTAAAAGACGGTAAGGTTCATTTGTTCCCTTTGTGACAAGATCATCAATGAGAACACCGATATATGCATCAGATCGGCTTAAAATGACTTCTTCTTTACCCAATGCTTTTCTTCCTGCATTAATACCTGCCATAATTCCTTGACCTGCTGCTTCCTCATAGCCAGACGTACCATTAATTTGGCCAGCTGTATATAATCCAGAAATTTTCTTCGTCTCGAGTGTAGGCCACAACTGAGTAGGCACAATTGCATCATACTCAATGGCATAACCCGCTCTCATCATTTGTACATTCTCGAGTCCTGGGATGGTTGAAAGCATGCGCTGCTGTACATCCTCCGGAAGACTTGTAGACAATCCTTGAACATAAACTTCCTGCGTATTACGACCTTCTGGCTCTAAGAAAATTTGATGTCTCGGTTTGTCATTGAAACGAACCACTTTGTCTTCAATGGAAGGGCAGTATCTAGGACCAGTTCCTTTAATCATACCTGAATACATTGGAGAACGGTGAAGATTCTCATCAATAATTTGATGTGTTTCTAAACTTGTATATGTTAACCAGCATGGGAGTTGGTCTGTAATATATTCAACCGTTTCATAGGAAAACGCCCGCGGAACGTCATCACCTGGTTGAATTTCTGTTTTACTATAGTCAATCGAGTGACTATTCACTCGAGGAGGTGTTCCTGTTTTAAAGCGAACCAAATCGAATCCTAAATCTGCTAGGTGATCCGATAATTTGATAGATGGCTGCTGGTTATTAGGACCACTTGAATACGATAGATCCCCTAAAATAATGCGACCTTTTAAGAAAGTTCCCGTCGTTAATACAACAGACTTCGCACGATAGTTTGCCCCTGTTTGTGTAACAACACCTTTACATTCATCATCTTTTACAATTAAATGATCCACCATACCTTGCAGCATTGTCAGGTTCGGTTCATTTTCCATTGTTTTTTTCATTTCATGCTGATATTGGAACTTGTCTGCTTGCGCTCTTAAAGCACGAACAGCAGGTCCTTTCCCCGTATTCAACATGCGCATTTGAATATGCGTCTTATCTATATTTCGTGCCATTTCTCCGCCCAGTGCATCAATTTCTCTAACGACAATCCCTTTTGCAGGACCGCCTACGGACGGATTACATGGCATAAAAGCAACCATATCGAGGTTGATAGTCAATACAAGTGTTTTAGCGCCCTGTCTTGCAGAAGCAAGAGCAGCCTCAACCCCAGCATGACCGGCACCCACGACGATGACGTCATAATTGCCAGCTTCATAACCCATTTCTTATGTTCCTCCCTTTACTTTCCTAAACAGAATTGAGAGAATAACTGATCAATCAAGCTTTCATGAACAGCATCTCCTATAATTTCACCGAGCTGTTCCCAGCAGCGTGTTAAATCTATTTGAACAATGTCGATTGGTACATCCATTTCAATTCCTTCAAGTGCATCTTCAATTGATTGTTTTGCTGCCTGAAGAAGAGCAATATGCCTTGTATTACTTACATACGTTAAATCTCCACTTTCAATTGATCCAGTGAAGAACAGTGATTGAATTGCCATTTCAAGCTCATCAATGCCCTTTTCTTGTAATAATGATGTAGTGACCACCGGACGATCCTTTGCTAACTGCTTGACCTTTTCTACATCAAGCTTAGGCTCAAGGTCTGTCTTATTCACAATCACGATGATATCCATACCTGAGACAGCCTCAAAAAGTTTAATATCTTCTTCCGATAATTCTTCGCTATAATTGAGCACAAGTAAAATCAGGTCAGCTTCTTTTAAGACCTGTCTAGATCGTTCAACCCCTATACGCTCAACAATGTCCTCTGTCTCACGTATACCCGCAGTATCGACTAGACGGAGAGGTACGCCTCGTACATTCACATATTCCTCAATAACGTCTCTCGTAGTTCCAGGAATATCTGTGACAATGGCCTTTGTTTCCTGTACAAGGCTATTCAACAAGGAAGACTTTCCAACATTTGGCCTTCCTATAATGACAGTGGATAAGCCCTCTCGAAGAATTTTCCCTTGGTGAGAAGTCGAGAGTAGCGACTCAATTTCTTTTTTGACCGATGTCGCTTTTTCCACTAAGACGCGATGTGTCATTTCTTCAACATCGTCATACTCAGGGTAGTCAATATTGACTTCAATATGCGCCAATGTTTCTAGGATCTCGCCGCGCAGTCGCTGAACCAAACCGGAGAGACGTCCCTCCATTTGAGTGATCGCTACATTCATCGCCCGATCCGTCTTTGCCCGAATCAAGTCCATGACAGCCTCTGCTTGCGATAGATCTATTCTTCCATTTAAGAAAGCACGCTTTGTGAACTCACCTGGCTCCGCTAATCTTGCTCCTTCTCTTAAAGCAAGCTGCAATACTTTATTGACCGTTACAATTCCGCCATGGCAGTTAATCTCAATAACGTCTTCTCTCGTAAATGTTTTTGGCGCTCGAAGTACTGACACCATGACCTCTTCTATTACTTGATCAGTTCTTGCATCCACAATATGACCATAATGGATGGTATGAGAATCCACTGATACAAGTTTTTTCTCCTTAGGTCCTTTATACATCCTATCAGCGATCTGCACCGCTTCAGGCCCACTTAAACGAATAATCGCGATTGCTCCTTCACCCATCGGTGTCGAAATGGCTGCAATTGTATCCATCGCTCAATCACCTCTTTCTCTACTTTAATAGACAGTCTTTTATCTATTAAATGGACGTTGTCCATCTCTATATCAAAAACGCTTAATCCAAAATTTAAAGATACCATAAATGAAAGCGAAGTGAAAGTATCCTCTATCCAATTATCCACAGCTTTGCATCCTATCTATTTTAACACTTAACTTATCCACATGTGAATAACGACGTTCTAAACTTATCTTCACATCTTACACCGAAACCCGATAAATTTAAACGCCCCGATGCCTTTGTTTACTTGTAAAAATGGCATTTTCGACTCAACTTACACCCTAACTTTTTAGAAATAAAGGATGAATCTTCTATAGATACACAATTTTTCAATAAAAAAAGACTAAAATCCAGCTTTGCTGAATTCTAGTCTTTCTGTTATTTTTTATACAGCACCACTACATGACGCTTACTACCTGTATCTTCCGATGCCGTTGCTAGTTCTTTAGAAAAAGTAGCGATCGTATCATGAATTACTTTTCGTTCGTTCGAAGGCATTGGTTCTAAGTGAACTTTTCTCTTCGTTTTTAAAACTTTGTTTGCCGTCTTGACGGCATATTGTTCAAGTGCTTCTTGTCGCTTCTTCCTATAATCTCCAATATCAATGGTAATATGATGATACTGATCAGAATAGCGATTAAACACTAACTGTACCAAAGTTTCTAAAGAGTACAAAGTTTGTCCTCTTTTTCCAATCATTAATGACGTTTTATCTCCATCAATATGGAAAGAAATCTTTTTCGGCTCCTGTTTGGAAACAATCTTCGCTTTAGGATCAATGGATTTAACAATATTATCTAAATATTGTGTAGCTAATTTAAGAGCATTTCTCTTTTCTACCAATTTGACTACAGCTTGTCTTTTACCAAATAATCCTAAAAACCCTTTATTTCCTTCATCCACAATTGTGATGTCTACTTCTTCTTTTAGAAGCTGAATTTGTTTAAGTCCGGAATCTACTGCTTCTTCGATTGTGCGACCGACAGCAGTTATTTCCTTCATTTTTTATTCCCGCCAGCTTTTTCTTTTGTATCTAATTTTACTTGAGGAGTTTTAATCACTAATGTTTGGATGATCATGAAAATGTTACCTACAACCCAGTACAATGAAAGTGCTGCTGGGAAACTAATAGCAAATACAATGATCATAATCGGCATAACCCATAACATGATCGCCATTTGAGGGTTGTCCGAAGGATTTCCAGCCATCATCAGTTTTTGCTGAATGAAAGTAGCTACCCCCGCAATGATCGGTAATAGGAATAATGGATCTGGACTGCCTAAGTCAAACCATAAGAAAGTATGCTTTTTAATTTCAGCTGTTCTCATAATCGCATGATAGAATCCGATTAGGATTGGCATCTGAATTAAAATCGGGAAACATCCGGCTAATGGATTGACGCCATTTTTTTGGAAAAGAGCCATTGTTTCCTGCTGAAGCTGCTGCTGAGTTTTTTGATCTTTAGAGCTATATTTTTCACGAAGCTTTTTCAGTTCAGGCTGCAATGCTTGCATTGCTTTTGTACTTCTTAACTGCTTAATCATTAATGGTAAAATGAGCAAGCGGATTAACAGTGTCACAATAATGATCGCAACTCCGTAGTTTTCACCAGTCAAATTTGCCATGTACGTGATTAATTGAGATAGCGGGTAAACAATATAAGAGTTCCAGAATCCCTTACTATCTGATGTGATTGGTTCATTAATTTGTGTACATCCTGCCAATAGAACCAATGCGCCAATCAAGCTAAATATTAGTAATAATCGCCTTTTCAACAAGATTCCTCCCATTACTTCAAACTATATTTAAGTTGGAAATGATTACGAAAGTGACTCACCTAATCAGTATGGTAACATTTTTTCATTACAAAGTGGTGGTTTCATTTTAATTCACTAGATGAAGGAAGCGCTTTTAAAAATTGATTCAACGAAAGTTTCTATTACGAAGACTTTTTCGGTTGTTGTTGATAAACAGCGGATTTTCTAAATAAATGTTGGAGAGACTTCTTTGTTTCTTCAAAGGTCAATTCACTTGCTGGTTTTCTCGCAATGACAATGTAGTCTTTTTCTTGCTTTAACTTATGACCTTCCTCTAAAAACACCTGACGGATCAGTCGTTTAATTCGATTTCTCATCACTGCATTACCAATCTTCTTACTCACAGACAATCCTAAACGCAGTTCATCTTGATTTGGTTGATCCAGCTGGTAAATAACGAATTGACGATTCGCCATTGATTGACCTTTTTTAAACACTTTTTGAAACTCTTCATTTTTTTTTAGCCTGTTTCGCTTCTTCATGTTTTCTTCCACTCCGATAAAAACTGACAGTTCATTTACGATTTTATGTAAAAAAGACCACTGACATTATTCAGTGGCCTAAGCTGATAATTTTTTTCTACCTTTGCTGCGGCGTCGCTTTAAAACTAGACGTCCGTTCTTAGAACTCATACGGCTGCGGAAGCCATGAACTTTACTACGCTTACGGTTATTTGGTTGAAACGTTCTTTTCATGTATGACACCTCCCTGAGGAATAGCTGTTTAAGACAGTCTAACTCATTATATTTGTGTAACCCATCGATTGTCAATATCAATGATAAAACTCTTATTATCAACCTTATAAGCATAACATAATTTATCAAACGAAGAAACCTTCTTTTTTAGTTTCTAACATTTTCTTCTCTTTTTCCTCCTAAAAGGTCTCCAAAACAAGGGTGTGGATATGTTTTTGGCATATTTAGACTATCCACATTCATTATCGACATTTTTTTCACACAAATAACTGATGTGGATAATTATTTTTCAACAGGATGTAAAGTGTGTGGATAAGTTTGTGACACCCATTGCGCCATCTTGTTTATTTTGATATTATATTTGTGTTTTAACTCTTAATTACTTATCTGACCTATTTATGTTATCCACAAATTGTGGACAACCTGTGGAAAGATATTACACAGATTGTTGAATTGTTTATCCACAGACTGTGTGATTTGTCGAAAAGACGTTTTTCTACTATATTATTTGTTTTCAACAATGTATGTGCACGAATGGTGATGACCATTTGCTCTTTTTCGTGTTCTATAACAGTTTGATACTGGTCATTTTAAAAAGAAAAGGAGGGGGGAGAAGCCTTATGGAAAATATTTTGGATCTGTGGAATAAAGCACTTCAAAAAATAGAGACAAAGTTGAGCAAACCTAGTTTTGAGACATGGATGAAATCGACAAAAGCCCATTCTCTTCAAGGTGATACGCTCACAATTACAGCACCTAATGAATTTGCTAGAGACTGGTTGGAATCAAGATATCTTCACTTAATTGCTGATACCATCTACGAACTGACAGGTGAAGAGCTCAGCATTAAATTTATTATTCCTCAAAATCAGGATGAAGTGGAAGCTATGCCAAAGTCTCCAATTAAAAAGATGTCTAAAGAAGATCCCGTCGATATTCCACAAAATATGCTGAATCCAAAATATACATTTGATACTTTTGTTATTGGTTCAGGCAACCGATTTGCGCATGCCGCTTCACTTGCAGTTGCGGAAGCACCAGCAAAAGCATATAATCCGCTCTTTATTTATGGGGGCGTTGGTTTAGGAAAGACTCACTTGATGCATGCGATTGGTCATTATGTCATCGACCATAATCCATCAGCCAAAGTGGTCTATCTATCATCTGAAAAATTTACAAATGAATTTATCAACTCAATCCGAGACAACAAAGCTGTCGATTTCCGTAATCGCTATCGGAATGTCGATGTGCTTTTGATAGATGATATTCAATTTTTAGCAGGAAAAGAACAAACACAAGAAGAGTTTTTCCATACATTCAACACACTTCACGAAGAAAGTAAGCAAATCGTCATTTCTAGTGACCGGCCGCCGAAAGAAATTCCGACACTTGAAGACAGATTACGCTCTCGATTCGAATGGGGCCTAATCACGGACATTACCCCGCCAGATTTAGAAACGCGTATTGCGATTTTACGAAAAAAGGCAAAAGCAGAGGGATTAGATATTCCGAATGAAGTGATGCTCTATATTGCCAATCAAATCGACAGCAACATTCGTGAACTGGAGGGTGCTTTGATTCGTGTCGTTGCTTACTCTTCTTTAATTAATAAAGACATTAATGCGGATCTAGCAGCTGAGGCGCTAAAGGACATCATTCCTTCGTCGAAGCCAAGGGTCATTACAATTAAAGATATTCAAAGAATTGTAGGGCAGCAATTTAATATCCGTTTAGAGGATTTCAAAGCGAAGAAACGTACGAAGTCAGTTGCTTATCCAAGACAAATTGCCATGTATCTCTCTAGAGAAATGACCGATTCCTCTCTGCCTAAAATAGGAGAAGAATTTGGAGGTCGTGATCATACGACTGTCATTCACGCTCATGAGAAGATTTCGAAATTAATGGTTGAGGATGAACAGCTTCAGCAGCATGTCAAAGAAATAAAAGAACAATTAAAATAACCTAGCTGATATAATAAGTACGGGAAAATGTGAATAACTAGAGCATAGTCATACACAGTCTGTCCACATGTGGATAGGCTGTCTTTCCTTTCTTTTTACCGACTTATCCACATATTCACAAGCCCTACTATTACTTCTACGATTTTTATTAATAAAATATATATACATGTCATTAAGAAAATTTAGGAGGACCACTATGAAATTCACGATTCAAAAAGATCGTCTTGTCGAAAGTGTCCAAGATGTATTAAAGGCCGTATCCTCTAGAACAACGATACCTATTTTGACAGGGATAAAAATTGTAGCATCTGATGAGGGGGTTTCTCTCACAGGAAGTGACTCTGATATCTCAATTGAATCCTTTATTCCTCAAAGAGATGGAGATTTAGAAGTAATTACGATTGATCGTCCAGGAAGTATTGTGCTTCAGGCTCGCTTCTTTAGTGAAATTGTGAAGAAACTGCCAATGGCTACTGTCGAAATTGAAGTAGAACAAAATCACCTCACCATCATTCGTTCTGGTTCAGCAGAATTTAACTTAAACGGCTTAGATGCTGAAGAGTATCCGCATCTTCCGCAAATTGAAGAGCATCATGCATTTCAAATTCCAACAGATCTGCTTAAAAACTTAATTCGTCAAACTGTTTTTGCAGTGTCCACCTCAGAAACACGACCTATCTTGACAGGTGTAAACTGGAAGGTGGAAAAAGGTGAATTAATATGCACAGCGACCGATAGCCACCGTCTTGCTTTAAGAAAAGCGAAGTTGGATATTGACGAGGAAAGCTCATACAATGTCGTCATTCCAGGGAAGAGTTTAACAGAGCTAAGTAGAATCCTTGATGATGGGCAAGATCTTGTGAGCATCGTGATTACAGAAACTCAAGTTCTCTTTAAAGCACAAAACGTGTTGTTCTTCTCAAGATTGCTGGATGGGAATTATCCAGATACAGCTCGCCTGATCCCGCAGGAAAGTAAAACGGATGTTGTGGTCAACACAAAGGAATTCCTTCAAGCCATTGATCGTGCATCACTTTTGGCAAGAGAAGGACGCAATAATGTCGTAAAGCTGTCAGCTGATCCTGAACAAAGCCTTGAGATTTCTTCTAATTCACCTGAAATCGGTAAAGTAGTCGAAACAGTTCAAGCAGATGACATTAAAGGGGAGGACCTTAAAATCTCCTTTAGTCCAAAATATATGCTAGATGCGTTAAAAGTATTAGAGGGAACAGAGATTCATGTAAGTTTTACTGGTGCTATGAGACCGTTCCTGTTGCGCACGCCAAATGATGATTCAATCTTGCAGTTGATTCTTCCAGTCAGAACATATTAATTCAATCTAAAATAGCTGCTGTGTGAGTGCATAGCAGCTTTTCTTCTCGTTTACCATGCTTTCTTTCATCCCAGTTCGCTTTCCCCCTTTCCTTCTTGTCTTGTTTTTTAGTACAATTAGATATTAGTGATATTGAAAGAGGTCGATATAATGCCTAATCCTATAACCATTGAGAAAGAAATGATTACATTAGGGCAATTTTTGAAATTAGCCGAAGTCATCCAATCTGGCGGAATGGCGAAATGGTTTTTGAGTGAACATGAGGTGTTCATTAATCAAGAGCCAGATAATAGACGGGGACGCAAACTATACCCAGGAGATGTTGTCGAGATAGAAGGTTATGGCACATTTCAAGTTGTGAATTAGAAACGGGTGACAATACATGTACATTCAAAGTCTGGCGTTAACTTCATACCGAAACTATGAACACACCGAGCTTCAATTCGACAACAAGGTGAATGTCATGATCGGTGAGAATGCCCAAGGTAAAACGAACTTGATGGAAGCGATCTATGTATTGTCGATGGCAAAGTCGCATCGTACGTCAAATGATAAAGAACTTATCCGATGGGACCAAGACTATGCTAAAATAGAAGGTAGAGTCATCAAAAAAAATGGTCCACTCCCAATGCAGCTCGTGATTTCAAAAAAAGGGAAAAAGGGCAAGGTCAATCACATTGAACAACAGAAGCTCAGTCATTATGTTGGTGCGCTAAACACCATCATGTTTGCACCAGAGGACTTAAGTCTTGTAAAGGGCAGCCCGCAAATCCGCAGAAGATTCCTCGATATGGAGATTGGACAAGTTTCTGCTGTCTACTTGCATGATTTATCGCTCTATCAAAAAATTCTCTCTCAGCGGAATCATTACTTGAAACAATTGCAGACTAGAAAGCAAACGGATCAAGCGATGCTGGAGGTTTTAACAGAGCAATTGATTGATGCGGCAGCGAAGGTTGTCAAAAGACGACTGACTTTTACGAAACAGCTCGAAAAATGGGCGCAGCCGTTGCATTTTGGCATTTCTAGAGAGCTAGAAACACTCACGCTCCAATACCACACGGCGATAGAGGTATCAGAAGCGTCAGACTTGTCGAAAATAAAGAATAGCTATGAAGAATCGTTTCAGAAACTAAGAGACAGAGAAATAGACCGAGGAGTGACGCTGTGGGGACCTCACAGAGATGACATTCTTTTCTTTGTGAATGGTCGGGATGTTCAGACATATGGCTCTCAAGGGCAACAAAGAACAACAGCTCTTTCACTAAAGCTGGCAGAAATCGACTTGATACACGAAGAAATCGGAGAATATCCCATTCTTCTACTCGATGATGTTTTATCTGAACTTGATGATTACAGACAGTCTCATTTGCTCCATACCATTCAGGGACGTGTACAGACCTTCGTCACCACAACAAGTGTTGAAGGCATCGATCACGCCACCTTGAAAGAAGCGGAAATTTTCAGAGTAGCCAGTGGAAAAGTAATTGACTGATAAATGAGGTGTGGGTCTTGTATATTCATTTAGGTGATGATTGTGTTGTTTCTACACGAGAGATTGTCGCAATTGTTGATTACAAAATGAGGTCGTCTTCTGTTGTAGAAGAGTTTCTTCAAAAACAAGAAGGACAAATCATTTCGTTATCACAAGGGACACCAAAATCCATCGTCGTCACAACTAAATCTGTTTATTACTCTCCTCTTTCCTCAAGCACGCTCAAAAAACGTGCTTCATTTGTGATTGAAATTGAAGTCTAAAAGCTCAATTCATATAAATATATCGTTTAAGAAAAGTGTAGGTGAATGTACGTGGCAATGGAACAGCAACATAATAGTTATGATGAAAATCAGATACAGGTGCTTGAAGGACTAGAAGCTGTTAGAAAACGTCCAGGAATGTACATTGGGTCAACCAGTGCAAAAGGACTTCACCATCTTGTATGGGAAATTGTCGACAACAGTATTGATGAGGCTTTAGCTGGATATTGCACAGATATTACCGTGCAAATCGAAAAGGATAATAGCATTACAGTGAAAGATAATGGTCGCGGAATTCCTGTTGGGATTCATGAGAAAATGGGACGTCCTGCTGTAGAGGTTATTATGACTGTTCTTCACGCTGGCGGTAAATTTGACGGCAGTGGTTATAAAGTATCTGGCGGTCTGCATGGCGTAGGGGCATCTGTTGTTAATGCGTTATCTACGACCTTAGACGTGACCGTATATCGTGATGGGAAAATTCATTATCAACAATTCAAACGCGGTGTTCCAGTTGGAGATTTAGAGATCATTGGTGAAACAGATGTTACAGGGACAACCACTCATTTTGTGCCAGATCCAGAAATTTTTACTGAAACCATTGAATTTGATTACGACACACTTGCTAACCGTGTACGTGAATTAGCTTTCTTAACAAAAGGTGTAAACATCATTATTGAAGATTTACGCGAAGGTAAAGAACGACGAAATGAATACTGCTACGAAGGCGGTATTAAGAGCTATGTAGAACATTTAAATCGCTCAAAAGAAGTCGTTCATGAAGAACCTGTTTACATCGAAGGTGAAAGAGACGGAATTACGGTTGAAGTGGCATTACAATATAACGATTCCTATACAAGCAACATCTATTCCTTCGCCAACAATATCAACACGTATGAAGGCGGAACACACGAAGCAGGCTTTAAAACAGGTCTGACGCGTGTGATCAATGATTATGCTCGTAAAAATGGCGTATTCAAAGATGGAGACTCGAATTTGAGCGGTGAAGATGTGCGAGAAGGCTTAACAGCCATTATCTCTATCAAACATCCAGATCCTCAATTCGAAGGGCAAACGAAGACAAAGCTTGGGAACTCAGAAGCAAGAACCATTACCGACTCCCTTTTCTCTGAAGCACTTGAGAAATTCCTCTTAGAGAACCCTGATGCGGCAAAGAAAATTGTGGAGAAAGGCGTGATGGCAGCTCGTGCAAGAATGGCTGCCAAAAAGGCACGTGAGCTGACAAGACGTAAAAGCGCACTGGAAGTCTCCAGCTTACCGGGGAAACTAGCGGACTGTTCTTCTAAAGACCCATCCATCTCTGAACTCTATATCGTAGAGGGAGATTCAGCGGGCGGATCTGCTAAGCAAGGTCGTGATCGTCACTTCCAAGCCATTTTGCCGTTAAGAGGGAAGATCCTAAACGTTGAAAAAGCGCGACTAGATAAAATTCTATCGAACAACGAGGTTCGTTCAATGATTACAGCATTAGGAACTGGAATCGGAGAAGACTTCAATTTAGAGAAGGCTCGCTATCACAAAGTTGTGATTATGACAGATGCCGATGTGGATGGAGCGCACATTCGAACGCTGCTTCTAACATTCTTCTATCGCTACATGCGTGAAATCATTGAAAACGGTTATGTGTATATTGCACAGCCACCTTTATATAAAGTGCAACAAGGAAAACGTGTTGAGTACGTGTATAACGATAAACAGCTAGACGAGCTGTTGAAATCACTTTCTCAAACACCAAAACCTGGACTTCAGCGTTATAAAGGTCTTGGAGAAATGAATGCAGCTCAGCTTTGGGAAACAACAATGGATCCTGATGCGAGAACACTTCTTCAAGTGACACTTGAGGATGCAATCGATGCTGATGAGACATTTGAAATGCTCATGGGAGATAAAGTAGAGCCGAGAAGAAACTTTATCGAAGAAAATGCGCAATACGTGAAAAACCTCGATATTTAGATAGCTCCCTACTGAGAACAACCTTATTTCTTGTTTGGAATAAGGTTGTTTTTCAAGAAATAGGAGCGTGTAACCAATGTCCTGTTTTTCCGTGTTTTCGTTGATTTTCTAGTAAATAAATGTGTATAAAGACGAGATTATTGATATAATGGAGAATAGTCTTGTGAAGATAAATACATATTTTACTCCCACATAATTTATTTCATGTGATACGTAAAGGGAGGTTCTTATAGTGAGTGAACAACATACACCAAATGTACGCGAAGTGAATATTAGTCAGGAAATGCGTACGTCTTTTTTAGATTATGCAATGAGTGTGATTGTGTCGCGTGCATTACCAGATGTGCGTGACGGATTAAAGCCCGTGCATCGAAGAATTTTGTATGCGATGAATGACCTAGGTATGACAAGTGATAAACCATTTAAGAAATCTGCACGTATCGTCGGGGAAGTTATCGGTAAGTATCACCCTCATGGTGACAGTGCTGTATACGAAGCGATGGTTCGTATGGCGCAAGACTTCAACTATCGTTATATGTTAGTAGATGGTCATGGAAACTTTGGTTCAGTCGATGGAGACGGAGCAGCGGCGATGCGTTATACCGAGGCACGTCTATCGAAGATTTCTATGGAAATCCTCCGTGATATCACTAAGGATACTATTGATTATCAGGATAACTATGACGGCAGTGAAAGAGAGCCAATGGTGATGCCTGCAAGATTCCCTAACTTGTTGGTCAACGGAGCGACAGGAATTGCTGTAGGAATGGCGACCAATATTCCGCCGCACCAACTAGGTGAAGTGATTGATGGGGTATTGGCTATCAGTCAAAACCCGGAAATGACCACACAGGAGCTTATGGACATCATTCCAGGTCCAGATTTCCCAACAGCAGGTCAAATCATTGGCCGAAGTGGTATTCGGAAGGCGTATGAAACAGGGCGCGGCTCTATTACATTAAGAGCAAAATCGAATATTGAGGAAACATCTAGCGGTAAACAGCGCATTGTTATCAATGAGATTCCTTACCAAGTCAACAAAGCCCGTTTAATTGAAAAAATTGCTGATCTTGTACGTGATAAAAAGATTGATGGCATTACAGATTTGCGTGATGAATCAGACCGTAATGGTATGCGTATTGTCATTGAACTGCGTAGAGACGCAAACGTCCATGTTCTATTAAACAATCTTTATAAACAAACGACACTTCAAACGTCATTTGGTATCAACTTATTGGCACTTGTTGATGGGCAGCCAAAAGTCTTGTCCCTCAAACAATGTCTTGAGTATTATCTAGAGCATCAAAAAGTGATCATTCGCAGAAGAACAGCGTATGAGCTGCGTAAAGCAGAAGCAAGAGCACACATTTTAGAAGGTCTGAGAATTGCACTTGATCACTTAGATGAAGTCATTGCTTTAATTAGAGGCTCTCAAACTGCGGAAATTGCGAGAAATGGTTTGATGGAAAACTATAGCTTGTCTGAAAAACAGGCACAGGCTATTCTTGATATGCGACTTCAGCGTTTGACTGGTCTAGAACGAGAAAAGATAGAAGATGAATATAAAGGACTTGTTGATTTGATTGCTGAATTAAAAGCCATTTTAGCAGACAATGAGAAAGTACTTGAAATCATTAGAGAAGAATTAACAGAAATTAAAGAACGCTTCAATGATACGCGCCGTACTGAAATTGTGACAGCGGGTATCGAAACAATTGAAGACGAAGATTTGATTCCTGTTGAAAACATCGTGATTACGCTCACGCATAATGGTTATATCAAGCGTCTCCCAGCTTCTACATACCGCAGTCAAAAAAGAGGCGGTAAAGGTGTCCAAGGAATGGGAACCAACGAAGATGATTTCGTTGAACAGTTGATTTCAACATCGACCCACGATACGATTCTTTTCTTCTCTAATAAAGGGAAGGTTTATCGTGCGAAAGGGTACGAAATTCCTGAATTCGGACGGACGGCGAAAGGGATTCCGATCATTAATCTTCTTGAAGTAGAAAAGGGAGAATGGATTAACGCCATTATTCCAGTAAGCGAATTTGATGAAAATTCTTATCTCTTCTTTACAACAAGACACGGTGTATCAAAACGGACGACATTGTCGCAGTTCGCTAACATTCGAAACAACGGTCTTATTGCACTTAGCCTTCGTGACGAAGATGAACTGATGGCTGTTCGTTTAACCAATGGAGAAAAACAAATCATCATTGGAACGAAAAAAGGAATGCTGATCCGATTTGACGAGACAGATGTTCGTGAAATGGGACGTACGGCAGCTGGAGTGAAAGGGATCACACTTTCCGAAGATGACATTGTCGTAGGCATGGAAATCCTTGAGCCAGATGCAAACGTCTTGATTGTAACTGAAAAAGGATACGGCAAACTAACCCCTGAAAAAGAATACCGTGTTCAAAGTCGTGGCGGTAAAGGTCTTAAAACGTGCAAAATCACTGACAATAACGGTCCACTTGTCGCAGTGAAAGCAACGAATGCTGAAGCCGAAGAAGACTTGATGATTATTACAGGAAGCGGTGTAATCATTCGTATGGCCGTTTCTGACATTTCAACAACAGGTCGAGTTACTCAAGGTGTTCGCCTAATCCGTCTCGGTGATGAGGAACATGTCGCAACAGTGGCATTAGTTGAACAATCACCAGAAGACGATGAAGATAATGAAGAGAACGTAGAAAACATAGAAAACATAGAAAACATAGAAAACATAGAGTCAGATCAAGAGCAATCTGAGTAAAATAAAGCCGGTTTTTTCACCGGCTTTATTTTTTTTGAAAAAACTTCACTTTTTTTGAAATTAATAATGCTTTTTTCATAGATATATGTTAATCTTTCAAAGGAGCAAAAAGAGGCTCTATTTTTTATCTCATTCCCCAGTAAAAACTTCTTAGAAAAACAAAATGTTTTTTAAGAAAAATGTTGACTGTTGATAGAGATATATGATATATTTAAGTGGTCGCTTTAAGAGAGTGACACACAAGTTCTTTGAAAACTAAACAAGACAATACGTACCTGTTAATTCGAGTTTTTATAATAAATCCTATGATGTTTCATAGGTAGTCAGTCAAACGCTGACGAGGCAGGAAATGATCACATGCTAAGTTCGCTACATCGTGTAGCAACGCATGTGTGATATGCATCCTGCATACCTCGGAGAGTTTGATCCTGGCTCAGGACGAACGCTGGCGGCGTGCCTAATACATGCAAGTCGAGCCTTAAAAAACTAGCAAACTGGACATGGAAAGTACCATGTCCAGCGTAAAACACATGATGTTTTTCAAAAAAAATGTGAAAACCCCACTTTTACTTGAAGTAAAGGTAGGGTTTGTCTACGGTCTGACTACTCTTATTAAAGAGTAGTTTTTTGTTGTTTCAACTCTTTTAAACAGTAAAATTACCCTCTTAATTGGTAGAAAAAGAATTTTTTTCATAAAATAGTGTTTAAGAGACAGGAGAAGGGGTAGTACATAAACATACCAATTAAAGGAGGAGTTAGAAATAATGAGAAAAACAAGCAAATTTTTTGTTAGTTCTGTGATCGCTACGTCAATGGTTGCTGCCCCTCTATCTCTTACGACTTTTGGTCAAACGGCTGAAGCTGCAACGACAACAGGTGTCGATGGAAGTGTCTCGATTGATCCAGTAGCCATTGCCGATAAAATTGAACAAGCAGTAAAATCATCTCAAAATCGTGATGGATTTGTAAAAAATGCGGCTTACAGCGCTTTCTATGAAGCAGGTCAAAACTATAACGTCGTTGTCCAAAACTTAAGCCAAGATCATGACTTTAGTGGACTGAACAATGTGGTTTACTATGATAGTGTTGAATATGATGGTATTACGTTTGGTATTTGGGTATTTGAAGATGGGACGTTCGTCAATAATGGTGACGGCGGCTATATTAACTGGACATTTGTTGGCAGCTTTGACCGCGAGGAAGGAAGCGGCACTGTCGATTTCCATAAAAGATTCTAATTGTCTTGTCAAAAAGTCTGCCGATTCACCGGCAGACTTTTTTATAATGCACATTCTTCTATGTCAAAACCTAAATCTTCAATGATGTGATGATCCGTTTGAACCTGCTGACCTTTTGTTGTTAAATAATCACCTACGAAAATGGAATTTGCGGCATAAAGGGCAAGCGGCTGAAGCGTCCGTAAATTGAACTCTCTGCCTCCAGATACTCGAATTTCCTTGGTTGGATTAACAAACCTCATGAGTGCCAACACTTTCAATGCTTTGATTGGATGTGTTCGTTCTTGATGCTCAAGTGGTGTTCCTTCAATTGCATGAAGAAAGTTGACTGGAATGGAATCCGCATCAATGGCTCTGAGCGCAAAAGCCATTTCAACAATTTGCTGGTTGGTTTCACCCATTCCAATAATAACCCCTGAGCAGGGTGACATGCCAGACTGCTTGACCTTCTTAAGGGTCGACAAGCGGTCATGATATGTATGAGTTGTCGTAATGTGAGGATGATGATCTTGATGTGTATTGATATTGTGATTGTACCGATGAACCCCTGCTTCCTTCAGCCGCTTCGCTTTGTCTTCATTTAATAACCCAAGACATGCACACACCTTCAATGGCATGGTCTCCGTGATCTCTTTTACTGCTGCCGTCACCTCATCTAATTCTCTATGAGAAGGTGCTCTCCCGCTCGCAACAATACAATAAGTCCCCGCTTTTCTCTTCAGCGCCTCACGCGCGCCAGCCACAATCGTTTTTTGATCAAGCATTGTATATCGTTCAACCGGTGCGTTTGAAATGATCGACTGTGAACAATAACCGCAGTTTTCAGGACAATAACCACTTTTTGCGTTAAAAATCATATTTAATTTCACCTTATTTTGAAAAAAATGAAATCGTACTTGATAGGCTGCATGCATGATCGATAATAATTCTCTATCGTCCGCTTCAAGAATATCTAGCCCTTCTTGCAGCGTGATTCGTTCATTTTTCAGCGCTTTCTCTGTTATCGCTTCCCAAGACAAAGTGATTGGTTTCCCCATCATAAGCTCCTCTCATTATGTTAACTTATTTTTATTAAAAGTTAACATAAAGGGTGGTCGTTGGCAAGCATTGGATAAATGAAGTCTAACAATACACGTAGACATACAAAAAGGCGATGATCATGAAGTCTAACAATACACGTAGACATACAAAAAGGCGATGATCATGAAGTCTAACAATACACGTAGACATACAAAAAGGCGATGATCATGAAGTCATCGCCTTTTTATATGTAAAGTCATGTAGCTTATCGAACAGTAATATAGTTAATCACAAGCTCGCCTAGTGAATTATAGTAAGAAACTGTGACAGATCCGCGTTGTACGGCACGAATCCAAGTGAAGTTCGGAGCTGTTTGATCTAATTGAATGGCATATGTTGCGCCCGACACAGAAATTTGGCTTGCTGGAAGAGAGACGGCGATTGAGGAACCTACAGTAAGCGTGCGGTTCACTCTAATCACTTTATTCATAATAGGAGCTTTTGCTATGACTGGTTCTTTTGGCTGTGCAGCTGCATGAGCACCTTCAGTTTGGAAGAACGTAAGAGCACCTAAAGCAGCTAAAGACAATGTACAAGCTTTCATTAATTTTTTCATCGGTAACACTCCTTTTTTTAGTATATACATATATTAATAATAATAGTATTATATGTCAATTAAAATATGTGAAAAAAAGAGTATTTATGGTGAAAATTGTCACATATTATTCATGAGTCTTCTCTTTTTTAGGGGAAAAAGAGGCATAAAAAAAGCTGGGTGCATCCCAGCAATGTCAAGCTTTATGAAGAGAGATATCAATCGTCGTCTCGCTGTTTTGGCTGACGACCTTTTTGTTTCTCTTTTTCTTTAATGTAGTGAATAAAATCGATGGTTTGTCTTCGTGCTTCTTCGGAAAAATCGGAGGCAGCCTTAAACGCAATTTGCAAATCAGGATCGTCTGCAAGATCGACATCAGTTCCGCCTTTGTCCTTACCTGTGAGAAGATAGTCCGTTGAGACCCCGTATAACTCGGCGATTTTCACAATCATTTCACCATCGGGCTTTCTCAAGCCATATTCCCAATTTGCATAAGTGGACATTGCCTTTAAGCCGAGTTTTTTAGCAACCGTTGACTTGCTCCATCCATGCTTCTCTCTTAATTCAGTTAAAATCTTTCCAGTCAAATTATCCATTGGAAACACCTTTTTTCATGTTATGAGTAAATTTTATCATGAATTACACGGAAAAGATAAATAATTACACAAAAAGAATAAAAATTGATTGACTTACTCGTTTCGTGTATATTATCATAATGAATATAACTTACACATATTGAGTAAGAGGTGGAAAGATGAAACTTGAAAATTTACGAGAAGAACGCATTTTACAAGGAAAAACACAAACCTATATGGCGAAAAAGTTAGGGTATAAGTACACAAGTGGCTATGCAAATATAGAAATGGGCAGAACGAAGCCCAGCTTAGAAATAGCAAAGCATATTGCAGATCTGCTGAATAGAGGTGTTCAAGAGCTTTTTTTTGATCAAAAGTTACACGAAATGAGTAATTCTTTAAAAGAAGAGCACTTCTTTGAAAAGGAGAGACAAACAAAATGAACATCGATCATCCAATGGTAGCGCAGATGAATGACTTTGGATATCCAAAAAGCTACTGGTCATATGACATGACACGTTACGGATATCAAACAGAGATTGAGGAGAGCCTGGAGGGATTTGAAGAAGATGAAACATCAGATGACGTTTGATGCCAGAAAGGAAGCGCAGCTTTGTTTAGTCCAAGCTGGCGGCTGGATCACCTTTCATCATCAGAAACCGGTGTTTGTTTTTTCCACAGCAGAAGACAAGCTAACATACATGACCCTATTGGCGGAAAAGGTCGCTGAAGTAACAAAGGAGGAATCAAGACGACATGAAACGATGGAAGAAAATCATGACAATCCTCAAATGCTTGCTCAAAGCGAATAAAAACGAACAAGATATCCGTCAGTGGGAAAAGGATGACGGGAGATCATAATATGGTCATCCATTTCATCATTGAGACAGAGGTATTGTTAACAAAAGATAGATTGATAAAAAGAATACGGGCAGCAGCAAAAGCACAATGCCCACATAAAATAAAAGACGCACTATCACTCGAGATTCGTTTATTTGACGACATGCCGCTTGACATAGCTGACTGTCAAATCAAGCGTACATACGCAGAAAAAGGTTTGATACGCCCAGTGAACGTCAGCATCTTTCAGCCACGACTACATCATATTCAACAAGCACTTCATGCTATTGCAGATAGGGCCCATCTACAAATTGTCGATTTAAGAGTTTCCCAGTTTTATAGTATGCGTCCAAGAATTGAAATCATTTTAAATACGATAGGTGATGGAACGAAGACCCTCACCAATTAAGGAGACAAGCATATGAACGAGCCAAAACAATTATTCATTCAAGAAAACCAGACGTTTGTCGGCGAGATGGAAACAGGAAAAATTCAAGTCATCGTGTTAGATGGGAATGTAGGAACGGCTTATCAGATAGATGTGCCTGAACATGGAAAAACCATTATACAAACGGCAAAAGGTCATTTTGCAAGAGTAGATCACGAGATTGGTTTTAAAATCAGCTAGATCATTGAACAGATCACAACATCATACGTCCAAGACGGAAAGCCTGCGGACACTGATCAAGACCCTATGAAAAGGGATTGATTGGTGTCCGTTTTTTATTTTCTTAAAAAAGGGAGAGAGCCAACATGCAAGATTTACTTATCGAATACAAACGTGCATTAAAGGATGCGAGAAAAAGATATGAACCATTTAGAGAAAAAGAAGACAAACAGCTGTCAGATCAAGAGAAGCATGATAAAAAAATTATCGCTAGTATGGTCAGCGATCTTGAATACGTCGTAGAATGGCTTCAAATTGGGAGGCAGCCAGGTGCACGAAGAGGATTAGACAGACGTTCAGTCTATCAGCGTACCATCCTGGCGAATCCAGAAGTGTTAGAGGCTTTATCACATGAATATACAATTATCCAAGAAAATGAAAGAGAATTCAGTGAACGAGACAAGAAACGAATTGACGAAGCCCTGTCTGTTTTAACGGATCGAGAAAAGGACGTATTCTTCATGCATACAACACAAGGATTATCGTTTAGCGAGATAGCGGTCATGCTGGATGTGAAAAAAGGAACTGTCCAAAAACATATGGAGAGAGCTCGGACCAAGATGTCCAAAAAAGTACAAGAACGCCTATTCGAAGCAGCTGAATAGGCGTTTTTTCTTTTACAAAATAAATGCATCAGCACTTGTCTTACAGTTGCCACCTATAGTTAGAAAGACCAAACGGATGTTTGCTAGCCCTACACAAATGATTTCTTCACAGGAAATCGTTCGAATTAAAAGGAGGCGGCAGGTGAATGTAAATGAAAGATAAACGGATAGGAGCCAAGCAAGATTATATGAAAGGGATGACGTACCAGCAAATTGCTGATCATTACAATGTCTCAATCCATACCGTGAAATCATGGAAAAGACGATACGGATGGCAAAGGCAAAAAGGTTCATCAAAGCAGGCACACTCGATCTTCAATCAGTTTTTTTCAGATGAAACGATTGAAATCATGGAGAAAATGGGCGGGCGTACATCGCTTGATTTAATCTGGGATCAAATTCAAATTCAATATGCTGCCATTATTCGGGCGCAGCGCATTATGTATGTGTCCGATCAAGATGACATGATCAAAGAGCTGAAAAAGGCGGCATACATGCCTCCTTCATTAGAAGAAACAGTAGAAGGCATTCAACCAGAGCAAGAAATGAGCACAGAAGAATATTCGTTTCAATTTTCATGGGATCGGCATGCTACCTTTTTAAATGCCCAATCCCGTGCGATGGGAGAGCTCAGGCGACTCATTAAACAGTTTGAAGAGCTCGCACATGCGAAGGATGAACGAAGATTAAGGCTAAAGCAAATTGAACTGACCATCGAAAAAACAAAAAAAGCAGTGCGCGAAGAAAAAGAGGAAGATCTTCACATCATGATCAAGCGAAAAGAGGATCACTCATGACGAAGTTGATTGAAAAAGAAGTCAATCCTCACTTTGAACACTTTCTATTCGATTGGAATCAGAAGTTTCAATTTTTAGTAGGCGGCTACGGCTCCTCGAAAAGCTATCACATTGCGTTAAAACTTATTTTAAAGTTACTGGAAGAAAAGCGGACAGCACTTGTCATTCGAGAAGTATATGATACGCACCGCGAATCAACCTTTTCTCTCTTACAAGAGATCGTCAGCGATCTTGGCATCGATCATGTGGTGAAGTGCCGCAGTTCGCCGCTTGCCTTGACGTTTCGAAATGGCAGCAGCATCTTATTCAAAGGACTGGACAAGCCTGAGAAATTAAAATCAATCAACAACATCTCGATCATTTGGATTGAGGAGTGTTCAGAGGTTTCTTATGAAGGCTTTAAAGAGCTGCTGGGAAGGCTGAGGCATCCGTTCTTACCGCTTTATATGATGTTATCAACCAATCCTGTTGGTCAAGATAATTGGACGTACAGACATTTCTTTCGAGATGAACAGCTAAAGCGATTTGTCCTAGATGACGAAACCTTATACAAAAAACGCACCGTTGTGATCAAAGATACGTACTATCATCACTCCACAGCGGAAGATAACCTATTTCTCCCTAAAAGCTATGTGAAGCAGCTGGATGAGCTGAAAGAATACGACCCAGACCTTTATCGAATTGCCAGGAAGGGCTATTTCGGCATCAATGGAACAAAGGTTTTTCCTCAATTCGAGGTACGAAATCATGCTGATGTATTAGAAGCCATTCAACAGATGGATCGTCCGCTAAAACGAGCAGGCATGGATTTTGGATTTGTTGAATCATACAATGCGCTCATTCGATTAGCTGTCGATCATGAAAAAAAGTACTTATATATTTACTGGGAATATTACGACCGCGGGAAAACAGATGATGAAACAGCCGTTGACTTAAAAGAGTTCATTGAATCAAAGGAACTCATCAAAGCCGATGCAGCCGAACCTAAAACCATTCACTATTTCCGGCAGCTTGGATTTCAAATGGTGGCAGCACATAAGTTCCAAGGTTCGCGTTTGCAATATACGAAAAAGATCAAACGGTTTAAGAAAATCATTTGCTCTGATGCTTGTCCGCACACAATCTATGAACTTCAATCACTGACCTATAAGGCAGATAAGGATGGACGTTTAGAGGAAGATGCATTTCAAATCGATCCGCATACATTATCAGCCATCTGGTATGCGCTGGATGATTATGAAGTGACGGATTTGAAACAGACTGCCTCAGAGCGTGTCCGTCCAAACAGAGAGAGGAGGTCCATACAATGAAACAATTGAAAGCAACGATTATGAAGGCAAACATGTCTGATCATACAAAACAAATGTATGCAGATGAATTTTCCTATGAAAAAGATGATATTGTTCCCCCGCCTTACAACATCAATGAATTAAAAAGCATGGCAGAATATTCAACTATTCTTCAGCAATGTATTGATGCGTACAAAACGAATATTTTAGGCTTTGGATTTGGAGTGGAATACGCCTTTGACTTTAATGCAGAAGGTGTAAAACCGGCAAAAAAGAAAGCCGCAGAAAAGGAATGGACAAGACTTGAAGAGTTTACGAAATACATGAACTATGATGAGTCCGCTGATGTGATTCTTGGCTATGTCCTCGAAGACCGAGAGAAAACGGGAAATGGTTTTTTAGAGGTGCTGAGAGATGGACAAGGAAAGCCAGCAGGAATCGAGTATTTAGATGCGCTCCATATCCGCATTTGCAAGCTTAGTGAGCCAGTCGATGTTGAATTCAGTTTCACAGAAAATGGCGAATTGAAGACAATGAATCGAAAGAAACGATTCCGCAAATATGTGCAGGTGATCAACGAAAAGAAAGTCTTCTTTAAGGAGTATGGTGATCCGCGCATTTTGAACTGTGAAACAGGCAAATACGATGACACCACACCAGAGCTGCTTCGTGCAACAGAAGTGATTCATTTTAAAATTGGCAGCGGTACGTATGGGATCCCCCGCTGGATTGGCAACATCGTCAATATGTACGGAGCACGCAAGGCAGAGGAATTGAACTATCTTTATTTTAAACAAGGGCGGCATGTACCAGGTGCCATCATTGTCGAAAATGGGATGCTGTCAGAATCCTCTTATCAGCAGCTTCAAGATTATATGGACGATATTGAAGGATCTGATCATGCACATAAATTTCTATTGCTTGAAGTTGAAGGTCTCCCGACAGAAAAAGGGTTGACGGGAGAAGAAGATGTCTCAAATGTCAAAGTAAACTTCAAATCTCTAGCCGAGATCCTGCAAGAAGATGCGCTCTTTTTAGAATACGATGAAAAAACAAGAAACAAAATCCGCTCGGCGTTTCGCCTTCCGCCAATTTACACAGGTGAGTCTCAAGACTATAACAAAGCGACAGCAGATACCGCGCGTAAAACAACAGAAGAGCAAGTATTTCAGCCGGAACGACATCTCATCACAGGAAAACTCAATACGCTTTTCCTACCGGATCTTGATATGTGGCATGTCCGTTTTCTATTAAATGGTCCTGATTTTAGAGACCCATTAGAGATTGCCAAGGTACTGACGCCATTTATTCAAGCGGGGGCAGTGTCACCTAACGATTTGCGCGATCTAGCAGGAAGAATTCTCGGAAAAACGTTAGAGGAATGGCCTGAGGAACTGTATCACCGACCTTTAGAAAGCCGCATGAAATCAGCTGAAGAAAAGCCTCAATCAGAGCCGGACCAGCTAACGAAATAAACAAAAGCTGTTGCGCTTTTTTGAAAGGGGGTGAACATATGCCAAGAGAACTAAAAAACGCTAAAATTACGCATGTTTCCTACGTGGACAAAGCAGCGAACAAGAAGAAATTCTTTTTGATGAAAGCAAAGAAAAAGCGGCCCGACTTTCAAAAAGAGGTCAGTGTCCTGACAAAGGCAGAAGATGCTCATCGCCTCGTGTACGGTGTCGTGTATGAGCCGAATACGCCTGATGCACATCAAGACTTTATGACAGCGAAGGAAATTGAAAGAGCAGCGCACGGCTTTATGAAGGATGCCCGTCATATTGACAAGCAGCATGATTTTCAGGATGGTGTCGGCGAAGTGGTTGAATCATATATTGCCCCAGCTGACGTTGAAGTGGGCGGGGAGCTCATTCGAAAAGGATCTTGGGTGCTTGTGACAAAGGCCTCCCAAGAGATTTGGGATCAAATTCAAAAAGGCCACATTACAGGCTATTCAATGGCCGGAACGGCGGACATCGTCGCGATAGAAGAACAAGATCAGCTTCTATCTCAAGACACAAATGAGAGAGGGCTTTTTTCTTTGCTGAAAAATTTCTTTTTAAAAGAGGAAGGTGCAAACATGTCACAACCATTTTGGAACATTTTAGACGATCTGCTGGAAGCCTTACAGTCAAGTGATGGTGATGAGGCGGATGTAAGAGCTTCCTTAGAACAGCTCATTCCAATCGTGCAGGACATCCTGAAGACAGAGGATGTACTTCAAGCGATTGGTGAAAGGCCAGCAGACGTACAAAAAGAAGAGTCTGCTTTGACGACGGATCAAGTGCAAGAGCTCGAAAAAGCAAAAAAGGCCATCGAAAACGTCTTGCAGCAGGCTGATCAACAGAAAACAGAACAAACAGGGGAAGAACCTGTCCAAAAAGTGCTCGAACAAGTCGTTGCACCAATTCGTCATCAGCTCTCTTCCTTAGAGAAATCAGCCAGCAGAGAAAAAGCAGCGATGCAGGAAGTGCTTCAGCAGCAGCTTTTGCCTATTTCAGAGCGTATTCACATGCTTGAAAAGGCAAGGGGCATATCAAAACAAACAATCCACGATACACAAAACGACACGACAAAACCCATATGGGATGGCTTACTATAAGCCGATATAAGGAGGAAACAGTGTGAGAAATCAAGAGTTGATTCGCAAGGCCGAAATGACACTTGCCAGCTTAAAAACCGGCGGTCTCATGAACGCAACCCAATCCAACACATTCATTAGAATGATGCAAAACACACCAACCGTTTTAAATGATGCACGCATCATTCCGATGGAAAGTGATTCACAAAAAATTGAAAAAATCGGCTTTGGCCAGCGTATTTTGCGTCCAGCAGAAGAAGGTCAAGCGCTTGATGCAAAAGACCGTGTTGTCCCAGCGACAAGCACTGTCCATCTAAATGCAAAAGAGGTCATTGCAGAAATTCATATGACCTACGACAGCATTGAAAACAATATTGAAAAAGACGGAATTCAGCAGACAATTATGCAAATGCTGGCTGAACGAGCAGCAGTTGATATTGAAGAGCTCATCGTCAATGGAGATACGACTTCATCTGATCCATTTTTAGCCCAAATGGATGGTGTCAGAAAACAAGCAGTCACTCATATTGTGGATGCCAATGGAGCGGAAATTAGCCGCCAAATGTTGAAACAAGCCTATAAAGCAATGCCGTCAAAATATTTACGTGTACCTCAGGATTTCCGATTCTACACATCCCCAAGCTTAGAAGTGGAGTGGAAGGATCAAGTAGCAAACCGCCAGACAACTCTCGGAGATGCGGTGATTCAAGGCGGACTTTCTTCTGCATTCGGTGTACCGGTCAAAGGCCTTGCCAATATGCAGCCATATGACGAAGCGGGAACAGACGTATCAGATATTTTGCTGACACACCCTAAAAATATTATCGTAGGGTTTTCTCGTCATATTCGAATTGAAGTAGAAAAAGATATTCGTAGCCGGAAATTTATTATTGTTCTGACAGCGAAGCTAGACAGCAAATTTGAGGAAGAGGATGCTGTAGCAAAAGTGATGAAAGTGAAAGAGTAGGTGACAGCAGGCCATGATGATTTCTCCTGAAGAACTGCAAGCCTATTCTGTATTTGAGCGTGTGAAAAATCGATCTGTAGAAAGACTGACAGCAGATATTATCGAAGCAGAAGCTGCGGTATTTCAGATCGTAGGTCATGATTTCTCAAGCGAAAAATATCAGCCCCTCCCTGAAAAAGCAAGAATCGCATTATTAAAGATGGCCCAATATTTTGCCATGTTGAATGATGATGAATCTATGATGAAGGGCTTTACGTCAGAAAAAATGGGTGATTATTCATATGCAAAGGCAGCTGATCAAGTAAAAGGCAAACCTTATGTATATGCCCTGCTTGTCGATTACATTGAACCATCATTAACTCGCGGCAGTACCAAATTAAAGGTGAGATCATTATGAGTTATCAATCTCTCTTAACAGACCGCTGTGATCTATTTCACCTTGAACATCAGGAGGCTTCCCGAGGAAAATTCGGGATTCCAGCTGATGACTTACAAATGACGCTTTCCTATCCTGATGCACCTAGCCTGACAGATCTGTCTTGTTATGTCATAGAAAAGAATCAGTCACTTGTGCAAGAAGAGCCAAATACAGTGATTTATCAGTCCTATCTTGTCCATTTCCCTTTAGCAAGTGATATTCGCCTGCATGACAAAATGGTGTGGAACGGCGTCTCACTTAAGTTGCAGCAGCCCAAAATAGTGAAAAATCATCACATTGAAGTGATGGCAGTCAGGAAGGAAAATCTATGAAAATTGATGGACTTGACCGGCTGCTTTCGCAGTTGGAAACAGCGTGTACCGGCGGATTAAAAGCGGAATATCAAGATTGGCTAGAGGACATGGGCCTAGAGCTTTTGGACATCATTCAGGATGAGCTAATCAAGGAAAATGCTGTCGATACAGGCCGGCTTCTTAGCTCCTTTTCGCAAGGAGATAAGGAGAATCATTTTCTCATATCAAAAGGTGGTCTCACGCTTGAAGTGGGAACGCAGCTTGAATATGCCTCCTATGTCAATGACGGACATGCTACTTCTTCAAATGGAGAGCGAAGATGGGTGCCTGGCAGATGGGCCGGCAGCCGCTTTGAATATGATCCGAATGCAAAGACAGGAATGATGCTTGCCTCTCAATGGATAGATGGAAATGGCTACTGGGATCATGCTGTCATGCTTTATGAGCAAATGTTTGAACAATCGCTGGATCGAAAGCTTCAAAGCTGGTTCGATCGACATTTTGGGAGGTGATGAAATGAATCAAGAAGTCGGGGCAATCATGCATTATATTTACACACACTTTCCTGTAAAAATGTATGATCGACTTTTACCAGAGCGTTTTCAAGTGCCATCCGTTTATGTACCGCCTGTAACAGTGATTAGCGGTCCAGATACGGTATCTACGTTTATGAAATCTTATTCTTTGCAAGTGAAAGTGTTTCATATGGATTCAGAAAAAGCGCATAACGCGGTAGAAATCATTGTTGATGCATTGCTTGCTGATCGTCAAATGATTCAGATGATGAGTGAAGATGGAGAGGTGCTTGATGATTATGTCCGCATAAAAAGAGTGGAAACTAGAATGTTAGATCAAGGCGTAGCAGCGATTGTCCTGACGTGGGATAGCAGTTATTGGTACAACCGAGACAAACTAGCAAGCCTTGAAGACATCAACTTTTCAGATGGGGTGATCAAACGTGAGCAAGACTAAAAAAGCAGAGCCCGCTCAAGTAGCTGGCGAAGAAAAAGAATTTGGCTTTTCATTTGAGGCCTTAAAGGAGCACAGTAAGGATCTTTTTGGGGTAAAACCAGAAATCCTTGAAGGTGCTCTTTTTTATATCAAACATCAACCAATTACAAAAACAGAAGCGAAAAAGCACATTGATGCTTTTTTGTCCAAGGAGGTTTAAAGGATGAACGGAGGCACATTTACACCAGGTACAGAGAAAAAGCGTCCTGGCATTTACTTTAATTTTAAAACAACAGCAGAGCAGCGAATTACTTTAGGCGATCGAGGTACGGTGGCACTTCCTCTTGTGATGAGCTGGGGAGAACCAAAAACCTTTATTTCCGTTTCCAATATGGAAGACTTAAATAAAAAGGTTGGACTCAATATTGATGACAAGTCGCTTCTTCTTTTCCGTGAAGCAAAGAAAAAAGCGCAAACAGTCTTGCTTTACCGCTTAAACGAAGGGGAGCCAGCCAAAGCTGAAATCTCAGAAAACTTTGTGGTTACAGCTAATTATGGCGGTCTAAAAGGAAATGAGATCACCATTCAAGTGGCAGAAAATGTACTCGACAGCACCAAACGTGACGTCATTACTTATCTTGGAACAGATATTGTGGATAAGCAGATTGTGACGGATGTCAAAGATCTTGTGAAAAACAAATATGTTCAATTTTCTGGTGAAGGGGAAGCAGTGATCACAGCTGGTGTGGCACTAAGCGGCGGAAAAAACGGTGTGGCAAGTGTCGCAGATTATACAGCTTTCCTAGAAGCAGCAGAAACAGAATACTTTGATGTCATTGCGCTCCCAGTCGATAATAGTGAGCAATTAAAAGCAACCTTCGCTTCGTTTATCGAGCGTCTACGTGATAAGCAAGGACGTAAGGTTCAAGGCGTTGTCGCGAACTATGCAGCTGACCAGGAAGGCATCATCAATGTGACAAGTGGTGTCGTGCTGGAAGATGGAACAGAACTAACACCTGCTCAAACAACAGCTTGGGTCGCAGGGGCTAGTGCAGGTGCAAACTTCAATCAGTCACTCACCTTTGTTGAATACGAAGGAGCAGTGGATACATTAGAACGCCTTGATAATGATCAAGTAGAATACCGATTATCACAAGGGGAGTTCCTCTTCACCTTTGATGCGAGAGACCGCACGGTGAGTGTTGAAAAAGATATTAACTCTTTAACAAGTTTCACAGCTGAAAAGAATCAGCAAATGGCGAAAAACAAAATCATTCGTGTGCTTGATGCCATCAACAATGATTTAACGTTCGAATTAAAAAATCTGATTAAATTACGCAAAGCCAATGGCAATGACATCCCAGCATCCGATGATGGAGTGCAACTTGTGAAAACACTGATTACACAGTATCTCACGCAGCTTCAAGATGGCAGCGGCATTACAGGCTTTAATTCAGAAACAGATATCGTCATCGGTCTCAATGAAGATCGTGATGGATTTATCATCGATCTAGCTGTTCAGCCAGTAGATGCAGCAGAAAAATTCTATTTCAATGTGGAGGTGAAGTAAGATGGCTTTTAAAGCGCAAAATACAATTTCAGGTAAAGAAGGTCGTCTTTTCTTAGAAGGTGAGGAGCTTGCCTTTATCAAAACGTTTGAAGCAAACGTGGAGAAAAATAAATCAGAAGTCAACGTGATGGGCCGAAGAATGACTGGTCATAAAACAACAGGAGCAAATGGAACAGGAACGGCCACATTCTATAAAGTTACATCTCGTTTCGTTCAATTAATGCTCAACTATGTGAAAAAAGGGGAAGATCCTTATTTCACTCTTCAAGCGGTGATTGACGATAAATCATCAGGCCGAGGTACGGAGCGTGTAACATTATTTGATGTCAACTTCGATTCAGCTAAAATTGCTGGACTGGATGTCGATTCAGAAGCACTTGAAGAAGAAGTTCCGTTTACGTTCGAGGACTTTGATCTTCCTGAAAAGCTGAAGAATTCCTTTTAATGAACAAAAGGCATACAAATGACGCAAATAGATGTTGTTTTTATTTTATTCAGCAATATGGTATAATTTTTCATAGTTACAGAGTAGCTACAAAAAAGTGACTGTGTAACCTCAAAAAGTTTCTTAGAAATATGTTTACATGCAAAGTAGTTTGCATAAAATAAAAAGAAGCCAGGATGCGTCAACATCCCGGCAATGTACAATTCGGCCCTTAAGGGGCTGGCTAATCGAATAGGATACTTTAGGATAGACTTCCCTTTTACCTACCAAAGCTCAAGGGGGAGTCTATTTTTTGTCTATATACGTCAACAGGGTTATGATAAATGACCCGAAAGCAAGCATTAACATTAGTGCTTGAAATGTTGACATGAGCATCACCCCCTTCCTATCGGGGGATGAGCCAGACACCCTTGAGCTAGCCGTTCAATTGTACAATTTAAATTATACATGAAAAGATTGGAAAGCACATTCAAAAATGGATGTGCTTTTTTGCATTCAAAAAAACATAACAAAGGGAGTTTTTAAACATGAGCGAAAAACAAACATTTGATCTTTCATTTTTTATGCCAGGACAAACAGTAGAAGCAGAAGAGGTCAAAGTGCCGATTTCTAAGCGTTTTGTTGATAAAAAAGGGAATGTCATTCCTTTTGTTTTTAAAGCCATTACAACTGAACGCATTGATGAACTGGAAAAAGAAAACACGACCTTCAAAAATGTCAAAGGAAGAGGCCGCGTGAAAGACTTAGACAGCCAACGATTCTACGCACGTATTGCCATTGAATCAACGATTTACCCAGATTTCCGCTCAAAGGAACTAAGAGAAGCCTACAGCACACAAGATCCAGTTGAAGTCGCAAAACGTGTATTATCTGTCGGCGGTGAATACGCAAACTGGTTAAACAAGGCAATTGAAATCAACGGATTTGAAGACGAAATTGAAGATTTAGAAGAAGCAGCAAAAAACTAATAAAAGATGGGGATAAAGAAGCCGTGTTTTTATATTACGCCATGCATGAGCTTCACTACTCCCCATCTGAACTCCTAGATTTATATGAATCACCAAGACCGTTTAAAGCACTCCTATTCGGACTCATCAGCTACAAGCTAGACATGCTAGAAAAAGAAGCAAAGAAAGGAGGGAAATAATTGGCGAAACTCACTGCACGATTTGAATTAGAAGACAAAGTATCGAAGAAGCTGCTGCGAATACAAAAGCGATTTCAAACATTTGAGAAGCAGCTCAAACCATTTAGAAAACCGGTAAAAATAAACCTGGATATAGATGACAAGAAATTAAAAAACTTCAGTTTATCGCTTCGGAAAATATCAATGATCTCCATGAGACTGGATCAAGGAATCTTTCGTGATCTGAAAACATTAAATAATCAATTAAATATGCTCCCAAATCACTTGGTCATATCCATTCAAGCGAAGGGGCTAGATGTCATTAAATCCAGCATAAATCGTTTCAAGCAAGCGGGAACAAGCCCAATTATGCTGACATTCAAACTAAATGATCAATTGTCAGGTAAAATGTCATCAATCAAAAAATCTATCTTTCAGCTCATGAACAGAACGTACTATATGAGATTAAACATGGTTGACCAAGCCACCGCTGCAATTCAACGAATCAAAAAGACACTCAAAAGTTTGACGATGTCTAAACACGAAATCAGAGTGTCTGTACAAGACAATGCAAAGAGTAAGTTGAAAAAACGAGATCAAGCAGAGTCGGTTGTGAAAGAACAAAGCATCAAAAAAGAACCTGAGGCTGTTAGTTCGTCAGTGAAAACAGAAGATCCTAAACAGAGCTGGATCCAGAACCTTGCCAATAAGGGATTAAGTGAAATTCAAAAATATGCAGGTGACGTTGCAGATAAAGTGAAGGAAAAATTGAGTCCTAGAAAGTTTTGGGATGAAAAGGCACTTCCTTGGGTTGAAAATAAAATAGAAGAGTACAAGCAAGATGTGATCGGAAGAATTAAAGAGAAGATTAAATTTAATCCTGAAAAAAAACTAGATCAATTGGTGACTAATGTATTAGATCGGTTCTTAGGTGCAAGTGATCAATCAAGTGAAAGTACCACTCAGGCACCAACAACAGCACCAACAACAGCACCAACAACAGCACCAACAACAGTACCAACATCAACACCATCAAATCCAGCTCCTAAAACGAAACCTCAGTCACGAGGTGGAAAAGGCTTGTTTCGCAATAGTTGTTGCCCCTGTTGTGCAAGAGGTTTAAGCAGGGGAGGATCTACTAAAACTAAAAATCGAAATGGTCGCTCACCAAGACAGACAAGAAATCCAAATGCTACATCAAGAACCGAAATGAATAGAAGACCTCCAAGTAGATTAGGGAAACTGAAAACAAATGCAGGTAAATTATTTGGGAAAATCCCTAATGGACTAAAGAAAGGTGCGGGTATCGCAGCTTCAGCTGGTGGACTTAAGGGTTTAGTGAAAGGTAGCAAGGGGTTAAGTGGATTAGGGAAAGCGATGAAAAGTATAGGTAAAGGGAGCGGCAAGTTATTAAAGAAAGTACCTATTCTAGGAAGTGTACTCAGTGCAACAAATCTCATCGGTATGAACAAAGATAATGCTGGTGAAAAGATTGGTACGACTGGAGGCGGCATCGCCGGCGGAATGGCAGGTGCTGCAGCAGGTGCAGCTATTGGAAGCGTAGTCCCAGGGATAGGTACAGCCATCGGTGGTCTAGTAGGCGGCATCGCTGGAAGTATGGGCGGAGAATCTATCGGTGAAACAATTGGAAAATGGTTTGATGGCGGCGGGTTTGAAAAGATTGGCCAAAAAGCCATTGAAATCAAAAATCAAATTATCGAAGTTTGGTCAACAGTCGCGGCTTGGTTCACAGAAAATGTATGGACACCATTAAGCAGTACGGTTGTCACAGTCGCGTCATCCATTTGGTCAAGTTTAGTCAATGCATGGACATGGATACAAGAAACGTTCAGTGCAGTAGCAGGCTGGTTTATTGAAAATGTGTGGACACCGCTCAGCGACACAGTCGTTACGGTAGCAACGACCATTTGGACAAATCTAGTCAATGCGTGGACATGGATACAAGAAACGTTTAGTGCAGTAGCAGGTTGGTTTATTGAAAACGTATGGACACCGCTTAGCGACACAGTCGTTACGGTAGCAACGACTATCTGGTCAAGTTTAGTCAATGCATGGACATGGATACAAGAAACGTTCAGTGCGGTAGCGGGTTGGTTTATTGAAAACGTATGGACACCACTGAGCAGTACAGTTGTTACAGTTGCTACAGGGATTTGGACCGCATTATCAAATGCATGGAAAAAGATACAGTCAATCTTTGGAGTTGTATCGACATGGTTTATGGAAAATGTGTGGAATCCACTTGTAGATACGGTAGGAACCATTAAAGACAGTTTCGCTAAAAAGTTTGAAGAAGCGTATAAATTGGTCACAGATATATGGGATGGATTATCCAAATGGTTTGAAGACAACATTCAAAAGCCGATTGTAAAAGTAGCAGAAGCTATTGGTGATGGGTTTTCTAAAGCATTTGGTTGGGTTAAAAAGATTTTTGACAAAGCAGGCGGTATTGTAGATGTAGTCATAAATTGGATTGTCGGGAAGAAAAAACCCGATCAAAATGCCACAGGCGGCTATATTACCCAGCCAACCTTATCATGGGTCGGTGAAGCTGGTAACGAATTTGTCATTCCAACTCAAAATAACCGAGGACGCGGGAAGATGCTGCTTGCTCAGGCTGCTTCTCATCTTGGAATGTCTGTTATGCCAAGCGGAGCAGCTGGAAATCAAGTGTCAAGTTCTTCAGCTCCTACAGCAGTAGCTTCATCTTCTTCTGTCGGTCCAATAGACGGATCTGTCTCGATGACTGGGAATATTCAAGCCTCCAGCATAGGCGAGCAATTTAATAAGGATTTTGAACAAGGGTTAAATCAAAAAGTGATTACACTTGATCAATGGAAGCAAAAGAATATTCAGCAGCCTTTTGCTCAATTGACCTCAGACTCAAGTAAGTATGGTCAGCAAACAGTTGCTGCTTTTGCGAATGGTCAGCAGGTGACACCAACAGGAACAGACAGCTTTTTGCAAAGTCGTGTAAAAGCACCATACCAGCAAGTGATGACAGCATCACCAACTTGGGGTTCTGGAACGGTTAGTGGTTTTGCCACAGGTCAAAATGCCACATCAGTTGGTACTAGCCAATACGTAGATCAGCACATCAAACAACCTTTTCTACAAGCAAAACAAGACTCACCAGGCTGGGGCTCAGGAATGATGGATGCTTTTAACAACGGCATGCGTTCAAAAGCTAGTGAAGTCACACAAGCTGCCAAAGAAATGGCGAAGAAAGTAGAACAGGCGTTTAGAGAAGAATTAGATATACATTCTCCTTCTCGTGTCATGATGAGTCTTGGAAAATTCGCATCGATTGGAGTCGTCAAAGGTCTTGATTCAGTTGATGTGAAGAAATTCGCAGAGAATCAAGCGGGTTCCTTAATCGGTGCCTTCAGCGGTATGGGGGCTTCGGGTCTTAGTGTTCAGCAATGGCTCATGGCAGCTCTCATGGCAACTGGCACATCGATGAACTGGCTTCCAGGTCTTATGACCATTGCACAGCATGAGTCAAATGGAAATCCGAGAGCGATCAACTTATGGGATTCCAACGCCAAGAAGGGAACGCCTTCTAAAGGCTTAATGCAAACCATTGGACCGACGTTTAACTCCAATAAAGGCAAGGGCATGAATGACATTTGGAATCCAATTCATAATGCCGTAGCTGCCATTAACTACATTAAGGGCAGGTATGGAACAGTCTTCAATACACCAGGATTACGAAGTATGAGAAGAGGCGGGCCTTATAAAGGCTATGCAAATGGTGGACTGATTACTCAGGAGCAAGTTGCTAGAGTCGGTGAAGGAAACAAACGCGAATGGATCATTCCTGAAGAAAGAGGGATACGCGGAAGGTATTTATTAACGCAGGCAGCCAAGGCACTTGGGATGCAAGTATATGATCCAGCAAATGCGTCTGCTCCTTTACCAGAATCACAAATGCAGCAAGTCACCTCAGCTCAGTCTTCTAGTCGAACAGAATCGTCAAGTAATAAGCAAATCACCATTCAATTTAATGGGGATCAGCATTTCCATAATGGACAAGATCAGCAATCGCTTGTCGAAAAAATTAGAGAAATGCTCGTAGATGAACTGGAAGTAGAGCTTCATACAGGAACGAAGGGGGTCGTGATTGATGGGTAAATCAGTGTATCAATTGTGGATTTCCCAAGGAAAGGACAAGTTGCGATTCCCTGTCCTTCCATCCGAACTTGAAATCACAAATAACGTACAAAATGAAACGGTAAAGGTTGCCTCTTTTGGAGAACTAACCTTTATTGATGTCCCATCGGCTAAGCAAGTATCATTCACTTCATTATTTCCTAAGAAATATTCGCCAATTGTTGAATATAAAAGCATTCCATCACCAGAGAATGCGATAGCGAAAATAGAACGAATGATGCGATCAAAGAAGTCGGTGCGGCTCATTGTAACGGGGACAAAAATCAATATGACGTGTAGCATTGAAAGCTTCACTCATAAAGAAGGATCATATGATATTGGCGATCGTGAATTTACGATCGAGTTAAAGGAATACAAAACCGCATCGCCTAGGAAAATCAAACGAAAGAAAAAAGCAAAACAAACGAAAAAGAAAAGGCCTTCAAAAACACCACCAAAAATGTACACCGTCAAAAAAGGGGATACGCTATGGGCCATTTCAGGCAGATTTTATGGCGACAGTACAAAATGGCGGCGTATTTGGAATGCCAATAAATTAGCGATGATTAAACGGAGCAAACGCAATATTAAGCAGCCGGGGCATTGGATTTTCCCTGGACAAAGGTTAAAAATACCACAATAGGGGGGCTGGCATTGATCGAGCTTTTTGCCATCAGAAGCGGCACCATGTATGAGCTTGTCACAGAGAGTGTGACACTTCAGGGGCAAAGGTATCAAGCCCCTCGCTCTATTCAAGCAAATATTATTACTAAACAAGGCAGTCAAACATATTACCGTGTCTCAGAAGGGGACACGGTTCTTTTTAAATGGAAAGGAAAAGAGCTGTTCAGAGGCATTGTGTTTTCTCGGACGCCTGTTGAAGGAAAACTAACCTTTACCGCATACGACATGCTTCAATATTTGGTGAAAAACCAAGATGTCTATGTTTTTTCAAAACAAAGAGCAGATCAAATTTTGAGACGGATAGGGGCTGACTTTCAAATCCCCATGACCTCCATCGCCAATACCGGTCATGTCATAAAATCGCTAGTGTTTAAAAATGATACGAGCCTATATGACATGATTCTGAAAGCATTAAAAGAAACAAAGCGGCAAACCGGCAGAAACTATCAAATCTATTCTGCTAAAGGAAAGATGGGGCTGAGAGCTTGGCCAGATCCAGAGGACGTATGGGTCATTGAATCAGGTGTCAATCTCATTGACTATCAGTACAGTACCTCGATTGAAGAAACAGCCACTCGTGTTAAGCTGCGCACGTCTGCAGATGAACAGGGGAAAAATAAGAAAAAAGGCAGCAAATCAGAGATTGTAGTGGTCGAACAGGATAAAGCAGGTCAGAGTAAATACGGTATTTTACAACATGTTGAGACGGTTACAGGGCAAATCAACCAACCGCAGCTGCAAAAAAGAGCCAAAGTACGGCTGGCAGAGAAAAAAGGCGTGAAACAAGAAGTCAAAAGCATCCAAGCGCTGGGTATTCCTGAACTGCAAAGCGGTCTTCCGATCTATTTGAAAATCCCTGAAATCAACGTGAAAAAAACCTACTGGATCGATCAAGACAAACATGAATTCAGTGGAGTGAAACACACCATGACAATTGATGTCGTTGAGAAAAATTCCATTCCAAAGGGTGATCAAGCGTGAGGTTAAGTGAAGCAATTAAACGATTAGCAGTGAATGCTGTAGATGCCGCCTCCCCAATTGATCTAGTGGTTGGAGAAGTCACGGCAGTTTCTCCTGTAAGCATCCGGTTAAATGACAACCATAAACTGATCATTCCGGAAGAATTACTGATTTGGCCAAAGCGTCTAAATAAGGGTGAGGAGGATGAACTGAAAAGGGGAGACAGCATTATGGTGTTGGCAATGGCAGGAGGGCAATCCTTCTACATCATCGACAAATTGTAAGGGAGGTGATGAACGTGGCACTCTCACCAGAGGAAGAAATTGAAGAAACAGAAGAAGATGAAGAGGTGGAAACCTCGACAACATATCGAATAGATGTTGAAACTGGCAGACTGACAGGTGAAACCATTTCAGGCATTGAAGCAATTCGTCAATTCGTTTATATGACACTTAGGACAGAGCGGTATGCACATCCTATCTACAGCCACGACATTGGTACTGAAATTCAGGAGCTTTTAACGGATACAGAAGCCACGGATGAATACAAAGAAATGGAGATTCCGAGGCTGCTAGAGGAAGCATTGATTGTGGACGAACGGATTGATCATATTGAAGAGATAGAGGTCACAAAGGAAAATGATTCGTTTCATGTCAAGCTAGCGATTGTCACAGATGAAGGCACATTAGAAATAGAGGAGGTGATGGAGAGCGATGTTTGAGGAACAAACGTACGAAGCACTCATGGAAAGAATGCTAGACAGACTGCCAGATGACATAGATAAAAGAGAAAACAGCGTCATTTGGAATGCCTTGGCACCTGCTGCCGCTGAATTGGCACAGTCCTATATTTGGCTTGATCAAGTATTCGAGCTGGTCTTTGCAGATACAGCACAAGGAGAGTTTTTAGATAGACGGGCTGCTGAAGTAGGAATTGAAAGAAAACCAGCAACTAAAGCGGTTTGGTCCGTAGCCATTCAGCCAGAGGATATCAACATCCCAGCTGGCTCCCGGTTTTTTATTGAAGACGTCTATTTCCAATATTCGAACGATGGCACGCTAGAATGCGAGACACCTGGCAAAGTCGGCAATGGTCAATTAACAGATCAGCCGCTGCTTTCACTTGATACAATTCCGGGGCTTGAATCAATTATCATGAAAGATTTGGTGATACCCGGACAAGAGGAAGAAGATGACGCTTCGTTATACGATCGTTACTTAATACGTGCTAGGCGGGAGGCTGTCAGTGCCAACAAGGCGCACTATAAAAAATGGGCTGAGGAAGTGGCAGGTGTTGGCAGAGCGAAAGTATTCCCGCTTTGGAATGGAGAAGGCACAGTCAAAATTGTCATCACAGACGGCAATCTAGATATCGCATCAGATCTGCTTGTTAAAAGAGTACAGGAATATATTGACCCAGTGCCAGGCGAAGGAGAAGGACAAGCGCCTATCGGTTCAAAAGCGACCGTCGAAAGCGCCAAATGGCTGGACATTGACATAGAAGTAGCGGTCGAACTTCAAATGGACTGGACCCTTGAAGGAGCGCAGAAAGAAATAGAAGAAAAGGTCAAAGCGCTGTTGAAATCAATCGCATTTGAAAAGAGTACCATTCGAATGTCCGCATTAAATGATATTTTGTACCATTCAGAAAGTGTATCAGATTATGCAAACGTATTATTGAATGGGGAGTCAAAAAACTTAGTATTGCAGGACATTGAGATACCGCGTCTGAGGCAGGTGAAGGTTATTGAGCAAACAGGATGAAATGAAAAATTACTTGCCGCCATATTTTACAGAGATTTATGAAGTCGATCACCTGCTCAAAACAGAAGCGCCAGAGTTTGAGCAATTGGATGAATCCGTTTTCGATTTGACGGATCAGTTCTTCCCTTTGACAGCGACATGGGGCTTGAATAGATGGGAAAGAATGCTGAAGGTGCAGCGAGAATCAGATGATTCCATTGAACTTCGCAGAGCACGTTTACTCAATATGATGTCAAACATTCCACCGATCACGTATCTTTCTTTAGAGAAATCGGTGAATCGTTTTCTGAAAAATCCAAGTGCCATCATTCGTCTGACCACCAATCGCTACCATTTCGCCTTACGAGTCAATTTAGATGATCTGCAAAACACTAGATATATTGTAGACATACTTGAAACGTTAAAGCCAGCTCATTTGGCGTATACGTTCACTGCATTTCATCATACCGATGTACATGAAAAAAATGAACATCACGTGAGGCTCACACTGCGAAGCAGAGTGGGTTTTTTCGATCATATCCCGATTTTACTCAATGGTGAATTCGTTTTAAATGGTACGTTTTATCTGAGCGGGACAAGAGGTACAGCAGAGGTTCCGACTCGTTTTCGGCATTCGTTGAAGTTGAGAATGCCGCTTCAGCATAGTACGGAGAACGCATATCGAATGAATTATGTCATGACTGGAGCGGTACATGAAACGAAGCAAGGAGCGGCATTCACTGTACGCACAAAAAATCAGCTCCAGCAACAAACCAAGAAGAAGATGACGTTCCGTCTGCCAGTACATGTCCAAACTGAGCAAGGTGGAAGCTTACTGATCAAGAATCACTACTGGATTCTCGATGGATCTGTTCCGCTGGACGGATCAAAAATGCTAGCAGCTACTTCTCAAAAAATAGAACTATAAGGAGGATCACAATGGCTGATCAATTAACCGTAACAACACTATATGCACGTCAACAAATGGCAAAGGCAAGAGCAGAAGGAACAAAACTCACAAAAGTCGTCAAAATGGCATTTGGAAATGGCGGGACGAAGGATGGGAAACCGATCTCACTAGACGGCACTGAACAAAAACTCAAAAAAGAACTCGTCCAAAAAGAGATTGATTCATTTACCTTCATGGAACCAGCAAAAATCCGCTACACCTGCACGATCGCCGAAGGAGAACTTGCAGGAGAAGTCATCAACGAACTAGCACTTGTCGACGAAGCCGGCAAATTCACCGCCGTCCGCACCATGACAGACAAACAAAAAGACGGCGACATCGAATTTGTTTTTGAGATTGATGATATTTATTAAAGGGGGAATTTAAATGGATCTAAATAAGCCGAAAACATTTGAAACGACTGATAAAGCTCATGCTGACTTATTTAATGAAATGGTTCAAACCTTGCTTAAAAACGACAATGGTCTGTTAGAGCAGCTTACCAACCATACACAAGATACGAACTCACATGCATCTGAAGAAGAAAAGAAAAAATGGAATGACTCGCAGATTTATAAAATAACTGCAGATAACGGTATGCAGCTTATCAATGTCTCAGCGGATTCAAAAATATTTGATGCAATTAAGGATAAAGGTACATGTACATTTTACGCAGCTCCTGGAGTGGAAGATTCTCCAACATCGTCAAATATATCACTGAGAGGTATGCAAATAGTAGGTCAAGATAATATTGGGGCAGGTTTTGCGGTAGATATATCTGGGAATTCTTACAGTTTTTACTACAATTCTGGTCACACTACAATTACGTGGACGCCTCTACCAAATATATCGGATTTAAACAAATGGAATGGAAGCCAGTTGATTAAAATTACAAATGATACTGGGGGAGTACGTGTATCTGTAGGAGCGACAGAAAATTTATTAGATAAGTTAACTGAAACAGGAAAAACATTTGGTACATTTTATTCTCCTGCTGGTGTACAAGAGAATCCCTCAGCACTGGCTTCTCGCGGTTTTTATCATTTTACTTCATCTGACAGTAACAACAGAGGTACGTTTGGATGGGTTATTGCAATAGACTATAAAAATAACATGTTTACAAATTATCTTGACTTGAATCTAGGTTGGCAAGGTTGGAGACGTAGTCTTACTGAAGCAGATCAAGAAGTAACGTGGACCACACCTAGAATAATAAATGGATGGAAACTATATAGTACAAGTTCTTTACCGGTTCGGTTTAGTAAAAACGCTTTAGGAGAAGTCGAAATTAATGGAGCTGTTAGAGATGGACCATTAGGGGAAATTCCTGTTTTTGTTTTACCTGAAGGCTACCGTCCAAAGCAACCTGTTTATTACGTTGGAGTGGCCTCTAGCCTCGGAACTTCTGGAACACCGCAATATCATAGGACATTGATCACAACTGATGGACGAGTGTGTGTGCAATTATCTTCTAACACAGTAAATCCAACAGAATTTATTGCGTTTTTAATAAAATTTAGTACGTTATAGGAGGTAATAATATGTGGATTTATAAATATGATGATCAATTTATCTATGTTCCAGGTGAAGAAAAACTCTTAAATGAACATGATAATATCCCTGAAGGTTTTACAGATGTACCACCTCCAGTTGAATCGTATATTGCAAAATTTGATGCTAAAAAAAATCAATGGGAGGAAACAGCCACGCAAGAGTATATGAATAGTTTTAAAATAAAGCCTTTACCTAATGATCTTGAAATATTGAAGAAGCAAATTGCATTTTTAACAAAACAAATGACACACATATTACGAGACATAGAAGAGTTAAAACTACTATAAAAATTCACGAGGATCTTTGTTTTCATTAGTAATGTATAAGGGGGAGGATTATGGTTTTAAAAACACCGCGTTCTTTTGAGATAAATGATAAGGCACATGCAGAGTTATTTAACAATATGATGCAGATATTGCTTGAAAATGACACGGAACTTTTAGCGCAAATCCGTCATCATGAAGAGGATATAGATCCTCATATATCTGGTTCAGAAAAGAAGAAATGGAATGAATCCCAGCTATATAAACTGACAAATGATAACGGGTCCCAATTGATTAATATCCCTGCTGGTGGCAGTATCTATGAGGAAATTAAAGCGCTAGGTGCCTGCTCATTCTATGCCCCAGGAGGATCTGGAGTAGTTGATTCTCCTGCTATTGGGAACGCTGCATTAAGAGGCTTCCAGCTTGTAGGACAAAATAATATTGGTGTAGGAATCGCAATTGACACATTAGGCAATGCATTTTATTTTTCCTATTATGTAAAAGACATTGGAATCAACTGGGGGCAAATGCCGACTCAAAATGAAAAAAACAAATGGGATGCAGGTCAACTGTCTAAAATTACTGCTGACGATGGAAAAGCTTTTGAAAGAATTAATGCAGACGATCCTAGTATTTTGGATAAACTCATCAAATTACCAGGCGTGCATTCTTGGTATATCCATGAAGCACACCCCGACCTTCCGACAAGAAGTTCAATGAGGGCTTTATCAGTCTTTAGTGAAAATACCTATGGATGGATTATTGGGGCAAATAATACAGGTGATGTGTACATCAATCGTTCCACGACAGATGTTTCGGGTACTCAGCAAGAATGGAGCGGTTGGAAGAGGTTAAACGAGCACCCGTTATTGAAGGCGAATGGGAATAGAATGCTTATTCCTACTGGTACAGATATACTCACCCTGCCCTCTGGTTTTTATTATGTCTCTGGAACGAACGCAATGAATATGCCATCCACGACCGATGCTTCGTGGTTTAATGTAGATATTTTAGAAACGGGAAATAACCGTAAAACATTTCATGTGAGTCGAAGCTACGATAATAGCCATTGGTATGGCACTACTCATACAGATGGGATTTTCAGAGGCTGGAAACGGATATTGACAGTGGAGGATATGTCAAATACTTCTTTTGTTGATTCATATGATCAGAATAATTCTTCAGTTGTAGCCTCTGAAAATATTCCAACAAAACTACTTTTTGGAGATACAAGATCAGATGATTTGGGCGAATATGATCGTTCACGGTCTGAAATTACTTTGAAAAATAGCGGATTATATTTAATAAGACTTTATTTGACAAGTACGAATATTCCGGTTGGATCAGATAGTATTATCTCATGCTACGTGAATGGATCAGAATATCAACGCTTTGGAAATTGGAATCCAGTTATTTCATCCAGTGTCTATGTGATGTTCCTTCAACAAAAATTTAAAGCAGGAGATAAGTTAACCTTTTATATTACTCCCAAAAATACTGGAAGAACCATTACGGTTGGAACAGCTTACGTTACCTTATCTCAATTGAGATGGTAAATCAGGAATGGAAAAATTGGTGCAATGTGGATAATTTATCTCGGGAAGAAGGTGATTCCAATGGAAGTAGATGTCGTACAAAACTTAATGACACAAGGCCCATTTGCCGTTCTCTTTTGCTGGATTCTGTTTTATGTTCTCAACACAACGAAGGAACGAGAAAATAAGCTCAATGCACAAATCGAGGCACAAAATGAAGTGTTAGCAAAGTTTAGTGAGAAATATGACGTCGTCATCGACAAACTCGATAAAATTGAACGGAATTTAAAATAGGAGGAAACATCATGAAAACATTCGACAAAGGCACTGTGATTCGCACAGTGCTTCTTTTTATTGCACTCATCAATCAAACGCTTGTCATGTTTGGGCAGACGGTGCTGCCGATTAGTGAGGAGCAAGTACAAACAGCTGGTGAGGCGCTATATGTAGCAGGTTCCACCATATTTACGATGGTGACAGCCATTATCGCTTGGTTTAAAAACAATTATGTGACCTACAAAGGTCATTTACAAAAAGATACCCTGAAACAAAGAGGGCTAACAAAATAAATGTATAGTTGCGCTGACTTCCTTCTTCGTATATCCTAAAATTGGAGTTGGAGGGAAGCCAGTTGTTAGAAAAAGATTTGAAATTAAGTAATATAAAGGGCTTGTTGATTTTTCTAGTTGTTTTTGGACACTTAATAGAACTCAATAAACAGAATTATTATCAGCTTTTTGTGTTTATTTACGCTTTTCATATGCCGCTTTTTATTTTTATCAGTGGGTATTTAGCTAAAAGAATGAAAATAAGTAAAATGATGAATCTATTTCTTTTATACATTATATTTCAGTCGTTTTTTGACTGGTTTCTTTATTTTATAGGAGAATATAAAACCCTATCCTTTCATTATGGTAAGCCGCAATTTCATTTGTGGTATATCGTAAGTATGCTCTTTTGGTATGCACTAGCTTGGGGATTATCAAAGTTAAGACTAAGTTTAATAGGGAAATTAAGTATTTTTATTATAATATTCATTGTCTGTTTTATTTCACGCCAGTACACAGGTGTGATCGTAGATACAGTGAAAGAGGTTTATCCGAATTTTACATCTTACACTCTTAGTTATCAAAGGACAATTTCATTTGCACCCTTCTTTTTTGCTGGCTTTTTTATGACAAAGGAAAGCTTGAATGCTGTTTATAAGATTGTAAAACCCTCAATGGCAAAGGTGTTACTCATAGTGACAGGATCATTAACAATTTTATTGATTGAGTTCACACCAAACTTAGAGTGGCTATTTCGCGGCAGCTTTGGAATAAAAAGATTTTTGACTCATGATGAAAGTTATTTAATGAAAATACTCCTTCATTATCTCTTGTCAGCTTGGATATGTTTGCTTGTTCTTATCGCAGTAAATAGTAAGAAGAGCATTCTGACAAAGTGGGGAGATTATTCACTAGGAATTTTCTTGTTCCATCCTGTTTTTGTGTTTATATTAAGAAAGACGGAATTCATGAATGAATGGAGCGGAGATACTCAACTTGTTTTTTATTTCGCACTAGCATTTATCATTGTGAGTTGTCTAGGCTCCAATCTTTTTGCGGCAGTCAGTTGGTTCATCACTTCCCCATATAATACAATCAAAAAATTAACATCTTTATTAAAACCAAAAGCAAAAGAAAAAAATACAAATTTCTAAGTCCCTTAGCAGGGGCTTTTTTTAATATTCAATACACTAATCAAAGGAGAAAGAACATGGCTGAAAAAATTGGATTGCAAACTCTTATAGACCGTTCCATTAGAAATATGGGTTCCGGCATTCACAAGATTGTAAAAGAAAGCGCAATTGAAATGATCAAACAAGCATACAAAGAAGGTATCTTTGTTCAGATTACTTCTGGCTACCGTTCGTTTGCAGAACAAAATAAGCTTTACGCTCAAGGTCGTACCGCTCCTGGGAAGATTGTCACCAACGCTAAAGGTGGTCAATCAAATCACAACTATGGTTTAGCGATTGATTATGTTCTATTAAGTGCGGATGGAAAAAAAGCGCTTTGGACAGTTAACGAGAAATGGCGCCGAGTAGCGCAAATCGGGAAATCACTAGGATTTTCGTGGGGCGGAGACTGGAAGAGTTTTAAGGATTACCCACACCTTGAAATGATGGGCAGTTTGACTTTAACACAGCTTCAAGCGGGTAAACGACCTTTCTTGGTGTCATTTTTATCAAACAAAGTTTCTGAAAAGCCAATTAAGACAAAGCCACTTGAAAAGCTATTAGAAAATGGTTCGATAAAATCTAAAACAAGTACATCTGAAAAGTCAGTCATCTTGCCATCTGGCATCTTAAAAATAACCAAGCCCTTAACAAAAGGATCACAAGTCACGGCCGTGCAAAAAGCCTTATCCTCCCTCTATTTCTACCCAGACAAAGGGGCAAAAAACAACGGGATTGATGGCTATTATGGACCAAAAACGGCGAATGCGGTCAAACGGTTCCAGCTCATGAATGGTCTAGCGGCAGACGGTATATACGGTCCGAAGACGAGGAACAAAATGGAACAATTGTTGAAAAAGTGATGATTCATAAAGTGCTATCAGCAGGAGAATGGATTTTCCCTTGCTGATAGTTAACAAAAAATGACATCATTTATGATATAATCGACCAAATCACTATCATGAGGGGAGAGTAAAATGAAAAAGGAACTGTTCCAAGTCATCATACTGTCAGTGCTGCTCATCTATTTCATTTATCACGGTATGACAAGCGATTTTCCTTTGTCTTACACAATCATACTCATCACGGCTTATGTCTCTGTGATCACGTACCGCATCATAAAAATATTAGGCTTAAGAAAAAACAAAGAACAATCAGAGCTTTAAGAAATAAATACATAAAAAAACCATCCTTGAATTCTCAAGAATGGCTTTTCGTTATGGAGCATAGCGGGATCGAACCGCTGACCTCTACGCTGCCAGCGTAGCGCTCTCCCAGCTGAGCTAATGCCCCGATGTGTTACGACATAATTTATTATAATCAATCCTCCTATAAAATTCAACCTTTAAAACGCACACACATTGTCTATTTTTCTTTCTGATTAATTGGGATATAGTCAAAGATTTCCCCTGAATGAACAGAGTTCGCTAATCGTCTCAGCCAGTCATAATAGGATTTTGAGCTTTCAAGCTGCTCAATGAGCTGCTGGGCTTCCTCTCTTATATGTGCCTCCAACTGATCATCGTGAGCTACCTCTTGAAGCCGCACTTGCGCTTCTTCAATTGCCGCTAAATTCACCTCGACCTCTCGTTCCCATTTTTGCGGAAAGAAGTTCATGAAAAACTTAAAAAAGTCTTTTTCAGCAACAAAGCTATGTTTTCTTCGGCCGCGGTGAAAGGTCTTTTTGACAATATTCATGTCTTGCAGTTTTTTGACACCCGTACTCATACTAGGCTTACTCATTTGCAGCTCTTCACGCATTTCATCCAGTGTCATTTCCTCATTTAAATACATGGTCCCATAGAGAATACCAGCACTTCGAGTAATCCCATAGAGATCCATCGTTTCAGCTATTGAATCAATGACTAGATCTTTAGCAGCTAAAATACGTTCTTCTGCTTGTGGCTGTTCCTGCTTTTTCATCTTGTCCCTGCTTTCTATTAAGAGAATTCAGTACGTTCAAAAAAATCTTTATGGACTATATGTTAAAGAAAGAATGCGAAATGTCAAAAGAAATTGAAGCATATCTCCCTTTGACAGAAAAATTTGAACATGATACGTTAATTATGTTCAAAACGTTAAATTTTTATTTAACAAACTTACCAAAAAGAATCAGAGGAGGTTCCTTCTATGAGTCAAACACTATTTATAGATGGACAATGGGTTGGCGCCAAAAGCGGCGACACGCGGGATATCATCAATCCATTTAATCAAGAAGTGATCGCGAAGGTGAGTGAAGGATCAAGAAATGACGCGCAGCTCGCCATTAAAGCAGCGAGAAAAGCCTTCGATCAAGGTGACTGGGCAAACTTGCCTGGAATTGAAAGAGGAAATATGGTGTTTAAGATGGCTGAATTGATTAGACGTGATCTTGATGAACTAGCCAAATTGGAATCGCTTGATACAGGCAAAACATTAGAGGAAAGCAAAGCAGATATGGACGATATTGCGAACGTGTTCCAATATTATGCAGGGCTTGCTGACAAAGATGGCGGGGAAATCATTGCATCACCAATTCCGAACTCGAAAAGCGAATTGGTCAGGGAGGCTGTTGGTGTATGCGGGCAAATTACTCCTTGGAATTATCCATTGCTTCAAGCAAGCTGGAAAATCGCTCCTGCTCTTGCGGCGGGGAATACCATCGTATTAAAGCCAAGTGAAATCACACCGCTCACCACGATCAAAGTATTCAAACTCATGGAAGAAGCGGGCATTCCATCAGGAGTGGCAAACCTAGTCCTTGGACCAGGTGCAACGGTTGGTGATGAGCTTGCTGTGAATGATCAAGTCGATTTGATTTCATTTACAGGCGGTATTGAAACAGGCAAGAAAATTATGCAGGGAGCCAGCGGGAATGTGAAAAAAATAGCCCTTGAGCTTGGCGGAAAGAATCCGAATATTGTGTTTCAAGATGCTGATTTAGACGTAGCGGTTGACCAGGCAATGAATGCTGTGTTTTTCCATGCAGGGCAAGTATGTTCAGCAGGTTCACGTTTGCTAGTGGAAGAATCCATTCATGATGAATTTCTAGAAGAACTGGTGAAGCGGACGAAAAAAATCAAGCTAGGAAGCGGCTTTGATGAAGAAACCCAAAGCGGCCCACTCATCTCAGCTGAGCATCGAGAAAAAGTAGAAAAATACGTCAGCATTGGGCTAGATGAAGGCGCCAAATTAGAAACAGGTGGAAAAAGACCTGACGCAGAGGAGCTTTCAAATGGGTTCTTCTACTTGCCAACGATTTTCTCAGGCTGCACGTCAGAGATGCGGATTGTCCAAGAAGAAGTCTTTGGCCCAGTATTGACAGTTGAATCCTTCCGTACAGAGGAAGAAGTAATTGAGCTGGCAAACGATACGATTTATGGATTAGCAGGGGCCGTGTGGTCTACTGATATCAGCAAGGCCGAAAGAGTCGCTCGTCAATTAAGATTGGGCACAGTTTGGATCAATGATTTCCATCCTTATTTTGCTCAAGCACCTTGGGGTGGATATAAGCAATCAGGTCTAGGACGTGAGTTAGGACGCACCGGGCTCGAGGAATATACAGAGCTGAAGCATGTATATCGTAATACAAAACCCGAAGCGGTTCATTGGTTTCAATAAAAATCACACATTTGGAGGAGATTCTATATGACATTAAATATGAAAATTGAAAGCATGCAGAAGTTCCATACATTTGAAATTCCGACTGTCATCAAACATGGTATCGGCTCAGTGAAACATGTTGGGGAAGAAGTAAAAGCATACGGTGTTTCAAAGGTATTGCTTGTAACAGACCCGGGTATTTACCTGGCGGGCGTGGTAAATCCAGTCATTGCTTCATTAAAAGAAGCACAAATCGATGTCGTTCTATTTGATAAAGTAGAGCCAAACCCGCCAGTCCGTTTAGTGAATGAAGGCTCTGCGTTATATGAAAAAGAAGGCTGTAATGGATTAGTCGCAGTAGGCGGCGGAAGCTCAATGGATACGGCAAAGGCGATCGGTGTAGAAGCGACGCATGAAGGCTCAGTCCTTGATTACGAAGCAGCAGAGGGGAAAAAACCGCTTGAAAATAGAATCCCTCCGTTAACCACTATTCCAACAACGGCTGGTACAGGTTCAGAAGTGACGCAGTGGGCAGTGATCACAGATGAAGAAAGAGAATTCAAATTCAACACAGGTGGCCCGCTCATTGCAGCACACCTCACAGTCATTGATCCAGAGCTCCATGTATCCATGCCGCCTCATGTGACAGCAATGACTGGAATTGATGCACTTGCACACGCGATTGAATGCTATACAATGAAATTTGCTCAGCCTATTACAGATGCGGTCGCGCTCATGGCCATTGAATATGCAGCTCATTATATTCGCCGTGCCTTTGCCGATGGTGAGGACATAGAAGCCAGATATGGAATGGCACAAGCCGCAATGCTTGCCGGGCTTTCTTATGGAAGCGAATCAGCTGGCGCTGCACACGCGATGAGTCAAACACTCGGAGGAATGATTCCTGTAGCGCACGGTCAGTGTGTAGCAGCAATGATGGGACCAGTCATGGAGTATAATTGGAAGGGGTATCCCGAAAAATTTGCTCGTATCGCGCAAGCATTTGGTATTGATACTAGCCGAATGTCAACAGAGGAAGCAGCCAAAGCTGCTGTGAACTGGATGTATGATTTAGTGGAAGACCTAGAGGTTCCTTCATTAGAAGAGCAAGGTGTATCAAAAGAGATGATTGACCGCTTATCTAAAGAAGCAATGAAAGATCCGCAAACCATTGGAAACCCAAGAGATCTAAACGAAAAAGCGTACAACTGGATTTATGCTCGCTGTTTTGATCTAACACCTAAAACAGTGTAACAATGAAAAAAGCCTCCCAAAAGGGAGTCTTTTTATGTCTTATAGCTGTTCTTTAATTTCTTTGATTTGATGGATATGGCGTTTTTCATGTGCGCCGATAAAATCAAGATATTGCTTAAGAGATAATTCTTCAAACACAGGGTGTGCAATGACACGCTTGAAATCATCCTCAGTAAACGTTGATAGAATTTGATTGAGCTGCTCACGTGCTGTATCAAGCTCATCTTTTAGGTGTGTAGGTGTCACATGCTTGCGCTCAGGTTCAACAATACTAGGCGCAGTCGCTTTTCTAGAACGATCCTCTGCCATTTCCACCGGCTTTGGCTCATATTCTTTAATCGGTGCTTTTTTTCCTTCAGCAGCTAGATGTTTTGCTGCCACGAGGTCCATCTTTTTTAAATGATCTGCCACCTCTTGAATACTCCAAGTATCATCAGATAATTTTTGATTCAATTGTTCTTCGTTCAAACCTTGCAACTCTTGCCACAATTCTTGTCTTGCATCATGTAATAAACTCATTTTCATCACCTCAAGATCAAATTTTAACATACTGGTACATGACAATCATTCTTGAGCTATCCTTGAATTCCTTTGAAGAATTGTGAGGAAATTTGAAACCTTTACAAAAGTGGTTCGTATTACCTGTTAGAAGGAATACATTGGAGGTGGGCATGGTCTAAATGAAACAAAGGCTATTCATTTCATGAAGAAAGGGTGAGGAAGATGGATGTGTTTGGGCTGCCACTTCAGACGCTATATTTATACATATTGATGATATCAGGAATCCTGACACTTGTTTTCGTCTTTTTCGGCGATGTGTTTGATGGATTGTTTGAAGCGATTCCTGTTCCATTCCTTCAACCAACATTAATCCTCGCATTTCTTACCTTTTTCTCGGCTGGAGGATTTATCTCTGAAAAAACAGCGATTGTAGGGAGTGGACTTGGCGCAGTCTTATCTGCCGTCCTCGCGGTGGTACTTGTGACTTGTTTGAATGTCTTTGTCTTAGTCCCGCTTTCCTCTGCTGAAGAATCTCTCTCATATACGGAGGCCGACTTAAAAGGAAGGACTGGGGAGATCATTGTATCTGTTCCAAAAGACGGGTTTGGAGAAGTGCTGTTAATTAGTAATAGCGGGAAAATCTCAAAGCCTGCTGTCAGTTTCGACGAAGAGGAGATTCCATATGGAACCCGGGTGCTGGTCGTCGAAGTGAACAAAGGCGTCTTATCAGTTATACCAGATGAAGAAATCTAGGAGGGAATGCTATGCCAGGAACAACTATTTTAATTATTATTGGAATTGTGCTTGTGATTTTAATTGCACTTATTGGTGTATTTGTTTCGAAATACCGGACAGCTGGTCCAGATGAAGCATTAATCGTCACAGGAAGTTACCTCGGAAGTAAAAATGTCCACGTCGATGAAGGTGGAAACAAGATTAAGATTGTAAGAGGTGGAGGTACCTTTGTACTCCCTGTTTTTCAACAAGCAGAGCCGCTCAGCTTACTATCTAGCAAGCTAGATGTTTCAACGCCTGAAGTCTATACTGAACAAGGTGTACCAGTCATGGCAGACGGAACGGCCATCATTAAAATTGGTGGATCGATTGAAGAAATTGCTACTGCTGCCGAGCAGTTTTTAGGTAAAACAAAAGAAGACCGCGAAAACGAAGCGAGAGAAGTACTAGAAGGACACCTTCGCTCCATTTTAGGGTCAATGACAGTTGAAGAGATTTATAAAAACAGAGAGAAATTTTCTCAAGAAGTACAGCGTGTCGCTTCTCAAGACTTAGCAAAAATGGGCCTCGTCATTGTATCGTTTACCATCAAAGATGTCCGTGATAAAAATGGCTATTTAGAATCACTAGGTAAACCAAGAATTGCCCAAGTGAAACGCGATGCAGATATTGCGACAGCAGAAGCAGATAAAGAAACACGTATCAAACGTGCAGAAGCAGATAAAGATGCGAAGAAATCTGAGCTTGAGCGTGCTACTGAAATCGCTGAAGCAGAAAAAATCAATGAGCTGAAAAGAGCAGAATTCAGACGTGAACAAGATACAGCAAAAGCAAGCGCCGACCAAGCGTACGATCTTGAAACAGCTCGTAATCGTCAGCACGTAACTGAACAAGAAATGCAAGTAAAGATCATTGAACGACAGAAGCAAATTGAATTAGAAGAAAAAGAGATTCAGCGTCGTGAGCGTCAATACGATTCTGAAGTGAAAAAGAAAGCAGATGCAGACCGTTATGCTGTTGAGCAGTCAGCTGCAGCGGAAAAAGCGAAACGCCTTGCAGAAGCGGATGCTAAGAAATACAGCATTGAAGCAATGGCAAAAGCAGAAGCTGAGAAAGTCCGAATTGACGGGCTTGCCAAAGCGGAAGCGGATCGTGCGAAAGGGGAAACTGAAGCAGAGGTCATTAGACTGAAAGGTCTTGCGGAAGCAGAAACGAAAGAGAAAATCGCTGAAGCATTTGAACAGTATGGTCAGGCAGCGATCCTTGATATGATCGTGAAAATGCTTCCTGAATATGCGAAGCAAGTATCTGCACCACTTTCTAATATTGATAAAATTACGGTTGTGGATACGGGAGGTAACGGAGAAGGTAGCGGAGCCAATAAAGTCACTGGCTATGCTACAAACCTCATGTCCAGTCTACAAGAAAGTCTGAAAGCATCCTCTGGAATTGATGTCAAAGAAATTATTGAGAACTTTTCCGGAAAAGGCAATGTGAAGCAAAGCATTCAGGAACTAACGAATGAAATCAAACAACCAAGAAAAAAAGAGATCGCTGATACTCAAATAGAAGAATAAAATCATAGACACCTTCCATCAGAAGGTGTCTATTTGGCATGTGCCCAGTATGGATTCCTATTTACATATGAAGAAAGATTTACGAGAATACCAGCAGATATCATCATGAACACTAGGGAGGAGCCGCCATAACTAATGAAGGGAAGCGGAATGCCTGTGATCGGAAGAAGACCAAAGACAGCGCCTAAATTAAAGACGGCTTGGAGTATGATCTGAAACGTAAGCCCAATCGTTAACAGTTTTCCAAAAGGGTCTTGTAAAGCATGCACAATTCGCATTGCGCGATACATGATGAGTAGATATGCGCCCATCACAATCAACACCCCCATGATGCCCAGCTCTTCACTGATAATGGCCATAATAAAATCCGTATGGGCTTCAGGAAGAAAGCCTAGCTTTTGAATGCTCCCTCCTAAGCCATTCCCTGTCAGCCCGCCTGAATTCATGGCGAGATACGAATGAATGAGCTGATAGCCATCTCCATCTTCATACTGAAAAGGATCACGAAAAGAAGTCAGCCGCTTCAAACGGTATGGAGCTGTCACTGCAAAAAAAGTGATGCCTGCTGCGGCAATCGATCCTAGTAAAATGAGATGGCGCGTTTTCAGTCCAGCGCACAATAAAATAATGCCGCAGCTTAATAAAATAGACACAGCTGTGCCTAAATCAGGCTGTTTTAAGATGAATAAAAAAACAAAACTTAAAAGGATCAGTGGCGGCATTACACCTCTTTTAAAAGAGGTAATGTACGCCTGTTTTTTCGCGTACACATAGGCAAAATAAATCACCATCACTAGTTTCACAGCTTCAGAAGGTTGGAGCATAAGAGAGCCCAGCTGAATCCATCGCTGAGAATTGTTTTTCACAACACCGATTCCAGGAAGCAGAACTAGAATGAGACATAGCAATGACAGCATGACAAGCCACTTGATCCATTTACGATAAATCTGATAAGGGAAAAGAGCAGCAATGAAGAAAAAGAATCCTCCAATCAGGAGCCATTGCCATTGTTTAATAAAGAAATAGCTGCCTTTCTCATACTTCACTTCTCCTAAAGGATAACTAGCACTGTACACCATCAGTAAACCAAATAAACAGAGGAACGCAATTGTTCCAACAAGAACGAGGTCGACTCTTTTGAGATGAGATAGAAAAAATGTTACCATCTTCAATTCCAATTGTCTCCGAACATATAGGATGATGATCTGATATTGACACTAAACACGAGGCCAATGGCAATCATGTTAGTGAGTAGCGCACTGCCTCCATAGCTGATAAAAGGAAGCGCGAGTCCTGTTACAGGCATTAATCCAATTGTCATTCCTACGTTTTGGAAAACTTGAAACACGATCAGTCCAACGACACCCGCACATATGTACAAACCATAAAGCGTATTCGCGTGCATAGCCACATGAATAATTCGGTAAATCATCATCAAGTACAAACACATTAAAAGGGAGGCGCCGATAAAACCAAACTCCTCACCAATGACGGCAAAGATAAAATCCGTATGCGCTTCAGGGATATTACCGCCTTGTACTTGATGCCCCTTTGTAAAACCGCTTCCTGATAATTGACCTGATCCAATACCGAGCATCGATTGTTTCAGCTGATACCCGTATGTTGAATCAAATTCATCGGGAGAGAGCCAGCCATAAATGCGATCAAGCTGATGTGGCTTAATGATTTTTGTGAAATGCTCAAAATGTTCGTTGTGTAAGTAGACCAAAAATGAAAGAAATGCCAGAAAAGAAGCCGTTAATGCGGCCATCATCTTGCTAGAAATCCCTGAAACAAGCATTAGTGTAAAGGCGATAGATAATACGACGAGCGCTGTCCCTAAATCAGGCTGAACTAAAATGAGGAAAAAAGGAACAACGGTCCAGCAAACGACTTTACTTGTAGGAATGATACTTTCTTTAAACGAGAATCGCTGATGCTTGTATTGGTTCAGCACAGCCGCTAGAAGCAAGATCATAAAAATTTTCATGAACTCTGATGGCTGAACTTTGATTGAACCGAAGCTGATCCACCTTTGCGAACCGTTTTGACTCGTTCCAAAAAAGTGCACAAGAATAATGAGAAAAATACCACCTGCAAATAACCGAAAAGATAAACGCTCAAGCAATTCATAATCAAAGTATGCAGCTATGGCCATGAGACCAAAGCCGACGATATACCAGAAGATTTGTCTTTTGACGAAATAAAACATATCCTGCGTTTCATACTGCCCCGATCCGCTATATACAGCTATCAGGCTGATGACAAAGAAACAAATGACAGTGAGTAAAAGGATGAAGTCAATGCTGTACTGTTTTTTCATAGCTTCTTTTCCTGTTACCTATTTGTCAGCTGGTCTATGACGATTTTCACAGCCGCAGCATCATCAATGTAGCCGATCGGAAAAATATAATCTGGTATTAAATCAACAGGCATAATGAAATAAAGGAGCGCGCCCCCCATCAGCATTAATTCTCGAGAAGTACCTCGTCCGGTCATGAATAAGCTGTACATGTCTTTCAAATGCTGAAGGAATGGTCCGATGCCGTTTAGCGTCTCCATCTTTTTCTCAAACTTTGCCGAGATCGTTTCTTTTCCCTCGTTTGTTTGGCTATAGGTCTCATATTCGTTTAGCTTTTGTTTCAATTTCGTCTGACTAAATGTACCGTCATAGACCTCCTGATCTTTCAGTGTTGTTTCGATCTCTTCTACCGCTTGGATGAACGTATCACTATGTACCTTTTCGTTTTTGATTGGAAACCCAGCAGCAGCTAATAGTTGATCTAATGATAGGTTGAGAGAATCTGAAAGCCGCTGCAGATGATTCAAAGTTGGTTTTCTTTTTCCGTTCATGATTCGAGACAGTGTCGCTTTATCAATTTCTGTGTATGTGCTGAGCTCTCTTAAAGATAAAGAACGTTGTTGCAATCTTTCCATTAAAAGAGTCCCAAGCTCAGTTGTTTTAGAATCCATTTTACGCCATCCTTTGTATGATGTATCAACTCTTCTATAGAAGAAGTCGTACTCAATATAAAGGTGTGTTGACAAAATGTCAACGGATATCCTTTACTGGTTGAATTTTAGGAAATAGGAATTTATCATAATAAAGATATGGTGAAAAAATGAGAAGGAGTGGCGCGGATGAAGGTGAGACATGCTGTACAACAAGATATTCCTAAAATCGCCGAAATACATGTGAAGAGCTGGCAGACGACTTATCAAGGTATTATCAATCAGGATTATTTGGATGGTTTAAAAATAGAAGAGCGAGAAGAGAGCTGGAGAAGAATGTCACTTGAAGGGACGTTTGTCGCAGAAGATGCCGAGGGGGTATTTGGTTTTGCTTCTTTTGGAAAACAACGTGATGAGAGGTATCCAACATATGATGGAGAACTTTACGCGATCTATTTATTGCAAAAGAAACAGAGATCAGGAGCAGGAATTGCTTTAATTGCAGAAGGAGTGCGTTATTTAATAGAGAAAGGGTATCAAAATATACTACTGTGGGTATTTGAACAAAACTCGGCAAAGCATTTTTATCAAAAGCTTCAACCTCATTTTGTCGTTACCAGCCAGTTCGAGCTGGCTGGCGAGAAGCATGATGAAATAGGGTACGGGTGGGAGCTACCTGTATTAAATGACCATCTACACCGAATTAAATCGTCAGCTTCCAATAATAATGAGAGAAAAATGTGAAAAGCACCGCTAGCAACATATAAGAGATAAGAGGAGAAGCTTCTACTTTTCCTTTTATTCCTGCTATCTTTAAAGCTTCATAGAAACCTGCCAAAAAATAAGCAAGACTGAGAATATAACAGCACAGCATAATGGAGTAAGGGTTCATTGATGTACCTCCAACATGAAATCTTCTACTATTAATAGATTCCATAGAGCGGCAATTTATGCATAAAAAAATAACCAGCTGAAATCAGCCAGTTATTTTTTGTGAGGAAAAACCAAACGAGATGCACTTGGTATGAGTATGCAAAGAACGATACTGCAAATAATAAATGAAGGAACCATATATGTGCTGTTATAAATTAAAGAGTAAACCCAACCTGGCGTTCCTTTTGGTGCATACTGAGAAAAGAAAACAACACCAGAAATAAAGAATGTCAACAGTCTGAAGAAACTTGCAACAAATACGGATAAAGTAATATAGAAGAATTGCTGCTTTCGCTTTTGATCCTGAATGGCTTTTTTAATCAATCCAGCAAATAGGCCGCTTAGGGAAATGACAACAGATGCGACGAAATAATCGAGGAATCCTTGAACTGGTGTAGCGATAATAGGGCCATTCATTAGCTGAAGGCCTGCAATAAGCACGCCAATGATAAACCCGGTTGATATTCCCCATCTAATAGACATAAGAATGACGGGGATCATAATCAGCGCAAGAGATCCGCCATTCGGCATTCTTAAAAAGAGACCTGATAAGTAATCTAATACAAGTGCAAGTGAAGTCATAATTGCGATTTCCATCAGTCGTACCAATTGGTTTGATTGCTGCATAAAAAAATCTCCCTTTTCATGAATTGAGCAAGGAGAGACCGTGTAAGGATGAGTATGTTATTCATAGAAAAACATATCGAGTTGAATACACCATATGTATTCAAATGAATCCACATTCCTACTTCAGTATTAACTGACAGGTTCAAAGGGTCAGAACAACAAGTGTTCACTCTCAGCACAAAGCTCCCCCTGCGGTTATTTAGTTTTCTTCTATTATAAATATACTAAAGACCTTCTAGATCAACAATAGAGAATTCCTGTGACAATCGATTTTTGTATGATTATATAGGTAGAGATAAGGGAAAATAAATTATTTAGAAAAAATACTTGTTTCCTCTCTCAAAAGGTGTTATATTTGTATTCGCCGCTAAAACAGCGCGGTTATTAAATAACATAAAGAAAAAAGTTGTTGACTTTATCTTGATAGAATGTTATATTAATAAAGTCGCCTCTGAGAGACGGCGAAGATGATCTTTGAAAACTAAACAAGACAAAACGTACCTGTTAATTCGAGTTTTTATAAAAAAATCCTATGATGTTTCATAGGTAGTCAGTCAAACACTGACGAGGCAGGAGATGATCACATGCTAAGTTCGCTACATCGTGTAGCAACGCATGTGTGATATGCATCCTGCATACCTCGGAGAGTTTGATCCTGGCTCAGGACGAACGCTGGCGGCGTGCCTAATACATGCAAGTCGAGCCCTACGGGCGTCACAGGTATCACTGGTACTACCGGATCTACTGGCAGCACAGGAATCACTGGTGTTACCGGACCTACTGGTGCAACAGGTATCACTGGTTCAACTGGATCTACGGGTGCCACGGGTAGCACTGGACCAACTGGTCCGACTGGTTCTACAGGAATCACTGGTGCTACCGGACCTACTGGTGCAACAGGTATCACTGGTGCAACTGGACCTACTGGCGTCACAGGTATCACTGGTGCTACCGGACCGACTGGTGCAACAGGTATCACTGGTGCAACCGGAACTACTGGTGCAACAGGTATCACTGGACCAACTGGTCCGACTGGTTCTACAGGAATCACTGGTGCTACCGGACCTACTGGAGCCACGGGAATCACTGGTGCTACCGGTCCGACTGGTGCAACAGGAATCACTGGTGCTACCGGACCTACGGGCGTCACAGGTATCACTGGTGCAACTGGTCCTACGGGCGTCACAGGTATCACTGGTTCAACTGGTCCTACGGGCGTCACAGGTATCACTGGTACTACCGGATCTACTGGCAGCACAGGAATCACTGGTGTTACCGGACCTACTGGTGCAACAGGTATCACTGGTTCAACTGGATCTACGGGTGCCACGGGTAGCACTGGACCAACTGGTCCGACTGGTTCTACAGGAATCACTGGTGCTACCGGACCTACTGGAGCCACGGGAATCACTGGTGCTACCGGACCTACTGGCGTCACAGGTATCACTGGAGCTACCGGACCTACTGGTGCAACAGGTATCACTGGTGCAACTGGACCTACTGGCGTCACAGGTATCACTGGTGCTACCGGACCGACTGGTGCAACAGGTATCACTGGTGCAACCGGACCTACTGGTGCAACAGGTATCACTGGTGCAACTGGATCTACGGGTGCCACGGGTAGCACTGGACCAACTGGTCCGACTGGTTCTACAGGAATCACTGGTGCTACCGGACCTACTGGAGCCACGGGAATCACTGGTGCTACCGGTCCGACTGGAGCCACAGGTATCACAGGAGCTACCGGACCTACTGGAGCCACAGGAATCACTGGTGCAACTGGATCTACGGGTGCCACGGGAATCACTGGTGCAACCGGATCTACGGGTGCGACGGGTAGCACTGGACCAACTGGTCCGACTGGTTCTACAGGAATCACTGGTGCTACCGGACCTACTGGAGCCACGGGAATCACTGGTGCTACCGGACCTACTGGCGTCACAGGTATCACAGGAGCTACCGGACCTACTGGTGCAACAGGTATCACTGGTGCAACCGGACCTACTGGTGCCACAGGTATCACTGGTGCTACCGGACCTACTGGTGCCACAGGTATCACTGGTGCAACTGGATCTACGGGTGCCACGGGTAGCACTGGACCAACTGGTCCGACTGGTTCTACAGGAATCACTGGTGCAACCGGACCTACTGGAGCCACGGGAATCACTGGTGCTACCGGTCCGACTGGAGCCACAGGTATCACAGGAGCTACCGGACCTACTGGAGCCACAGGAATCACTGGTGCAACTGGATCTACGGGTGCAACGGGTAGCACAGGTTCAACTGGATCTACGGGTGCAACGGGTAGCACAGGTTCAACCGGATCTACGGGTGCCACAGGAATTACTGGTTCAACCGGACCTACGGGTGCCACGGGTAGCACTGGACCAACTGGTCCGACTGGTTCTACAGGAATCACAGGTGCTACCGGACCTACTGGCGTCACAGGTATCACTGGTTCAACTGGTCCTACGGGCGTCACAGGTATCACTGGTACTACCGGATCTACTGGCAGCACAGGAATCACAGGTGCTACCGGACCTACTGGAGCCACGGGAATCACTGGTGCTACCGGTCCGACTGGAGCCACAGGTATCACAGGTGCTACCGGACCTACTGGAGCCACAGGAATCACTGGTGCAACAGGACCTACTGGTGCAACAGGTATCACAGGTTCAACCGGACCTACTGGCGTCACAGGTATCACTGGTGCTACCGGATCTACGGGTGCCACAGGAATTACTGGTGCTACCGGATCTACGGGTGCCACGGGGATCACTGGTGCAACTGGATCTACTGGAGCGACTGGTATCACTGGTGCCACAGGAATTACTGGTTCAACCGGACCTACTGGTGCCACAGGAATTACTGGTGCCACAGGAATTACTGGTTCAACCGGACCTACTGGGGCTACGGGGATCACTGGTGCAACTGGACCTACTGGAGCCACGGGGATCACTGGTGCAACTGGATCTACTGGAGCGACTGGTATCACTGGTGCAACTGGATCTACTGGAGCGACTGGTATCACTGGTGCCACAGGAATTACTGGTTCAACCGGACCTACTGGTGCCACAGGAATTACTGGTTCAACCGGACCTACTGGCGCTACAGGAATCACTGGTTCAACCGGATCTACTGGTGCCACGGGGACCACTGGTGCAACTGGACCAACTGGTGCCACAGGAATCACTGGTGCAACCGGTCCGACTGGTGTTACAGGAATTACTGGTTCAACCGGACCTACTGGTGCCACGGGGATCACTGGTGCAACTGGTCCGACTGGCGTCACAGGAATCACTGGTGCAACTGGACCAACTGGTGCCACAGGAATCACTGGTGCAACCGGTCCGACTGGTGTTACAGGAATCACTGGTGCCACAGGAATTACTGGTTCAACCGGACCTACTGGTGCCACGGGGATCACTGGTGCAACTGGTCCGACTGGCGTCACAGGAATCACTGGTGCCACAGGAATCACTGGTGCTACCGGTCCGACTGGTGTTACAGGAATCACTGGTGCCACAGGAATTACTGGTTCAACCGGAACTACTGGGGCCACGGGGATCACTGGTGCAACTGGACCTACTGGCGCTACAGGAATCACTGGTGCAACTGGAGCTACTGGGGCCACAGGAATTACTGGTGCTACCGGATCTACGGGTGCCACGGGAATCACAGGTTCAACCGGACCTACTGGCGTCACAGGTATCACTGGTGCTACCGGATCTACGGGTGCCACGGGGATCACTGGTGCAACTGGATCTACTGGAGCGACTGGTATCACTGGTGCCACAGGAATTACTGGTTCAACCGGACCTACTGGTGCCACAGGAATTACTGGTTCAACCGGACCTACTGGGGCTACGGGTATCACTGGTGCAACTGGAGCTACGGGTATCACTGGTGCAACCGGTCCGACTGGTGTTACAGGAATCACTGGAGCGACAGGAATCACTGGTTCAACCGGACCTACTGGGGTTACAGGAGATACCGGATCTACTGGTTCCACAGGTAGCACTGGACCAACTGGTCCGACTGGTGCCACCGGATCTACTGGGGCCACTGGGCCTACAGGGGCTACCGGAATCACTGGTTCAACCGGACCTACGGGAGCTACTGGAACAGGTGGTTTTACAGATACTGCACTTTATGCTGCTAATAGTTCTGGACCTACCATTGTTACTGTAGCCGGTGGAACGAATATTCCTCTGCCAAACTTTCAAAACATTACTGGTTTTACGGCAAACGGCACAAGTACTGTTTTTACCGTTCTGCAAACTGGTAAATATTATATTACGTATCAAGTCAACACCACTACAGCTCTTTTGATTAGTACACGTTTGCTTTTAAATGGAGCAACTACTATTTCTGGTTCTGTTCAATCACCTGTTATCTCAACTTCATTTATCAACAACACTGTTATTGTTAATTTAACAGCTGGAAGCACCATTTCACTGCAGTTTTTTGGGGCAGTTGTCACAGCTATTTTAGTTGGAGGAGGCGGTGCTGCAGGTGCTACCTTGACCATCATTCGGCTTAGCTAAACGAAAAAAGAAAGGCTTTTCAGCCTTTCTTTTTTATGTCTCCTATGACTTTTATACATTGTTCAATATCATCAGATTGTAAGAGGTGAAAAATAGATTGGATGATGGTAAACTCTAAATTCCACCATTCTAATAACTGAAGTTTTTCAATTGTTTCAGATGAAAATCGGTATTTCATGAGCTTTTGCGGATTACCTGCAGCTATGGCATATGACGGCACATCTTTTGTGATCACACTATTTGCTCCAATTACTGCACCGTTTCCTATACATACTCCTGACATAATCGTCGCTCCATATCCAATCCACACGTCGTGTCCTATTTGCACATCTCCTTTTGATTTGGGATGTCCTTTGATGTGGGCAGCTTCTTTGAAAATTTGATTAAACGGATACGTTGTGACCCAATCTGTCCGGTGTTCACCACCAAGAAAAATTTTCACTTCGTTTGCAATGGAACAAAACTTTCCAATGGTTAGTGTCGTTCCTTCCCCCCATGTCAGCACTTGGAAATCTGGTCCAGCATAAGAAAAATCACCGATATTGTACGAGCTCAGTTCACTTCTTTGATTCAGAAACATAGAAGATCACACCTCCTGAAAAGTGATAAATCTTCGTATGTATATGCTGTTTCACACGTTTACATTATGACTGCACAAGCGCAACAATCTGTTTTTTCTTCCAGACCAGCTGATAGTAGCCATATTGAAGGAGTAAGTTCACAAAGAAAGCCGCAGGGTAGCCAATCCATATGCCCTTGATACCAAGGGATGTGTAGTGCGATAACACATAAGCAACTGGTACTTCTACAAGCCAGATGGAGCAAATACTAAAGATCGTTGGCCATAAAACTGTTCCACTTGCTCTCATCGTGGCAGCAACAATTTGGGCTGTTCCAAAAATAAGATAACTCCATAATGTAATGACGACTAAGCTATAGGCAATGTCAATCGTCTTAGAATCTGTTAAAAAGATAGATAAAATCTGTGGTGCAAAGAGATAAACGATGATAATAATGAATCCGCCTATGGCGAAATTGAGCCCTAACCCGATTTTTATTACATCTTTCAAGCGGTTGATATTCCCTGCACCGATGAATTGAGCTGCAAAGATCGAGACTGCAATGCCGAGACTTACCGCCGGCATCTGCACATAGCTCACAACTTGATTGACAACGCCATACGCAGCAGTCGCCTGTGACCCATAATCATTGACGAAAGAAATAACGGCAATTTCTGATAAGGAAATGAGAATCATATTAATGCTCGATGGAATGCTGAGTTTTAATAATGTTTTTAGTAAATCCCCTTTCATCAATAAATGCTTTCTAACCGATGCATCAATGCGAAGCGGGTGCTTTGTCTTATATAAGTAGATATGTAGAATAGTAAACGTCACAATGGTTGAAATTACAGAAGCATACGCAGCGCCGTATAAACCGAACGCCGGCAGTCCGAGCCAGCCAAATAATAAAATTGGCAGCATTAAAATATTCGTTGCTGTACTAATCATTAAGAAATAAAAAGGTGTTTTCGAATCCCCAGTTCCTCGCAGGAAGGTTGTGTAAACAAAATAAAGAAATAAGATGGGCATTGAGATGAATAGAATTCTGGCATAAGCCGCACTTTCTTCCACGATATTCGCAGGTGTCCCCATGAGGTTTAAGATGTCCGTGGCGAAAAAACCTCCAATGATTGCTAAAGAAAGACCGATCAAAAAAGTGAATGAAAGCGTCGTGCCGATAATTTCTTTTAATCTCTGTTCATTTTTTGCTCCATACGCTTGTCCGATCAGGATTGAACTACCCGATCCAATTCCAATGGAAAAAGAAACGAGTAAAAAGAAAAGCGGAAAGAATGCAGAAATGGCAGCTACTGCATCCTCTCCGATCCATCTGCCGACAAGAACGATGGATACAAGCTGTCCGATTGATTGCAAAATATTGCTAAGCAAAAGCGGGACGAGAAAAATGGACATGGTTTTTACTAAAGATTGATTGTTATCTAACGTCATGATGGTTCTCCTTCTCTATCTAAAGATTCTCAGCTAAAATGTTGACAATGTGGTCTTCTATCTCTTTCCCCTTTTCGTCATCAACAAGATGATTTAATAAAATGGAAAAAGCGATTGTCTTTCCGCTCTTCGTGTCAATGTATCCAGAAAGTGTACTGACTGTAGTTAATGAGCCTGTTTTGGCACGTACTTTTTCTAGTGTAGCAGGTTCTTTTAATCTGTTCCTTAACGTCCCTCCGACCATTCGTTCACTTGCCCCAGCTAACGGAAGCGCATGTTCAAAGGTCTTAAACCACTTTTCTTTTTGAATGTTTGCTAAAAATAATGTGAACTGATTGGCAGAAACAAGGTTAATAGGTGATATGCCTGACCCATCTCGCAAAACTGTCAGAGAAGAATCGATGCCAAAGGCAGGAAGCCGTTCATTCATGACATCTAGTCCAGCTTCAAAGCTCCCTTTGTTCTTCACTTTCTTGCCTAGCTCCTTTAGCAAAACTTCTGCATGGGTATTGTTGCTGAGTTTCATCATGGGAACAAGAAGCTCTGATAAAGGCATAGATGAATGGGTGGCAATTTTCTTCGCTTTTTTAGGAACTTGTTTTGTTTTCAGTGGTCCCTTTACTTGGATCCCTTCCGCCTTTAACGCGCGTTTCATTAAATCTAACGCATAAGAGGTTGGTTCCCATAACGCTACCCATTGCCTAGATACACTCGCTTTCACCGGGATAGTTCCAGTCAAAGTGATCTTGTTGGTTCCGTGAGAACGCTTAAAAGAAATTTTCTTTTTCCCGCCTTCTGGTACGGTTTTTACTTGATTGATGACTTGAGGGACAGAAGTCTTCGGAATCATGTCATAGGTCGCTTTTTGCCCTGCCTTTTTGCCTGGCTTTATTTCAAGAATCACTGTTCCGGCATCATAATCTTGATTCGGTGAAGCGGTGAGAGCAGAGATTTGTGCACCGTAATATTGATCCTCATCACTCCAAGGTAAATCAATCGAATATCTTGTGTCATCATACCATGTATCGTCTGCCGCAAGCTGTCCGCGAATCGTATGTATTCCGGCCTTTTTCACTTGTTTGGCAAGTGCTGCAAAATCCTCTTCTAATAAAGTCGGATCTCCGGTACCGCGTAGATACAGACTTCCATGTAACGTTTTCTTTTGAATAGAACCATCCATCCAGATGTCTGTAGGGAATGTGTGTGTTTCTCCAAGTATATCAAGGGCGATGGCTGATGTGAGCAGTTTCATATTAGAAGCAGGAGTAAGGCGAATATCGGCTTGATGTTCATAAAGAAGAGAGGAGTCAGAAGTATCACGGACGCTAATGCCTGAGATTGCGCCTTCTAAATCAGGTGCTTTTCGTATAAATTCATCTAAAGTGGTCATCCACGACAGTGAGCCGTTACGAGCTGTCAGTTGATCATCTTTTGCTGAAAACGGGAGAAATAAAATCGACAGAATGCATATTTGTAAAAACAAGAGCTGTGAAAAACGCTTCACGGAATCCCTCCTTTTTTGTCTCAGCCAATTTTAGAAGAATATGTTCATTATACACAAAAGAACGTTTGTTCTCAAAGGTTTTTTAAACAGAAAAGTCAGCTTTCTTTGACGAAAACTGACATGCCCTTTACCTTTTTTCTGGATTCCAGCCATCGGCTCCGCCAAGAACAGCTTGCACGGTGATTTGACTTGCTTCGTTTTTCGTTAAAATGCTGGACCATTTTACGCGGTTTGTCAAATTGCTTCCTGCCCCTGTCGATCCGTATTCTTTATATCTTGCTGTTCTTTCGTTATCGCGGTTATCCCAGTTATGCCAGCCCTCTGCCTTTATATGATGATCCATTTTTGTATTGAGGAATGTCACAGCAGAATGAGGCCTCCACGGACGTCCTAAATAAACCGATTGAGCAGCAGCCGTCCCCTTTTGCAGCGTAGAATCAATTAATACATAGCCATATTTTTGAGATTCTGTTGTGGATGCTGCAGTAATATACCCATTTCCAAGACTTTTTATTTCAGCTCTTTTAAACACGGCTGTAGCTGATCCAAAAATAAAATCGACCGTACCTTCAATATAGCAGTTTTCATAATATTGCCGGCCTGTACCCGTTGCATAAAGTGTATCTTGATATCCTAAGACACGTATTTGTTTGAACGTAGCCCGGTCACCAGAAACGTACAGTGCAACCGCCTGACCAGCATATCTGCCCGCCGTATTTTGAAAGGTAATATTTTCCGCATAAAAGTCGTTCGCACGAATCATTGTGCTTGAACTATTTGTTGTGCTGCCAGTACTTGCATTTGTATCATTATAGGTCAGAATCGTATTGTCTTGGTCTTCCCCGATCAAGGACACGTAAGGTTTATTTTGCGGAAGCAGGATTTTCTCTTTATACACACCATTTTTAATATAGATCGTTACGCGCTGTTGATTATTTGCTGGAATCGCATCAATGGCAGACTGAACGGTTCGAAACGAGCCATTTCCCTTTTGATCGACCACAAGGACGCGATTTGTTTGATTCTGATGTCCGGCTGCTTGAAGTGAAGCAGAGTTCAATAGCAATAAAGACAAGGCGATCACAATCCATACCTTTCCATACTTCATCGTACATCTCCTCCTCTTTTTGTGAACGTTCTCAATCAAACATTCTTTTTGATCCTATTCATGACGGGCATAAAAAAACACCCACTTCTTGCTGTTATGAGTGTTTTTTAGACTTTTCATATTTCATCGCATAAATCCCTTCATTTTCAATCCATTCACAAAATAGAACGTCTCGATAGGAGGAAATGTGCTGCCTTTTTAATTGCTCACTCAACCATGTTTCGTCAAAGCCAGCTTCTTGTAGATCATCTTTTAAAATTTCACCATCAATAATAAACGTTCTAGGCAATTTGACTTCTTTTCCCTTCACATTCACATCTTCTGCGGTTGCTGTTGCGTATTTCATTTTCGGAAGAACACTGACAGAGCCGTCTGTTTCCAAAATGGCATATTCAATTTCATTCAAGGCAAAATGACCTTTCGCACGAATTAATGTCTGCAGCTGATTAAGATCAAGCATATTTTTCTTCAAGCGATTGTAGTGAATCTTACCTTGATCAATGACTAGTGTCGGTCTTCCTTCTAAAAAGGCCCTGATCCCTTTAAAGCGCTGTGAAAACCATTCAACTGTGTAGATGAGAATGCCCCATACCGCAACAGCAAATAAAATGTGCTGAATTTTGACTTCTGGGTCAAATATAGCGTTTCCGACCATTTCGCCTAAAATGAGTGCAGAAATAAAATCAAATGGCGTGATTTGTGCAAATTGTGTCTTTCCTAATAATTTTGTAATAAAAAATAAAGCGAAAAACCCGATAAAGAGCTCAAGCAAAATACTAATAAACGGCACGAAGATTCCTTCCTTTCTTGCTCTATTTACATACAGCATTTACATGAAAGGAAGGATCTAAACTAGTTATGAAGGTAATAAAACAAAGACCTCATTTCCCTCAACCAATGTTTCATATGTTTTAACGCATCCATCATCTGGTGCTTGAACGTTCCCTGAAGAAAGATCGATTTTCCAATCATGCATTGGACAGAACACATAATCTCCGCTTACCATTCCTTCAGCCAGAACACCGCCTTTATGAGGGCAGCGGTTTTCAATCGCTTTGAATTGCTGTTGAGAGGTTTGAAAAACAGCTAATTCAAGAGTACCTGCTTCAACTGTTTTTCCTAGCTGCATCGGAAAATCTGATAAGGTGCCAATGTGAACTTTTACAACTGAAACTGTCATATGATCTCATCCCTTCAATTGATTGATACAGAAGCCGTTGCTTTTTGAAATAATTGTTTCGTCGCTTTTTGACTCTCGCGAAGCTCCTGCCAAGGCTCATCATACGTGGAAAGTGCGATGTCCATTCTTTGGATCAAGGCTTCTCGTTTTTCATCGTCTAGAAGTACAGATTGGATATGATCTAATCCAAGTCGTTCTACCCAAGCAGAGGTTCTTTCTAAATAGTTTGCCGTTTCTCTGTAATATTGAAGGTATGCAGCTGCCACTTGCTCTACTTCTTCAGCTGTACTGACCTTCATCAATAAATCTCCAGCACGCAGATGCGTGCCGCCATTACCGCCAGCGTACAATTCGAATCCTCCCTCTATCCCCACAATGCCAAGGTCCTTAATGCCAGATTCTGCACAGTTTCTAGGGCAAGCAGAGACAGCCAATTTGACTTTATGCGGTGTCGCAAGACCTTCGAATTTCTTTTCAAGTGCAATACCAAGCGCCATTGAGTCCTGTGTGCCGAACCGGCAAAATTGTTCGCCAACACACGTTTTGACCGTTCTTAAAGATTTTCCATATGCATAACCAGAAGGCATATCCAGGTCCTCCCATACTTTAGGTAAATCTTCTTTTTTGACACCTAGAAGGTCAATACGCTGACCACCCGTCATTTTCACAAGCGGTATTTCATATTTGTCGACGACATCAGCTATTTTTCTCAAGTCATTTGCATTTGTGACGCCACCATACATCCGTGGAACAACCGAATAAGTGCCATCTTTTTGAATATTGGCGTGTAAGCGTTCATTTACATATCTTGAGCTTCTTTCATCTTTGTACTCAAGAGGTTGAAGCATGCCTAAATAGTAGTTCAGGGCAGGTCGGCATTTTGAACAGCCTTCTTCTGTCTCCCAATCAAGTACGCTCATGACTTCCTTGATATGCTGCAAGCCCTTCTCTTTGATTTCGTGAATGACTTCATCTCGTGAAAGAGTGGTGCAAGCGCAAATGGTTTCTTTTTGAGCTGTTCGGTTCGCACCATCGCCCAGCGTGTGCCAAAGAATCTCTTCAACTACGGGTTTACAGCCTCCGCATGATCGTGAGGCACTTGTACATTGCTTGACTTCCTGAAGCGTTGTTAAGCCCTCTTTTTGAATGGCTTCCACAATCTGACCCTTTGAGACCCCGTTACAGCCGCAAACGATATGGTCGTTTGACATACTTTCAATCGTGCTTTCTTGCGCCGGATCATTTGAGGTTAGAACAGACACTTTTTCCTTATCCGACATATCTATCCCTTTTCTAATGTACGAGAATAGGCGGGGTCCATCACTTGTTTCTCCAAACATGACGGCACCTACTAATCGATTTTGCTGGAAGACTAGTTTTTGGTAAATGCCTTTTTGATCATCAAAAATTTTGATCGCTTTTTTCTCATCGTTTTCAATAAAATCACCGGCGGAAAATACGTCAACTCCTGACACTTTCAGCTGTGTTGACATCACAGATCCTTTGTATGGGGCAGGGTTCATGTCACATATATGCCCAGCAAGCACATTCGCTTGGTCATATAAAGGAGCAACAAGACCGTACGTTTGTCCCCTGTGCTCTACACATTCTCCGACGGCATAAATGCCTGGTACACTTGTTTCCATGAAATCATTCACGATTATACCTTTGTTCACTTCAAGTCCACTTATTTCTGCAAGCATTTTACTTGGTTTAATTCCTACAGCCATGACGACGAGGTCTGTCTCAAGTGTTGAGCCATCTGAAAATGATAATCCTTCAACTCTTGTATCTCCTAAAATCTCAGTTGTCTTCTTTCCTAGTAAGAAGTTCATGCCCTGTTCCTCTAATGCTTTTTGGAGAAGCTGACCTGCAGTAGGGTCTAGCTGGCGTTCCATTAAATGGGGACAGAGGTGTATGACATTCACTTCCATGCCTAAGTTAAGTAGGCCGCGTGCTGCTTCCAGTCCAAGAAGTCCGCCTCCAATGACGGCTGCTTTTTTGTACTTGTGAGAGGCACTCACCATTTCCTCTGTATCTTGCAATGTCCGAAAGCCCGTCACACCTTTTTTATCACTTCCTGGAATCGGCAGGATAAACGGTAGGGAGCCTGTAGCTAAAATCAACCGGTCATAAGGCACGGTGCGTCCTTGATCACTGGTGACTGTTTGGTTTTCTGTATCGACCTTCACAATGGTTTCATTTGTAAAAAGCTGAATATCATGCGCCTCATACCAGTTCCAATCGTTTAGTGTAATATCTTCAACCATCGTATCTCCTTGAAGCACCTTTGATAAAAGAATCCGGTTATAGTTAGGATGCGGTTCGCTTCCAAATACCGTCATCTCAAATCGTTCGCTGTCCATTTTTAAAATGTTTTCGATGCTCCGAATACCAGCCATACCGTTCCCCACTAATACGAGTCTTTCTTTCATGATAAAACACCCCTCAAGTGATCATTTTTAGAAAGTACCATCATTTAAACATAGATATAAAATACACCTTTTAATTTCTCACATAGTCTGGTGGCTTTAGGACAGTTCCCTAGCCTCCTTTTTTCATGCTGTGTGACGACGGCAAGTTTTGCTCCACTATCATCATGTGAGCATTCATTTTTAAATCATTGTTCTGTTCATAGGTCATGCCAGAATAATCAGATTCTTCATATTACGGCTCACCATTTTTCTTCTGCGAGTGAAAAAGCCGCATTTGTCTTCATATAGTTGCTAAAATACAAATTGATATGTTGCTTCTTTTAGCGTAACGCGCCCTTCTACGTTTGTCACGGTACCTTCAGCCTTTAAATATGACGAAGTAAGTAAAATTACATCTTCTGAATCATAAAAAGCCATGACCACTATTTGGTCATGGCTTTTCTTTATATGTGTAAACACCCTTTGTTTGACCTATTTTGGCAGAACCGAACTCCCCATTAAATACCGGTCTACCTCATGCGCCACTTGTCTGCCTTCATTAATTGCCCAGACAATCAAGCTTTGCCCGCGTCTTGCATCTCCCGCTGCAAATACACCTTCTACATTTGTTGTATATTCCCCATACTTTGCGTCAATGCGATTGTTTTTGCTGTCCACGCCAAAGTGTTTCACAAGTGGCTGTTCAGTTCCCTCAAAACCAATTGCAATAAAGACTAGCTGAGCTGGCCATACTTTTTCTGTCCCTGGAATCTCATGAAATTCAAACTTCCCATGTTCGTTTTTCACCTTTTCCATTTGGATGGTATGAAGCTCTTTTAATTTTCCATTTTTATCTGCCACTATTTTTGTGGTTTGAATGGAATATTGACGCGGATCTTCCCCGAATTTCGCTTGTGCTTCTTCATAAGCATAATCGAGTGAGAAGACGTAAGGCTGTTCAGGCCACATGTTATCCCCTACACGTGTATCTGGGAGCTTCGGATGCTTCCCGAACTGAACAACACTTTTTGCTTTTTGGCGAAGGGCAGTTGCAACGCAATCTGCACCTGTATCTCCCCCGCCAATGACAATAACGTCTTTTCCTTTTGCATCAATAAAGTTTTTGTCTTTAAATTCTGAATCCAGCATGCTTTTTGTTGCGAGGGTTAAATAATCCATCGCAAGGTGAATCCCTTTAGCTTCCCGGCCTTCAATCAACAAGTCACGCTGCTTTTGTGCACCTGTACAAAGGATAACCGCATCAAACTGTTCTTTCAGTTCATCGGCAGTGACATCTACACCGATTTCCGTGTTTGTCACAAAGTCAATGCCTTCTTGTCTCAACAGTTTGACTCTTCGCTCCACGACTTCTTTGTCCAGCTTCATGTTTGGAATGCCGTATGTCAGCAGTCCGCCAAGGCGGTCAGACCGTTCAAACACGGTAACGGCATGACCTGCTTGGTTTAATTGATCCGCACTTGCTAGTCCTGCTGGTCCTGAGCCGACAATGGCAATTTTTTTGCCTGTACGGCTTGAAGGAATTCTCGGTGTGATCCAGCCATTTTCAAAGCCTTTATCAATGATTGTGCGTTCGATATTTTTAATTGAAACAGCTGGATCATTGATAGCGACTGTACATGATCCTTCGCAAGGCGCTGGACACACTCTTCCAGTAAATTCAGGGAAGTTATTTGTTTTTTGCAGTCTTTCGAGTGCTTCTTTCCATCTCCCGCGATACACAAGGTCGTTCCATTCTGGAATTAAATTGTAGATCGGGCAGCCTGACACACCACCTCTGATCTCCATCCCAATTTGACAAAACGGTGTGCCGCAATCCATACATCTAGCGCCCTGCTTCTTCAATACGTCATCTGTATAAGGAGCTGAATATTCTTTCCAGTCATTTTGACGAGTGAGAGGGTCACGTTCATTTGGCTTTTCTCTTTTATAATCCATAAAACCTGTTGCTTTGCCCATTGTCCTCTCCCCTTTCTTAATGAGCGAGGGCTGCTTTTTGCCCGTTTACCGTTTCTTGATTTTTCGGTTTCGTGTTTGCTTCAAAGGCGAACATGACAGCTTCTTCATGACTAAGGCCCGCTTGTTTTTGTTCTTCAATACTTTGAAGCATCATTTTGTAATTTCTCGGAATCACTTTAATGAATTGATCCTTTTCTTGCGCCCAGTTTTCTAAAAGTGCCGAAGCTTTTGCGCTGTTTGTATAGTGAAGGTGCTCTTGAATCAGCTGTTTCACTTCTTGCTCTTCATCACGATCTGTGAGTTTTTCAAACATGATCATTTCCATGTTGCACATTCTTTTGAATTGTTTCGCATCGGAAGTATGGACGTAAGCTACGCCGCCAGACATGCCTGCACCGAAGTTTTTTCCGACGTCTCCTAAAATGACGACACGTCCGCCTGTCATGTATTCACAGCCGTGATCACCGATTCCTTCAACAACCACATGCACTCCTGAATTACGAACGGCAAAGCGTTCACCTGCACGTCCGTTAATAAAGGCCTTTCCGCTTGTCGCTCCGTAGAATGCAACGTTTCCGACAATGACGTTTTCATGTCCATTTTGTACAAAGTGATCAGAGGTTTTGACGGCAATTTTGCCTCCAGAGAGTCCTTTGCCAATATAGTCATTTGAATCACCCGTTAAATAGAGAGACATGCCCTTTGGTACAAATGCGCCAAAGCTTTGTCCTGCGGAACCAGTAAACCTTAATGTGATCGTATCTTCTGGCAAGCCTTCTTCCCCGTAGCGCTTAGACACTTCACTTCCAGTAATGGTTCCTGCCACACGATTGATATTGCGAATATTCAATGATAGATCAACCGGTGTTTGATGATTCAGCGCTTCCTGTACATAAGGGAGGATTTCATTCATATCCAGTGATTCATCAATTTTATGATTTTGCGGTGTTCTGAATGTACGAGCTCCTTCTGGCTGATAAAGCAGTGTTTCAAGGTCTAGCTGGCCTGCTTTCCAGTGAGCTTTTGCTCGTTCGCTAACTCCTAGAACATCCGTGCGTCCAATTAATTCATCCATTGATGTAAAGCCAAGCTCTGCTATGATTTCTCTGACTTCCTCTGCAATAAACATCATGAAATTCACAATGTGGTCAGGGTTTCCCATGAATTTTTTACGAAGCTCTGGATTCTGTGTAGCGACACCGACTGGGCAAGTATCTAAATGACATGCTCTCATCATGACGCAGCCCAATACGACAAGTGGAGCTGTTGCAAAGCCATATTCCTCTGCTCCTAAGATCGCAGCCATGACAACGTCGCGGCCAGTCATTAACTTTCCGTCCGTTTCAAGAACGACTCTTTCGCGAAGGCCGTTTAGCACAAGGGTTTGATGCGCTTCTGCCAAACCGAGCTCCCAAGGAAGTCCTGTATGTTTAATACTCGTTTTCGGGGAAGCTCCTGTGCCGCCGTCGTATCCACTGATGACAATGACATCCGCCGTCCCTTTTGCAACACCTGCTGCAATCGTACCAACACCTGCTTTAGACACAAGCTTGACGCTGATACGTGCATCACGGTTCGCGTTTTTCAAATCATGGATCAGCTGCGCCAAATCCTCGATGGAATAAATATCATGATGCGGCGGTGGTGAAATCAACCCAACGCCTGGTGTAGATCCGCGTACATCAGCAACCCAAGGGTATACTTTATTTCCTGGCAGCTGTCCGCCTTCTCCAGGTTTTGCTCCCTGTGCCATTTTAATTTGCAATTCATCTGCATTGACCAAATAATGACTCTTCACGCCAAAGCGTCCAGAAGCAATTTGTTTAATCGCACTTCTGCGATCATCGCCGTGCTCATCAACTGTAAAGCGAGCAGGGTCTTCTCCGCCCTCTCCGCTGTTACTTTTACCGCCAATTCGGTTCATGGCAATGGCAAGCGCTTCGTGCGCTTCTTTACTTAAAGACCCAAATGACATGGCACCTGTCTTGAATCGGCGCACGATGGATTCAGCAGATTCAACATCTTCCAAACGAACTGGTTTTTGCTTTGGCTGAAAAGCAAATAAATTTCGAAGGAAGCCGATTCTTTCTTCATCCGCAGCCTTTGTATATTGCTTAAATAGATCGTAATCTTCATTGCGGCATGCCCACTGAAGCGTATGAATCGTTTTTGGATTAAAGGCATGGTGCTCACCATTTTTTCTCCACTGGAAATCACTGCCTGATTCGAGTGTTTGGTCAGTCGCTGCCTGATACCCTGCTTCATGACGGAGTTTTGCTTCATGTGCAATGGTCTCAAGGTCAATCCCGCCAAGCTGAGAAGCGGTTCCCGTGAAATACGCCTGAATGACGTCTTCACTAATGCCGACGGCTTCAAAGATTTGCGCTCCTCTGTAGCTTTGCACAGTGGAGATTCCCACTTTAGACATGACTTTGACGACACCTTCGGTTACGCTTTTCCCAAACTTTGTGACTGCTTCATCAAAGCTGAATGAGATGGCTTCTTCTGCAATCAACTGTTTGTACGTTTCATAAACAAGATAAGGATGAATGGCATCTGCACCGTAGCCAATCAGTGCGGCAAAATGATGGACCTCTCTCACTTCTCCAGATTCAACGATCAGACTCACCTTTGTCCGTAAGCCTTGACGCACAAGATGTTGATGCAGTGCACTTAGCGCTAGTAGTGGTGGGATTGGCACCTTTTGTTCTGTCATGTCACGATCTGAAAGGATTAATAAAGATACACCTTCACGAATCGCTTTTTCTGCCTCTTCAAACATCGCATCCAGCCCGCGCTTTAAATCATCGGTGAAAAGAGTATGAATCGTTTTGCTTTTAAAGGCATTATGAACAATTGTTTTCAAACCGTTAAACTGCCCGCTTGTTAAGACGGGTGTATACAATTTAATTCGCCGGCATGAATATTCATTCGGATGTAAAATATCTCCTTCAGCACCTAGCCACGTCATCGTAGATGTCACAAGCTGCTCACGAATGGCATCAATCGGCGGGTTCGTCACTTGTGCAAACAACTGCTTGAAATAAGAAAACAGAGACTGCGCACGATCAGATAACACAGCAAGTGGTGTGTCGCTTCCCATTGAACCAATTGGGTCCTTGCCTTCTTCTAGTAAAGGAATTAAATACTTTTGAATGTCCTCATACGTATAATGGAACGCACGCTGGCGCGTCAATAAATCATCCATTATACTAGAATTTTCTGAATTTTCTTCCGAGCGATTGACGTGCACCATTTCTTCATCAAGCCATTTTTGATAAGGAAGTTCATTCGCAATCGTCGATTTCACTTCTTCGTCAGAAATAATTCGTCCTTCTTCTAAGTCAATTAGTAGCATTTTACCTGGCTCAAGACGATCTTTATACTTCACATCCTCTTCATTTGTGTCGATCACACCGACCTCAGAAGAGAAAATAATATGATCATCATTTGTGACATAGTATCTTGCCGGTCTTAATCCGTTTCGGTCTAAGATGGCTCCAATTTGTTTACCATCAGTAAAGGAAATGGCTGTTGGCCCATCCCACGGCTCCATAAGAGAACTATGGTATTCATAAAATGCCCGTTTCTCTTTCGACATGTGCGTGTTTTCAGTCCATGGTTCTGGAATCAGCATCATGGCTGTATGAGCAGGTGTACGTCCTGCAAGCACAAAGAATTCAAAGGCATTGTCTAGAATGGATGAATCACTTCCGTCTGCATTCAGCACTGGCAAAATCTTGTCTAAATCGTCTCCGAAAGCTTCAGATACGAATTGTTGTTCTCTTGCTCTCATCCAATTGATGTTTCCTCTTAATGTGTTAATTTCACCGTTGTGAATCAAGTAACGGTTTGGATGGGCTCTTTCCCATGTAGGAAATGTATTTGTACTAAATCGTGAATGAACAAGTGAAAATGCAGAAACAAATGTTTCATCCTGAAGATCAAGATAAAAAGCATCGACTTGATCTGATGTTAAAAGCCCCTTGTATACAATGGTTTGACTCGACAAGCTGACAAAGTAAAATTGCTTTTCCTCTTCTGTTCCCCAGTTCTCAGCCTGCTTACGAATGACATATAATTTTCTTTCAAATGACAAACGATCTGTGATCTTGTCGTTTGCCCCGATAAAGACTTGCCTCACAACCGGACAGCTCTTCGCTGCGACAGTACCAATTTTCCCAGCATCAACAGGAACGGTTCTCCAGCCAATCAATGTTTGACCTTCTTGCTTAATGAACCCGTTGATTTTCTGTTCGATGGCTTGACGCGTTTTCTCGTCATCCTCTTTTGAAAAGAAGACCATTCCTACCCCGTAACGGCCCTTTTCAGGAAGTGCAAAGTCTTTGCAGCTTCTTCTAAAGAAAGCGTCTGGCAGTTGTACCATTAAACCGGCACCATCACCTGTATACGGATCACTGCCTTGCCCGCCGCGGTGATCAAGCTGGCATAGCATTTGTAATCCCTTTTTGACGATGCTGTGTGTCGCTTCCCCTTTTAAATGAGCGTACAGTCCGATCCCACATGCATCATGTTCAAATTCAGGACGGTAGAGACCTTGTGGTTGTGGTAGTTGATTATAAGTCATCGTTTCTCTCCCCCGTTTTAAAGATCCGTTTTTTCAAAGTAATAAAATCTCACAAACTCTGTAACTTATTTTAAGTTTTCAAATTAATATAAACAATATATAATTTAGATGAAAACAATCTCTTTTTGAGATAGATGGGTGTGAAGTGTAAAAATGGAGCTTCGTCAATTGCGTTATTTTGTAGAAGTCGCAGACCGTGAACACGTGTCAGAAGCGGCTGAAAACTTACATGTTGCCCAATCTGCGATCAGTCGGCAGATTGCGAATTTAGAAGAAGAACTTGGAGTGGCCTTATTCGAACGAGAAGGACGAAATATCAAATTAACGAAGATTGGCAGGCAATTTTTAGATCATGTCAGAACAGCACTCAAAGCCATTGATTATGCGAAAGAGCAAATTGATGAATATTTAGATCCGCACAAAGGAACTGTCAATATTGGCTTTCCTACTAGCCTAGCAAGCCAAGTGCTACCTTCTGTCATTTCCGCCTTTAAGCAGGAATACCCAGAGGTCGATTTTTTACTTCGTCAAGGATCCTATAAATTTCTCATTGAAGCTGTAAAAAATCGAGATATTGATCTCGCCTTTTTAGGACCTGTACCGACAAACGACCCTCAAATAGAAGGAAATATTTTGTTTTCAGAAAGCATTTATGCCTTGCTGCCTGTCAGCCACCCCTTTAGCGGACAAAGGAGTATTCATTTAAGTGATTTAAGAAAAGATCATTTCGTATTATTTCCGGAAGGATATGTGCTGAGACAAATTGCGGTAGATGCTTGTAAGCAGGCAGGCTATGAACCAACCATTTCATCAGAGGGAGAAGATTTAGACGCCATTAAAGGTCTCGTATCAGCGGGTATGGGCGTTACCTTATTACCCGAAAGTGCTTTTTATGAAACCACACCGCGATTTACAGTGAAAATTCCGATCGATTTTCCGCAGGTGAGAAGAACCGTTGGCATTATTGCTTCTAAATCACGAGAAATGTCTCCATCCGCTCATGATTTTTATGTGTTTGTGAAGGATTTCTTTTCTAAAATCGAACAATATAAATAATTCATTCAAACAAGACATTTCATTTGTAGAAATAAACCCTCTTTGTATATGATGGGTTACAGAACAACAGACTATATGGAAGAAAGGTATTTGTATGAAATCAATTTTATCGTTTTTAAAGCCTTATCGGCTATCCGTTGTGTCCATTGTGATCCTCACCTTTTTAAGCAGTATGCTCCAGCTGTATTTACCGACGCTTACGGCAGATATCGTCGATGTCGGGATCGTCCAAGGAGATATTGCTTACATATGGAAGGTTGGCGGCTGGATGGTGGCTTGTTCTCTACTTGCCATCTTGCTCACGATCTGGAAATCTTACTTGTCATCAAAGACTGCACTTGGCTTCGGGCGTGATATGAGAAGACAGCTTTTTGTGCATGTCGAACAATTTTCACTAGAAGAATTTCAAAAAATCGGCACGTCTTCCTTTATTACAAGATCGACAAATGATGTGAAACAAGTCCAAGATGTTACGATCATGATTTTACAAATGATGACGAGAGCCCCGCTCATGCTTGTGGGCGGAATTATTTTGGCTGTATCCCGAGATGCTGTCCTATCTCTCATCTTTTTAGCAGCCCTTCCCCTTCTTGGCGGATTTATCTATTTAGTATCGAGAAAGGCCATTCCGCTCTTCGGTCAGCTTCAGAAAAAAACAGACCGACTGAATTTAATTATGCGAGAATCTCTTTCAGGCATCCGGGTCATTCGTGCTTTTAACCGTGTAGATGATGAAAAGGAACGTTTTCAAGAAGCCAACACATCCTACAAGGATACGGGCCTTAGAGTTAACCGTTTAATGGCTTACTTGTTTCCATTTATGCTCATCATCATGAACTTCACAAATATCGGCATCGTCTGGCTTGGTGCAAACCGAATTGATGCCGGAGAGATGGAAGTTGGGAATCTGATTGCCTTTATCCAATATGCGATGATGATTTTAATGGCACTGATTATGCTGTCAATGAGTTTTATTATGGTTCCAAGAGCACAAGCATCAGCTAAACGCATGAACGAAGTGTTAAACATGGAACCGAAAATTCAAGACAATGAAGGAACGGTTACTGACCTGCGTGCGCCCGCACAATCCATTCGCTTTGAGGATGTGTCATTTTATTACTCAAATGCGGAAAAACCGGCGGTTCAAGATATTACATTTGAAGCCAAAACTGGCGAAACGACAGCTATTATCGGCAGTACAGGTTCAGGGAAAACCACCCTTCTCCAGCTAATGACGCGATTTTACGAAGCGACAGAAGGCCGGATTACACTTGATGGTGTAGACATTAGAGATTTGCCTCAGGAGAAACTGAGAAGCCAGATGGGCTATGTTTCTCAAAAAGCGGTTTTATTTAGTGGAACCATTGCCGATAATGTGCGATTTGGCAGACAGGATGCAAGCGATGAAGATGTTTGGCAGGCGCTTCGCACGGCGCAGGCAGAAGAATTTGTTTTGCAAAAAGATGGCGGCATCGATGCGGAAATTGACCAGGGTGGATCGAATCTATCTGGCGGTCAAAAGCAACGTCTTTCTATTGCAAGAGCGCTGGTGAGAAAGCCGTCATTCTATCTGTTTGACGATAGTTTCTCAGCACTTGATTATAAAACAGATGCAAAGCTTCGGGCATCATTAGAAGCCGAAAAAGCACATGCTGCTCTCATCATTGTGGCGCAAAGAATTAGCACAGTGAAGCATAGTGATAAAATCATCGTACTAGATGAAGGGAAAATTGCAGGTATCGGAACGCATGAACAATTACTGAAGGACAATCTTGTCTATCAAGAGATTGTGGCATCACAGGAAGGTCAGGAGGTGGAGCGAGGATGAGTAAGAAAATGTCTTCCGGCATGGGCCATAAAGGCGGCCACCCTAGAGGGCCTGTCGCAAAACCAAAGGAATTTAAGAAAACACTAATTCGTTTGATTGGCTATTTGAAACCGAGAAAATTTCAGCTGATCCTTGTTTTTATTGCAGCGGTCGGTTCAACCGTTTTTAATGTCATTAGTCCAAAGCTGCTAGGGGATGCCACCTCTTCCCTATTTGACAGCTTTACTCAAGGAACGGCTGTTCAATTTGATGTCATTTCGCGGATTTTATTACTGCTTATCCTATTATATGTCGTTGCCTCTCTCTTTTCATTTGTTCAGCAATATGTGATGGCGGGTGTCTCCCAACAGACCATTGCTGAATTGAGGCAGGAAGCAAATGACAAGCTCACCCGTCTCCCCCTTCGATATTTTGATAAAACAACCCATGGGGACACACTGAGCCGTGTGATGAATGACATCGATAATATTAATACTTCGCTTCAACAGGCACTCACCCAAGTGATTACATCTGTCATCACGGTCATTGGGATTGTTGTCATGATGCTATTCATTAGTCCGCTTCTGACCTTGCTCGTTTGTTTGACGCTACCGCTCAGCCTGTTTGCGATTCGCGGCATTACGTCATTTTCTCAAAAACATTTTAAAGCGCAGCAAAAAGAGCTTGGGATGATCAATGGACATATTAATGAAATGTTCACAGGGCACCAAACGGTTCGTGCATATGGCTATGAAAAGAAAGCGATCGATACATTTGATCAATTAAACGAACAGCTATATGAATCATCGAGAAAAGCGCAGTTCATTTCCGGCTTAATGATGCCATTGATGACGTTTATCGGGAACCTTGGCTATGTGGCAGTCAGTGTAGCTGGCGGTATTCTTGTAATAAACGGGAATATTCGTGTCGGGGATGTGCAGGCGTTTATCCAATATACGCAGCAAATGTCTCAACCGCTCGTGCAAGCATCAAGCGTCGCCAACTTGGTTCAATCAGCGATTGCTTCTGCTGAAAGGGTGTTTGACATCCTGGATGAGGAAGAAGAAAATGCTGAGGAAGATGCAGCAATTGACCTTGAATCACTTTCAGGCGATGTGAGCTTTGAACAAGTTCAATTTGGATATGAAAAAGACCATCCGATTATTAAAAATTTGAGTTTAGATGTCAAAGAAGGTCAAACGGTTGCGATTGTTGGGCCAACAGGCGCTGGAAAAACAACCATCATCAATCTTTTAATGCGTTTCTATGAATTAGATCAAGGCTCTATCCGCATCGGTGGCGTCAAAACTACTGATCTCAGCCGTCAGCAAGTACGCGACTTATTTGCGATGGTTCTTCAGGATACGTGGCTTTTTGAAGGGACGATTCATGACAATATTGCCTATGGCAGGCAGAACGTCTCAAAAGAGGATGTCATCAAAGCCGCCAAACATGCATATGCTGATGACTTCATCCGCACGCTTCCAGACGGATATGACACACTCTTAACAGAAGATGCCGGCAATTTGTCCCAAGGTCAGCGCCAGCTGTTAACCATCGCCCGTGCGATTTTATCTGATCCAAAGATCTTAATATTAGATGAAGCGACGAGCAGTGTGGATACACGGACAGAGATGCACATTCAAAAAGCGATGAATGAATTGATGAACGGCAGAACGAGCTTTGTCATTGCACACAGACTGTCGACGATTAAAGATGCCGACCTTATTCTAGTCATGAAAGATGGTACCATCATTGAAAAAGGAACACACAGCGAACTCTTAAAACAAAATGGCTTTTATGCAGACTTATATATGAGCCAATTTACCGAGAATCAAGTCGGTTAATATCAAAAAGGATAGACGCGCATCCCTGCGGTCTATCCTTTTTTGGTTAATCTAAGTGCTTTTTCACTTTTACACTGAGTTTCGTTATATACTCTGCTTCATCTTTAGACATGAGTGAATGAAGCAAATACTCTTCAAATACATCTCCATCTAGTATCATGTCCTCTTTTTCAATTTCATCTAACAAGCGCGAATAAGCAGATTCAATCTCTTCATATGATCCTTGATCATACATCACCGCATAAAGGCCAGCAGGTTTTTTAACTGCTTCCGGCGCTTCCATTCGGCAGAACAACTGATCTGACTGATGATATTGACGCTGAAGGAACTGTTCCTTTTTTAAGACAGCTCCATTTGCAGCAGCCCCTTTTATGCCAATTTCCTTTAGAAAATGTCCTACAATACGAGATATTTCTTCTACGGATGTATTCATGTCGATCGGGTTTGATGCGCTTAGTACAACTGGTTCTTCCGGCAGCTCTTGAAACAGCACCTCCCCTATTTTCACAGTTGATAATTCATGCGTTGTCTCCACCACCCGCATAAGAAAAGACTGGATATCTTGAAGTTTTTCAATCTCTTGTTTGACCTTTTCTATTTGTTCAGCTGCTAGGCTTTGAAGCCTTTCGCGGGAAGGCTCAGTGAAATATTGTTTTAACTCTTTTATCGGAAATTGCACAGCACGAAGGGATTGGATCGCTATGAAATGGTCAAATTGCTCAAGGGTATAGTAACGGTACCCATTTTCATGGACACCAGCAGGCTTAAATAAATCAATTTTATCGTAATAAAACAAGGTATCTTTCTTCACATCAAATAACTTGGCAAATTCTCCAGTGAAAAATGTTTTTTGCACATCATTCATCAAAATTAAGGCTCCTCTCTTGACTATGGAGTTACTCCACCCTTTATGATAACATGCAGAACACTATTACGCTTGGAAAGGATAAAAACATGAACAACATCACTCAACATGAAGTGACATTAGAACTTGCAAAAAAAGAAGACTTCCCTTTTATGAAAAATGAGCTACAGAAAGCTTTTACAGCTGGCGTGATTGACGCATTTGGCGATGCGCATGACGGGCCGATTCCTCCAGATGATGTGATTGACGCATCTTTTCATTCGAATGACCACATTGTTTATCATATTATGCTAAATGGCGAAAAGGCAGGCGGCGTGGTTATTAAAATCAACCAAGAGACCAACCACAATTCAGTTGACCTATTATACATCTCTTCATCCTCACACGGAAAAGGCATTGGTCAGGCAGCATGGAAAGCCATTGAGGCGCAATATCCAGAAACGATTGTCTGGGAGGTTGTGACCCCATATTTTGAAAAACGCAACATTCACTTCTATGTCAATAAATGCGGCTTTCAAATTGTGGAGTTTTATCATATGAAACATCAAGATCCAAACGCACCTCAAGAGGATGAGAGAGAAAGTGAGCACACAGCACCTGAGGAATTTGAATTTTTTAAGTTTGAGAAAGTGATGAAGAAAACCTGCTGTAACAAATGAATGCATGGAAACGATAAAAAAACTCCCTCGTAATAGGAGTTTCAGATTGTTGAAAAAGGGCTAAAATGATCATCATTTTAGCCCTTTTTCTTCTTTTCAGCGTGATAGAAAACCTTTAAAGTCTAGGAAGGACGAGCACCGGAGCGGAGCGAATTTGACATTCGTGAGCACCGAAGCGCAGACCTGACAACGAATGCGATGGTTTGTCTACACGCTGAAACTCCCTCGTATAGGGAGTTTTTATCATGATAGAATACTAGGTCGTTCATCTGTAGACAATATGGCAAATAAATAATGATCTTTCCATTCTCCATTAATTTTCACATTTTGCCTAGATAGACCTTCTTTTTGAAAGCCTGCTTTTTCAAGTACTCGAATAGACCCGCGGTTATGAGGCTGAACACCTGCCTCTATCCTATGCAGGTCAAGCTTTTGAAATGCCTCATCAAGCATGAGCGCAATGGCTTGAGTTGTGTAGCCTTTACCATTTTGATTTTGATCAAGACCGTAGCCAAGCCAAGCACTTTGAATCACATCTCTGACAATACCAGACAGTGTAATCGATCCAATGAGTTGATTGGTCTCACGATGAAAAATACCCTTTGCATATGTCTCATCGTTTTTCCGACCTTTCTGATACATCTGAATTCGCTTCAATTGCTCAGGTATGGTGTAAAAATGTTCTTGTCTCAATGAAGTAAAGGGCTGAAAGAAATCACGATTTTCATATTCAAGTGTTGTCAGCGCTTCAGCATCGTCTTCTATAAAATCTCTCAAATAAATGGATAAGTTGATATTCTCCATGTCATACCCCTTTCTCATCTATCCTTTCATCATACACTAAAAAACACTACCCCATGAAAAAAGGTAGTGTTTTTTGAATCTCATCTAGCTTCTAATCTGACCGTCACCAGACAGAAGTAACTTCGTTGTTGTGAGTGCTGGCAGCCCCATTGGACCTCTGGCGTGCAATTTTTGTGTGGAGATGCCAATTTCAGCTCCATATCCAAGTGCACCACCGTCTGTAAAGCGAGTAGATGCGTTATGATAAACTGCCGCCGCATCGACTTCGTTTAAAAATATGAGTGCCTGCTCTTCATCCTCTGTCACGATGGCTTCTGAATGTTTTGTACCGTATTTCTCAATATGCTGGATCGCTTCCTCGATTGAATCGACTACCTTTATGGCAAGATCAAGACTTAAATACTCATCTGTCCAGTCTACTTCCTCAGCAAGAATGGCATTTGAAAAATGAGACAATGCAGCCTCGTCACCATGTACGGTGACATCGTGCTCAAGCAGGGCATCATTCAATGATGCCGCATTTTCTTTCAGCCAATCGCGATGGATGATCAGCGTTTCAAGTGCATTACATACTGCTGGACGATTCGTTTTTGCATTGATGACGATCTCAATCGCTTTTTTCACATTGGCTGTTTGATCAATAAAGACATGACAGTTTCCTGTTCCTGTTTCAAGGACGGGAATGGTAGATTGTTCAACCACTGTTTTGATTAAAGAAGCTCCGCCTCGCGGAATCAAGACATCAATCCATTCTTTTAGATGGAACATAGCTTGAACCGATGAACGATCTGTTTGTTCTATCAATTGCACCGCATCACGCGGAATTTTTGTTTGATCCAATGCTTGATGAATCACACTCACGATCGCTTTGTTGGAAGAAATAGCGGAGGAACCGCCTTTTAAAATCACTGCGTTACCTGCTTTAAGGGCAAGTCCTGCTGCATCGACAGTGACGTTCGGTCTCGCTTCATAGATCATCCCGATCACACCGAGCGGTACTCTTCGGCTTTTCACATGTAAGCCGTTTTCAAGAGTCCATTCATCCAATATTTCTCCAACAGGATCTGTTAATCTCGTCACAAGCCTCAAGCTTTCGGCAAACTCATGAATTCTTTCTTCATTTAACATTAAACGATCCAAGAGTGCCTCTGAAAAGCCCTTCTCCTTCCCGGCATCTATATCCTTTTGGTTCTCTTGTAAAATGAACGTGCTATTTTGTTCTAACGCTTCTGCTAGTTTAAGCAGTGCCTCGTTTTTATCCTCTGTATGAAGTAAACCTAGTTTTTTTGAAACGTGCTTTGCTTTTTTCGCTTTTTCTTTGACCGATGTGACAACTTCAGCTGTCAGTGTCATGAAATTCCTCCCTTTAGCAAACTGGTATCGATAAATCTAAATGACAAACAAAAGCTTCAAGATCGACGACATGAACCACTTCATCCTGTAACGAATCACGGCTTAGTGCCAGTTCTTCAGATGGATAATTCACAATACCAAGCCCGATTTCTCTTTCATCTTGATCTAAAATACGGACGACATCGCCTTTTTTAAACGAACCTTTTACATTGACAATCCCATCAGAATCAAGGCATTTCTCCCGGTGCATAAGATGTTCCTGTGATTTCTTTTGCACAACGATCTCGCCTTTTGGTCCAGAATGAAAGGCAATCCACTGCTTCTTGTAATTCAGCGGTGCTAAGTTTTCATCAGCGGTAAAATAAGTGCCATCCTCTGTTCCGTTGATTGCTTTGTCTAAAATGTGAGGCGTATCCGCTTTGCCTAAAAAGCCATTGATACCAGCAGCCATTGAAATTTTAAACGCATCGAGCTTTGATTTCATTCCGCCTGTGCCCACACTGCTACCTGCATCTCCAGCTGCTGCTTCGATGTCTTCTGTGATGTCTGTGACTTCAAGGATTCTTTTCGCATTCGGATTTGTATGCGGGTTCTCTTCATACAGGCCATCAATATCAGATAAAATGGCAAGGAAATCCGCATCAATGAGTCCAGCTACTTTTGCAGACAATGTATCGTTATCTCCGAACTTCAAGCGATTAATCGTCACTGTATCATTTTCATTGATAATCGGAATGATGCCTCGATCTAATAACACATTCATTGTGTTCCGCACATTTTGATAGCGCGTTTCATCTGAAAAATCACTTCTTGTGATTAAAAGCTGTGAAGCAATATAACCGTGTGATAAAAATAAAGTAGAATATGATTCCATTAAAAGCCCTTGCCCTATCGAGGCAGATGCCTGTTTTTCCGGCAGTGTTTTGGGTCTATCGATAAATCCTAGTTTTCGGTAACCAGCTGCAACCGCACCAGATGAAACCAAAATGACTTCATGTCCTTCATCTTTGAGTTTCACAATTTGATTGACGAGGTTTTCTAGTTTTTTTAAACTAATCTCCCCTTGAAAGCTAGTAAGAGAGCTGCTTCCGATTTTCACAACAATTCGTTTTCTCTCTTTATCTGCGTACACCTTATCACTCCTGTATTTGAGCTCTATTTATATAGATACTTTTTGTTTTTGCTGTTTGCTGATTTCTTTTGATCGATTGGCAGCATGTTTGACGGCCTGCTTGATGGCTTCTCCTCCGCCAAAATCATCTAATGCATTCAGTCCTGCCGCAGTTGTTCCATTTGGTGACGTAATTTTCTCTCTTAATGCAGAAGGGTCTTCCTCTGTTTCTTGCAGCATTTTCGCAGCACCGAGAAGTGTCTGCGCGCCAATTTGGCGAGACAATTCCTTAGATAAACCTGCTTCTTCCCCTGCTTCTTCGATTCTTTCCATTAAGAAATAAAAATAGGCTGGTCCGCTTCCGGCAATTCCAGTAAAAATATCCATTTGTTCTTCCTGAATGGTATACACTTCACCCATTTCAGATAAAAGAGCCTGACTCATGCTGATATGGTCGTCTTTCACATAACGCCCAGCACATAAAGCGGTCGCTGAAGCCCCGATCGTACTTGACGTATTCGGCATGACCCTCATCACGGGCTGCCCTTCATGCAGCATATCTTCAATATAGGATTGCTTCACGCCTGCAAGGACAGACAAGATCAGCTGGTCTCTCTGAATATGAGGTTTTAACGATTCAAGTGCTGTTTCAGCATCCTTTGGCTTCATGGCTAGGATCAACATATCCATTTCTTCAAAAGGAAAAGAATCCATTGTGGCTGTTTGTATTCCGTAACGTGTCGTTAGTTCATTCAATCGAAGTTGATTTTGTCTGTTTGTTGCGTATATTTGGCCCGGCGGCATTTGTCCTGATCGCACAATCCCTGCAATCATTCCTTCCGCCATAGAACCTGCTCCAATGAAAGCAACTTTCTTTTGATCAATGATATTGATCCTCTCCCTTGTTCGCTTTTTGTTCGTGTTTTTCGCACGTTAGTTATCGTAACATGATGAGAAATCGTGTCAAGAAAGAGCCAGCGCTTTTCAAAAGTCCCGAATAGGCATTCAACCGCTTGCTGTATGTATACTGACTGCGCTTTTGTAAAACAACAATTTAGATCTAAAGAACTATTCGTATTTGCATCATAGTACCCTTTCGTTCGACTGAATTCCCCATTTTATTTTTGGTTTCGGTGACTTCAATTCTATTTTATAGAAAGCGCTATCATTTTTAATGGATTTCTATTTTCCTATACGACGAATGTGCTTGAATCTTCCGATTAGACTATTGACATATTTTAGAAAACATGTCCGTTGAAATGATATTTTACGGGTGATACCGTGAAAGAGAAACCAAGTGAAAAAGGAGCGTTCATAATGAAAGTGAAAGAAAACTATATCAATGTCATTCCAATGAAAGAAATCCGTTCGACCGATGACCTTCTTTTCCCATTCCCTATTTACAATGAGCTACGTGCGCAGAGTGATATTAGATATGATGAAACAAGAAAGTGCTGGGATCTCTTTCGATATGCGGATATCCAGTCTGTTCTGAAGCAGCCAAAAGTGTTCTCATCACAGCGAGGAAGAAGCACAACGAAAACGAGTATTTTAACGATGGACCCGCCAAAACATACAAAAATGAGAGCACTCGTGAATAAAGCATTCACACCAAAAGCGATCAAACAATTAGAAGATAACATTAGAGACCTGACACATGACCTGCTGCAACAAGTCAAGGATCAGCGTACGTTTGATATCGTCCAAGATCTAGCAGCTCCCCTGCCTGTCATGATCATTGCTGAGCTTCTCGGCGCAGAGGTAAAGGATAGAGCGTTCATTAAGAAACATTCTGATGCCCTAGTAGCAGGTGCAAAGGATGAATCAAAAGAAGCCATTCAAGCAGTAGTCGATATGCAGAAACGCGCAGAGGAAGAGCTGTCCGCTTATTTTACTCACTTGATCCAAAAACGAAAAGAATCACCTACTGATGATCTGATCTCACTTCTCATTCAAGCAGAAATCGACGGTGAGCGTTTAACCGAGGATGAACTGCTTGGTTTTTGTATTCTATTACTTGTTGCCGGTAATGAGACAACGACCAATTTGATTACAAATGCAGTAAGACTGCTAACAGAGCAGCCGCATATCGCCGAAGCCGTACGGCAAGACCCTCCTCTTATTCCTCAATTGACCGAGGAAACGTTACGCTATTACCCACCTGTTCAAGCCATTGGGCGAATCGCGGCCGAGGATGTTGAGATTGCAGGCTCAAAAATTAAAAAAGGAGACTATCTCATTAGCTGGGTCGCTTCAGCAAATCGCGATGAACAGAAATTTGACGATCCAGATACGTTCCGTCTTGACCGGAAATCAAACCCGCATATGAGCTTTGGCTTCGGTATTCATTTTTGTCTCGGCGCACCGCTTGCCCGTCTTGAGAGCAACATTGCACTTGAAGTTTTACTCCAGACGTTTCAAGACATCACCTGCGTTGCAGATCAGCTAAAACCTATCCAAAGCACATTTGTTTTTGGAGTAAAAGAATTTCCTGTACAAGTCACCCGTTTTTAAAAGTCCCTCTTAAGGGGCTTTTTTTCAATTCATCATCTCTTTCTTACCTTCCATCTCTGAACATGCTAAAATAAAGTCCATACAAAGAGATAACGGATTTCAGAAAAGGAGCCAAAAATTCATGACCGATTATACAGCAATGAAAGACGGAATATTCAAATCAGTTTGTTCGTTAGATTGCCCAGATCAGTGCGGTCTTTTGATACATAAAGAAAATGGAAAGATCGTAAAAGTGCAGGGAGATCCAGACCACCCCGTCACCCAAGGCAACATATGTAACAAAGTGCGGAATGTCACAGCTCGTTTATATGATGAAAAACGATTGACGACTCCTTTGAAGCGTGTCGGCCGAAAAGGCGATGGGCAATTTGCGCCGATTACGTGGGAAGAAGCCATTGAAACCATTCGGCAAAAATGGACAAAGCTCATTGACGAAAAAGGTCCAGAAAGTATTCTGCCATACAGCTTCTATGGGAATATGGGCAATCTGAATGCTGAAGGCATGGACCGCCGCTTTTTCTATCGTCTTGGTTCAAGTCAGTTAGACCGAACCATCTGTCAGTCAGCAGGAACGACCGGCTATAAATATACAATGGGTGCAAGCATCGGAACTGACCCAGAAGACACCATTCATACGAAACTATTCATCTTTTGGGGAATCAATGCTGTGTCGACCAATATGCACCAAATCACCCTCGCGCAAAAAGCCCGAAAGCAAGGAGCAAAGATTGTTGTGATTGATGTTCACAAAAACCAAACTGGCCGGATGGCAGATTGGTTCATTCCGCTTCGACCTGGTACTGACAGTGCCCTTGCACTTGGCATCATGCATGTCCTTTTTAAAGAAGGACTGACAGATGAAGCCTTTTTAGAAACGTATACAACCGGTCATCAGGAGCTGCGTGAGCATGTGAAACAGTATGATCCAGACACAGTTGAGGAGATCACTGGGGTTTCAAAAGAGGACATCGTGACACTTGCAAGAATGTATGCAGAGACATCACCATCTCTTATTCGTATTGGCAATGGGTTGCAGCACCATGATAATGGCGGGATGAGCATTCGAACTATTTCCTGCCTCCCTGCTCTGACTGGTCAGTGGCTCCATAAGGGCGGCGGTGCGATGAAATCAAACTCTTCTTTTCTGAGCTATAATGAAACAGCTCTTCAGCGGCCAGATCTATTAAAGGACCACACGCCTAGGTCATTTAATATGAATCAGCTTGGCAGTGTGCTGACGAATGCAGCGCCTTCCATAGATGCACTCTTTGTCTACTCGTCAAACCCAGCCGTTGTCACGCCTGAAGCAAATAAAGTAAGAGAAGGTTTGCTGAGAGAGGACTTATTTACAGTCGTTCATGATCTATTTCTGACAGAGACAGCTAAGTATGCAGACATTGTCCTGCCTGCCACATCCGCCTTTGAAAATGAGGATTTCTATACATCATACTGGCACCACTATATTCAAATTCAAGAGCCAGTGATTGAACGCTATGGAGAAAGCAAATCCAATACAGAAGTATTTCGCTTGTTAGCTCATGCGATGGGCTTTGAAGATGAAGCCTTCCGCGAGACAGATGCGGAACTTATGGAACAAGCCCTTCATCATCCAGAAAATCCGCATTATGAGGACATTTCATACGAGGCATTAAAAGAAAAGAAATGGATCAAAGCAAAAAGAGGACCTTTCCAGGACTTAAAGCTCTCTACTCCGAGCGGTAAAATTGAGCTTTATTCTGAACAAATGAAAAAAGACGGGTATCCAGCGCTTCCAACCTATGTGCCCCTCTATCAGGAAAGCGAATATCCACTTACCTTTATACCGGGTCCGAATCATAATTTCCTTAACTCGACCTTCTCTCTTCATGAAAAGCATCAAAAACTCGAGAAGTTTCCTAAGCTTCATATGAATGAAGAGGATGCAAAGGCAAGAGAGATTGAAGATGGTGATATGGTGCGTGTGCTGAATGACCGGGGTGAATGCGAGCTTGTCGTGTCAGTTGGTCAAAATGTCTTATCAGGTGTTGTGGTGAGCCAAGGATTATGGGCAGATCAAAAAGGCAAAAAACAGCTAGTCAATGGACTAACACCTGATCGGCTAGCAGATATGGGCGGCGGTGCGACGTTCTTTTCTGGCAGAGTTGAAGTTGAAAAGTTATCATAGACAGAAGAAAAGCCAGCAAAAACTGCTGGCTTCAAATTGTTGACAAAGTGCTAAAATGATCTTGATTTTAGCACTTTGTCTTCTTTGCAGCGTGATAGAAAACCTTTGCAGTATAGGAAGGACGAGTACTGGCGCGGAGCGAATTTGACATTCGTGAGCACCAGCACGCAGGACTGACAACGAATGCGAGGGTTTGTCTACACGCTGGAGCCAGCAAAAAACTGCTGGCTTTTTTGTATTCTATTATCGTCCAATCATCAGCTGGTTGGTAAACACATTCGCACTTCCGTTGCTTCGGTAGCCTTCTACAGTCAATGCTGTTTCATACATTTTCCCCATCGGCATACCTAGGCTTTCCCATTTTCTGAAATGCTGACTGACCGATACAGTTCCGCTCGTACGTTTTGTTTGACGTACACTCCAATATTGCTTAAAGGTAGCGTCTCCAATAATAGAAGGTTGGTTGACACGTAGCGTTTCATAAATGTCATATGTGCCACCATCGGCATAAAATGATCCTTTATACGTTCCTGTTGGGCGATATGTGCCCCATGACTCAACAATGTAGTATTCAGCTAATGGAGATTGTGTCCAGCCGTAGACACATAAGTAGGAATTCCCGCCTGGGTTAAAGGCTGCGTTGTAATTGATGGAGATGTTACCAAGTTGATGATGAGTTTTAGTGGAATCAAACTTCTTCCCTTTTCGAAACAGAGCATTTCCGATATTGTTCCATTGCGCGCTAAATGCGCCGCCATTGTTAAGTGTCATAGAGGTATTTCCGTAATCCTTCCATAACTCAAAATCGTATCCGCCGTGTGTGCCGATTCTATTATCATAAATCGTTTCCGCATGAGCTGGCACAGCCGTCAGTGTCAGCACAAATCCAATACACAATACAAACAACAGCCTCAATCTTTTCAAATTCATTTTCCATCCCTCTCCTTTTTCCAATTAAATTGTTCTGACTTCTCTAAGATGAAGCGAACCCATCACCTCCTTTCATATCACCCTTTTCTGCTAGATGGATCGGTATTGCGCTAATCCGGCATGGATATCTCTTGTTTGTGTATAAATCTGTTGATACAGATGAAATAGATCAGCATATAGATTTGCATGTTTCTGCTCTGGTTCATAGACACCAGCTTGATGAATAAACTGATCTGCACATGCCTCAAGCGATGGATACCAGCCGCAGCCAACGGCGGCAAGCATCGCTGCACCTAAAGCAGGCCCTTGTTCATTGTCTAACTGGATGACCTCAGCCTGAAAAATGTCTGCTTGCATTTGAAGCCATGTCCGGCTTCTCGCGCCGCCTCCAATGGAGACAATAGAATCTATGTGTTTCCCTGCTTGCCGAAATAAGGCGATCGATTCATTTAACGAAAAGGTAATCCCTTCTAGCACAGCCCTGACGACATGTGCCCTTTCATGCCTGCTGTCTAACCCAATCAAACTTCCACGAATGATAGAATCCGCATGAGGTGTTCTTTCTCCTACTAAATAGGGTGTGAAGAGCAATCCATTCGCTCCAGGCGCAACATCAACCGCACCTTCTAGTAGTGATTGGAACGATTCCTCTGGGGATAGTAAATGCTTTACCCAGTTCAGGCTATATCCTGCTGAAAGCGTCACACCCATTGTATATAAAGCATCTTTTTTTGCATGATGAAACAAATGCAAGTTTCCTTGCAGCGCTCTTTCATGATCCTCTTCGTAAGAAAGAATGACGCCAGATGTGCCAATGCTGCATAACGTGCGGCCAGAAGATAAAATGCCAGCTCCAATTGCTCCGCAAGCATTGTCTGCCCCGCCAGCAAAGACTTTGGCCCCCTCTTCAATCCCAGCTTCACGTGCAATGTGCGGCAATAGGGTTCCGACCTCATCCTCTGACGAGACAAGCGGCGGGCAAATATGAAAAGGAATATCAAATACCTGACAAATCTCTTCACTCCATGCTCGATCCCCAATATTTAACAGCAAGGTGCCAGCCGCATCAGAATAATCGATATGGACAGAACCTGTTAAACGAAATCTGACATAATCTTTCGGAAGTAAAAACATGTTGATTTGTTGATCAATTTCTGGTTCATGTTCCTTTACCCATAATAATTTTGGTAGTGTGAATCCTTCTAGCGCTTGATTTTTCGTTATTTGGTGGAGCCGTTCCCCCAGCTTGTTTGTGATGTGTATACATTGCGCTGTCGTTCGTGTATCATTCCATAAAATCGCAGGGCGGAGCACCTCGCGGGATTCATTTAAAAGAACCAGCCCATGCATCTGTCCAGAAAAGCTGATGCCCCCTACTTTTTTTGAAAGGACAGGCTGCCTTGCCATCAGTTCTTTCATCGCAGCCACTGTTTGCTCAACCCATTCCTCTGGGTTCTGCTCACAATATCCAGGTTTATCTTGAATGAGGCGGTAAGGCTTAGTGGCCTCGCCGCATACCTTTCCGTCCTCATCGACTAATATGGCTTTGACTCCGCTCGTTCCAAGGTCAATTCCCATCACATACTTCATGTCTTCACTCCTTCAAAACAGGTCCGCTTCTTCTATCAATCTTCTAACAAGTATTGATTTAACCGGGCTTTCAACTGTTCCTCTCTTCCCGATTCGTTTCTGATTAAAGGATGTTTCAATGCATACTCTTCTAATATATGAAAGTTTGCCTTTCCTTCTGAAATATCACGGCCAATCCCTTCAGAAAAACTGCGATACCGGTGCTTAATGACATCTTCAAACACACGATCTTCTATGAGTCTATGAGCGACCCTCAATCCTTTTGCGAATGCATCCATCCCCGCAATATGGGCATACAAAATATCTTCAAGCTCAAAAGAAGCTCTTCTAACTTTTGCATCAAAGTTGAGACCACCAGTACCTAGTCCGCCATTTTGCAGAATTTCATACATGGCAAGCGTTGTGGCATATAAATCGGTTGGAAATTCATCAGTGTCCCATCCAAGTAGCGTATTCCCTTGGTTCGCATCCACAGAACCGAGCAATCCATGTATTCTCGCGACACGTAATTCATGCTCAAACGTATGGCCAGCAAGCGTCGCATGATTCGCCTCAATGTTCAATTTAAAATGTGTATCTAATCCGTATTGCTTTAAAAAGGCGATAGATGTCGCTGCATCTGCATCGTATTGATGAGTAGTCGGCTCCTTCGGCTTAGGCTCAATTAAAAATTGGCCAGTGTATCCAATTTCCTTTGCATAATCAACAGCCATATGCAAGAATGACGCCATGTGGTCTAGCTCTCTTTTCATATCAGTATTCAGCAGAGTATCGTATCCCTCTCGTCCTCCCCAGAAAACGTAATTTTCTGCGCGAAGTTCTTTAGCTGTTTCGATGCCTTTTTTCACCTGTGCGGCTGCATAGGCAAAGACATCTGCATGACAAGATGTCGCTGCGCCGTGAACAAATCTAGGATGCTTGAACATGTTGGCCGTGTTCCACAGTAGCTTGACTCCGCTATCCCGCATGTATTCTTTCATTCTTTCTAAAATGATGTCTAAATGTTGATTCGTCTCTTGAAGCGTATCTCCCTCCGGTGCAATGTCACGGTCATGGAAGGAAAAATACGGGACATCTAATAGATCAAACAGTTGAAAGGCAACTTCCAATCTAGCTTTTGCTAAATCCATCCCGCTGTAGGAGTCCCATGCTCTCTGCATCGTGCCAGTTCCAAACATGTCTGTTCCATCAGCAGTCAATGTATGCCAATAAGCGACTGAGAAGCGCAGGTGATCTTTCATTGTTTTTCCGCCAATTACTTCACTTGGATTATAGGATTTAAAAGCGAGTGGATTTTTTGATTGTTTTCCTTCAAATTGTATTTTTCCGATTCCTTCTAAGCTGTGTAACGTTTTCATATTTGAGTTAGCCATCTTTTATTCCTCCTATGATTACACTTTGTAAGTTGATTCAACAAACTAATATTCAATTGATGATCCATTCACTTTGAATTTTCCATATTTTTTAGTTTTTTAGAAATATTTTCGTTATAATAAAGTTAAAATCATCCTTCTTACAGATAACAGACGAAGAAAATCAGTTTTTTCTTCACTTAATCTAAAGACGAAACAAATGGAGTGGATAACATGGATATCGCTGATCAGAACTTTGTGAAAAAAATAAATCAAAAGCTATTATTAAAAGAAATTCTCCAGCATGCGCCAATTTCTAGAGCCAAATTATCTGAACGCACTGGGTTAAATAAATCGACTGTTTCCTCTCAAGTAAGTACATTAATGAAAGAGCAACTCGTCTATGAGATCGGTCAAGGTGAGTCTAGCGGCGGGAGAAGACCGGTTTTACTCATGTTTAATAAACGTGCTGGCTGCTCCATCGGGATTGATGTCGGCGTTGATTATGTCAACGGCATTTTAACCGACCTTGAAGGGTCCATCCTTCACGAAGAGCAGATCAACCTCCCATCAAGTGCTCCTGATGTGACCATACGCATATTAACTGAATTAATACAGCAGTTGATGTCCCAAATCCCCTCTTCCCCATACGGACTCATAGGTATTGGTCTATGTATACCGGGACTAGTGGATGCCGATCAGCAAATCGTGTTTACGCCGCATTCTAAATGGAAAAATGTTGACCTGAAAAAGGCGCTCCAAGACGCATTCCAAGTACCAGTCTTCATTGAAAATGAAGCAAATGCCGGTGCATATGGTGAAAAAATCTTTGGGGCCGCTAAACATTATGATCATTTGATTTATGCAAGCATCGGCACTGGTATTGGGATTGGGATTATTATTAATCATCATTTATACAGAGGTGCATACGGCTTTTCTGGTGAAATGGGACATATGACCATCGACTTTAATGGACCAACATGCAGCTGCGGAAATCGTGGTTGCTGGGAGTTGTATGCATCTGAGAAAGCTTTGTTTCAGTCTCTTCAAACAAATGAAAAGCCCATCTCCCACCAAGATGTGGAACAGCTGGCAACGTTAAATGATATGAAAACGCTCAATGCGTTGCGCAACTTTGGTTTTTACCTTGGGGTCGGTCTCACAAACGTCCTGCATACCTTTAACCCCCAAGCAATTATTTTACGAAACAAAGTGATTGAATCGCAGCCAACAGTTTTACGTGTGATTCAAGAGGAAGTATCCTCAAGGATAGATACTCAATTCAGCTCACATGTCGAGCTGCTACCTTCATCATTAGGACATAACGCACCGGTATTAGGGATGACATCTCTCGTCATTGAAGCCTTTCTGCAAGATGCCACCCTCTCACCATGACAGATTCTTAGATAAAAAAGACAGCTCTTACCGTGTTGTCTTTTTTTATTTATTCTGTTTCCTCATAACGGAAATAGTTAAAATCAGCAGGCAGACGCTCGCCACTTGTATCTTGGCACTGCATGCCGACAAATGCCCCTGTAAAAAATCCTCCTCCTCGAATAAAGTCATCAGATAGATGGCTAGATTCAAATATCACATCAATGTCCTTCCAGTCTTTTTGATCAAAAGAATAAGAATAGGTATATGTTTCTTTCTGAACGATCACTTTTAAATACACATAGGTGACTTCCTCTGGAATGACGATTTTTTGTGTCAATGGCTGAGAAAAGGAAAGGTTTTGACAGGCAGATAATTCAAGAATGCGGCCAAATTCCTCGTCATATGTCACCTGAAGCGCCGTCCAATTTTCCGTATTATAATAATTCACAAGACCAGCAGCTTGCTGAAAATTCTCTGGAAAGAACGATACTGCTGTCTCAGCTTCAAAATAAAAGCTTTGCCAGCGCCTTGCAACAAAGGCTTGGGTAAACTTAGATGTGAGAGATTCCTGACCGTATAACCTTAAATGCTGAGGTTTTTCCGTTAATGAACCGATCTGTTCAGTGAAAGGAATTCTTAATGTTTGGAAGTGTCTATTTAACGTTGATTCTTTAAATTCATCGACTGTATGATAGGTTGGAGCAAAAACCTTTTCGTTGATCGCTGGTGCTTCAACCTCCAGTGCTCCTTCTTTTCCGCCCACAACATACGGCCAGCCATCCTTCCATTCAAGCTTTTGAATTGCTGTTTCTCTTCCTAAAGGACACCACCCTCTCTGTTGAAAAATAGATTCCTTGCTTGATTGAATAGGGCGACCAGTCAAATGGGCGAGATACCATTCATTTGTGTGCGTTTGAACAATGGAAGCATGCCCGCATTTTTGAAGCGGATGTTCAGGTGTGTGAAAAGCACTTAAAATTGGGTTATCAGGATGAACCTCATAAGGCCCTTCAATCTGCGGGGAACGGGCAATTGTTGCCGCATGCTCGTAGCGGGTGCCTCCTTCTGCTGTTAATAAATAATAGTAATCGCCAATGTGATAAAGATGCGGTGCTTCTGTCAATTTAATCGGTGTGCCTTTAAAAATAACCTTCCGCTCACCAATGAGTTTCTTTTCTGTCACGCTATATTCCTGCAGGGCAATACCCGCAAAGGAATGGTGTTTTTCCCTATGGTCCCACAGCATATTTAAGACGTATTTCTTGCCGCTTTGGTCATGAAATAAAGAGGGATCAAAGCCAGAGCTATTAAGCTTCACCGGCTCACTCCAATCACCGTCAACTTCATTTGCTGTCACCAAATAATTATGACCATCTTTAAATGGACCATCCACTACTTTAATATCTGAATAAATGAGCCAAAAATGACCATCTGCATAGCTCAGGCACGGTGCCCATACTCCGCCAGAATCAGGATTCCCTTTCATGTCCAGCTGCGACGTTTTTTGCAAAGGACGCGCAGCAAGCCGCCAATGGACGAGATCCTTCGAATGATAAATTTGCACCCCTGGAAACCATTCAAATGTAGAGACCGCCATGTAATAATCTTCTCCTACACGGCAAATACTTGGATCCGGATTAAATCCTCTCAGCACTGGATTGGTAATTTTCATTCAACTTCCTCCTCTTTCACGACCTACATTTTAAAATCATCCATATGATCGATATATACTTGATCCCTATTCTCAAGCTCCCTCACGACTTCTTGGTGCTTTTCTTCATCTAGGTTATAAAAATTAATATCAATCATCGCTAAAATCAACAAGCATACAGGAATCACTGTTACCGTGAGTAAAATGCCAAGCAATGCTTCTGGCGTCTGTATTTGATTTGCAACATAGCCAAATCGATCGAGTACAAGCCCCGGAACAATTCCGCCTAATGCCATTCCAAATTTAAAGAAAAACCCAATGACTGCGTAGATCAGTCCGCCCATCCTTTTTCCAGTTTTATATTCGCCATATTCAACGGTCTCAGGAATGAGTGCCCACATGTAAGCACCGGCTGTAATACTCCCCGCAGCAGCAACGAGCCTGAAAATCAGGATTAATGTGATTTGACTCGGTGGTATCACAAGTAAAGCAAGAAGACCCACAATATTCAGCGATAAAGAATAATTCAGCAGTTTCTTCTTACCTAAAAACTTGTGCAGCTTTGGAATAAACGGCAGCACCATTAAAGCTGGTAGACTGCCAATGAGTCCGTACCATTTCACTAAATCTTCTCTGCCAAGGTTATACGTCACATAATAGATCCCAACAGAGTTGCTGATCGAGTTCACACCAAAAATAATAATAAAGAAAATACTTAATACAACTAGCGGGCGATTCACTCGTAACTGAACAAAGATATCACTGAATTTAATCTTTTCCTCTGGCTTTTGAAGCGTGACACGTTCATTTGTGCTTTTAAAACAGAAAATGAGTAATGCGCCGCCAAGAACGCCGAGAAAAGCCATCGTCATCTGCCAGCCGAGTGCTGTATTTCCTGTCGTATCACTTAAAAAGGTCGCAAGAAACGGAACAAAAAAAGCCACAACCAGACCGCCTAAATTGGCAAACACCATACGAACGGACGTAATACTGACAACCTCTTGGTTATTTCTTGTCATTGCGGAAGTTAAAGCACCATAAGGAACGTTGATGAATGTGTATGTAAGCGATAGACCAACATACGTGATGTAGGCATAAATGAGTTTACCCATTTCGGAAAAGTCAGGTGTTGTAAAGCAAAGAATGGCAAGTACGACAAAAGGAAAGGCGCCGAATAACAAATAAGGTCTGAATCTACCAAAACGGCTGTTCGTCCGGTCCACCAATGCACCAATAAATGGATCTGCAAGCGCATCTATAGCGCGAACAACCAAAAACATCGTCCCTGCTGCTGCTGCTGATAAACCGTACACATCTGTATAGAAAAATAATAGATACGTAGAGACAGTTGCGTAAATCAAATTACATGCGAAATCCCCTGAAGCATATCCCACTTTTTCAGACATACGAATCTTCTTTAAATTCTCACTAACCATGAGCTTTCTCCCTTCTTCACTTAGCCTCTTCTAACGAACAGATGATGGAGGGCAGCAGCAATCAATACAGGAAATATAAAGCGCTTTCAATTTGTGATAAAAATGTAGCTGAACATTTCAATTTTTCAGCTTAGCCCAAATGCGCAGCAAAACAGTCGAATGACAGAATCATCTCCTTCAATAGAGGGATCAATACTTGAAACTCATCTTAGTTTATTGACCAAACAAACTAAGATGAATTCATTTTATAAAATCTGATCTGACTTTTCAATATTTTTTGAAAAAATAATCCAAATAATTGCTATGTTGTCATTTATTTTTGTGAACTAACGTGGAAATCTGAAAGAATTGATTTAAGGGTTGCATTCAAGCTCATCCCATGCTATATTAATCAAGCGATGAGCTGAATTGTGTAAGTCGGGTAACATGTCTCTTTGAGACACACACGAATGTGGCGTGTGGTTATTCCGCCTCAATACGCAAAAGACATCTTCTTAGGAAGATGTCTTTTTTCTTACCCTATTTCAGATTGTTGACAAAGGGCTAAAATGATCTTGATTTTAGCCCTTTGTCTCCTTTTCAGCGTGATAGAAAACCTTTGCAGTATAGGAAGGACGAGTACTGGCGCGGAGCGAATTTGACATTCGTGAGCACCAGCACGCAGGACTGACAACGAATGCGAGGGTTTGTCTACACGCTGAGACATCTTCTTAGGAAGATGTCTCAGACCGTAGACAAACCCTACCTTTACTTCAAGTAAAAGTGGGGTTTTCACATTTTTTTTGAAAAACATCATGTGTTTTACGCTGGACATGGTACTTTCCATGTCCAGTTTGCTAGTTTTTTAAGGAAGCCACTACTTCTAATTGATTTCTTCTTTCTTCTTCACGTTTCGATAACATGTTTATCCCCCACAGATTATTGTTATTACCCTTATTATACAAAAAAGCTTGTAGACTTTGTCTACAAGCTGAAAGAAGACCCAATAACCTATGGGTCTTCTTTTTTATTCTTCAATCAGACCTAGATGAGTCACTGCGTGGAATATACCGTCTTCATCTACTGGCTTTGTCACAAAATCAGCCAAATCCTTTAATTCATTCACAGCATTTCCCATAGCGACACCTGTACCAGCAAATGAAATCATCTCTCGATCGTTCAGACCGTCTCCAAAGGCAACGGTATCCTTTTGTTCGTAAGGTAGTCTTTCGATAACTTGTTTAATGCCTTCAGCTTTCGAACCGCCCTTTGGCACGACATCTGTTGACAGCTCGTGCCACCTGACAAGATCAATTTCTTCGCTGAACGCCTCGTACTTGACTTCCTCTTCTGCCTTACAGAATAACAGTATTTGAAAAATCTCGTTTTCTTTAAAGTAAGACAAATCATGTTCAGGATGCTTTATTTTTAGAGTCCCAATCCCCTCATGGATAAACGGATGATTTGGCACAGAAGCCTTCAGCGCTTTTTCCCCCATGAAAACAAGCGGGTGATCTTGACGATCTGCCGTTTCATAAATTTTCTCCATCAGCTCCAGTTTAAGCGGATTGCCGTAAATGACTTCTCCCTCATACATGACATACTGACCGTTATAAGCAATAAAGGAGTCAAGCCCTAATTCCTCTAAAATAGGCTTAATTAAAAAAGGCGAACGCCCAGATGCAATGAAGAGATGATGGCCTTTTTCTTTTAATAAATGAACCGCTCGTTTCGTTGATTCAGGTATCTTTTTATCATGATCATATAAAGTACCATCGATATCAAAGAAGATGACTTTTTTATTCATATCCCGTCTCCTGTCTCTTGTTATGTATACCTACTCCCTTTCATCATACAGAAAGATTTCTGCTTTCGAAACCACTTCCGATGAAAACGCCCATTTCCCACATATAACCATGTAACATTCAATGGAAACGTCATATAATACAAGTATAAAGAGAGAACGGAATACAAGGTACAATCTAATTTCAATTCGAAAGGAGGCGACCTGTGATGCTTCGTCGTCTGCGTAAGAAAATTAGAAGACAATGGAAGGACATGCTTCGTAAAAAATCGATCGCTTAAAAGGATCTTCCGCACATTTGCTGAGGGTCCTTTTTTCTCAGAGACTTTTCTTATGCGCGTTTTTTTAATATAATAGAAATAGCGAGTGTAACATACGGTATTTAAGGAGAGATTTGGATGATATATAAGGTATTTTTTCAGGCAAGTACTACTGAGGTACCTGTAAGAGAACACACAGATTCACTATACGTTGAAGCAGTTTCTGAAAGAGACGTACGCGATAAGTTGAAAAAACATAGCTACAACATTGAATTCATTCAACCTGTAGACGGTGCTTTTTTAGACTATGAACGAGAAAGTGAAAATTTTAAAGTATTGGAGCTATGAGAGGAATGAAATTTGTAAAAAACGATCAGGCGGCAGTTTTTGCGCTCGGCGGATTAGGCGAGATCGGTAAAAACACGTATGGCGTTCAATTTCAAGATGAAATCATTTTAATTGATGCTGGTATTAAGTTCCCTGAAGATGAGCTTCTTGGAATTGACTACGTCATCCCTGACTATACGTACTTAGTTAAAAACGAAGATAAAATCAAAGGTCTTTTCATCACTCACGGACATGAAGACCACATCGGCGGTATCCCTTACCTTCTCAAGCAAGTGAATATTCCAGTTTACGGCGGCAAACTCGCAATCGGCCTACTTCGTAATAAATTGGAAGAACATGGTCTCTTGAGACAGACAAAACTTCACATTTTTGAAGAAGAAGATACCATTAAATTTAGAAAAACAGCTGTGTCTTTCTTTAGAACAACTCACAGTATTCCAGATTCTTATGGAATTGTCGTGAAGACACCTCCTGGTAACATCGTACATACAGGTGATTTCAAGTTTGACTTTACGCCTGTTGGCGAGCCTGCCAACTTAACAAAAATGGCTGAAATCGGGAAAGAAGGCGTTCTATGTCTTTTATCCGATAGTACAAACAGTGAAATTCCAGAATTTACGATGTCTGAAAGACGCGTAGGAGAAAGCATTGATGACATCTTTAGAAAAGTTGACGGACGTATCATCTTTGCGACGTTTGCTTCGAACATTCACAGACTTCAGCAAGTGATCGAGTCCGCTGTTGCTAACGGCCGAAAAGTTGCGGTGTTTGGACGTAGTATGGAGTCTGCTATTGATATTGGACAAGATCTTGGCTACATTAAATGTCCGAAAAACACGTTTATTGAACACAATGAAATCAACCGCCTTCCAGCAAACAAAGTGACGATCCTATGTACTGGAAGCCAAGGTGAGCCGATGGCTGCTCTTTCTCGTATTGCAAACGGCACTCATCGCCAGATTTCGATTAATCCTGGAGACACAGTTGTTTTCTCATCTTCACCGATTCCTGGTAACAATATTAGCGTAAGCCGCACCATTAACCAGCTTTACCGTGCTGGCGCTGAGGTCATTCATGGCTCACTTAATAATATTCATACATCTGGTCACGGCGGACAAGAAGAACAAAAGCTGATGCTCCGTTTAATTAAACCAAAATTCTTTATGCCGATTCACGGTGAATACCGCATGCAAAAAACGCATATTAAACTGGCGAATGATTGCGGAATTCCTGAGGAAAACTGCTTTATCATGGATAATGGTGAAGTTCTTGCACTTAAAGGCGACGAAGCAAGTGTCGCTGGCAAAATTCCATCAGGGAACGTGTATATCGACGGAAGCGGAATTGGTGATATCGGGAATATCGTCTTAAGAGACCGCCGCATTCTTTCAGAAGAAGGTCTAGTCATTGTAGTCGTCAGCATGGATATGAAAGAATTCAAAATCTCTGCTGGTCCTGATCTCATCTCAAGAGGCTTTGTCTACATGAGAGAATCTGGCGACCTCATCAACGACGCACAAGATCTCATTTCAAAGCATCTTGAAAAAGTAATGGAACGTAAGACAACTCAGTGGTCGGAAATTAAGAACGAAATTACGGACACTCTTGCTCCTTTCCTTTACGAAAAAACAAGACGCCGCCCAATGATCTTACCGATTATTATGGAAGTGTAATCATAAAAGAGACACAAGCCGATTGGCTGTGTCTCTTTTTTTCATCAAGTATTAAAAAAAGCCGCATATATACATCGTACACATGCGGTTTCTTACTTTTTATGATTGAATAGGGAGGTGCTGAAAGTTTCTGACATCAAATAAGCCTTTTGTTGTCATTTTCACATCAGGAATGACTGGAAGTGCCAAGAAAGAAAGCGTCAAAAACGGATTAAAGTCTAAGGAAAAGCCAGTTTCTTTTAGCGCTTCATGAAGTGAATGAAGGCTTTCATTGACGAGATGTGCCGGCTGATCTGACAACAAACCAGAGATTGGTAATGGCAGCGTATGAAGTGACTGCCCCTCTTTAACAACAGTCAAACCGCCGCCTGCTTCTTTTAACGCCTCAATCGCTTTGATAATATCAGCATCATTTGTGCCGACTGCAATTAAGTTATGTGAATCATGTGCAACCGTTGTTGCAATTGCACCTTGTTTGATGCCGAAGCCGCTGACAATTCCTACACCCATTTCAGATAAACCTTGATGACGTTCAACAAGCACCATTTTTAATACATCTCTGCCTGTATCACTTGTAAATTGTCCGTTCATTTCTGAAGGAGAGACTTGTTCTAACTTTGTTTCAAGCTGATTCGGAATAATACGGATGACATTCATATGCTGATCACCCGTAATAGGTAGTGCAATGTCTTCCTCTTGAACATCTATGGCATGAACAGATTGTAATAATGCTGGGCTCGGTGCGATCTTTTCGACACTCGGCTTGTACTCTCCGTTCTGTGCAACCAATTCACCTGCGATAAATACGCTTGTAATATCTACATGATGAAAGTCTGAAACGAGCATAAAATCAGCATCATAGCCTGGTGCAATGGCTCCCTTTGTTTTAAGACCAAAACACTCTGCGGCATTTAAGCTTCCCATTTGATAAGCTAAAAATGGATCTAATCCTTCTTTTATGGACATCCGTACTTGCTCATCAATACTTCCCTGTGCCATTAGATCATCCAAATGTTTATCATCTGTACAAAAGAAAAAGCGTCGCGCATTCTTTTCATTGACAGCGGGTAAAACATTTTTCACGTTTTTGGCAACAGATCCTTCTCTCAGCATCACATACATACCTCTTTTTACACGTTCAAGGGCTTCCTGTGCTGTTGTCACCTCATGGTCTGTTTGGACACTCGCTGTCCGGTAGACGTTGATTAATCGGTCTGTTAAGCCTGCTAGATGGCCATCAATCAGTTTATTCTCGTGTTGCGCATCAAGCAGCTTTTGAAGCATATCTTCTTCTGCCTGCTCCACACCGACATAGTCCATCACCTCTGCAAGACCAAGCACTTCCTTCTCTTGATAAAGAGGCTTTAAATCTTTCGCTTTTAATGTAGCACCTGATCGTTCAAAACTGACTGCCGGTACACAGGAAGGCAGCATGAAATAAATATGTAAGGCAGCTTTTTTCGCTTCTTCCAGCATAAAACGGATGCCTGTTATACCTGACACATTGGCGATTTCATGCGGATCTGTTACGACAGTTGTCACACCGTGAGGAACGACAGCTTTGGAGAATTCGGCAGGGGTAACCATAGAAGACTCGATATGAACGTGGCCATCAATAAAACCAGGCACAAGCATTTGACCTACTGCATCAAGCTCCTGTTCTCCCTCGTACTCTCCTATCCCGACGATTTGTCCATTTTCAACAGCGACATCTGCGTCTATCCATTCCTGGTTAAACACATCCATGACTTTCGCATGTTTAATTACGAGGGCTGCTTTTTTTCTCTTTGCTGCTACCTCAATTTGATGTCTGAAAAGCTCCTTATCCAACGACACTGCCTCCTCCAAGTAAACAATATAATGTTTCTTATCGTAAACGAATCTGTTTGTCCAGTCAATGACATTTAGAGAAAATCAACCATATCAAAACACTGATTTTTATTTCTGAATAGTGATAATTGCATGAAAAATAAGATGACTTATTTTTGCGGTTATACATGATCAAAGCAACCATTTTCAGTTTCTATTTTCGCCTCAATGTCCACCTGTCATGAACACATTCATGTAAAAAAACACCCCGTCTTCGGAGTGTTTAATAATCGTTCTGCATTTCTCGTTTTTCAAAGCGTCCTATATCGGCTACTGCCCCAATGACAATGAGGATATCTTCTTTTTGGATCATTTCATCTGCCAGCGGGGAAACAATGACTTCCTTTCCGCGCTTGATCGCAACAATATTGATACCGTATCTTGCCCTAATATCAAGATCTAGAAGAGAATGTCCCGCAAGCCTGTTGTTTGCAACGATCTCAATCAGGCTGTACTCATCTGACAGTTCGAGGTAATCAAGCACGTTATTTGAAATGATCTTATGTGCAATCCGTCTCCCCATATCTCGCTCTGGATGAACGACGCGATCCGCTCCAATTTTGTTAAGCACCTTTTCATGGTAATCATTTTGCGCTTTCACAGTGACCATTTTCACGCCAAGCTCTTTCAGCATAATCGTTGTTAAAATACTTGCCTGAATGTTTTCGCCAATCGCAACGATGACATGATCAAAATTGCGAATACCAAGATTTTTTAAAACGTTTTCGTCCGTCGAATCACCAATAACCGCATGTGAGGCAATTTTCGCGTACTCGTTTACTCGATCTTCATTCATATCCATTGCCATGACTTCAAGTCCTTCTTCGCTCAGCGCCTTGCAAATACTTCCACCAAAGCGTCCAAGACCAATGACCGCATATTCCTTTTTCATGTTCAGACTCCTTTTATCTCACTTACCATGCATTTTACTACGGTTTGATTAATGAATCCATATGTGAACGGATTTTTTTACGGAACGCTTCACTTAAATAAAGGTCTGCTCCTTTTTCGATTTCACTGCGATAATGAGTTGGCGGGGCGATTTCTTCGCTTTTTTGAAGCACAAGAAAGGTTAAACAGTCCTCATACATTTGATCACCTATTTTGACATCGACAAATGCTGGACGATATGTACCTTCATATACGCCTTCTCTTTTATACAAATAACGAATGGCATCAAAAGGAACTTCATATAAAACACCCTCTGTTTCCCCGCCATCTTCTACCATATCAGCTCTTGATCCATCTGGCCTCACCAAGGTAAATCTCGTTGTAAAACCATTTAGTACTCCACCGCCGATGATTTGTTTGAAATGATGATCGACTTCTGCGAGCTTAAATCTAGCATCATCCATACAGGAGCCATAGGCAAAATAATAGAAGGATGATGGTTTTTGCTGCCACAGTTGATAAGCTTTCCAGCACCCTCTCTTTATTTCTTTCAGCACTGATGCCTTTTGCTCTGGCAACGTGTATGTCACGGCTGCTAACTGACCTCGATCCGTCATGACATTGATTTCCTGCTTGTCATACCCTTCCTCTAGTACATCTATCTTATTCAACGCGTCAGCGGTTACCTCGTACAATTCCCCGTATACAGTGCCTTTTTCTGCAGGAATACATGCTGGATATCCTTGACCTGTATCATAAATCCTTCCACTCATCCAAGCAGATTTAGCTAATAGCCTGCTTTCCTTCATGTACGTTTCGTGGTGCTTTTCATGCTGCAATAGCGTTCCATATACAAATAAAACCTTTACCGTCATGACTTCACGTCCTCTCAACTTGCTGCTGTCTGCTTTTTTGACACACTGGCAAATAAATATGAAAAGCTGTGCCTTTTCCAAGCTCACTTGACACGTCCATTCTTCCGTGATGATCTTTTAAAATTGTCGCACAGATGGTCAGACCAAGCCCTGTTCCTTCTTTTTTCGTGGAAAAGAAAGGATCATATATTTTTTGAATATCTTCTTCAGACATCCCTTTTCCTTCATCTTGAATGGTAATCTTCCATTCATTCAATACTTTTTCTGTAGATATGTATATGCTACCACCTTCAGGCATTGCCTCAATCGCATTTTTGATTAAATTAATGAACAGCTGCTTCATTTGATTAGCGTCTGCGAGGATGGCACCGGCATCCTGCCTTTTAAATGGCTGCTTGAGGTCAATATTTGACAGAACGGCATTTGTTTTTAATAAAGTAATCACTTGTTCTAGAAGCTCATGAAGCTGGACTTCTTGAAAATGGACAGATTGAGGCTTAGCCAATACAAGCAGCTCACTTAAAACAAAATCAATCCGTTTAATTTCTGAAAAGATAATGTCAAAATAATCGGTTCTTTCAGGATATTGTGTCTTCATCAGCTGCAAAAAACCATTTACGGATGTCAGTGGATTTCTGACTTCATGGGCGATTCCAGCGGCTATTTGTCCAGCGACTGCCAGCTTTTGCGCCTGCATTTGCAATTGCTGATTGGATCTTTCAAGCTCAAGCTTCGCCTGCTTTTGTTTCGTAATATCAGCTACCGTTCCAATTCCTCCGGTAAACTGGTGGTGCTCGTCAAAATAAAGCTTGTAATGAACGTCTCCCCATACCTTCTTTCCCTCTTTATGGAGAAGCTGCAGTTCTACCCGTCCCGCATCCTTATGCTCCTTGATCACAGATAATAAATGCTGGACCACGCGTTCCTCTTGATCAAAGTACTGATTGTACATGGTACCTAGACATTCATCGATGTCATAGCCCGTCATTTGTGTCCATGCTTGATTTAAGAAAATAATTTCACCTTTTTCATTTGTTTCAAAGACGATTTCTTGCAAGTTATCTGTGATTCGATTCAGCCGCTCTGTCAGTTCGTGTGCTTCTTTTTCTCTCGTATTTAAGTCTGACACAAGTAGATTTAAGCGGTCTACATAGCCTGATATAACCCAGATCCCTGTTAGAACAAGGACTGTAAAGGCTAAATCGAGCGGCCAATTAATTTGATAGCCACCTAGATAATAAAAGAAATCCCAGCTTAAAATTAAAATAAATGCAAGAACAGATAACACGATCCGCACTTGATATGTTTTGTTCAAATGATTCCACCTGCCGCCCTGAGATTCTTTGTCAATTGTACCATTTTCCACTTATTTTTTGAGGGAGATGGGGCATTTTTAAGGAACTTTTTCAGAAAAAAAGCCTGTTCTCAGCACAAAGGAAGAGATCAGGCTTTTTTCATTACTGCTGAAGAGCTTCTTGAAGTTCTTTTAACAGTAGTTCTGCGCCTTCAGCGCTTAATGTAATTTGACCATTACCATAATCATGGTTCTCTGATGTAATCTCACCAGTCATGAGGCAAACACCTTCTGGCTGGTATTTTTTCAAGACGATTTTATCCCCATCTATAAAAAATTCCATACTGTCTTTAATAGCAATATCAAGTGCTCTTCTTAATTCGATTGGCATCACAATACGCCCTAGTTCGTCTACTTTTCTTACGACTCCGATAGATTTCAAATTCGTTCCCTCTTTCTTTCATTAGCTCAAGATCAATCTGTTTTTCACCAATTGATATATCGTAGACGTAAGAGATTCTCAAAAGGTTTCTCTTCTATAAAAATTTTTTTCATAAAAGAAAAAACAAAGGGAAAATTTATTGTGATTGTCAAAATGATACTTGAATTTTACAAGTTCATTTCAAGGTTATCACAAACCCCCACAAATGACCTCAACCCTTTGAACTTTTAAATGTAAAATTGTTTAAATAGCAAAAATAGAGATTGGGTGAAAACATGTTTCAAAATGCCGAAATTGGAATTGATTTAGGAACAGCTAACATATTGGTTTATAGTAAAAATAAGGGAATTATTTTAAATGAACCGTCCGTCGTGGCAGTCGATACAGAAACAAAAACTGTACTTGCCGTCGGAACAGAAGCAAAAGAAATGATTGGGAAAACTCCTGGGAAAATTGTGGCGATCCGTCCAATGAAAGACGGTGTCATCGCTGATTATGATATGACAACAGATTTACTCAAACAAATCATGAAAAAAGCAGGAAAAAATATCGGGTTTACTTTCAGAAAACCAACGGTCGTCGTCTGTACACCTTCTGGTTCAACAGCTGTTGAGCGCCGCGCCATCAGTGATGCTGTGAAAAACTGTGGAGCAAAGCACGTGCATTTAATCGAAGAACCTGTTGCAGCGGCAATCGGCGCTGATCTTCCAGTAGATGAGCCTGTTGCAAACGTCGTAGTCGATATTGGCGGAGGAACAACAGAAGTTGCCATCATTTCGTTTGGCGGCGTGGTCTCTTGTCATTCCATTCGAATTGGCGGAGATCAGCTTGATGAAGATATCATTACGTTTGTGCGAAAGAAATATAACCTATTAATCGGCGAGCGGACAGCTGAACAGGTTAAGATGGAAATTGGTTATGGTCTTATTGAGCATGAGCCAGAGTCATTAGAAGTACGTGGACGTGATCTAGTAACAGGTCTTCCAAAAACGATCACACTTGAATCTCATGAGATTCAAGGTGCTATGCGAGAGTCACTCCTTCATATTTTAGAGGCGATTCGCGCCACATTAGAGGACAGCCCCCCGGAGCTTAGTGGTGACATCGTAGACCGCGGCGTGATCTTAACTGGCGGTGGCGCTTTGTTAAACGGAATTCAAGAATGGCTCTCACAGGAGATTGTCGTTCCAGTTCATATTGCTGCAAATCCACTTGAATCTGTTGCAATCGGAACAGGTCGTTCACTCGAAGTCATTCATAAATTACAAAAAACATTAAAATAATCTCCTTGTTCTACTTCTTTTTTTATCCTTTCGATCATATCGTGAGGAATGGATAAACGTGAAGGAGGAAGAACATGTTGCTTGATTTAGGTAAACGGGTCGTTGTCACAGTCATTTTAACGGGTATTATCTTAGGAGGAATGAGCCTGTCGTTTTCACATATGCCCCCTTCTAATGCACAGCCTGTGAAACAACTGAACCGCTAAAAAAGCCGCACGAAAGCGGCTTTTTTATTTTGGCTTTTCGCGTGCTCCCCATTTTCCTTTTCGGTCTTAAATCTGATATGATGAACATGACTAAAGGAGGGTTTTTATGAGTTCATTTGAAAAACAACTAGATCAATATGCGAAGACCATCGTTGAAGTCGGTGTGAATGTTCAAAAAGAACAAGAAGTCGTCGTATCCGCATCAACTGAATCTGCAGACCTTGTTCGTCTTGTCGCGAAACATGCGTATGAGCGCGGGGCGAAAAACGTACATATCCGCTGGAGTGACGGTGTTCTTGCTCGTTTAAAATATGAACATGCACCGCAGGATGTGTTTGAGCAATTCCCTGAATGGGAAGCACAGATGATGGAAACCATTGCAAAACGCGGCGGAGCTTTTATCACGATCTTGTCAGAAAGCCCTGACCTTCTGCGAGGCATTGATTCGAAAAAAATCGCTGCACAGCAAAAAGCCGCTGGATCCGCCCTTCATACATATCGCCAATACGTTCAATCAGACAAAGTGGCTTGGACGGTCGTCGGCGCTGCATCAAAAGATTGGGCGAAAAAGATTTCCCCTGACCAGACAGACGAAGAAGCTATTGCTTTATTATGGGATCAAATCTTTAAAGTTGCTCGCGCTGATCAAGCAGATCCTGTGGAGGCTTGGAAAAAGCACGATGAATCGCTAAATGAAAAGGTTAAAATCCTAAATGAGCGCCACTACCACAAGCTTCATTATGATGCTCCTGGAACTGATTTAACGATTGAGCTCCCTGAACAGCACATTTGGGTAGGTGCCGGCAGCGTGAGTGAGCATGGCGTCTCTTTCATGGCCAACATGCCAACAGAAGAAGTGTTTACCGTACCTAAAAAAGATGGTGTAAATGGGACTGTCTCAAGCACAAAACCGCTCAGCTATGCAGGAAATATCATTGATGAGTTTACTTTAACATTTGAAAATGGCCGAATTGTCGATGTGAAAGCGAAGGAAGGCGAAGACATTTTAACTTCACTCGTTGAAACAGATGAAGGCTCTCATTATCTAGGTGAAGTTGCTCTTGTACCAGATGATTCACCAATCTCAAATTCAAATATTCTCTATTACAATACCCTTTATGATGAAAACGCATCGAATCACCTTGCCATCGGCAGCGGATATGCGTTCAATATCGAAGGCGGAAAAGAGATGAAACGTGAAGAATTGGATGCAGCTGGTGTAAACAACAGTATTACACACGTCGATTTCATGATTGGTTCAAAGGAAATGAATATTGACGGTATTACAAAAGACGGGAAACGCGAACCGATCTTCCGTAATGGGAACTGGGCGATTTAACCGAAAAAAAGACATCCATTTGTGGATGTCTCAGGTTGTTGACAAAGGGCTAAAATGATCTTTATTTTAGCCCTTTGTCTTCTTTTCAGCGTGATAGAAAACCTTTGAAGTCTAGGAAGGACGAGCATCGGAGCGGAGCGAATTTGACATTCGTGAGCACCGAAGCGCAGACCTGACAACGAATGCGAGGGTTTGTCTACACGCTGAGACATCCATTTGTGGATGTCTTTTCTTATTTACGCATAAAGCTCAACGAGTCTCTTTTGAATCTCTTGATCTGATAAGAACTCATCATATGTTGTTTGTTTATCGACGATGCCATTTGGCGTCACTTCGATAATACGGTTTGCCACTGTTTCAACAAACTGGTGGTCATGAGATGAGAAGAGCATCGCTCCTTTAAAGCTCATTAAACCGTTATTCAGCGCCGTAATGGATTCTAGGTCTAAATGGTTCGTTGGCTCATCTAGAAGCAGTACATTCGCTCCTGACAGCATCATTTTCGATAACATACAACGAACCTTTTCTCCTCCTGATAAGACGCTTGCTTTTTTCTTTACTTCTTCTCCAGAGAAGAGCATACGTCCTAAGAATCCGCGTAAGAAGCTCTCGCTTTGATCATTAGGAGAATACTGGCGAAGCCAATCCACTAGATCAACATCGTTTCCTTCAAAGTATTCACTATTGTCTTTCGGGAAAAAGGCTTGAGATGTTGTGACGCCCCATTTATATGTGCCGCTGTCTGGTTCCATCTCACCAGCAAGAATTTTAAATAAAGTAGACACTGCCAGCTCATTACGGCTTAGGAACGCAATTTTATCCTCGCGATTCATGATAAAACTGACGTTATCAAGTACTTTCACACCGTCAATTGTTTTCGATAGACCTTCTACTTGAAGGACATCATTTCCGATTTCGCGCTCTGGCGCAAAATGAACATACGGATATTTACGTGAAGATGGCTTAATATCGTCTAAAGAGATTTTATCAAGCAATTTCTTTCTTGAGGTCGCTTGCTTCGATTTAGAAGCGTTCGCACTGAACCGAGCAACGAACTCTTGAAGCTGCTTAATTTGCTCTTCTTTTTTCTTATTTGCATCTTGACTAAGTTTCAGCGCTAGCTGGCTGGACTCATACCAGAAATCATAGTTACCGACATATACTTGAATTTTTCCGAAGTCTAGGTCCGCAATATGTGTACATACTTTGTTTAAGAAGTGACGGTCATGCGAAACGACGATCACGGTATTTTCAAAATTAATGAGGAACTCTTCCAGCCACTGGATGGCTTGTAAGTCCAAGTGGTTCGTTGGCTCATCCAGAAGAAGAACGTCAGGCTTGCCAAATAAAGCTTGAGCTAGTAATACTTTGACCTTTTCAGAACCGCCAAGCTCAGACATTTTCTTCGATTGAAGGCTCTCTGGTATGCCAAGACCTTTTAATAAGATTGCTGCTTCACTTTCTGCTTCCCAGCCGTTTAACTCAGCGAACTCACCTTCAAGCTCTGCTGCACGAATTCCGTCTTCATCTGAGAAATCAGGTTTCATATAAATCGCATCTTTCTCCTGCATCACATCATATAGACGTTTGTGACCCATCATGACCACTTTTAATACTTCAAATTCTTCGTATTCAAAGTGGTTCTGTTTTAAAATCGCTAAACGCTCACCAGGGCTCATATGAACATCGCCTGTCTGAGCCTCGATTTCACCTGAAAGAATCTTTAGAAACGTTGATTTACCAGCTCCATTGGCACCAATTAAACCGTAGCAGTTGCCAGGAGTGAATTTAATATTTACTTCTTCAAATAGTTTACGATCAGCAAATCGCAAACTAACATTATTTACTGCAATCATTTATTAATCCTCCATCACTCATTCATCATTATGAAGTATAACATGAATAACGTTTGTTAGAAACGTCTCTCACAAAGAACGAAGGCAAATTGTCCAATATGGTATAATAAGTAGGAATGATTGATTGAAGGAGTTCGTGCGATTTGAGATTACTTACACTGATGGAATACTGTTTATTGATTTTCTTTATGGGTATTTATTTATCTGCAACAGGCTTTAATGCGAGGGATTTTGGCCTTTATATTGGGCTTGTGCTTATTTACACACTGGTACACATCTTTTCGAAACGCTTTTTACAAAAGCGAGGGAAAGAAAATCATAAGGTCGGATTGTTCCGATCTGTTTTAGCCATTACTGGGTCTGTCTTTGCTTCTGTGTTGGCGATTGTGCTCATTGTTACGGTGCTCACGCCAAATTAAAAACGACCCTACTTTTAAGGGTCGTCCATTTAAGCACTTTTCTCACACACCTGAGAAGAGTGCTTTTATTTTGTTTGCCGAATGTCGCCAAATGGGAAGAAAACAAATTCTGATGTCCCGACAACCCGATCCTTTTCAATGAGTCCAAGTCCATTTCTGCTGTCCATGGAATTGAGTCTATTGTCCCCCATCACAAAGTAATCGTTTTTCGGTACTTTCACTGGACCAAAATCCCCTGTCAAATGCACTTCATACTCTTTCGCATGTGCCTTGTTCTCTTTTAAATAAGGCTCATCAACTTTTTTACCATTAATGTAAAGTGTATCATCCTTCATTTCAATCGTGTCTCCTGGGAGACCGATTAAACGTTTTACATAATGAATTTTCTGGCCATCTTTTCCATTAATAATCACGATGTCACCTCGTTTGACACCACCTAGATAGTTAATGGTTTTGTTGACGAACAGTTTTTCCCCATCATGAAGGGTCGGTTCCATCGACTCTCCTTCCACCACATACGGCTCAAATATAAACGTACGGATGAGCAAGACGAGCGCAAGTGCAATTAAAATGGCTTTGATCCATTCAAACAGTGAACTTTTCTTCTCTGTTTTGGCTTGTTTTACATCAGATTGAATATCATTTTCGTTTTGTTTGTTTTCTTCGTTCAAAATACTGCTTCCTCCTAAGACTTTCTGCTAAAAGACTTGAAACACGAATTGAATAACTTTACTTTATCACATGTCATTTAAAAATTCACAAGACAACCATTAAATTAGATATTTTTTCCTAATTTGTTCATTATTAAACAAAAAGAAGCACCGCTCTTCACGATGCTTCTCTTCTGAATTACGCTTCTAGTTTCACTGGTTTTTTCAAAATACCGAGTAAAATCGCTGTTACAACGGCACCGATTAAGATGCTGATAATATAAAGAACTGGATGATTTGTTACCCAGAAAACGAATAGTCCGCCGTGCGGTGCAGGAAGCGTGACTCTAAAGAATTCTGTTAATCCGCCAGCCACAGCTGCTCCAATGACAGCTGAAGGAATCACTCGTAGAGGGTCAGCCGCTGCAAACGGAATCGCCCCTTCAGTAATAAAGGCAGCTCCCATGAAGTAGCATGTAATCCCTGCTTCTCGGTCACGTTTTGAGAATTTATTTCTAAAAATTGTTGTAGCTAGTGCAATACCTAGTGGTGGTACCATTCCGCCTGCCATAATAGCAGCGTGCGGTGCATAGTTTCCAGCAGCAATCATCGCAAGACCAAAGGTGTAAGCCGCTTTGTTAATTGGGCCACCCATATCAATTGCCATCATACCTGCTAAGATAATGCCCATTAAGACAAGGTTACCAGTACCTAAAGTTTCAAGCCAATGAGTTAATCCGTCCATCACCATTTTTACTGGTGTGTTCACAATGTAATGCATGATGATACCTGTGAAGAAAATACCAAACAATGGATACAGCAGAACCGGTTTAATTCCGTCGAGTGACTGCGGTACGAATGTGAATACTTTTTTAAGTAACACAACGACATAACCAGCAAGGAAACCGGCGATGAGTCCGCCTAAGAACCCAGCACCTGCTGCTGACGCCATAAATCCACCGACCATACCCGGCGCAAAACCTGGACGATCTGCAATACTCATCGCAATAAATCCGGCTAATACAGCCACGATTAAGGCAAGTGCATTATCTCCGCCAATTCCTTTTAATACAGCTGCAAATGAATTAAATGAAGGGTCTTTAGGATCTGCTGAGTTAATTCCCCAGAAGAATGAAATTGCAACAAGAATACCGCCTCCGACAACAAATGGAAGCATGTTGCTTACACCGCTCATTAAGTGCTTGTAAAAACCACTTCTCCCTTTGCCAGATGACTCATGTTCGTCTTTTGAAGAACTGCCGCCAGAGCCTTTATAGATCGGCGCATCTTGATTAACTGCTTTTTCAATCAACTCCTGCGGACGACGGATTCCTGCTGTCACAGGTACTTCAATGACATGTTTGCCTTTAAAGCGTTCCATTTCAACTTGCTTGTCCGCTGCCACAATAATGGCTGGAGCTTCTTCGATTTCCTTTGCAGTAAGGGCGTGTTTAATACCGCCAGAGCCGTTTGTTTCGACTTTAATGTCAATGCCCATTTCTTTCGCTTTTTCTTTCAAAGCATCTGCTGCCATAAATGTATGTGCAATACCTGTTGGACAAGCTGTTACTGCTAAAATCTTAGCTGGTTTACCTGCTACAACAGGCTCCTCTTGAACTTCCTCTTCTTCTTCTTCATCGTCCTTATCATGCGTATTGATGATATCAATGATTTCATCTTCAGTAGCCGCTTCAAGTAGCTGCTTTCTGATTTCTTCACGCATCAAAAGTGTTGATAAACGAGAAAGCGCTTCTAAGTGCGTGTTGTTCGCGCCTTCAGTTGCTGCAATCATAAAGACAAGATGACTCGGCTGCGCATCCAGTGATTCATAATCTACACCAGCTGTCGAGCGGCCAAATGCAATGGCAGGCTCTTTGACACTTGCTGTTTTAGCGTGAGGGATAGCAATTCCTTCACCAATACCAGTAGAGCTCTGTTTTTCACGGTTGAGCACTGCTTCTTTGTAGCCCTCTTTATCATTTAGCTTGCCTGCTGTATCTAAAACAGTGACTAGTTCTTCAATGACGGCTTCTTTCTGCTGGCTGTCTAATTGAAGCTTAATGGTCTGTTTTGTGAGTAGTTCTGTTATTTTCATGATGACTCCTCCTTTAAATGCGTGTGACTTTTACTTGTGGTAATAGTGTGTCGACAAGCTCTTTGGTCCCAAGCTCCTCAGAAAATGCTGTAGCACTGCCTGATGTGACGCCAAGCTTAAATGATTCTTCAATCGAAAGACCTTTCGAAACGCCGGCTAAAAATCCTGCAACGACTGAATCCCCTGCACCAACCGAATTAACAAGCGTACCCTTTGGAACGTTGGACTGATAAATCCCTTCCTTACTGAATAAGAGAGCACCATCTCCAGCCATGGATACGATGACATGTTCAGCACCTTGTTCTAACAGCTTCTTCCCATAAGGAATGGCTTCTTCCGCAGTAGAGATGCTTGTTTCAAACATTTCACCTAGTTCATGATGGTTTGGCTTCATTAAGAACGGTTTCAAGCCTGCTGCTTTCTTTAGGGCTTCTCCAGAAATATCAAGGACCACTCTAACGCCTTGCTTTTCGCATACCTCAGCAATACGTTCATACGTGTTATGCGGCAATGAAGAAGGAATGCTACCAGCTAACACAACGACATCACCTTCAATCAATGAAGTAAATTGAGACAGAAACGAATCAAATTGCGCTTCAGTAATTGATGGACCTAGTCCGTTGATTTCGGTTTCTTCACCGGTTTTTAGTTTCACATTAATTCGTGTATCTTCTGACACCTCGTGAAAGGCTGTTTGTAATTGTTCGTTTTGCAAAAAGTCTTGAATATATTTGCCTGTAAATCCACCTATGAATCCAAGCGCCTTTGATTCAACACTGTGACGTTTTAAAAGCCTTGAGACATTGATCCCTTTTCCGCCTGGATATTTTTTGTCATAAGTTGAACGATTCAAACCGCCGACTGCAAAATCCTCCACGTGTACGATGTAATCAACTGATGGGTTTAAAGTAACTGTATAAATCATGTTTTCACTACCTTTATAACCGTTTTTTCATGGTAATTATCGAATGAATCCTCTTTTGCGTCGTTTGTGATAATGGTGGCTTCCTGTAAACTAGCAAAGGTTGAAAACGATATTTCGCCAAACTTCGAGGCATCTGTTAAAATATAGGTTTTTTTCGCCTGCTTCATGGCCCTTTTTTTCATGAGCGCTTCCTCTGGGTCAGGTGTTGTAAACCCCGCCTCGGGATGAATACCGTTCGTCCCAACAAAGCTTTTGTCAAAACGATAATGTTCCATCGCCGTCAAAGCTGCGGCTCCGACCATGGCTCCTGTTCGATGTTTCACTGATCCGCCTATCAAGTAAAAAGAAATGCCTTTCCTCATGAGTGCTTCAATGTGCATAACACCGTTTGTCACCACAACAATATCTTGATCTGGATCGATATATTCAATCATTTGCTGTGTGGTCGTACCAGCATCTAAATAAATACAATCGCCTTGTTTTAAAAGTGCAGCAGCTGCCTCCGCAATCAATGACTTTTCTTGAAGGTTTTTGGCAGATTTCTCAAATACATCTGGTTCAAGTCGGATACTTGATATCTTGGCTGCTCCCCCGTGGACTCTTTTTAGAAATCCTTTTTCTTCAAGGGCTGATAAATCTCTTCTAATAGTAGATTCAGATGCATCCGTCATAATCGTTAAGTCCTGTATTTTGATGACATCATTTTCTTCTAAACAGTCGATAATGAGTTGATGTCTTTCCGGTGTTAACATGAAAACACCCCCTTTTGAAAACGTATTCATTTTGCGCGCACCTTTATTGTAATCGCTTTTTTCAACATTATCAATACAAAACAATCAAATACATTCAATAACTATCAAAATCTTTCACCATGGTCATCTTACCTTTATATGTACCATTTGTAAACTGAAAAATATGTGACATTAAGATGAAAGTCATGATCTTAGCATTTCTATCATTTTTCATTTCATTCAATAGAACTAAAAAAAGCTTTTATGCGATGTGCATAAAAGCTTTTGATACTTGATTACAGCGGAATTCACACTGATTGTATGCTTTTTCTCTTTCCGAAATTATTCATATCTAAGAGAATCAATCGGATCTAGTCTTGCTGCTTTATTCGCAGGAATTAACCCAAAAACAATCCCAATTAGCATACTAAACAGCACACCTATACAGATGATTTGCCAAGATACTAAGGACGGCCAGCCAGCAATGAGTGATACTAACGAGGCACCGCCTATACCTAGTGCAATCCCCATCAACCCACCGATCATGGTTAACACGACAGACTCAATTAAAAATTGAACGAGTATTTGAGCTCTCGTTGCTCCAATTGCTTTTCGAATACCGATTTCCCTTGTCCTCTCTGTCACAGAAACAAGCATGATATTCATCACTCCGATACCGCCGACAAGTAACGAAATTCCAGCTATTGAGCCAATGATTGTTGTCATAACGGACGTGATTTGACCGATGCCTTCTGCGATTTCTTCCATATTGATCATTTCATAAGCATCTTCTGTATGATGATTTTCATTTAATAATGCAGCCGCATTCTTCCCTACTTCCTTCATTTGATCAGCATGTGCGACTTGAATTGACAACTTATCGTATTCATTGATCCCAAATGCGGAGGTAAGCATTGCAAATGGGACATATACTTCATTCATATCGAATGAAAGCATCCCTTTCTGTTTGGCTAGAACACCGATGACTTCAACTGGCTGTCCGTTCATCCAAATCATTTCGCCCAAGGCCTTCTTGCCATTAAATAATTCTTTTTGTAAGCCTTCAGAGATCAGGGCGGCTCTTCTGCCGCTTCTAAAGTCAATATCTTTTAAATTCTGTCCTTCTGCTATTTGTAATGAATGGACATTCGTATACCCTTCATTTATACCGTTAACTGTCGCATCCACTGTCGTATCTTGAAATCTCAGCTGCATTCCTTGCGCAGTCGAAGAGGCAACCTGATTCACTCCATTCATTGTCTTAATGCTTTTAATGTCTTCTTCAGTAAATGTGGCGTCGAATAAAGCATTAGGATTTGCATTTAACTCTTCGTCAGAAGGCGTATACGTCATATCAACGGTATTGTTTGGACCTGAAATCGATCCTTTTAGCATTTGCTCGCCGCCTTGACCGATAGCTACAACCGCAATGACTGATCCAACACCAATAATAATCCCAAGCATCGTTAAAATAGAACGTAATTTATGAGCTAAAACAGAATTCATCGCTATTTTGATATTTTCAAAGAGTTTCATTCATAGCGTCCCCTTGTGTCAATCTATCTTCAACGAGTCGTCCATCTCTTACAACGACCGTTCGATTTGTATATGCAGCTATTTCTTCTTCATGGGTAACAAGTACAATCGTTGTCCCTTCCTCATTCAACTTCGTAAACTGTTCCATGATTGAGAAGCTTGTTTTTGAGTCAAGAGCGCCTGTCGGTTCATCTGCTAAGATAAGCTTCGGCTTATTGACAATTGCACGAGCAATTGCCACCCTTTGCTTTTGCCCTCCCGACAACTCACTCGGCATATGTTTCATTCGGTCTGCCAAACCAACCTTTTCAAGTGCCATCTCTGCGCGTTCTTTTCTTTCCTTTTGACTGATACCGGCGTAAATCATCGGAAGCTCAACATTACGCCTCGCATTTAACCTCGGCAACAAGTGAAATTGCTGAAAGACAAATCCAATGAATTGATTTCGAATCACTGCGAGGTCTTGATCCTTTGCTGCTGACAGCTCTCTTCCTTGAAAATGATATTGTCCTGTAGTTGGCCGGTCTAAACAGCCAATGATATTCATTAACGTCGATTTTCCAGAGCCAGACGGGCCCATAATGGACATATACTCGCCTTTTTCAATGACAAGATCGATCTCACTTAATACATCAAATGCTTCTTGGACAACCTCATAGCTTTTTGTCACGTTTGAAAGCTGAATCATTCAGCATTCACTTCCATTCCGTCATACATGTCATCTGATGGTTGAGAAATGATTTGATCCTCAGCTACGACACCTTTTGTCACTTCAAGGTCTTTACCTGACGTTTCCCCTAGCTCCACTTTTATTTTTTTAAGTACATTCTTTTTGACAACATAAACGTATTGCCCATCATCCTCTTTTTTTACAGCTGATTCGGGAATCGTTAGGGCTTGACGCTTATCTGTTTCAATTTCCATGATCATTTTAAAACCAGGTTTTGCTTCAGGTTTTTTTCCCTTTATTTCGATTTCAACTGGATATTGCACCGTTTGATCACCTCCAGTTGTTTCAGATGCTGCCTGAGCAGGTACAATCCCTACTTTTTTCACCACTCCTTGCCAGCTCTTTCCGCGAATGACATCAGACGTGATCTTTACTTTTTGTTTCTTTTTCACTTTTATGGCGTCATACTCAGAAATCAATCCTCGCACAATCATTTTTTTCTCGTTGCCAATATGAATGATCGGCTGCCTTTCTTCCGGCTTTCCTGCCCCTTCTTCTTGTTCAATGGAAATCACTGTACCGTCAATTTTACTATGTACGGTTAAATCTTCTATTTGTGCTTTTACTTTTTCTTGGCTGATCTCTGCTTGTTTTTGTTCTAATTCAGCTGCTTTCAGTTCTAACTCAAGCTGGTCTCGCTCGTTTTTAGGATTGGTGGCGGATTCGCCTTCTTGTTTTTTGTCTAATTCGCTCAATCTATTTTGTAATTGTTCGCGTTTTAACGTACTAGATTCAGCCGCAAGAGCTTGCTGCTCTTCTTCAAGCTCCAGCTCTCTATTTTCATATGTAAGAAGCGGCGTCCCAGGCTTTACCTTTTCTCCTTCTTTTACAGAAATCCCCTTCAAATGTCCCTTGTCCTCTTCTGCATAAATAAATTGCTCTTCAGAGAATGAAAGTGTGCCCGGCGTCATGACCTTAGTGGTGATTTCTTTTTGCATGGGTTTTACTGTTTTAATCGCTGCTGTTGAAGCAGGCTTTGATTGATTTTTTGCAATGTTAAAGCCAATAAATAGACCGATAACAATAATAAAAATGGATCCGATGATGATTTTCTTTCTCATAAAGACATTCTACCCCCAACTTACTGATATGGTGATTGCAGTTCCTACATATTGAAAAATGATAGATAAGAGATAAAAGACTCCTATAATAGTCCAAGTTATTCTTGGCGATATATGACCAACTTTCATCAATAAAAAGCCTGTTAAAACAAGATTCCAGATCACAAATAGATCTATATTAGCAAGCACAGCATGCCATGGACCAGACGTTTGAATGAGTGCATTTAATGAGGTGATTGTGGTGTTTTTTGGTACATGGAACAGAATGATGGACAGATGAGAAATAATCGTCCCAACGATCGTAACTGGTGTAATAAACAGGACCGCTGAAAACAGCTGCTGAAACGATGCATCACCCTTTGCTAAAAATACGATGAGCTTATATATTGCAGCATTAACCACAAGCCCGAGAAGGAGACCGATGAGCGTCACCACATAATACCGGCAAGCTTAAATCTGCCCACATTCCTTTATTCACCAGATCTGACAAATAAGTCACAATCACTGTTAAAAGAAGGACACAAGTTAAAGGCCACCAAACCACCGGATTCTCCCATACTCTTTTCAGGTGCTCTGAAGGTCTTGTACTCACCCCAATGATCGTAGGCTTTTGCACATTTTCTTTCATCAAATGTCATCCTCTCTATGCTATACAAGTATGCAAACGCACATGTTCTCTCTTTATCTTTCTATTTTATCAAAAGATTGCCAATAAGTGATGGATGATTTGATTTTCTTGTTTTCATTGCGGAAAAAATGATCTATTATTCTATTTTCATGTATGAAATCCTCCAAATGACACCGTGACCAGACCATATTCATATCAAAAAATAGAGGTTTTACTGACGTAAAAACGTTTTATCAAAAAAACACATGTCTTTCGGAATAAATATCCTTTTCCTTTGAATTTGGTTGATCTTCGTGAGACACAACAATTTTTTGTTAAAATAATCCTAGTAATTTCAACAAATCCCGGCTTTATAGGACTATGATTGGTTTCTTTTATAGAACAAATGAGCCTTTAGTAACAATACTTTCATATTAAAAAATTAAAAATATCATGATTTTACTTGATCAAAAGTTATTTTTTCATATAATGTAAAATAGAGGTAGGTTAAATGATAGTGGAAATGGAGTCAAGTGAATGTTAAGAGAAAAATTGAAAACGCAATTGATTTTACTTTATGAAAAGGAACAAGAAGCATGGCAATACTTTCGAAAGGAAAGAGAACTAATTTATCATGAGCTCAAATTACTTGATATGAAAGAAAGCAGACCTTCTAATGACAAAATATACTACGCTGCTAGATGTGTAGATATTATTAAAGAGAAAAAGGGAAGCATTGTGAGCACAAAAGAATTAAAAGAACAGCTTCAAGCCCAGACAGATTTCAATGTGAGACGAATTAGCGAATTGTATGATTTGATACAGCAGCTCGATCCTCACATTTCTAAAGCACGAAGGGGATGTTTTATTTACGAAGATCACACCCAAATACCTCTACAATCTTTTCACACATAAAAAATTGGTTACAGCCGCTGGCCATAACCAAATCCTCTAATATCTATTATCCACCACTTACAGGAGGAATGAATGCAACAGTGTCCCCGTTACGCACTTCAGCGTTTCCCCTCGTATATCGTTCGTTGACTGCAACCATCACGTTTTGTGCAGCATCAACACCATATACCTCCTGTAATTCTAATTTAATCTCATCAACCGTTGTTTGATCTTTTTGAATGATGATTTGTTGTTTACCGGCCTTCTCAGCAAGGCCGGCGAACAATAATACACTAATCAAGCTGATCACCTTCTTTCTTTGCTAGTTGAAGATCGCTAGGTTTACCCTCAGGATATGAAACTGTTTCAAGCTGATCACCTATCCAGGCTTCCCCGTCTTCCCAATATTCTTTTTTCCAAATCGGCACGATTTCCTTAATTCGCTCAATGGCATATTCGTTCGCTTCGTATGCAGCCTTCCTATGAGGAGATGAAACGGCTATCGCAACAGCAATATCCGTTATATCAAGTGTCCCGATCCGGTGCACAATCGCCGCTTCAGTATCAGGCCACCGTTTCTTGATTTCCTGTCCAATTTGACTTAGCATGCTTTCGGCCATTGGTATGTATGCTTCATAAGTTAAGCGCAGCGTTTTCTTACCTTTTGTCCACTCTCTGACCGTCCCGATAAATGTCGTAATGGCCCCTGCATTCCGACTTGTCACGTGCTGAATCAATTCATTCACATCAATCGGCACTTTTGTTATTTTAAACAGTTCACTCAAAAAGAGCCGCCTCCCTTCAATAAGTTATAACAAAATGTATTCGCATCCTTTTCAAAGGCTGAAAACACTGGAAAAGAATAATTTTTGGCTAACTGAAACTCTTGAGAAAAATAAATAGCTGCTTGTATATTGGAAAGTGTTGAAAGATCAATAAGCTCCTCTTCATTCTTCACACAAATGATTTTGCGGTATGGTGCCTGTTTATACCCTTCTATCAAGACTGCGTCTAATGGAAGATGCTGACACATGCTGAGCAATTGCTTTAACGTGATGTGCTGCATCGAAAAGTGAAATTCACCCTCCCCTTCCACGCCAGCGGCAAATGCACCCGCCCCGACATATCGATAGGTGTCTTTTTCTTTCAAAAGACGATCTGGTTTACCGCCATGTCCATGGTGTTTAAAGCAGCCTAGCTTCAGCCCATCAAGTACAGCTAGCTGACAGATCTTTTCAATTAACGATGTCTTTCCGCTGTTTTGATAACCGACCACCTGTAATATGCTTAATGTGTCATCCAGCATAGGGAACCCTCACCTTCGTGCTGAAACAGCAGAACATGCACCTGATCACCGGCCTTAAAACCTCTTGTTCCACCTGGCAGCACGATGAAGCAGTTAGCCTCTGCAATTGAGGTGACGGCACTTGATTTATCAAGACCTGTTGGGGTCACACTGAGCTGACTGCCCGTGAATTGAAGTGCTGCTCTGACAAATCGAGTGAACGGGTTGGCTTTTGGAAAATCGTGTGTCAGCTTCGCCTCAGCAAAATCAGGGAACGGCTGTTTCTTCAAAGACCATTTATAGATCATCGGTTTCACAAATAATTCAAAGCCAACAAAACAGGCAGCTGGATTTCCTGACAGGCCAAACAGCAGTTGACCATTTGGCATTGCAGCAACCGTCGTCACACTTCCGGGTCTCATGGCCACTTTATTAAATAGCACTTCAGCTCCCAGTTTTTCATAAATTGCGGGGAGAAAGTCAAAATCACCTACTGAAACTCCGCCTGTTGTGATTAAGAAGTCTACCTTCTCTAAGGCTGCTTTGACTGCTTGATAGCTTTTGTCAAAATCATCAGACACACCACCTAAATCAAGCGGCTCCCCCCCAGCTTCGAGGATCTGGGCATAAACCATACTAAGGTTACTGTTTCTAATCTTCCCGTCCACCATCGCATCACTCACTTGAAGAAGTTCTGTACCTGTTGAGATGATGCCAATCACTGGCTTTTTGACCACTGGGACGACTGCATATCCAAATGTCGCCAATAGGGCTGTCACGCCCGGAGTAACTTTGGTTCCTTTTTTGAGCATCACATTCCCTTCAAGTACCTCTTCTCCTTGACGAGAAATATTGTCCCCTTTTTTCAGCGGTCTTTTAAGTGACATATATGATTTTCCATCTTTTTCAAAGGTTTTAGTCAGCTCAAGCATGATGACGACATTTGCTCCATTCGGGATTTTTGCTCCTGTCATGATACGGATGGCTTGGAAGGGACCGATGGTTTTTGCTGAGACCACTCCTGCCCCAATATGATCAATGACCTCAAGTTCAACCGGATGCTCGCTTGACGCTTCTTTTGTATCCTCTGCCCTAAGTGCAAAACCATCATACGGGGAACGATCAAATGCAGGAACATCATGATCTGCCAAAATATCTTCTGCAATGAACCTTTCAAGGCTATTTCTTAAAGGCACCCATTCTACTTGTCCATCCTTTTCATATTGATGGACTTTCTGAATGGCTTCTTGTACTGGAATTGGCTGACGTCTTTCCATCACACTTCACTCCTATATCCCTAGCAGTTTTGCTAGTAATGAATTGGCTGCTTTTTCATCATTTGTCCCATGAATTAATGCACGTCCACCTTTGAAAATGACAATACGATATGACTCATAGCGGACATGGATTAAGAAGTCATTCACTTCCATCTCACAAATAGATGACAGCCGTTCTTTCACATGCTGAAATGATAGATTAGCTAAATCCTTAGATACAACTTGTACGGTATCCCGCCCGCATAGAATCGTCGTTTTTTTACGTTGCTCGTGTAAATAAGGATAGGTTCTATCTTTGCCGCAAGATGGACAGTCCTTCTGCTTAGTATGAGACAAATCCATTTTAAACGAGGTCGCCTGCCAAAGATCAAATGTGACAAATTTCCGTTCAATTTGATCTTCATGTCCTGTTAAATATTTTAGCGCCTCTGTTTGCTGATAAGCAGAAACCATCTGAACTGCTGGAGAAATAATCCCCGCTGTATCACACGTCAAGCCGCCAACAGGCATTTCTGTAAAGACACACGATAAACACGGCGTTTTATCCGGCAAAACAGTCATATACATCCCCTGACTGCTTACACAAGCGCCATATATCCAAGGCGTCTTCGTTTCCTGCGATAAATCATTCATGATCATTCTCGTCTCGAAATTATCCGTCGCATCAATGACTATATTTGCGTTTTGAAATAACGGTCTTAACAGCTCAACACCTGCATCTTCAATTAGGGCATCTATGGTTACTTCATGATTGATCTCTTGGAGACGTTTTTTTGCCGCAACTGCTTTTGGCACATGTGCCTTTGCATCATGTTCTGTGTAAAGCTGCTGCCGCTGTAAATTTGAAAACTCTACATAATCACGATCTACTATCGTTAACGTGCCGATCCCAGACCGGACAAGCCCTTCTGCTGAGGCCGTTCCAAGTGCACCCGCTCCAACAATTAGAACATGACTGTCAGCAAGCGCACGCTGACCCTTTTCCCCAACCGGAGGGAACAAGATTTGTCTTGAATATCGATCATTCAATGCTGTTCTCTCCTCACCATTTTTATGTATCATATCATACCGTTTTCAGGTAAATCGTTTCTTTTATTGATATTTCGAAATTCGTTTGGCGTTGCGTTCAGTTCCTCCTCTGAGACGATACGAACCTTTAGCTTTTGTATTAAATCTTTCATGGCTAATTGGTTCTCTTTTAAACACGCATCAATAGCCGGCAGACAGCGGTGGTGATAAAGCGCAAATAAAGGCTGTAATCTGCCCTGAACAAGCGGGATAATTGCGTCTACGTGCTCGCTACAATAGGACGATAATGCTTCGGCGGTCTCCCTCCGTATGAAAGGCATGTCACATGCCGTCACTAAATACCATGCTGCTTCTTTGTTTTGCATCGCCGTATACATACCTGCAAGCGGCCCATATCCGCGCACCTGTTCATCATCTAACCACACATCTCGTTCACCTCTTTCTTTGAAAAAGGTCAGAAGTGATGGATGGCTGATGATGACCGTCTGTCTTTTCAAAAGCTGTTTTTTCACATGCTCATATAGTGGTTTTCCTTGATACATATAACTTGCCTTTGGCTCTCCAAAACGTCTCGATGCTCCTCCAGCTAACATGACATTGACTACGTCCATCCGCTCTCCCTCCTTTGATATGGTTGTTCTAATCACTCTCATCTCGCATACTTTATTGATAACATGAATAAGGAGGGTCTATCGATGAACAGGCGTCCTGCTTCTCCCCTATTCCATGATCTATCTCAAGAGAATTTGTACTTAAAAGCGGAAGCAGCAAAATATCAACAAATGATCTCTGATTTACAGTCCTCATATACGTATTCTAAAAATAAGAAGTTAACTCAAGAATATCATGAGATGAAAAAGGATTACACGCAATTAAAGCAACAATTGGATGAAATGACCATTGATCAAGATCATACGGCCTCAAAAATACAGGATCTTTCCTACAGCAAATCTGAATTGTTACATAAAATAGTCCTGCTTCATGAAATGCTCCAAAAAGAAACCTTTCATAGAAGGAAAGAAACGGAAGAAAAACACCGATTGCATTTAAAAGTCATTAAATATAAGGAAATCTCTCAACAATTAAATGAACGGATGCAGGATCAAGATAAACGGCTTGCAAAAGAGGAGAAAAAAGGAAATACTTTATCCGCTGTGATTGAGAAACTGCAGCAAACATTAAGTGATAAAAACGCAGAGCTTCATCTATTACAAGAAGGCGTTAAACACCTGCAGGAGCGTTTTTATGAAACACAAGAGAAATTACTGCAAATCGAAAAAGCAAAGGAAGCGATTTTTTATGAAACGCTCATCAGCTATCAAAAGCAGTTAGCCGAAAGCGAGGAATGGATCGCATCTCATTTTGCTGATATTGACCAGTCAGCCCAAACAAATTCACAGCCATTCTCGCGAGAAACCCTCCTGCAAACAACGGAAGAAATCGAACCTATCTTGAAAAAACTGAACGAACAAGTTCAAACGCTCCAAGCACAAGTTGATGCGGTGCAGCAAAATGGAGAGATCATGACAGTGAAGATTGATGGCTTCAAAAAACAGCGTGACCATCTGCCAAAGGAACGAAGAATTGTCTATACGGTTGATCAAAAAAAGTAATTCTCGCAATAAAAAAACTGCTGGCTTGACGTCAGCAGTTTCTTTTTTGTTTATTCGTCTTCTGTTTGAATATCGCCTTCTAGAATATACTGTCCGCGATATGGCTTTTTCACTTCAGGATACATTTTAATTAAGCTTTGCATAAACGTTGTCATATTTGGAATTTCAAGACCGCTCTCTTTTTCAATTTCTTTTTGAAGTTCAGAGCTTTTAATCGCCGCATTATGACGCTTTAACGTTTTAATTGCAGCTTCACGAAGTTTAGCTGCCTTTGAACCAGGGCGGGCTGTGCCTCTTCTACGTCTTGTAGATCCTTCAGGAATACCTACAGGTGCACCGTTTAGCTGCCCTGTTCCTAAAGATGATGCAGAATTAGATTGTGATTGTGCAGGCGGCTGGTAACTTCTCATTTCCTGTGCAGCCAGCTCAGCTAATACAGGCAGTGAATCCGTTTTTCTTTCTGTACGCACTTCTTTTTTTGTATCTGACACTAGACCTGTTCCTTGACGGTCTAATTCTCTTAATTTTGCATAAATCGCATCTCGCTCAATTTGATATTCACGGATGACCTTTACTTCTGCCTCGTTTAATTGTTCCAATCGTAATCGTAACGCTTCCCTCTCATTAAACAATGGATTTCCCCCTCATCATATAAAAAATATTCTATAGTAAATATTAGATTAGAAAACTAATTTTATCAACTATTTTTTTATCATTTTACAGTTTGTTATCAGATAGGTATTTTCAACTAAAATTTTGCCAAAGAGGAACAATCGGCATCCATTTCATTGCCACTAAAGGCTTTTGACAAACCTTAAAATATTGTAAAAAATTTGAATAAACACTTATACTACTTGATTTACATCGTTATTTACCAAACTGAAATTTCTTTTGTGCAAAAACGTTCTGAATAGTAAAAAGTTAAAATCTTTACATTTTCATTTCAAAACAAAAATGTAAATAGGTCTTTACGCCTTTTTGTTTCAGGAATATTTTTTAATAAACTCCCTCAATTTCTCTTTTCTTAAGAAGAACAAGTCCATTCCGTGCAATAGGTCGCCTATTTTTGTCCATGAAAAAACCCCCAATGATGGGGGAAAGCCTATTCTGCAGCCTTTTCAGACTCTGAAAGCACTCGATTGACACGTTTCTCAAGCATCTTCATCCCGCTTCCGCCAGCTTGGAAGTGACGCAGAGCACCTGTTTTATCAAATACATAATATGCTGGTACATATTCATTTTCAAAGGCTTCTGTTAATTTATGATCACTATCCACAAAAATTGGCTGCGTGATTTCATGCTCATTCGCAACTTCCTTGATCTTATCCAGATCTAAGTCATCCTCTGATCGCGGCATATGAACGGCTATCACGTTTAATTGATCCTTGTATTCATCACGGAATTGATTGACTTGAGGCATTGCCTCTTTACAAAGATGACAGCTGACTGACCAGAAATGAATCAATGTTGGTTTCTCACCAATTAGATCTTCTTTTGTTACTTCTCCATTTAACCATTCTTTTGCACCAGTTAGTTCTGGCATTGGTTGACGTAATTTCATTATGAAGCGCCTCCATCCATTGTATGTGTCGAAACAAAAAGGTCTAACATCAGTTAGACCCTCCTGTTTCTTCAGCTATCAATTAAAGTGTTTTTTGACCAGGCTTCCAGTTCGCTGGGCAAAGTCCACCAGTTTGTAATGCTTGAAGAACACGTAATGTCTCATCTACATCACGACCGATATTGTTGTGGAATACTGTTTGATATTGAAGTTCGCCTTCTGGGTTGATAATGAATAGACCACGAAGTGCAATTCCTTCTTCTTCAATTAAAACGCCGTATTCTCTAGATACTGTGTGGTTTGTATCAGCAGCTAGCGGATATTTCAATTCACCTAAACCATTGTCTTTACGGTCTGTGTTGATCCAAGCAAGATGCGTATGGATTGTATCAGTAGATACACCAATAATTTCAGCATCTAAATCTTCGAACTCATCATAACGATCGCTCATTGCTGTAATTTCAGTTGGACAAACAAATGTGAAATCCATTGGATAGAAGAAAAGAACTGTCCATTTGTCATTCTTCATGTTTTCTTCTAGACTTACTTTACCAAATTCCTTGTTAGCAAGTACTGCTTCCATTTCAAAACGTGGAGCTTGTTTTCCTACAAAACGCTCTGCCATATGTAAATCCCTCCAAAAATAATATCTTTATACAGACTTCTAAGCTGTATATAAAATGAGAATCAAAAGTTGAAATTCTCATTTAGTTAATAACTTCACAATTATAATTATAATACTTAAGCGGTTTTTAGTCAATATTAATTAATAATAAATTTAATTAACGACTTGTCACAATCTCTTGCTCCACTTAACAAAAGTTTAACATGTCTTGCAGAAGGGAACAAATGATTAGCTTCTCTATTAGAGCATACATAGAAAGGTTTTGAAGATCATGAAAGCATTTGAGCAAGTAGATTGGATTTCCATTATCCTCAATAGCAGTATGATTTTGCTAAAACTAATCGCTATTTTCGCGATTTACTTTATCATCAAAGCCATCGGAAATAAGATGATTAAGCGTGCCTACTCCACATTCTCTGAAAAGCATGATGTCTCTTTATCAAGGGCTCAGACGCTGCAAAGTCTTACGTTGAATATTTTCGCCTACATATTGATTTTTATTCTAGTCGTCATGATCCTCGACTTGTTTCATTATAACCCGACAGCTTTACTAGCTGGTGCAGGGGTTGTGGGGCTTGCGATCGGCTTTGGCGCTCAAGGTCTAGTGAGTGATATTGTGACAGGATTTTTTATCCTGTTAGAGAAACAATTCGATGTGGGAGAATATATAACAGTTGCTGGATTTGATGGGATCGTAGAACAAATTGGACTTAGAACCACGCAGCTTAGAAGCTTTGACGGCACCCTTCATTTTATTCCAAATCGAAGCATATTGAACGTGAGCAACCATTCAAGAGGCACTATGCAGGCACTGGTTGATATCGAGCTATCTCCAGAAGAGAATGTGGATCAAATGATCACTGCCCTTCAAGCGGCGTGTGATGAAGTGCGGGAAGACATTCCTCAAATTATCGAAGGGCCTCAAGTTGTCGGCGTGGAGGCGTTCGGTTCCTCTTCCCTCGTACTGCGCATCATTGCAAAAACCGAAACAATGGAGCAATGGCGAGTAGAACGAATCCTGCGCAAAAAAATGAAAGAAGTACTTGATATAGAAAAAGAGCAAAAAGAACCGGGACAATAATCTACCGGTTCTTTTTATGGTTTGTTTTATTGAACACGCTGTTCTACTTCTTGACAAATTTCATCAGCCGTCATACCAGATGCGGTAATCACAGATGCCTTTGTCGTTGTGTCTGAAATGCCAAGAACATTTGAATCTAGTCCTGTGACGACATAGCAGTCACACTGATCCATTTGCTGTTCATTTTGAATACGTACAACGTCATATCCTTTTTGCTTCAGTAGTTCTTCTACATCAGATAAAGATGGTTCTACACCAATTCTTGTCATAATCAAGAACACCTCCTGTTCATAAGGTGTACAGGAGGCAGCTTGTTTATTCATTCACCTGCTTGCTTTTTGAAATAAGCCGTCATAACATTTACTGCTGTTTCTATCGCTTTTTCATCAGGCATAAGTTTTGCATGATGCAGACCATATTCTGAATCGACCCCTAACCAAAACATGAATCCAGGGTATTTTTTCAGCATGTAACCAAAATCTTCTCCTGTCATGGCCTCTCTGCATTCAACCACATTCGCAAGTCCTTCTTCAGCAACATATGACATAAATTCTTCTGTCAGTTCCTTGGAATTATCCACTTCGTAATAAGATGAAGGGTATCGCACGGTTGCCTTACATTCGTAGCCAATTTCAATCCCTTTTGCTAGTGCTTCAATTCGCTTTCTCACTTTTTCCATAGATTCTGGTGAAAGTGTACGAATGGTGCCATCAAGCTTTGCATGCTGCGCAATGATATTTTGAGCCGTTCCCCCGGTAATCGTGCCAATCGTAATGACGGCACTATCAAGAGGATCCACATTACGAGAAATAACCGATTGCAGTTGACCTACAAGTGCACTCGCAGCCACAACCATATCATTCGCTAAATGAGGGTAAGCAGCGTGTCCACCTTTTCCTTCAAGATCAATCACAAGCTCACTCGTATTGGCAAAAAGCAGCCCTGGCTTTGTGGCTATCGTTCCGACAGGATATTCAGGTGCAATATGCAGTGCTGTAATAAAATCCGGCGTCCATTTTTTCAGCACATCACTTGTCAGCATCGGTTCAGCTCCGCCCGGACCTTCTTCTGCCGGCTGGAACATAAATAATAGATCTTCTTTAATTGGCTCATGAACGAAATGATCAATGACACCAAGTGCAATGGTCATATGAAGGTCATGTCCACACGCATGCATCTTCCCTTCATGTACTGATTGAAATGGATACCCTGTATCCTCGGGAATAGACAGACCGTCCATATCTGCTCGATACGCAAATACTCGCTCAGGATTTGTTCCCTTTACTTTAACAAAAAGTCCAGTTCGCCATGTTTCCAATTCAATGCGATCTTTTGAATAAGCATCAAGATGCTTGATGAGATACGCTTGTGTTTTGAATTCTTTAAAACCAAGCTCAGGGATTTGATGTAAATCTCTTCGAATGGATATCAATTGCTCACGATTTAACAAGTGAACTCGCTTCCTTTCCTCTATACGAATAAGACGTGGATATATCATCCACACCTCAGCGTGTAGACAAACCCTCGCATTCTTTGTCAGGACTGCGTTCCGGTGCTCACGAATGTTTAATTCGCTCCACTCCGTTACTCGTCCTTCCTAGACTTCAAAGGTTTTCTATCACGCTGAAAAGAAGACAAAGGGCTAAAATAAAGATCATTTTAGCCCTTTGTCAACAATCTGAAACGTGGATATATCATCCACGTCTATGTCTTCAGCTGCGAATTATGAATTAAAGCTGACGCAGTTCTTGTTTAATTTCTGTTTTACCTTTTGTTTTTTCATCAATGTCTTTGATTTTCTTTGCAGGTGTACCTGCTACAACTGTGTAAGGTTCTACGTCGTTCACAACGATCGCACCTGCAGCTACGACTGCACCTTTACCAATTGTCACACCTTCTAGAACAACAGCATTCGCACCGATGACAACATCATCTTCTACGACAACTGGCTTGGCAGACGGTGGCTCAATGACACCTGCAAGAACAGATCCAGCACCGATATGACAGTTCTTACCTACTGTCGCACGGCCGCCAAGCACTACGTTCATGTCAATCATTGTTCCTTCGCCGATCACAGAACCGATATTAATAGAAGCCCCCATCATGATGACTGCATTATCACCGATTTCAACTTGGTCACGAATGATCGCACCTGGCTCAATACGTGCTTTAATGTTCTTTAAATCTAACATTGGGATGGCAGAGTTGCGGCGATCATTTTCCACAACAACATCTTCAATTTTGTCTTTGTTCGTTTCTAGCGCTTCTTGAATGTCGCTCCACTCACCGAAAACAACTCCAGTGTTTCCTGTGATGAACGTTTTTGCCTGTTCACCAAACTCAATACCTTCTAAATCACCTTTAATGTAGACTTTGACAGGTGTTGATTTTGTACTATTTTGAATAAATGAAATAATTTCATTAGCGTCCATTTGTTTCATGTATGTATGTCCTCCTCTTAATTTATACTTCATTACTGTACCAAAGGAGAGTTTTAATGACAAGTGAAAGAGTTGACTCTTCAATGGAAAATAAAACAAGCGGGACTGATTACCCCGCTTCCTGCTGGTGCAGATGAACAAATTGTTTGCCAAAAGAAATCAATTTCTCTTCTTCTTCTCCTTCTGGATTTAGCTCGATCTTGACGGATGGCATGACAATGTCACCGCCAAGTTCCTTCACTTTTTCTTCGATTAGGTCAACAGCTCCGCAAAAATGCTCATAAGATGTGTCCCCGGAACCGAATACAGCAAATGCTTTTCCCGTTAAATCAAGCTCTTCCATTTCTTCATAAAAATCAATAAAATCATCAGGAAGGTCACCATCCCCCCATGTGTATGCTCCTAACATAATGTGCGTGTAATCATTGAGAAGCTCTGCATCAATATCCATCGCTTCATGACGGTCCACGCCAGCCCCTGCTTCTGTGATTCCTTTTTCAATTAGATCTGCCATCGCTTCTGTATTCCCAGACATTGTGGCATACACTAGTAAAACCTTTTCTGTCACTTTTTCTTCCTCCTTATCAATGAATCAATGCCGGCTCATCATATGGCCTTACAAACTTGCTTTCATATAAACCAGCACAGAAAAAGTTTTCATTTTGATTGGCTACACGAAAACCGTGTCCTTTAATCGTATCAAACCATTTGAGCTCTTTTTGCTCTATATCAAGCTGATACACTTTAGAAAACCCGTGTTCGTCTTGTGAAGTTGTCACATACACAATGCTATTATCCTCTGACACATCCAAAAATGATTCCTCTCTAGCAAAGGCTTGTGATTGAATATCATGCAGTATATTGGTATGTAAATCTAAAATTTGAACAGATCCCTTTTTGCCTTTTTTTGACCCCAATGCGCAAACAAGCAGATGCTCCTGACAGAGCAGCATAGAAGCTGTCATCCGGTGCTTCTCTCTGTTTAGGAGGAAAACCTGTTCACTCTCCAAGTCATACACCCATATTCCTCCGTGAACCTCATGAATTTGAGTGCCAATATAAAGATGATCACCCGCAGCACATAAAGAACGAATAACAGGCGGGTGGTTCACATGAGCAAATGGCTTCATAATTTCCCAGGAAATCCCGAAATCATTTGACACATAAATACTATGTTTTCCATGTGCACACACAAACCCGTCTTTGCGTCCTGTAATAGACCAAACGACTGCATTTGTTGGAAAGGATGATAGCGCCCATGTATGGCCTTCATCTCCAGATCTAATCACTGTACCGTTTTCACCAACACCGAATAAATAAGGTCCAATGTAGCTGATGGCATGAATTTTATGCTTGAGTTTAAACAGTTGCTGCCACCCGCTCTCCACACTGTAGTGAAAAATACCTTCACGTTTTACAGCGACAAAGTACCCACCGCTTTTAGATGCAGCAACGGCCGTCGCTCCTTTATGAAACATGATTTTCAACTCGTTTCTCAGATAGCGCCGCCCACGTTAAAAAGCTTGTCGCAAATTCCTGACAGCACGCCACATCTTCATCTGTATCAGGCGCAAGCTCCATTTTCAATGTTTCAGGGAATACAGATGCACCAGTTGATTTGAGCATGTCATGAAATGTATGGACAGCCTCACAAAACTTCGGATAGCTGTAATCTCCGGATCCGAACACAGCTGCTTTGATGTCACTTAGTTCAAGCGCAGAAACCTCTTCATAAAAATCCTCTGCTTCATAAGGTAAATCACCATCACCCCATGTATAAGAACCGATGAACACATAATCGTATGAAGAAAGGTCCTCTGCGCTTGTATCATCAAATTCCAACATCTCTGTATCGATCCCTTTTCCTTCTAGTGTTTGTTTTATGATCGCTGCCATATCTTCTGTATTACCAGACATACTCGCAAATGCAATTAGTGCTTTCATCTATTGGTCACCTCATCTAAATGATAATCATTTTCAATTATTATATGTACACTTTAAATGATAATGATTTTCATTGTCAAATGATTTCATGAAAAAGCTTTGACTAATCATTTTTATCACTCAATGAAAAACCCGCTCTTTCCAATTGGAAGGCGGGTTTTTCGTATTGAAGAGATCATCGGTTTCTCATTCGTTCGTTTCATCTATCTGAATAAAATATGGACCATAATCCGTTTCGTGTGTCATTACAAATGTCCATTTTTCATTCCAATCCATCACATACATATCGTTATAATCCATATGATTCGTTTGATATGGTAAATCATTGATTGAAAGAGAGCTGGCATTTTCGAAAAGATATGCATCGTCCACAAATTGATAAAAAACAGTGCACTTATCCTTTGATTGCTGAAGAAATGCGTCTATCGCTTCAGCCTTTTCAAGACATGTAACCATCTCAAAACTACATAAATGCCATAAAAAATCATCTATTGATATCTCGTTTTGTTCTTTCATTGAAAGATGACTAGCAAAACGTTCACGCCACCTCGCACGCAAACGATCTCCCCATTCAGGTTTGTGTATTTTGATTAATTGATTGTTTTTCATAAGATTGAAGTCTCCTCTATCATTCGCTCTATCTAAGTAAATGATCACTCACCTAAAAAAAGCACCTTCCTCTTCCAAGAAGGTACTTATACCGCATCGCTTTCAAGCATTTCTTTGACCACACCAACAAATGCTTGCACCTGTTTTAATTGAAAAGAAGCTTCATAGCCTAGCAGCCATGTGTCACGTCCGATTTGCTCTCCATTCACGTCAACAAGCGGTGTTTTATGAACACTTTTTTCATGGTCGTATAAGGTGACCGAAGGCAAAATGGCGTAGCCGATGCCGTGGTAAGCCATTTGTTTACACGTCTCAATCTGATCCACTAGAATCGTCTGCTTTGGAGACACTTTGAACTTTTGATGCCACCAGTGCTGAATTTCTTGATAATACGTGCTGTCGCTTTTAAATTGAATAAACGGGCGTTCTGTCTCAATTAACTCATCCACGTCTTTGATAACAGAATCTACTAAATATAAATGATCTGTCATCAAGTATTCCTTAGTTCCCTTCCAATCAGGGTTTCCGCGAATGATCCCAATGTGTACGTGATCCTCGTATAAGCTTTTGAGCATTTCACTACTCCAGCCGGTCACAAGTGATACCTTCGCATTTGGGTATTTTTCGACATATCGCTTTAACACTTTCGGCAGCCAGTGCTGCCCAATAATAGATGCAACCGCAAGCTTTAGCGTGCCGTGAATTTCTCCTTCAAGTTCATCAATTCGTTCTCTCACTCGATCTTGTTCAACCGTCACTTCTTTTGCAAATTGAATGATCTGTTCACCTGCCGAAGTTACGGTGAGTCCTTTTTGAGAACGAAAAAAGATTTTGGTTCCCCACTCTTTTTCGATTGTCTGCAATCTTTGGGATAACGCAGGCTGAGAGACAAAGAGCCGCTCCGAAGCCTTTCTCATATTCAATTCTTCACTTAGCACAACAAGCATATGTAACTCCTGAAGCTGCATGGGCGTCCCCTTTCTCTCTATAAGTTTTTCTTATTCCATATTGCCATTATATAAATTTTTGCTTATGAAGGCAAAAAAAATAAGCTGGGCTTCAGCTCATTTTTTCGCAGCATGTATCACTTCGTTTAAGCGCTTTAATACAACACGTCGTGTAAATATTCCTTCAAAGACTTGCTCCTCATTTACGACACAAACAAATCCATTATTCGTTACAGCGTGAACACCTTTTAGCACAGGATCTGTCGTTTTAAGTCTAGGGATATCAGTGAGCATAACCTCTTCTACCTTCAGTTGGTCCAGTTTTTCGAATTCAATTCGTTCTAAACCAAATATCTTATCCATAATCATATTCGTTCCAATTAACCCATGCAGGTGGTAAGAAGGATCTAGTACCGGGATGGCTGTATATCCTGTTTTTGTAAGGACCAATAGAGCATGCTCAAGATTATTTCCAATTTGAACATGTGCCACTTTATCTGCATCAATCATATGCTCAGCTACTGTTGACTCAAGCAATTGAGTTGGTTCTATCTCTATCATATTTCTTCGACCCCTTTTCTCTCAATCATCAATCATACATTCCCCTTTACCATTAAGCATAAACTAAAACGAAATTTGTCGAAAGATTTTTTTCTGCATAAAAAAGATACTCAGCTCCCGAGTATCTAATAGAATGTTAAATCATTATTAATTCTCAAACCTTACTCTGTCATACAATGTGATCAATTGCTTATACGTATTGTCATCGACATTTTTTGTTCCACATTCTATATCATTGATCTCACTGCTTAGTAATTCGACAGCATATTCCTGATTCAGCAATACGTTTAATAATAGCTTTTTCTCTTCTTCATTAAAACGATTTTCGATGACGCTCATCCAACATCAGGCCCCCTGTTTCATATATGCTTTTATATTGATTAGCAGGCTTTTGAATGTCTGCTTCCTCTCTATACAGCTAGAATAAGGAACTAGAATCGAATCGTCAACCGCACGTTTCGACAAGGTTTGGAGAAAAATGACGGAATTTATTTTGTGTATCGATTGGCATAGCAAAATGCTGCGTATGAGTCGGGTTTTATTTTAGCTTCAATTCCCATAGCTGTGATCATTCCGGTCATTTCCTGGATCAGTTCTTTTGTACTTCCTTTTTTGCCAATATCTAAATGGGCTTCAAAACGAAGGTCTGCCCCTTCCTCAGCAAACGGAAGAAGCAAATCCATCAGTTCTGTTAAAGGCCCCTCAAGGATGTCTGCACATACCTTTTGGCTAAACGCTGTCTCTAATGAAATTTTTTCTCTAAGGCTTTGCACAGGCCTGCTGATCACTTGTTGCGTGAGGCAGCCCCAAGCCCCTTTGCCAATCCGGTGGAGATGAATTGCAGTCATAAATTTTGTGACATTTTGATTGACCTGCGAGTCCGTACCAATGGATAACACATAGACGGATCTAGGGTCTTTTCGAATAAAGTCTTTCATTCTCATGACGACATCAGAAAACGCTAAATGATCTTCAGAAAGATTGTAATAAAAAGAATCACTCACAGAAAGGAACTCCTTTTTCATGGTCTCTTATCCGAAATATGCGCTGAATGATCATCTTCCATTTGTACACTGCGCCAATGATGACACATGTATATTGCCGCAAATAAACGAAGGAATCCTTAGAAAAAACATTTCATACGATTCAGCTTAGGATTGTAAAAGCTCAAAAATCTCAATCGAAATCATATCAATGTTGTCAAATGGGAAAGTGTTTGGCTTATCCCCTTGTTGAAAAACAGTCAATTCAAACGTTTGATTCTTTTCGAAATACTTCACACTACAGATTTTCTCACCGTTCACTTCGAAATAACGCTGTGCCGGCTCGTTTGCAGCTTCTGCTGTCTCTTGAAGACTTTGCAGCCTTGTAATGATACCCATTAATTGTGACATTCTAAAAAAAGACTCCTTTCAAAAAAACAACTCAAGATGAACCCGTATTGATTATACACAAGTCCTACAAAGCATCATACCATAAAGTGTTCTCAGATGATATTTTTCCTCTTGAATTCAAAAAAAGAAAAAGAATCTGTTTTTTTAGTTTGAGTCTTTTTTCTGATCTCATGCACCATGTTTTTATAAACCAGCAGATCTCATTAGACGTTTGGCAATTTCGTCAAAATCCTCTTTGGAAATGCCTGGGGCAAACTCTTCCGGTAATTCTCTATAATCTGGCACAGGTGCTCCTTGCGGGGTGCCCTCAATCACTGTGAGCGGTTTTCCATCAATCGGATGGCTGCCCTTCCAAATTTTATTGATATCTTTGTAATCCGTATCACTAAATGTGTACAGTTTTGTATGAATATTTTGGTCTTCAAATTTTCTCGCAGAATCAAAGTATTTGTTGTCGAGGTTTGGAATCGGGAGCATTTTCCCTACATCTACTCCTGTGGCTACTTCAAGCGCCTTTGCATATGCCACAACGTGCACACCGCCCCGCACAAGTAAATAACCGATCATCTCTCTTGCTGTAGGATGATCTGTCATTTCATATACGCGCATTTTGTGCGTACGAGCCCCGCATTCAAGGAAGAAATTATGAAGGAGGTCAAGAATCAGGTTGCCGCTTGAGAACACATTCTCTCCGGTCCAAGGTTTTGCCATGGAATCAAACGGATAACCTGTTTGAGCCGTTTGAATAAAATGCTGTGTATTTCGTTTATCGACAGCCGCTTTCATCGGTGTCGTATCTGGATCTCCGCCATGGGTGGTCCCTGTAATCATGAGATTCACAGCAGTGGTCACAAGTTCTACATGACCGAATTCTTCAGCCGTAATACTGGATACGAGATCATAAAACGGTTTGAGTTTTCGTTTTCCTCTAAAGTTAAAGGATTGGAACATGTAATTATTTAATGTGGACATTTCACCGAATTTTCCGCCGAGTAATTCTTGCACAGCAGCAGCACCATTTGCATCTGGATGATCTGGTCTTGGCAAATCAATTAGCAGCCGCTTGTCACGTTTGATCATGACGTTCCCTCCTACCGTCTAACTGTCATCACTTAAGGTGTATGGAGTGATTGGGCTGTCCTATGCATGAGGCGAAGATGAAAAGCACAAAAAAAACTTGGCGGGGGTAGCGCCAAGTTTTTTGGATCTTGATCTGATAGAGGGGTTGGGGAACAGAGAGTAGCTTCTCTCTATAACTAAATGATAATGATTATCAGTTTCATTGTCAACCATTTTTTATTTCTTTTTTTCAATCAAAAAAAGCAGCCTAAAAGGCTACTCAAATTGTTCATGCGATCTTCTCACTGTATTTTTAAATTAATCCATCTTGCTCATATAAATAGGCATACGGAAGATCTATAAACAAATACATATCTCCCTCTAACGGGTAAGAAAACGTACGTATCCTCTCACCAGTTTCTAAATCGCTGTAAATATCACTGAAAAATCCTTTCCCGCTCATTCTCATTTGGAGAATATTTGCTAGGAAATAAGGACGCCAGCTCCAGTTTTTCTCGATATATTCAGGCTGAAACAACCATTCTTTTTCTTTTTTAAACACATTTCCAGTGATTTGAAAGCCTTCTTCGTTACACATATAAATCCGAAAGCTGCAATCCGTTAATTCTAATGCCAGCTTTTGAATAAGTTCATCATTTGTACTGCATGATTTTTTTAAGGTCGTGACAGCTTGGTGAATTCGTTTATAAAATGTTTCAGAATGTTCGTAGACCGTTTGAAGTTTCTTTTTCTCATGGGCAATAAATTGCTGGAATTCTTCTCTCAGCTGATCTTTTCGTTTATTGCGATCGATTAATTCCGCCGCAGGCTCATGAAGATAGAACCCTTGAAAGTATCTTCCGCCATTTCTCCAAGCATACTGCAGCTGAAAATTTGCTTCAATGTCTTCATAAATTAAAGCTGCCCCTATTTTTCTCGCAAGCAATGAAATGCTGTACAAAACATATTCATAGGAAGGCGAAGGAGCCGATGCCTTTAATGCGTGTAAATCTATTTTTAATAGATCGGGTGAGAGCAAAGCAATCCGATCAAGATTGCTGCTTTCTTTTCCGATATTCGAGATGGCGATTTTAATACCATATGTACGAAAATACGTTAACGTATGGTAAAGCTGTTCAATATCGCCGCTAAACGTATGCTCTGTAAATTCGATAACAAATCGATTCAGCTGAATACCCCTTGCTTCATATTCCTTCAAAAGTTCCAAAAAGCTTTCACCATGATCAAGCATCAAGATATTTGCATCATGATTAATAAAAATGAGCAAATCATCATCTTCTGTTGTGAAAAGATCGAGTGCTTGCGTCAGTACTTTATGATCTACTTCCACTTTATATTCGTCAGGAATAGATGAATCCGTAAAGAAGGAGCCTAGGCTAACTGTTTCAGACTCGAGCTTCATTCTTCCTAAAATCTCATAGCCTATCACTTTTTGCTCTTCCGCACTGAATATCGCTTGATAGTGCGGGAAAACATCTTCAATATTCGTTAAAATATCCAATGGATCGACCATTTTCATCACCTGCTTCTCTCTTTGTGTGATTATAACACATCAAAAGCAGGTCTTACATCGTCATTCAAAATGGGGATTGGTTGAGCCATTGCCCTCCATCCATTGTGATACAATCGCCATTTATATAAGACGCTTGTTCAGATAATAAAAAGCTTGCGAGTTCTGCGATTTCCTCTGGTGTGCCCAGTCTGCCAAGAGGAACACTATCTAATGTTCTTTGCGCTGCCTCTTCCGATTCCCATAGTTTATCCGCACCGCCTGTTCTCTCAATTGGACCTGGCGCGATGGCATTGACGCGAATTCGATATTGCTTTCCCCACTCCACTGCAAGCGTTCGAGTGAGGGATAAAACGCCTGCCTTTGCTGCTGCTGAATGCGCCACACCTACACCAGCACCCCATGCATAGGTTGCCACCATATTGACCATACTTCCCCTTTTCTTTTGACGAATCCAGTAATTGCCCACTGCATGACTGCAAAAAAATGTTCCATTTAATACAATATCAATGACAGCCTTCCAGCCGTTTGGAGATAGTTTTTCTGCTGGAACCAAAAAGTTTCCTGCAGCATTGTTAATCAGAGCGTCCACATCACCAAATGTATCTACAGCAAATTTGACCATTTGATCAGCATCCTCTGGGTTTCGCACATCCATTTGGAAGTAAGCGATCGAGCCGCCATTTTGTTTGATTTCATTTGCTACCTTTTCTAACGTTTCTTCTGTTCTTCCTGTAATCACGACATTCCAGCCTTCGTGTGCCAAATGGACAGCCATCGCCTTCCCCATTCCGCTTGATCCCCCTGTGACAATCACTGTTTGTTTCGTCATTGTTCTCCCCCTCTGTAGTTTTGAATGACTATTCATTCATTATTCCCTATCATATCATGATTGACCCTAGATGCACCATATGGGAGATTCTTTATATATGATGCTATACTTAATTTTATTTATAAAGGAGTCTTATATGAAGCAACTTTCTCGGAGACAGTTTTTAAAAGGAGCTGCTGGCGCGAGCATTCTCGGTTTTTTAGCTACAACATGTGGATATGGATATGCCAGATACATCGAACCACGCATGATCGATACTGTGTCAATGACCATTCGGGATGCTCAGCTTCCAGCTTCATTTGATCAGTTTAAAATTGCTCAATTTAGTGATGTTCATTTAAGTGATACATTTCCTTCAAAGGAATTAGAATCCGTCGTGCAGCAAATCAACGCTGAATCTCCAGACCTCATTGTGTTCACAGGGGATCTCGTTGATTTTCAAGCATCGATTGAAGAGCATGAAAAAGCGAAAGCCTATTTGACTAAGCTCCACGCCCCGTTTGGTAAGCTTGCGATATGCGGTAATCATGACTACGGACCATTTGGCATTGATCTTTATGAGAAAACGATGGAAGATTGCGGCTTTACAATATGTAAAAATGATGTGTTTCCATTAGAAAAAGAAGGGGCACATATTCAGATTGCGACAATGGATGACTTGATGATGAGTGTGCCGGATTATGACCTGATAAAGCGAGAAGTATCATCTGATTTATTTACCTTGCTGCTCGTACATGAGCCTGATGCAGCATTGGAGCTGGATACAATCCCTATTAACTTGCAGCTTTCTGGACATACCCATGGCGGTCAGGTGCAGCTCCCTTTTTATGGACCCATTCTCACAGCACCTTTCGGCCATACATATGTAGAAGGTTTATACGGAAGTTATCAGCACCGCATCTATGTCAACCGCGGACTTGGGACAACAAGACTGCCGCTTCGATTTTTAGCCAAACCTGAATTAACGTTTTTCACACTCTCTTCTCGCATTTAGACAGAAGCCAAACCGCTTCCTTGTGCATATACATAATCAAAGATCTTTCTCATGACATATGTTAGGAGAAACCTTCCTTAGCCTGATTCCGTCCATATATATAGCAAGTGACGGGTATCATGGCTTCTTTTATTTGAGCAAAAGGAGTGTCCTTTGGTGCTGCGATATACGGTAAAACGCGGAGAAACGCTTGCTTCTATAGCGCTTGATTTTCGAACAACAACAGATGCTTTAAAGGCTGCAAACCCTTCACTGCAAGGCCAAGAGCCGGTACAAAATGAGGTCATCATCATTCCTGGTCTGCCCGATCCAAATACGATCCCTTACCGCATCTCTGTTTCAATTTCAAGCAAACGTCTCGTCTTGTTTTCTGGATCAGAGCTGATTCGGTCGTATCCGATTGCAACAGGAAGAATTTTAAATATGACACCGACAGGTTCTTATTATATTGTGAACAGACAGCCAAACCCAGGAGGTCCCTTTGGCGCCTATTGGCTGAGCCTCTCGAAAGTTCATTACGGCATTCACGGTACGAATAACCCGTCTTCAATTGGTAAAGCTGTGTCTAGAGGATGCATTCGTATGTATAATCAGAATGTCATCGAACTTGCTTCAATCGTTCCAAATGGAACACCTGTGACCATTAGCCAGTAATAGAAATTAATTGTATGAATGCTTAAAATTTTATATGATGTAAAGTGGGATCTTCAGGTTAAGGAGCGTATTTATGGATATTTTTAAAAACAGAAATTTTGTTCGTCTCTTTTTTGCTGCACTTGCTTCGCAAATGGGGACAACAGTCGGCAATATGGCGTTCGCCTTTTATTTGCTCGATCATTTTAGTCATCAGCCCGCCTATGCCACATTAGCAGAGCTCATGTATTCACTTCCAACGATCTTTGTCTTTTTTATGGTCGGTGTCGTAGCAGATCGTTTTGATCGTAAAAAAGTCGCAGAGAATTGCGATTGGATACGAGCTGGGCTGACGATTGTTTTATTTATTGTTATTTATTTTAATTCACTTCCACTTATTTTCTTGATCTTGTTTATTCGAAGTGCCATTACGAAGTTCTTCTATCCAGCTGAAGCCTCTCTCGTTCAGGCGATTTTAAATAAAGATCAATATGCAAAAGCCGCTGGCTTAAATCAAATGCTATTTAGTTTATTCATGGTATTTGGCGTTGGAATCGGTGCGATTATGTATAAGACGATTGGACTCCACGGTGCCATTACGATTGATTTGATCAGTTTTATTGTGTCAGGCATCCTGATTCGTTCATGTAACATTCCAATTGAAGCACGTCAGCCAAATGGACAAGCAGGCTGGAGAGGCATGACCATTAAAACGTCTCTAAAAGATTTTAAAGAAGGCATACTTTACATTATAAAAAATAAATTGTTGGCTTCTTTAATTTTTGGCTTTTTTGTTTTTGGTCTAGTCAATGGCGCATTTGCTGTACTTCCGATGTTTACAATGAAATATGGCCTTTCACCGGACCATTTTGAACTGCATACATCGTTCTTTACAATTGCAATTGGTGCCGGTCTACTTGTTGGCAGCTTAATGGGCTCTATTCTTGCTAAAAAAGTAAAGATGCAATATCTCATGTCGCTTCCAATTTTGGTTGCAGGCATTCTGATTTTTGTACTTGGTTCCACCCACACACTATGGTTGTTTTATGTCACATCATTTGTCATTGGTACATGCATTGGCCCAGTCAACATTGTCATTGGCGGCTGGCTGCCAAGAATCGTCCACCCTCGTTTGATGGGACGTGTGTCGGGTTGGGTTGATCCACTTACCATGTTTGCTCAATCCATGACATTAGGTTTGATTGCGGTACTTTTTCCAAAACTCATTACAAACGTTTCTTATATTTATTACGGAATGGGCGTTATTATTTTACTCGTTTTCCTTTTTTACTTCTTTACACTGCCAAAGTTCAGCAGAGAAGCTGATGACTTAGATGTGCAGCGTGAACTTAAAGGTCAAGGCGCGCAATAAATGAAGCGAAAAGGACTTTCTTCTATAGAAAGTCCTCAGGCTGTCGAGAAAATCTCGGCAGCTTTATTTTTTCCCTTAAATTTTCCACCACTCCATTTTATAATAGAGAAAAGCATTCTAAAGGAAGGTGTTTTTCTCATGTTCCACACTAGAAATTCTTCTCAGCACGAAGCCGAATTTGTATTGCTAGATCAACTGGTCGAAGAGGATCACCTGCTTCGTAAAATTGATCAGTATATTGATTTTTCATTTATCGTAGATAAAGTAAAACCCTATTATAGTGAAAATAAAGGTCGTCCTTCCCTTGATCCGCTTATTTTGTTCAAAATGATGTTTATCGGATACCTTTACGGTATCCGTTCTGAAAGACAACTCGAAAAAGAAATTTACTATAACATGGCGTATAGATGGTTTTTAGGTTTGAACATCAAAGGACGACCTTTATTCTCACTATAATAGGGTTTTACTTTATCTACGATAAATGAAAAATCAATGTACTGATCAATTTTACGAAGCAGGTGATCCTCTTCGACCAGTTGATCGAGCAATACAAATTCGGCTTCGTGCTGAGAAGAATTTCTAGTGTGGAACATGAGAAAAACACCTTCCTTTAGAATGCTTTTCTCTATTATAAAATGGAGTGGTGGAAAATTTAAGGAAAAAATAAAGCTGCCGAGATTTTCTCGACAGCCTGAAAGTCCCATAGAGGGACTTTTTTTGTTAGCAGTTACGGTTGATGAGTCGTGGATTTAAGCACTCGATTGCGCAGAAGCAGTCTAGATCTACTTCAATGCAATACTTCGATTTTTCTAATCGGAACACATCACATACGGAATCTTTATCTGTAAAATCTAAAATATGACGGTCTTTGTCAAATGCGATAAGCAAGCTGAGTGTTGCGCAGTGGTCAGAGATGTGTTCGACTCTGAAAAATGTAGTGCTGAAGCAAGGACCTGCATCTACTTCTCCGACGTTACCGAATGCGACGAATGGTTTTGATTTAGATGTAAAGAGAACAAACGGGACAGTGTCACCTAATGAATGAGATGGAGAAAGGAGATTGCTGTAACAGCTGGTCGGGCATTCTTCTTCAACGGCATTTTGCAAGTCGTTAATATTTTCAACAGCCTCTGCTACACAATTCCATGAATGTTTGCGGCTCATATTCAACCCTCCTATACTAGGAAATTTGTTTGAGTGTTTGAGCACTGTCATCATCTACAAGCTTTTTATTTTGCCGGTTGATACTTCTACTTTCAATCAATGCGGAAGCGGCAGCTCTTATGCTGACTGCTCCGCACGATTGACTGTCATTCGTAAGGAAGGGGATGCTTTGACTCATGACAAGTTAGATGAGCGGCCGATCGGTTTAGCCGTGGTGATGATGCTTTTTATCTTTCGTTGGCATGACTCTGTCTACTAGTTCTGGGTTTAAACATTGGATTGCGCAGAAGCAGTTTAGATCAACCTCGATACAAAAGTCTGTTTTCTCTAAACCAAAGAAGTCAGGGTCACAAGGGTGACAAACGCTCAGCGTATGTCCGTGTACATCAACAGGTCTTAATACAGATAACGTAGCACAGCAGTCGTTTAATTTTTCAACCCGGAAGAAAATGGATTCGAAGCATTGGCAATCGTCAACAAATCCTCCAATGTTTCCGAAAGTAGAAAACAATCCGCCCTTTTTATCAAAAAGTAAAAACGGAATGGTATCTTTTCCAGAAACTGTCGGGCTTAATAAATTACTGTAGCAGCTTGTAGGACATTTATCTTCTACAGCTTCCTGCTCTGCTAAAATCTTATCAACCGCATCGCATACACAGTTTTCATCATGTCGGCCATGGTGTTTTCCGCAGCTCATGGATTTCAGCTCCTTTAACAAGGTATTTGACTTTAGTCCTTAACAACATATGTATGCGCCCTCTAGTTGGTGTGGGTAAATGACCATTTATATTTGTTGTATTTTTATAAAAGGAAAAGCAGAGCTTTTCGCTCTGCTTTTGGACATTAGAGGATACCGATTGCAACGATTGTCGCAACAAGTGTTTGAGTAAGTGTTTGAATCGCGATCGAGATATCCGCATCGATTGTTGATACTGTAACGTTTCTAGAGTTTTCGATGACAAGTTTCTGGCGGTTTGTTTGTTTGTGAGTAGCGGCTTGTAAGAGATCTTGTGTAACGCGGTCAGCTAAATCACCGTCTGCGATTGAGATGTTTGTAATGGTAATGATCGCTGTTTGAACTGCTACTTGGATAGATGCTGCAACCTGTGCATCAACAGAAGAGACATTAATGTCACAAGAGTCTCTAACAATAATGACTTCCTCAGATGTCTGCTTTGTCACACTCACTTGATCAAAATCTTGCAAGACGTCTTCATCATCATAATAGTTGCCGTCACAAACAGCTTTTCTTTCATAGTTGTAATCGCCGTGGTGTGTACAGTTACGATCTAGAGCGACCCAAGAATATGGTTTAGAATCCATTTCTATTCCTCCTTCCGTTTACTTTATTAAATGCTGGCATGCGTCGTTTTGTCTCGGGCATTTACCCTATCACGCAACCCATTTTTATTTAATCGTTGTTTCGCTGCGCATCACGGCGCTGCTGAATACGATCTCGAAGTGAATTTCGTTTTGGACGTACTTGCGGTTCAGGCGCTACTTCTTCGACATGTTTTGCTGCCTCAGCCTGCCTTTTTTTCTCCTGCTGCTGCTGTACGAAGTCATCTGCTTTCTTTTGTAAGTCCTCAACTAATTTCAAAATCATTCTTCTTTGATCATCTGAAATGTTTGCTTTCTGATCATCTGTGATATTGTTTTTGTTTAAAATATCACTCACAAGAAGACTCGTTAATGGATCAACCTCAGTATTGATTTGAAATTCCTTTTTTTCGTTCTCTTCAGCCACGATTATTTCACCTCTTTCATACATAATGTTAGAAAAAGAAAGGGTCAAAGAATGCCGGCTTCAACTAATAGCACATTCAATGTTTGAGTGAGGATTTGGACAGAGTTCATAATAGATGCGTCTGATAATGTAATCGTGACGTTATAGCAATTGATGATTTGGATCACAGTCTTCTTTTGGACGGTCACTTGTTGTGTGGCTAAAAGCTGATCTGTGATTTCTGTAGCCAGTTCATCGTCAGGTACAAGAAGTTGGATTAAAAGAGTAATGATTGTCGTTACGGTCGCTTGAAGGGAGAGTGCGGCTGTTACATCTGTTTTATGAATCGTGACATTTTCGGAATCTTTGATCTCAATGAAATCATCATAATTGCTGATTAATTCGTTTAACAGTTGTGTGTATAATAAATCAGCACTTTCTTCAATAGACAATACTTTCACTCCTTTCTTATCTATACATTATTTAATGCAGCAGAGGCTCAAGGTGGAATCGGAAAGTGTGAAAAAGTACAACCCAATTTTATTTCCGCTCGATTCATCATGGCGGTCTTTCTTTTTGCATATATAAAGAAAGGACGCAAAAAAGAAGAAAGAAGGAGGTGGAGGCTCCTGAGCGGTACTTTGTCATTTCTCTTGTTTGCCCTCGCATCCTTTAGACTGACGAGGCTCGTTGTGTTTGATACCATTACTGCGCCTTTCCGCCGTTTATTTCATGAAGAACAAGAAGAGGTCAATGAACAAGGTGAAGTAGAGACATATATCATCATTAAAGGGAAAGGGCTGCGGTCTTGGATAGGAGAGCTGTTAAGCTGTTATTGGTGTACTGGTATGTGGTGCACTGCTGCATTACTTCTGATATACATACTATTTCCTGTCATCAGCATGTGGCTTAATTTACTATTAGCCATTGCCGCAGCAGCAGGCATTATTGAAGCAATTGTCTCAAAACTGGTGAAATAAACAGGCATTCTGATCAGACACGCTTTCAAAACATGCATATACTATCATGGAATAGGAAAGGAAGGGTTGCGATGAAACCAACTGAAACGCCGTCACATATGCTTCAAGGTTATCCAGCGCAGTCAAATCAACAATCTGTTTATACGAAGAAAATCAAAAAAGCAGGCTGCGGCTGTGGAAAGAAAAAGAAACCTCAATAGAAGAGAAAACAAAAGCCGGATTTATCCGGTTTTTTTGTTGCCCTTTTTTTGAGTGATGCATATGTAAGAGAGAAGGGGTGACCAGAATGGATGCATTCGAACAATTAATCGGTTCCTTGTTCACTAAACCCCATGATGGGAAAGAGCAAGCGCACGAAAAGGTTGAAATGGATCTAGCGGATAAAGCGCAGGATCTTGAAGAGCATTTAAAAGCATTTAGCGTGAAGATGGATGCTTTTGCGAAAGAAACAGAAGCATTCATGGTGCGTCATGGAGAGGTAGATTACGTCTTTAAACAGCAGAAATAAAAATTCCGCACTTTTTTATGTGATCGTCCAAACCATTTGTTGTATTTTTCATATTTTGTAAGGGAGAAGAGGAGGTGCTTATATATGAGTTGTTACGGTTACGGTGGCGGTTCTTGCGGCGGCTACGGCGGAGGTTACGGCGGCGGATATGGATCAACATTTGTTCTTGTCGTTGTGCTTTTCATCCTTCTAATCATCGTTGGTGCTTCTTTCTTTAACTAAACAGTAAGAAGGTGAGGGAAGCAATGGGGGAGCCTTTTGCTTTCCTTTCTCTTTGGGCAAACAAGGCTTTAGGATAGGCACATATCTCGCCTATTTTCATATAGTAAGGTGATTACTCCACAAAGAGGAGGCATATGAATGGATAATAAATTCTTTAAAAGCGTTGAAAATAAAACGGGTGTGAATATGAACGATGTCTTTAAACTGGCAGGTTCTTTGCAAAATGCGAACTTTAAAGATGAAGCAACGGTTCGAGGCGTCATTAAAAAAGTAGCACAGCTTGCAAATAAACGTGTACCGAAAGAAATGGAAGACAAAATCGTTCAATCGATTACAAGTGGAAAAGAAAAGCTTGATTTCAATACCATCGCTAAAATGATGAACAACAAAAAATAAACAACAGGCTCTCCGCTTAAAGGGGAGCCTGTTGTTTTTCTGTGAATAATGCTCGATTTTTCTTTAGAAGGGGATATAAAAAACGCGAGCGATGAGCGGTTTTCCCTCGTCTAAACGATGGAACCGATAGATAAAGAGATTGTTCAGCTCTTGTCATAGCCACGTATAATAAACGGCGCTCTTCTTCCAAGGCTTCTTCATCGCCGTTTCTGAGTTCATCGAGTGAGAAATCATGTGGAAGTGCCCCGTCGACCACACAAGTGATGTACACCGTTTGGAATTCCAGTCCCTTTGCACGGTGGATCGTCATGAGCTGAACACCTGGTTCGTCTGTTTTTTCCTTTTCGGCAGACTTCATATGTTCGGCATGTGCGAGAAAGGCTTCAATCGTTTCAAAGCGTTTGGCAGCAGTTTTCACATCTCGTACGTCATCCGTCCCTTTTTCAAGCACATTCGTATCATTCACTCGTTTTTTTAAGTAATCACCTAGCCCCATCTTTTGTTCAATAAATGCCACAGCGTCAGACGGCTTTAAATTTCGTAACGTGCGGAACAGAGGGACAATGGATTGTAACTTTTTCTGTTGAAACGGCTGAATATCTGTTAGTTTTCCGAGTGCGTCGACCATTGAACAATCTTCCGTAATGGTCAACGCCTTCATTGTGTTTAAGGTCTGCTGCTTTAAAAAGAATACCGGAAGCAGCTGTTTCATAGCGGGCACATCATCAGCATCCTGACTTAAAGAGAGAAAGGCGAGAAGAACTCGAACAATTCGTCTGCTGTAGAAGGCTTTGACACCAGCCTCCGTCTCATATGGAATCGCAGATTGATGCAGACGCTCATAAATCGCACGGCCTCCCGTATTGGTGCGAAAGAGCACGCAGATATCGTTCGGCTTTGCGCCGTTTTTAATTTTCTCCTGAATATCTGCCACGATCATGGTCGCTTCCTCTTCCTCGTCATATGGATAAAAGAGCGTAGGAGGGATCGTCTCCGATCGGACGGCTTTTAATGTTTTCTCATAACGATGCTGATTTTTCTTAATAATGGCATCGGCACTTGCGACAATCGTATGATGCGAGCGGTAATTGGCATGTAAATGGACAATCTGAGCCGAAGGGTAGTCCCGTTTGAATTCAAGAATGAAAGCAGGATTACTGCCCCTAAAGGCATAAATGGCTTGATCATCATCACCGACACAAAATAGCTGCTCAGATTCTCCAGCTAATAGCTGAATCAATTGATATTGAACTGGATTTATATCCTGAAATTCATCCACCAATATATATTGGAACCGGTCTTGATACCGTTTCAGCAGTTCAGGCTGTTCTGTCAGCATGTGCAAGCAGGCAATCGCCATGTCATCAAAGTCAAATTGCTGATTGTCTCGTTTTTGCTGTTCATAAGATTGATAGATCGTCCACATGTGTTTTTCCTTTTCATCCTTCAAATCAGGAAGGTCGCCTGGTAAGAAAGCATTTTTCCAATAGCCGATTGATTGCAGGACTTGATCGGTAGGGTAGTCTTTTTCATCAAGTCCTTCATTCATGATGGCTTTCCGAATGTACTGCTCTTTCTGCCAATCAAACTTGATCAGGTGCTGGCCGTTCCATTTGTTTGCGTCATCGTGAAGCAGCATTTTATAAAAAAGACTGTGGAAGGTGCCTGTCACCACTTGGCTTGCTTGTGATGGGTGCAGCTGATATTGCTTGCGCAGTCTTTCTTTCATTTCACTACTGGCTTTTGTGGTGAACGTCACGAGTAAGATGTGGTGAGCAGGAATGTGATGATGTGACATGAGATAAGCCGCTCTTGCTGTCAGGACTCTTGTTTTCCCGCTACCAGCGCCAGCCAGTACAAGCATTGGACCGTCTTTATGTGTGACAGCTTGAAGCTGCGGTGTGCTAAAGGTGATATGTGGAAAGAGATCGATGGTATGTGCTTGTTCATTCTCTTCTAAATGTAATGCATCGCTAAATTGAATCGACCTTGGTTCCTGCCACTCATATGAATCATTCGTTTGCGAGATGATTTGTTTGCCTGTTGGAAAACGGAAGCCCCCACGTTCTTTATAAGAAGCACTTTCCTTTTGTTCTGCGTGTTTTTTCTGAACTTCTTGTTCTTCTGCTTGTTCACATATCTCTTGCTGAGACATATGTTTATGAATAAAGGCAGGTTTTTCATGTATATTTAATCTGAAAAAGATGGGTTGGCCGCAATATGGGCAGAATAAATGCCCTTTTTTTCCCTCGTCATGGAGGAATTGATAATGTTCTCTCGAATACGTATGTAATGAGATCGTTCGATCATGTCGTCGTGCGCATTTCAAAGCTAGTCCTCCAATAGTTAATCAATCTTAAAAAGAAACACATCTAATCATATCAAATGAGACGTGTTTCAAACAGTCATAATTAGGGAATAGTAGAGTAGAAGAGAAGCAAAGGAGGCGTTCTTGATGGGATATATAGCCCCGATTCAGCCGGATCTGTATTTTCAATATATCAATCGTCCTGCTCCTCAGGATAAAGAAGACTACGCGAAAGTAACTAAGGTTACGCGCACCTTTCATGACAAGGTATACAGAGAGCTGGAGAAAAAAGAGGACTTAGTGGCAGAAGCAGAAACGAAAGTACAGCAAAAAAAGCGGGAACGCTTTGTACGAGATATGTTTATGGAGGAAGGCAAAGGCGTTCATATTAATACTTATATATAAATGATTGCGCTTTCTTCCATTGACGAACGATGATAAAGAAAAAGCCAGGGCATCATGGATGCGCTGGCTTTTTCTAATGGTCAAACAGACAGAGTTTTTGTCATTTTGACATGTGTGATTCCTGCTTCTTCAAACGGTTCAGAAATGGCTTTGTAACCTTTCTTTTCGTAGAAAGGAAGGGCTTGGACTTGTGCGTGCATAACCGCTTCCTTCGCTCCATTTGCAATGGCTTCTGTTTCTAGCGCTTCTAATAGTTTGTGGCCAAGGCCGAAAGCGCGTGCCTCTTTTAACACACAAATTCGTTCTAGCTTTGCTTTTGGTCCTTCAATGATCCGCAATCTAGCGGCTGCTTGAGGCTTCATTTCATCATTATAAATGACAAAATGAATGGCCTCGTCTTCTAATTCATCTATTTCAATCTCTAATGGGACTTCTTGTTCTTTGACGAATACTTCTTTTCGAACGTAATATGCATCTTCTCGTTGTGTTTGTGCTGTTGCGATGACTGTTTTCAAATCTCCTTAACCCTCTTCTCCTAAAATAAATGTTTCATAGACGGTCCAAGATCCGTTCTCTAGTTGATATAAAAGGTGGAAGCGATCCACTGTTTCTTCATGGTCAATCTTTCTCAGCTTTAATGTACCAAGAACGTCTGAATGCTCATCATCTGAGAGTTTTTGAGCCACTGTCACATGAGGAACAAAGGCATATTCAGGTGTACCTTCAAGTGGATCTGCATACAATCTTTCATTGAGCGCCATGATTTCTTCGTTCTGTTCTACTTTCATATAAATAACGTTGTTTACAGGAGCGAATGAACTGAATTTTTTAATACGTAATGTAATAGGAGAAGCATTTTTTGCATATTCTCTTAGCGTTGAGACGACCTCAGCTGCTTCTAGATCCGTTAGTTCAAAAGGTGTTCTAAGTGTTAAATGAGGCGGTATGAGTGCATAGTTCGGATCATAACGCTTTCGGTAAGAGTTCGCAATATCTTGCAATTTTTTTGATGGAAATAAAACAACTCCGTATTTCATCTTGTTCCCTCCTGATTAAGAAAGTATTTATTATTGTTTATTATAACAAAATTCAGTTGATTAACGAATATGGGAGCATTCTTTTTAACGAAGGCGCAATGAGCGGTTGCCAAAACGTCCATTTATGATCCCCTTCGAATGTCTCAAATAAATAATCTGCACCTGACTGTTCAAGAAGTGCCTTTAAATCGTCGTTCGGCTGAATAAAATCGAGCACTTGACCATCTGTCGTTTTCACAGCCGTTTCTTCCAGTCCAATTTGATGGATAATCGCATAATGAGAAAGGGCTGTCGACTGTTTAACAGCTTCTAAGACTGAATCATCAACGTAAGGTGACTGCAAAATGAGTCCGCCAAATAAAGAAGGATAATCAATCGCTGTCATAAGAGAAATCGTAGCACCCAGAGAATCACCAATAAATGTGCGTCCTGAGCCAATTTGATAGGTTGGATAGTGCGTATCAATATAAGGGACAAGTTCATTTGCTAAAAAGCGTTTATACGCTTCAAATTTTGTGCCATCTGGATGATACGTATTCCTTCTTTCTGTGACATTTTCATAAGGGACGCCAATGATAATGGAGCGTTCCATTTCTTTGTTTTGCATCAATTCTTCTGCCTGTCTGCCTATTTTGCCTAAACGGAAATAATCATGACCATCTTGGGCAATGATGACATGATATGTATAAAGGGGGGAGTAATTGACTGGCAAATAGATCAAAAGGGTCATATCCGCCCCAAGTTCTTTTGAATGTAAGGTTTCTTCTTGAATAATGCCTGTTTTCTTCACCATAATCCATTCCTCCAGCTAACCGATTTCATCACAAAGTGAAACGTTTCCATTCATTGTAACATGAAAAATAGCGTTGTTCCTATATGCTAACATGCATTCAATTCAGTTAACACCGAATCTGTTATAAAATACAGAAAATTTCAATTAATTGTTCAGATTCCTCTTGAAAAATGAGATTTAATGCGTTACAGTATTAAGAATTAGAACAGACAGACAACACATTCTTATCGTGAGAGGTGGAGGGACTGGCCCTTTGAAACCTCAGCAACCGGTATGCATCACTTCATGTGATGTACCAAGGTGCTAAATCCAGCAAGCAGCTTTTTTGCTTGGAAGATAAGAGGAAGCGATTAAAACCCCTTCTTCTTATGAAGAAGGGGTTTTCTGTTTTGAAATCAGATTTTTACTTAGGATGGTGTCAAATGACAGAACATGTGGAAACGACATTAGCGCAAATTGGAAACCGTAGCGAAGAGGCGACTGGTACGGTCAGTCCCCCCGTTTATCTTTCAACAGCATACAGACATAGAGGCATAGGGGAATCAACCGGATTTGATTACATTCGAACGAAAAACCCAACAAGGCAGCTTGTAGAGGATGCGATTGCTTCACTCGAAGAAGGGACGGCCGGATTTGCCTTCAGTTCGGGAATGGCTGCGATCCAAACGATCATGGCGCTATTTGAAAGCGGTGATGAACTCATCGTCTCATCAGACCTATATGGCGGTACATACCGTTTGTTTGAAAACGAATGGAAAAAGTACGGCTTACGTTTTCTTTACGATGATTTTTCAGATGAAGACTGTTTACGCTCTAAAATCACAACAAACACAAAAGCAGTCTTTATTGAGACGCCGACAAATCCACTTATGCAAGAAGCGGATATTCAAAAAATAGCGAAGATTGCAAAAGAACATGGCGCTTTGGTCATTGTCGATAACACCTTTTACACTCCCGTTTTGCAAAAGCCGATTACGCTTGGAGCGGACATTGTGATTCATAGCGCAACCAAATATTTAGGCGGACATAATGACGTTCTTGCAGGGCTTGTCATCACAAAAGGAGAGCAGTTGTCTGAAGACATGTTCCAGCATCAAAACGCGATTGGAGCGGTTCTATCACCATTTGACTCATGGCTATTAATGAGAGGGATGAAAACACTGGCTCTGAGAATGCGCCAGCACGAGGCAAATGCGCAGGAGCTAGCCGAGTTTTTAAAGAAACAGCCAGAAATTCAAGATGTCCTATACCCAGGCAAGGGAGGAATGCTGTCTTTCCGTGTAGCCGAAGAGGACTGGGTCAATTCATTTTTAAAGCAGCTGAAAACGATTTGTTTTGCTGAAAGTCTTGGCGGAATTGAAAGTTTTATCACGTATCCTGCGACACAAACGCACATGGATATTCCTGAGGAAATTCGCATTGCAAACGGTGTGTGTAACAAACTGCTCCGTTTCTCCGTTGGTATTGAGCACGTAGATGACCTGAAGGCAGACCTAAAGCAGGCATTATCACAAGTAAAAGAGGAGGCACATGCCAAATGACCACACATGATTGGACATTCGAAACCCAACTCGTTCATAACGCATTCAAAACAGACCGTTCAACAGGTGCAGTCAGTGTGCCGATTCAGCATGCGTCCACCTTTCATCAAAGCAGCTTTGATGATTTTGGTCAATATGACTACTCAAGATCGGGGACTCCTACACGTCAAGCGTTAGAGGATACGATTGCGGCGCTAGAAGGAGGAACAAGAGGGCTTGCTTTTGCATCTGGCATGGCAGCCATTTCCACTGCTTTTCTTCTATTATCAAAAGGAGATCACGTCCTTGTCACAAGAGATGTGTATGGTGGTACATTTCGTATGATCACCCAAGTCCTTTCGAGATTCGGCATTGAGCATACCTTTGTGGACATGACGGATTTGAATGAAGTCAAAAAAGGCATTCAATCGAATACGAAGGTCATTTACATGGAAACACCGTCAAACCCGACGCTAGGAATTACGGATATAGAGGGCGTCGTCCAGCTTGCGAAAGAACATGACTGTCTGACATTTTTAGATAATACATTTTTAACACCTGCTCTTCAGCGTCCGCTCGACCTTGGCGTTGACGTTGTCCTGCACAGCGCAACGAAATTTTTGAGCGGTCATAGTGATGTACTGTCAGGTTTAGCCGTAGTAAAAGACGAGAAACTGGGTGAGGAGCTTTATTCGCTGCAAAACTCATTCGGTGCGGTCCTTGGCGTGCAGGATTGCTGGCTTGTGTTAAGAGGGTTAAAAACCCTTCAGGTCAGATTAGAAAAAGCCAGTCAAACGGCATTTGAACTCGCTTCATTTCTCAAAGAACATCCTGCGGTGAAAAAAGTATACTATCCAGGCTTAGATAACCATCCAGGGGCAGACATTCAGCGTAAGCAAGCAAGCGGAGCTGGAGCCGTTCTCTCATTTGAATTAGAAAACGAAGCAGCAGTCAAAGAATTAGTGGACGCTGTCACATTACCTGTATTCGCCGTCAGCCTTGGCGCCGTCGAATCCATTCTGTCATACCCAGCCAAAATGTCACATGCGGCTATGCCAAAAGAAGAAAGAGAAAAAAGAGGAATTACAGATGGGTTGCTTCGTTTAAGTGTCGGAGTTGAAAACGGAGAAGACCTCAAACGCGATTTCAAACAAGCACTAGATCAACTAAAGCCCGTTCTTGTCAACCAATCATGAAGGGGAGAAAAAGCCGGCACAGCCGCCGGCTTTTTGACCTTTTTTCAACAAAACCATTGACGATGGATCATGAAGGTTATATAATAGAGACTGTCAGTAACAGAAACCCCAGAACTGATACATAACCCGATTCCGTAGCTCAGCTGGGAGAGCGCTACCTTGACAGGGTAGAGGTCGCTGGTTCGAGCCCAGTCGGAATCATATGAAAAGTCGTTGATGTAAACCCATCCTTTAATTGTTTAAGGATGGGTTTTTTCTATGCCTATAAAGAAAAAGTGATAATAAACCAAAACAGCGTTGTTAATTTTTTAAGTTCTTTGATTTGAAAAAATGATAGGTCACAAAAAGCGAAGTTTAGCTGTTATCATGAACAGTCTGAGTTAAAAAATTGGTTCATACTTTTGCATCTGTATAAAAGAAGAATGTGGAACAAAGTAGGTGAGAGTATGAAAACCATTAAGCGAATATTTGACTAGGAATAAGAGAAAAAAAGTTGTATTTAAATGATTGAAATAAAAAACCACCTACATTGAAGTAAGTGGTCTCACTTAAACTACTAACTAAAAGTTTTCACTTCAAATCCATTACCTTAAGTAGAGTCATTGTTTGTTCGTTTTCTAGATACGATGTTTAGAACAAGCATGAATATAAACAATATACCTCCAACTATCTCTGTGATTATTTCATCTTTTGAAGCAAAGTTCACAATGGTGATAATTAAAATGGCGATTGCACCTAGTAAGGATAAGTTATTTTTCATAAAAATTCTCCTTTCTAAAACCTATTGTATTATAGAGATATATTTACATAAATCGTAAAATTATAAATAATATTGTCGTTCTAAAATGCGGTATTCTTTTTAATTAATTTGAATTTTCTTTATATTTAATGGAGCAAAATTAGGGGGATTACAAGTGAAGGTTCTTAGATTTGAATATGAGAATAATAGATTTGAATTACACGCAATGTTTATGGATGATATTTCAAGCATGGAAGATAATGAAATTCAAAGAGAGATGTTGTTTAAGAGTAAAAATATAGTTAAAGCTTGTTGGGCTTTGAAGGTTTTTTGGAAGTGAAAAACTTCTCAACTTATGAAGAAACCAATTCAGTGTATTGCTCATATACGTTTTGAAAGGATAACAAGATAAGAAGAGATTAGAACGTGAGTAAGACTAAATCAAGAGTATGGATCAAGGTGAATTGATTGAGGATTTATTATTAATCCATGTTATCATAGAATAAAATGGATATTGGAGGAATAGTCGTTAAATGCTCAAATCAAAGTTAGTTGTTTGGACGTTTATCGTTGTGACTGGATTCTATATGCTGGTGAGTATATGGAACATTGCTGTATTTCCAGATAAGACATGGACAGATTACGCAGGACAGATTCTGATTGTCGTGTTTGGGAGTATGGTGAATGGTTTAATCGCTGCTTTTTTTATGTACGCAGCAGCAATGTTAGTGAAATATATTAATGGTGATAAAGCTTAAATTTGTAGACAGGGAGATGCAACCCTGTCTATTTTTTTAGAGGAGATGTTACCTTATGAATTGGTGAGGATTTGAGTCACAGAGGTGTCACTTTTTCTATCCACTAGCATGAGTTGGGGTTTCCTAGTCATACTTTGCCCAAATCCTATTGGTTATAACTTAAATTTGTAAATAGTCACCACTTTCATATAGTATACAGACCACATGTCTTTCATCTCTCATAGTTTTATCCCATCTAGAAAGAAACTCCTCCTAGGGGAGTTTTTTTGTTTTTATCTTTTTTCTTGTGGAAGGGAATGATTTATTTTTATTTTTTACAAATGCTTTTTTAAAATTATATAGGAAAATAAGTTATCAATGATAAAAATGTTTTTATAAATCGTCTGCTAATTTTAGTCTCTTTAATCATTTTTGATAGAGTAATAGGACTAAAATCACATTATCTACTTAGTTACATAGAATTATATTGAGGTGATTTTATTTATGAAAGGATGTAAACATTGTGGAAAATCATGTACATCTCATTGCGGAAATAATGGCTGGGAGTGTGATAGCTGCAAGAAAGTAAGGGGAAATCGATGTTGTGGAAAGGATCCTTGTGTTTGTGTGATTCAAGGACGACCAGGAAGGAGAGGTCCAGCAGGTCCAGCAGGTCCGGCAGGTTCAACAGGTCCAGCAGGTCCGGCGGGTTCGGCAGGTCCAGCAGGTCCAGCAGGTCCGACGGGTTTAGCAGGTCCAGCGGGTTCAGCAGGAGCCACGGGAGTCACAGGTGGGACAGGAGCCACGGGAGTGACAGGTGGAACAGGAGCTACGGGAGCCACAGGTGGGACAGGAGCCACGGGAATCACAGGTGGAACGGGAGTAACCGGAGTCACAGGCGCAACAGGAGCCACGGGTGCAACCGGAGAAACGGGAGTAACCGGAGTCACAGGTGGGACAGGAGCTACGGGAGCCACAGGTGGAACTGGAGTTACCGGAATCACAGGCGGAACAGGAACCACGGGAGCCACAGGTGGAACTGGAGCTACGGGAGTCACAGGCGGAACAGGAGCCACGGGTGCAACCGGAGAAACGGGAGTAACCGGAGTCACAGGTGGGACAGGAGTCACGGGAGCAACCGGAGAAACGGGAGTAACCGGAGTCACAGGTGGGACAGGAGCTACGGGAGTCACAGGCGGAACAGGAGCCACAGGTGGAACGGGAGTAACCGGAGTCACAGGCGGAACAGGTGCCACGGGAGCAACTGGGACAGGAGCAACAGGCCCTTTTTTATCTAGTTATTATGAAGCAAGAAAGAATGAAAATCAAACTGTTGCAAACGAAGCTTTAGTTACTTTTACCGCAGTTTCATCTGATGTAGTAGGAACTGCAATTACGTTTAATGGAACAGATACATTTACTCTCAATGAACCTGGTCTTTATCTTGTAAATTTTAACGTGAATACAGCTGAAAATAGTGGTACCAGTGTTTTTCATCTGGTTCAGAATGGTAGAACAGTTTCTTCTATAGGGAATTCAGCAACTAGTGGAGGGAACATGGGAGGTGGGGCACTTATTCAAGTAGTGCAAGGAACACCAGTTACTGTCTCATTACGAAATAGCTCAGGTGGCCCTAGGGATGTAATAACAGTCTTTGGTACTACATCAGGTTCTGCTGCTGATTTTCTAATAGCTAGATTTGCAGATGGTCCATCAGTTTAAAACAATATTGGAAATTAAATGTAAAATAATTATAAGAGTTGAATCATTTAGAATTCAAAAAAATAAAACTAATATCTGTTTCGAAAAACTCCATATTTTTCATCCTTTGATCCGTGAATCTACAATTCTTTTACCTTTGCTTCTGCTGCTTTCATTGATTCGTTTTTTGAAGCAAACCCTCTTTGTACGATCCTTTTTCTTTTCCCTGTTTCTCTATCTAATGATTCAATCCCAAGTAAGCTCTTTTCAGATTTTTAACGGCTTTTCTTATAGATGATTCAACTTTACCTATTTTTATTTGAAGGTCATGTATTGTAGGATTTTTTCTAAATCTGTTCATATTGTAGAGTATTTTGATAACTTCTCCTTGAAAAAGGAGCCGAAAATAATGGGAAAGATGGCTATTACGGACAAAAACAGCGGATGCGGTCAAACGATTCCAATTGATGTACGATCTTGCTGCTGACGGTATTTACGAGCCGAAGACAAAAACAGTTCTTTAAAAACCATAAGTAAAGCCTCTGTTCTTTATGGGCAGGGGCTTTATTTCGGTGTTTATTTTTCAGGAGACGTTTTTTTAAAACCATCTTCACTATGTTTGATCCCAAAAAAACAAAGGCTTCCAAGTAAGAATTGTGACACCAAGAGATACCAAACCGATAAGAGGTGAAATAGTCCGCATTAAATCTTCATTGACAATCATTGACAAAACCATCTTTCTTAATTCTCATTGTACACATTTACATATCTATTTCTAGCATAATGGTAGTATAGTCCTGTTTTCTCAACATTTCTACTAAATTAAGTTGTACTGTACCAATGTACAGTTAACAAAATAATATCTTGGTGATAATGCTTCGATTTGAACAAATTTTCTTTTTCTATACCGATCTCACATTTTTTAATAGTATCAGCATATCCAGTTTAAGAGGTTACTTACAAAATATTAAGAATTTTTTTGTAAGAATCCTCCGAAATGCAATACGGACTTTAAATATCTTCATTTATAATTCTCTATTTGTCTATACTTTTCATTTCTCTGTTGTATAAGCTCTTCCGAGGATAATGGTATCAATTTTTTTAGAGATGATTCGATTGTAGATTCAATCAATTTTGCCTGTGATTTTATATCATTTTGTGCTCCACCTCTAATTTCAGGAATGATTTCATCAATAACTCCTAAATGTTTTAAATCTATTGCTGAAATTTTCATATGTTCAGCAGCTTCTGGAGCATACTTAGCGTCCTTCCATAGGATAGATGCTGCTCCTTCTGGCGAAATGACCGAGTACCATGAATAATCTAACATATGGATATGGTTACCGACACTAATGCCAAGAGCTCCACCACTTGATGCCTCTCCAATTACAATACAAACAATTGGCACTTTAAGTGTAGTCATTTCAAACAGATTCCGAGCTATCGCTTCAGAAATTCCACGTTCTTCAGACCCTTTCCCTGGATAGGCGCCTATTGTATCAATAAATGTAATAATAGGGCGATTAAATTTATCAGCTTGTTTCATAAGTCTTAGCGCTTTTCTATAACCTTCTGGATGTGCCATTCCAAAATTTCTTTCTATATTTTCCTTTGTATTTCTACCTCTTTGATGACCAATAATCGTAACGGGCATCCCTTTAAATTTTGCAATACCACCTATCATTGCTTGATCATCACCATATAATCGGTCACCATGAAGTTCTAGAAAGTTTGTAAACAATAAAGGTATATAGTCCAATGTCGTAGGCCGGTTACGTAGCCTTGCAATTTGAACTCGTTGAAAAGGTGTAATATTAGAATAAATTTCATCTTGCATTTTATTTAAACGTTTTTCTAATACATGAATTTCTGACGATAAATCTACATCATGTTCTTTCATTATTTTCTTTAATTCATCAAACTTCTCTTTTAATTCAATAATAGGACGTTCAAAATCCAAACTCATTATACCCTCCAAATGTTATGATTTACCTCACTCTAATCAAAAGGCTTAGAAATAGAATCAATAAATAATTTAAAACCAGCCACAACTATTTTTTGTTCTGATTCTGATAAGTTATTGAGAAGATTTTGATAAAATGTAATGGATTGCTCTCTTAAGCTATGAACAGTTGTGTGACCTTTTTCTGTGAGGTGCAGAAAAAGTTCTCTTCTATTTTTTTCATTTACTTCACGATAAACAAGCCCCTTTTTTACTAACTTATCTACCAATCTACTCACAGTTGAAGTCTCTAATCTAAGTTTATTGGAAAGTTGCCAAACAGTTAATTTTTCCACCTCTAGTTCCTCTAACGCCATCATTTGAGAAGTTGGTAGAGGTTTTTCAAATGGTCCATTGGGCAAATTTTGAGATTCAAAAACTCCAGTTGTTATAATCATTTTCTTAATATCTGATCTTAGTTTTAAGGCATCTTCTCTTTTCAAAAAGGTTACCCTCCTACAATTCATGTACCATACATCAATTGTATTATACATGAATTTGTTTTTTTCACAAGTTTAACGTAAGCCAATATTAAAATAAGGATGAGATATTTCTACTTGTTAAAATGGTATAAACCGATTTATTTTATTAATTTAAATGAGAAGCAGTTGCCCTAGGTCTTTCAGTATTTAGAGCAGAAACAGCGTTTCGCTTATGCTGAAGCATGCTAAATAGTATATGCAGATGAGTATGGGAAACAAGGTCGATTTGAAGACTACGGCTGCTGATCAAAAGATATTAGAAACACAACTCAAAACGTATAGGCAAAATTAAATCAGACCATGCAGGGTCTGTTTTTTTATGGGGACGAACCCTTTCAGTTTTATTCGGAAATGCACATTTTTTATCGGAAGGGCTCATCATAGAATCTTATTAAATCAGTCTTTTTAAGAGAACATCTGGAAGTTTCGGAGAAGGTCATTCACCTTGACGGGGAGAGATCGCTGGTTCGAACCCAGTGAGAATCATCGTTCAAACCTTTGCCTAGCAAGGGTTTTTTTGTTTTGTTAATTAGTCACATCGAAGAAGTAAAATTGCTAACATATTATTAAATAGCACCAATTAAAAACATACATAACAAGGATTTATGTAGACACCATTTTGGGCTTTAAATTTGGAGGATGTTATCAACTCTGGCCATGCCGAAGTGTTTGTAATATGTCTGAGTCTAATGGAGTTACTTATGGAGGACAAAAAAACTATAAATAATAAATACCTCGCTAAAAAACACCCTTACTTTTTGTTAGGGTGTTTTTACACTTATTATATCTGAAAAACGTATCAAATTTGTACGCAACGCCTTTTGAGTCATTTAATAAATGGACCAGTACCGTTTAAATCCTATATGATTTGATTTCCTTTATCTTTCCAGATTTTGCAGCACTACTAAAAATATAGACATCGCAGAAATCAATTTTTAAACCATTCGCTAATAACATTACACCATTTATTGAAGCAAATTTTCCGTGTGTGATTACTTGGTAAATTTCAAGGGCGCTAACGATTTCTCTGTCCTCTTTGTACAAAGTGGAGTTTAAGGCATTTCGTCCTTCAAGCTTTGTATTATCCTTTAACTGAAACCATATAATAGATTCATCCGCATATTCATTAATTACTTCATTCTGCCGTGTTAATATAGCCACTGTAAAATCAATGATTATTTGCTTCCTGGGAGCATTGTCACATCCTGTTGGAATGGTAAGTTTCAATTCATTGGGGGAGCTGTTCACTAATGTTAACCTCCTAAAAATACGTTTTATAAAAGCTTCTTGTGAAGTAATCCGGATCGTTTGTTAAAGTTCAACAAAGGCTTTTTTAAACTGATATTGAATTATATCATAAAGAATTTATATTTCATTCCCTAAGATGGGAGAGATTAGTTTAGAAAAACAATTAAATTCTTCCTTTAAAATAGGTTGTTCAATTTTTTGTTTTGCAACTTTCAGTTTTCTTCAGAAGTGCACATTTTTTATTAGAAAGGCTTAGCATAGAATCTTATTAAATTTTCAAGAGAACATCTGGAAGTTTCGGATAAGGTCATTCACCTTGACGGGGAGAGATCGCTGGGTCGAACCCAGACGGAATCGTATGAAAAGATGTTGATACAGAGCCATTCTTGAGATAGTCAAGAGTGGCTTTTGTTGTATTTCTAAAACAAAAGAAAACATTAGTGAAATGAAAAACCACACTGTATTTTTTCAGTGTGGTCAATTTAAGATACGACAGGTGAGCCATTTAACAATACAATAGTTTCATAGTGTGGTTAAGATCATAAAACCGTATTTTGGTAACCTTATTTCTGCTATTGAAGGACTCATTATCCTGTTTTTCATAGCTACACCTTCGAAAGTCATCAATCTTTCTTTTTTTTGTAGTCTTTTATTAAGCTTGAAACAGTTAAACCAATTACACCAAAAGCTACTACATAAAATAAAATGTTTGTTACAGGTGTATCAATTTTTCCTAAAATCAATACAATAGCGATAATAGCGGCGGGTAAAGTAATTAATAAACTTTTTGGTGCCTTATTTTCCTGTGTCACTAATCAAGTACCTCCTCGTTGCTTCACCATTTAGATATGTTTTAGTTCATTATAATTGTTTGCCGCCATTTGAAATAGGGACCATCGGAATCCTTCTTTTTAAAAATTAAAGAAGTAAAATTAGACTAATCTATTTCCTTATCCATCACTTTCTTATATTTTTCAAATTCAGAATCTTTCATTTCCCCATTCATTTGTAATAAGAAGTTCCCTTTTGAATATGTGTGAGAGAAAAACATAGATCCAGCATTGCCCAACTCATCATAATAAGATTTTGCTTGCTTAAGATCAGTTTCATTTCCAAATTTAAAAATCCTTCCACCAGCATTTTCACCTAAAGAAGGAATGAGAATCCTTTTTCCTTCTTCTCTTATATTTCCAAACTCTTTTTGTTCAAGATCAGTTGGTTTTTCTGCTTCAAGCCCAGCACTTTTGAAAGCTTCAATCACATTGTCTGTGTTAAGCTGTTTTTTAGTAGATGCTGCACTGCTACAAGCCGTTAACAATAATAAACATGTAAAAAATAATACAAAACATTTTTTCGTAGTAGATCCTCCTGATTGATAGATGCATAAGGATATTACACTAAGGAATTCCTATTTACTATCCTTTCGACAAAAGTAGACAAATATGAAAAACAAAGGAAGGGTAAAATGATTACGTTCAGGTAAATATATATTTGATAAAATATTTAGTGGAGGAGAAAGATATGAAGTCATTTTTACTAATTGGACAATCAAATATGGCGGGGCGAGGCTTCAAACATGAAGTGCCGCCAATTTATAATGAAAGAATCATGATGCTGCGAAATGGTAGATGGCAAATGATGACTGAACCGATTCACTTTGATAGGCCAGTAGCTGGAGTAGGACTGGCGGCTTCCTTCGCGGAGACTTGGTGTAAGGATCATGAGGGAGAAAAAATTGGTCTTATTCCATGTGCCGAAGGTGGCAGTTCCATTGATGAGTGGTCACGAGATGAGGCATTATTTCGTCATGCAATAAATGAAGCTACATTTGCAAAGGAAGATAGCTAATTGGTCGGGATATTATGGCAACAAGGAGAAAGTGACAGTCAAGATGGGAAATACAAAGAATACGATGAAAAAATACGAAGATTATTTCATGAACTAAGAACTGAATGATCTGTCCCTAACATTCCGCTTGTGATAGGTGGTTTGGGCGATTTCTTAGGAAAGACAGCATTTGGCGCAGGATGTGTGGAATATCAACTGATTAATGAGGAACTACAAAAATATGCACATGATCATGAAAATTGTTATTATGTTACTGCGAAAGGTCTTATACCTAATCCGGATGGAATTCACATCAGTGCGATGTCCCAGAGAATTGGTATAAGATACTATGAAGCATGTCGAAAAAAAGAACATATACATGAACCATTACCAAATGAACATGAGCTAGTGCATGATTGTCATAATAGAATGAATACCTCAGCGGAGAATACATATATAGCACTAGAAAAATTCACGTTGGGCAAGATAACTTACGAAGAGTTGTTGCAGTCTTTATCGTAGGCAAAGATCGAAAGGATGATTGTGGTGGTGAAAACAGATAAAGTTTCCTCCTGAATACAAGAAATCACATTCAGGAGGAGATAAAAATGTTTAAACAAATAGACGAAAATTACCCGCGAAAAGAGCACTTTCATCATTATATGACGTTAACCCGATGCTCATATAGCCTGGTGATCAATCTCGACATCACGAAATTGCATGCAAGATTAAAAGAAAAAAAGCTAAAAGTATATCCTGTGCAAATTTATTTGTTAGCAAGAGCTGTGCAGCAAATTCCTGAATTTCGGATGGATCAAGTGAACGATGAACTGGGTTACTGGGAAATTCTCCATCCTAGTTATACGATTCTAAATAAAGAAACAAAGACGTTTTCAAGTATTTGGACGCCTTATGATGAAAACTTTGCTCAGTTTTATAAAAGCTGTGTAGCCGACATTGAAACATTTAGCAAAAGCAGCAAGCTGTTTCCGAAATCTCATATGCCAGAAAACATGTTCAATATTTCAAGTCTACCGTGGATAGATTTTACTTCTTTTAACCTTAATGTATCTACAGATGAAGCTTATTTACTGCCAATATTTACGATAGGTAAATTTAAAGTGGAAGAAGGGAAAATCATTTTGCCCGTTGCGATTCAAGTACACCATGCTGTTTGTGATGGCTATCACGTTGGTCAATATGTGGAATATTTGAGGTGGCTTATTGAACATTGTGACGAGTGGTTAAATGATTCAATGCCAATTACCTGAAGACAAAAGGTATGCTCATGGAAATCTAGAAGATGAAGGCAGACTGAAATGAGTCTGCCTTTTTGTTTTGTGATGAGAATGAAAATGTTCCAAAGGTTTACTGAGGCTATATTTGTTCTTTTTGCGGTATCTTTTCGGTGCTTTGTAAATTCTTGTATGTGATAATAAATGTCATATAAGGGAGTTCAGTGGAAGGGGAATAAGGGATGGAGAAAGTTCTTTCTTCACATGTAGGTGTGAAAATCAATGAATGGTATAAAATGATTCGACAATTCAGTGTACCTGATGCAGAGATTTTGAAAGCTGAGGTAGAACAAGAAATTGAACGGATGGAAGAAGATCAGGATTTACTCATTTATTATCAATTGATGTGTTTTCGTCACCAGCTTATGCTTGATTATATCAAACCATCAGAAAAACGATCGCCTTCTGTTTCTGATTTGGTTGATAAAATTGAGAATTCTAATCATCAACTTTCCGGTATGTTGCAATATTACAATGCTTTTTTTAAGGGAATGCATGAATTTAGTAAGAAAGAATATGTACAGGCTATTCAATATTACAAGATCGCTGAAAGGCAGCTTGCACTGGTTGTCGATGATATTGAGCAAGCGGAGTTCCACTTCAAGGTGGCTGAAGCCTACTATATTATGAAACAAACGCATGTTTCTATGCATCACATCATAAAGGCGCTTGAAATTTACGATCAGTACGAGTTATACAAGATCAGAAAAGTTCAATGCCTATTTGTAATAGCAGGAAATTATGATGATTTTAAGCAGTATGAAAAATCATTAATACATCTGAATAAAGCCTATTCCATCGCTGAAGAAATAGCGGATAATAGGTTGATTTCCAAGGTACTTTTAAATATAGGAAACAATTATGAAAAAAAACAAGATTATGCAAAGGCTATCCAATACTATCAAGAGTCCCTTGAAATATCAGAAGATGGTATGGACGATGTAAAATCGGTCATATATGTTAATCTTTGTTGGGCTCTATATAAGACAGGAGAATATGATGAAGCATCCAAATTAGTGGATAAAGCTTTGAAACTCGTCTCTCATAATGAGAACCCACACGAGATTTTATTAATACGATCTATAAGAACAACATATGAAAGTAATGATGAGGAAGAGATTCAAGCTATGCTTCAGACATTTGAAAAAAAGCAGTTGTTTGTTTTCGTAGAAGAATTCACTAAAAACCTTGCAGTTATTCATGAAAAAAGAGGAAAGTTTGAGAAAGCAACAGAATATTACAGGAAGGCATTTCAAGCCCAACATAATATTCAAAAAGGAGAGTGTCTTTATGAGTGTTAAAAAAATGGTTGTTATAACCTCTATTATCCTTCTAGGTGCAGGTGTATATGAAGCATCTAGCTTAATTAAACCAGCATCAAATAGAAATACAACAATGGAGGAGTCGAATAGAAATACAACTTTTGTTCCACAAAAAATAGATCGAAACACGACTACGATAGACCGAAACACAACACCTCAAAACGTATAAGCAAAATTAAAACAGACCCTGCATGGTCTGTTTTTTTATGGGGACGGATTGAGGATCAACCCTTTCAGTTTTCTTCAAAAATTCACATTTTTTAATAGAAAGGCTCATCATAGAACCTTATTAAATTAGTCTTTTTCAAAGAACTTACGTTCACTTTAGTTATGGTCATTCACCTTGACAGGGGAGGAGGCACTGGTTTAAGTCCAGTCGAATCATCGTTGAAGTCTTTATCTCTAGCAAGTTTTTTTGTTTTTACGACAACGAAAGTTCTGTTTCTTTTGATTGGGATGGCCTTTTATCTATCAAAATTGTTTTGAGTGTTTTTAGGAAGAGCTAGATATTACTTATTAAAAAACAAGTAACCTAAAACTCTAGTACTCTGGGTCTTGTTTTTGTGTCTTTACTCCTATTTCATGACAAATCCTCTGTTGGTAAAATTGACCTTGTAAATGAATAGGAAGGAGTGACTTCTTCTGATGGAAAATACTTGATGCAAAAGCACTAACAAGTGCCATGGACACAAGGGCAAAACACTATCAGGAACTCCGCGAACAAATGGTAGATTTAAAAAAGGCATTACAAGGTGTTGCCAACCTCGGTGACGACTTCACTGGGAAAGGTGCCGATAACATTAAAAGCTTTTATAAAGAGCTCGCCGGAAATGTAGACATGTTTATCAACTTTATCGATAAGCAAAAAGCCTTTCATGAAGGTGTTTCTGGGACACTGGATGATACGAGTTTTGGCGGCGATACCTTTATAGAGGAACACTTTTTAGACAACGCAGTACATATGGGCATCAAGAATGCCAAAAGCATTGTAAAGGATCAAAAAAAGACACTCAAAACGATTTTTCAAGACATTGATGACCTCATTTCCCTAGAGGTATTTGATAGCCAAACCTTTGATGAAAAAATAGAAGATGCGGAAGATGAACGAAAAAAGACGGTCAAAGAACTAAGAGAGCTTGATCAAAATTTAAAAGATGAATATGCTTTGTCAGAGACGGAACAGCAAGCTACAATGGCATTGTACGCTGAAATGATGAATGCGACAAATGACGGAAAAGCGATTTCGCCTATGAATTTTGACAAGAAAGCGTATCAAAATAGCGAAATCTACAAGGCAAAGAGCGATATTGAGAAGCAAACTTCTGAATATCTGAAAATCAAAAAAGAACAGGAAGAAGCCCGCGAAATCGCAAAGGAACAAGAAGCACTCGCCAACCGCCCTTGGTATGAAAAAGCTCTCGATTATGGTGGAAACATCGTGAATGAACTGACCGGCGTGAACGATGCAAAACGTGCCGCAACAGGCGTTGATCCAATCACAGGTGAAGAGCTCACGGCAGGACAGCGAGTCGCGGCAGGCGGCATGGCAGCCGCAGGCTACATCCCAATCGTCGGCTGGGCAGGCCGCATTTTCAAAGGCGGAAAAGCTGTCTATAAAACGACCCAAGCCACCTCAGCCGCAGTCAAAGCGGTCGACATTTACAAGACATCGCAAAAATCCTTTGACGCCTTAAAAACATCGCAAAAAGGCTTATATGGACTCACTGCTACAAACGGCTTCAGCGAAGCAATTACAGGTAGAGACATGTTTGGGAATAAGATCTCGAAAGAACAACAGGAAGCGAGTATGAACGCAGCGCTGGGAATGCTTTTACCGTTTGGGGCGAAAGGGTTTCATGGGAAGATGGGGGTAAAACCTCAAAGTCCAGAAGGATTTAATCGAAAAAGGGCATTGCGGTATGCAAAAGATTTAGGTGGGATACCTAGATCGCAACAGCCTACTCGTCAATGGCAAGTAGGAGATAATGTTTTTAAGAAGGGGCAAGAACATAGTAATTATGAGTACAGTTCTAACCAAACTCACCATGGGCGATACTATGAATTTGATACCCCAAAAGGAAAAAGAGTTATAGTACAGCATACTAATGACGGAAAATTACACACTCATGCAGGGAAACCAAAAGAGGGTGCCAATCCATTTAATTATGATTTTAAAAAAGAGAGATATTCAAATATTTATGGACCAAATGGTGATCATCATATCTATTACAATGAATAGCGGGGCATGAAAATATGGTATATCAAAATGAAAAAATACAGAAGAAAATAGCTTTAATGAATGCTAAGAAGAAAATAAATCAATTAGCAAATCTTGAAGTAATTGATTTTGAAGATGATTCTTCTCAATGGCTGAAATTATGTGAAGCAGTACTAAAGCAATTTCGTCAAATAAATTCCACGCCTTCCGACATTTTAACAATTACAGACAGTGAATCTGTTATGGATTGGTTAAAAAATTCTTTAGATTTTCTGAAAGAGAAAAAAGAATGGTTTATTTTAGTAGTAAATGACCCTTTTCCTGTTTGGGCTAATGTAAAAGCTCTAGATTTTGATAAGGCAATTGAAGAGATTTGGCTATTTTCAGAGAATCACAACGTAATTGTAGCAGATAAAGTAACAGGTAAAATCGCTCAAATATATTCAGAAGAAAAACATTTTGAACTTCATATTGGAAAATGCCAAATTTAAGTTAAAGTTGATATTAAAATGGAGAATTTAATTATGTTGGATAATATGAAGGATGATAAAATGAATGAGAGTTACAGTTATTTAGAAGAGTTAGAAGATTTTTTAGGTGGCACATTTCATCAGGATATCGATTCACCAGAAGAAGCGATTGATGAGTTTATTCATGAAGCTAGCAAAGAATGTCTGCTGTCTACTATAAAGGATTGTCAGGATTTTTTGAATAGTACTTTAACAATACAGGAAAAAGAAAACTTTATCGAAAATAATGCAGAAATCTACTTTCCGGCGATCTCATTAAACCCTTTACAGTGGTTTAATAAAATAATAGAGGAAATGAAAGAAGCAGTGAAGATAAAGTAACAAAATGAACCTTGATTGGCCAATGCCTTTCAAGGTTTTTTGTGTCTATTGGTCAACAAACCGCGAAAAAGAAGATTTTTTTCTGTGTGGATCATCGTGTGATATAGATAAATAAATCGAACGTGAATATTTTGTCCAGAAGGAATAACCGGCGGATGCTGGCATTGAGCACTTAAGTGCCTTGTACTTGGCTGGAACTCCAGCTAGGTCTTTTTTATATCTACTGATAAATTCTTTATTGGAGGAAGGGATTGAACAGGGTTGTAATTTGAGGTTTTAAAATGGTAAGTGAATAGTTGGTCAATGTTATACTTATCTCAATAGATACGAGGAGGCACCCACTTTGAAATCATTCTGGGAGAAAGAAGAAGAGAGTCCTTTTACGTTAAAAAAGATAGAAGAGGAACAAATTCGTGAAGCAGAGGAAACACTTGGTGTCACTTTACCTGATACATACAAAAAACTCATTTTAGAATGGAATGGTGGTTTTACAGTTCGTAATGCTTTTCCAACCGAACGGCCGAATTCATGGGCAGAGGATCATATTCAATTCGACCATCTAAGAGGAATCGCCAAAGATGATGGAATTATGAATAGCGCTCCGTTAAGTGATGAATTGGAGCTGCCCGAGGGACTTATTATCATCAGCGGAGAAGAAGATACATGGATCGCAATGGATTATCGAGAAACGAAAGAACATCCTCCTATTCACTATTTTGATTTAGAGATGGAAGTAGATTTTAAGCTGGCAGATAGTTTCGATGATTTTATTGAGAAGTTATATACAGCTGAAGATGCGATGGTTGAAGTAGTAGAGACTGAGGAGGAAGATTCTGATTTATATGTCAGTAAAGAAGAGCTTGAACACATTTTTGAGAGGCAGGATCTTCGTCAGCAGAATCTCTTCAAAATGGCACATTATCCGATGGAAGAAACAGAAGAGATCGAATGGTTTTTCAATCGTATGAAACAAAGCATTCAACAGATAAAAGATCAACATGTTTTGTATGAAGCGGCTACTACTGTTCACTCCATCCTTTTATTAAATCCAGATATGCCAAGGAATGATCGTATCAATCAAGTGCTGAAAGAAATAGGGGAGTTTCTAGAAAATAGTGGTGAACCTAATACCGCTTTTTTTGGAGAAGACATTCATCCAGGTAAAAAATGATAGTGAAAGAAGAAAAAGAAAAGCCCCTGAAAAGGGCTTTTCAGTGTGTAGACAAACCCTCGCATTCGGTGTCAGGTCTGCGCTCCGGTGCTCACGAATGTCAAATTCGCTCCGCGCCAGTGCTCGCCCTTCCTAGACTTCAAAGGTTTTCTATCACGCTGAAAAGAAGACAAAGGGAAGATCATTTTAGCCCTTTGTCAACAATCTGAAAAGCCCCTGAAAAGGGCTTTTTTAATTTAATTCATGAAAAAACTGTTTGAGTTGATCAATGAAAACGGATTTTGATTTTCCTTTTTTATAAATGAACTCGATATTGATATTGAAATGGATGGATGGATCGATTGAAATTTGTTTTAATGTTCCTTGTTCTACTTCATTTCTAACACAATGATGAGGTAGAAACGATAGCCCCATTCCTTGTAGCACTAAATTTTTTGCGGTTTCCATATGATCAACCTCAATGGAAATGTTCGGTGTGATGTTGTTTTTTTGAAATAATCGGTGAAGCATCAACCAATCAAATGACCCGTAGTCAAAGAAAATAAAAGGCTGTTCTTCTAGTTCTTTCATATTGATATTGTCAAGGCTGGCAAGCGGATGATAAGTTGGGACGAACAGCCCAATCGGATCGCTGAAAATAGGAATCGATTCAATTTGAGGATGTGTTTCAGTCCTGACAATGCCAAAGTCTACTTGGTTGTTAATCACTTTTTGGACAACATCCTTTGAATGCCCTGTGACAATTTTCACTTTCAGGTTTTCGTATTTTTCTTTTAGGGCGGGCAATATGTTGGGCAAAAGATTATTGGATATAGAGGATGCGCATCCAATTGTCAATTCATAAGGGATCATCGTTTGTTTGAGACTATGCTTTGCTTCTTGATAAGAATGGAGAATCTTTTTGGCATGCGGGTAAAACTGTTCACCTTTTTCGGTCAGAGATAGTTTATTTCTCTGTCTATCAAATAATTTCAGGTCTAATTCCTTTTCTAACGATTGAATACGTGCCGAAACAGAAGGCTGAGTTAAATACAGTGCTTCTGCAGCTTTATTGATACTGCCTAGCTGGCATACATAAATAAACGCTTCTATATTCTCAATATTCATGTTATCCCCTTATATGACGTTCTTTAAATGTTTAGCTTTTCAAGCTCATACACTAATTTTACAGCTTCTTTCGCCAAAATGACAGTTGGGTCAATCACTTTCACAGCTTTGGTTGATCTTAGAACTAAAGGGATTTCTGTACAGCCGGCAATGATGGCTTCGGCTCCTTGATTGATTAAAATTTCTGAAGCTAATGCCAGTTCACTTTCGCCTTTACTGAATTTCCCAGCTTTCACTGCATATATCCCATTCATGACATTTTTCTGAAGCTCTTCACTTGGGGTCATGACGTCAATCTTGTGATGAGCACAAGCCTTTTGGTAGAGCTTGGTTTTTAATGTGCCATCAGTACATAGTAAGCCCACAGATGTATAGTGATGTTTGTTCAGGTGCTTTGCGGTTTCTAATGGCATATTCATAATAGGGATATGAGTGGATTGTTGTACGTTTTCTAAAAAGAAGTGAGCGGTATTGCATGCAATCAGAATAAAGTCCGCTCCTGCGCGTTCTAATCTTTTAGCTGATGCAATCATATATTCTGTAGGATCTTCGCCTTTCCCAAATATGGCATTGGTTCTATCAGGGATTTGCGGATAATTATCTGCAATCACATGAAGATGATCCTGATCTTTTATCGCTGGAGTATGAGAAATGATTTTTTTCATCAGATCAATCGTTGCTAAAGGGCCCATTCCGCCCATGATTCCAATCGTTGTAGACATATAAGCCACCACATTTCTTTTTTTTCTATTATAAAAAAAGAAAGCATGGTGAGCGTTATAGAAAAGTTCTATCTGTATATAGAAGGTTGATCAAAAGCGTCTTTTAATGGCGCTTAGCGGCCCACTCTGATTGAAGAATTGCATATTGATATTCGTCGACCCAATGTCCCTTCGACATATAATTTTGAAGCAAATGTCCTTCGCGTCTCATGTCTAAACGTTCCAGCACTCGAATAGATTTTTCATTGCGCACATCAGTAAAAGCAATGATTTTATGCTTGTTCAGTGTAGTGAAAATATATTCGATCAATGAACTCAAGGCTTCGTGAATATAGCCCTTTCCTTGAAATTCAGGTGCGAGTGTAAATCCGATTTCAACAATTCTAGGCTCACTGTCAAGTGTATGAATAACGCAATCTCCTATCAGCTGATTGGATTCAGATAAGGCAATGGCGTATTGAAACCATGTCCCTGGTTGATCAGGTGTTTGCGTCATTTGTTGCTGAACAAATGATTCAGCTTGTTCGTACGTATAGTTTTCCCAAGATTGATATATTGCAATAGAGGGGTTTGCTCGATACTGATAAAATGCTTCAATATCTTGTAGTTCAAATTGGCGAATCACTATCCGGTTTGTTCTTATAAATACGCTGTTTGCATTCTTCATATTTCACCCTCATTTTTCATTTGTTTTTGATTTAAAAAAGTCTATTAGCCATTCAGATAGCTGCTGCTGTGCTTTGCTAACAAATCGATCTGCATAATAAGTTAATTCCAAGTGACGAACAGGTGCCGGATCAGCAATAGGAATCGACACAATATTTGGCCACGTCGCCTGTTGTTGCAGCAATCCTCGCGGCTGAATGGTTGCACCGATGCCGGCTTCAACCAGCTGCAATAATGAAGATGCGGACCCAACTTCCATAACAGTGTCCAGTTCAACACCCTGTTCTTTACATACGTCTTCTACTAAATCTCTTCCTAGATATCCCTTCGGATACATGACCAAAGCATGCTGCGTCAGCTCTTCCAATGTCACTTCACTTTTTTGGGCTAATTCACTTTCTGAATGAGCAAATAATTCGTAGGGCTCACTTCCAAGTGGAATTTGAATGAGACGCTTATCAGTAGGCCCTCGTAGCCCGATGCCGAGATCTACCTTATGCGACAAGACTTCTTCACGAACGAAGATCGTTGAATATGCTTTCAGGTTGGTTTCAGGATAAAGTGTTTTAAATTCTACAAAAAGCGGAACAAGCTGAAAGTCAAGATCGGAGGGGAGGACTGCAAGTCGAACGTTTCCCCGTTTTTCAGATAATAGTTCTTTCATCGCATTTTTTGCATCTCTTTCAGCTTGAAGCATTTTCATCCCATATTGATATAGCAGAGAACCCGCTTCGGTAGCGACGACTTTTTTGCCGATTCGGTCAAAGAGCGGCATCCCAACTTCTGCTTCAAGCAGCCGAATCTGCTGGCTTAATGTAGGCTGTGATATTCCTAATTGCTCAGCAGCTTTTGTGAAATGTAAATGATCGAATACAGCCATGAAATATGTAATATGCCGAGTATCCATTTGTCATCCTTTCATTAACAATAGTTTTTTACTATCATCATAATACGAATTATTGTATTGATCAATGAAAGCGGCGGATTTATACTCAAAGTAACTTCAACAAGTTGAGAGAGGAAGAAGTGCATTGATGAAAAAAATATTTTACTTAACCGCTTTATTTTTAGCTGCATTAAACTTGCGCCCAATCATTACGTCCGTGGCTTCTATGATGAGTATGATCCAATCAGAGCTTGGTGTGAACGCACTGACAGCAAGTCTTTTAACCACTTTGCCTGTGCTTTGTATGGGGGTATTTGCTCCCGTTGCGACGACACTCAGCCGGCGATTTGGTCTAGAGAGAACGCTTTTTTTCTCGATTCTTCTCATCACGATCGCCACAGCGCTTCGGGGTACAAGCCAATCGGTCGCTATCCTGCTCACGACTGCATTTGCAGGAGGGGTAGGGATTAGCTTCGCTGGCCCATTATTGTCTAGTTTTATTAAAAAGTATTTCCCGAGAAATCCTGGTATCGTCAGTGTTTATTCGATTTCGATGACAATAGGTGCAGCACTTGCTTCCGGTTTTACCATTCCAATTTATCTACGCAGTCACCATCTTCCGTTTGCATTGTCCTGCTGGGCTATTCTAGGGGTGATCGCGCTTATTCTCTGGGTAGGTATTGCTCGCAAAAATGAGCAGAGTGACCTTGTTACCATGCCACTAAAATTGCCACTGCGAAACAAAAAGGCGATACAATTCACCTTGTTTTTTGGCTTTATGTCTAGCATGTTTTATTCTTTGACGGCATGGATTTCACCGATTGCTCTTAGTTTCGGAAACAGTCCGCAATATGCTGCTATGCTGCTGACCATATTTACACTCATTCAGATTCCGGTGGCACTTCTCGTTCCAGCGGTCGTTACTCGATTAGGAAAACCGAAATTATTTCTCATCTTATGCAGTCTGTCTGAGCTGATTGGTCTTATCTTACTTCTTCTGCCGATGCCGATCTTGCCAGCTGTCATTTTCCTAGGTATGGGTGCCGGAGGGTTATTTCCTTTAGCGCTTATGCTACCGATTATAGAGACAGATACTCCAGAGGAAGCCGGAACTTGGTCTGCCATGTCGCAGATGGGAGGGTATATCATGGGAGGATTCGGTCCGTTTATCATTGGTTTAGTTTTCGATCTAAGCGGACATTTTTATGCTTCTATTGTGGCAATGCTTGTCATCGTCATGCTGATGATTAGCGTTCAGTTATCCATGAAACTAGGTAGAAAAGAGGAAGAAGTATCGAGTTGAATCATGCAGCTTCACATTTCAATTAAAACGGGGGAATTCTATTGCTCATTCGAGAAGCAAAAACGGTTGACTATCCACAATTAAGAGAAATTTATTTAGCGTCTCGTCGTCAAAGCTTTCATTGGGTGAAGGCAGAAGATATGGATTTACATGACTTTGATCAGGATACGCAGGAAGAGCAAATTTTCTTAGCTGAGGAAAACAACAAAATCCTCGGATTCATCTCGCTCTATGTACCAGATCGTTTTATTCATCTTTTGTTTGTACATCCAGAAGCTGCTGGTCAAGGGGCTGGCGATCTGCTACTCAAACAAGCTATAAAAGTTTTGGGAACACCGGTCACCCTCAAATGTGTCTCTGACAATCGCAATGCTTTGTCTTTTTATCAAAAAAGAGGCTGGAAGGCTGTTGTAGAAGAAGGAGAACCTGGGGCAAAATACTGGGTGCTTATTTATGAATAGAAGTCATTTTATATTATCATTCACACGGTCCTTTATAGGGCCTTTTTGCGGTTTCTTTTCGGTGTCGAACGGCTTATAAAATGATAATATATGTCATTATAGGGAAAATAGAGGAAGGGGTAAGGTCTGATGGAGAAAGTGCTTTCTTCTCACGTCGGCTTGAAAATCAATGAATGGTATTATCATATTCAACGATTTAACGTACCGGACGCCGAAGCATATAAAGAGGAAATCAAATCAATGCTTGATCATATGGAAGAAAATCAAGATTTATTATTGTATTTCTCACTCATGGAATTCAGACATAAATTAATGCTTGATTACTTGAATCCTTTAGAAAATGGGAAAGAGCGGGCGAACTTTAGGGAACTCGCAATGAAGATCAAAAGGGAACAAGAGAAATTAACAGGATTGCTCGAGTATTATTTCAATTTTTTCTACGGCATGTACGAATTTGAAAACTATGAATACCTAAATGCGATTACTTTTTATAAGCGGGCAGAAAAAAAGCTGTCTCTTGTCAGCGATGATATTGAACGTGCCGAGTTTAATTACAAGATGGCAGAAATCTATTACCACATGAAACAAACCCACATGTCGATGCACCATATCGCACAGGCGATAGAATGTTACCGAGAAAAAGATACATACACAGTGAGAGAAATTCAATGTTCTTTTGTGATTGGATTAAACTATATTGATATGGGCTGCCCCGAAAAAGCGATACCCCATTTTCAACACGCACTAGAAAAAGCCGCCGATAACTCAACAAAACGATTAAAAGGATCAGCACTTTATAATTTAGGGTTGAGTTATTTTCATAACAAAGAATTAGCACAAGCGATTACTCACTTTAATGATTCAATTCGAGCATTTAAAGAGCAGGGATACGAGCATTTAAATAGAATCTTAGATCCGCTCATTATGTTGTCAAAAGCCTACTTCAAAAAGAAAGAACAGGATTTAGGTACATACGCTTTAAATAACGGCATAGAACTATCTGAAAAGCTGAAAGATCATGTTCTTTTATTGATATTCAAGTTTTTAAGATCCCTATACATTGACAACAATTTTGAGCAGTTGGAAAAAATAATGGAATTGTTAGAAGTAAAGTCAATGTATCCTGACCTTGAAGATTTAGCAAAAGATGCTGCAAAATATTATAATGAAATGGGAGATAAAGACAATGCGATGCATTTCTATGAAAAGATTCTTTATTTCCAAACTCAAGTAAAGCGGGGGGACTGTCAGTATGAAATTTAAAACGTTATCAGTAGTATTCGTGATGATTAGTGTCATAAGTGTTGTTGGTTATTTTACGTCTGAAGTGACAGCAAGTCATGATGAAGCTAGGAGAGGTCATACTGCAAGTATTGGTTATACTGCTTAAGTAAAAAGCCCTTTAAGGGCTTTTAGATTGTTGACAAAGGGCTAAAATGATCTTGATTTTAGCTCTTTGTCTTCTTTTCAGCGTGATAGAAAACCTTTGAAGTCTAGGAAGGACGAGCATCGGAGCGGAGCGAATTTGACATTCGTGAGCACCGGAGCGCAGGACTGACAACGAATGCGAGGGTTTGTCTACACGCTGAAAGCCCTTTAAGGGCTTTTTAATATAAAACGGAATATACGCTATGAACAAAGAATATTTTTTCCATAGAAAACATACTGAGGAGGAAGTGAGAAGTGAAATGACAATGTTAAAATCAACAGTATTTCGAAAGATTTTCATTATATTTTTTGCTTTAACCTTTATGATTAGTCTGTTCAATATGGCTGTGTTTCCAGGGACGCCAGTGTCTTATTATGTTGGCCTGGTTTGTAAAATGTTGTTTATCAGCTTGTTAAATGGTCTTTTTTTCGGAACAATTATCTATTTGATTGTCACCCTTCTCTTTGCTAAATCTTCTAAGGAAAATCAATAAACAAGTGAGCGGCTAAAGAACGTTCTTTTTTATTTTCAAATCGCAATTCCTGTGAATCTTTTTCCAACAGAATTCAATTATTTTTAATATCCTGCTGTATTATATTTTAAAGGATGTTACCGTTGGATGTAAGGAATGGTTGGCCAATCTTCCAATAAGAGTTGGAGGGAAATCATGAATTACAAAATTGAAATCGTAAGCAACATGAAGATCGTGTATATGAGGAATAAAGGACCATATGGTAGCAAAGAAAATGTAGAGATGATGAAGAGATTTAAACAATGGATCAATCAACATCAATTAAATGATGAATTAAAGGAATATGGTATATATGGTGTTCCTCAAGATGATCCTGGAAAAATTCCACCAGAAAAATGCAGATACGACCTTATGTTGATGACAAATAGAGATTTCTCAAAAGATCAAATGGCGCAGACTGGACATGTTGAAGGGGGAAAGTATGCTGTGTTTACAGTGACACATACAACCGAAAAAGTGAATTTGTTTTGGAGCCAATTGCCTCAAATGATCCAAAACAATCAATTGAACATGCGTCCGGCATCTATTATGGAGAGGTATAGAGAAGAAGAAGGCATGTGTGAGTTCTTACTACCTATTTTTTAAACACTCTACCTAACAGATTTATATTCTTAAATCATTTTGCTTTCAATGCTATACTATGGCTAAACCATTCATGGAGGGTCTTGATAGGAGGAGCATTGAGTGATATTCATCATAGGCATTATCATTGCTTTTATGATTGCTATTTTAGGTCTTACTGTTTTTGTAGATGTAGGGAATGGATTGGGACCGGCTCTTAGCATCATCGGAGGATTCGTCATATTATTCATTGCCGGTAGATTACAAAGGCGAAAAGAACAGAATGATCCAAACATATTATTGGACAACATGATGATGCTTTTTCATGAAGATGGGTTTCAAGCATCTACCTATATCTTTTCAGAGCAAGTTGATAAGGGATTTGCGATTGATGATGAGTTAAAGAAAATGCGCTTTATTGAACATCAGCCTGGCGGGTCAACTAGAAAAAATAGATTTGCAGTCACTGAACTATCCTTGAAAGATTTGAAACAAGTTGTGATATTAGAAGATGGGGTGCCGATTGATTCAGCTGAGAGTGGTGGTGAAGAAGAGGTCTCGACGCTTGAATTAAGGTTAACAATGAATGACCGAGAATCATCAACGATCACGATCAACTCCCTGCGTTTTGACGTGCCTGTTCGTAAAAGCAATGCTCAATACTTAGCTGAACGGGAAAATTTGCAGGAAATTTATCATGAGATTGATGCAATGATGAAATCTGCGGATGAAATTGAATATCATCGTTCATAGAGAAGAAATCACAGTTGATGTGGTTTCTTTTTTTTGTGAGCCAAGATAAAGCAGGTCCAGTCATTGTAGTTGAATGTTTTTCTTAAAAATGAATAAAGATAGACTAGACGCAAAAGTGAACATGGAGATAGAAAGAACGCTCATGTGATGAGGAGGAAAATAAAATGAAAAAGCTATGCAGGGAAGTCTGGATCGAAGTCAATCTTGATGCGATTAAAAGAAATATCGAAGCCATTCAAGCGCATATTCCAAGGAAAAGTAAGATCATGGCTGTCGTGAAGGCGAATGCTTATGGACATGGCTCAGTAGAGGTAGCCCGGCAGGCACTGGAAAGCGGTGCGACGGAGCTCGCAGTTGCTAGCTTGGAGGAAGGCATTGTGCTGCGAAGAGCAAAAATTGAAGCACCGATTTTGGTTCTTGGATTTACCCCGCTCGATTGTGTGAAAAGGGCTGCGGCCTGGAGAATTGATTTATCTGGCCTTCGTGAAGACTGGATTGTTGAAGCAAATGAGATCTTAGCAGAAGAAGAAAGTCAGCGCCGGCTTGGCATACATGTCAATGTCGACACAGGGATGGGGCGACTAGGTGTACGGACGAAGGAAGAGCTGTTAGGAGTGGTGGAAGCCCTTGAAAAGAGTGAAAACCTCAGGTGGGACGGGATTTTTACACATTTCTCTACTGCGGATGAGCCAGACCCTGATTTCACGCTGCTGCAGCATAGTATTTTTATTGATTTTCTTCGTTTTTTGAAAAAACAAGGAATTAAGCTGCCAACCGTACATATGAACAATACAGCGGCTGCCATCGCGTTTCCTGAATTTAGCGCCGATATGATTCGGCTAGGCATCGGGCTATATGGACTGTATCCCTCGCAATACATTGAAAGCTTAGATGCTGTTCAGCTAGAGCCCGCTCTCAGTTTAAAAGCGAGAATTGCGTTCGTGAAGGAGATGGTGACAGAGCCAAGAACTGTCAGCTATGGGGCAACGTATGTAGCAAAGCGGGATGAAGTCATTGCCACCATACCGATCGGTTACGCAGATGGGTACTCACGTGCTTTATCCAATCGGGGATTTATGCTTTTCCGAGGAGAACGAATGCCGATTGCTGGCCGAGTCACAATGGATATGACGATGATCAGTTTAGGAGAAATGAAAGCAAAGCAAGGCGAGGAGGTCGTTATATATGGTCGTCAAAAGGGCGGAGAAATTTCTGTTGATGAAATCGCCGAAATGCTGAATACAATCAACTACGAAGTCATCGCCACCCTAAGCCGCCGCGTCCCAAGATTTTATCGTCGAGGCGGGAAGATTATTAAAATATCGACGCCGGTGATGTATGTGTGAGTTCAATTTGTTTCTAAAACGGACCGTAAATGAAAATCCGAATAGCCCCCTTTACATGGCAAGGGGGCTAACTTTCAAGAATTAAGCACGATACTCTTTATCTAAAATAAGAATGGGTTTAATCGTAGATCCATTTTTAGAATCTTCAAAGGCTTGTTCAATATCTTCCAATTCGTAGAATTTTGCTAGTTTCTCAACTGGGAATTGTCCATTTTTAAAGAACTTCACTAGTTTAGGAATAAATAGTTGTGGAACGGCATCCCCTTCTATCACACCTTTTAATGTGAGCGCATTGAGCATTAGATCATTTGTTACATTAAATGTTAAATCGCGCTTCCCTACGGCTACTGTTGCACAAGTCCCTTTGACACGCAGGCAATGGAGAGCTGCTAGAGTGACTTCTGGTACTCCAGTTGTTTCAAATGAGTAATGTGCCCCTTTTCCTTCTATTATTTCCTTAATTTTTTCAGCTGGATTCTCATGTTTACTGTTGATGATATGTGTTGCACCTAATTCTTTTGCTAACTCAAGGCGGCTATCATGAATATCAACGGCAATAATCGGATCACAGCCTGCAATTTTTGCTGCCATTAATCCACTTAACCCAACAGCGCCTGTACCGAAAACAACAAAGCTTGTTCCTGGTGCTGGGGCAAGTGAATTTAAGACAGTACCGCTCCCAGTCATTAAGCCGCAGCCAAATGGTCCTAAATAACGCAAATCGGTTTCTTTGTCTACTTTCACTACATTTTTTTCATCAACCGTTGCATATGTACCAAATGATGATTGACCAAAAAATTGTGATACATCTTCATGATCATGTGTATGGATAGGCGTTTCATTATGCTTATTACGACCAGAGAAATTCAGTGGAATCATGTTTTCACATCCACCAGCGTTCCCATCTAGACAATTATGACAATGACCACAATAAGCGAAACCTAGTACAACGTGGTCTCCTTCTTGAACAGTTGTGACATTAGAACCTGCTTTCACGACAATGCCAGAGCCTTCATGTCCTAATAAAGCAGGACGTGGTACAGGGAGCGTTCCATCTAATACTGTGGCATCAGTATGACAGACGCCAGATGCAACGATTTTGACAAGCACTTCATCTGCTTTTGGATCATCTAGTAATAATGTTTGTTTCTCGAAATCTTTTTCATTTGTTGTGACCATCGCTTGAATTTCCATATCATGTGCCCTCACTTTTTGTATAGTATGATATTCTAAAGAAGTTAGATCAAATGTCACAAAAAATTCATTTCTTTATGACTAAGTTGATTGTAGGACGAAAGTTTTTTTGTTTCAATCAGCAAAAAAACTTATGTGTATAGGTTTTCAACACATAGGAATTTATGTATCTCTAATCAACATTTTTTTAAAAGTGTCTAAAGGAGGGGCCGATGATGAAAAAAGAGGATCGCCGTGTTGAGCGAACAAAAGAAACACTTCGACAAACATTCAAAATACTTGTAAAAGAAAAAGGATATTCGCACGTAAAAGTGAAGGATATTGTGGAAAAGGCAAATTATAACCGGACGACGTTTTATGTGCATTATGAAAGTAAAGATGAACTAGCAGCAGATTTTATTCACCGAGAAATGGAAGATTTCGAATATGAATTTTGTAAACCGACTCGTGAAAATCCACTGTTGGATTTAACTCGCATGAAACCAGAGGGCACGGATGTATTTCAATATATCGTGGAAAATCGTGACTACTATGATTTATTAGTGATGGAAGACCGCATCCCTCAAATAAAAGAACAATTGCTTAAGAAAATACAATATATCTTCGAACATAGAATGTCGTTTGTAAGTGATCAGTATGCAGAAATCAACGACAGTTATTTTATCCAATATCGTTCATACGGTATTTTTGGTTTTATCATTGAATGGATCAGAAATGACTACAATGCGTCTCCCCCTGAAATGGCACGCCGCATTATCAATTTATTATATAATCAATCCTCACTCATGATTCAGCTGAAAGGCGAAGAAGTGATTATGAAAAGGTAAAGCTTAGAACATTTCCTTTATAACACTACATATTTAGATGATTGAATGAGTGACTTTTGGTGTCATTTGATTTTTAAAGTGATTCATCTCAATTTCTTTAAATTGTAAACTTTGTGAAAAAAAGAACGATAAAAGGAGGGAATATAACGAGTTGGAGGAATAGAAAATGAAAAAAAGGTTTTTATTATTCATCACGGTACTTCTGTTAATGAGTACCCTTAGTCCGTTTAAAGCAAATGCAGCAGAAAAAGTAACTGGATGGACGAAAAGAGCTGATTTACCAGAAGAACGTATTAATGCTGGAGTGGGAGTCGTTGATGGAAAGATTTATGTGTTTGGTGGAGCAAGTGAATCAAATAAATTAAACAACCAAACATATATGTATGACCCTAAGAAAGATGTGTGGGAAGAGAAAGCCGGTATGCCAAGAGATAGAACAGGTGGAACATATGCTACTGTAGGTAAAAAAATATATTTAATAGGCGGAATTAACGAAGAGACTAAAGTAGCTTATAACACAATTGATATTTATGATACAGAGCTTGATCAGTGGGCTGAAGAGCCAATTCAAATACCTAGAGACCCTGTGTTTTCAACTTATAGCAAGGGAACTTTGTACGCAGTTGCAGTAAAAGAAAATCTATATATTATATCTTCAAAAAACTCTTATAAGAATAATGTCTACAAGTATAATACAGACTCTGGTGAATGGAAGAGCTTGAATTCATCTGCTTTACCGTCTCGAAATGGGAGAGCTATATCTGCAATTGACGGCAAAATATATGTTGCGGGTGGAGAAAATTCGATCGGGCATAGTAGAGAAAGATCTTTGTTCCAATATGATATTTCAGCAGATACATGGAGTAAACTAAAAGATAGTGACTTAACTTCATTTGTATTTGAACCGGCTTACGAAACATATAATGGGAAATTCTTCGTTATTGGTGGACAGCAATCTGGTGATAGTTCAAGTGAGATCATGAAAAAAGTTCAAATTTTCAACCCAAAAGATGGTCAATTTAAAAATTCAACATATGATTTACCAGAAGGTCGAGTATCAGCTGTTGCGGCAGTGGTTGATGAGAAATTGTATGTCATTGGAGGACGTGACTACTCATATAGTATGAGACACCTCTCTGCAAAAAGTGATTACAAATCAGTGATTTCTATTCCGTTAAGCGACTTGCAAATAACTGAAGATGAAGCAAATCCAGATGATGATACAACAGAAGAACCGAAAGATCAGGATGGAACAAAACCTGGTGATGGAACAACCGAACAACCGAAGGATCAAGACGGAACAAAACCTAGTGATGGAACAACCGAACAACCGAAGGATCAAGACGGAACAAAACCTGGTGATGGGTCAACCGAACAACCGAAGGATCAAGACGGAACAAAACCTGGTGATGGGTCAACCGAAGAACCAAAGGATCAAGATGGAATAAAACCTGGTGATGGGTCAACCGAAGAACCAAAGGATCAAGATGGAATAAAACCTGATGAAGAAGTAACAAAGGGTATACTTTCAATTACTATGATAAACGGACTGCAAAAAGATTATTTTCTTTCAATGAAAGAAATCAGTGATTTTCTTAATTGGTATAAAGAGAGAAGTTTTGGAATTGGGATGAACTTCTATGAAATCAATGATGAACATAATAAAGGGCCTTTTACAAGTAAAAAGGATTATGTGGTGTACCAAAATATCCTAATGTTTGATATCAAGCAATACTGATATTCATATAATGGAAAAACTGCTGATGATAGGTCAGCAGTTTTTGTTTTCGTAAAAATTATTAAAATTAGGATCAACGTCATGGAAATATGCGCTATTTTAAAAAAAATCTGCTAAACATCCTATAACCACGTCCGATAATAAAATTGTCAGGGTTGATAAGCCCTAGAATGAAGGACTTTTTTCAGACAAGGATGTCTGTCAGGTCCCACATACATGGAGGTAATAGGAAATGAGAATTAACCACAATATCGCAGCACTTAACACATTAAACCGTTTATCTGCAAATAACGGTGCGAGCCAAAAGAACATGGAGAAACTTTCTTCTGGTCTTAAAATCAACCGTGCAGGAGATGACGCTGCAGGTCTAGCGATCTCTGAAAAAATGCGTGGACAAATCCGCGGATTAGAAATGGCTTCTAAAAACGCACAGGACGGTATCTCACTTATCCAAACAGCTGAAGGTGCATTGACTGAAACTCACTCAATCCTTCAACGTGTACGTGAACTAGTCGTTCAAGCTGGAAACACTGGTACACAAGATGGTACAGACCTTGGTGCAATTAAAGAAGAAATTGATGCACTAATTCAAGAAATTGGTGGCGGAGACGACAAAAATGGTATCTCTGACCGTACTGAGTTCAATGGAAAAAAACTACTTGATGGTACTTTTACTGCAACACCAGCTACTGGAGATCCTAAAGCATTAACATTCCAAATCGGTGCAAATAAAGCACAACAATTATCAGTTAACATTGAAGCAATGTCTGCTGATAAAATTGGACTTGATGCGACAAAAACAGTTTCTACATTAGACGTAACTAAATTTTCAACAATTGCGGCAGGTGACGCTGGTGGCTTCGATGAGCAATTAGACATCGTAGATGGAGCAATCAAACAAGTATCTGACCAACGTTCTAAACTAGGCGCAGTCCAAAACCGTCTAGAGCACACAATCAACAACCTTGGAGCTTCATCTGAAAACTTAACAGCTGCTGAGTCTCGTATCCGTGACGTTGACATGGCGAAAGAAATGAGTGAGTTCACTAAGAACAACATTCTTTCTCAAGCGTCTCAAGCAATGCTTGCACAAGCGAACCAACAGCCACAAAACGTACTTCAATTACTACGTTAACAAAGGCCCCTTTATGGGGCTTTTTTTGTTCAAGTAATCTTAACTTTTCAGTTAACCTTTGCTATATATAAGATTGGCAAATTCCCTAAAATTAAAATGGAAATTGCTAAACTTCCTTTAAAATGATCCGATATCTAAAATGTAGGGGCACTTAAGTCCCGGAATAAAGGACTTTTTTCAGACAAGGATGTCTGTCAGGTCCTACATACATGGAGGTAATAGGAAATGAGAATTAATCACAATATCGCAGCACTTAACACATTAAACCGTTTATCTGCAAACAACGGTGCGAGCCAAAAGAACATGGAGAAACTTTCTTCTGGTCTTAAAATCAACCGTGCAGGAGATGACGCTGCAGGTCTAGCAATCTCTGAAAAAATGCGTGGACAAATCCGCGGATTAGAAATGGCCTCAAAAAACGCACAAGACGGTATCTCTCTTATCCAAACAGCTGAAGGTGCATTGACTGAAACTCACTCAATCCTTCAACGTGTTCGTGAACTAGTCGTTCAAGCTGGAAATACTGGTACACAGGATGAAACAGATCTTGGTGCAATTCAAGAAGAAATCAAAGCTCTAGTTCAAGAGATTGGTAATGGAAGCGAAAAGAATGGTATTTCTGATCGTACTGAGTTCAACGGTAAAAAATTGTTGAATGGCGACTTTGCTGATGGTACAGCTACTTTAACGTTCCAAATTGGTGCAAATAAAGCACAACAATTATCAGTTAACATTGAAGCAATGTCTTCTGATAAACTTGGTGCATTAGAAGATGATGGAACACTTGTAGCGGATCATACGGTTGATAAGATTGACGTAACTCAATTTGCTAATCCAGCTGCAGCAGGTGCTCTTTCTTTTGATGAGCAATTAGACATCGTAGATGGAGCTATTAAACAAGTTTCAGACCAACGTTCTAAACTAGGTGCGGTCCAAAACCGTCTAGAGCACACAATCAACAACCTTGGAGCTTCATCTGAGAACTTAACAGCAGCTGAGTCTCGTATCCGTGACGTTGACATGGCGAAAGAAATGAGTGAGTTCACTAAGAACAACATTCTTTCTCAAGCGTCTCAAGCAATGCTCGCACAAGCGAACCAACAGCCACAAAACGTACTTCAATTATTACGTTAATGACAGGCCCCTTTATGGGGCTTTTTTATATTTATTAAAGAATAGAGATAGAATTGAAAAAAAGCATCAAGCGAAATTAGAATTTAGACAGATAATTTAATAATTTAATCGTAAACCATGCTAAACATCCTTCAAAATAAACCGATATTTTAATTGTCAGGGTAGATGAACCCAAGAACAAAGGACTTTTTTCAGACAAGGACGTCTGTCAGGTCCCACATACATGGAGGTAATAGGAAATGAGAATTAACCACAATATCGCAGCACTTAACACATTGAACCGTTTGTCTGCAAACAATGGTGCGAGCCAAAAGAACATGGAGAAACTTTCTTCTGGTCTTAAAATCAACCGTGCAGGAGATGACGCAGCAGGTCTAGCGATCTCTGAAAAAATGCGTGGACAAATCCGCGGATTAGAAATGGCATCTAAAAACGCACAGGACGGTATCTCTCTTATCCAAACCGCTGAGGGTGCATTGACTGAAACTCACTCAATCCTTCAACGTGTACGTGAGCTTGTCGTACAAGCTGGGAACACAGGTACACAAGATGGTACAGACCTTGGTGCAATTCAAGAAGAAATTAATGCTCTAGTTCAAGAGATTGGTAATGGAAGCGAAAAGAATGGTATTTCTGATCGTACTGAGTTCAACGGTAAAAAATTGCTGAATGGCGACTTTGCTGATGGTACAGCTACTTTAACGTTCCAAATCGGTGCAAATAAAGCACAACAATTATCAGTTAACATTGAAGCAATGTCTGCTGACAAACTTGGTGTTGTTACTAATGGTACTCTTGTAGCTGGTCAAGCGGTCACTAACATCAATGTTACACAATTCGCTGCTGCTACACCAACACTTACATTTGATCAACAACTAGACATCGTAGATGGTGCGATCAAACAAGTTTCAGACCAACGTTCTAAACTAGGCGCAGTTCAAAACCGTCTAGAGCACACAATCAACAACCTTGGAGCTTCATCTGAGAACTTAACAGCTGCTGAGTCTCGTATCCGTGACGTTGACATGGCGAAAGAAATGAGTGAGTTCACAAAGAACAACATTCTTTCTCAAGCGTCTCAAGCAATGCTTGCACAAGCGAACCAACAGCCACAAAACGTACTTCAATTACTACGTTAATGATTGGCCCCTTTTATGGGGCTTTTTTTATGTCTACTGATATTAAAAAGAGAACACAATATGTATTTTCCATAGAACTAAATCATGAATTAAGACTGATAGATTAATAAATAAATATTAAAAAGTGTTAAACTTCCTTTAAAACGATCCGATAAAAGAATTGTCAGGGTTGTTAAGCCCTAGAATAAAGGATTTTTTTCAGACAAGGATGTCTGTCAGGTCCCACATACATGGAGGTAAAAAGAATGAGAATTAACCACAATATCGCAGCACTTAATACACTTAACCGCTTGTCTGCAAATAACGGTGCAAGTCAAAAGAACATGGAGAAACTTTCTTCTGGTCTTAAAATCAACCGTGCAGGAGATGACGCTGCAGGTCTAGCAATCTCTGAAAAAATGCGTGGACAAATCCGCGGTTTAGAAATGGCTTCAAAAAACGCACAAGACGGTATCTCTCTTATCCAAACAGCTGAAGGTGCATTGACTGAAACTCACTCAATCCTTCAACGTGTACGTGAGCTTGTCGTACAAGCTGGAAACACAGGTACACAAGATGGTACAGACCTTGGTGCAATTCAAGAGGAAATCAGCAACCTTATCAAAGAAATTGGTGGCGGTACAGATGGAAATGGTATTTCTGATCGTACTGAGTTCAACGGTAAAAAGTTGTTGAATGGCGACTTTGAAACAGCTAAATTAACATTCCAAATTGGTGCAAACAAAGCACAAAAATTAGATGTGAACATTAAAGCAATGTCTGCTGATAAAATTGGAACAGATCCAACTGATACTACTAAAACAGTATCTGCTATTGACGTAACTGATTTCGCAGCTACTAGTTTCGATGATCAACTAGATATCGTTGACAATGCAATTAAACAAGTTTCAGACGAGCGTTCTAAACTTGGTGCAGTCCAAAACCGTCTAGAGCACACAATCAACAACCTTGGTGCTTCTGGTGAAAACTTAACAGCTGCTGAGTCTCGTATCCGTGACGTTGACATGGCGAAAGAAATGAGTGAGTTCACTAAGAACAACATTCTTTCTCAAGCGTCTCAAGCAATGCTTGCACAAGCGAACCAACAGCCACAAAACGTACTTCAATTACTTCGTTAATGAAGAGCCCCTTTTATGGGGCTTTTTTTATGCAGTTTTTTCTTCGCATTTTCTCCAGTCTTATGATTCTTAAATCCTTCTGATAAATCATGAAAAATGACCTTTAAATTTGGCATACTCTAGCGAAACGATCATAACGAATGAGACTTTTACCTCATTTATCCCTTTTTTGTTAAACAAATTCCATTAGAGTTCGATAAATGGATTGTAAGGCTTACAAAAAAATTCTAATTTAGAACTTTTGGACAAGGATGTTCAATTGGTTCAAACACATGGAGGTCATGAAACATGAGAATTAACCACAATATCGCAGCACTTAACACACTGAACCGTTTGTCTGCAAACAATGGAGCAGGGCAGAAGAACATGGAGAAGCTTTCTTCTGGTCTTAAAATTAACCGTGCAGGAGACGATGCAGCAGGTCTAGCAATTTCTGAAAAAATGCGTGGTCAGATCCGCGGTTTAGAAATGGCGACGAAAAATGCTCAAGACGGTATCTCTCTTATTCAAACAGCTGAGGGTGCGTTGACTGAAACTCACTCAATCCTTCAACGTGTACGTGAACTAGTCGTACAAGCTGGAAACACTGGTACACAAGATGAAACAGACCTTGGTGCAATTCAAGAGGAAATTGATGCACTAGTTCAGGAAATTGGAAACGGTACAGATAAGAACGGTATTTCTGACCGTACTGAATTCAACGGAAAGAAACTTCTTGATGGAACTTTTGCTGCTGAGCCAGAAGGCGGAGAAGCGAAAAAACTTACTTTCCAAATTGGAGCTAACGGTGCGCAGCAATTGTCAGTTCATATTGAAGCAATGTCTGCTGATAAACTTGGCGTTGAGGATAAAACCGTTTCTACAATTAAAGTAACTGATTTCGCCGAAATTGCAGCGGATGAAGAAGGTGGATTTAACGATCAATTAGCAATCATTGATGGAGCGATCAAACAAGTTTCAGACCAGCGTTCTAAACTTGGAGCCGTCCAAAACCGCCTAGAGCACACAATCAACAACCTTGGTGCTTCTGCTGAAAACTTAACAGCTGCTGAGTCTCGTATCCGTGACGTTGACATGGCGAAAGAAATGAGTGAGTTCACAAAGAACAACATTCTTTCTCAAGCGTCTCAAGCGATGCTAGCACAAGCAAACCAACAGCCACAAAACGTACTTCAATTATTACGTTAATCAAAAAGCCCCATTAAGGGGCTTTTAGGCTGTCGAGAAAATCTCGGCAGCTTTATTTTTCCTTAAATTTTCCACCACTCCATTTTATAATAGAGAAAAGCATTCTAAAGGAAGGTGTTTTTCTCATGTTCCACACTAGAAATTCTTCTCAGCACGAAGCTGAATTTGTATTGCTCGATCAACTGGTCGAAGAGGATCACCTGCTTCGTAAAATTGATCAGTACATTGATTTTTCATTTATCGTAGATAAAGTAAAACCCTATTATAGTGAGAATAAAGGTCGTCCTTCCATGCGGTTCAAGGAACTATCCGGTATTAGCTCCGGTTTCCCGGAGTTATCCCAGTCTTACAGGCAGGTTACCCACGTGTTACTCACCCGTCCGCCGCTAACATCCGGGAGCAAGCTCCCTTCTGTCCGCTCGACTTGCATGTATTAGGCACGCCGCCAGCGTTCGTCCTGAGCCAGGATCAAACTCTCCGAAAAAGTACAAAACCGAAGTTTTGTTTTTCGTCAGCGTTTGACTGACTACCTATGAAACATCATAGGATTTTTTATAAATACTCGAATTAACAGGTACGTTTTGTCTTGTTTAGTTTTCAAAGATCATTTTCGTTGTCGCTCGTAAGCGACTTTAATATCTTAACATTTCGTATCGGTTAAAGTCAAGAAGTTTTTTCAATTTCTTTTTTTAACCTCGTTGCTGTTTTGCGGCAACGAATAATAATATACCATCTTGATTCTTTCCTTGCAATAGTTTTTTAAAAAAAAGTTTCATTTCATGAAAAATAAAAAGCGCCATAGTTAAAATGGCGCTTTAATTGGTGTATTAGCGGTTTCTCATTTGCGGGAAAAGCAGTACATCTCTGATTGATGGAGAATTTGTTAATAGCATGATTAACCGGTCGATACCGATTCCTAGTCCGCCTGTTGGAGGCATACCATATTCTAATGCTTCAACAAAATCGTCATCCATTAGATGCGCTTCGTCATTTCCTTCTTCACGTTCTTTTAATTGAGCTTCGAATCGTTCTCTTTGATCGATTGGATCATTTAGTTCTGTGAATGCATTAGCATGCTCACGGCGTACGATAAATAGCTCAAAGCGATCTGTGAAGCGAGGGTCTTCAGGATTTTTCTTAGCTAATGGAGAAATCTCCACTGGATGTCCGTAAATAAATGTAGGCTGTACCAATGTTTCCTCCACTTTTTGCTCGAAGAACTCATTGATGATATGACCTACCGTCATATTTTTCGTAATTTCAATTCCGTGATCAGCTGCATGCTGTTGCGCTTCTTCTACAGACATCTCCTGCCAGAAGTCTACACCAGTTGCTTCTTTGACTGCTTCAACCATATGGAGTCTCTTCCATTCAGGCTTCAGATCAATTTCATCTTCTCCGTATTGAATAGTGGTTGTTCCTAGTACCTCTTCGGCAATATGAGCAATCAGGTTTTCAGTTAGGTTCATGATGTCTTTGTAATCTGCGTAAGCTTCGTAAAGCTCGATCATAGTGAATTCTGGGTTATGACGAGTTGATACACCTTCGTTACGGAATACACGGCCAATCTCGTATACCTTCTCTAGACCACCGACAATAAGGCGTTTTAAGTGCAATTCAATCGCAATACGCATATAAAGTGGCATATCCAGTGCATTGTGATGAGTAATGAAAGGACGTGCTGATGCACCACCAGGGATGCTGTGCATTGTTGGTGTTTCAACTTCTAGGTATCCTTTAGAATCTAAGTATCTTCTCATAGATTGGATGATCTTGCTTCGCATGATGAACGTCTGCTTACTTTCTGGATTTACAATCAGGTCAAGGTAACGCTGACGATAGCGTTGTTCGACATCTTTAAGTCCATGATATTTGTCAGGAAGCGGGCGAAGTGCTTTTGTGAGAACCTCAAAGCTAGTCGCTTTAATAGAAAGTTCGCCTACATTCGTTTTAAATACTGTTCCTGTTACACCGATAATATCGCCTAGGTCTGAGCTTTTGAATAATTCATAAGCTTCTTCTCCTACACTATCTTTACGAACGTAGATTTGGATTTGTCCTTCTAAGTCTTGGATATGCGCAAAGCCAGCTTTCCCTTTTCCACGCTTTGTCATCATACGTCCAGCGATCGTTACTTGTGCAGACTTTTCTTCTAAGTCTTCTTTAGAAAACTCATCGTATTCAGCAATAATTTGTGCAGATTGATGAGAACGGTCATATCGTTCACCGAACGGATCGATACCTTCTTCTCTCATTTTATTCATTTTGTCACGTCTGACCTGGAATTGGTCATTTAATTCTTCGTTATTAAGCCCTTCATTACTCATTTATATCACTCCAATAATGTATTTTGCAGAGAAAAGCAGAAAAACTGCCAGTACATGCACTAGCAGTGAGCTACAAAAAGAAAGATAGTTTTATCCTACTTTTATACTTTGAAGCTCTTTTGCCTCGGCTTCGATCGTAAAGTCATCAAGAACTTGTACAAGCTCCGCTCTCGTTTCACTTTGATTGATTTGATTTCTCACGTCCGCATTGCCTCGGACACCTTTTAAGTACCATGCTGCGTGCTTTCTCATTTCTCTGACAGCCACATGCTCCCCTTTTAGATCAATAAGTCTGTCTAAGTGAAGCTTACACACTGACATCTTCTCACGTACGTTTGGCTCTTCTTTCAGTTCACCCGTTTCTAAATAATGAACTGTTCGATAGATCATCCACGGGTTTCCTAGTGCCGCTCTTCCGATCATGACAGCATCTGCACCCGTTTCATCAAGCATACGTTTTGCATCCTGAGGGGTTTTGACATCTCCATTGCCGATGACAGGAATGGAAACAGATTGTTTGACCTCTTTTATAATATCCCAATTTGCTGTTCCTTCGTACATCTGCACACGTGTCCGTCCGTGAAGTGCAACCGCTTGTCCACCTGCTCGTTCAACAGCACGGGCATTGTCGATAGCAAAGATATGATCTTCGTCCCAGCCCATTCTCATTTTCACGGTAACAGGTTTATCTACAGCATCTACAACAGCAGAGACCATTTCATAAATCTTGTTTGGATCAAGTAGCCATTTCGCTCCTGCATCACATTTCGTAATCTTCGGCACAGGACAGCCCATGTTGATATCAATAATGTCCGCTGTGGTATTCTGGTCTACAAACTTTGCCGCTTCAACGAGAGTGTCTTTTTCTCCTCCAAATATCTGAAGGCTCAAAGGCTTTTCCCGTTCATCAATGTATAGCATACCCATTGTTCTTGCATTGTTGATCAGGATTGCCTTGTCACTGACCATTTCAGCGCAGACTAAACCTGCTCCAAATTCTTTCACTGTCAGTCTGAAGGCGGAGTTGCACACACCAGCCATAGGTGCGAGCACCACTTTGTTTTTAATGTCGATATCTCCGATTTTAAACATCATTTCCCCTCCTTTCTTCTTCAAGATTTGGTGAAAGTTCTTCCACCGTTATATTTAAAGCATCTGCTATTTGACCAACCAATTGGTTTGTTGGTAATCGATTGCCCCGCTCAATTTCTCCTAGGACAGAGACAGAGATGCCAAGTCTTTTCGCGAACCCTTCCTGAGTATACCCTTTTAGCTTTCGGTATGCACGAATTCTTCTACCCCACACGTCTTTTTCCATATGCTTACACCTTCTTGGTCTGTTACGGCATTTATTTGTACTTCGCCGATTTCCGGGCAAATCTCACTCAGCGGAACGAGAACGAATAAACGTTCGTACATTCTAGGATGTGGCACTACGAGCTGTTCTGTTTCAATATTTTCACGATTATAAAGTAAAATGTCAAGGTCAGCCGTTCGTGGTCCCCATCTCACTTCTCTCGTTCTACCTAACTCTTGCTCGATTTTCTGAGTAAGTGCCAGTAATTCATTTGGACGAAGCGAGGTGGAAATTTTCACAGCCATATTTAAAAAGTCATCTTGGTTTTCGTAACCTACAGGTGTTGTTTCATATATAGAAGAGATCGATTCTACTTGAACCTCTGGATGTTCGTGTAGTTTTTTGACGGCTTCTTTTAAATAAGTTTCCTTTTTCCCTATGTTCGAACCTAAAGCAATGTATGCGGTATTGTTCATGCGCGCGATCTCGTCATTTCAATGGCAACGGACTGATAGTGTCCTGGAATTGGCGGATCTGGTTTAATCACCTTCACAGTGCATTCCTGAACTGTCGGAAAGTCCTTTAACACTTGGCTTGCAATTCTTTCTGTTAGTGTTTCAACGAGGTTGACTGATTCACCCTCTACAATGCTTTTGCAGATTTGGTAGAGCTCCGCATAATTGATGGTCTCATTGAGGTCATCAGTTTGTCCGGCTTTACTTAAATCAAGTGAAGCTGTTAAATCCACGCGGAACCGCTGTCCTAATTTATTTTCTTCTGCAAATACGCCATGGTAGCCGTAAAATTCCATTCCATTTACATATACTTTATCGATGATAAGCGCCTCCCTTATTCAGCATGGCATCCATCATTTTTGCCATTCTTGCGATTTCTTTTACATCATGTACCCGAACCATCGCACTGCCTTTTTGAATTCCAAGGCAGACCGTCGCCCCCGTTCCTTCAGTACGCTCTTCCGGTGGCAGGTCTAAGACAGCTCCGATGAATCGTTTTCGAGATGTAGCTAAGAGCAGTGGATACCCGAGCTGACAAAAATGTTCAAGCTCATTCATGACCATCAGGTTGTCCTCTTTATTTTTCGAAAACCCTATACCTGGGTCTAATATGATCATGTCATCACAGACACCGGCTTGTTTTACAATTTGAACACTTTCTTTCAAATCTGCGATCATATCTGAAATTAGATGTGTGTAATTTCGTTCTGGCCGATTGTGCATTAAAATAATTGGCACATTGTGCTTCGCTGCTACGTGCGCCATTTGAGGATCTGCCTTCGCTCCCCATACATCATTAATGATGGAAGCTCCAGCTTTCACTGCTTCATCTGCCACATGAGCTTTATACGTATCAATAGAAATTGGAACATCCAATTCTTTTGTGATCTTTTCGATGACGGGAATGACTCTTGAAAGCTCTTCTTGTTCTGAGACAAATGCCGCTCCTGGGCGAGTCGATTCTCCGCCTATATCAATGATATGTGCCCCGTCCTCTATCAGCTGTGCTGCATGAGCCAGCGCTTTATCCACTTGATTAAACTTTCCTCCATCTGAAAAAGAGTCAGGTGTGACATTTAAAATGCCCATGACCAATGTCTTTTCTTCATAACTAAGGGTGTGGTGCTTGGCTTGTATGACTTTAGGCTGCTTTATCACTTGTTGTGTCATTGTGTCCACCTACTCTTTATAATCTAGACGTTCTTTTGTATATTGAGTTCTCAATTTTGTTGAGAAGATTCGGCTGTTGTGGGAAAAGGAGATGTCTCCTATACTTCTGAAAGGCACAATCCCTTGAACAGAATTGGTCATCCATGCCTCATCAGCTGATAGCAAATGGGAGACTGGATATCGCCCTACTTTTAGTGAAGCCTCCATCGTTTGGAGTGTTTCGATACAATATCGTCGAGTAACCCCATTTAAAATGCCTGTATCAAGTGATGGTGTATACATCACATCGCCTTTTCGCCAAAATACATTGGAGGTAATTCCTTCTGCCACATCATTTTCTTTTGTTAAAAAGATACCTTCTACCTTCGGATCATTTCCCACTTCTCTTTTCGCGAGCAGGTTGTTCATATAATGGTGAGACTTGAGACGCCTCGAACCTTCCGGGGTATTTCTCCTCGTTTGAAGAATAACTCCCTGTTTCTCATCTAAAACAGATTCGGGCCGGAATGGAGAGATCATGACAAACACGACAGGTTCTTCATAAGGATCGGCAGAAAATCCATTGCCCCTGCCCGCGGATACATTGAAGCGAATTCTCGCATGACCGCCGGCTATGTCGTTTTTATTTAGTAAAGTATGAATGATGTCGAGTACAAATGGTTTCTCTATTGTGGATTCGATGCAAAGGTCACGCAATGATTGATTGAGCCTTTCAAGGTGCCAATCTAACAGAAAGACTTGTCCTGCCAGGCTGGTAAATGTTTCGAATACACCGATGCCATATAGAAAACCATGATCAAAAGGAGAAAGAGTCGCGTCTTTCTCCTCTATATACTGACCGTTCAGATAAATGATCATGCGTTTACTTCATGCCCCTTTTTACGATAGGTTTCAATGAAATTTTTAAGCATTTCTTTTCCGAAGGACGTCATAATCGATTCAGGATGAAACTGTACACTTTCAATTGGCAGCTCTTTATGGCGAATGGCCATGAGCTCGCCTTCTTTTGTGCTGGCTGTTGCGTCAAAGCACTCTGGCAGCGTCTCGTTTTTGACAATTAATGAATGATATCTCGTTGCGACAAGCGGATTTTGGAGTCCAGTGAAGACACCTTTTCCGTCATGTTCAATCTCTGACGTTTTACCATGCATTAAGCGTTCAGCACGAACGACATCCCCTCCAAAGACTTGCGCAATGGATTGATGTCCTAGGCATACACCGAAAATCGGAATACTTCCCGCAAAGTGCTTGATTGCTTCCATACTAATTCCCGCTTCATCAGGACTGCATGGTCCTGGAGAAATCATGAGAAAATCAGGCTTGAGTTCTTCAATTTCTTGAATGGTTACTTGATCATTCCGTTTCACGATCAATTCTTCTCCAAGCTCACCTAAATACTGGACCAGGTTGTACGTAAATGAATCATAATTATCAATCATTAATATCATGCTCTGCTCACCTCTAACTCAAAATAGTCTCTTCTTTGCTCAACTGTAATGCTTTTTTCACTGCATAGGCTTTTTTAATCGATTCTTTGTATTCGTGCTTTGGTACAGAATCGATGACAATCCCAGCACCCGACTGCATAAAGGCTTTGCCTTCAGTGCAGTACGCCGTACGAATGACGATGTTAAAGTGCATATCTTGATTGAATCCAAACCAGCCTATAGATCCAGTATAAAGCCCACGCCTTGTTGGCTCAAGCTCTTCTATGATTTCCATTGTTCTCACCTTTGGAGCACCTGTAATTGTGCCTCCTGGGAATACGGCTCTCATGACATCTACTGCATCACAATCATCACGCAGTTCCCCCTGTACGTTGGATACAATGTGCATTACGTGTGAATATTTTTCAATCGCCATAAATTCGTTCACTCTTACTGAGCCATAAGTGGACACGCGTCCAAGGTCATTCCGCTCAAGATCCACGAGCATCACATGCTCCGCGCGTTCTTTTTCATTTTCAATGAGCTCTTTTGCCAGCGCGTGATCCTCAGCCTCGTCTTTGCCTCTTGATCTTGTACCCGCAATCGGTCTTGTTTCTAGTTGAGTTCCCTTTTTCTTAATCAACAGCTCTGGAGATCCACAAACAATCTGGAAATCAGGCGTGTGCAAATAAGACATATAAGGGGATGGATTGACTTGACGTAACGTTTTGTATAATTCATACGGATGTGTGTGGAGCTGTTCATCTTGTCTGATGGATAAATTCACTTGGAACACATCACCGCTTGCGATATATTGCTTAATCTTCTCTACTGCTTCTCCAAAGGTTTCTTCGGTAAAAGGCGCTGCTGGTACAAATTCTACAGAAGGTTCATGAACAGGTGATTGCACTGATTCATTTGCAGAGCTTGTCCACTTTTGCTTTAAATCTTCGAGTCTTTGATGAGTGTCACTCACAGGTTCCGCTCCCTCTGTGTGAGTAATCAGCCACAGCATGTTTTCTTCATGATCAAAGACCGCAACATCATTAAACACGAGAAAATAAAGATCTGGTGTTTTCAGGTCATCAATGGACAACATCTTAAAATGCTCAATATATCTAGCATAATCATAGCTTAAAAATCCAATCGCCCCGCCTTGAAAATCAGGGTATTCCTCATTCGTTTCAGTTTGAAGGGTTTGGAACCAATCCGTAAACGCTCTGAATGGATCACCTTCTTTGAACAGCACCTCATCTTGATAATGGATGGTTGTCATCCCGTCTTTACCCTTCGCTTTAGCAATTGGGTGAATACCAGCAATGCTGTAGGAACCACCGCGAGCACTTTCAAGCAGAACATGGTGTGTTACGCCAGCAGTTAATTGTTCGTATCTTTTCAAGAATGCATCTTTCGTAAAAGGAATTTTGATGCCCATCGGCCTGCGTTGTGTCATGTTATCATCCTTTTTCATTTTCATTAATCTTATTGTAATGCAATCCAATTTATTTAGAAAATAGTATTTGCTTTCCATCTACAAATTTCATAAAAAAACCCCAGCAAATGCTGGGGTAATTGGTTTAATCGAATTGATAAAGAGGTGTGCTGAGGTAACGCTCCCCATTACTTGGGATGATTGCGAGAACCTTTTTCCCTTTACCAAGTTTCTTCGCTGTTTGAAGTGCTGCATAAATGGCTGCTCCTGAAGAAATACCGCCAAGGATTCCTTCCTCTTTCGCTGCTTTTCTTGCAAGCTCAAATGCATCTTCGTTTTTCACTTGGATAATACCATCGTATACTTCCGTGTTCAAGATGGAAGGAATAAAACCTGCTCCAATCCCTTGGATTTTATGCGGGCCTGGCTTTCCGCCTGATAATACAGGTGAATCTGTCGGCTCTACCGCATAAAGCTGAATTGATGGGATGGCTTCTTTTAAGACTTCACCAGCACCTGTAATTGTGCCGCCCGTCCCAACACCTGCAATAAATGCATCAAGCTCGCCGTCAAACTGTTCAAGAATTTCTTTTCCTGTCGTACGACGGTGAATCTCTGCATTGGCTTCGTTGCTAAATTGCTGAGGCATGAAGTAACCGTGCTCTTCTGCCAATTCTTCTGCCTTTTTGATGGCGCCTTTCATTCCTTCTGCACCCGGTGTTAATACAAGCTCTGCACCATAAGCGCGTAAAAGGTTGCGACGCTCCTGACTCATTGTGTCTGGCATCACTAGAATGGCGTTAATTCCTTTAGCTGCCGCTACCATTGCAAGACCGATCCCAGTGTTTCCGCTTGTTGGTTCGATGAGCGTGTCGCCGGCTTTTAAAGTACCTTTCGCTTCAGCATCTTCGATCATCGCTAACGCAATACGATCTTTTACACTGCTGCCCGGGTTCATATATTCAAGTTTCAAGTAGACATCCGCACTGTCTTCATCTACTAAACGGTTTAATTTAACGACTGGTGTATTTCCTATTAGTTCAAAAACTGAATTTGCAATACGAGCCATCACTAACACCTCTATCTCCGAGTAATTTTATTGTATTAATATTAAATTATCAATTTCGAAAAATTTTGTCAATGCTTTTAGTCCTGCTCGCCATCGTAAAACCATGTGACTTTTGCTTCTTTCCACAGGGTTTTGACATTCGCCTTTTCACCTAGATCTTCCATAGCAATCTGCCTTTTGATCTGATTTTTGACTTCTTCATACGAGAAGGAGCGGCCATCTAATTTTTCTTTCAATTGAATAATGGCATACCCGTTTTTGGTCTCAATCGGTTCTTTTGTCCATTCATCTGGCTGAAGTTTTTGAGCTTCTTGTATGTATAGGGCTGGGATGCTTTCTTGTTCTTCTGTCACAAACCCAAGATCTCCGCCATATGGAGAGGTGTAGCGATCAATAGAGCGTTCAGCTGCCACCGCTTCGAAGCTAGATCCGCCTTTCAGATCCTTCAATACATTTTCAGCTTCGTCTTTTGTCTTCACGACGATATGACGAATACGGTATGAATCATCATATTGATATAAGTCCTTGTTTTTTTCATAAAAGGATTTCGCTTCTTTTTCAGAAACGACAGCATCTCTCGTTAAAAGCTGCTCCAATAAAATTTGATAACGAATCTGTTCTGTCCAATCTTTTTCACTCGTATGTCCATCTTCATAGAAATTATTAGATACCGCTTTAAGCATCAGCAATTCACGATTGATTTCTTTTGAGGACACTTCAAGCTTGTTTTCTTTCGCAAGCTGATTGACCACCTTCTGATTAATCATTTGCTCAAGTGTTGCCTTTCCATAGCGGTCTTCCATCTTCTTTAACCATTCTTGACGTGTCACCTTTTCTTTTCCAATCGACGCAATTTCTTCACCGCTCTTCCCGTTTGAAGAAGCCTGTGATATTTGCGACTTTGTTAATACATATGCAATAACAACGGCATTGATCATAAGCAACACGAGAATAAATGTCCATACCACTCTTGCTTTCAGTCTCATCTTTCGTCTCCTTTCCATTCTAAAAAGAAAACCCGCTGCTTAGAGCTTAGCGGGTTATTTCTTCACGTAGCTCTTCTAGCTCTTCTTTTGTAAATACATACGTTTCGTTACAAAAATGGCATTGAGCTTCTGCTTGTCCGTCTTGTTCAATCATATCGTCAATTTCGGCTTTCCCTAGGCTGATAATGCCATTAGCAAAACGTTCTTTTGAGCAGTTACAAGAGAATTCGACAGGTACAGTTTCTAAAATTTGAGGTTTTTCTCCGAGTACTTCTTCTAAAATTTCTTCTGGTGTCATCCCTTTTTCGATGAGTTTAGAAATGGGTTCAATGGTTGAGAGACGCTTTTCTAATCTTTCAATGACAGCATCTTCTGTTCCAGGCAGCAATTGAATGATGAAACCGCCAGCTGCGAGAATCGAGTTATCTGGATTGACGAGAACCCCTACACCTACAGAAGAAGGCACTTGCTCAGAAGAGACAAGATAATAAGTGAAGTCATCTCCAATTTCGCCTGAAACGATCTCCGTTTGTCCTGTAAAGTGATCTTTCAGCCCGATATCTTTCACAACACTTAACGTTCCAGATGTCCCGACTGCACGTCTAACATCCAGTTTGCCATGTTCATTTAGGTCAAAGTGGACTTGTGGATTTGAGACATATCCGCGCACCTGGCCCTTTGCGTTTCCATCAGCAATAATGGCACCGATTGGTCCACCGCCTTCAATTTTGACCGTTAATTTATTTTCACCTTTCAGCATAGCACCCATCATGACTGTGGCAGTCATTGTTCTGCCAATCGCTGCTGAAGCTGTTGGCCATGTATGGTGTCTTCTTTGTGCTTCGTTGATTGTATCTGTTGTGTTTGCAGCATATGCTCGAACTTTTCCGTCATATGCTAACGCTTTAACTAAGTAATCCATTCGATTTTAAACCTCCTATAATACACCGACACGATTACGTTCATAAATGAGTTGAAGTCCCTTTAATGTTAAGAACGGATCGACAATATCAATGCAGTCTGATTCATTTCCAATCAATGTCGACAAACCGCCTGTTGCAATGACTTTCGGTGTTTGTTTCGCTTGCTGCTTCATCCGTTTCACTATTCCCTCGACTTGCCCAACATATCCATAAAGGATGCCAGATTGCATCGCACTAATGGTGTTTTTTCCAACAATGTGATCTGGACGGACAATTTCAATTCTCGGCAGTTTTGCCGCTCTTGTATATAAAGCCTCTGTTGAGATGGTAATACCAGGTGCAATCGCCCCACCCATGTATTGTTTTTGTTCATTGATATAGCAGTAGGTTGTCGCTGTACCAAAGTCTACGACAATGAGAGGTGCCCCATAAAGGTGAATCGCCGCTACGGCATTCACAATTCGATCAGCCCCGACTTCCTTTGGATTGTCACACATAATGTTTAATCCAGTCTTCATTCCAGGCCCTACAATTTGGGGAGTTATGTGAAAGTACTTCTCGCACATTCTTTCTAATGCAAACATCATTGGCGGGACAACAGACGATATGATAATTCCTTCTATTTGGTCAAACATTAGGCCGACATAATCAAATAAAGACCTAATGGCCATACCAAATTCATCTTCTGTTTTATGACGGCTTGTTTCAATTCGCCAATGGTAGTTTAGATCGCCATTATGATAAACACCTAAAACGGTATTTGTGTTCCCTACATCTATCACGAGTAACAACTTCATCACCACTTTGAATAGTTTCTCAAAAAGAGCATTTTTCGACTTTCTATCATACCATACACGAATTGAGTTCCATTTGTAAACAATTCGAAACCGATCCATTCAGGAATTGAAATAAAAAAAGCTGCCGGTGATCCCGGCAGCTTTCACAGAAGGAGATTAGATCTCCTCGTCTTCTTCTTTTTTCTTGATGTTTACTTTCACATCATCATTTTTCTCTTCGTCATCTGCGTATACACGCTCTGGAAGCTTTCCAGTTTCGTAAAGAGATTTAATTTGCTCAGCATCTAATGTTTCAACTTCTAGAAGAGCTTGTGCGATAATTTCTAACTTATCTTTATTCTCAGTAAGAATTTGTTTCGCACGTTCGTAGCTCTCCTTAATGAAACGCTGAACTTCTTGGTCAATTTCGTAAGCGATCGCTTCACTATAATTCGGCTCGTTGTTGAAATCGCGGCCAAGGAAAACTTGACCTCCTTGTGCTTGACCGAATTGTAGTGGACCAAGTTTATCAGACATACCGAACTCTGTAACCATTCTTCTTGCAATGCCAGTTGCACGTTGGAAGTCGTTGTGAGCGCCTGTACTTACTTCGCCAAACGTAATTTCCTCTGCAACACGACCGCCGAGCAAGCCGACAATTTTATCAAGAAGCTCAGGCTTCGTTTGGAAATAACGGTCTTCTCTTGGAAGCATAACCGCATATCCGCCTGCCTGACCACGAGGAACGATCGTTACTTTATGCACCATGTCCGCTTCGTCTAGGATAAGACCAATGACGGTATGACCTGCTTCATGGTAAGCCACGATATTACGTTCTTTCTTCGAAATGACACGGCTTTTCTTCGCCGGCCCAGCGATGACACGGTCAGTCGCTTCGTCGATATCACGCATATCAATTTTCTTTTTGTTATGACGGGCAGCAACAAGTGCTGCTTCGTTTAGTAAGTTCTCAAGATCTGCTCCAGAGAACCCAGGTGTTCTGCTTGCAATGGCTTTCAAGTTCACTGTGTCATCAAGCGGTTTGTTTTTCGCATGAACCTTCAGTACTTCTTCACGGCCAATGACATCTGGGCGGTCAACCGTAATTTGACGGTCAAAACGTCCCGGACGCAGCAATGCAGGATCTAGGATATCTGCACGGTTTGTCGCAGCGATGATAATAATACCTTCGTTCGCACTAAAACCATCCATTTCAACAAGAAGCTGGTTAAGCGTTTGTTCACGCTCGTCATGACCACCGCCAAGACCTGCTCCACGCTGACGACCCACTGCATCAATCTCATCAATAAAGATTAAGCATGGTGCATTCTTTTTCGCATTTTCGAATAAATCACGTACACGTGATGCACCGACACCGACGAACATCTCGACGAAGTCAGAACCACTGATGCTAAAGAAAGGAACGCCTGCTTCTCCAGCAGATGCTCTCGCAAGCAATGTTTTACCTGTACCTGGAGGTCCTACTAGTAAAACCCCTTTAGGAATTCTTGCGCCAAGCTCCGCGAATTTACGTGGATCCTTCAGGAATTCAACCACTTCTACAAGTTCTTGCTTTTCTTCATCTGCACCGGCAACATCTTTAAATTTCACACGTTTCTTCTCTTCTGTGTAAAGCTTCGCCTTACTCTTACCAAAGTTCATGACACGGCTTCCACCGCCCTGAGCTTGGTTCAATAAGAAGAAGAACAGGATAAAGATGATGATGAACGGAATGATGGTTGTCAGAACTTGCAGCCATCCATTTGTTTCAGGTGCTGGTTCTACTTTTACATCTGTATTCTTCAGTGCACTGTAAATCTGGTCAACACCTTGACCATCTGGAACATGGGTAATGAAGTATTCATCTTTCTTCGCGCCATCTAATTGACCACGAATTTCATAAACCCCTCTTACAGGCTGAATGGAGATACTCTCCACTTTTCCCGCACTTAGATTTTGCGAAAATTTGCTGTAAGACATGTTCTCAGGCTTTTGATTAGGGGATCCTAACCAACTGACTACCCCTATCACAAGTAATAAAATAAGTATATAAAAAATCGTATTACGAAAAACCCGATTCATTCCTTACCTCCTCCCACAGTAAGCACAACTATGTTCAATAGTATCATAGAAAATCATTCCAATACAACCAATAACCTCATGTATACGCATGCCGATTAGCCCTCGTAAACAGATGGTTTTAACACTCCAATATACGGGAGGTTTCGGTAACGTTCAGCGAAATCCAATCCATAGCCGACAACAAATGCATCTGGTACTTCAAATCCAACATAATCTGCTTTGATGTCTGCTTTACGACCACTTGGTTTATCAAGCAATGTCACAATTTTTATGGAGTTTGCTTTACGGTATCGGAAAAGCTCTACCAGATAGCTCAAAGTTAACCCACTGTCGATGATATCTTCCATAATTAAAATATCTCTTCCTTCAACAGAAGTATCTAGATCTTTAATGATCTTTACTTCTCCTGAAGATACGGTAGATTTTCCGTAGCTAGATACATCCATAAAATCAAGTTCTAAATATGTATCAATGTGTTTGATCAGGTCTGCCATGAATGGAAGAGCCCCTTTCAAAACACCAATAGCCAGGGGAAATTCACCATCATAATCGCTGGTTAATGTTGCACCCAGTTCCTTCACTTTTTGCTGGATCTCTTCTTCTGAGATCAAAACCTTTTCAATATCTTGTTTCATGCTTTTGCTTGCCCCCTACAAATTTTCATGCTGTCTATATTGTAATACAATGAGATCGCTGTTTGTCATATCAATTTCTTCAAAAACGGATTTTTTCAGACCTGGGATCCAGATGATTTGATGATCCGAGTCAGTGACGATCGGCCAGCTGTCTCTTTCTGCAAGAGGCACTTTTTTATCAATAAATATATCCTTCACCTTTTTTGATCCATTCATCCCTTTAAGTTTGATTCGATCACCATTTTTTCGTGAGCGAATGATCAAAGGGAAACGAACACGATCTTTTTGAAGCAAGAAAAAATGGTTTCCGTTCCGTGCATCCTTCGGAACATGATTTGATACCACGATAGACTGCCCATTTGGAAGGAAAAGCTCCTCTCCAACCTCACCCTTTAAGTGAAGAGCATAAGACTGGTCTAGTACAAGCGATCGTTCAAAGGTAAACATACAGTAATCATAAGATTTGACAGCTTGTAAACCTTTTGGCAAATCTAATGATCCAGACGGTTGTTCAGTATGAGATAACCAGTCCAAAGTCCCTAGAATATGCTGGTTTGAAAACGCTGATTGAGTGTTTTCATAAAGATAGTTTAATATTAGTTGAATGCCTCTTCTTTGTAAAGGCAAAGGCAGGTCAAGCAAAGGCTTCGTTTTAATCTTAATTTGCTTAGGCGATTGATTCGTTATCACTTGGTTCATTTGTTCCTTTGTTAATGCCTGCAAGTATTGCTCATCTTCAGTCAGCATGTCACTTACAAACTGAAAGCTTTCATGTACATGAGGTGCCTCTTCTTTTAACACGGGAAGAATGTGTCTTCTTATCCGGTTTCTCAAGTAGTCATCTGTGTGATTACTTTGATCAATGACATAGGGAATATGTGCTTGTTCACAAGCGGTCAGCACGTCATCCTTGGAATATCCAATGAGCGGCCGAATCAGCCATCCATCTTGATAAGGACGTTTTGCTTGGATACCGGCAAGTCCTATTCCAACAGTCCCTCTCGCAAGCCGCATCATCATTGTTTCTACTTGGTCGTCCCCATGATGTGCAAGCGCTATAAATTGAGCTTTGTATCGCTCCATCAATTGACGAAAGAAAGCATATCTGCACTCTCTTGCAGCTGCCTGTTTGTTTAAGTGGTTTTCTTTTGCATATTGGGTAACTTGTATGCGAGCCGATTCAAAAGGAATTCCTTGCTCCTTGCAGTATGCCTCAACAAATGCCAAATCAGCAAAGGATTCTTCTCCTCTGAACATGTGATCTACATGGGCTGCAATCAGCTGAAAGGAACCTTTTCGACGTTTGTTTAGTTCATGCAGCAAAAGCATGGAATCTGGTCCGCCAGAAACCCCGACAATGACTGTCGTATTTTCAAGGTAAACATCATGTTTTTTCAAAAATGATTCAATTCTATTCACAACTTCCTCCTCACAAAGAGCAGGTAATTTAAAGATATACATATCCTATCACTTTCAGTAGCTCCAAGCAAAGATGAAGCCTGCTTTTTTACAGGTCTATAGCAGGAACAAAACGACATATGCACAGTAAAGAGCAAGTACACTGCACACGATAAGAATCGTTTCAAAAAGCCCACCTGATTTTTTGCGTACTTGTGTTCTTTTTGCTGCTGCAACTCTCGATCGTGAAGTCACCTGTTGGTTTTGTTGATCAGCTGGCCTTTGCCCATTTTTTTGCTGTTGCTTCTTTTGACTCGCTTTTCTTGAAGCGATCAGCTGGCCTTCTTTCAGCATCGCACTCTTCATTGCCGCCGCTGATTGATATTTACCTTGTAGAGCAGCCTTTAACACCCTTTCATATCGCTTTAACAAAGGATGTCCTTCAATGGCTCTGTAAAGCTGCTTTTCCGGTTCTACTCCTTTTTTGAATTCTTTCTTATACGCACAATTCACCATCACCATGCTTAAGGCAAATAGATCATAGGATGGCTCTGCCTTTCTTGTACCGAATCCCCAATAGCCTCGATCAAAAAACTCTGTATATTCCTTGATTGCTCTGCCTGCTTTTGTCGTTCCCCCTACATCAATGCACCGGATCGTGGCTGGGGGACCTGACACAATAAGATTGTCTGGCTTCAAGTCACCAAAGATCCACCCTTCTTGATGTAAATGAGCTAGGTTAGATAAAAGCTGAACCATTAAAACGACGATCCATTCATCACCTTTTTGTTTGACAAAATCAAGCAGTAATGGGCCTCTGACATACTCCATTACATAAAAGGAACGCTTTTGAAGCATGCCGGGATAAATCGCATCATCCATATCATAAAAAGAAGGCCCCATGGTTTTCACAGGAGCCTTAGAAAAGGATTTTAATACATTGACTTCAGATGCAATGAGCATACTGTCATCACTCACTTTAAGGGCTACTTGACCATTTGGCGATTCGGCTAGATAGACAATACCGTTCGCCCCTTTTCCCAGCTCTTTTACAATGCGGTAATGATGGTGATGCCATTTCCCATGAATCACCGTGCCTAACGGAATGTTAGAAACCGAATTCATCATGCTCTTCCTTTGCTTCAAGCAGCCCTTTACGCGAACGAACTGATTTGAAATGCTGGAGTGCTTCTCGAAGCGCTGGTCCAGTTGGGGTGATTCCCCCCGTGGTCAGTTTCGGGAAAATAGATGATAGTGAATCGAATCGAGGCGTCCAATTCAACACAATTTCAGCATCTGAGTTTTTCCCGGGAAATATACACATTCCAAACTGATTTTCACCAATTCTTGAATTTAAACTAATGGATAGATCAATGAGTGCTTCTTTAACGGTCGGAAGCTTCGGTTTCATACTTGCACTTGTATCAACAAGCACAAGCACTTGAAGATGAACCGTCTCTCCTAACTCATCAACTACTTCCATCACTTCCCCGCGTTTATCAGGCGGAAGCTCTTCAATTTCAGTGTCCTTGCCAAGTATTTGCTGCAATTCTTTATTCACAACACCTTGCAAGGTTTGTGTCATCGCTTTTTTTGTAACCATTTGTACCGTTTGAGATAACTGTTGGACGTAGACCACTTGATGAATGCCTCCACCTGCGAGAGCAATTCCTTCAACTTCTTTCATTGCTTCATGATCGTGTCTGTTTTCCTCCATAATGCCAATAACATTGACTGTAATCCCTTGTTCCTTTGCCAATGAGGCAATCGCAAGTGGATCTTCCCCGTGATTTGAGCAGCCATCTGTAATCAATAAGATTTGGTTTACGTGACCTTTTCGCATCTTCATTCCTCCTGGGATCGTACTGAATGCTTTATATCCCCATCATCGCCAGAAGAAATTCATATTATACGATATTTCAAGAAATCTCTTGTTTCTCAAGATAGAATGTACCTGTCGGAATGGATGCCCATTTAGGCGTATTGTGATCAAGCCTGATGACAACAACCGTCATATCGTCATCGATTTGACCCGATCTTGTTCGAATGACCTCTTCCATTAATAAATCAGCAATCTCTTGCGGATCTTCTGTTTTAAAGCTTTTCATTTTGCGCTTCACCCAGAGATCATGATTTTCAATATGCTTTGGTCCTTCAAAGATGCCATCGCTCATCATAATCAGCAGATCTCCTGCCTTCATCTGTTCACTCACAACCTCCACTTCAAATTCATCAATAATCCCAATCGGTAAATTACTCGCTTGTACCTTCATCACCTGATCACCCCGTTTAATAAAGCTGGGTGTTGAACCGATCTTAAGGAATTTACAGCTCGCATCCTGTAAATCAATAATGGATAAATCTAATGTTGAATAGATTTCATCTGTCGTTCGTAAAGATAAAATACTATTAATGGTTTTAATCGCTACTTTTTCATTGATACCTGAAGCTAATATTTTTTCTAACAGCTTAATCGTTTCATTGCTTTCAAAGTGAGCCCTTGCTCCATTACCCATCCCATCACTAATAGCTGCGGCATATTTGCCCGCACCCAGCTCCATCATGCTGTAGCTGTCTCCAGACACTAACCCTCCGCCTTTCGCTGCATGCGCTACGCCTGTAGCTACTCGATATGACTTTGCAGAGCCAAATACAACGTGACAATAGCCTGTTGGGTGCTCTGCACACTGCTCTGCCTTGACTAAAATCTGCTCTTCTAAAATATCTGAGAGCATGGGGGCGATGATTTTCTCACATTCCCCATGCCCTTGGCAATAGGGGATTCTCATTTCAATATCGACATTCCCCTGCTCCAAGCTATAAATTTCTACTTGTTGAATTTCAATTCCAAAGTGCTGAAGTGCTTCTATCATCTGCTCTTCTTGAATAAAATGCTGTTCTCTTTCCCGTTTTATTTCCCGGGAAAAATCCTCCATCACTTGTGAGACGCCCATCAGCTGTTCAGCTACAAGTCGTCTGCTGTCTTGAACCTTTTTCTTCAAGGTCTGGTTGGCTTTATAGTAAGCGATCTCCTCTTCAATCAATTCCTCGACATGTTTTGATTTTGAGCAGTGCTGGCTAAATTTCTTCTTCAATTTCCGGTTTTGCTCGTAGGTTTTTTCATCAGATTCATGCATAACTTGTTTCATGAGTTCATAGGTTGTATCAAAGTTCTGCACCCAGCATTTATTTTTCTTATAGCACGTTTGACAGGATCGTTCTGTGATCGTACTTAAAAAAAGATCTACATCCTCTTCCTGTTTCTTTTCTTCAGGAATGGATTCGTAAAATGTCGCAAAACTCTCAGACAGCGCATGAAATACATTAGAAAATTGGTCTACCTTTTTTGCTGTCACATCTCGTACTTTCCGGGCGTATTGCTGCTGCTCCTGTACATGCTCTACCGTACCAGGAATATATTTCGCTACCTTAGAGGTTACGGATTGTGGCGTGAGCAAGAAGAGCACAACCGCAATCAGCGATTCATATAGCGTCGTCATGAGTCCTGCTGATCCTTCTCCGTACAATGAAATCAGTAAGGAGCCCACAATTAAGCCAATGGCTGCGCCTGCTTTCTTCCCCTCTTTCAGCAATCCCCCTAATAAACCTGAAAAGGCAAGAAGACTCATTTGATAAAGGTTTCCGATGTTAGCGAGACCGAGAATTAATCCAGTCACGACACCAACTGTACAACCAATACTTGCTCCTCCAATAAAGGCAAAGCTCAATACTACATATCGTGACAAAATATGTTCTGCCTGCATTCCTTGAAATGTGATCCCCGCCAGACCTGTTAAAACTGAGGCAATCAAAATCATAAAACAAATAATTTCTTCAACCTTTAAGGAGTGTTTGATTTTCCTGACTGTAAAAATCGGCAGGCTTTGAAGGAAAATCAGTGTCAAAATGAAGGCAAGTCCTGCCTCGACACCCGCCATAACGTAATCGTAGCTTTGCACAGCACCTTGCTCTAGGTAAACAAATGCTCCTCTGGTGATCAGCATTGACAGTACAATGACAACCGGCAATGTTTTCACTGGATCTTTGATGATGAAAGAAACCACCTTGGACATAAGGAGGAAGACGATCAGCGATGCAAACACAAACAATGCATTTTGAGGTGATATCGTCATGGCTCCAGCAAGTAAAGCGAGACAAGCAAGCAGGGCCTTGTCTCTTTTGATAAGCAGCATGGACCCAAAGAAAGGCAGAGCAAATGGCATGATTTCAGATAATATAAAGGCTCGTCCTAATAAAAAGCCTAGAACGACATAAATAAACCCTTTATAGAAAAAAAGAGAATGCGTATGATGAAGAAACAGGTTTTTCATCTTCTTTAACCCTGCACTGATTCTTTCAAACCCCGCTCCTGTTAAATCAGTTCTTCTTTCTAGTTTTTCCATCTTTTCATCCCCCACCTGATATTCGTTGCTTGTCATTATAGCGAAGGTGAAAAAGAAATTTTGTCAAAAGAAGTTGTCGTTTCCATAAAACGTTCGACGCTTTATTCGTCAAAGAGGCATACTTTCATGAAAGTCGATGTCTTTCATCAGAATTTTACGAAGACACAAAAAAACAGCTTTCCTAAAGAAAGCTGTTTTCGACGATGACCCGTACGGGATTCGAACCCGTGTTACCGCCGTGAAAGGGCGGTGTCTTAACCGCTTGACCAACGGGCCTTGCTTTTATGTTCTAAACAAAAGGATAGCGGCGGAGGGGATCGAACCCCCGACCTCACGGGTATGAACCGTACGCTCTAGCCAGCTGAGCTACACCGCCATAATAAAAATGCGCTAAGAAGCACAAGATATATAATACAAAGGAATCGCTTGTCCGTCAATAGGAAGTTTTAAATTAAATGGCGAAATCTCAAAAAATGTCGGATGAATTAAGAAAAAAACACCTGCGGACAGCAGGTGCTTTGTTGTGAAAGATATATAGAAAGCAGCAACAAGTTAACCTCTTCTTGCTCCGCGTCCCCCACGTTTTGATTCCGTGTTACGTTTTAAAGATGTTAAGCGGTCTTCACTATCTTTTAAGAATTTGTTCATTTTTTGCTCAAACGATTCCTTCGGACGGAAATCATTTCTGCTTGGTCTTGATTGTTGTTGTTGAGGACGATCTTTTGCTTTTTTAATGGACAAGCCGATTTTACCGTCTTTTTCAACGTTAATCACTTTCACTTCAACTTGTTCACCGACTTTTAAATGCTCATTAATATCTTTTACATAGTTATCGGCTACCTCACTGATATGAACGAGACCAGTTGAACCGCCTGGCAACTCCACAAAAGCTCCAAAATTTGTAATGCCCGTAACTTTCCCTTGTAACTTGCTGCCAACTTCAATCGACATAAAAAAAGTGCTCCTCCTTAGACTTATAAAAAAATCTCATTTGTTCAATTATACATAAACTGAATTTTAAGTGTCAACAAGGCTAATCGCTCTTATTGCCCACATCAAAGATTTTTTCGCCTTTTTTGGACATATAATAGTCCCGTCGTGCCAGTTCGAGTACGTATTCTTTGCTTTTCAGCTTTTTAATTTCATCAGAAATATCTTCCTGCTTTGTTTGTAATTGCTTCAATTCTTTTTCAAGCGCAACCTTCTTCTCTTCTTTTTCCTTTAATGAGGACGATTGCGACCAGAGGGCACTTATCACCAAGACAACAAACATGAGCGCAATCACACCAAACACGGTAAGCCTTCTAAGGAGTCCACGGCGTTTGCGTTTTAAGCGCTGTGCTTGCTGTTCCATTTGTTTTTGGTAATCATTTTGAATTTGTGCGATATTTCTTTTTCTCTTGTTCAAGGTTGAAGGCCTCCTCTCTTACTTTGTCCAGAATTGTTTCCATTTCGTTTTGATGGTACCAGATAATTTCTTGGTCCCTTGTAAAATTCCTGCTCCTTTAGAGAAAAACAATCTCATTGATGTTCGCCATTTTTCGGGAATCCGATGAATAATGGTCACATTGAGTAACCAGATGAGCGGATAACAGACAATGGACAGCACCTTCCACACGAGCCGAAACGTAAAATGAACAAGACGTAAGAGCAAGTGGAGCAAGAACATAATAGCACTTATGATGAAGGAAATCAGCCAGCGAATTGGCTGGAAGACGATGGACATGACCAGCCGTTTCAGAATGAGAACGGCCTGATACACACACATCACCAGAAACTTGAGAATGTTCATATACAGCTGTTTCATCAATGCCTGATACATCGAGAAACCTAGTGCAACGGCTAGAAAGATATAAACCCTGAATTCTCCTTCATTTGTCAGCAGCAGAACATAAAAGAATAAGAGACCCTGTACGAGCCAAAAAAGGAGATCGTGTATGATCAAAAGCCATTTTGCTGTCTTTTCCCGATTCACAAACAGCTTGTACGTATCAAGCGATGCGCCCAGCCAGATGCCCATCGCTACCATCGAAAGCATCGTATAAAACTGGACTGTCAGCGTCATTTAAACAGCTTGCTAAAAAATCCTTTAGCTTTCTCCCCGTGCTGCTCATCTACATAAATTAAGTCAAAGACACGTCCTTTAATCGACACAACGCCTTTTTCGACATCTAGGTTTTTCATTTGCAGATTTTCTCCACGAATCGCGAGAATCCCCATGACCGTCTCAAGCAGAAATTCTTCATTATCGAAGCTTTCCACCTGTTTGACACCGGTAATATCTAAATGCTTTCTGTTTCGCATTGTGATATTGTGTTCTGCTTCTGATGACAGCTTCGTGCCTTGAGGTTGATTATAATATTGATTCATTTATACATCCCCCATATCTCATACTTGCATTGTTACTGCATTGTATGTGACAGGAGGATCATTTAGAACAAGCCCTATTCTGCTGTTTTTTCTTCTTTTAGCACAGTATACATGCCAGCAGCTTCTTCTTTTTTCGTTGTGTCCTTTAACTCGTTGACTTGCACCGTCACGAGCTTTTGACCAAAACGGATTTTAAGCTCGTCTCCTTCTTTCACGTCAGAGCTGGCTTTCGCCTGTGTGCCGTTAATAGAAATTCTGCCTTGATCAGCGACTTCTTTTGCCAATGTTCTTCTTTTAATTAAACGGGACACTTTTAAAAATTTATCTAATCTCATGTATGATCACCTCTTTCTATACGTTTGGCATCGTTCCATAGATCGTCCATTTCCTCTATTGTTAATTCTTCTAATGAACGTCCCATGTCCTTTGCTTTTTGTTCAATATGCTGAAAGCGTCGCATGAATTTTGTGTTGGCGGAAGCGAGCGCCGTTTCAGGCTCTAGCTGATAGAACCTTCCAATGTTGACGAGAACAAACAAAAGATCTCCAAATTCATCTGTCATCTGCTTCGTTGCACTTTCGTCCGGCTTCTCTGCCACTTCAACGAGAAATTCCTGCTTTTCTTCTTCGTATTTGTTCCAAATATCGTTCACGTCTGTCCAATCAAAGCCTACTTTGGCGGCTTTTTTTTGAAGCTTATATGCCTTCGTTAATGCTGGAAGCGTCGCAGGGATGGATTGCAACATAGAGGCTGCCCGCTCCGGCTTCTCCAACTGCTTGATTTTTTCCCAGTTGACGACCACGTCTTCTGCTTCAGACACATTTGTGTCACCAAACACATGGGGATGTCTACGAATCATTTTCTCTGTGACATGCTGGATGACATCATCAATGGAGAAAAAGCCATCATCTTCACCGATTTGAGCATGAAGTAACACCTGTAGCATCACATCTCCGAGCTCCTCCACCATATGGTCTGGATCATCTTCATCTATCGCTTCAAGCAGTTCATAGCATTCTTCAATTAAATAGGGTTTAAGTGACTCATTGGTTTGTTTTTGATCCCATGGACAGCCGCCCGGACCTCTTAATGTACGGATGACGTCACGGAAGGTGTCAAATTGTTTGTAAAGCAGCTTTTCATCTTGAATCGGAGGTACATAAACACTCGTTAAGTTATTTATCGACACATCTCGATCAAGTTCAAATAAAGGAACGGCAGTAATCTGTTCCAGGCTGCTTCCAGCCGCAGTTACTATATAGACTTCATAATCATCAGGAAGCTTTTCCATCAGCGTGAGTTTCACATTCGAAGCAGTGATCTGATCATATACCTGACAAATGAGGACATGCTGGGTCAATTTGAGATCGTCCGCTCTCATATCTCCTGCATCAACGAATTGCAATCCCTCGATTGGGTCGATCTGCAAGGAATTAAACGTCGCATCCAAAAAGCTTTGTCCACCAGCAACAGACACCTCAATCCCACGCTCTTGCTGCTGAGAAACTAATAGCTGAACAGTCTTTTCTGCGACAAATGGATGACCTGGTACTGCGTACACAATCTCCTTTTCCGCTGCCTCTTTAAATAAAATTTCTGTGATTTCCTGATAGACCGCATCAAACTGATCGTGCTTTTCATAAATCTCATCAAAAAAGGTCAGTGACGGGACCTCCTGCATCAACTCTGCGGTAAGCGGGTGGTCCTGCGTTCTCATAAATACTTCTTTCGCCTGCTTCAGCTGCTTGTATGCACCGAGCGTCAGCTGATCCATGTCGCCTGCCCCAAGACCGACGACGGTAATCTTACCTGCCATTTTGATTCCCTCTCATCTGTTTAAAATATAAAATCTTTTCTCCTAATGGAATGAGTCTCCATTCCTCGTCCGTAAATACTTCTAGCTTAAGAATACTATATAAAAAGGCGAAACCACCAATAAAAACTGACGTCAGGCTCTCTAAAACGGAAAAAGGACGTTTTTCAAAGGGAATGACCCAAGAAAACAGTGCCTGATACCCTATTAAGACGATGGCCATGAAAGCGGCCGATAAAAGAATTCTCACTGGGAACAGCTCTCTCAACGAAATCCATCCTTTGTGCCTCAAATAAAAGGCATTGAGCAGAGCGGCAGCGAGGAAACCACACACAGTTGACCATGCCGCACCGTAGATGCCTAATAGCGGCACAAGTACAAGTGTGAGTATCCATTTCACCAGTACACTGAGAAGCACCACAACAGCCGGATACACAGTATGCCCGAGACCTTGAAGTAAAGCTGCTTGCGTAATCGCAATCGAAGTAAATGCGATGGAAATACAGAAAATTTGCAGCGCATCGGTACCTAAATCATTACGAAAAAGCATGATGTTGACTGACGAAAGAATACACATCAGCCCAACTGCTGAACCAATCCCTAAAACCGATGTAGTCTTAAACGATGTCCGTACTTTTTGCCTGATCGCTTCATGCTCTCCATTCCTCATGGCAGCAGATAAAAATGGCACAAGAGAGGTTCCAATGCTAATGGCAAACACCGTCCCTAGCTGTAAAAACGGCTGCCCTCGGTCATATACACCTTTTGCCGCCTTTGCCGCGGCTTCACTCAGACCCTCACTGCGTAGCAGCGCATACAGATGAAAGGCATCAATCATTTGCATCCATAAAATGAGTAGTCCGCTGACACAAATCGTGAATGTATACAGTATCAAACTCTTCAAAACATCCTTTTTCCGAAGTGTAGTCTGCTTGACTGTCATAGGTGCAGAAGACTGTTTTCGGTAAGTGAGCCAAAGAAAAAGAAGCAGGATAAGCGAGGCCGCACTTCCGGCTATGGAGGAGAAGACCGCACCCGCCCCTGTTTCATAAAGCGAATAGCCGTGTCTCACGAAATAAAAGGATAAAACAAGCAGAACGCCTACCCTGATGAGCTGCTCCACTAATTGAGAAACAGCCGTTGGAAGCATCATACCGTCACTCTGAAAAACGCCCCTCAGCATCACAGTGAGCGGCAGAAATAGAAACACAAAAGCACTCATCTGGATGAGCAAAATTAATTGACTGTCCGCCATAAGGCTCGCAATTCTGCCTGCTCCTATGTAAAGACAAAGAAATAAGACAAGGCTCAGTAAAGTGATATAGACCAAGGATACCCTTGAAATGATCCGTCGATCCTCTTCCCCATACTCACTCAAAAGCTTGGACACCATGACAGGAAACCCTGTGGTGCCAAGCATGATCGCAATACCAAGGAAAGGGTACACTTGCTGATAAATATAAAACCCAGTGTCTCCTACGATGTTCTGGAACGGAACACGATAAACGGCACTTAGTACCTTTGATAACAAGCCTGCGATGGTCAAAATCACCGCACCCTGGAAAAGCCAATGCGGCTGATTCACAGTATTTTTCATGGATGACTCCTTTAAAAATAGATCTACAGTTAAACGCACTCATTATATCATACGTGAATGAAAAGCCGTTTCTTTCTAAGGAGTAGACGACACATTCCCCGTTGTGTTTCATCCCATATAAAAAACGCCGACAAAATCAAATGATTTCATCGGCATTCTCTCGTTTTATCAAAATGATATAGAATTATTAGACCTAGTGTTCCATTTGACGGGCTAAGAAGCCAGCTGCTGTTTCTGCTGCTTTATGCTCCACTTCCCCCATTGAACGCTCTTTAGAAAATAAGACGACGGCGCCAATCGGATCTCCGTTTGCAACAATAGGTGCAATGGTATAAGCAGATACGTCATCATCAATACCATCGACAAGTTGAATTTCTTTTTTGCTTTCTTCTAATACAGAATTACGCTGGTCTATTGTTCGTTCAAGTAAATCACTGATGGATTTATTTAAGTACTCTTTTTTCGAACTGCCGGATACAGCAATATACGTATCTCGATCACAAATCAGGATGGAATGACCCAAACTGTCGAATAATGCATCAGCATATTCCTTTGCAAAGTCTCCTAGCTCACTAATCGGCGAATACTTCTTCAAAATTACTTCTCCATCGCGGTCGACGAAAATCTCAAGCGGATCTCCTTCCCGGATGCGCAATGTTCTGCGAATCTCCTTCGGAATAACCACTCTACCTAGATCATCGATGCGGCGTACAATTCCAGTTGCTTTCATTCACTGCTGCCTCTCTTTCGTTTGATGATGTGTTGGGTGAATGGAGCAAAAGCGTCCACTTTATGCAACATTCACCACTTGACCCTGAGATTAGTATCCGTCACATCAAACGTAATATACACGAGAGACAAACAAATTTTTATGAAGATGGAATGGTTTCTTTTTTCACATCTTGAAGGCCTCGAAGCATATTCAGAACGATTTCAAGCCATTCCTCCGTCTTCTTGCCTTTCGTCTGGACAGAAATAATTAGCTTGCTGCCTTCCATTCCCAAGCCAATATCACGGCCATATTTACTGCCGAGCGCAAATAATTTTTGACCGTCGATTTCACCGCTTGCTTGCTCTTCAAGGGTGAGTCTGACAATGCCTTTCTCCATCTTGATTAATTCAACACGTTCCTGCACGGCGTATACTTTCATTGTCGCAATCGTGAACAAATCCGCCACTTCTTGCGGATATTCACCGAATCGATCGATCATTTCATCTTGAAGCTCTTTTCGCTCTTCAATGGATCCAATCGCTCTGAATTGTTTATACATCTCAATCTTTTGCTTTCCATCCGAAATGTAAGTGTCTGGGATATAGGCATCGATTTGCAGATCGATTTCCGGTTCAAATTTATCTTGAGCCGTCGTATCGCCTCTTCTTTCTTCGATGGCTTCTTTCAGCATTTGAGAATAGAGATCGAATCCAACAGAATCAATGAATCCATGCTGCTGTGCACCAAGTAAATTGCCTGCTCCTCGAATTGTTAAATCTCGCATCGCAATTTTAAATCCTGATCCGAGCTCTGTGAATTCTTTAATGGCTTGAAGTCTCTTCTCTGCTACTTCAGACAAAACTTTATCTTTTCGATACGTGAAATAAGCATATGCGACACGATTTGAGCGTCCTACTCGTCCTCTTAGCTGGTACAGCTGAGAAAGCCCCATTTTATCCGCATCATGGACGATGAGCGTGTTCACATTCGGAATATCGACTCCCGTTTCAATGATGGTGGTACTGACCAATACATCTGATTCACCTTCAAGGAAATTGATCATCACTGATTCCAGTTCGTTCTCACTCATTTTCCCGTGTGCATAGCTGACTTTCGCATCTGGGACTAGCATAGAGATTTCATCTGCTTTACGTTCAATATCCTCGACACGGTTGTACAGGAAGTACACTTGACCACCACGTGCTAGTTCTCGCTCAATCGCTTCTCTAACTAAAGCGCCATTGTACTCGACCACATAGGTTTGAACAGGGAAACGGTTTTCAGGCGGTGTTTCAATAACCGATAAATCCCGTACGCCAAGCATAGACATATGCAGCGTACGCGGAATTGGCGTAGCCGTTAATGTCAGAACATCAATATTGGCTTTCATCTGTTTAATTTTCTCTTTATGCGTTACACCAAAACGCTGCTCTTCATCAATAATCAACAGACCTAAGTCTTTATAAACAATATCTTTCGAAAGCAAACGATGTGTACCGATCACCATATCTATCGTTCCATTTTTCAACCCTTTTAACGTGTCAGTTGTTTCTTTTCTCGTACGGAAACGGCTCAGCTGAGCGATTTTAACAGGATAGTCTTGGAATCGGTCCATAATCGTGTCAAAATGCTGCTGCGCTAAGATGGTTGTCGGCACAAGCAGTGCAACCTGCTTCCCGTCAGCAATTGCTTTGAAGGCGGCTCGAATCGCCACTTCTGTTTTTCCGTATCCCACATCTCCACAAAGCAGGCGGTCCATAGGACGTTCCCGCTCCATATCTTGTTTGATTTCATGAATCGAACGGATCTGATCATCTGTTTCCTGGTAAGGGAACGCTGATTCAAACTGGCGTTGCATCTCATGATCAGGCGAGAAGGCATACCCTTTGCTTGCCTCACGTTCTGCGTACAGCTTAATGAGATCATCTGCGATGTCCTGTACAGAGGACTCCACTTTTTTCTTCACACGTTTCCAATCGCTGCCGCCTAGTTTGTACAGCTTTGGCTCTTTACCTTCTGATCCAACATACTTTTGCACCTGATCAATTTGTTCAACCGGTACATAAAGCTTGTCGCTTCCTTGATAATGAATATTTAAATAGTCTTTATGAATGCCGCCGATTTCAAGCGTTTCAATTCCTAAATACTTACCAATCCCGTGGTTAATATGCACCACATAGTCGCCGACTTGAAGCTCTGAATAGCTCTTAATTCGCTCTGCATTGGTCAGCTTTTGCTTACGTGCCTGCTTCTTCACACGTTTTTTGAAGAGCTCGCCTTCTGTGATCACGGCAATTTTCGATAACGGTAGTTCAAAGCCTGTTTGCAGCTCACCTTGTAAAATATACACCTGTCCGCTTACAAGCTCTGCTTCCGGCTTAGCAAGAGCGGCTTCAATGTCATAATCATGTAAGACAGAAGACAGTTTGTCTGTCCGTTCTTCATCCGCACCTAAGAAAACAACTGTGTATTGTTGTTTTTTGTAGCGTTCTATTTCACTTGCAAGCACATTCATCTGCCCGTGGAAATTCTGCATTTGCTTACTAGAGACATTGACGATATTTTGCGGATTTGTCTGCTGGACATGTCTCAGGAACAAGGAGTAGTACAGAATTGACCGGGATTGCTGATTGATCAGTTGTTGGAACGGGAAAGAAAGGGTTAAATCATGAAGGATATTGCCTTCTTCAAGCAGGCTAATGGTCCAATCCGCTTCTTCCTGCTCAAGTTGTTCTTCCATCTCCTGAATTCTGCTTATTTCATCTAAAATAATAATCGTATCCTGTGAAGTGTAATCTAGCAAACTAGCAGGTTTTTCATAGAAATAGGACAGGTACTTCGTCATTTCCTGTGTCAAGATACCTTCTAGCAGCTTCTCTCGATCAGCAGTAATATGTTGATGCAGCAATTCTTTTTGCTGGTCCGAGTTGAATTTCTTTAAGCTATTCGCAAGTCCTTGATCAAGCTGTTCAATGGCTCTCACTCGTTCAGGGCCTCTGACAATAAGCTCTTTTGCGGGACCGATTTTAATTTCTTGAAGTGTTTCTAATGAGCGCTGTGTATCCGAATGGAACGTTCGAATTGAGTCTACTTCTGTATCAAACAGCTCAATACGGATCGGATGATCTTCCGTTAACGAATAAATATCAATGATTCCTCCGCGCACACTAAAATCTCCGGGCGCAGCAACCATCGACGTCCGGTCATAACCGATTTGTACAAGCTGTTTTGAAAACGCCTCCAAATCAATTTCTTCACCAAGCTTTAAATGGATCTGACTCTCCTTCCAGAGCTCAACTGGCGGAAGCATTCTGCGCACCGCAGCAGCCGGGGTGACGATAATGGGGTTCTCTCCATTCGCCAGCCGGTTCAGCACATCTAGACGCTGTGCTCTGAGCTCAGGACTCGCCACGGCAATTTCTGAAGCAATAAGTTCATTCACAGGATAAAGAAGGACCGAGCGATCTGACATCACACTGGCAAGATCATCTGTTACCTTCTGCGCTTGATACAAGTTGTGAGTCACAATAAACATCGGCCGCTTAAGTTCGTCTGATATAGCGGCTGTAAATAAAGATCTGACGGAGCCTGATAGTCCGGCGAGCAGTTGTTCTTTTAAACCTTCCTTTAGCCCATTAAAAATGGACTGAAAATCATCACTTTGTTTGATAAATGATTGTATATTTTTCATTTGGCTCCTCCTCCCTGCTTGTTTAAAACAGAAAAACGCTTTGGTCTATTATCTACACCAAAGCTTTTTATTGAATAAAGGTATGATACTGATGGTAATCAGGATTTCTTTCGAGCGCCTCTTGGCAATCCTCACAAATGGTTTGCACATGTAAATCACCATTTTCCCTATAAGAAATCATATCGTTTCTTTCCTCATTTGTTAAGTGATGAAATCCGAGTGCTTCACTTTGAACAGCAGATTCATCTAGACTGCCAACCTTTACACCACAGTGCCGGCAGTAATAATGCAAAGCCATACGTGATCCTCCCATGCTGAGATTTTATGATCAGTATGTGCTTTGCTTTTCATTCTTATACCTTTTTGTTAAAATCATTCATCACTTCTAAAAATGGCTTTGTTAAAGCCGCCTCACAAGCTTCGACAGACGCCTGAATGGCTGATGCGATATCTGGCTGCTCCTCTTCAGAAAAGCGTCCTAGCACGTAATCGACGACCTTCATGCCATTTTGAGGACGTCCAATACCGATACGGAATCGGTCAAACTCAGGTGACCCTAAATGCTGAATCAACGATTTGATTCCATTATGCCCGCCTGCACTTCCTTTTGTACGCAAACGAATTCGGCCAGTTGGCAAATCAAGATCATCATAGATGACTTTCAAATGTTCAAGGGGAATATCATAGTAATCCATTAGCGGACGCACGCATTCTCCTGATAAGTTCATATATGTAAGCGGCTTTACAAGTAGAACCTTTTGTCCTGAAACAAACCCCGTTCCAAATTGTCCATGGAACTTTGATTGATTTAATGGGATATCCCATTTTTTCGATAATTCATCTATTGTCATAAAACCGACATTATGTCTTGTTTTTTCATATTCTTTTCCTGGATTACCTAATCCAACAAACGCAATCATGAAACCAAAAACCTCCTTTGTCCCAAAGCACACGCCTAAAAAATGAGCCAATAGGATTGCCTCATGTAAAACGTATGAATTCTTTTCATTCTAGCACAAAAGACGCAACCGCGGGAGGGTTACGTCTCTAAATGACCAGTTATTCTCCATCGTTATCCTTTTCTTTAATAGCCTCAGGTTCTTTTGGTTCCTCTTCGCTATCTGGTTCAGGAACCTCTGATTGCTGAGGCGGTAAAATGGATGCCACGACTTCTTCTGGATCGTTATTCACTTGATATGATGACTGAACAGGCAAATCAGCGACTGTTAGGACATCATTCACTTCTAAGTTTGTAATATCTGCTTCTATATGCTGTGGGATATCTTTTGGTTTCGCTGTGATGGATAGTTCAAATAGTGGCTGCTGAAGCACACCGCCATCTTTAACTCCTTTAGATTCGCCAATCAACTGAACAGGTACATCCGCTTCAATTTCACGCTGCAAATCGACCACTTGGAAGTCTGCATGGACAAGCTCATTTTTTAGCGGGTCTGTTTGTAATTCTGTGACCATCACGGATTTTGTTTCACCGTTCACGTCCAATGTGATGATTGTATTCTTCCCTTCATCACGTAAGGTCTTTAATAAATCGATGCTGTCTAGTGAAACAGCCAGGTTGTCTGTATTTTTTCCGTATATGACACCAGGAACGTGTCCTGAATGACGGATTTTTTGCAGTGTGGAACGTTTGAAATCAGTTCTTTTATTTGCTTTTAAAGTTGCCATATTCAGCACCATCCTATTTCTTTTTTGTCACTACTCTCATAATTACCCATAACCGAATCATTTTAAACCTATTTACCGTGAATGATGATAGCAAAAAGACCCCAAGCGGATGCTTAGGGCCTTTTTCAATCAGAAAATTAGCTAAAAAGGTAGCTCACAGATTCTTCTTCATGTACACGGATGATGGCTTCTGCAAGCAAAGGCCCAACTGAAAGCGGAATGAATTTCCCAACTTTCTTGTCATCTGTTAAGTGAATACTGTTTGTCACAACTAATTCTTTAATTTTAGAGTTTGTGATACGTTCTACTGCTGGTCCAGACAATACTGGGTGAGTACAGCAAGCATAGACTTCAGCTGCTCCATTTTCCACAAGTGCATTTGCAGCAAGTGTAATAGTACCAGCTGTATCAATAATATCATCGATGAGAATCGCCGTTTTGCCTTCAATGTTACCAATGATGTTCATGACTTCAGCAACGTTTGGCTTTGGACGACGTTTGTCGATAATAGCGATTGGTGCTTTCAGACGATCTGCCATTTTACGCGCACGTGTCACACCACCGTGGTCAGGAGACACAACGACGATATCATTCAAGTTTTTCTGTTCGAAATAGTTTGTTAAGATTGGCACAGCCATTAAGTTATCGATTGGAATATCAAAGAAACCTTGGATTTGCGGCGCATGAAGATCAAGTGCAATGACACGTGTAGCACCTGCTGTTTCAAGTAAGTTCGCAAATAGCTTCGCAGTGATTGGCTCACGAGGTTTTGCCTTACGATCTTGACGTGCATATCCGTAATAAGGGATCACAATATTGACCGTTTTCGCAGAAGCGCGTTTTAGTGCATCTACCATAATAAGCAGCTCCATAATGTGCTCATTCACTGGCGCACTAGTGGATTGAATGACATAACAATCACACCCGCGGATACTTTCTTCAATATTGATTTGGACTTCACCGTCACTAAAGCGTTTAACAGAGCTCTTTCCTACATCAACTCCGATACGATCGGCAATTTCTTTAGCAAGTTCAGGGTTTGAATTCAAAGAGAAGATCTTTAAATTCGCATCAGCATAACGATTAGACATGGTAAACCTCCGGGTATTTGGATTATTTTTTATGAATATTTTTCACATAATCTTCTTTATTGACTTGTCTTGCTCTAGCAATAGACAATGCATCCTGCGGTACATCTTCTGTAACCGTTGAACCAGCTGCAACATATGCCCCTTTTCCGACAGTGACTGGTGCCACGAGATTTGAATTACAGCCAATAAATGCGCCATCTTCAATCTTCGTTAAGAATTTGTTCTTCCCATCATAATTGACTGTAATCGATCCACAGCCAAGGTTTACATCAGTTCCGACCTCTGCATCTCCAATATAGCTTAGATGAGATGCTTTGCTGCGGTCTCCGAAAACCGTTTTCTTGATTTCGACAAAATTCCCGATTTTCACTTCATCGCCAATTTTCGACAACGGGCGAATATGAGCAAACGGCCCAATTGTCACATCGACTCCAACCTCACTATCGCAGACGACAGATTGCTTAATCACTGTGCGGTCTCCGATGATGCTGTCAACAATTTCAGTGTTTGGCCCAATAATAGCGTCTGCACCGATTTTCACATTCCCTTTGATGACCGTCCCAGGATAAATCATTGTATCTTCACCAATAACTGCATCAGGTGAAATATACGTGTTCTCAGGATCAATCAAGGTCACACCATTTTTCATATGCTGATGATTAATACGTCGCTTCATGAATTGCTCTGCTTGTGATAGAGCGATACGATCATTGACTCCAAGTGTTTCCTCAAATTGCGGAGTTTGATACGCTGCAACTGTTTGCCCTTCATTCTTTAAAATTTCAATGACGTCTGGCAAATAGTATTCACCTTGAGCATTTTCATTCGATACTTGCTCAATCACACGGAAGAGATCTTCATTTGAAAAGCAATAGGTCCCTGTATTAATTTCATTCACTTGACGTTCTGCATCATTCGCATCTTTATGCTCCACAATTTTCACAACAGCACCGGTTTCATCACGAATAATACGACCATAACCTGTCGGGTCTTCCGCACGTGCTGTTAAAATAGTGACTTTCGCTTGATGTTTTTGATGCTCGCTCAACATAGCTTCCATTGTTTCCGCTGTCAATAATGGCGTATCACCACAAATGACAATGGTTGTTCCCTTTTCCTGCGCAAGGAACGACTTTGCTTGTTTGACGGCATGTGCTGTTCCTAGCTGTTCTTCTTGAAGTGCATACTCACTTCTGTCTCCAAGCTGCTCTTTGACGTCCTCTGCTCCATGACCGACAATCGTCACTAGCTTGGCTAAAGAAAGCTTTAACGCTTCGTCTGCCACATGCTCGACCATTGGTTTTCCGCAAACTGGATGAAGTACTTTGTATAGCTTTGACTTCATTCTCGTTCCTTTTCCCGCTGCTAAAATCACTGCGAACCGCTTATCCATTGATTGGCCTCCAATATCCCTATTATCCATAGAAAAATATATCCTAAATAAGGACTGATTTCAAGGATACAAGAGGAAGTGCATTAATTTTCTAATGAATGGGAGACATAAGGAACAAGAGAAAAAACGCAAAAAAGACAGCATTTTAAAAGAAAACATTCATTTTCTCTTAAAGCTGTCTTTTTAGGTTCACATATCTTTAAGAAGCTCCAGCTTCTTCATATTCAATTGTCTCTTCCTCTTCACCTAAGCGATGATACTCATTTAAAACAGCATCTTGAATTTTACCTCGAGTGCTTGAATTAATTGGATGTGCAATGTCGCGAAACTCTCCATCAGGCGTGCGTTTGCTAGGCATTGCAACAAACAAGCCATTGTTTCCATCAATCACACGAATATCATGAACAACAAATTCGTGGTCCAGCGTGATGGATGCAATCGCCCTCATGCGACCATCGGTATTCACGCGGCGTAATCTTACGTCAGTAACTTCCACAGTAGTTCACCACCTTTTCCCAATATAAAAGCATTACTTAGGTATTCAACGATTGTGGTGATTCTCCTGCTCTTTTTTTAAACTTTTTTTGAAATATCGGGATATTTATACATTTTTTGTCATATTGGTGACGGCGCTTACATTCTCTTCGCGAAAAAAAGACATCATGATGATGTCTTTTCCTGCATATGATGAAACTAAACGGCTTTCGTTAAGATTGCCTGTTTACTTGACTAATGCAATCACTTCAATTTCTACGAGTGCATCCTTAGGAAGTCTTGCTACTTCCACACAAGAACGAGCTGGCTTATGTGTATGGAAATACTCACCGTACACTTCATTTACTTCTCCGAATTGTTCCATATCTTTGATAAAAACTGTCGCTTTCACGACTGTCTCAAAGGAAGCACCTGCCGCTTCAAGTACGGCATTAAGATTACGGAACACTTGATGAGTTTGTTCTTTAATATCTCCATTTACAAAGTCTCCAGCTGCCGTTAATGGAATCTGCCCGGAGCTGTAAAACATGTTATTGACTATAATCCCTTGAGAGTAAGGTCCAATGGCTGCTGGTGCATGTTTGGTTTGAACAACTTTTGTCATATCAATCTCTCCCATTCAACTACATGTTTTCAATTCTTAAGCTTTCGAATGAAAAAACTCGTGGAAATTGCCTTCATTAATCTCAATGATCTTCTGCTTCATATCAATGGTTGAAAGCTTTAAAAGCGATACATATTCATCAACGAGACGTTCATCTACGCCTTCGTCTTCTAAAAGAACACCGATCCCTGCAACATTTGCATTAAATTCCTCAAGTAAATTCACCATGCCGTTAATGGTTCCGCCAGCTTTCATAAAGTCATCAATGATCAGGACATTGGACCCTTTATCTAAGCTCCGCTTTGCAAGTGACATGGTTTGAATTCGATTAGACGAACCTGACGCGTAGTTAATACTTACAGTTGATCCTTCAGTTACTTTATTATCTTTTCTAACGATCACAACCGGCACATTTAAATAACCCGCAACAGAATAAGCAATTGGAATACCCTTTGTCGCAACAGTCATGACGACGTCAATCGCACGGTCTGCAAAGATGGTCGCAAATAGCTTACCGATTTTCGCAAGGATTGATGGATTACCTAAAACATCGGTTAAATATAAATAACCGCCAGGAAGTACACGTTCAGGAGTCGATAGAGCTTCTCCGATATCGTTTACTACGTCGTCTGCTTCTTTTAGGTGAATCTTCGGAATATATTTCACTCCGCCAGCAGCACCAGGTACAGTAAGCAATGTGCCTATTCCCTGCTGTTCGAAGGTCTGTTTGATAATCGTTAAGTCTTCACTAATGGAGGACTTCGCAGATTGATATCTTTCTGCAAAAAAGGTTAACGGTACTAGTACGTGCGGGTGGGCTAACAAGTAATTTGTTAAGTCCACCAATCTGCCGCTTCGACGAAACTTCATGAACTTACCCCCAGAACCCGAATAATTTATGATAAATATAACTTAATATACGGATTTAATCAAGGGCATTTTGTTCGCCGATCATGCGGACAGCGTATACTTGATCACAAAACCCTCTCAGTCCGTTATATATTCTTTGTACCTTCGATTCATATTGAATCAAACCAAATACTGTAGGGCCGCTACCACTCATTAAAACAGCGTCAGCACCGAAACGCTTCATCTGTCTTTTGATCATATCTACTTCTGGATACATCTTTAATGTCACAGACTCAAGAACGTTTCCGAGCGAGCCGCACATCTCTTTATAATCTTTCGCTTCAATCGCTTCAATCATACGCTCTACATTCGGGTGTTCTACTTTGCTTGCGTCATATTGTCTATAGACTTCTGCTGTAGATACCCCAATCACCGGCTTCGCTAAAATCACCCAGCAATGTGGCGGTGTCGCAATATGCTTCAGCTTTTCTCCACGTCCTGTCGCTAGTGCTGTGCCTCCATGTACACAAAAAGACACATCTGAGCCGATCTCCGCCCCAAGCTCAGCTAGTTCATCTAACGTGAGGTTCAACTTCCACAAACGATTTAAGCCGCGAAGTGCTGCTGCTGCATCACTGCTGCCTCCAGCCAAACCTGCTGCTACTGGAATTGTTTTTGTGATGACAATGGATACACCTTTTTGAATACCGAACCTTGTTTTGAGTAATTTAGCCGCCTGATATGCCAAATTACGCTGATCATCTGGCACGAATCGATTATGAGATGATACACGGATTTCATCCTTGTCCAGCTCCGTCAGCTCTAGTCGATCTGCAAGGTCTATTGTTGTCATCACCATCTCCACTTCGTGATATCCATCCGGTCTTTTTCCATGAACATCAAGTGAGAGATTAATTTTTGCCGGTGCTTTTTCTAAAATACGCAAACATTTCACCTACTTCTCCATCTAAACATAATTATCAATATTGTATCACATTTGATGGATCTGATGAATATAGGCTTTTACGCCGAGCACACTGACTTTTTCATCAAAAAAAGCCAGAGACACCTGAGGTATCCCTGACCGTTTTTCTATCGTTGATTCTCATCCTGAGCCATGTGCTGTTGAGCTAATTCAATGGCACGTTTGACCATATTACCTGCGTCACGCGCTCGAATTTCTCCCCAGCCTCCATTTTTGACGGTATCATAAAATCCAAGATCCTTCGCCAGCTCGTATTTGAACTCATCTGACATAATCCCTCGGCGTCTACCCAAACGAAACAGCCCCTTTAGTCGAGAATTCGAATCAGTGCCACCGCTTGGGTGGCTTTCTTATTTTGTATCGAATCCTTTCTTTTACCCCTTTCAAAAAATGGACAGGCTCCCAATCAGAAAAAAAGGCAAAACAAAAAGCAGTAAACAAAAAGTTCACTGCCCATTAATAGGCGACTGAGCTAGCGGTATCATCGAACGTTAATTCGACCGTCTCAGTCAGTATATCTGCATAACTATAAGAAACTCTTTCAAACGAATTCTCATCTTGATCTAATTGAATCACAAATACAGAAGGGTACGTTTCAGCTAAAATGCCCGAACGCTCAATTGTTTTACGGCGGCCCCCGTTAGCCTTTAACGTCAAACGTTTACCTAAGTTACCATCAAGCGATCTTTTGATGTCGGACAAAGTCTTCGCCATTGCATCCACCTCACTGAGATAATTATACAACAACGGCCCGTTTTTGTCAAATAAAAATTAAATTATATCAACCAACACGAGCCATTGTCAACAAAATAATTTTGACAAACTTCTACCTTTTCTTCTCCCTATTTTTCTCAAATTCCGGTGAATTATGTATCCTTTTGCAATTTCTTTTTGAACATAAAAAAAACCAGACTGAAATCAGTCGGGTTATGTCGATTCATGGTCTCTTTTATATGGCATACCTACCCTTAGAACACCCTTCGTCTCGATGCCTCCGAGCCCTTTTTCTCTTGTTAATGTATTACGGAGCACATCCCACACGTTGATTCGATCTACAAATGGAGTGAAGCTGATCTTCGCAACGATATAAACGGGGTCGAGCGCATGGATATTCACACGGGAAGGCGAGCTCGCAAAATTGGCACCTGCTTGGATCAATGATTCGAAATGAGATTGACAGGCACCGGCAAAGATCACAAGCTGATCTAAATGAGGGATTTTTCGTCTGGCTTTTTGAACCGTTTCAACGAAATGCCGAGAATGGCGATATGCACCGATATCATGTACACCGCCCTTTTGCTTTGAATACGCATCATGTCCTGTGATAACCAATATATCTGGTCGATACTGATCAATTAATGAGTCAATCATGCTTGGCATTTTCTTCTCATGGCAATGCACCCCATACACAGGTACACCAATTCGTTCATATACATCTAAGCATTTCTTTAAGTATGAAGCATCTCCATCTAAATGAAGGACCTTTCCAGGCATGTGAAAATACTGCTCCTGATGCTGATATTGCCCTGACGTATAATACTCTTGTTTTTCCCGCAGCAGCTGATAATCCTGTCTTAGTAAATCGAGCGATTCATTGATTTTTCGTTCGTCATTTTTCTCTCTAGTCAGCTGTTCCTCTTTTTGAACCTTGACGAGATCTGACAACTTGGCATCAGCAATTAACCTCACTTCATTCCCATGCAATATGGCGGTGGCTTCGTGCTGATCGGTCTCATCAATTCGAATGATTCGAAACAAAATATCCATTTGATAGGATGCCCTTGTCACCATATCTCCTATTTGAAATTGCATGCTTTTCACTCCACAATCAGGCTCATATCCTGTTGGTATCGTCTTGCACTAAATATGTTCGTCTTTCATATGTGCTGTTCTTTCTAGCCTATGCCCGAACAAGCGAAGTGGTGAAAAACAAAAAAAGCCCTTAAAACAGGGCTTTTTGTAAAACATTCGACAAACGGGCAAATTCTTCAATGGATAATGACTCGCCGCGGCGCTTACCATCAATGTCTGCTGTTTGAAGTGCTTCTTCAATGATCGCTTTATGTTGCTTTCCATCAGGTAAGTTGTTCATGAGGTTATTCATCAATGTTTTCCGGCGCTGACCAAAGCTCGCACGAATCAATTGAAAGAAAAATTCATCATTTTCTACTGATACGGCAGGCGTTTCACGAACGGTCAACTTGATCACAGCCGAATCGACATTTGGCTGTGGAACGAAAACCGTTTTAGGCACAACCATCACTGTTTTCGCTTCTGTATAGTATTGAACTGCGATAGAAAGCGAATTGTATTCCTTTGATGAAGGAATAGCGGCCATACGATCTGCTACTTCTTTTTGCAGCATGACCACAATCCCTTTCAATGGAAGGTTTTCTTCAAGCAGCTTCATAATAATCGGTGTCGTCACGTAATATGGAAGGTTGGCGACCACCATCACTTCTTTACAATCAGCAAAATTTTCCTCGATGACTTTTCCCACATCTGCCTTTAATACATCTTGATGAATGATCGTCACATTATCATATGGAGAAAGCGTATCGTTTAAAATAGGCAGTAAACGCTGATCGATTTCAAAAGCGGTGACCTTCTTTGCACGCTTAGCGAGCTGCTCGGTCAATGCACCGATACCAGGCCCAATCTCAATTACGCCAGTCTCATCTGTCACCTCTGCGTGATCGACAATACGATCGAGTATATTTGTATCAATTAAAAAGTTCTGGCCCAAGCTCTTTTTAAAAGAGAAACCGTATTTCTTCAGTATTTCCTTCGTTCTGATGGGTGTCGCTATATCTTTATTCATCGGCTTCCTCCTGCATGACGGTCTTTAAGGCCGCAATAAAATCATGTTTGGTTATTTGGAACATGTGAAGGCGCTTATGCAGCTGCTTCGCATTGGTATATCCTATATTTAAAAGCACACCTAGTCTTTCGCGGCGACGTTTCGATGATTCGCCTCCGATAAGGCCTGCGTCAAATAAGTCATCTAATGTAATATCACTTTCCGTTACTTCCATTTCCTCATGGACATGGGCAAGGCATTCCCGAATACTGTCCAAAGAAGCATGCTCGACACCAATTCCTTTGTCCCGCTTCGCCTTCGCAAGATGTTTTGGCAAAAATGCGTGCTTACAGCCAGGAACCGCTTCTGCGATGGTTTTCCGGATCTTCTCCCCAGGGAAATCAGGATCAGTTAAAATAATGACCCCTCTCGTCTCCTGAGCAAGACGCACTTGTTGAATAACTGTATCGCCAATGGCTGATCCGTTTGTTTCGATCGTATCTGCATCAACTGCCATCTTCACTCTCGCAGTGTCGTCACGACCTTCCACCACAATGATTTCTTTGATTTTCATGTATTCCTCCGCTTGCAAAAACAATAAACAATTTTTGGTTAAAAAACGAAACCTTTTATGCTGTTTTTGCGTCTAATTAATTAGAAAACAGTGCTTCTATTATAACCAAAAAAACAGAGGGTGCGCAAAGCCCTCTGTTCATATAAATGATTTGATGTGTTTATTTGAGCACTCTAATTTTAACTCGTTTATTTCCCCATTGATAAGCTGCCGACTTATTTGGGACGAACACATCAATTTTATTCCCTTTTATAGCAGATCCAGTGTCTGATGCAACGGCATATCCATAGCCTTCCACATACACTTTAGAGCCTAGCGGAATGACACTCGGATCAACTGCTATGACCTTTGCACCTGGATTTGATTTTAAATTATATCCTGTTGACGTTCTCCCGGTACATCCAGCACAGCTCGCTGTATAAGCTGTCGACGTCACATAAAATTCTTTTCCTGACGATTCATTGCTTCTTGAAACGGCAGGTGTCGCTTTAGGCTCTTCTTGGGACTCTTGTGTACCAACGGCCACTAAACGATCCTTGCTATCTTTTTCAGTCACTTCTTTAATCAATTCTTTAGACACCACTTTGCCGTTTTCTTTCACAATGGCATAGTGCTTCTTCAATTTACCTTCTTCACCTTTTTTAAGCACCTTCTCTTTTCCTTTTTCAAGAGAACGATCCTTTTTATGTTTGGTATCAAAAGCAATTTTCTCTTCCACTACATCGGTGACTTTTTCCACCCGAGTGATCTGAATATCTGCGCTTTTTTTAGTTATATGACTATGTAACGCAGGTTTGATCTTATCGTGCTTCTTGAGCTTCAGCTCTTGTTGCTTTAAAAAGTCAGCGACCGTAGTCGAAGTGGTCCACACTTTTTTCTCTTTTCCTCCATCATTTACGCTGACCTCGAAGGCCTGCTCAACCACAAGATCCATATCTTTTTTAATCTTGTCATTTTTTCCTGGAGTTACTTGATCGTGCTTCCCAATATCTATCTTCTCATTCTTCAATAATGCTCCAACCGTCTGATCTGTTGTCCATATCGTTTTCTCTTTCCCATCTAGGGTTAGATGAACCGGTATAGCCGCATCATACACAATGTTCATGTTGTCTTCAATCTTTGTATTTAGACTTGGAGAGATATGATCCTCCGCCTTGGTTTTTATTCCAAGGTCTGAAAGCAGCTGTGCTACTGTCTCTTCATGTGTACGAATTGTCTTCTCTTTACCATTGATTGAAATGGTAATAGACTGCTTAGTGAGCTCATGCGCACCGTAAGCCGTCCCAGTTCCAGCTAAAAGCAAGCAAACAACTAGTAATAAAACCTTGCCTTTTCCTAGCTTTACAGAAAACAGATTTTTCATTTTTTGTACGATGAAAAACGCCTCCTTCTCCTCGGAGAGATTATATAGAGTATCTCAAAACCTGTCAACCCTTCCACCCACTGTACAAAAATGCTCGATTGTACCCCTATTATGGGAGTTTAATGGGAGGAAGGGAAGAAAGACTTATCGACAACTTATCCTATGAAGAGGCGTAAACGTGTAGAACATTTTCGTTATGTTTCACAAATGGACAAGCTTAAACAAGGATTGACATCATATACTGTCAGTTTATACCGAAAACTTTTTTTGCATTTTTTGTGGTCAATTCAGCAAGCTCTTCAAAGCTTATTTCTCGTAACTCCGCGATCTGTTCTGCAATATATTTCACATAACTCGGCTCATTACGTTTTCCTCTAAATGGCGTTGGCGTTAAGTATGGGCAGTCTGTTTCAATCAAAAGCCGGTCACTTGGTATGTCCTTGACCACTTCTTTCGGTTTTTTGGCATTTTTAAATGTCACAGGTCCACCGAATGAAATATAAAAGTTCATATCCATACACACTTTTGCGATTTCTAGGCTACCAGTAAAGCAATGCATAATCCCTCCAACTTCAGCCGCTCCCTCTTCTTTTAAGATCGTCACAACATCTTCCGTTGCGTCACGATTATGAATAACGATCGGAAGATTCACTTCCTTCGCAAGAGCAATTTGGCGTCTAAAGACTTCTTTTTGCACATCTTTTGGCGACTTGTCCCAATAGTAATCGAGACCCATTTCTCCGATCGCAACGACTTTTTCATGTTGAGATAATTCTTTGATCCATAGCAAATCTTCATCTGTCATATCAATGGCGTCGACTGGGTGCCAGCCAATGGCTGCATAGATGAAATCATACGCTTCAATTAATTCCATCGCTCTCGTAATTGTCGGGCGGTCAAACCCTACCACCACGATTTTTTCGACTTTTTCACTCTTCGCTCTTTCAATCACCTGCTCTAAGTCTTCATTATATTGTTCTGCATTTAAGTGGGCATGTGTATCAAATAACATCGTTGATTTCTCCTTTCGACAATTCTTCTAAAAAACAAAAGGTGTTCGACGAAATGTTACACGTGGAACACCTTTGTTGATTTATAAAATTTTTGTTCCATTTGCTAGAGATTGATCCACTTCAAGAACTTTCAATTTCCCACCAGTCTCTCCAGTTAAAATCATTCCCTGGGAAATTTCCCCTCTGAGTTTAACTGGTGTGAGATTCGCTACACAGACGAGCTTCTTCCCTACTAACTCCTCAGGTTGATAATGCTTGGCTATCCCTGAAACAATTTGTCTCTTTTCAAATCCAAAATCAAGCTGCAGCTTTAAGAGACGATCTGCTTTTTTCACTGGGGCTGCTTCCAGCACCTGTGCGACTCGAAGATCAACTTTTGAGAAATCATCAAAAGCAATTTCTTCTCCCAGCTCAGGTAATTCTGTTTCTTCTATTTCTATTTTCTCTTCTTCTACCTTTGGTGCACTTCCCTGCATTTTCTCTTTAATATATGCTACTTCTTCTTCAACCTCTAAACGCGGGAACAAAGGCTCTCCCTTTTGTACCGTCGCTTGTTGAATCGCACCGAAAGATAGAATGCTATCCCAGCTTTTAAGCTTTTCTTCTTCAATGCCAAGCTGGAAGAAGATTTTCTCAGGTGTTTTCGTTAGGAAAGGCGTTAAGAGCACTGCTGTGATGCGCAATGATTCTGCTAAATGATACATGACAGAATGCAGCTCTTTTCGTTTTGATTCGTCCTTTGCCAGCACCCAAGGAGCTGTCTGATCAATATATTTATTCGTTCTGCTGATTAATGTCCAAACATTTGAAAGAGCCACCGAGAATTCAAGGTTTTCCATCGCTTCTTCATAGGCTTTGACTGTTTGCTCTGCTACTGCTTTAAGCTCCTCATCAAACTCATTAACTGGACCCTTATAGCTACTTAATGTACCGTCAAAATATTTTTGAACCATTGCCACTGTACGGTTAAGCAAGTTACCTAAATCATTGGCAAGGTCATAGTTTACACGTTCCACGAATCCTTCTGGTGTAAACACACCATCCGCACCAAAAGGTACTTCACGAAGGAGATAATAACGAAGGGCATCAAGACCGTAGCGATCTATTAATGTGACCGGATCGACTACGTTCCCTTTTGATTTAGACATCTTGCCATCTTTCATCAGTAGCCATCCGTGTGCGAATATTTGTTTTGGCAGCGGCAGATCGAGTGCCATCAGCATAATTGGCCAATAAATCGTATGGAAACGCACAATTTCTTTCCCTACGAGATGCACGTTAGCAGGCCAATATTTTTTATATTTTTCATCCTGATCTGTTCCGTAACCAATCGCAGTTAAATAGTTGAACAACGCATCAATCCATACGTAGATAACGTGCTTTGGATTGTTTGGAACTTTAATTCCCCAATCAAAGGTTGTTCTTGATACAGCCAAATCCTCTAAACCTGGTTTGATGAAGTTATTAATCATTTCATTCTTTCTTGATTCAGGCTGAATGAACGTTGGATTCTTTTCGTAATAGTCTAGTAAACGATCTGCATACTTACTCATACGGAAGAAATATGATTCCTCTTTAATTAATTCGACAGGATGTCCGCTGTCAGGGCTTTTCCCACCAGTGACTTCTCCTTTTTCATTGTGCTCCACATCCACAAGCTGTGTTTCCGTATAGAATGTCTCATCTGGAATACTGTACCAGCCTTCATATTGATCTAAATAAATATCACCTTGATCAAGTAGCTTTTGAAACACTTGCTCAATGATTATCGTATGTCTTTTTTCTGTTGTACGGATGAAATCATCATTGGAAATGTCGAGTTTCTTCCATAGTGATTGAATGTCTGCTACGACCGGATCTAAATACTCGATCGGTGTGATGTTTTGTTCTTCAGCTTTTTGCTGAATTTTTTGTCCGTGCTCATCTGTACCCGTTAAATACATCACATCATAGCCTTGAAGACGTTTATAACGAGCCATAGCATCCCCTGCTACTGTCGTATAAGCATGTCCAATATGTAATTTTCCGCTCGGATAGTAAATAGGTGTTGTCAGATAGAACGTTTTTTTCTTTTCCGGCATGTTGGAACCTCCTGCGTGTGTGTAAATGTCAAAAACTCCCGCCCAATGGACGAGAGCGGTTATTATCATTACATGAAAATGTGTTAGATCCATTTATTAAATTTTGCACTTGTGCTTTCTCTATGATACCATCTTAGCCTTTAAGATCAAGCATATATACATAGAACAAGATGAAATGATCGAAAAAGATGAGTTTTTCGAAAAAAACGACAAACCTGTCGACATTTTGTCGAATATTGTCGTATGAAATCTATTTCCAGATTTACAATTGTCTAATTTAGGGCAAAAGTCTTGTTAATCTGAGTTCGTCATTTCTTATTTTTTCATAGAAAAAAGCCTCAAAATCCTTATAAATCAGTAGTTTCAAGGTCTTTTGACTTTAAGAGTCATATTTTACAAACAATAGTAAACAAAATGATTGACGATTTATGGAAACCTTGTTATGCTATGAATGTAAGGAATTTGTCGAATAATGACGAAGATAATATTATATTAAGAATAAGAACTCTTTGGGAGGAGAATGAAGATGAAATCTACAGGTATTGTACGTAAAGTTGACGAATTAGGGCGCGTGGTGATTCCAATCGAACTTCGCCGTACTCTAGGAATCGCTGAAAAAGACGCTTTGGAAATTTATGTTGATGATGAAAAAATTATCCTAAAAAAATATAAACCAAACATGACTTGCCAAGTTACAGGTGAAGTATCAGACGATAACCTTAAACTTGCTAATGGTAAATTAGTTCTTAGCCGTGAAGGTGCAGAGCAAATCATTAACGAAATCCAAAACCAACTTCAATCACAAAAATAAGTTTGATATAAAAAAGGTTCTTGCACCGTTTGCAAGAACCTTTCTTTATTGTTCAATATGATAAGCATCGTATATGGTGCGTTTTGGTACTCCACGTTCGACGGCTGTACGCTTAATGGCTTCCTTTGACGTTAATCCTTCTTCTATGTAATGGATCACGTGTTCTTTTTCTGATAAGGACTTCCACCAAACTTCTTCATTTAGCTCTTCTTCATCTTGATCGTTCCCTTGTACGACAAGACAGAATTCACCTCGGATTTGATTTTCTGTCGCCCATGTCAGCACAGACTCTAAATCTCCACGAATAAACTCTTCAAATTTTTTCGTTAGTTCTCTCGTAATGGCGATATTCCGGTTACCCCACACTTCTTTCATCAAAGTCAGCGTTTCTTTTAACCGATGAGGCGCTTCATAGAAAATGATGGTTTCTTGACGCTTCTTCAAAGCTTCGAGCTGTTTTTTCTTTTCCTTTTTTTGTCGGTCGAGAAATCCATAAAAGAAAAATGGCTGCGGCGTAATCCCTGATGCAATGAGTGCTGTAAGTGCAGCATTTGCTCCAGGTAATGGAACGACATAACCGCCGATATTAGTAAAGTCTCGGACCACTTCAGCACCTGGATCAGAAATCGTCGGTAAACCAGCATCGCTCACAAGTGCGATGTTTTTTCCTTCTTTTAACCATTCGATCAACTTGTGACCGCTACTGTCTTTGTTATGCTCATGATAACTCGTCAATGGCGTATCAATTTCATAGACATGGCAAAGCTTTTTCGTTTGTCTTGTATCCTCTGCGGCAATATAGTCTACATCTTTTAATGTTTGTATGGCTCGAAACGTCATATCTTCTAAATTGCCAATTGGGGTTGGGACGAGATATAGAATCCCCATATCTGATTGACCATCAAAGCTTTTTTGTGTGTTCATGTGTCGCCTCCTTTTCAATACGCATTTCTTCTATATAAAGATCTTTCTTTTTTCGTGTCCACGTTTTGAAACGATATTCTTGCTGCATCGCTTCTCTTTTGGTTGCAAAACATTCATGATAATACAGCTCAACTGGCCGTCTGGCTCTTGTATACTTTGCTCCCTTCCCACTATTGTGGGTCATCAGTCTTTTTTGTAAATCATTTGTATAACCTGCATATAGGCTGCCGTCAGCACATTTCAATACATAGAAATAATGATTATGCTTCTCCATACAGTATCGTCCTGATTTCCTCTGTATACTCTTGATCATCTCCATAAACAAAAAGAGGCGGGAGAATTTTCAGATCTGGTTTTCCATCTTTTATCCCCTCTACTAAGATGGTATTGGCCTCTTTGCCCTGTTTGGGATAAACAAATTGAATTCGTTTTGGCTCAATTCGGTACTTCTTCATTAATTCCACAATCTCAAGCAGCCGTCCCGGCCGATGGACCATTGCCAGTTTCCCTCCTTGCTTCAGAAGCGTAGAAGAAACGCGGATAACATCTTCTAATGTACAATGGATTTCATGCCGAGCAATGGCCAAGTATTCATTCTCATTAATCTCTTCCTTAGAAGGTGTCTTAAAATATGGCGGATTACATGTGATGACATCTACTTTGTGATTGCCGTAGCGTGCTGGCATATCATTCAGATCACCATGAATCAGTTCTATCTGCTTTTCAAGTTGATTATACGCCACACTTCTTTTTGCCATATCAAAAAGCCGATCTTGAATTTCAACTCCCGTAATGGAAGCCTTAGATCGAGTCGAAAGCAGCAATGGCACAATGCCATTTCCTGTACAAAGATCAATGATCTCTCCTTTTTGGATGGGCACATACGCAAATTTTGCTAATAAGACTGCGTCCAATGAAAAGGCGAAAACCGTTTTACTTTGAATAATCTTCATATCTTCGGCGAGCAAATAATCTAATCGTTCATCTTCTCTTAACGAAACCATGATGTATCCTTTCTTTTCCTGTGAAAAAGGCTTCCGATTCAGCGGAAGCCTTTTCTCATTTTTTATTTAAAAATGACAGACAGAACAAACAGTCTCCCTCTTTACGTATGCTCCCATAATGTACATTGCAAATATGGAAGCCCTCCTGATATAACCGAGCTAGGTTATCATGACCTTCTCCTATATCAGAATGACCTGGCTTCTGAGCAGAATCATTCTCTGTCTCAGACGATTTGTCCCGATCGGACTGATCCAGACGTTCACGCAAGTGCTGATTCTCCATCTGCAGCTGATGATTTTCTTCAATCACTTCACCGATATGATTTTTCAAATCACCTAACTGGCGATAAAGAGAACCGATTTGTTCTTCTAAATTGATTACCGTATCAAATAGTTCCTTTTTATCCAAGGTGGCACACCTCGTTACTCAGTTGTTTGTGCAGATACAACGCCTTCTTGTAATAATTCTTCCCAAGTATATTCTATCACTTTTTCTTGTCCGGTTAATTCAACTTGCAAAATTCGTTCTAAAATGTTGAGCCCTACTACCTTTGCAGAGCCACTAGATGTTTGAATCGTTTCACCGATATCCGGCAATTGTTCTTTCGCCGTTTCATACTCATCGTTCTCATATTTCAAGCAACACATCAAACGACCGCAAAGCCCTGAAATTTTTGTGGGATTTAGCGACAGGTTTTGATCTTTTGCCATCTTAATGGATACTGGTTCAAAGTCTCCTAAGAATGTCGAACAGCAAAGCATTCGCCCGCAAGGTCCTATGCCCCCCAGCATTTTTGCCTCGTCCCTTACACCAATCTGGCGAAGTTCAATTCTTGTTTTGAAAATCGATGCAAGATCCTTCACTAGCTCACGGAAATCCACTCTGCCATCCGCTGTGAAGTAGAAGATGACCTTGTTTCGGTCAAATGTAAATTCAACATCAACCAGCTTCATTTCAAGACCATGTTCACTTACCTTCTGAAGACATGTATCAAAGGCTGTCATCGCTGCTTCTTTGTTTTCCTCAACGATGAGCCGATCTCTTTCATCTGCTACACGAATCACCTTACGCAGAGGAAGAACGACATCGTGTTCATCTACTTTTTTATTAGCGATGACCACTTGCCCGTACTCAACTCCTCTGACCGTCTCTACAATGACACAACTATCATTTTCTATATGAAATCCATTAGGATCGAAATAATAGATTTTGCCCGCTTTTTTAAAGCGAACACCAATTACGTTGTACAAGCTTATCCCTCCTGCAACATCAACACCAATTGCTCCATCAGCCCTTGGGCATTCACGTTGGATTGAAGTCTCTTTTTCGCTTCTAATACAGCAAGGATCTGGTTCGTCACCATCTGCTGTGTGGAATGCAGCGCATGCTGCTTCATTGTCTGGAATAAGTCTTGATAAATGACTTTATCTTCATTTCCTATTTGAATCGACAATACATCACGATATATAAATAAAAGCATATCCAGACCTGTTTCTTGAAGGTCTTTCTCTTTGAAAAAAGGCATCCATTGATCCTGTATATAAAAAAATGCATGTTCTTTTCGCTGGTGTAAGACTTCATACAATTTTATCACTTTCGCTCTAGACTCTGCAAACTGATCATTTCGACTTAATTCGAGTGCTTCTGCTAAATTGTTGGTTAAATTCGACAAAAGCCTTGCAAGATGCTGAGATACGCCTTCTTGTAATAGCTGCTGCTCCAAGGATTGAGGCTGCAGTGGCTGAAAGCTAAGCATCTGACATCTTGAAATAATCGTATCCAGCATTTTATGCGATTGCTCAGTAATTAAAATTGCCATCGTTTCCCGGTTAGGCTCCTCTAGGAACTTCAATAAACTGTTCGCAGCGTTGACCGTCATTTTGTCCGCATGAAGAATGATATACATTTTTCGGTGAGATTCCACACCTGCTTTTGTAAACTCCTCTTGCAATGCCTGTACTTGCGCTTTCTTAATTGACTGACCATCAGGCTGCATGAGATGTAAATCGGGATGGTTTCCTGACTCAATCCTCTTACAATTTTGGCAGGATTCACACGGTTTCACTCCTGATTCCAAGCAAAAAAAGCTCTTTGCTAGTAGCATCGCAGCATCCTGCTTACCGGTCCCTTTTTTTCCTTCAAATAAGTAGGCATGCGCAAGTCGGTCTTTATCAATACTATTAAAAATCAGCCGCATGACGCGCGGCTGCAAATCATTCATGTCATCCCAGCTAATTGCCATGTTATCACTCTCTATGTGTAAAGGTTAATTAATAAACCTTTTATTTCTCCAATACGTTCAAGCAAATCGATAGATGGTTTCTCTTGATCCATCATATCCTCTGTTAATTCGATCAGCTTTTCATCTAATGCTTTGACTAAAGCGAGTGTACGTGTGTTGCCATAAATATCAAAGCTTCTTGATGTTTCTAAATTTAATCCATTATCGACTGTCTCTTTCACAAAGCGCTTCACAAGTCCTTTAAACCTAGCCAAGTCCTTTAAATTTCGTGACTTTGCCAGCTTTTTACCGAACACTTCGATATCACTCAGCATAACCGTCAGCTGCTCTAAGCGCATTTTACCACTTTGCGTCTCCATCGAAGCTTTAAAGGAGGCAGATGTTTGGCTTCCCTTAATGCCTTGGAGTTCACGCTTTTCTAAAAGCAGCCGCATATCTTGATTAATTTTCACAGCAACCCATCCTTAGAATTGATGAAATTGTTCAACTGGCAGAATAAAGACAGTAGCTCCACCAACTTCAACCTCAACAGGGTATGGTACATATGAATCTGCGTTACCACCCATTGGAGATACAGGTGCAATCATTTGATCACGTTTGCGGCAATTTTCTTTTATAAGCTGCAACGCTTTATCCACTCGGACATCATCACAACCAATGATAAAAGTCGTATTCCCAGACTTTAAAAACCCACCAGTTGAAGCTAATTTTGTCACGCCGAATTGATGTTCAGTCAATATTTTCAACAACTTGCTACTATCTTGGTCCTGTACAACGGCAACAATTAATTTCATTTGATTGGCCTCCTTTGTTTTAGGCACAGGTGACATGCCGATGTCTTCCTCTATATTATAACAACGATTGGGAATGAGGTCATATTTGATTTTTCTTTAATGTGTCCTGAATCACTCGAAGTACTTCTTCATAGACATCCTGCATCGGCTTAGAAGCATCCACAACGTGGAATCGTTCTGGTGATTGCGCAATAAGAAGTTCATAGCCTTCTCTAACCAACTGGTGAAAATTCAGTGTCTCCATATCTAATCGGTTCTTTTCTCTTCCTTGATTGGCGTGAATTCGCTTTAGCCCTTCCTCAGGTGTAATAGAAAAGTAAATCGTCATTTGCGGCATCGTGCCATCAATAGCAAAGTCGTTTATTGATCTGACTTGGTCAATTCCAAGCCCTCTCGCATAGCCTTGATAAGCAAGAGAGCTATCAACAAAACGATCACATAAGACAGTCTCTCCTCGCTGCAATGCCGGTTCTACTTTTTCAGCCAAATGCTGCCTTCTTGCTGCTGCATACAACAATGCCTCTGTTTTCGCATCCATTTTTGTATTTTTTTCATTTAAAATGACTTCACGGATCTGCTCAGCAATGTCAATACCGCCCGGCTCGCGTGTTGCCATCACTGCATATCCTTGACGTTCCATTTCTTCGTACACTTTTCGTATCACTGTCGTTTTTCCGGCACCCTCTGGCCCTTCAAACGTAATAAACATACCGCTCATAGTGTCTCCTCTTCTATATAAACATATAATTTTCTCTGATGAATGACCTGACTTGCTTGAATATGAACCTCGTGACCAAGCAAACGGCTTAACGCCTCAATTTGTTCTTTTTCAATACGCTCTCCCTTAATCATCAAAGGAATTCCAGGTGGATAGGGAATAATGGATTCTGCACTCACCCTGCCTGTTGCTTGTTCAAATGGGACAGCCTCTATGTCTTGATTTAATATATCAGTCTCAAGAGATACCGTTTCATTTCGGATATATTTTTTCCCTTTGAGCAATGAATCACTTTGCTTAAGAGCCTGATCGATCTGCTTGAAAGGGACGTCCTTCCTCTGTTCTAGGCTAAGTACAAGTAAAACCTGATGTTCGTCCGCAAGCTCTGGATGAACATCCACTGATTCAAGTACCTGCTTTAGTTCGTAACCTGTCAGTCCTTTTGTTGATCGAATGACGCATTTTAATGGATCGGAATGCAATGATTCTGGCTCAACCACTTCAAGGTGAGTCAGACGGTTGAACTGATCTTTCAGCTCTGTCAGTTCTTTCATGATTACATCCAATGTCCCTTTTTCTTTGATCTCCTCGACATAAGCTCTTGCTACATCTAATGAGGCCATAATGGGATAAGAGGGCGAACTACTTTGAAGCATCGTCAGCAAGATTTTCAATCTCTTCGCATCGATTCGGTCCCCTTGAAGATGAAGATAGGAACCCATTGTCATTGCCGGAAGGGTTTTATGTGCTGATTGTACCACCACGTCCGCTCCATAGGAAAGAGCCGATGGGGGGAAGCCCCCGCCTAATACAAAATGCGCACCATGTGCCTCATCAACCAACACAATCATACCTGCTTCATGACACATGTGAATCAGCTTTAATAAATCAGCTGCATGTCCGTAGTAGTTCGGATAAGTCAAAATGATTGCCCTGCAATGAGGATGTTTTGCTATGGCTTTTCTCACTGTATCTTCCGCCACATGTGTTGGAACGTGCAAGTGTGGGTCTATCTCAGCGTCTATCAAAATAGGCGTTGCCCCTGCAAGTTCGATCGCATGAAAGACAGACTTATGGCAATTTCGCTGGACGAAAATTTCGTCTCCCGTGCGGCATGCTGTCATCACCATCGCCAAGTTTCCGACTGTTGTGCCATTCACAAGGAAGAAGCTTTGATCTGAATCATATAGCTTAGTTAATAAATGTTCTGCCTCTTGGATGACCCCAGTCGGGTGATGAAGATCATCAAGACCTTCAAGCTCTGTCACATCCAGCTGAAGAATTGAAGCATAGTGAGACCGTGCCTCATCAAAAAAGACATCTCCATTGTGATGTCCTGGAACGTGAAAAGAATAAGGCTTCTTTTCCGCATGCTGTGCTAATGCTGTATATAAAGGTGTTTTCAAACAAATCGACCCTTTTCACTTTAACGATATCTTATGTCTATTATAACGTTCAAATAAGTGAACCGAAAGATGGTTTCTCATTCCTTTATTGGATTTGCCAACTGCTGCTCTGCCTCATACATACTGTTTTTCAATTGAGCCCGTTCTTGGCTTCCATGCTCTTTCACCTGTAACGTTTCCTGTAATGTTTCAGCTAATTGACGTTGAACCTGTTTCAATGTATCTACAGGGGATAAAGATGCCTCTTCAAGAATCTGCCCCTGCTGCTTTGATACATTTTCATATGTTTTTTGAATTCGGCTCTCTAGAGCTGAATTGGCCCGCTGCTGTATATGCGTTAATGCAATCGACATTTGGTTGATCCATAGAGGAATAGAGGCTGAAACTGTTGATTGAATGTGATTAGCCAATGTATGATTCGTATGCTGGATCATCCGAATTTGAGCATTACATTGCAATGCAATCTGCCGGCTTAACAGCAAATCATACTTTCGTTCCTTTAGTCTCTCCATATACTCTTCTACATTGACTTCTTGACTCATCAATTGCTCCTCTAACGTCCGTTCAACAGAAATTTGCGTTTCTGAAAGAGGCTGCTGCTCTAACATGGTTATTTTCTCTTCAACTGCTGCAACCTGCAGCGTCATCTCTTGGAAATACGTTTGATTTTCTTCAAATAAACGCTCTAATAACATATGGTCCGAGATTAATACGCCTCTTGCATATTGAAGCCTTGCTGACAATCTCTCGATCTGTGATTTTGCATGTCGAAAACGTGATATGGTCTCCTGAGTAGATCGCTTATCGCGTTGAAACCATTTCAAAAAAAAGCCCTGTTTCTTCGGCACCAAATCCTCTGGCTCCACTACATGTAACTGCTGCAAAAAGGCCTCAAGCACGTCTCCTATTTGATCGATATCTTTTTTCTCAACATATTTCATCATCTGTTGTGATTGTTCCAATAATCGTTCCTGCACACGTGTACCATAGAAAAGGAGCTTTTGCGGATTGTCAGGGATCTGCTTAGCACGCTGAACGGCTTCCCTTTTCTCTTCATCAGATAAGGTATCAAACAACCGAAACTGGAGATCAGTAGTGGAGGCAGGTGATGTTGTGGCGCGATCTTCCGATTTCATCGTGTTTGACTCCTTTCATCTATTTCTTCATCATTTTATCTGCTACTTCAAGCTCAATATGAAGAGCTTCTATATCTCTTCCTAACACTTGTTGCAAATCATTCGTCAATTGCTTTTGCAGCTCTGTCAATGTCACTCGGGTTTGGCTTAATGTCATTTCCAGCTCATGGCTACGATTAGGCTGATTATACAACAGTGCATATTTCTCAGTTAGTTCAACGACGGAATCCAAACTTTCAAAATAAAAGCGCTGTGCATCATAAAATCGATTTGGCTCTTTTTTTGTTATTGTATAGATTCGTCGTGCAAGCCGAAAAACTTCATAATTATGTTTGATCGTTTGTACGTTTTTCACAGCAAATAAAGCTTTTTTTAAACGCACAAGCTTTTGCCCTGCTTCTTTTAAATGCTGTTTGATATATACATAATCACTACGAGACAGTCCGTGTTTCTTTAAAAACAATTGGAAAGCAGTCCATCTGCTCCCTACAAACAACACACCCCACCCAATCATCGCATACAGTATCGATAATCCAGCATGATGATGGAAGACCCCTATACTGACGGTTAAAATCACAAGCGAAAAAAAAGTAGAGAGGATGGACCATATAAAAGTATAAAAGATTGATTTCATGTTTATCGACTCCTATGAATAATCAGGCTCTCTGTTTATCTTATTATGAATTACGGCTCTCTGTTTATCTTATTATGAATTACGGATGATGTCCAAACTAAGTTCCAAAAAAACAGGCCCAATCCTTCATAGCTCATAAAAAAAGACCATCTAGTGGTCTATGAATACAAAGGCGGCGTATGAAGATTTTTAAGCTTTCTCACATAGTCGGAATAGCTAGGATCCGAGGTCGATGTAGATATTAACTTTCGCTCACAGTCTCGGCACAAAAACTGATGATATAAATAAATTCCTTTTGTCTTTTTCTCTTCACAAATCAAACAAATCGCTTCTCGCTCTTTTTTGTCCATTGTGACACCTCCACTTATAGCTTCAGTATGCCCTAGCGCTTTCAATTGTATACAAAATTAAGAATGTTTTAGATGGTAGTTTAGTATATGTATCCATGTCAGATCGGGTGTTTGTTCCTTTTCTTAAAAAACAAAAAAGACCAGTTCCAAATGGAACTGATCCTTATAGAAGCTTGGCGGCGTCCTACTCTCACAGGGGGAGACCCCCAACTACCATCGGCGCTGAAGAGCTTAACTTCCGTGTTCGGTATGGGAACGGGTGTGACCTCTTCGCTATCGCCACCAAACCTGATGGACCTTCTTCGCTCGACTTGCATGTATTAGGCACGCCGCCAGCGTTCGTCCTGAGCCAGGATCAAACTCTCCGAGGTATGCAGGATGCATATCACACATGCGTTGCTACACGATGTAGCGAACTTAGCATGTGATCACATCCTGCCTCGTCAGCGTTTGACTGACTACCTATGAAACATCATAGGATTTTTTATAAAAACTCGAATTAACAGGTACGTTTTGTCTTGTTTAGTTTTCAAAGATCATCTTCGCCGTTCTTAGCGGCTTTAATAATATAACATTTCGCTTCATCTTATGTCAACAACTTTTTTCAAGTTTATTTCCCGAAGCGTTTTTGTGTTTGCCACTGTGTGTCAGCGACGATTAATAATATATCACGAAAATATTCTATTGGTCAACGCCTTTTCAAAATTTTTTTTGAAATAGTTTTATTGTGCATCTCAAACCCTTGTCCTGCATACAATCAAGTAACAATCTCGGACAAGGCAGGAGTGTTTGAATTGAGTCGATTATATGTGTTGCCTATTAAACGGCTGAAGCAAGTTGTCATTATTCTTGTAGCAGCCCTTGCAGCTGCAACCTTTTTTTATGTACAAAAGGCGCCGCCGCTGTCGGTATTTAAAACAGAACACGGACCCCGAGCTATTTATAAAGGCGAGACTTCCTCAAAACATGTCTCCCTCACTTTTAATATCGGCTGGGGAGATGAGAAGGCTGTGCCTATTTTAAATGTCCTTCGAGAGTACGATATAAAGAACGCTACTTTTTTTCTGTCTGCTTCTTGGGCTGAGCGTCATCCGGATATCGTCAAACAAATTAGAGAGGACGGCCACCAAATTGGCAGCCTTGGCTATGCTTATAAAAATTATAGCCAGCTTGAAGATAGTGAAATCAAGCAAGATCTTGTCCGGGCACAAAATTCATTTCAAAAGCTTGGACTAGATGACATTCAACTATTAAGACCGCCAACTGGGCAATTTAACGAAAAAGCATTAAAAATTGCCACACAGTACGGTTATACCGTTGTCCATTACAGCGTCAATTCACAGGATTGGCTGAATCCAGGCGTCGATCAGATTGTTCAAAATGTAAATGATCGAATGAAAAACGGAGACATTGTTCTCCTACATGCCTCAGATTCAGCAACCCAAACCGCTCAAGCCTTACCAGCTATTTTGAAACAAATCAAAGAGAAAAACCTTAAAAACGTGACGGTTGGCGAACTGATCTCCAATACCAAAACTAGATCATCTGAAGTTAAGTAGCTTTCGCCTTTGAAAACCGCGGCATAGCTAATAACTGAAACGCATTACAGCCTAATAGCGGGAATAGCATTAGATACAGCCAGTCCTCTTCATTGACTCTGAGCGCCGGGAACCATTCTAGCGCGGTGATGACAACCATGAGAAACATTGCGGAAACAAATGTTTTCTTAGAGGACTGCTGCTGTTTAAAGTAAGACACGATCAATGCGAACACACCGATAAAGACAGGCAGCCATAGGTATGGAAGAAATGATTCGTTCTCCCCGAAAAACAAAAATCGCAAGTAAGCTAAATCAAACAGCACAAAGATCACCAGAAACAGCTGAATGGTATTCCATAATGAATGTGATCGGAATATCTCTAGGGCAAATCGGTGCACCGTTAAAAAGACAACAAACCCCATCTGGCTAATGACACTAAAAATCATCCCCACACCAATGAACCAAAACAACACAGATGCGATTTCTAGTATTTCAAATGATATAAAAAGCTTCTGATATTTCCCCCACTCCAGCGCAAAGCCTACCACGCTTGTAATGACCGCTCCAACAGCTAGCACAGAGAAGAAAAAACGAACTAAATCCCGACTTTTCATTGAATTGATCCAACCCCTATTTTTGTTATGTATAAATTTACGTGAAACATTCATATTAAAAGTAAGACATGTAACGAAAGGAGCCACAGTATGTCAAAAGGCATCTTGCGTATAATGAGCTGTTTTCTCCTTTTATCTCTAACAGCTTGTGCTCCCAAAACCCAATCCTCATCTAATATGGACTATGACGAAACAAAGAAAATGGTCGTCGATATATTGAAGACAGATGACGGTAAAAAGGCCATTCAACAGTTATTAAATGACGAGGCAATGAATGAAGCTTTGGTAATGGATGAACAAACTGTGAAACAAACGATAGAGAAAACACTGACTTCTGATAAAGGCAAAGAGTTCTGGAAGAAGGTCTTTGAGGATTCTAAATTTGCCGAGACTTTCGCAAAATCCATGCAGCAACAGCATGAAAAGATGTTAAAACAGTTAATGAAAGACCCTGACTATCAGCAATTGATGATGGATATTCTCAAGGATCCTGAAATGGAAAAGAAATACGGTGAACTGGTAAAAAGCAAAGAGTTCAGAAAGCATTTAGAAAAAGTGATTACGGAAACATTAAGCAGTCCTCTCTATAAGAAGAAATTCGAAGATGAGCTTAAAAAAGCAGCATCTGAAAGTAGTGATTCTGGATCAAAAGAAAGCGGCAGTTAAACATCACCCGAGTGGACTTACATCCACTCGGGCTTTCATTATGCTTTTACTGCTAATTGTTCAATGACTTTATTCGCAATGTGTTGATACACTTCTCCGGTCGGATGACTCGCATCATAGACAGATGGAGCAAAATCATCTTCATTCCAGTCAGGCTGTCTTAAAGGTATTTGACCAAGGACCGATACTCGTAGTTCTTCCGCTAGCTTGTCCCCGCCCCCTTTTCCAAAGACATATTCTTTTTCACCTGTTTTTTTGCTTTCATAATAGCTCATATTCTCAACGACCCCTAGCACATCGTGATCTGTTTGAAGTGCCATTGCGCCTGCTCTAGCAGCAACGAAGGCAGCTGTAGGATGCGGTGTTGTGACAATGATTTCTTTACAGCTTGGAAGCATTGTATGAATATCAAGCGCCACATCTCCAGTTCCAGGCGGAAGGTCTAATAGTAAGTAATCTAATTCTCCCCACTCTACTTCGTGGAAGAAGTTATTTAGCATTTTACCAAGCATCGGTCCTCTCCAAATGACCGGTGCATTTTCTTCAACAAAAAAGCCCATTGAAATCACTTTGACACCAAAGCGTTCCACAGGAATAATTTTTTCCCCTTTAACCGTTGGTCTGACGGTGATTCCCATCATATCCGGTACACTAAAGCCATAAATATCTGCATCAATCAGTCCAACTTTTTTTCCTAGACGAGCCAGTGCTACAGCAAGGTTGACAGACACGGTGGATTTCCCAACGCCTCCCTTTCCACTCGCAATCGCAAGGAATTCAGGAGGATTTTTAGAATTGAGTAGGTTTTCTTCCTCATCTTGTGACGGCATAAACCTTTCAAGAGTTTCCTGAGGCAGTTCTTCAAAACGAAGTCCTACTGTGTTAGCACCCTCTGCTTTCAAGGCTTGTACGATGTCTTGCTGCAGTTTCATTTGCTCAGCAGTACCCGTTTTAGCAATAGCCACCTTTAAACTCACATGTTCTTTTTCAGGCTTTAGGCTGATTTCCTTGATGGCATCCAGCTCACCAAGCGGTATATGTAGGAAAGGTTCGTCCATCTTCCCAACTAGTTTTCTCACATCATCTTGTCCGATCATAGCAGAACCTCACCCTTTATTGAATTCGTTTACAATCCAAGTATATCATACATATCCTTACAATGTCTGTCCTGTTTGCCTTCGTTCAAAAGGAAAAAGCCCCTTATTCAGGCGGCTCTTTTTGCTCTGTCAAATATCTTAAAATGCCTTTATAAATGGAGGCAGCAATTTGATCTTGATATTTAGGTGTTGCCAGCTGACTGGCCTCTTTCGGATTGGAGAGAAATCCAATCTCCACAAGAGCTCCTGGCTTCGTCACATTTTGCATTAAATAAATGCCATTGATCCGCTTCGCCTTTCGATCTGTGTTTTCAAGATTATTGCGTAATTCATCTTGAATGAACTTCGCTGCCTTTTCATTCTCTTCATATTTCCCGTAAAAAAACGTCTGTGCGCCGCTCCATTTGTTTGATGGGATCGCATTTAAATGAATACTTAAATAGAAATCCGCTTCAGACTCATTGATGGCTTTTACACGGTTTCTTAAATCCTCCGCTTTCTTCCGAGCATATCCCTTTGTGTTCTTTGATGATAAATCAGAATCATCTTCGCGGGTCATAAGAACAAGGGCACCCTGCTCCTGTAAATAGTCACGTATCTTCATGGATACATCTAGTGCAATCTCTTTTTCAAGCAACTCTCCTCCAACAGCCCCGCCATCTGGACCGCCATGACCCGGATCTAAATAGATGATCTTGCCGCTCAAAGGCAAGTTCCACGATTTCCACGAATCATCATTTAGAAACTGAAACCTGAATAAGAATAAGAGGACGATAAACCCGATTAAAAAACCTGTCCATTTCAGCTTTCTTTTCATCCCTGTCCCTCCCATACACCATTATTTTATAGATATGGGACAAGGGCTGGAAATATGCTTAGTGCAGCCGAAGCTTATGCCTTTTTTCTGATTCTCGAAAGCCTTCCTGCCACCACATGCTTAAAAAATCCTTCGCAAATGGATATAGACACGACATCTTCCGCTCCATTCGGAACATATTCCCCCACGATTGCAAACACCCCGCTAGCTCCTCAACCAGCTCATTTTCTTCATGAACTGACCGCTTCTTTATATCATCGAATGATTCACCGTACTTACTCGACTCACCGTATCTCCCACCTGCTAAAAAGGCCTCAATGGCGAAATCAATACAGCCATCACTCATAATCCCAGCTGGATCATCTGCAAAAGGGAACAGCTTCTTCGTGAATTTCTCAGAAGCATCCGTCACCTGTTGAAGAGACAATGTACGCAACAGCTTCTTTTCAAGCGTGACATCTCGTTTTGTTTTCAATTGATAAAATGAAAGAACCTCTGCCATAGACTGAACTCCTTTTTTCTTTGTATTGTTCGTTGGTTTGAACAAAACATGCAGTTCAGTAAATGGAAATCAATGAGCTAACGGATTGGAAAATTGTGATAAAATGAACATTTATATATAGAAAGAATAGAAAAGGGGCAAAATTCATGAAGAAGTGGATATATATCCTATTGCTACTAACAGTCGTCTTATCTGGATGCGGCAGTCAAGCGACCGAGCAGAAAAGCGACATAAAAGGAATAGAAGACATATCATTAAAACAGCTCTCCAAACACAAAAGTTCTTATATTGGAGACAACGGAGCAATTGGCGCTATTTTATCAGATCTTCCAGGTAACGTGATTCGTGAATATGAAATCGTAGATGAAAAAGAGCTAAAAGTGACGTATGGCGTGAAAGAAAATGCCAATGACACAGAAGAACAATTTGACGCATACTGGTTTGATCAAAAGAACACGATTGAGAAAACGTATTTATACAACGCATTCGCATTTTTTATCCTTGTCGATAATGTTGAGCAGGTAACCCTCAAGATGAGCTCAAACAATGAACCAGCTGTCACGTTTAATAGACAGCAACTAGAAAAAAAGCTCCCTCACTCCTTTAAAGAATACCAAGACAATGTAGAACTTTGGCAGAAGGAACTGGTTGATGGAGTTGTGAAGTCAAAAGAGAAACGGCAAGATGTATATAGAGTGTTTCCCATGCAGAAATAATAAAACAGAGGGGTGTCTCCCTCTGTTTTTTGATGGTTATTTAGTAAAAGCCTGAATCAATCGTTGTCGAAAGTTTTGATCCCCTGCTGCAGTAAGCATAAATTCGTTGAATACTTCCTCAATCCAGTGAGAATTGTTCGCTTTTGGATCATTGATAAAAAGAGAAATGGATATAGAGGATGTATCTGTTTTTCGATATAAAGCAGCTGTGAAAACAAACAACGTCGCTCCGCTTTTATACCAAATATATTGATCTTTTTCCGTCTTCAATGTTTCTCCCAGCACAATTTGGCTAAAAAGACTCTTTTCTTCTGTTGTTAACAGCTCATCCTGTAGACGTTTCATAAAATGTGCATATTGATTCGTTGTAGACCTTGTCATTTTTTGCGTCAGTAATGATTGAATCCGCAAGCTTAACAAGTCTTTTTTCATCAATTTTTCTTCTAACGCCTTTTTATGCTCTGGGTCATTTTTCATGATATTAAAAATATCAATTATCAGAGATTTGTATTGTTCATCAGTTACATCGCTCATTTGCTTGAATGCATCCCGCTCATGATCAGATATATAGGCTGGCCACAACAGCTTGGGTGTCAGTGGCATGACTTCATCATGTTCTGTAAGACCTTCTTGTTTCATCTGATTATTGATCTTATCTAAGCCCAGCCGGTCAATCAAATAATCAGTACAAGCATTCGAACTGAATTGCATCATCCCTTTGGCAACATCTAATAAAGTTGCATGTTCAGAAAAATCATTGACCTCCAGCCAGTATGTGTGAGCACCACCGTCTGTTCTATCAATATAAAACCGCTCTATATCAGACAATGCCACTTTTTCATCTAGCTTGGTGTCACCGCTAGAGACGGTTTTAACAAAATGAAACAAAACCATTAATTTCACCGTACTTGCAAGTGGTGTTTCTTGATCACCATTCCAATCTAATACTACATCTTCATTTTCAATCATTGTCGCTGATATGTCCTTTTTGTTTTTCATGACAAATGTCAAAAGATCTTCTTTTGTTTTATTCAAATATATTTCCTTTCCCAACCACTATAGATTCTCATCTTCAATATAACAAATATTTGAAATAAAGAAACAAAAAAGAAGGGGTTTGTGAATCCCCTCCGTTTGATGATTTTATTCATGAGGCAGTTGCAGCTTCATCCCATCATGCGTAGCTTCAAAGCCCAACTTTTCGTAAAAACGACGTGCATCTGGTCTCTGTTTGTCTGTTGTTAGCTGAATCATATGACAGCCGCGGTCGCTTGCATGTTGAATAGCCCTTTTTATCAACATCGTGCCAATTCCTTTTCCTCTATGAGTCAAGGCCGTACGAACTCCTTCTATTAAAGCTCTCCATCCTCCTTGATGTGTAAGAAATGGCGTCATGGTCAATTGGAGAACACCGACAGCTTCTTCCTGATCACACGCAACAATGAGTTCAATATTTGGATCAGCATCTATTGATTGAAAGGCTTCGATATAGCTTTCTAATAGAGGTTGCGTGTAACGCTCTCTTTTTTGACCTAACATGTCATCCGCGAGCATGAAGACGATTTTGTCGAGATCATCCAGCTTGGCTTCTCTGAACGTCAGTTGACTGAATCCCATTGAACACACCTCCTATGAATTATTGACCAAAATACCATTGATGTGCGTTCTTATATAAGATGTGATCAGCTGCTTTTTCATCAAAGAGCTGTTGAACCAACTCAACATCACCGTATTCAAATGGACGCTTTGCTCTTGTGGATGGAAGGTCTGTACCAAACATCAATGCATCAGGATTCGTTTGATAAATGGACGTCAATGCATGTTCAACGTTTAAATCAACGCGTCCAAAACCTGTTGCTTTCACTCGAACCCCTTTATCAACCAGCTTGAGCAAATGCGGCAAGCCTTCTTCCGATAAGCCTAAATGATCAATTGAAATAGCAGGCAGTTTTTCAAGCATTGATGATATTTCAGGGAGGTGCTTAGCATCTATGTAAAGCTCACTATGCCACCCAGCCAGCTCATACACTCTTCTCGCAAAATAATCGAGCTTCGAAATATCCTCCGAACCGCCCCGCTTCACATTAAAACGTAAAGCCTTTACCCCATGTTGATCCAAATGAACAATTTCATCATCAGTTGCTGTAAAAGGCAATTGAGTCACCCCGCAAAAACCTGGACCCAGTTCATCCAGCGCTTTCAACAAATAGCCTTGATCAAAGCCTTGAAATGATCCAGAGACGATGGCTCCACCTACAATCCCTAGATCAGCCGTCTCTCTCTTATAATCATTCACATCATAACTAGGCGGTATATACCCTTGGTTTTCTTGAATGGGAAAATTAAAATCAATGATATGAAAATGTGCATCAAAGATCCTCATGCGCGCGCCCCTCTTCTGCTTATTTGATCTGATTATATCAATAGAGAAAGTCGAGGGAAATTTGGAATGACGAATTACTTCATATCATGAATACTTATCAAGCTTTCCATTCCTCTCGTAAGATGGCATAGTAAAACTCATCCCACCACTCGTTTTCCTGTGGTATACACTTTTTAAAATAACCCTCTCTTCTCATCCCCATTTTCTCCATCAATCTCCACGATGGCACATTTTCAGGCTGACAAGTGGCAATGATTCGATGCAAATTCATTGTGCGAAAACCATGATGTAGGACAGCATAAGCCGCTTCAGATGCATAGCCCTTGTTTTGATATGCAGGATTGAAGACCCAGCCAATTTCATACGTGTGATCACCAAAGTAAGGATGAAATGAGATATGCCCAATGCATGTTTGATCTTCTTTTAATAGGACAGCGACATACTTAGCATCTTCATGACGATTATTTTTGACAAAATCCTTCGCATCTTCTTTAGAAAATACATCTTCCGGAATATACTTCATCACGACCGGATCAGATGTATAGGCATAGACATCCTGCCAATCATCATCTGTAAATGGTCGAATGAGACATCTTTCTGTCGTTAGATTCATAGGACAACCTCCATCTTTTTTAACAGAAAACTTCTATACTCATATTTTATACGTATTCAAGAGGAAGAGACCAGTCATGATTTATCTACATAAAAAGGCACAAAAAAAAAGCACCAGCACGAAGCTGATGCTTTTTTTATAAGGTTTGTTTGTAACAAACCTTTGTAAAACGTCCATACAATATAAAATTGATTAACGTTTTGAGAACTGAGGTGCGCGACGTGCGCCTTTAAGACCGTATTTCTTACGCTCTTTCATACGTGGGTCACGAGTAAGAAGTCCAGCACGTTTAAGTGATGTACGGTACTCAGGATCTACTTCTAGAAGAGCACGAGAGATACCGTGACGAATTGCTCCAGCTTGACCAGAGAATCCACCACCGTGAACAGTTACAAGAACATCGTAGCTGTTAGCTGTTTCTGTGATGTTCAAAGGTTGTTTCACGTCTTCGATTAAAGCAGCGAATGGAATGTATTCAGTAATTTCACGATTATTAACGACGATACGGCCTTCACCTGGAACTAAGCGAACGCGCGCTACAGAACTTTTACGACGACCTGTACCGTAATATTGAACCTGTGCCAAATTGTTAACCTCCCTTATAATTAACCGCGAAGTTCGTAAACTTCAGGTTGTTGTGCTTGATGTGGATGCTCAGAACCACGGTACACATTTAATTTTTTGAACATTTGACGGCCTAATGGACCCTTTGGAAGCATACCTTTGATAGCAAGCTCCAACATTTTTTCAGGGTAGTTTGTACGCATCTCAAGAGCAGTTCTTTGTTTCAAACCACCTGGGTGCATTGTGTGACGGTAGTAAATTTTGTCCGTCAATTTCTTACCTGTTAATTCGATTTTCTCAGCATTGATGATGATTACATGATCACCTGTATCAACGTGTGGTGTATAAGTTGGTTTGTGCTTACCGCGCAAAAGTGATGCTACTTCAGTAGATAGACGACCTAGAGTCTTGCCTGCCGCATCAACAACTAGCCATTTGCGCTCAATTGTGCTTGCGTTCGCCATTGGTGTTGTACGCATGAGTTTCCCTCCTAAATAAATCAATGATTTTTCCTTGAATCAAATGCTACGTTCTATTTCAAAACACAAGATAAGTCTTCCGGGGCTTATTTGTGGGGTTGAAATACATACCATATGATATCTTATAACTTTCTGCTTCCTGTGTCAAGAACATGTTACACCTGGTTTAGTTGTCATAGAAAACTTCCCATAAATACAGTCCGTGACTAGGCGCAGTCTTGCCTGCCGCTTCGCGATTTCGGGCGGCAAGCATGGCTTTTATCTCATCAGGGTGGAATTTACCAGATCCGACTTCAAGTAACGTTCCAGCGATAATTCGCACCATGTTGTATAAAAAGCCATTTCCTCTCACGCGCATTTCAAGCCCGTCTGAGACGTTTTTCCACTCAAGGGTGTAAATCTCCCTCACCTTGTCCTGAACCTCTGTATTGGCTGCACAAAAGCTTGTGAAATCGTGTGTGCCAATAAGGTATCCAGCAGCTTCTCTCATTTTGTCTGCATCCAACCGGTAAGGAAAGTGGCAGGCATACTGTCTCGTGAACACATTTTGGTGCGTTTCCGTTGAGACCTTATAACGGTACTCCTTCGAAACGACACTAAAACGTGCATGAAACGACTCATCCACTTCCTCAGCCTTTAGAACTCTGATGTCATCCGGCAGGAGACTATTGAGGGCAAAAGGCCATCTTTCCATCGGAATCGAGAGCGGCGTGTCGAAATGGATGACCTGCCCCTTCGCATGGACGCCGCTGTCCGTCCGGCCAGAAGCCACAATCGGAACCAGTTCATCCTGTTTGTGCATTTTTGCAAGAGCAGACTCGATCTCCGTCTGAACTGTCCGCTGCCCAGGCTGCACCTGATAGCCTTTAAAATGTGTCCCATCATAGGATACGGTACATTTGACCTTCATCTAGGAATCACCTAATTTCTCAGAAGCACAAGGAGTGCTGTTAACAGGATGAACAGGAGCAATGTGAACGTGTCTTTCATGCCCCAGACAAGCTGACGGTATTTCGTCCGTCCTTCTCCTCCGCGATAGCCTCTCGCTTCCATAGCAGTCGCTAGTTCCTCTGCACGCTTAAACGCACTGACGAAAAGCGGGACAAGTAAGGGAACGATGGCTTTCATGCGATCTTTAAGAGGTCCGCTTGTAAAATCAACACCTCTTGCCATTTGTGCCTTCATGATTTTGTCTGTCTCTTCTAGTAAGGTTGGAATAAACCGAAGAGAGATGGACATCATGAGAGCAAGCTCATGAACGGGCAGTTTGATTTTACGGAATGGGTGAAGCAACTTTTCCATACCGTCTGTCACTTCTATAGGCGTTGTGGTTAACGTCAGAAGTGTCGTCATCATGATGAGATAGACAAAACGGAGTGAAATGAAAATCCCCTGCTTTAGACCTTCTTCATAAATATTTAAAAAACCAAAGTGAAATAGCAAGGCGCCATCCTTTGTCATAAAAATATGCAGAATGAAGGTAAACAGGACAATCCATAGGATCGGCTTCATTCCTTTAAGAATAAAGTATAGCGGCACCTGAGACACCATCACCACAAGAAGGGTAAAGATCCCTAAAAGTCCGTAGGTGATGTAATTATTAGCAAAAAAGACAATAAAGACAAAAAAGAAAATTGATAACAGCTTTGTCCTTGGATCAAGACGATGGACAAAGGATGTACCTGGCACATATTTGCCGATAATCATACTATCCATCATGATGTCGTGTCCTCCTGATAAAGAGCTGTTAAGGCTTCTGCCATTTCATCCATGGTCAGAAGCGGCCTCGGAAACGTAATACCCAGTTTTTCTTCTACAGTCTGCTGGAATTTAATCGTTTCTGGGAGGTCGAGACCAAATGAAGACATGTCTGTACGATTGGCAAACAATTCTCTCGGCGTGCCTGTCGCCTTCACCGTTCCTTTATGCATCACAATCATTTGATCTGCATAATGAGCGGCATCCTCCATACTGTGTGTAACCAGAATCGTGGTGAGATTAGCCTTTTGATGAAGCTCATAGAACATGTCCATGATTTCCTTCCGTCCGCGTGGATCTAACCCTGCAGTCGGCTCATCCAGCACAAGCACTTCTGGCTCCATCGCTAGAACACCTGCAATCGCCACACGTCTCATTTGACCGCCACTTAGTTCAAAAGGAGATCGAGATAATAAGGATTCAGGAAGACCAACTAGTTTCAGCATTTCTTTCGCCTTTGCTTCTGCCTTCTGCTGAGGAACACCGAAATTCATCGGACCAAAGCAGATATCCTTAAGGATCGTTTCTTCAAAAAGCTGATGCTCAGGAAACTGAAACACGATGCCTACTTTTTTCCGAAGGGACTTTAAATCCTTCTGCTTTTTATTGGCTTGTAAGACGGTATCCCCAAGCGCAATGCTCCCCTTCGTTGGTTTGAGCAAGCCATTTAAATGCTGCAGCAACGTGGACTTGCCAGAGCCTGTATGACCAATGACAGCGACATAGCTGCCCTCTTGGATGGAAGCATTGACATCATACAAAGCGAGACGCTCAAACGGCGTTTTCATTTGATAACGATGCTCTAATTCTTTGATCGTAATGTCCATAGCTCTTTCACCAATCCTTCTTGTGTCAAATGGGCATTTGCAAGCGGTACGCCTTGCTGCTTCAATTGTTTGCTCAACCGATAGGAGAATGGCAGATCAAGTCCAATTTGAACTAGCTGCTCGTCTAATTCAAAAACTTCCTCTGGGGTTCCCTCGGCAAATTTTTTCCCGCCATTCATGACAATGACCCGGTCTGCCTTGGCGGCTTCGTCTAAATCATGTGTGATGGAAATGACTGTGACCGTTCCTTGTTCCTTCAGTAGTCTAACAGTCTCTAACACTTCTTCACGGCCAATCGGATCAAGCATTGATGTTGCTTCATCCAAGATCATGATGTCAGGGCTTGCGGCAAGTACACCTGCAATGGCGACTCTCTGCTTTTGCCCGCCTGATAGATGGTGCGGCTCTTGATCAAGAAACTCCTGCATATTGACCTGTTTCACAGCCCAATCTACACGTTCTATCATCAGTTCCCGCTCAACCCCATTATTTTCTAAACCAAAAGCCACATCATCACGAACCGTTGAGCCAACGAATTGGTTATCTGGGTTTTGAAAGACCATTCCGACTTTTTTGCGAATATCCCAGACACTCTCTTCTTTTAGCTCAATCTCTCCAACCTTGACCGTTCCAGCATCCGGTAAAATGAGCCCATTCAGTACACGGGCAAGTGTGGATTTACCTGAACCGTTATGACCAACAATGGCGAGCCATTCATTTTGATTCACATGCAATGACACTTGATCTAAAGCGGGCTTCTCCGCATCCTTGTGATAACGAAATACAATGTCCTTTACGTCAATTAATGTCTTCCCCATCTCTACCGGACCTCCTCTCAGCTCAACCTCTTCTTTGCTTCTTGCTAAAAAGCCGTAGTATCTAAAAAAGGGCATAGATCCAGTTATGAACTGTCCCGCCCTTTCTTAGATACACGCTATGTGATTAAACTAATTCAATGACAGCCATTGGTGCGCCATCGCCGCGACGAGGTCCAAGCTTCATGATACGAGTGTATCCACCTTGGCGATCTTCGTAGCGAGTTGCAACGTCAGCGAATAATTTTTGAAGTGCATCTTGGTTTGTTTCAGCGTTAGCTACTTCATTACGAATGTAAGCTGCAGCTTGACGGCGAGCATGAAGATCTCCGCGTTTGCCAAGAGTGATCATTTTTTCAACTACAGAGCGAAGTTCTTTCGCACGTGTTTCAGTTGTTTCGATGCGTTCGTTGATGATCAAATCAGTCGTTAGGTCACGAAGCATTGCTTTACGTTGTGCACTAGTGCGTCCTAGCTTTCTGTATGCCATGTGATGTCCCCTCCTTAGTTAGAGAATGCTGTATGAATAAAAAACACACGAAAATCCTAGTTCACAATGAAACTAGTCAATCGTCTTTACGAAGACCCAGTCCAAGTTCTTCTAGTTTCGCTTTCACTTCTTCAAGAGATTTACGTCCAAGGTTACGAACTTTCATCATATCCTCTTCTGTCTTGTTAGCAAGCTCTTGAACAGTATTAATACCCGCACGCTTCAAACAGTTGTAAGAACGAACAGAAAGATCAAGCTCTTCAATTGTCATTTCAAGCACTTTTTCTTTTTGGTCTTCTTCTTTCTCAACCATAATTTCAGCATGCTGAGCTTCGTCAGTTAACCCAACGAAAATGTTCAGGTGTTCAGTTAAAATCTTAGAACCTAGAGCGATCGCTTCTTTCGGTCCTGTGCTTCCATCAGTCCATACATCTAGTGTTAATTTATCATAGTTAGTGATTTGCCCAACACGGGTGTTCTCCACTTGATAAGTCACACGAGATACAGGTGTATAGATTGAGTCGATCGGAATCACACCGATTGGCTGATCGTCTCTTTTGTTTGCATCAGCAGGATTATACCCGCGACCTCTTTGTGCAGTTAAGCGAACACGGAAGCTCGCATTCTTGCCAAGAGTTGCGATGTGAAGATCTGGATTTAAGATTTCAATATCGCTGTCGTGTGTAATATCAGCAGCTGTTACAGTACCTTCATCTTGTACATCAATTTCAAGCGTCTTCTCTTCTTCAGAGTAGATTTTGAGTGCAAGCTTTTTAATGTTTAAGATAATCGTTGTAACATCTTCAACCACGCCTTCGATCGTTGAGAATTCGTGTAAGACACCATCTATCTGGATCGATGTTACAGCTGCACCAGGAAGTGAGGATAAAAGGATACGACGAAGGGAGTTCCCTAAAGTGGTACCATATCCACGCTCAAGTGGCTCTACGACAAACTTGCCATACTTGGCATCGTCGCTGATTTCAACCGTTTCGATTTTTGGTTTTTCAATTTCGATCATCTAATAAAACCCTCCTTCAAAACGTCGAAACCTCGAATAGAATCATATGAGATTCCATCCGAAATTCCTCATTGTTTAGTCCCGTATGTGCTCAGGCAACGAGTCGTGTATTCGTCTCATAAATAACTGTATCATAACCCATTATTGACAGGGACACAAAATCTATACAAACAAATTACACGCGGCGACGTTTTGGTGGACGGCATCCGTTATGAGGAACTGGAGTTACGTCTCTGATTGCAGTAACTTCAAGACCTGCAGCTTGAAGTGCACGAATTGCAGCTTCACGACCAGAACCAGGACCTTTAACAGTTACTTCAAGTGTTTTAAGACCATGTTCGATAGAACCTTTAGCAGCAGTTTCAGCAGCCATTTGTGCAGCGAAAGGAGTAGATTTACGAGAACCTCTGAATCCTAATGCACCAGCACTTGACCAAGAAATTGCGTTTCCATGAACATCAGTAATCGTTACAATCGTGTTGTTGAAAGTGGAACGGATATGAGCGATTCCAGCTTCAATATTCTTTTTCACGCGACGTTTACGCGTATTTTGTTTACGAGCAGCAGCCATTCTTTAACTACCTCCTTTACTTATTTTTTCTTGTTAGCTACAGTACGACGCGGACCTTTACGAGTACGCGCGTTGTTTTTTGTGTTTTGTCCACGAACAGGAAGTCCTCTACGATGACGGATTCCGCGGTAGCTTCCGATTTCAATTAGACGCTTAATGTTAAGTGAAACTTCACGACGAAGGTCACCTTCTACTTTAAGTTTGTCAATGATATCACGGATTTTACCAAGTTCGTCTTCAGTTAGATCGCGAACGCGAGTGTCTTCAGAAACACCTGCTTCTTTAAGGACTTGTTGCGCAGTCGTACGACCAATTCCAAAAACATATGTTAAAGAAATGACAACACGTTTATCACGTGGAATATCTACACCAGCAATACGAGCCATGATTTGGGCACCTCCTTGTTATTAGCCTTGTTTTTGTTTATGTTTTGGGTTTTCACAGATCACCATTACTTTTCCTTTTCTGCGAATAACTTTACATTTTTCACAGATAGGTTTAACAGATGGTCTCACTTTCATGTGTTTCCAACCTCCTTCTTCCGGAGTTGCTTTATTTGTAACGGTACGTAATTCTACCACGAGTTAAGTCATATGGAGATAATTCTACCGTAACTTTGTCTCCAGGTAAAATGCGAATGAAGTGCATACGGATTTTTCCTGATACATGAGCCAAAACTGTATGACCATTCTCTAGTTCAACTTTGAACATTGCATTTGGCAAAGTTTCTGCTACAGTACCTTCCACTTCAATTACATCGTCTTTCGCCATTCAAGTGTTCTCCCTTCTTCAAATCAGTAACTTGCTCTCTGACAAATGTCCAAATGAGTTCATCTCAATTGTCCATCCATCACCCGACCTGTTTTGAATATACTGTTCTGAACTTCCGGAGATACGCAACCATAAAAGGTTATATGATTGATATTTTTTCTTAGGAGAATGAAATTTACGCTTTTCTCCGTCTGCGATTAGTAGATGGCAGCCACCGAACATGCCGATGACACCTGTATACTGATCTTGTTCTTTCCTTTGGACTATACAGACAACCTGCCCGATTTGGGCCTGAAAGACTTCAGTGAAGACCTAAATCTTAGTCAGTATATCAAAACCTGTATCTGTAATCGCAATCGTATGCTCAAAGTGAGCACACTTTTTCCCATCAACCGTTACAACCGTCCAGTTATCAGCCAATGTTTTCACATATCGGCTGCCTGCGTTCACCATCGGTTCGATGGCCAACACCATTCCAGGTTTTAGCCGCGGGCCTTTGTTGGGCGGACCATAATGAGGAATTTGAGGGTCCTCATGAAGATCCTGTCCGACCCCATGTCCAACATATTCTCTAACAACTGAGAAATTCTCGTTTTCTACATACGTTTGTATAGCATGGGAAATGTTCGACAGACGTTCGCCTGGCTTTGCTTCCTGTAAGCCTTTATATAGAGATTCCTCTGTGACTTCCAGTAGTTTGCGGTCTTCATCACTGATTACCCCAACTGGATAAGTCCAAGCAGAGTCACCATGATAGCCATTTAACTTTGCGCCAATATCGATACTAATGATGTCACCATCACGTAAAACCCGTTTACCAGGAATACCGTGAACGAGTTCTTCATTCACCGAAACGCAAATGCTCCCGCGAAAACCATTATACCCTTTAAAAGATGGGATTGCACCCTGCTTTGTAATAAAACGTTCGGCAATTTGATCCAATTCTTTTGTCGAAATACCTGGTTTTATATGTTTCTTCAGCTCTTCATGAGTCAGTGCGACAATGCGTCCAGCTTCTCTCATAATCTCAAGCTCGCGAGGAGTTTTACAGATAATCATTTATTTAATCCCCCAAGCAGGTCTTTGATATCTGCATATACATCGTTAATGTGTTTTGCACCATCAATGTTTGCAAGATATCCTTTTTCTGAATAGAAGTTCAGTAAAGGTTCAGTCTGCTTTAAGTTTACTTCAAGTCTAGTCGAAACGGTTTCTGCATTATCATCTGCACGTTGATAAAGCTCGCCTCCACACTTATCGCAAACATTTTCTTTCGCAGGTGGATTGAATACTAAATGATATGTTGCTCCGCAATTTTTGCAAATTCTTCGGCCAGTCAGACGCTCCATCAAAGCATCTTTATCGACTTTAATATTAATGACATAATCAATCGTTCTGCCAAGGTCCTTTAGAATGTCTTCTAAAGCTTCAGCCTGAGCGACTGTTCGCGGAAATCCGTCCAGAAGAAAACCTTGTTCACAATCATTTTTGCCAAGTCTTTCTCTAACAATACCGATTGTGACCTCATCAGGAACAAGCTCTCCTTTATCGATAAAGGATTTTGCTTCGAGCCCAAGTTGTGTCTCCTCTTTCATAGCAGCGCGGAACATATCTCCTGTTGAGATATGAGGGATCCCATAATCATCAACAATTCGTTCTGCCTGAGTGCCTTTACCAGCACCCGGAAGCCCCATTAAGACTAAGTTCATTTCGGATTTCCCCTTCCTTACTTAGAGAGGTTGGGCAAGAGCCCAGCCCTCTTTTTTATTTCATAAATCCACGGTAGTTTCGTTTCACTAATTGGCTTTCAAGTTGTTTCATTGTTTCAAGTGCAACACCTACAACAATGAGAAGACTTGTGCCGCCAATTTGTGCAGCGGAAGGTAATCCAGCGAATTGAATGAAAAAGATAGGAAGTATTGAAATCACGGCTAAGAAAATGGCGCCCACAAACGTGAGTCGGTACAAAATGCTCGTAATTCTATCTTGAGTCATTTTCCCTGGACGAACTCCCGGGATATAGCCACCCTGCTTTTGCAGATTTTCAGCCATTTGTTCAGGATTCACTTGGACAAAGGCATAAAAATATGTGAAAGCAACAATCAGTGCTACATAAATCGTCATACCGATTGGCTTAGTATAGTCAAAGTTGTTGGTTATCCAAGTTGTCACATTATTGGTTCCGAAGAACGATGCGACCGTCTGCGGAGTAATAATGAAAGAAACGGCAAAGATGACTGGAATCACCCCTGCTGGATTCACTTTCAATGGAAGGTGCGTTGCTTGACTAGCAGACATTTGTGCACGGCCAGTTCCTTTTGAATATTGAATCGCAATCTTTCTCACTGCCATTTGAATGTAAATAACACCAATAACAATGACAAGAATAGCAATAACAATAAGGGCAATTTTCAGGATTTGCATGAACAACTGTCCATCTCCACCTACAAATTGTTGAGCGTACACTTGTTTTAATGTTTGAGGGATACCTGCGATGATACCAGCAAAGATAATAATCGAAATACCGTTACCAACGCCGTGAGCAGTAATCTGCTCTCCCAGCCACATTAAAAATGCTGTTCCCGCAGTGAGTACGACCGCAATTAAGAGGTACGTTGAAACACCTGGGTTTTCAATCAGCATGCCTCCTGCCATATTGTTGAATCCATATGACATTCCTAACGCCTGGATAAAACCTAGAACAATTGTAAAATACCTTGTGAATTGTGCTAATTTTCGGCGGCCAACTTCTCCTTGCTTTGACCACTCAGTGAACTTCGGAACAACATCCATCTGCAAGAGCTGAATGATGATCGAAGCAGTGATATACGGCATAATCCCCATTGCAAGAATGGAGAATTGGAAAAGTGCCCCGCCCCCAAACGTGTTGAGGATCCCGAAAACACTCATTTGATCCTGTGCCTGGAGAACTTCGGCGTTCACATTAGGCACAGGGATGAAAGCACCTATACGAAAGACGATTAACATTAAAAGAGTGAATATAATCTTATTCCGTATATCTTTCACGCGCATAAAATTGGAGATTGTCTTAAACAAGTTAGATCACCTCGGCTGTACCGCCAGCAGCTTCAATCGCTTCTTTAGCAGAAGCAGAGAATTTATTGGCTTTTACAGTTAATTTTTTTTCTAATTTACCGTTGCCAAGAATTTTTACTCCTGCTTTTAACTTGCTTATTGCACCAGTCTCTAGAAGAAGTTCAGGAGTTACTTCCGTTCCTTCGTCAAAACTGTTTAATCTGTCTAAGTTGATAACCGCATAATCTTTACGGTTGATGTTTGTAAAACCACGTTTTGGAAGACGTTGGAATAAAGGCATCTGACCACCTTCGAAACCAGGGCGTACACCGCCGCCAGAACGAGCGTTTTGACCTTTATGACCTTTACCAGAAGTTTTACCGTTACCTGATCCAATACCACGACCAACACGGTTGCGTTCTTTACGTGAACCTTCTGAAGGCTTCAATTCATGAAGTTTCATTTGGGCACCTCCTTATCGATTAAAAATGTTTTATTGTTCTTTAACAGAAACTAAATGAGACACCTTGTTAATCATGCCGCGGATCGCTGCATTGTCTTCATGTACGACTGTTTGGTTTGTTTTCTTTAGACCAAGAGTACGAACAGTGACACGCTGATCTTCTGGGCGACCGATTACACTGCGTTTGAGGGTAATTTCTAATTTATTTGCCATTATTGTTCCCTCCTTATCCTAACAGGTCTTCTACAGATTTTCCACGAAGCTTCGCAACGTCTTCAGCACGTTTAAGTTCACTTAAACCTTGAAGTGTTGCGCGGATCATGTTGATCGGTGTATTAGAACCTAGAGATTTAGAAAGGATATCAGCTAGACCAGCAAGCTCAAGAACCGCACGCACTGGGCCTCCAGCGATAACTCCTGTACCTTCTGAAGCAGGCTTCAATAGAACGTTTCCTGCACCGAATCGACCGATGATTTCATGTGGAATTGTAGTTCCAACCATTGGTACTTCAATTAAATTCTTTTTCGCATCTTCAACAGCTTTGCGGATCGCTTCTGGTACTTCTTGTGCTTTACCAGTACCGAAACCTACATGACCGTTTTTGTCACCGACAACAACTAAAGCTGCAAAACGGAAACGACGTCCACCTTTAACAACTTTCGCTACGCGGTTAACCGTAACTAAGCGTTCTTCTAACTCTAATTTGCTTTGGTCAATACGACTCATTCGGATGTGTCCCTCCTTCTTTTATTAAAATTTAAGTCCAGCCTCACGAGCAGCTTCAGCTAGAGCTTTTACACGTCCATGATATAAGTATCCTCCGCGGTCAAATACCACGTTAGAGATTCCTTTTTCAACAGCACGTTTTGCAACAAGTTCGCCAACTTTAGTAGCAGCTGCAGCGTCAGAACTATTCTCGATCTTTAAATCTTTATCAAGAGTAGAAGCACTTACAAGTGTTACACCGTTAACATCATCAATTACTTGAGCATAGATGTTCTTGTTAGAACGGAAAACGTTAAGGCGAGGTCTTTCAGCAGTACCTGAAAGTTTCGCACGAACACGAGCGTGTCTTTTAAGACGAGTAGCGTTTTTGCTAGTTTTCGTAATCATCCGAGTCACTCCTTTCTTCACATTAAGCGATCTTACTTACCAGTTTTTCCTTCTTTACGGCGAACGAATTCACCTTCGTAACGAATTCCTTTACCTTTGTAAGGCTCTGGAGAACGGACAGCGCGGATGTTAGAAGCTAGAGCTCCCACACGCTCTTTATCGATACCTTTAATGACTACTTTCGTTTGAGATGGAACTTCAACTTCTACTCCAGCCTCAGGAACGATTTCAACTGGATGAGAGTATCCAACGTTAAGAACAAGTTTGTTTCCAGATTTAGCTGCACGGTAACCGACACCGATAAGTTCTAAACCTCTTTCGAAACCTTTAGATACACCTTCAACCATGTTTGCAATTAAGCTACGTGTTGTACCATGTAAAGCACGGTGTTCTTTATGATCAGACGGACGGCTTACAGTTAAGACGCTGTCCTCAATTTTAATTTCCATATCAGGGTGAAATGTACGAGTCAGTTCACCTTTTGGTCCCTTTACTGTCACTGTGTTATCGTTGTTTGTCACAGTAACTCCTGAAGGGATCTCGATTAGTTTTTTACCTATACGAGACATACCAAGCACCTCCATTCATCTTAAACTTTTTTTACCATACGTAAGCAAGTACTTCTCCACCAGCTTGTTTAGCACGGGCTTCTTTGTCCGATAAAACACCTTGTGATGTAGAAATAATTGCGATTCCAAGTCCGTTAAGTACACGTGGTACTTCATTTGATTTCGCATATACACGTAAACCAGGTTTACTGATTCTTTTTAGACCAGTGATAACACGTTCGTTGTTTTGGCCATATTTAAGGAACATACGGATAATTCCTTGTTTGCTGTCTTCAACATATTCAACGTCACGGATAAAACCTTCACGCTTTAAGATTTCAGCAATTTCTCTTTTGATTTTTGAAGCCGGTACTTCTAGCTTCTCATGACGTACCATGTTCGCATTGCGAATACGAGTCAGCAAATCTGCAATCGGATCTGTCATAACCATTATTTAATAACCTCCTTCCCATTTATGGGGATTACCAGCTGGCTTTTTTAACGCCAGGAATTTGTCCTTTATATGCAAGTTCGCGGAAACAAATACGGCAAAGTTTAAACTTGCGAATTACTGAATGTGGACGTCCACAACGTTCGCAGCGCGTATACTCTTGAACTTTAAACTTTTGTTTGCGTTGTTGTTTCGCAATCATAGACTTTTTAGCCACGATTTCGCCTCCCTTTCATTGATTATTTCTGGAACGGCATACCTACTTGAGTTAATAACTCACGTGCTTCTTCGTCCGTATTGGCAGTCGTAACGATAACGATATCCATACCGCGGACTTTTGTTACTTTATCGTAATCAATTTCTGGGAAGATTAACTGTTCTTTAATACCAAGCGTGTAGTTTCCACGACCGTCGAAAGATTTCTTAGAAATCCCGCGGAAGTCACGTACACGTGGTAAAGATACAGAAATAAGTTTATCAAGGAAATCGTACATGCGCTCTCCGCGAAGTGTTACTTTCGCACCGATTGGCATTCCTTCACGTAGACGGAATCCAGCAATAGACTTCTTCGCACGAGTAACGACAGGTTTTTGACCAGCGATAAACGTTAATTCTTCAACAGCAGTATCGATTGCTTTAGCATTTTGAACAGCGTCACCAACACCCATGTTGATCACGATTTTTTCGATTTTTGGCACTTGCATTACTGATTTGTATTCAAACTTAGAAACTAATGCAGGTGTAATTTCTTTTACATACTTTTCTTTAAGGCGGTTCATGAGAAAGACCTCCCTTCCTTATTTACTATTTATCTAGAACTTGCCCAGATTTTTTCGCTACACGGACTTTCTTTCCGTCCTCAACTTTATACCCAACACGTGTCACTTCACCCGTTTTAGGATCAAGCGGCATTACGTTTGATACGTGGATCGGCGCTTCTTGTTCAGAAATTCCGCCCTGAGGGTTAGCTTGGGTTGGTTTAGAGTGTTTTTTCACAAGGTTAATACCTTCTACTAAAACACGGTCATTCTTAGGGAAAGCAGCAAGGATGACTCCTTGTTTACCTTTATCTTTACCAGAGATAACCACTACTTTATCGCCCTTTTTAACATGCATTTAATCGCACCTCCTTGAGTCGCGGATTGTATTCATTAAAGTACTTCTGGTGCTAGAGAAACAATTTTCATATAGTTGTTGTCACGAAGTTCACGTGCTACTGGTCCGAAGATACGAGTTCCACGTGGGCTCTTGTCGTCACGGATAATGACACATGCATTTTCATCGAAACTGATGTAAGATCCATCGTTTCTGCGAGCTCCGCTCTTTGTACGAACGATAACTGCTTTCACAACTTCACCTTTTTTGACAACGCCTCCTGGTGTTGCTTGTTTAACCGTACAAACAATGACATCACCGATGTTAGCCGTCTTACGTCCAGAGCCACCAAGAACTTTAATCGTTAGTACTTCGCGTGCGCCAGAGTTGTCAGCTACTTTTAAACGAGTCTCCTGTTGAATCATTAATGTTACCTCCTTTCGGAAAAAGAAATCCGAACTTTATTAGATAATAACGGCTTCTTCGACAACTTCAACTAGACGAAAGCGTTTAGTCGCAGATAAAGGACGAGTTTCCATCACCTTTACGATGTCTCCGATTTTTGCTTGGTTGTTTTCATCATGTGCTTTTAACTTTTTAGAGTATCTTACACGTTTGCCATAAAGTGAATGCTTTTTGTATGTTTCAACTACAACAGTGATGGTTTTATCCATTTTGTCAGAAACAACACGACCTTGATACACTTTACGTTGGTTACGTTCGCTCATGTTTGCGGGGCCTCCCCTCTAATTATTATTTATTAGCAGCGATTTCTCTTTGACGAATCACAGTTTTCATGCGTGCGATTGATTTACGCACTTCACGAATGCGAGCAGTGTTTTCAAGCTGCCCAGTCGCTAATTGGAAACGAAGATTGAAAAGTTCTTCTTTAAGAGACTTTACTTTTTGTTCAATTTCAGCAGTGGTAAGGTCACGAATTTCATTAGCTTTCATTTGATTCACCACCAATTTCTTCACGTTTTACGAACTTCGTTTTAATTGGCAATTTGTGAGATGCAAGACGAAGAGCTTCACGAGCAACTTCTTCAGACACACCAGAAATTTCAAATAAAACTTTGCCCGGTTTTACTACAGCTACCCATCCTTCTGGAGCACCTTTACCGGAACCCATGCGGACCTCTAGAGGTTTTGCTGTGTATGGCTTAGAAGGGAAAATTTTAATCCAAACTTTACCGCCACGTTTCATGTAACGAGTCATAGCAATACGAGCAGCTTCGATTTGACGGTTTGTAATCCATGAAGCTTCTAGAGCTTGGATACCGTACTCACCGAAATGTACTTCAGTACCACCTTTTGCACGACCACGCATTTTTCCACGATGTTCTCTGCGATACTTCACGCGTTTTGGCAATAACATATTATTTTCCTCCTTCCGCAGTATTCTTCTTAGTTGGAAGGACTTCTCCACGATAGATCCATACTTTTACGCCAAGCTTACCATAAGTAGTGTCAGCTTCAGCAGTAGCATAGTCGATGTCAGCACGAAGTGTGTGCAACGGAACAGTACCTTCACTGTAATATTCAGAACGAGCAATATCTGCACCGCCAAGACGACCAGAAACCATTGTTTTGATTCCTTGTGCTCCAGCACGCATTGTGCGTTGGATTGTTTGTTTTTGTGCACGACGGAATGAAATACGATTTTCAAGTTGACGAGCGATGTTTTCAGCAACTAGCTGAGCATCAAGATCTGCTCTTTTGATTTCAAGGATGTTGATGTGTACACGTTTGCCAGTTAGGCTGTTAAGAGCTTTACGAAGTGCTTCAACTTCAGATCCGCCTTTACCAATTACCATACCTGGTTTAGCCGTGTGGATTGTGATATTTACGCGGTTTGCAGCACGTTCGATTTCTACTTTAGAAACAGACGCGTCAGACAAACGCTTGCTGATGAATTCACGGATTTTCAAGTCTTCATGTAAGAAGTCAGCGTAATCTTTTCCTGCGAACCATTTAGATTCCCAATCACGAATGACGCCAATACGAAGACCTACTGGATTTACCTTTTGACCCACGGATTATCCCTCCTTCTTTTCTGATACAACGATTGTAATGTGGCTAGTACGTTTGTTAATTGCGCTCGCACGACCCATAGCACGTGGACGGAATCTCTTAAGTGTTGGACCTTCGTCAACGAATGCTTGAGTAATCACTAGGCTGTTAGCGTCCAACTCGTAGTTGTGCTCAGCGTTTGCGATAGCAGATTTTAATACTTTTTCAATAATTGGTGAAGCAGCCTTAGGTGTAAGGTTTAAGATAGAAACTGCTTCTCCTACTTGCTTACCTCGGATCAGGTCCATTACTAGACGTGCTTTACGAGGAGCAATACGGACTGTTCTTGCGACAGCTTTAGCTTGCATTTAAAAGCCTCCTCTCATTAGCGTCTTGTTTTTTTATCGTCACTAGCATGACCTTTGTAAGTACGGCTTGGTGCGAATTCGCCCAATTTGTGACCTACCATATCTTCAGAAATGAAAACAGGTACATGTTTGCGTCCGTCATAGACAGCGATTGTGTGACCGATGAATTGTGGGAAAATTGTAGAACGACGAGACCAAGTTTTTACGACTTGCTTTTTGTCAGTTTCATTCAATTTCTCGACTTTAGCCATCAAATGATCATCAACAAATGGTCCTTTTTTTAAGCTGCGAGCCATTGTGGAACCTCCCTTCGTGATTGAACTACGGTCCTAAATGAACCGTAGACAACCCCGTTACTTGTTTTTACGACGACGTACAATGAATTTATCAGACTTGTTGGTTTTCTTACGAGTCTTGAATCCAAGAGTCGGTTTGCCCCATGGAGACATTGGTGATTTACGTCCGATTGGAGCGCGTCCTTCACCACCACCGTGTGGGTGATCGTTAGGGTTCATTACAGAACCACGAACTGTTGGGCGTACGCCTTTCCAGCGTGAACGTCCAGCTTTACCGATGTTAATTAATTCGTGTTGCTCGTTTCCAACTTGACCGATAGTCGCACGGCAAGCAGAAAGAATCATACGAACTTCTCCTGAGTTCAAACGTACAAGAACGTATTTACCTTCTTTACCAAGAACTTGAGCAGAAGTACCAGCAGAACGAACTAATTGTCCACCTTTACCTGGTTTTAATTCAATGTTATGCACAACTGTACCAACTGGGATGTTGATAAGTGGAAGTGCGTTACCTGGCTTGATGTCAGCTTCTGGTCCAGAAGTAACTTCAGTACCAACTTGGATTCCTTTCGGAGCAAGAATGTAACGTTTCTCACCATCTGCATAGTTTACAAGAGCGATGTTCGCTGAACGGTTTGGATCATACTCGATTGTAGCAACGCGTCCAGGTATACCGTCTTTATCACGCTTAAAGTCGATGATACGGTATTGACGTTTATGACCGCCACCTTGATGACGAACAGTCAATCTACCTTGGTTGTTACGTCCGCCTTTTCTGTGAAGCGGTGCAAGCAACGATTTTTCTGGTTTGTCAGTCGTGATTTCAGCAAAATCTGAAGTAGTCATGCCACGACGACCATTACTGGTTGGTTTATACTTTTTAATCGCCATTTTGAATTTCCCTCCTTCTTTTTAAGATTTACGCTTCAAAAATTTCGATTTCTTTGCTGTCAGCAGTTAATTTCACGATCGCTTTTCTGCGACGGCTAGTCATACCAGTGTAGCGTCCAACGCGTTTAGATTTCCCTTTGTAGTTTTGAACGTTGACTTTCTCAACTTTCACTCCAAAGATTTCTTCAACAGCATCTTTCACTTCTGTTTTGTTAGCTCTGACATCAACTTCGAACGTGTACTTCTTCTCTGTCATTAGATCAGCAGAACGTTCAGTAATGATAGGGCGCTTTAGAACATCACGAGGATCTTTCATTATGCAAGTCCCTCCTCTACTTTTTCAACCGCTGCTTTAGTGATCAGAAGTTTCTCGTGGTTGACAACGTCAAGAACGTTGATACCGTTAGCTTCAACAACTGTTACTCCAGGGATGTTACGAGCAGATAAAGCAACTGTTTCGTTTGCATCCGCAGTGACGATCAACGCTTTCTTCTCGACAGATAATCCTTTAAGGATGCCTGCGAATTCTTTCGTTTTCACTGCATCAAGAGTCAGATCTTCAAGAACGATGATGTTGTTGTCGATTACTTTAGAAGACAATACTGACTTGATAGCCAAGCGGCGAACTTTTTTAGGTAATTTATAAGAATAGCTGCGTGGTGTTGGACCGAATACGATACCGCCTCCGCGCCATTGTGGTGAACGGATAGAACCTTGACGAGCACGACCAGTACCCTTCTGTCTCCAAGGCTTACGACCTCCGCCACGTACTTCAGAACGAGTTTTTACTTTGTGAGTTCCTTGACGTAAGGAAGCTCTTTGCATAAGAATAGCATCGAATACTACGCTTTCGTTTGGCTCAATTCCAAACACAGAAGCGTTTAATTCGATTTCACCGTTAGTAGAACCGTTTTGGTTAAATAATGCTACTTTTGGCATGACTTGTTTCCTCCTTTCCTAAGAGAGTTATTTAGATTTAACTGCACTCTTTACAGTTACTAGAGATTTTTTAGCTCCTGGTACATTTCCTTTGATCAATAGAAGATTGCGTTCTGCATCAACTTTAACGATCTCAAGGTTTTGGACAGTGATTTGCTCTCCGCCCATACGACCTGGAAGAAGTTTGCCTTTGAATACTCGGTTTGGATCAACAGGTCCCATTGAACCAGGACGACGGTGATAACGTGAACCGTGAGTCATAGGTCCGCGTGATTGTCCGTGGCGCTTGATAGCCCCTTGGAATCCTTTACCTTTTGATGTTCCTGTTACATCTACGATATCTCCATTTGCGAAAATATCAACTTTGACTTCCTGACCAACTTCATACGCATCTAACTCCGCACCGCGTAATTCTTTTACGAAGCGCTTAGGAGCAGTTTCCGCTTTAGCAACGTGGCCCTTTTCTGGTTTGTTAGAAAGCTTTTCACGTTTGTCGTCAAAACCGATTTGGATTGCTTCATAGCCATCCGTGTCAGTAGTCTTCTTTTGAAGGACAACGTTAGCAGCAGCCTCAACAACAGTTACAGGGATAAGATCACCGTTTTCTGCGAATACTTGCGTCATACCAATTTTTCTACCTAAGATTCCTTTGGTCATTAGTCACACCTCCTATAATATGTGTTTTCTATTTGAATTAAAGTTTGATTTCGATATCTACACCAGATGGTAAATCTAAACGCATAAGTGCATCAACTGTTTGTGGAGTTGGATTCACGATGTCGATTAGACGTTTGTGAGTACGCATCTCAAATTGCTCACGAGAATCTTTGTACTTATGCACCGCACGAAGGATTGTGTAAACTGATTTTTCAGTTGGAAGCGGGATTGGACCAGATACACTAGCACCAGAACGCTTAGCCGTTTCAACAATCTTCTCAGCAGATTGATCAAGAATTCTATGATCATATGCTTTTAAACGAATACGAATTTTTTGTTTTGCCATTATTTTCCCTCCTTTTCGCCTACTTACGTTAGACAGTTCTCCGTGAGAAAAACCTGATCACCTTGCCATGGCAAAGCGGCCGGGTGTGTCAGCAACCTCTCACTTCATCGCAGTCAAAGACCAACATGCACTATTGTACCAAATTGGCCTGCGTGTTGCAATAATAAATCGGATAAATTTATGATTTGCACACTTTTCATATTATACAGGGGTTCAGCCTATAAATCAAGCTTTCCCTGAAGATGATGTACAGCAGTCTTTTTGATGGTGCGAATAAATTCTTCTGGTTCTTCTAGATGCGGGGAATGTGCAGATTCTTTAAAGGTGAACCATTCTTTGATTGGCGCTTTTAATTGCTCAACATATGGTTTTGATACAGCAGCTGGTGTAATCATGTCATATTCACCAATGATAAAGTAACAAGGTATTAATATAGTAGAAACTCGGTATTCAATGCTCTCATTCATCAATTCATCCCATAGCATGTCCTGGCTAAATTTCTGTCCTTTCAGGAACTTCCACTTATCTTTGAGCTGATATTCTTTACTAAAAATAAAACTGTGTAGCATTTGAAGGAGCGGCTTCCACTTATGTGTGAGACCTACGCTCCCAAGCTCTTTATATAGAGAGAATAGAGCATGAGCCGATAATCGTTTCCACGGAGGAGGCGTCAGTAATCGCAGACACCAAGCAAACAGCCGATTTCGGTGATATTTTTTCAAGAGAAGGTCGTACGACACAATATCTTCTTTTAAAACATCTACCACCTGACTAATTCCATAATACGCATGATAAAGATCTGGGCGTTTATGTACTGCTTGTATGGCGATTAATGACCCCCATGAATATCCGGCGATGTACAATTTTGATTGACCTAGATATGAAAGGATTTTCTCTGTCAGTTCAATCGTATCTTCAATAAATTGCTGAATGGTCATGGACGTATTGGGGAGATTGTTTTGATAGGAAAGTCCTGCTCCTCGTTGATCCCAATGAACCACTGTAAAATCTCGATTAAGCTCCTCATGAAACGAATTAATATAACTGATTTGAGCAGAACCTGGTCCACCGTGTACAAATAATAGAACAGGCTTCGCTTCACTAGTATGATCTTCTTTGATCATAATCCATTGGTCAACTCCACCGATTAACCATTTCTTCAAATATGTCTTCGCCATTCCAGTGATCCTCTCGGTTCCATTTAGATTCTATAGCTTATAGTAGCCGTTCTGATCTGGAAAAGCAAAAAAAGAGACCCTTTTGCAAGGAGTCTCTTTTATATGTTTTATTACTTAATGATAGATGAAACGACGCCAGAACCTACAGTACGTCCACCCTCACGGATAGAGAAACGAGTTCCTTCTTCGATAGCGATAGTAGAGATAAGTTCAACTTCCATCTCAGTGTTATCGCCAGGCATAACCATTTCAGTACCTTCTGGAAGATGTACGATACCAGTTACGTCAGTTGTACGGAAGTAGAACTGCGGACGGTAGTTAGCGAAGAATGGAGTATGACGTCCACCCTCTTCTTTAGAAAGTACATAAACTTCAGCTTTGAAACGGCTATGTGGAGTGATTGTACCTGGTTTAGCAAGTACTTGACCACGTTGGATATCTTCACGAGATACACCACGAAGTAGTGCACCGATGTTGTCACCAGCTTCAGCATAGTCAAGAAGCTTACGGAACATTTCAACACCTGTAACAGTTGTTTTACCGTTTTCTTCTTGAAGACCGATGATTTCAACTTCGTCACCGACTTTAACTTGTCCACGCTCAACACGACCAGTAGCAACTGTTCCACGACCAGTGATTGAGAATACGTCCTCAACTGGCATCATGAATGGCTTCTCAGTGTCACGTTCTGGAGTTGGGATGTACTCATCAACCGCGTCCATAAGTTCAAAGATTTTTGCTTCGTAATCAGCATCTCCTTCAAGAGCTTTAAGAGCAGAACCTTTGATAACTGGAACATCGTCACCAGGGAAGTCATAGTCAGAAAGAAGGTCACGAACTTCCATTTCAACAAGTTCAAGTAACTCTTCATCGTCAACCATGTCACATTTGTTAAGGAATACTACGATGTAAGGTACACCTACGTTACGAGAAAGTAGGATGTGCTCACGTGTTTGTGGCATTGGACCATCAGCAGCAGATACTACTAAGATCGCGCCGTCCATTTGAGCAGCACCAGTGATCATGTTTTTAACATAGTCAGCGTGTCCTGGGCAGTCTACGTGTGCATAGTGACGAGTTTCAGTTTCATACTCAACGTGTGCAGTTGAGATTGTGATTCCACGCTCGCGCTCTTCTGGAGCACCATCGATTTGGTCATAAGCCATAGCCGTACCTTTACCAGATTTCTTATGAAGAACTGTTGAGATAGCAGCAGTTAGAGTTGTTTTACCATGGTCAACGTGTCCAATTGTACCAATGTTAGCATGCGATTTGGAACGGTCGAATTTTTCTTTAGCCATTCTAAAAATCCTCCTTAAAGGTTCATTGTATTTGGTATAGAGTGATAGAAAGTGAAGAGTTACCTGTCACTTTCTGATCTTCAATAGTAGTTATACTTTAGTTTAAAGGCAAAATCAATTATTCACCTTTATTTTTTTTGATGATTTCTTCACTGATGCTCTTAGGCACTTCTTCGTAGTGATCCATGTGCATAGTGAAAGTACCGCGTCCTTGTGTGTTAGAACGGAGTGAAGTTGCATATCCGAACATTTCAGAAAGTGGAACCATTGCGCGAACAACTTGGGCGTTACCGCGAGCTTCCATTCCTTCTACACGTCCACGACGAGATGTGATATCACCCATGATGTCTCCCATGTATTCTTCAGGGATAACGACTTCCACTTTCATCATTGGCTCAAGTAGAACTGGGTTACATTTGCTGACAGCATTTTTCAATGCCATAGATGCAGCAATTTTAAACGCCATTTCGTTCGAGTCAACATCGTGGTAAGATCCATCAAATAATTTTGCTTTGATGTCGATTAATGGGAATCCAGCTAATACACCATTTTCAAGTGAATCTTCAAGACCTGCTTGAATTGCTGGAATGTATTCACGTGGAACAACCCCACCGACGATTGCATTTTCAAATTCGAAGCCTGCGCCTTCTTCGTTTGGTTCGAATTCGATCCAAACGTGTCCGAACTGACCACGTCCACCAGACTGACGTACGAATTTACCTTCAACTTTTGCACCAGAACGGAATGTTTCACGGTACGCAACTTGAGGAGCTCCTACGTTAGCTTCAACCTTGAACTCACGCTTCATACGGTCAACAATGATATCAAGGTGAAGCTCACCCATACCAGAGATGATCGTTTGACCAGTTTCAGGGTTTGTTTGTGTACGGAATGTTGGATCCTCTTCAGCTAGTTTAGCTAAAGCGATACCCATTTTATCTTGGTCAGCCTTTGATTTAGGCTCGATAGCTACATCGATAACTGGCTCTGGGAATTCCATAGACTCAAGGATAACAGTATCTTTCTCATCACAAAGAGTGTCACCAGTAGATGTATCTTTAAGACCAACAGCTGCTGCGATATCCCCTGCATATACAGTAGAGATTTCTTCACGGCTGTTTGCGTGCATTTGAAGGATACGTCCAACACGCTCACGCTTGTTCTTAGAAGAGTTCTTCACGTATGAACCTGAAGCAAGTGTTCCAGAGTATACGCGGAAGAAAGTTAGTTTCCCAACATAAGGGTCAGTCATAACTTTAAATGCAAGAGCTGAGAATGGTGCGTCATCAGTAGACTCACGAACAACCTCTTCATTTGAATCTGGCAGGATACCTTTGATTGCAGCAACATCAGTTGGTGCAGGAAGGTAATCAAGCACAGCATCAAGTACAAGCTGAACACCTTTGTTTTTGAAAGCAGATCCAACAAGAACTGGGTAGAATTCAACATTCAACGTTCCTTTACGGATTGCAGCCTTCAATTCAGGAATTGTAATTTCTTCACCCTCAAGGTATTTTTCCATAAGCTCTTCATCAAGCTCAGCGACAGCTTCAATAAGGCTGTTACGAAGCTCTTCAGCTTTGTCTTTATACTCAGCAGGGATTTCTTGTGCATCAGAGCGAGTTCCAAGGTCATCTTCGTAGAAGTATGCTACGTTATCTACAAGGTCGATGATTCCTTCGAATTGATCTTCAGCGCCGATCGGCAATTGAATTGCATGAGCGTTCGCTTGAAGACGATCTCTTAATGTACTTACAGAGTAAAGGAAGTCCGCACCGGTTTTATCCATTTTGTTAACGAATACGATACGAGGTACTCCGTAAGTTGTTGCTTGGCGCCAAACTGTTTCAGTTTGAGGCTCTACACCTGATTGTGCATCAAGAACTGCTACCGCACCATCAAGTACACGTAAAGAACGTTCAACTTCAACAGTGAAGTCTACGTGTCCTGGTGTATCAATGATGTTTACACGGTAACCTTTCCATTGTGCTGTAGTAGCAGCAGAAGTGATTGTAATACCACGTTCTTGCTCCTGCTCCATCCAGTCCATTTGGGAAGCTCCTTCGTGAGTTTCACCAATTTTATGGATACGACCAGTGTAGTATAAGATACGCTCAGTCGTTGTCGTTTTACCGGCATCGATGTGAGCCATGATACCAATATTACGAGTTTTGTCTAAGGAGAACTCTCTTGCCATTGGGTAATTTCTCCTTCCTTATTAGGGAATAGTTTTTTTAGTTTGGTATAAATCCTACCAGCGGTAGTGAGCGAATGCTTTGTTCGCTTCTGCCATTTTGTGTGTATCTTCACGTTTCTTAACAGCAGCACCAGTGTTGTTAGCTGCATCAAGGATTTCGTTAGCAAGACGCTCTTCCATCGTTTTTTCTCCACGAAGACGAGCGTAGTTTACTAACCAGCGAAGACCTAAAGTCGTACGACGGTCTGGGCGAACTTCTACAGGAACTTGGTAGTTAGCTCCACCTACACGACGTGCTTTAACTTCAAGAACTGGCATGATGTTTTTCAAGGCTTGTTCGAAAACCTCCATCGCTTCATTACCAGTACGTTCTTTGATGATATCAAATGACTTGTAGAGAATAGTTTGTGACTTTCCTCTTTTACCGTCGATCATCATTTTGTTGATCAAACGAGATACAAGTTTAGAATTGTAAATTGGATCTGGCAATACGTCTCTTTTTGCTACAGGACCTTTACGTGGCATCTGATAGCCTCCCTTCTCATTTAAAAGGATTTCTATCTGTCTCTCATCTCAATATCATTGTCAGTTGCCTGACTCCACTGATCTGAACTCAACTTCTAAAAACCCTTATGTTTGTTTGTATTATTTGCTTTGTTTAGGGCGTTTTGTTCCGTATTTAGAACGTCCTTGCATACGACCGTCAACTCCGGCAGTATCAAGCGCACCACGAACGATGTGGTAACGTACACCCGGTAAGTCTTTTACACGTCCGCCACGGATAAGTACTACACTGTGCTCTTGTAGATTATGTCCGATACCAGGAATGTAAGCTGTTACCTCAATCAGGTTAGACAAACGTACACGAGCATATTTACGTAGTGCTGAGTTTGGTTTTTTCGGTGTCATTGTGCCGACACGAGTACAAACCCCGCGCTTCTGTGGAGATGTTACGTTAGTGTGCTCTTTTTTGAAACTGTTGTATCCTTTGTTAAGTGCAGGAGACTTTGAGTTTTCAACTTTACTCACGCGTCCTTTGCGTATTAGCTGATTAATTGTAGGCATGTTGTTATTCCTCCCTTCGTTGCTTTTTTTATAACCCACATACCCAGGTGGTTCATTAAAAGGCAAAAAACAATGCTTTTGCATTTACACATGCAAAAACAAAACAAGTACGCTATAACATAATGGCAACAGCTGCTGCCCCAACTTCAATTCCGCAGGCTTTGCCGAGCTTTTTCATGGAATCTACCACTAAAATGTCTACACCCTTCTCTTGCGCTAGTTTTGTTACACTAGCTGTTAAAGCAGGATCAGCATCTTTCGCTACGACGATTTCCTTTACTGAATCTCGTTTCAGAGCTTTTACTGTTTGCTTCGTACCAATAATAATGGATTGAGCCTGTGATACTTTATCATAAGACATCGAATATCCTCCAAAGTAACAGGTTTTATTTTGAGCACCTTGGTTATATTATCATCATGGCAGAAGGATGTCAATATCATATGACAGATTATCTTGACATCCTTCACCATTTTTTGATGATTTTATTGAAATCTCACGAGAAAGATTACTCTACAGGCACCATATCGTCAGACGGCTGCACTTGTGAAACCGGCTTAACTTTACGGTAGTTTGGCATTCCTGTTCCAGCTGGAACAAGTTTACCGATGATCACATTCTCTTTCAAGCCAAGCAGTTCATCACGTTTTCCTTTGATCGCCGCATCTGTTAGGACACGAGTCGTTTCTTGGAAGGATGCCGCAGACAAGAATGAGTCTGTTTCAAGCGATGCTTTTGTAATACCAAGAAGAACTGGGCGGCCTGTTGCAGGGCGCTTACCTTCGAATAGTACTTTTTTGTTCGCTTCAGTGAATTGATGTACATCAAGAAGTGTGCCTGGTAATACATCTGTATCCCCTGCATCAGCAACACGCACTTTACGAAGCATTTGGCGAACCATTACCTCAACGTGCTTATCTCCGATTTCTACCCCTTGCATACGGTATACTTTTTGTACTTCATGAAGCAGATATTCTTGAACAGCTGTCATGTCAGTCACTTTAAGAAGTTCTTTCGGATCGATCGAACCTTCTGTCAGTACTTGACCACGAGTGACTTTGTCACCTTCAACAACTTTCAGACGTGCATTGTAAGGAGCTGTGTAAGAACGAGTTTCAACGTCGCCTTGAACCACAATTTCCTGCTGCTTGTCACGAACATCGTTAATTTCAGCAACGACACCATCAATTTCAGAAATGGTCGCTTGCCCTTTCGGATTACGCGCTTCAAATAGCTCTTGGATACGAGGTAAACCTTGTGTGATATCGTCTCCTGCTACCCCACCGGTGTGGAACGTACGCATTGTAAGCTGTGTTCCTGGCTCACCGATTGATTGAGCAGCGATGATTCCAACTGCTTCACCGACTTCAACGTCAGTACCAGTTGCAAGGTTACGGCCGTAGCATCGTTTACATACACCATGAGGCGTGTTACATGTAAATGCAGAACGGATCCATACTTCCTCAATTCCTGCTTCAACTACTTCAAGTGCTTTATCTTCATCAATTAGTTCGTTTTCGCCAACAATGACTTCGCCCGTTTCAGGATGGACAATTGGTTTTCTTGCAAAACGTCCAATGAGACGTTCTTCAAGTTTCTCAATAATTTCATTTCCTTCTCTAATGGACTTCGCCAAGATACCACGGTCTGTACCGCAATCAGTTTCACGGATGATAACATCCTGTGCAACGTCGACGAGACGACGCGTGAGGTAACCTGAGTCAGCTGTTTTAAGGGCTGTATCGGCAAGACCTTTACGCGCTCCGTGAGTGGAAATAAAGTATTCCAATACGGTTAAACCTTCACGGAAACTAGATTTGATCGGAAGTTCAATGATACGTCCAGCCGGGTTGGCCATCAGACCACGCATACCAGCTAGCTGAGTGAAGTTAGATGCGTTACCACGCGCTCCAGAGTCACTCATCATGTAGATTGGGTTGACTTCATCAAGGGACTTCATCAGTTTACCTTGGATGACATCTTTAGAAGAACTCCAGATCGAAATAACTCTCTCATAACGCTCTTCTTCAGTAATCAAACCACGTCTGAATTGCTTCATGACGTTATCTACTTTTGCTTGCGCTTCTTCGAGGATCTTCTGCTTATCATCTAATACGACGATATCAGAAACCCCAACCGTAATACCCGCTTTAGTAGAGTATTTGAAACCAAGATTTTTCATGCGGTCAAGCATTTTAGATGTCTCAGTGATATGGAATCTCTTAAAGATTTCCGCAATGATTTTACCTAAAATACCTTTTTTGAACGGCGCATTGATTTCTTGTTTCTCGATCGTAGCTTTGACATCTTCACCTTTTTCAAGGAAGAAGCGGTCAGGCGTTTTTTCTTCAATATTGCTCTTTGTCGGCTCATTCATGTAAGGGAATGATTCCGGTAAGATTTCGTTAAAGATCAGTTTTCCAACTGTTGTAATCAACAATTTAGAACGCTGTTCATCAGTAAATGTCACATTCTTCAACGAATTAGCTGCAACAGCTACACGTGTATGAAGATGTACATACCCATTTTGATAAGCTAGAAGGGCTTCGTTAGTATCTTTGAAGACCATACCTTCTCCGATAGCACCTTTACGCTCAAGTGTAAGGTAGTAGTTACCAAGCACCATATCCTGAGATGGCGTAACAACAGGTTTTCCATCTTTCGGGTTCAAAATGTTTTGAGCAGCAAGCATTAAGATACGAGCTTCAGCTTGAGCCTCAGCAGATAATGGTACGTGAACCGCCATTTGGTCACCGTCAAAGTCAGCGTTGTAGGCAGTACATACAAGTGGATGCAAACGAATTGCGCGTCCTTCCACAAGTGTAGGTTCAAACGCTTGAATACCAAGTCTGTGAAGAGTCGGTGCACGGTTTAGTAAAACTGGATGCTCACGAATTACTGATTCTAAAACATCCCATACTTCCGGCTGCACGCGCTCAATTTTACGCTTCGCACTCTTGATGTTGTGAGCTAAACCTTTTTCAACAAGCTCCTTCATCACGAATGGTTTGAATAATTCAAGAGCCATTTCTTTCGGAAGCCCACACTGATACATTTTCAAATGTGGTCCTACGACGATAACGGAACGTCCAGAATAGTCAACACGTTTACCAAGCAAGTTTTGACGGAAACGTCCTTGTTTCCCTTTCAGCATATGAGAAAGAGATTTCAATGGTCTGTTTCCTGGTCCTGTTACTGGTCGGCCTCTACGCCCATTATCAATCAAGGCATCGACAGCTTCTTGAAGCATACGCTTCTCGTTCTGAACGATGATGCTTGGCGCGCCAAGATCTAATAAACGTTTCAGACGATTGTTACGGTTGATGACACGACGATAAAGGTCGTTTAAGTCAGAAGTAGCAAAACGTCCACCATCAAGCTGAACCATTGGACGTAATTCTGGCGGAATAACCGGAAGTACATCAAGAATCATCCATGATGGTTTGTTTCCTGAGTTACGGAAGGCTTCTAGCACTTCAAGGCGTTTAATCGCACGTGTACGACGCTGTCCTTGAGCTGTTTTCAGCTCTTCTTTCAGTGTATCTACTTCTTTGACAAGATCGATATCTTGAAGAAGTTTATTGATTGCTTCTGCACCCATAGCTGCTGAGAATGTATTACCGTATTTATCTAAATAAGCACGGAATTCCTTCTCAGAAAGAAGTTGTTTCTTCTCAAGCGGTGTGTTGCCCGGATCTGTCACAACGTAAGAAGCGAAGTAAATCACTTCTTCTAACGCACGTGGTGACATATCAAGAACAAGACCCATACGGCTTGGGATACCTTTGAAATACCAAATGTGGGAAACTGGGGCAGCCAGTTCGATATGCCCCATTCTCTCACGACGGACTTTTGCCCGTGTTACTTCTACACCACAACGGTCACATACAACACCCTTATAACGAACGCGTTTATACTTTCCACAATGACATTCCCAGTCTTTTTGCGGTCCGAAGATACGTTCACAAAAGAGACCATCTTTTTCAGGTTTCAGTGTACGATAGTTAATCGTTTCAGGCTTTTTCACTTCACCAAAAGACCAAGAACGGATTTTATCAGGTGATGCGAGACCGATGTTCATATACTCAAAATTGTTCACATCTAGCAAGGGGCCTACCTCCCTTTTAATCTTCGGGTTATACCCTAGTCACTTGCTCTAATCGTTTCTGCTATTCTTTTGTGACTGCGTCACGTTCAAGATCGACAGGAGCGAGGTCTGCAGCATCTTCGTCATTAGATAACGCTAATCCGTCTGCTTTCTTCGTTTCCTCATCGTCTTCTAAATCTCTCATTTCTATCTCTTCTTCATCGCCAGATAGGATTTTGACATCCATACCTAAACTTTGAAGTTCTTTAATTAACACTTTGAATGATTCAGGGACACCTGGTTCAGGGACGTTATCCCCTTTGACGATGGCTTCGTATGTTTTCACACGACCCACCACGTCATCCGATTTAACGGTTAAGATCTCTTGAAGTGTGTATGCTGCACCGTAAGCTTCAAGTGCCCATACTTCCATCTCTCCGAAACGCTGACCACCAAACTGTGCTTTACCGCCAAGTGGCTGCTGCGTAACAAGTGAGTATGGTCCAGTTGAACGAGCGTGAAGTTTATCGTCAACCATGTGAGCCAGTTTGATCATGTACATGATTCCGACTGATACACGGTTATCGAATGGTTCACCAGTTCGACCGTCATAAAGGACTGTTTTCGCATCACGAGACATACCTGCTTCTTCAAGCGTTTCCCAAACATCTTCCTCGCGTGCACCATCAAATACTGGTGATGCAATGTGGATGCCAAGGTAACGTGCAGCCATACCCATATGAAGCTCAAGTACCTGACCGATGTTCATACGAGATGGTACCCCTAGAGGGTTTAACATGATATCAATCGGTGTTCCATCTGGAAGATACGGCATATCTTCTTCTGGAAGGATTTTAGAGATAACCCCTTTGTTACCATGTCGTCCGGCCATTTTATCACCTTCAGAAATTTTACGCTTCTGAACGATGTATACGCGGACTAACTGGTTAACACCCGGAGGTAATTCATCTCCATCTTCACGGTTAAAGACTTTGACGTCGTGGATAATTCCGCCGCCGCCGTGTGGAACACGTAGAGACGTATCACGTACTTCACGAGCCTTTTCACCGAAGATTGCATGTAATAGACGTTCTTCAGCTGTTAGTTCTGTTACACCTTTAGGCGTTACTTTTCCTACAAGAAGGTCTCCGTCTTTTACTTCTGCACCGATACGGATGATTCCACGCTCGTCAAGGTTGCGTAAAGCATCTTCCCCAACGTTTGGAATATCACGAGTGATTTCTTCCGGTCCAAGCTTTGTATCACGAGCTTCTGATTCATATTCTTCAATATGAATAGACGTGTAGACGTCATCTTTTACAAGGCGCTCACTCATGATGATCGCATCCTCGTAGTTATAACCGTCCCAAGTCATGAAGCCAACCATGACGTTACGTCCTAGAGCCAATTCACCTTTTTCCATTGAAGGACCGTCTGCAAGGATTTCTCCTTTTACGACTTCATCTCCAACACTTACGATTGGACGTTGGTTGTAGCAAGTCCCTTGGTTAGAGCGGACAAATTTCAGCAAGCTGTATTTGTCTAGGTTTCCTTTGACTTGTTGTCCGTCAACATCTTCATAACGGCGAACCCAAATATTTTTTGCTTCAACACGTTCTACAACACCTGGGTAGCGGCAGATGACAGCAGCACCAGAGTCTTTACCTGATACATACTCCATACCTGTACCAACAATCGGTGATTCCGGCTGCATCAAAGGCACAGCCTGACGTTGCATGTTCGCTCCCATTAGAGCACGGTTTGAGTCATCGTTCTCTAAGAATGGGATACATGCTGTCGCTGCAGAAACAACCTGCTTTGGCGAAACGTCCATGTAGTCAACGCGGTTTCGAGGAACAACGGTGTTTTCCCCTCTGAAACGAGCAATGATATTATCATCGATAAACGAACCATCATCAGCTAGAAGAGCGTTCGCTTGTGCTACTACGTAGTTATCCTCTTCATCAGCAGTTAAGTAGTCGATTCTCGGCGTCACTTTACCTGTTTCAGGATCAACCCGACGGTAAGGTGTTTCAATAAAGCCGAAACGATTTACTTTTGCAAATGAAGATAGAGAGTTGATCAAACCAATGTTTGGACCCTCTGGTGTTTCAATCGGACACATACGACCATAGTGAGAGTAGTGAACGTCACGAACTTCCATTCCTGCACGCTCACGTGTCAAACCACCAGGCCCAAGCGCTGATAGACGACGTTTGTGCGTCAATTCAGCAAGCGGGTTTGTTTGATCCATGAACTGAGAAAGCTGAGAGCTACCAAAGAACTCTTTAATAGAAGCGATCACAGGACGAATGTTGATCAGTTGCTGAGGTGTGATCGTGTTTGTGTCTTGGATCGACATTCTTTCACGAACAACACGCTCCATTCTGCTTAATCCAATACGGAATTGGTTTTGCAGAAGCTCACCTACAGAACGCAGGCGACGGTTACCAAGGTGATCGATATCATCTGTATCACCTACACCATGAAGAAGGTTGAAGAAGTAACTGATCGATGCAATGATGTCAGAAGGCGTGATGTTTTTCACAGCTTCCTCTACGTATGCATTCCCGATCACGTTGATCACTTGCTCGCCTTCTTGATCAGACGGTGCATAAATCTTAATAGATTGAAGTTCTACTTCATCTTCTACTACGCCACCATTTGGATAAAGCTTTCTAAATCCGATGCCGTTTTCTAAGTATGGAAGAACTTTATCAAGAACTCTTCTGTCTAAAATTTGACCTTTTTCTGCTAGAATTTCACCTGTTTCAGGGTCAACTAACGTTTCAGCCAATTTTTGATTGAACAGTCTATTTTTAATATGAAGCTTTTTATTAATCTTGTAGCGTCCAACATTTGCTAGGTCATATCTCTTCGGATCGAAGAAGCGAGAGTCTAGCAAGCTTTTCGCATTTTCAACAGTTGGTGGCTCTCCAGGACGGAGGCGCTCGTAGATTTCGAGAAGTGCTTTATCCGCATTCTCTGTATTGTCTTTTTCCAGCGTGTTGCGTAAGTATTCATTCTCGCCAATGAGGTCAAGAATCTCTTGATCAGAGCTGAAGCCGAGAGCACGCAAAAGAACCGTAACCGGCAACTTACGTGTGCGATCGATGCGTACATAGACTACATCCTTCGCATCAGTTTCGTATTCTAACCATGCGCCACGGTTTGGAATGACAGTCGCAGTAAAACCTTTTTTACCGTTTTTGTCTACTTTACCACTGAAATATACACTTGGAGAACGTACTAACTGAGAAACGATTACACGTTCCGCACCGTTAATGATAAAAGTACCTGTGTCTGTCATGATTGGGAAATCTCCCATGAACACATCTTGGTCTTTTACTTCTCCAGTTTCTTTGTTAATTAAACGAACTTTTACTCTTAGTGGAGCAGAGTAAGTTACATCACGTTCTTTTGATTCTGCTACAGGATACTTAGGATCCCCTAGGCTGTAATCAATGAATTCAAGAGAAAGGTTACCAGTAAAATCCTCAATTGGGGATATATCTTGAAACATCTCTCTAAGACCCTCATCAAGAAACCACTGATAAGAAGAGGTTTGAATTTCAATGAGATTTGGTAATTCTAACACTTCGCTTATGCGTGCGTAGCTTCTGCGCTGGCGGTGTCGTCCATACTGAACTAGTTGACCTGTCAACTGATTCACCCCTCAAATCATGCGTATTATATGTGTAAAAAGTATTTCAGCCTTTCAAATGTCAGTAAAGAAATACTTTTACAAGACAAAAGAAAAAAGGGTTTCTAAAATAAGAAAACCACATCCAAAAACAAATACCGATTTTATTAGTTTTCCCAAGTATGCATAATTTATACAAAATAGTTGTTTTTTAAGCCTATCAAGCAAAATATACACATTGGCATTTTATAATGTTAACACAGCTAGGAAACTGCGTCAAACTTTTTTAGCTTTGATAATATAGTAGCCCTTTTTTTTCAATACAACTTCGACTTCTCCAAAAAGCTGTTCTAATTTCTCAATCGCAGATGGTCCACCCTGCTTTTTCTGAATTACCACCCACAACTCACCTTCCGGCAATAAATGATCAGCACTTTTATCAAAGATCGCATGTACAACTTTCTTCCCTGCCCGTATTGGGGGATTGGTCAGTATAGAGGCAAAAGCAGCTGATGAATGAACATTCGAGAACAAATCACTTTGATAAATGCGGACATTATCAATGCGATTATGTTTAGCGTTTTCCTTTGAAAGTTCGACTGCTCTTTCGTTCACATCAATCATATGAATGGTGCGGCTCGTCATTTCGTTTGCTAACGATAAGCCAATCGGTCCATAACCGCAACCGACATCTAAGACATCGCCATCCACGTCAGGTTCTTCAAAAGCTTCAATTAAAAGCCTCGAACCAAAGTCGACTTCTTTCTTAGAAAACACTCCACTGTCACTTGTAAAAGTAAAGGTACGGTTTCTCAAGGTGAAGTCCCATGTCTGTTTATTGCTTTTCACTGATGGCTTTTCCGTATAATAGTGGTCACTCATGGTGAATTGGACCTCCTCTGGATTCAATCGTTTCAGGAGAATAGAAAAGAAAAAGCCCGCCAGTAAAAGCGAGCTTTCCCAAAAGATTAGGCGAAGATTACTTAACTTCTACAGAAGCGCCAACTTCTTCAAGCTTAGCTTTAAGTTCTTCAGCTTCTTCTTTAGCAATACCTTCTTTAAGTGGTTTTGGAGTGTTGTCAACAAGTTCTTTAGCTTCTTTTAAGCCAAGACCAGTGATTTCACGAACCACTTTGATAACTTTGATTTTTTGGTCTCCAGCACCAGCAAGTACTAGATCAAAATCAGTTTTTTCTTCAGCAGCAGCACCGCCAGCAGCAGCTACAGCTACAGGAGCAGCAGCAGTTACGCCAAATTCTTCTTCGATTGCTTTTACTAAGTCGTTTAACTCAAGTACAGTTGCTTCTTTAACTGAAGCAATGATTTCTTCGATATTTAAAGCCATTTGTAATTCCTCCATTTTAAGTTTTTTACGTCAAGTACGCATTAAGCGCCTTGTTCTTCTTTTTGATCTGCAACTGCTTTAGTAGCAAGAGCAAGGTTACGAACTGGAGCTTGAAGAACGCTAAGCAACATAGATAGTAAGCCTTCGCGAGACGGAAGTTCCGCAAGAGCCTTCACTTCTTCTACAGTCGCTACGTTTCCTTCGATGACACCAGCTTTGATTTCTAAAGCTTCGTGGCTTTTCGCAAATTCGTTGATGATTTTCGCAGGTGCGATAACATCTTCGTTACTGAATGCGATAGCGTTTGGACCTGTTAAGAAATCGTTTAAACCTGTTAGTTCAACTTGTTCAACTGCACGGCGAGTCAAAGTGTTTTTGTAAACTTTGAATTCTACGCCAGCGTCACGAAGTTGTTTACGAAGTTCAGTCACTTCAGAAACTGAAAGACCGCGGTAATCTACAATGACAGTAGACATGCTATCTTTGAATTTAGAAGTAATTTCATCAACGACAACTTTTTTTGTATCGATTGCATTGCTCATGGTTACACCTCCTGTACATTGTTTGTGTAACACTTATACCGATCAGGCCATCACGTTCCTAACGAACGGTTCTCCATATAAAAAGCCTCCAATAAGACATGGAGGCTGTATATACAAGCATACGTTAACGTAAGACTGTGACATATACACCTCGGCGGGTTAATTAAGCCATAAGGCCCCTGCTGTCTACGGTATAAATGGACATATTCTATTTTACAACATTTTGATATTATCAAAATGATTGTGATAAGTCAAGATTTATTTTGCAGAGAAAGAAGATGGATCCACTTTCACGCCAGGGCCCATAGTAGATGTAACAGAAACGTTTTTCACGTATACACCTTTAGCCGCTGCAGGTTTTGCTTTAAGGATTGTGTCATAGATTGTTGCAAAGTTCTCAACAAGCTTTTCGTCCTCGAAAGAAACCTTTCCGATTGGCGCGTGGATGTTACCAGCTTTATCAACGCGGTACTCTACTTTACCAGCTTTGATTTCATTGATTGCTTTTTCTACTTCGAATGTAACAGTTCCTGTTTTAGGGTTTGGCATAAGACCTTTTGGTCCAAGTACACGACCGATCTTACCAACTTCACCCATCATGTCAGGTGTTGCAACGATTACATCGAATTCGAACCAGCCTTGTTGGATTTTAGTGATGTAATCAGAATCTCCAACGTAGTCTGCTCCAGCAGCTTCTGCTTCTTTTGCTTTTTCGCCTTTAGCGAACACAAGAACGCGTTGAGTTTTACCAGTTCCGTTAGGAAGTACAACTGCACCGCGGATTTGTTGATCGTTTTTACGAGGGTCTACGCCCAAACGAAAAGCAACTTCTACAGTCGCATCAAATTTCGCTGTATTTGCTTTTTTTGTAAGAGAGACAGCTTCAGCTACATCATACGCTTTAGTACGTTCGATTAGCTTAGCAGCTTCTACATACTTTTTACCTTTTTTAGCCATTATAAAAATCCTCCTTATGTGGTTTTAGCGGAATAACCTCCCACGAATAAGGGTTGCGAACTTGTCAAAACCAAACTCGCAACCCAACAAGACAATAAATTAATCTTCGATGACAATACCCATACTGCGTGCAGTACCTTCAACCATGCGCATAGCTGATTCAACGCTAGCAGCGTTTAAGTCAGGCATTTTTGTTTCCGCGATTTCGCGTACTTTATCACGCTTAACAGTTGCCACTTTATTACGGTTAGGTTCACCAGAACCAGACTCAATACCAGCTGCTTTTTTAAGTAAAACTGCAGCAGGTGGAGTTTTAGTAATAAATGTAAATGAACGGTCTTCAAAAACCGAAATTTCAACAGGAATGATAAGACCAGCTTGGTCAGCTGTACGAGCATTAAACTCCTTACAGAATCCCATGATATTAACACCGGCTTGACCTAGTGCAGGTCCAACTGGTGGAGCTGGGTTAGCTTTTCCAGCAGGAATTTGCAATTTAACAACTTTAACTACTTTTTTAGCCACGAGACACACCTCCTTAAAGTCCGTGATGTGGTAATAGGGGAATCCCCCTCCCACTCAACAACTTCATTCTTTATATGAATGACGAAATAACTAGCTAGCGATCTTGAGCGAACTCAAGACGTACCTTTGCTATATTACCACTTCTATACACTCATTTCAAGCTCTTTTGAATTACAATTTATCGATCTGCGTGAACTCAAGTTCCACGGGTGTTTCTCTACCAAACATATTAACAAATACTTTGACTTTGCTTTTATCGTAATCAATCTCTTCGATAGAGCCTGTGAAGTTAGCAAATGGTCCGTCGATGACCTTGACTGTTTCTTTCAATTCAAAGTCGATTTCTGTTTTGCGTTCTTCAAGACCCATTCTCTTCAGAATGGTTTCAGCTTCGCCTGGTAGTAGGGCTGTCGGCTTTGAGCCTGATCCAGCTGATCCAACGAACCCTGTGACACCTGGTGTGTTACGAACTACATACCAAGAGTCGTCAGTCATCACGATTTCCACTAGGACATAGCCAGGGAATACTTTCTTTTTGACAACTTTTTTCTTACCATTTTTAATGTCTGTTTCTTCTTCTTCTGGTACGACAACGCGGAAGATCTTATCTTGCATGCCCATTGATTCAACACGCTTTTCCAAGTTCGCTTTTACTTTGTTTTCATAGCCAGAGTACGTATGCACAACATACCAATTCTTTTCCATTTCGTTCAGGACTATTCAGTCCTTCCCTCCCCACATTTCGTAATGTCTATTTGACGAATCTCGAGTACCGGTAAATATTTTCAAGCAATTGAAAAAACCCGTAAAACGGGTTTTTTGGCAAGTCATATTATGATCTATTATAGCACGTTCAGCAGACCATTATTCAAGTATTAATGAATTAATTCGATTAATTGTGAGATTCCTATATCAAGAAAAGAGAAAAAGATTGCAAAGAATACGACTGTTAAAATAACAGTGATTGTGTAACGAATCATTTCGTTTTTCTTTGGCCAGCTGACCTTCTTCATTTCTTTTCCGACACTTTTTAAGAAACTGATAATACGCATTGTAAAAGACCTCCACAGATTAAAGAACGCAAATCTTACTTCGTTTCTAAATGTGTTTTATGTGAATTACAAGTCTTGCAATATTTCTTAACTTCTAATCTTTCAGCTGCTGAAGCATCACTTTTCATTGTCGTATAATTGCGGCTTCCGCAGTCTTTACAGGCTAGAGTAATCTTTTTCCTCATATTTACACCTATTTTCTCGACATCATTTCCTTAGTACCTTATCACAGTGTCGAAAAAGCTGTCAATATAGGTTTGATTAGAGACTAATCTCGCGAAGCTCTAAATATTTCTCTAATTTTCTCTTTACTCTTTGGAGTGCGTTATCAATTGATTTCACATGACGGTTTAAATCTTCAGAAATCTCTTGATAGGATCTGCCATCAAGGTAAAGCACAAGAACCTTTCTTTCCAGCTCGCTTAGTAGTTCACCCATCTTCATTTCGATATCATCAAATTCTTCTTTGCTAATGATTAAATCTTCTGGGTTAAGCGCTTTAGCACCGGAAATGACGTCCAACAATGTTCTGTCTGATTCTTCATCATATATTGGCTTATCTAATGATACATAGGAATTTAACGGGATATGTTTTTGGCGAGTAGCTGTTTTAATTGCGGTGATAATTTGGCGGGTAATACATAATTCTGCAAAAGCCTTAAATGAAGTAAGCTTGTCCTCTCTGAAATCGCGGATAGACTTATAAAGTCCGATCATCCCCTCTTGGACAATGTCCTCTCGATCCGCTCCAATCAAGAAATAAGATCTTGCTTTTGCACGTACAAAATTTCGGTATTTCGTTATTAAGTAATCTAGCGCATCACTATCTCCGACATGAACCCTTTCAATGACTTGTTCATCTTCCAACTGGCAAAATTGCTCTCTGATGGATTTATCCTTGCTGTTGTTTAGATTCACTTCGATCCCCCCGACCGCACCTAGATAGAAATATTATACATTAATGGTTGAAATATCGTCAAGCTATTCTAGATTCCCACGCCGCCATTTTTCAAACGTTTTCAATACATCTTCTGACAATTCTATCTTGGATGCTGGTTTATCAGAAGTAATCTTTTTGACTCTCGTTTCAATCTTTCGTTCGATCACTTCAATCTCTCTTAAAAGCTCTCGAGCCGACTTCCGAAGAGCTCCTTGTCCAAAGATTGCCCATTGTTCTGTAAAGTCTGAGGTCGCCACATGAATCTGCGTCCGAATATTATTCAAATCCTGGGCAAGCTTTTCAATCCGCTCATCAGCCGTTTCATTCTCTCTCGTAAAGATGACCTCTACTCGGTGATTGATTCGCTTTTTTTCGATTCCTTTGACCATATGGGCATCGAATACAACAATGACTCGATACCCTGTATAGGCTTGATATTCTGCTAAATTTTGAATCAGTATGTCTCTGGCTTCTTCAAAGCTGTTTTCCTTTAAGTGCTGCAGCCTTGGCCATGCACCTATCATGTTGTATCCATCGACTAAGAGGATGTCCATCTCTATTCTCCTAACGGATAACGTTTTCGATACACTTCATACATCAATAGACTAGCAGCAACTGACGCGTTTAACGAAGTGACCTTTCCGGCCATTGGCAGCTTAATTAGAAAATCACACTTTTCTTTGATCAATCGGCCAATCCCTTTTCCTTCACTGCCAATCACGAGAGCAAGCGGCATCGTGCCATCAAATTGTCTGTAATCCTGTTTGGCAGACGCATCTGTTCCCGCGACCCAGATTCCTCTTTCTTTCATCTCATCAAGAGCTCTTGAAAGATTGGTGACTTTGGCAACAGGAATATGTTCAATTGCTCCAGTAGATGCCTTGGCAACAGTTGTCGTTAAGCCGACCGCTCTCCTTTTCGGAATGACAATCCCGTGTGCACCTACAGCATCTGCTGTACGCATAATGGAACCTAAATTATGCGGGTCTTCAATTTCATCTAAGATAAGAAAAAATGGCTGTTCATTTCGCTGTTCAGCGATTTGATATAGATCGTCCAATTCTGCATATTCATATGCTGCTACTTGTGCAACGATTCCCTGGTGCTGACCTGTGACCATTTGATCAAGCTTTTTCCTCGGAACATACTGAATGGTAATATTTTGTTTTTTTGCGAGTTCAATGACCTGCTGGGCTTGTCCTTTTACAGTGTTTTCTGCCATCCAGAGCTTGTATAACTCTCGATCTGACTTTAGTGTTTCAATCACTGCATTTTTCCCAATCACATAATCATGTTGCTGACTCATTTGTCTTCCTCCCTGACGTTCCGATTTCAATCGCCTGACTAATCAGCTCTTCTAAGCGTTCGTCCTGCTTATCAATAAATAAATAACCCATGAGCGCTTCAAACGCCGTACTATAACGATACGTTTGAACGTCTGTGTTTTTAGGCACTGTGCCTGATTTTGCATTTCTTCCTCTTTTCAGCACCGCTTCTTCTGCTTCAGTGAAAAAGCCTTGCTGCTGAAGCGTAAATAAAATAGCTGCCTGAGATTTAGCTGAAACGATTTTGCTTGCTCGTTTGTGCAGCTCATTTGGTTTTGTCGCCCCCGTTTGGAGGAGGTGATGCCTCACGTAGACTTCAAAAATGGCATCACCCATATAAGCAAGCGCAAGTCCGTTCAATTGTTTACCGTCTTTCAGCTTTTCAAAATTCAACATGACCTATTCTCCTCTTTTCCAGCGAGTACCTTGAGGAGTGTCCTCCAATACAATATTCATGCTCTTTAACTGGTCACGAATTTGATCAGATAGCGCAAAATCACGATTTCTTCTAGCCTCATTGCGTTGTTCAATTAACGCTTCTACTTCTTTTTCAAGCGTATGCTTTTCTTCTAATGAGAAGCCAAGGACAGACGTGATTTCTTGGAACAAGCCGATAAATGCCTTGATCACTTCCTCCGAAGTATGATCATTTTCCATATAATAATTCGCCTGTTTCGCAAGTTCGAATAAAACAGAAATCGCATTTGCCGTATTGAAGTCATCATTCATTTCAGAAATAAATGTCGCTCTCTGCTCTTCAACCTTCGCCAACCATTTAGCATTGTCTTCTGTGATATTCGTGCTGCTTTCAAGGCGATGATGTAAATTAGCATAAGACGTTTTGAGTCGGTTAAACGCACTCTTTGTACTCTCTAGTAAATCCATTGAGTAGTTAATTGGATGACGGTAGTGAACCGACAACATAAAGAATCGAAGCACATCAGGATCTTGTTCTTTTACAATGTCATGCACAAGCACAAAGTTGCCAAGTGATTTTGACATTTTCTCATTCTCAATATTAATATATCCGTTATGCATCCAATATTTCGCAAATGGTTTGCCTGTCAAAGCCTCAGATTGAGCGATTTCATTTTCATGGTGAGGGAAGGTTAAATCCTGTCCGCCTGCATGAATATCGATTGTATCACCTAAATATTTTTTAACCATGGCCGAGCATTCAATGTGCCAGCCTGGACGTCCTTCGCCCCACGGGCTATCCCATGAGATTTCTTGGTTCTTTGCAGCCTTCCATAAAGCAAAGTCCAGCGCATCTCGTTTCTTCTCACCTACACGAATACGGGCACCTGTCTTCAGTTCATCAATCGACTGGTGAGAAAGCTTTCCGTAGCCTTCAAATGAGCGTGTGCTGTAATACACGTCACCATCTGCTTCATAGGCGTAGCCCTTTTCTATTAATGTCTCAATAAATGCAATGATATCATCCATATTTTCCGTCACGCGTGGGTGAAGATCAGCTTTTTTGCAACCTAGTGCACTGACGTCTTCAAAGTAGGCTTGGATAAAGCGGTCAGCAATCGTCGGAACATCTTCTCCGAGTTCATTGGCTGCTTTGATGAGTTTATCATCCACATCTGTAAAGTTTGAGACAAAGTTCACATCATAGCCGCTGTATTCTAAATACTTACGTACAGTGTCATAAACAATAGCAGGTCTTGCATTCCCGATATGAATGTAGTTATAAACGGTTGGTCCGCACACATACATCTTGACCTTTCCTGGCTCAAGCGGGACGAATTCCTCTTTCTTACGTGTCAATGTATTATAAATATTGATTGTCATGATTGTTCTTCCTTTCTGCTCAATGAAGCCAGCTCACCTTTTAGCTTTTCCATTTCTCGTTCCAATTCTTTGAAACGATCGGAAATTGGATCTGGCAAATCTTGATGATTGAGATCACGATTAATTTTCTTACCATTTTGAACGACGACTCGCCCAGGTATACCGACAACCGTTGAATGGTCAGGTACGTCCTTTAAGACGACCGATCCCGCTCCGATCTTGGCTCCTTTTCCGACTGTAATGGAACCAAGCACCTTTGCACCTGTCGCAATGAGCGCATCGTCTAAAATGGTCGGGTGCCGCTTTCCCTTTTCTTTCCCTGTTCCCCCTAATGTCACGCCTTGGAAAACAGTGACGTTGTCTCCGATTTCACATGTTTCCCCAATCACCACTCCCATACCGTGGTCAATGAAGAAGCGCCTGCCAATGGTGGCCGCAGGGTGAATTTCCACCCCTGTGAAAAACCGGCTGACCTGAGAAATGATCCGTGCAAGAAAGTACAGCTTCCGCTTATAAAATGCATGCGCGATACGATGAGCCCAAATCGCATGAAGCCCTGAATAGGTTAGCACTACTTCAATATAGCTTCTAGCAGCAGGATCTTGATCAAACACAGTATCAATATCTTCTTTCAGCATTTTGAAAAACACATGCTCCCCCCGTTCTCCCCATCAATCTCTCTTCGGACTTGCTCTCTTTTTTGGACAAATAAAAAACGCCTCTGCCATATGACAGAGACGTTTTGAAAACGCGGTTCCACTCTGTTTAGAAAGCCCTCATTTCGCAGCCTTCTCAACTTCATCCCATAACGGAGGGTACCGCCCTTGCATACTTACGTACTCGTGTTCCTCAAGGGTCTTGAGGGTGCATTTCCAACGTCTGCCCATAAGTCTCTTTCAGCCGGTGAAGACTCTTTCTGTGATGGACGAAAACATTGTACTTCTCCCTCGCAACGATTTCCTTATATTTGTTTAATGCGGTTTAATACCGTTTCTTTACCTAGTAGTTCAATACTTTGCGGAAGTTCTGGACCGTGCGTTTGTCCTGTGACAGCCACACGAATTGGCATGAATAGTTTCTTGCCTTTATGCCCTGTTTCTTTTTGGACCGCTTTAATAGCCGCCTTGATTTCATCAGGTGTGAAAGACTCAAGTCGTTCAAGCTGACCAGCAAATGATGCCATGACTTCTGGTACTTGCTCCTCTGCTAGAACTTCCTTTGCCTCTTGATTATACTCAATTTGCTCCTTAAAGAACAACTCTGTTAACTCAACAATTTCTGCTCCATAGCTTAATTGTTCATGATACAGAGCAATCAGCTTGCGCACCCACGTGTTTTTTTCATCTGACAGCTGCTCACTTACTTTGCCTGCTTTTTGAAGATGTGGAAGTGTTAGCGCAACAACCTGATCAAGATCAAGTGCTTTCACGTATTGGTTATTTACCCATTTTAGTTTATGCATATCGAATAGAGCTGGTGACTTAGAAAGTCGGTTCACATCGAAAATGTCGATGAATTGCTCTTTCGTAAACAGTTCTTCTTCGCCCACTGGAGACCATCCAAGTAGTGCAATGAAGTTGAACAGGGCTTCTGGTAAATAGCCCAAGTTTTTATATTGCTCGATGAATTGAATAATGGATTCATCACGCTTGCTTAATTTCTTGCGGTTCTCGTTCACAATCAGCGTCATATGTCCAAATAGCGGAACATCCCAGCCAAATGCATTGAAGATCATGATTTGTTTAGGCGTATTCGAAATGTGATCCTCTCCGCGGAGAATGTGAGTCATCTTCATCAAATGATCATCCACTGCTACAGCGAAGTTATAAGTCGGCGTACCATCTTTCTTCACAATGACAAAGTCACCGATGCCGTCTGTCTCAAATGAAATTTCGCCTTTGACCATGTCGTCAAATTTGATGATTTCTCCTTTTGGCACACGGAAGCGGATACTTGGCTCTCTTCCTTCAGCGATTAGCTTGTCCTCTTCTTCTTTCGATAAATGACTGCATTTACCAGAATATCGAGGCATTTCACTGCGGGCGATTTGTGCTTCACGCTCTTCCTCTAGCTCTTCAGCCGTACAATAGCACTTATACGCCAAGTCCTTCTCTAGCAGCTCATCATAATACTTTTTATAAATATCATTACGCTCTGATTGTCTGTAAGGACCGTAGCCACCATCTTTATCAATGCTCTCATCCCAATCAATACCGAGCCATTGCAGGTGGCGAAGCTGGCTTTCTTCTCCGCCTTCTACATTACGCTTTTGATCCGTATCTTCGATTCGAATAATAAATTTGCCGCCTTGACTGCGTGCGAACAAATAGTTGAAAAGAGCCGTTCTAGCATTCCCAATATGTAAATGACCAGTTGGACTCGGTGCATAACGAACACGCACTTCATTTCCCATGAGTTTAACTTCCTTTCATCTGCATCATGTTGTCTGACACCAATTTTTTATAAACGTATTTTATCATCAAATCTCATTCTCATCAAAATGAGTTTTACTTTTTCTGAAGAAGCACCGTTGCCTGAGAGGCAATTCCTTCGCCTCTTCCTGTAAATCCGAGTTTCTCCGTCGTCGTAGCTTTCACATTCACCTGTGTGACATCTGCCTCAAGCGCTTCTGCAATCTTCTCACACATCGGTTGAATATAAGGAGCCATTTTCGGCTTTTGCGCCATGATGGTGCAATCAATATTCACAAGTGTGTAGCCTTTTTCCTTTACTAGTGCCCACACATGCTGCAGTAATTGAAAAGAATCCGCATCCTTAAACTCAGGGTCTGTGTCCGGGAAATGTCTGCCGATATCTCCTTCAGCAATCGCACCTAGGCAGGCATCTGCCACTGTGTGGAGCAGTACATCAGCGTCTGAATGCCCAAGCAGCCCCTTTTCATATGGGATGGTGACCCCGCCGATAATCAAAGGTCTTCCCTCTGTTAATTGATGTACATCAAAGCCTTGTCCTATTCTCAACATGATCTAGTACCCTCTTTCCGCATCCATAATTGCCTTGGCAACCAATAAATCATCCGGTGTCGTCAGCTTAATATTGGTATAATCTCCTTGGACAATATACACGTTTTCACCATGTAATTGTTCCACAAGACTGGCGTCGTCTGTTCCAAGGAAACCGGTCCGCTCTGCATATTCATGCGCCTCTTTTAAAATAGAATGACGAAAAGCTTGTGGGGTCTGGACTGCCCACAAGCTCTGACGTTCAATGGTTTGTTCCACTTTGCCTTCTTGAACGCGTTTGATTGTGTCTTTCACTGGTACCGCTACAACCGCGGAGCCCTTTTCAATCGCTGCTTTAACGAGCAAGTCAATCTGTGTATGCTTAATAAAAGGCCTTGCCCCATCATGAACAAGCACGATGTCTGCATCTTTCACAGCCTTTAATCCTTCGTATACACTTTGCTGACGTTCCTCACCGCCGTTGACAAGTGAAACAGGCGTTTGAAACGCGTGTACCTTGAGAAGCCTTTCAAAGTCTTGACGCTCCTCTTCATTGATCGCTAGGATCATGCGTTTGCACTGAGCATGAGCGTCAAACACCTTTAGTGTATGAATAATGACCGGCATTCTTTTCAGCTCAATAAAAAGCTTATTGCGGCCGGCCTTCATTCGTTTCCCCTGCCCCGCAGCCGGAATAACTACTTCATAATACATGTTCGTTCTCCCTTTAGAGCGCCTTCTCCAGAAGTTTTGGCTTCGCAAAAATCATTCTTCCAGCAGCAGTCTGCAGCACACTTGTGACGAGCACATCGATGTCTTTTCCAATGTAATTGCGTCCTTCTTCGACCACAATCATCGTACCGTCATCTAAGTAAGCAACACCTTGGTTATGCTCTTTCCCATCTTTAATGACCTGTACCTTCATTTCTTCCCCAGGCAGCACAACCGGTTTCACCGCATTGGCTAGATCATTGATGTTTAACACTGCTACTTTTTGAAGTTCGCATACTTTATTTAAATTAAAATCATTTGTCACAACAACACCTGAAGTTAATTTAGCGAGCTTCACAAGCTTGCTATCAACCTCTTGAATGTCTTCAAAGTCACCCTCGTAAATTTCAACTTTGATATCTAATTCTTTTTGAATACGATTTAAAATATCAAGACCTCTTCGGCCTCTATTTCTCTTTAATACATCAGAAGAGTCTGCAATATGCTGTAATTCCTCGAGCACAAATTGAGGAATGACCATGACGCCTTCTAAGAATCCAGTTTGACAAATATCTGCGATTCTTCCATCAATGATAACACTTGTGTCTAAAATTTTCAGCTTTTTATCTTCTATTTCAGGTTCATCATCAGCTGCTCCTTTTTTCTTGGTGACCTTTGCAGATCGAGAGAACAGCCCCATCATTTCATCCTTCTTCTTAAACCCTACCTGAAATCCAAGGTATCCTAAAAAGAAAGCCAGGAAAATCGGAATAATGGTACCAAAAATATGATATGGGATATTGTTTAGCGGAATCACGTTTACAATAAGATATGCTAGAATAAGTCCAAATACTAATCCGAAACTTCCAGAAATAAGATCAGGAAGAGGCGCCTTTAATAGAGAATCCTCGATCCATTTCACCCAATTAACCACATAACCTGTGCACCATTTGCCGATGATTAAGAACACAGCGGCTCCTATTAGTGCTGAAGAGTAAGCATTTGTAATGAAAGGTATGTCCTTTACATTTAACAGCAGAAATAACTCTGGAATGATAAAAATCCCTACAACTGCACCAAAAATGATAAAAAACGCCTGAACGATTCTTTTTAACATACCTTCACCTCCTTTATTATTCATCTGTCAATCCACCCTCACCTGACATTGATATATGTTTAAGTTTCCTATCGTGTTCAACAGAAAACAAAAGCATCATTAATATACCCATATTCATCCATTTTTAACCGTATTGAGAGAAAATTTCTCTTCTTACAGCTGTCGATCGATATAATGTTTTTCTTGCAACCTTTTTAATCCTTTTTTTATCTTTTTCGCTCTTACTTCTCCAATTCCTTCTACTTCATCCAAATCTTGTACATCCGCTTCCATAATTCGATCTAACACACCGAATGCTTCAACCACGTTTTCGACGATTGGCATAGGCAGTCTAGGGATTTTGTGAAGCAATCTGTAACCTCTTGTGTACACATATTCGTCAATATTTGTAGAAGCTGGATAGCCTAGTAACTTGTACAGAATGGAATCATCTAAAAGCTCAAAGCTAGACATATCTTGGAGCTGTTTAAGCAGAACATATGGATCTTTAATCTTTTCTTTCACGTAATCTTTAATAAATAAAGCCGCTTCCTGCTCCATATCTGTAATCAGTTCATTGACTTGCAGACGGATCAAATGTCCTTCAGTTCCAAGCTCTTTGATATACATATTGATTTCATTTTTGATTCTAAGCACCATCTCGTAACGATGCAGCACGGATAATACATCACCAAAGGTCACAAGCTCTTCAAATTCCAGGGCGCTTAACGCAGAAATGGCGTGATCTAAAATGGTTTTATATTTCTCAAGTGTTTGTATGGCTTGGTTAGCCTTCGTTAAAATAAAGCCAATATCTTTCAGCGTGTAACGACGATTTCCTTGGTATAAGGTAATGACGTTCCTCCGTTCAGAAATTGCAATGATTAAACAGCCAGTCTGCTTCGCTACACGTTCAGCAGTACGGTGCCTCATGCCCGTTTCCGATGAATGGATGGTCGCATCTGGCATAAGCTGTGTATTCGCATACAAGATCTTTTGACCAGAATCGCTTAAAATGATGGCTCCATCCATCTTCGCCAATTCATATAAGTGTGCTGGGGAGAAGGCAGAATTAATGTGAAATCCTCCATCGACAACACTCTTCACTTTGTCGTTATAACCAACAACAATTAGCCCGCCAGTATTGGCCCTCAGGACGTTTTCGATCCCAGCCCGAAGAGGTGTCCCTGGTGCCACAAACTGTACGATATCTAAGAGATCGAGTTCTCTCGCTCCTTTTTTCTCTTTTTCCATTTCTATGATCCCCCTAGTGAAATTCGAAGTGCCTCCGCTACATTTTCTACACCGACTAACTCAATCCCTCTCGGCTTTTTCCATCCATCTATATTTGCCTGAGGAATAAACATTCGTTTAAATCCTAGTTTCGCAGCTTCCTGCACACGCTGTTCAATTCTTGATACTCTTCTGACTTCTCCCGTCAGGCCGACCTCTCCTATAAAGCAATCCGCTTGATGCGGCGCTGCGTCTTTAAAGCTTGATGCAATGCTGACCGCAATGGCCAAGTCAATTGCTGGTTCGTCAAGCTTCACACCGCCTGCGACCTTTAAATACGCATCCTGGTTTTGCAGAAGCAGTCCAACACGTTTTTCTAAAACCGCCATGAGTAGTGACACTCGATTATGATCAAGACCAGTGGCCATTCTACGCGGATTTCCGAAGCTTGTCGGTGAAATTAATGCTTGTATCTCGACTAGAACAGGTCTTGTTCCTTCCATTGAGGCTACGACACACGAACCCGATACACCTGCCGAACGTTCTTCTAAGAAAATTTCGGATGGGTTTAATACTTCCGTGAGCCCTTCCTCTCTCATTTCAAAAATCCCTAGTTCATTCGTCGAGCCAAATCGGTTTTTCACCGCACGTAAGATACGAAACGTATGATGACGCTCGCCTTCAAAATAAAGAACCGTGTCCACCATATGCTCTAAAAGACGTGGGCCTGCGATCGAGCCTTCTTTGGTCACGTGACCAACGATAAAAATTGGAATCCCATTTGTCTTTGCAATCTTCATCAGCTGTGCTGTACATTCTCTCACTTGAGATACAGACCCAGGAGCTGACGTAATATCGCTTTGATAAACGGTTTGAATCGAATCCACCACGACAAAAGCGGGTTTCATCTCTTGTATAGCAGACGTTATATACTCCATATCGGTTTCAGCCAAAACATGTAAAGAGGTGCTTTTTATGCCGAGGCGGTCCGCTCTTAGCTTCGTTTGTTTAATGGACTCCTCACCAGATATGTATAATACATTCTGATTTTTATCTGAGAGCTGTGCTGATACTTGTAATAATAAAGTGGACTTCCCAATCCCAGGATCTCCGCCAATGAGAACAAGAGAGCCTTTGACAATTCCACTTCCTAATACTCGATTAAATTCTTCTAAATTCGTTTTGATTCGGGGTTCATCTGATGTTTCAATTGCAGATATAGGTGAAGGTTTTTGAATGGTTTGAACAGAATGGTTAAAAGCGCTTCGACGGTTTGCTGGCTCTTTACGAACGACCTCTTCTGTCATACTGTTCCACGTGCCGCAGCCTGGACATTTCCCCATCCATTTGGCTGACTCATAACCGCACGATTGGCATATAAATTTTGATTTCGTCTTAGCCATAGATTGAAGAATACAACTCCTTATACTGGTCAGAAAATAAGTAAAGGGAGGCATACAGCTTACTGGTATGCCTCACACTTTTGTCTTACTATATTAGTTCGTAGCAGCCGTCGTTTTTACGACAATTTCTCCATCTTCCACATCTAATACAATTTGTTGACCTTTTTCAATATTACCCTTCAGAAGCTCCTCAGAAAGTCGATCCTCCACATGCTTTTGAATCGCTCTTCTTAACGGACGCGCACCGTACTCAAGGTCTACACCTTCATCAGCAATCTTCGCTTTTGCTGCTTCTGTCAATTCAATTGAAAGGTCTTGTTCTTTTAATCGTTTCGTCAATTGATCAGACATGAGAGACACAATCTCTTTTAGATGTTTCTTTTCAAGTGAATGGAAGACAATGATTTCATCAATACGGTTGATGAATTCTGGTCTGAACGCACGTTTCAACTCGCCCATCACTTTGCCTTTCATATCCTTGTAATTTTGACCTTCATCCTGCACGTTAAAGCCAACATATTTATTTCGCTTCAGTTCACTAGCTCCAACGTTGGATGTCATGATCAAAATCGTATTTCTAAAGTCAACAGTACGCCCTTTAGAATCAGTCAGACGACCATCTTCTAATACTTGAAGTAAGATGTTGAATACATCTGGATGCGCCTTTTCAATCTCGTCTAAAAGCACAACAGAATAAGGTTTTCTTCTCACTTTTTCAGTCAGTTGTCCGCCTTCTTCATAGCCAACATAGCCAGGAGGTGACCCAACAAGTCTAGATGTAGAGTGTTTCTCCATGTATTCTGACATATCAATACGGATCATCGCTTCTTCATCACCGAAAATAGACTCTGCGAGTGCTCTTGCAAGCTCCGTTTTACCAACCCCTGTTGGGCCTAAGAAGATAAATGAGCCAATTGGACGTTTTGGATCTTTTAGTCCAGCACGCGCACGTCTCACAGCTTTTGCTACAGCGACAACTGCTTCATCCTGCCCAATTACACGAGAATGGAGTAATTGTTCCATATTTAGAAGCTTATCTGTTTCGGTTTGGGCAATTTTTGAAACAGGCACTCCCGTCCAGCTAGAGACAACCATTGCGATATCATCCACTGATACCTCTGAATTCTCCTGTCCTTGCTTTTCTTTCCAAGATTTCTTTGTGACCTCTACCTTTTCACGCAGACGCTGCTCTGTATCGCGAAGAGAAGCTGCTTTTTCAAATTCCTGACTTTGAACAGCCGCATCTTTTTCCTTGCGTACTTCATCCAGCTTTTGCTCTAGTTCTTTTAGGTTAGGCGGTGTTGTGAAAGAACGTAAGCGGACTTTCGAACCTGCCTCATCAATTAAATCAATCGCCTTATCTGGAAGGAAACGATCAGAAATATAACGGTCAGACAGCTTCACTGCCGCCTCAATCGCTTCATCTGTAATGGACACACGGTGATGTGCCTCATAACGATCTCTAAGTCCTCTTAAGATTTGAATACTCTCATCAACTGATGGCTGATCTACTTGAATTGGCTGGAAACGTCGTTCAAGCGCAGCATCCTTTTCAATATATTTACGGTACTCATCTAATGTTGTCGCCCCGATACATTGAAGCTCTCCACGTGCTAAGGATGGTTTTAGAATATTAGATGCGTCAATCGCACCCTCTGCTCCACCAGCACCAATCAGTGTATGAAGCTCATCAATGAAGAGAATGATATTTCCTGCCTGGCGAATTTCGTCCATGACTTTTTTCAAACGATCCTCAAATTCACCACGATATTTTGTTCCCGCTACAACGGTTCCCATATCAAGCGTCATCACTCGTTTATCGCGTAGAATTTCAGGCACTTCATTATGAATAATTTGCTGTGCAAGACCTTCAGCGATGGCTGTTTTACCAACACCAGGCTCACCAATCAGCACCGGGTTGTTTTTTGTTCTTCTGCTTAGGACCTCAATGACACGCTGAATTTCTTTGCTTCGTCCAATGACAGGGTCCAAGCTGTCTTCTTTCGCAATCGCTGTTAAATCTCTTGCTAAGCTATCTAATGTTGGGGTATTTGCATTGCTGTTAGAGCCAGCGGCAGATGCACCTGTTTCATTACTGCCAAGCAGCTGCAGGACTTGCTGACGTGCTTTATTTAAGCTCACACCGAGGTTATTTAAAACGCGGGCTGCTACACCCTCTCCCTCGCGAATAAGACCTAAGAGAATATGTTCTGTCCCTACATAGGAATGACCGAGCTTTCTTGCTTCATCCATTGAAAGCTCAGTGACCTTCTTCGCTCTAGGCGTATAATGAGGAATAGCTTGAGACACCTCTTGCCCTCTTCCAATCAAGCTTTCGACTTCTTTTTGGATTTTATCTGAAACAAGGCCCAGTGCTTCTAACGCTTTTGCGGCGATGCCCTCACCCTCACGTACTAGACCAAGTAAAATGTGTTCAGTACCAATGTTCTTATGGCCTAGGCGAATGGCTTCTTCTTGTGCAAGTGCTAATACCTTTTGAGCTCTTTCAGTGAATCTTCCAAACATCATATCGTTTCATCCTCCTGTCCATTCCTATGCATTTCTAAACGCAGTCTTTCTCTAATAATTGCTGCTCGTTTTATGTCTCGTTCATTTGGCTCCAAAGCTCCTCCAGAATATTGTTGAAGAAAGCCAGGCTGTGTCAAAATCATGAGTTCATTCATTATATTACTTGAAAGCCCCTTAATGATACCTAAATCAATTCCAAGGCGCACATCTGACAGACATTTTGCTGTTTCCTTTGATTCAATCATGCGACAATTGGACAAAATCCCTAAGGACCGGTACACTCTGTCCTCAAGTTCAATCTTAGATGTTTGATATAACGCTTTTCGTGCAGATCGCTCTTGTTCAATAAGCTGCGCGGTCACGCTATTTAAATCATCTACAATATCTTCTTCTGATTGACCAAGTGTCATTTGATTTGAAATTTGAAAGATGTTCCCTATTGCTTCGCTGCCTTCACCATAAATTCCTCTGACTACAAGACCTAATTGATTAATCGCAGGAATAATCCGATTCATTTGTCTTGTGAGGGCTAAAGCGGGTAAATGCATCATGACTGATGCCCTAATACCTGTACCTACATTCGTTGGACAGCTTGTTAAGTATCCTCGCTTTTCAGAAAATGCATAATCCACTTGCTCCTCAATCCAGTCATCTATCTGGTTAGCTGCTTTTAATGCATTGGCTAGTTGGAATCCTGGGAATAAGCATTGGATCCGAATATGGTCTTCTTCATTCAGCATCACACTGATTTCCTCATTTTCAGACAGCAAACAACCGCCAAATCTTGATTCTGCTAAGTTTGGGCTGATCAAATGCTTTTCAACAAGTACCCTCTTTGCTAAAGGCTGCGTTTCATTCATTCGAATTAGAACAAAGTTTCCGATGTCCTTTACTTCCTGGCTAGCAAACTTTTGCTCAAATTGCTGGAGAACAGCTTCAGCCTCTTCCTGAGAAAACTGAGTTGGGAAACGAACATGCTCTAGGTTGCGTGCTAGCCTGATTCGACTGCTTAGAACAATGTCACTTTCGGGTCCTTTTTGTTTCATCCATTGACTTAAAGCGTCTTGAATAAAATGCTGGAGCGACATGTTGTTAATCTCCCTCCCTCTGCTGAGATTGCTCATGCTCTAATGCACGAATTTGATCTCGAACTTCCGCTGCTTTTTCGAACTCTTCTTGTTCAATTAACTGCTTCAGTTCTTGCTGCATCAACTCAAGTTTCCGGCGCACATGAAGACTGCCGGCAATCCGTTTAGGCACCTTTCCATTATGGACTGTATTTCCACTATGGACTTTCCGTAAAACAGGGTTCAAATACTGATCAAACGAACGATAGCATTCTGCACAGCCAAAACGGCCTGTTTTTCTGAATTGTTGAAAGGTTAAGCCACACTTAGGACATTGATCCACTTCTCTTGCTTCTTGAAAAATAGATGATCCCTTATTCGCACTTGTCGTAAAGCTAGGATCAATATTCAATAAACCCGATAATAAGTTGTGAATAGAGAAACCTTGGTTTCCACTCATAGCATATGAATCACTGTTTTCTTTTGCACATTGTTCACATATGTGCATTTCTTGTTTTTCTCCATTTATAACTTTCGTAAAGTGAAAAGTGGCTGGTCTCTCATTGCATTCTTGACAAATCAATCTTTTCACCCGCTTTACTTTAATTTCAAAGCATTTAACATCGCTTTCATCATCCGAGCCCGCAATTCATCACGTTCAGGTAAATCAATGTGCAAAACAGAACGGTCCATGACACTGATCATCATCTTTGCTTCTCTTTCAGATAAAATGTTATTTTCGACAAGACGCATGATGATATGATCAGAGGCAGCTTGTGATAAACGATGATATATTTGGGAAATAATATTGTTCAATAAGTCGACTTCATCATTCATTTTGACTTTAATGATGCGGATATAGCCACCGCCGCCACGCTTACTTTCAACGATGTAGCCTCTCTCGCTCGTGAAGCGTGTATTGATAACATAGTTAATTTGTGAAGGTACGCATTGAAACTTATCTGCAATTTCATTGCGCTTAATTTCTAATATTTCTCGACCATTCTGATCCAAGACTTCTTTCAAGTACTGCTCGATGATATCAGAAATATTTTGTGCCACTCCGCCTCCTCCTCCATTGACTTTGACTATATTTGACTTTAATCTTACTATAAATTTTTTCGGTCGATTTTTCAAGATAATCGCTCAACTAAGAATATTATTTCCACATTTATATGGTGTCAAACCTCTTAAAAAAACAAAAAAGACCAGTTCCAAATGGAACTGATCCTTATACAAGCTTGGCGGCGTCCTACTCTCACAGGGGGAGACCCCCAACTACCATCGGCGCTGAAGAGCTTAACTTCCGTGTTCGGTATGGGAACGGGTGTGACCTCTTCGCTATCGCCACCAAACCTGATGGAGGAGGTCGCGGGTTCGAGTCCCGTCCGGACCGCCATTTTTAAAAAGAATACATGGCTCGGTAGCTCAGTTGGTAGAGCAACGGACTGAAAATCCGTGTGTCGGCGGTTCGATTCCGTCCCGAGCCACTTTTATAAAAAAATATTGATAGTATGGCGGTTGTGGCGAAGTGGTTAACGCACCAGATTGTGGCTCTGGCACTCGTGGGTTCGATTCCCATCAATCGCCCCATACATATTTGCGGGTGTAGTTTAGTGGTAAAACCTCAGCCTTCCAAGCTGATGTCGTGGGTTCGATTCCCATCACCCGCTCCATTTGTATATCCAATCATGGGCCTGTAGCTCAGCTGGTTAGAGCGCACGCCTGATAAGCGTGAGGTCGGTGGTTCGAGTCCACTCAGGCCCACCATGATATTCCGCAGTAGCTCAGTGGTAGAGCTATCGGCTGTTAACCGATCGGTCGTAGGTTCGAGTCCTACCTGCGGAGCCAAATGGAGAAGTACTCAAGTGGCTGAAGAGGCGCCCCTGCTAAGGGTGTAGGTCGCGCAAGCGGCGCGAGGGTTCAAATCCCTCCTTCTCCGCCATTTATCTGGCCCGTTGGTCAAGCGGTTAAGACACCGCCCTTTCACGGCGGTAACACGGGTTCGAATCCCGTACGGGTCATTTTTAAAAGAGGTCTTGTCAAAGATCTCTTTTTTATTTTCTCCAAAAAAGAAAGACCGCCATAATAACGGTCTTTTTTTACATGTTCATGGAATAGATCGTATAAGACAAGTAAGTTGCAAAGAATCCCCATAACACATAAGGAATGAGTAAAATTGGAACGACTTTGCTTAGTTTACGCGAGACGATCACAAGAGCAAGTGCTGTCAGTGCGACAAGCAGGCAATCAATCGTAGCGGCAAATAAATCTTTTTGTGTAAATTGAAAAAAACTAAAGGCTTGATTAAATACATAATTTAAAAGAAAAAGAATCCAAAATGGTAAAGTGATTTTTTGAAATCCATATTTTCCATAAATGATCGCTGCGGACAACGAGATGAGAGCAAATAAGACAGCCCATACAGCACCAATTACACCACCACTTGGTGTCCATTCCGGTTTATTTAATGCATCATACCACTCTCTGTCAATCGGAAACAGGAATCCCGCCACAGAGAATAATGCGTATGTAATAAAGAAAACAATCACTGCCCAAATGATACTTTTTCTTGCCATTAGAATCTCCTCCAATCAAATTCACTCTTAAAGTGATTTCCCAATTATTACATGATATAAACATGAAGCCCCCATTATGAGGGGACTAATGATTTTCTTCTGTATAAGGTTCTTCTTCGTACGGCTTCAAATCACCAAATACGGTCATGACGCCTTCTTCGTCCAATGCTTCTTCATAAGCTTCGTGGGCTTTATTTGGATATACCTTGCTTGCTTTTCCCTCAATATCAGCAGCTGCGAATCCCTCATAGTCTTCGACATAATCTTCATCTTCTGATTGTGTATACACATCATCGTATGTCAATGGAGGAAATTCCATATCGGACGGCGTATCAGAATTTCCGTACCGTTCTACGTCTTGATATGCATCTTCACCATCGTATGCCGCACTTTCTTCATTTTCAAATTGACCTGAGGGCGGACTTAATAAATCCTCTTCAATCGGACGGTTTTGTGAAACGGTTTGTTCTTTTGAATGTTCTGTGCATGTGACGGCACTAGGCAAGGCTTCTAAACGTTCCTTTGGGATAGGGGCTTTACAGACCTTGCACTGGCCATAAGAGCCGTCTGTGATGGCTTGAAGTGCTTCATTGATGTCTAACAGATGTTCATGTTCCAAACTGTTTAATGCAATATCTTTCCCGCGTTCGAACAGTTCTGTCCCTTGATCACCTGGGTGATTATCATAGGCTGACAGATCTCCGACAGAATCATAAGGAAATGATACTTTTTGTTCATCGTCATGGCTTTTGGCTTCGAGTTCATGCTTTTCATCGAGAAGTCGCTGCTTCAAATGATGTAATTCGTCTTTAGACAACAAAGCGATCATCCTTTCATATCAAACATAATGTTAGTATGAGCAATTTTATCTGTAAGACTAGTTCCAATTTGAAGCAATTCCTCATGAAAAAACGCCTGCGGCTGGGGCAGGCGTTCTTTGTTAAGCAATATAGTATTGTAAGATCAAAGCGATTGTTAGCAGAAAACCGAAAAATGTATTGGTTTGAGCTGTCGATTTCATGGCATTCATTAATTCAATTGGTTTTTCTTTTTGCTTAAATTCTTTGATAGCTGTATATGCTTTTGGGACACTGAGTAAAACAAGAAGACTCCAAAGGCCGACAATATCTGTGAAGATATAAACAAAAATAAGTACATATGAGATCAAAAACATGGAAAGTAAAATGTTCACTGCCGCTTTTCGTCCAGCAAGGATAGCAAGTGTTTTTCGTCCATTTTCTTTATCACCGTCTAAATCGCGGATATTGTTCGATAGTAAGATGGCACCAACTAAAATTGAAATTGGTAATGAGACGAGAACAGCTTTTGACGTCAGTGTGCCTGTTTGAATATAGAAACTGATCAGAATAATTCCTAGTCCCATAAAGGCACCTGACACAAGTTCTCCAAACGGTGTATATGCAATAGGAACAGGACCGCCTGTATAGAAATAGCCTGCTGCCATACAAATGAGTCCTATCAGTGCAATCCACCAGCTAGACATCATGCAAATGTATACTCCTAGTAGTAAGGAAAGCGCAAATAGTGCATAAGCGAGGCCGAGAACTGTTTTTGGCTTTACACCATTTCTGACAATGGCGCCGCCGATACCGACAGATTTCTCGTTGTCCAATCCGCGAACAAAATCAAAGTATTCATTAAACATGTTTGTTGCGATTTGGATAAACATAGATGCAAATAGCATAGCTAAAAATAGCCCAACATGTATTTGACCACTTGGAAGTGCTAGAACAGTTCCTAAAGTAACGGGAATAAATGCTGCTGTTAATGTATGCGGTCGTAGTAAATTCCACCAAATCCGCCAGTTCTTATCAGGCTTAATCGGTGAAAGCTGATCTGATATCGATTGATGCTGCATAAAATATACTCCTTTAAATAAAAAAATACGTACACGTCCAAATTCCAGTTTAGCAAAGTTCAAAAAGGTGTCAATATATTGATGCGATGAATCCAGAAAAAGATGTTTGCTAATCGTTACCATATCGAGAGAAAGCTTGATCTTAAAACAAGACTTTCCATTTTTCTTATAGATGCTCTCGTTTCAAGAAGCGGGAGCGAAAAAATCTAGAAAGCGTGATATAATAAGGATTCGAGGTTTTAAAAGCTGTTTTCTTTACTAAGTTCATCTGTTAAGGTTTATAATAGAAAAGCAGGTCATTCGACATATTCGAATGTTCACGTATTTTTTCATGATGGTTTTATTTTTTATGTTATTTCATGGATTTTGGAGGAATGTATCATGGTGACAACAGTGCAAAGTACTTTCCGGCAGGAAGCGCTTGCGACATTAGAAGAAGCGAATAACGTCAACCATGCTGTTTTGATAAGCTACTCCAGAAGAGTTGACGATCTGGATCCTCTTGCCTTTTTCCAAAGCGGCGAAGCGGATTTTTTAGGCGAGCGCTTTTTTTGGTCTGATCCAGAAAGCCAAATGATATTTTCTGGACTTGGCAGAGCGGCCGTTATTAAATCATCTGAGCAAGGTAAGGAACGATTTGATACAGTCCATCAAGAATGGGAACAGCTGAAGCAGCACATGTTCCATTTTCATGATGAGAAGGAGTTAAGGCAAGCGGCTGTTGGTCCGCTTTTATTTGGTGGATTCTCATTTGATCCGTATGAAGAGAAGGCGCGTCACTGGGAAGCTTTTGGTGAGGCTCATTTTTTTGTGCCATCGATGATGCTCACTGTCTCAAAAGAAGGCACGTTTCTTACGATCAATGAATGGAAGCAGGTGGATGGGAATGTTCATCAGCTCATTCAAGAATTAGAACAAAAAGCCTCTCAATTCAAAACATTACCGCTCAGATATGATGGACAAGCTGAACTTGTTCATATGGAAGAACTAGATGTGAATGAATGGATGAAGGCGATCCAAGAAGCGACAGACCACATTCGTGCTAACGAATATGAAAAGGTTGTTCTAGCAAGAGAAGTCTTGCTTCACTATAAAAATCAAATTGAACTCGCTCCACTGTTATCAGCATTATTAAAGCATCAAACAACAAGTTATGTATTTGCGGTTGAACAGGGGAGACAAGCATTTGTCGGAGCTACACCGGAACGTTTAGTGAAAAAAAGCGGCGGAGAGGTCTTTTCATCTTGTTTAGCAGGTTCAATTGTTCGTGGAAAAAATGAAGAGGAAGATAAAGCATTAGGCGAGGAACTGTTGCATGATGAGAAGAATTTGATTGAACATCAAATTGTTGTCAATATGATTGAACAAGCATTTGAAGCCAATTGCCTTCGCGTGCATAAACCAAATCAACCTAGTCTTTATAAAACAAAAAATATTCAACATTTGTTTACACCGATTGTGGGAGAAATTAAAAACAGTTGTTCCCTCTTTTCGTTAATTGAACAGCTCCACCCGACGCCAGCATTAGGCGGATATCCGAAGGAAAAGGCGGTTGAGGTCATTCGTGAAATCGAACCGTTGAAACGTGGCTGGTATGCAGCACCAGTAGGGTGGATTGACTCTCAGGACAATGGAGAATTTGCTGTCGCCATTCGGTCAGGTCTTATTGAGGAAGACCATGTTCGTTTGTTCGCTGGCTGCGGCATTGTAGAGGATTCCCTTGCAAAGCAGGAGTATGAGGAAACACAAGTGAAATTAAGACCAATGCTATCTGCGCTTGGAGGTTGTCCTATTGAATAATCAGATTATGACAACATATATTGGCAGATTGATGGATGAATTTGTCCAAGGTGGCGTACAAGAGGCAGTTGTCTGTCCAGGTTCTCGTTCAACCCCGCTTGCAATGTTGGCTCTTGCCCACCAAGACATCAATGTCCATGTATTAGTGGATGAAAGGTCTGCTGCTTTTTATGCGCTAGGTCTCGCGAAAGCAAGTCAAACCCCAGTGCTGCTTATTTGTACATCAGGTACAGCAGCTGCTAACTTTTATCCAGCCATTGTAGAGGCACATTATTCCCGTGTCCCACTTATTGTTTTAACTGCTGATCGGCCGCACGAATTGAGGGAAGTTGGAGCACCTCAAGCGATTGATCAGCAATTCTTATTCGGTAAGTTTGTTAAATGGTTCACAGACTTAGCATTGCCAGAAGAAAGTCAGATGATGTTACGCTATGTTCAGACAGCGGCGGCAAGAGCAAATCATATGTCGATGCAAGAGCCGAAGGGACCTGTACAAATCAATGTCCCTCTGAGAGAACCATTGCTTCCTGATTTGTCTATTCATCCTTTCGACAGAGAAGAAACAGACCGAAAAAAGGTATTAGCTACAGGACAGGCTTACCCAAATGATGATGCGCTATCTGAAATTGTGACGGTCATGAACCGTTCCAAAAAGGGACTGATTGTGTGTGGAGAGCTTCATACTCAGAAAGAAAAAGAGGCAGTGTTACGTCTTTCAAAAGACTTGCATCTTCCAATTTTAGCGGACCCACTTTCTCATTTGCGAAATGGTCATGAGCATGCAGAGCTTATAATTGATGCGTATGATTCTTTATTAAAAGATGAAGCATTGCAGCAACACCTATTGCCGGATATGGTGATTCGTTTTGGACCGATGCCTGTGTCTAAGCCTTTATTCAAATGGCTGGAAAAACATGCGGAAGTGAATCAGATTGTTGTTGATGCTGCTGGAGGTTTTCGAGATCCTGGACTGAGTGCTTCATACATCATTGAAAGTGATGTGGCAGCTTTTGTAGATGAAGTAGTCAATAGAGCAGATCAACGTGAGGATACAAGTTTTCTAAATCGCTGGCAGCATGCTAATTCATCATTCAGAACGCATGCATCTCATTATTCTGATGAGGATCTGTCATTTGAGGGGAATGTGTACCGTCAGCTTCAGCATCTCTTACCGAAGGAGAGTGTTCTTTTTATCGGAAATAGTATGCCGATTCGTGATGTGGATACGTTTTTTGAAGCACAATCGAAGCCTTTTCGAATGATGGCGAATCGAGGCGCAAATGGTATAGATGGCGTCGTGTCTACAGCACTTGGCACGTATGCAGCTTTGAAACAGCCAGTCACCTTAGTGATTGGAGATTTATCATTTTACCATGATATGAATGGTCTTCTTGCAGCTAAATTGATGGACATTCCACTGACGGTTGTGCTGTTAAACAATGATGGAGGAGGCATCTTTTCGTTCCTTCCGCAGGCGTCTGAGGAACCGTATTATGAAAAACTCTTTGGTACACCGACTGGACTGAATTTTGAGTATGCTTCTAAGCTGTATGGGGGAACCTATTCGAAACCTTCAACGAAACAAGAATTCCATGATGTCTATAAGGCACATATAGAAGAGCCTGGACTTCATTTAATTGAAATTGAAACAGATCGGCATTCTCGTGTAAGCAAGCATCGTCAAATGATGGATGACATATTGGAAGAAGTGAAAAAAGAATGTCTTCTTTCATAATAAGGATGCGTGATGGTGTGGCGTACGAGGTGATAGATCAGAATCCATCAGGTGAGAATGCCACGCTATGCTTACACGGTTTTACTGGAAGTGCGGCTTCTTGGAACTTTTTGAATGCTTATATGGAAAATACAAGATTGATTCAAATCAGTTTGCTTGGACATGGCCGCACGGACTCACCAGAAAGTATAAGAAGATATGCGATGTCGCATCAACTGGCAGATCTTGCAGAGATTTTAAACCAATTAAAGCTTCACAAAGTGAATATTCTCGGATATTCTATGGGAGGACGTATTGCTTTATCATTTGCCTCTCGTTATTCAGAGCGAGTCAACAAGTTGATTTTAGAGAGTACCTCTCCAGGGCTTCGCACGTTTAAAGAGCGGATGGCAAGACTCAAACATGATCATCAGCTCGCTCAGAAAATGAGAGATGAAGGTTTAGTGAAGTTTGTGGATTTTTGGGAGAGTATCCCACTATTTGCTTCGCAAAAAACTTTATCAGCTCATGCGCAGGCTCAACTAAGAAAGGGAAGGCTGAAAGCCAACCCGCTTGGACTAGCTCGCAGCTTAGAAGGCATAGGAACAGGATCGCAGCCCTCTGTTTGGAAGGCATTAAAGCATTTAAATTTACCTGTTTTGTTGATTTGTGGAGCGCTTGATGAGAAGTTTTGCAATATCGCCACACGTATGCAGCAGGAGCTTGAAGGCAGTCAATTGATGTTGGCTGAGCAGGCTGGGCATACAGTTCATGTGGAACAACCACATTTTTTTGGTAAAATAGTTAGTGAGTTTATTACCCAAGATTAGAGGAGGAACTATTGATGGCTATTGAATGGCAAACTGAGCGTCAATATGACGAAATTTTATATGAAACGTACAATGGGATTGCAAAGATTACGATTAATCGTCCACACGTACATAACGCGTTTACACCTAAGACTGTGAGTGAATTAATTGATGCATTTTCGCGTGCTCGTGATAATTCAAATGTTGGTGTGATCGTACTTGCAGGTGCTGGCGGCAAAGCATTCTGTTCTGGTGGAGACCAAAAAGTGCGCGGTCATGGCGGTTATGTAGGAGACGACCAAATTCCGCGTCTAAATGTACTGGACTTACAGCGTTTGATTCGTGTCATTCCAAAACCTGTTGTTGCAATGGTGGCTGGTTATGCAATCGGCGGCGGACACGTTCTTCATATTGTATGTGACCTGACAATTGCAGCAGATAATGCGGTATTTGGACAAACTGGTCCAAAAGTAGGCAGCTTTGATGCTGGTTATGGTTCAGGCTACCTTGCACGTATTGTAGGTCATAAGAAAGCGAGAGAAATCTGGTACTTATGCCGTCAATACAATGCACAAGAAGCGCTTGATATGGGCCTTGTCAATACAGTTGTACCATTAGAGCAGCTTGAAGAAGAAACAGTGAAGTGGTGTGAGGAGATGCTAGAAAAGAGCCCGACTGCTTTACGATTCTTGAAGGCTGCATTTAATGCAGATACGGATGGATTAGCTGGAATTCAACAATTTGCAGGAGATGCGACACTTCTTTATTACACAACAGATGAAGCAAAAGAAGGACGCGATTCCTTTAAGGAAAAACGCAAGCCGGACTTCGGTCAGTTCCCGCGTTTCCCTTGATTCAATCATACCGATGAAAAACAGCTTAGTGCATCAGACTAAGCTGTTTTCTTTTACGAAAAGGAGGTGTCATGATGAAGCAACCGAATTGGCTGCTCCACCGTGCTTATGTAACACCAGAAAGAGTCGCGCTCATTTATCAAGATAAAAAATGGACATTCCGCGATTTAGCTGATGAAGTCAATGAGCTTTCAAATAGACTTGCACAAACATCATTAAAAAAAGGGGAAGCAGTCGGGCTTCTGATGAACAATCATCCTCAAATGGTGATGCTTGTTCATGCTTGTTTTTCATTAGGATTCAAAATCGTTCTATTGAACAATAAGTTAACAAAAGCGGAAAGACGCTTTCAACTTGAAGATGCAAAAGCAGCCGCTTTATTTACTGAACCTGTTTATGCCAGTGATCATAAGGGTGAACTTCCCGTTTATACAATGGAGACATTACCTGAAGCAGGTCAAGAGAATGTAAAGAAAATCGAAAACGATTTTGACTTGAACCAAACAGCGACGATCATGTATACATCCGGCACAACAGGACGCCCAAAAGGGGTCGAGCAAACGTTTGGTAATCATTTTCATAGTGCAGTTTCCTCTGCACTCAATATGGGCCTCAGAGAGGATGATCGCTGGCTTATTGCACTGCCTCTTTTTCATATTAGCGGATTATCCGCTTTATTTAAGTCTGTGATTTATGGGATGACTGTCGTACTTCATCAGAAGTTTGATGTCGATGAAGTAATAGGTTCGATTGAACAGCATCGTGTGACGATGATATCTGTTGTCCAAACGATGTTATCCCGTTTATTAAGCAGACTGGAAGAATGTCCGTCTTCTTTGCGCTGTCTTTTATTAGGCGGAGGGCCTGCGCCTTTGGCGATGCTTCAAGAAAGCAAAGAGAAAGGGTTCCCTGTCTTTCAATCGTACGGCATGACAGAGACTTGTTCACAAATTGTGACCCTTGCGCCTGAATTTAGTGTAGAAAAGCTTGGATCAGCGGGAAAGCCCCTTTTTGGGTGTGAGCTGAAAATTCAAGATGGTACACGCATTTGTCGTCCTTTTGAGCATGGCGAAATTATGGTGAAAGGGGCAAATGTCATGAAGGGGTACCTATACCGTGAAGAGTCGACCGCTGCTGCCTTTGATCAAGGCTGGCTGAAAACGGGGGATATTGGCTATGTGGATGAGGAAGGTTTTTTATTTGTGCTTGACCGCCGTTCAGATTTGATTATTTCTGGCGGTGAGAATATTTATCCAGCTGAAATTGAAGCGGTCCTGTTAACACATTCGCATGTAAAGGAAGCCGGAGTGACGGGTATAGATGATGATAGATGGGGAGAGGTACCAGCTGCCTTTCTTGTCACAGATCATAAAATACCGGAGAATGAGCTCTATGCTTTATGTGAGTCGCATCTAGCAAAATATAAATGGCCTGCCTCTTTTCACTTTGTGGACGAGCTGCCAAGAAATGCGTCAAATAAATTGCAGAGGCACAGACTCAAGTCAAAGGGGTTTTTAGATGATTCAAATTGAACGAGTGACTTTATATCATGTTACGATGAAGCTCAAGCAGCCATTTACCACAAGTCTTGGGACCATCTCAGATCGTGAATTTATTATTGTCGAGGTAAAAGATCAAACGGGATTGACTGGATGGGGAGAAGTGTCAGCCTTTTCTTCTCCGTGGTATACGGAAGAAACCATTGAGACCTGTTACCATATGCTGAGAGCTTTCTTTATACCAAATGTGCTGACACGCACCTTTACACACCCTTCAGACATACCAGACAGCCTGTACCAATTTAAAGGGAATAGGATGGCGAAAGCGGGAATTGAAGCGGCTGTTTGGGATATTTATGCGAAGCGTGAGAATAAGTCGTTACGAGATGTATTAGGCGGCACCAAAGATAGAATACCTTCTGGAGTTGTAGCAGGGTTAGGACCCGTTGATGACATGCTAAAGCAAATACAGCAATTTGTGGACCAAGGCTATCAGCGTGTGAAGGTGAAAATTAAGCCGGGACAGGATATTGGACTCCTTAAAAAAATTAGAGAATCTTTTCCCCACCTTCCACTCATGGCGGATGCAAACTCTGCTTATGAGTTAAAGGATATAAGCAAACTCAAGCAGCTCGATGACATTCGTTTATTAATGATTGAACAGCCATTAGCTGCAGATGATATCGTCGATCATCGCCATTTGCAAAAGCATTTAAAAACACCGATATGTTTGGATGAAAGTATTTGTTCCTTAGATGACGCTAGAAAAGCTGTAGAGCTTGGCAGCTGTCAGATTATTAATGTGAAGCCTTCACGAGTTGGTGGGCTGACAGAAGCCCTTAAAATCCATACATTTAGTAAAGAGCATCAAATTCCATTATGGTGTGGGGGAATGGTTGAAACAGGCATTTCCCGCGCGCAGAACGTGGCACTTGCTTCTCTTCCGCAATTTACTATTCCAGGTGATATTTCAGCTTCGTCAAAATATTGGGAGCAGGATATCATTTATCCTGAAATTAAGGTTGAAAATGGTTTTATTGAGGTACCTCGTTCCCCAGGAATGGGTGTAGAAGTGGATTATCAAGCGCTTCGTTCTTTTTCAGATAAAATTGACGTGTTTACAAAACATGATTTTGTGATGTGAAAATGAGATATTCACCTTTTGCACATCCATTAAAAACTATATATAGTGAGAGAAAGTCTTTCCTTCCTGTCTCAACAAAAAAGAAAGAGCGGTGATCCGCTCTTTCTTACTCTTCTACCAGTTCACTGTCATAAGCAAGCTGTCCAATATAGTGATTCATCTCACTTGGCATGTCTGCTGCATGGCCATATTCATAATCCCAAAGATTTAAAAAGGAGTGAGCAGCCTGATAAAATGCGGCTTCGTCCGCATCATGAATTTCATCAAAAAACGTTTGAAGCAGCCGATCGTGTTTCAATGTGAAGCGCCTCCTTAAATGAGACTTAAAGGTCTTGTGGTTTAAACGTTTTACAATCCGTTTCTTCACTTTTTTCAGCCGTATTTCCTGTATGGCTGACGACATAGATTGCATCTGCACCACAGCGGTTTCCAGCATTCCAATAGGAACAGTTATTGACTTCACAAAGGATTTTTTGACTCATACAGATGACCTCCTTTTGAGTATGTCTTTCTTCTATAATGTAACCGAAATGAACCTCATCCATTCACGTTAATCTTCCTGGCGAATATAGCGCTTATCCTTCATAAACAATCTCCAGAAGAAATAGAACCCAGGAAATAAGATGATAAAACCTACAATATACGTGATAAATAATGCTCTAAATGTCACAGGGTCTGTAAATCCAGACATGATTGTAATATCTGGATAGGCCATATAAGGCAAATGGGCGCGTCCGTACACGTAGCTTGCTAAAAAATATTGAATGGTAATCGCAATGACAGCTAAACGCGGCCTGCCTTTCCGATGCTTAAACCGGCTATTTGGCAAAAATAGAGCCAGCCCTGCTAGCAAAAACATCAGGAGTGATACAAGAAGAATAGGGATGTTCTGCATCATTTTTGTGAACAGCCAATTTGCCTCGCTTCTTAATGTCAGCATGATGAAAAAGGCCATCATGAGTGAAAGCGGACCCGTAATGAGCGCTCCTCTTCTATAAATGCTGTAAGCTTCATCTTCATCAGCCACATTCGAGAAATCAGCTAAAAGCAATGATGAAAGAAAAAGGGTGCTGAAAATGGCAAAGCCGACAAAAGAATAGACATTTGCACTCGTAAAGACCAGTCCAAGATCTAAAGAGTAGTTGTTGTTCTGCTCAAAGATAAATCCACCATGAGTAATCGGAAGAACCATGATGAGGATCGATGGAATGATAAAGCCGCTAATCCCTGAAATGTAAGTCACTGCTTTTCTGTATTTTTTAGGAAGAGAATGAGAAAATACGAGAAACCCGCTTCGCAGTGCAAGAAGCAATAATATAATGCTGCCGGGTATTAATAAAACAGTACCAAGGACAAAGGTCGCACCTGGAAACATGCTAAACAACGCAACAACAATTGCGACAATGAATACGTTCGTTACTTCCCATGTTGGAGAGAGGTACTTATTTGCGATATTAGCGGCCTTTGTTTGTTCTTTATTCATATAAATCATGGACCAAAATCCTGCGCCGAAATCCATTGATGCCATCACTGCATAGATAAAAACGAACCCCCATAAGATGGTGATTGCAATGAGTGCATCAGTTGTCACATCCATTTGCATCTAGATCGCTCCTTTTTAAGATTCTGTTAACCGTAGGTCTTCTTCAATCGAATGTTTTCTAAAGTAGTACGTCAGCACAATCACAGTTGCTATGCCTAAGATGAGATAGACGATGGCAAATAGGATAAAGAGTGTGCCAATTGAGCCTGATGATGTGACGACCTCTGAGGTTTTGAGCATTCGGTAAATGACCCATGGCTGACGGCCTGTACAGGCAAAGATCCAGCCGAATTCAATAGCTAAAAGACTAAGGGGTCCGCCGAATAAGTAGAGAAAAAGGAGCCACTTCGGATAATGTTCGCGTTTTAAAATTTTACGATAAAGCAGTGCTAGCACCGCAAACAAAATGAGGACTGAGCCAATAATGACCATGCCATTAAATAACGTGTGTATAAATAAAGGGGGCCACTCGTCACGCGGGAAATCATTTAAGCCTTTGACCACTGTATCAAAGCTATTCCCTGCAAGGAAACTAAGCGCCCAAGGGATTTCAATTGCTCCTTTAATTTCCTTTGAATCGGCATCAGTAAAACCACCTATTGCAAGAGGTGCATGTGATTGTGTTTCAAATAAACCTTCAGCACCTGCTAACTTTTCAGGCTGATATTCGTACAGAAGCTGAGCAGACTCATGACCATTTATGGCCGTGAGAAATGAGAAGAGGCCGCCTACAATGAGTCCAAGAAAAAGAGCTTTTCGATGAAACGTATAGAGTTTCTCATTCTTTCTTGTTTTGAGCATTTTAAAAGCGGCTACTGATGCAATGACAAAAGCACCTGTTGTAAAAGCAGACAGCACGACATGTGTCGCAGTTACGACGAAGCTTGGATTGAAAAAGGCCTTCCAAGGCTCAATATTCGTAATTTCTCCATTGACCATTTGAAAGCCAGCAGGAGTACCTTCAAATGCATGTACGTTTGTGATCAGGATCGCTGAAGCGGCTGCACCAATCACGACAAAAATAACGGTAATAATGCGCATAGCAGGTGATAGGCGATCCGCTGCGTACACATAAATAGACATAAATAATGCTTCAATAAAGAACGCATAAATTTCAATCTGAAATGGCAGTGACATGACTTTTCCGATGACCTCCATAAAACCAGGCCATAGAAGAGCGAGCTGGGTACCAGCAATCGTTCCTGTTGGAATGGCGACACCTAATAATACAGCCTGCGCTTTCGTCCACCGTTTCGCCATGACAGCATAGTGAGGATCCTTCGTTTTTTGGAAGATGAGTTCAGCTAACAAAATCATTAGCGGGATGCCGACGCCAAGCGAGGCATAAATAATATGAAAGCCCATGGTTGTGCCGAACAGGCTTCTAGCTAAAACGAGATCAGTCAATTTTTTCTCCGCCTTTCTTATCGCTTCTCTTTTTCATGATGTTATTATTCTCCACCATTTTTAGATTATTCTTCCTGACTAAGAAAGCTCGATTTTTGACAAGTTGTAAAAGAGGGAGTAGAATATAAATATAAAACGTAATCGTTACGTTTTGATAACGAAAGGAGTTTTGACATTGAAAAGAGATATTCATCCAACCTCACATGAAGTTGTATTTATGGACGTAAACAGCGGCTACCGCTTTTTGAGTAAATCGACAAAGTCATCCAATGAGACAGTAGAATGGGAAGACGGGAAAACGTACCCTGTCATAAAAGTAGAAACAAGCTCTGATACGCATCCTTTTTATACAGGACGCCAAAAATTCGGAGAAAAAGGCGGAAGAGCCGAGTTGTTTAAGAAAAAGTATCAAATGTAATATAAAAAAGCACACCCTACAATAAAGCACACACTACAATGGTGTGCTTTTTTTACAGCAAAAAAACCCCGGATCAACACCCAGGGTTTAACAATTAATCATTTAAAGCAGTTTTCAAGGTTTTTAGGTTTTGTTTCATTAAGCTAACGTAGCTTTCGCCATTTTTGGCGTCATCTTCAGTTATAGATTCTAAATTTTTAAGTGTGAGGCTTTTTGCCCCAATTTCACTGCGGATCGTATCTGAGACTTTGCTACTGACGTTGTTTTCAAAAATCACATATTGAATGTGATGCTTTTCAGCTTTTTGAACAATGCTTTCGAGCTGCTTTTGTGAAGGCTCTTCAGAAGCGGATAATCCTAATACACTAATTTGCTCAATACCGTAGCGCTTTTCCCAATAACCGTAGGCTGCATGGGAAACAAGGATTTCTTTATGTTTTGCTTTAGATAATGTTGTGTTGAACTCTTGATCTAGCGATTGCAAATCTTTTTTTAGTTTTTCATAGTTTTTTGTGTATTCGTCTTTATGATCTGGATCTAATGAAACGAGTGTATCTTTAATGTTTTTCGCCATTTGCTGTGCATAAACAGGGTCTAACCATGCATGAGGATCTTTATCTCCGTGATCGTGTCCATCATGGTCATGTTCTTCTCCTTCATGATCGTGATCATGATCTTCCTCTTCTTCATGTGAATGCTCTTCTTTTGTCGATAACAATTTGATGCCTTCGGCTGCTTTGACTGTTTTCACGCCTTGGTCTTTTAAGGTAGACGCGGTTTTGTCAGCGAATGCTTCAGCACCTGTGCCGCTGTAGATGAAGGCGTCACCTTCAGCCATTTCAACCATCGTTTTTGAACTTGGTTCAAAGCTGTGTGCATCTGCATTGGCAGGGTAGACGCTTTGCGCATGAACATGAGAACCGCCAATTTTTTCAGTGAAATCTTGAATAGGGAAAATAGTGGTGTAGACGGTTAGTTTTCCATCTGCTTTTCCTTTTGAAGCATTTGTGCCCGCACTGCTTGAGCAAGCGGCAAGGCCGATCGCAAATAAAGCAACTATTAACATATAAAAGATTTTTTTCATGTGGAAAATGTCTCCTCTCAATCTATTAGATAGAAATGATTACGATTTAATGTCCTGAGTTATTGTATCGTAATAATTACGATTTGAAAAGAGGAAAATAAAAAAATTTCACCAGAAGATGTTTCCTTTAAAAAAAATGCGCTGCAAAACGTGACGAAATTTCTCACATTGTGCTATATTTATTTTTAAAAAAAGATAAAGGAATGGACAACGTATGAAACTTTTAGAAGAAATCATCGAATATAATCAACAATTTATTGAAGAAAAGAAATACGAAGAGTTTACAACAACGAAGTTTCCACAGAAAAAAGCTGTCATTCTGTCATGTATGGATACAAGACTTGTCGAGCTGCTTCCACGTGCAATGAACATGAAAAATGGAGATATCAAGATCGTCAAAAGTGCTGGTGCTCTTGTGTCTCATCCATTTGGAAGTATTATGCGAAGCATTTTAGTGGCTGTTTACGAATTAAATGCTGACGAGGTTTATGTCATTGGACATCATGATTGCGGTATGAGCAAAATAGATAGCCAAACACTTTTAAACAAAGCCATTGAGCGGGGTATCCCAGAAAAACGGATTGAAGTACTGGAATACTCAGGAATTGATTTTAAACAGTGGCTCAAAAGCTTTAGTTCGGTCGAAGAGAGTGTGAAGGACAGTGTGTCCGTTGTGAAAAACCACCCGCTCCTCCCATCAAATGTGCCTGTGCACGGTCTTGTCATTGATCCTGGAACTGGCAAGCTTGACGTAGTCGTTAACGGATATGAAAAGTAAGTTATTTTTCCTTTTTCGGCGGGACAGGATCGATGCCGCCAGGATGGAGCGGATGACATTTTAAAATCCGTTTGATGGTGAGCCAGCCGCCTTTTAAAGCGCCATGCGTTTTGATCGCTTCTAGCCCGTAGTTTGAGCATGTTGGATAAAACCGGCAGCTAGGCGGTGTAAGAGGGGAAATACATTTTTGATAAAAGCGTATGATGCCGATAAAAATTTGTTTCATAAAGGTTCCTCCTTGTCTGTCTTTCACAGTATAAGAAAAAAGGACAAGGAAGGAAAGTTTTATAAACTAAACTGGTCGGAGAAATATGTTATAATATAGGAAATTGCAATTATAGGAGTGGTGATTATGCCTTCAGTTGAAAGCTTTGAACTTGATCATAATGCTGTAAAAGCGCCATACGTTCGTCATTGTGGCGTTCATAAAGTGGGATCAGATGGAGAAGTCAATAAATTTGATATTCGTTTTTGTCAGCCAAACAAACAAGCAATGAAACCTGATACGATTCATACATTAGAGCATTTACTTGCGTTTAACATTAGAACACACTCAGAGAAATATGATCATTTTGATATCATTGATATTTCTCCAATGGGCTGTCAGACAGGCTACTATTTAGTGGTCAGTGGTGCACCAACTCCAGAAGAAATCGTTGAACTTCTTGATGCAACATTCAAGGATGCAGTTGAGGTAACAGAGATTCCTGCTGCAAACGAAGAGCAATGCGGTCAAGCGAAACTTCATGACCTTGAAGGGGCAAAACGTTTGATGCGTTTCTGGCTTTCTCAAGATCAAGAAGAGCTTCTCAAAGTATTTGGTTAATCAATCATAAACCGGACATGATGATGTCCGGTTTTTTTGTATTCGATCATGAGATGTCAAAATAGGGGATATTTGTTAAAATGGACATGTCAGTAATAGAAGGGGGAACTCTGGATGCGAAAAATGTTGGGAATGATAGTGTTGCTTTTGTTACTAAGTGCATGTGGGAACTCTGCAGCAAATAGTGGCAAAGGGGAGGTGCCTGAACTATTAGAAGTGAAGCTTACAGGACCTGAACAAGTGGAGAAAAATGAAAGCGTTATAGTAAAAGCAGCTGTCACATATGGTGATACGCCTGTTGATGACGCAGACGATGTTCAATTTGAAGTGTGGAAAGATGGCGATAAGGATAACAGCAAGATGATTAAGCCAAAGAAAGAGAACAAAGGTGTATATGAATTGCATACAGCCTTTAAAAAAGATGGCCTTTATATCATACAAGTCCATGTGACAGCTAAACAGCAGCATAATATGCCAAAGACGAACATCCATGTAGGTGATGTGAAAAAAGAGAATTCATCTACTGAAGAAGAAACCTCACATCATTAAGTGTCATTTTATTTCGGGTTAGGACGTTGGTTTGGTTCAGCATCCTGTGGTGTGTCGATTTTATGCTTATATTCATAAGCCTTCGATGTTGTCCACAGCGATAAAAAGACAACGATTGAGATAATGATAAAGCTGATAATCCCAAGTAGCAGCATCTAACTCCCTCCTTATTTCCATATTAACATATATTTCATGCAGTCAAAATAGAAGAAATTCATGGCAGGTTTCAGTATAATAGGAAAAGGGTATTCTCATACTAAACGCAATTACATAAGGAGGAATAAACATGTCTGAAAAATTATTACACGTCGTCAATAAACAAGTAGCAGATTGGACTGTGCTTTACGTAAAATTACATAACTATCACTGGTACGTAAAGGGAAAAGACTTCTTTACACTCCATGAGAAATTTGAGGAACTTTATACAGAAACAGCGACATACATTGATGATTTGGCTGAGCGTATGCTTGCGTTAAATGGACAACCTGTTGCGACAATGAAAGAATGCTTAGAAATTTCTAGCATTCAAGAAGCTGAAGGAAATGAATCAGCGGAGCAAATGGTGAAAAATCTATATGATGATTTCTCCAATATTGCTGAAGAATTAAAGCAAGGAATGGAGCTGGCTGGAGAAGTTGGCGATGAAACAACCGGTGATATGCTGCTTGCAATTCATCAATCTATTGAGAAACACAACTGGATGCTTAAAGCATATTTAGGTTAATACGTATGTGGAAGGAATGTCGATCGTCAAGAGATCGACATTCCTTTTTTGTTGGAATCGGGACAGACAGCCCATTGAAATCATAGGGCTTTCAGCCGAAGAGAAAAGAGAAGGGAGGGGAGAAAATGTCTTCTATTGCAGGAATGATGAGTCAGCAAGTCGCAAGCATTCAAAAAACACTTAATATGAGTTTGTTGAATTCACAGCTTGCTACGAATACAGCACAAGCCATGGTCATGCTGGATCAAGTCCAGCAGCAGCCTCAAGCTGTTCAGCCAAAGGATTCAGACGCTCGCTTTATCGATGTGAGAGTCTAAAGATGGAAGCCGCCGCACAAGGCGGCTTTTTTTCTTTAAAAGACGACGCCTTTATTTTTTGTCGTCCAAGCTATTGCGAGGAACTGACATATACTATTGAGGTAAGGAGTTCCACTCTGAAAGGATGTTGATGCCAAGTGAGCAAGGATTTAGGCATCTTTTCGTTGTTTACAGTCAGTTTGTCAGCGATGGGCTTTCTGTTTGGTGGAGCAGGATATTTACTGATGATATTAGTAACACTCATGGCGATTGAATTAATTTGTTCAAGCCTAAGAGAATCTTTGACAGGACAGCTCACAATGAAACGTTTTTCTACGCGGCTTGTTCGAAAGATTGTGACGGTCTTTTTAATATCGATGGCGCATTTCTTTGATGTCATGCTGAAGACAAACGGGATGATTAAGGATTTAGCGATCATCTTTTATATTATTTATGAATCTTACCAAATCGTCTCGACAGCCAATGCCCTCGGAATTCCTATTCCACAGTTGTTTATTGATGTGTTGGACATGTTAAAAAATAAATTGCGCAAAAAGCCGTAATTTCTTCGTAACTGGTCATACTAAAGGAAAAAGGATGAATCAGATGACGAGACACACATATTATGTATCCGTACAAGATGGATCGATATCGCAGCATAGAGATGCGGCGGCTTGGCAATTTCAAATAGAAGCAGATGATGATCAAATTTTGCAGCTGAGGGAATATTTCGATGAACAGTATATGACCGATTGGAAAGGCTTCTTTCGAGCGCATGTTCCGTATCTTGAATATCATTTTGACAGTCCGAATGATGAAATGGATCGAAAAAGAAAAGAGATATATTCTATGATTTTTAAGCTCGGAAATGAAGAGACAAAGAATTTTATTGAAACAAATGGATTAATGAATTGAAAAAGCATGTAGAGATTTTTCTACATGCTTTTATTTTCGCGGTTGTAAGATGCCTCCGATGAGATCACTAAGCCCGCCTCTATTCTCTTGCTGAGATGACTGTGAATTCGTAAATTCATGAGATGAGCCCTGGCTCTGAGGCTTGTAACGGTTATCGTCTAAACCGACCCGTAAGCCGGATGTACGCTCAGATGGCTGAATAATAACAATTTGGTCTTGTTCTTGGAACTCAAATAAGTAGGATTCACCAGATGTTTGTCCGATGAGGGTCTTCCAGTTCACATCTAATTTGACCTTCGGTGCTTTACCTGTCCAAGCGACAATGGCGTCAGGATCTACACGGCAAGGAGCTTTTAAAATGAGCGGGTTTCCATTTGTTTTAATGGCGACCTGCGCCCCGTGGCCTTGGTAGGAGAGCTTTGATGTAAATAGTCCTTTTTGTGATAATATCCCAACGCCTACTGGTGTCACGCCGTAATGACATTCCTCGGTAAAAGCAAGTAAATCCTCACTTTCTACACTTACATGCTGCCAAGGACCGCTTGGCTCAAGATTAATCACTGTCACGTGCTCGCTGGAATCAGCCAAATAACAAGTGCCTTGTCCACTCACTTCCATCACTTCAAGGTTTTCACCTGTCAATTTCCTGCTGATATGGTTAAATACTTGGCTAACCATATTTCCTTTGTTCGTTCCGAGTAGTCGTTTGCGATATTGAAACGTACCTTGATCGGCAATCATTGCGCCTTTTTTCGCAAAAAAGATTCCGCTTCCTTCTGCTTGTAAAGTGAGTTCTTCTATTGTGTTGAAATGAAATCCCATTGGTGCCTGCTCCTTCCATGCGTCAAGATGTGAATCCGTAGATGCGGCATAAATCATGTAAATCTAACGTAGTTCCTTGCCCGGTTGCGATGATTTTCCATTCTTCCTTATCTCTGATGAGTTGAGCGCAAATGATGGAGGTACAATACGAATAATCTTCTGTTAATTGAAAGGTACAAATCTCTTGTTGTGAGATTTGATCAGTCAGATGCACATAGGCGTTCGTCACTTGTCCAAAATGATGCTTGCGCTCGTGGGCATCATGTATTGTGGCTGTTACAACGATTTTATGAATATCAGGAGAGACTCTGCTTAATTGCATAATGATCATTTCATTGTCTCGATACCCGCCGCCTACTTGATGATCACCAAGGTGACGAACAGCTCCGTCTAAGCTTTGCTGCTGGTGATAATAGATCAGATGGTTTGGAGACAACAGTTTGTCCTCTTCATTTAAGAGAAACACTTGCGTATCTAAATCAATTGGTTGGCCAGCCAAATCCCAGCCAAGCCCGATTTGAATTTGGTCGATATTCGGATTGTCTTTTGTTAACTCTAGCTTTTGCCCTTTGATGAGATGTTTCTTGATCATCTCATGAGAGGCGTCTACTTTTTCAATTTTACTGAACGTATGCGCTTGGTCTTTCTCTTGTTTTGACCCATTTGTTATCCTCATGCTGTTTTCCTCCTCGGCGTCATAGGACAAACACTCATTGATTTACGTCATCAAGGGATAAAAGGTTTCATGATTAAAATGTGGTGAAGTTGGGGATGATAAAAAGGTTTTAGCAACAATACCTCATTTTAAATACAGACGGAATGAAACCACTCGTTTGTTTCACTTTTGATAAAAATTCTTCAGAGAAATGTGATCTGTGGTATGATGTTTTACAAGAAGCAAGGACAGGATATGAGGGATTTTACATGCATGTATTTAAAGATTATTATCATAATACGGTCAAGCTCTCCTTTGAAGAGAAGCCTTTTTCAAGTCATCCAAAGCATGTTTGGGCCATCTGCCGTTATCAGGGGAAATGGCTGCTCACAGAACATGAGGATCGGGGCTATGAGTTTCCAGGAGGGAAAGTTGAGCCAAATGAAGAAGCAGACCAAGCCGCTATACGTGAGATTCAAGAAGAGACGGGTGCTGTTGTTCGTGAATTAACGTATATTGGCCAATATCAGGTGCTAGGTAGAGAAAAGGTCATCGTAAAAAATATTTATTTCGCTGATATTGAAAGGCTCGAGAAGCAAGACACGTATTTTGAAACGAAAGGACCTGTTCTTTTCGCAGACTTGCCAAGGTCCATCGCAAAAAATAAGAATTTCAGTTTTATTATGAAAGATGATGTGTTAAGACAAAGTCTAGCTTATTTAGAAAAGAACGGTTTGATTCGTTAAAAAAAGCGCAGGGAGATCTCCCTGTGCTTTCTTTATTTTTGGAGAAAACGGCGTTCGAGCCATTCCACAAGCTGGTACATGATGGTCGCAAACACGGCAATAATAAAAAGACTTAAGAACACGAGTGTAAAGTTGAAGACTTGAAAGCCGTAAATGATCATGTAGCCGAGCCCTTTTGAGGATACAAGAAATTCTCCTACAATGACCCCAACCCAAGAAAGACCTACATTCACTTTAATGGCAGAAATCATCGTTGGAATACTAGCTGGCAAAATGACCTCTCGAAAGACAACGCTTTTTCTCGCACCAAAGGTTTTCATCACCTTTAAATAATTCTCATCGACCTCTTGAAAGGCAGTGTAAATGACGATCGTCGTTATGATCACACTAATGATCGCACCCATGGCGACGATGCTGATCATACCAGGTCCAAGGGCAACAATTAAAATGGGGGCGAGGGCCACTTTTGGCATGGCATTTAAAATGACTAAATAAGGGTCAAGAACGTTTGCTAATCGGGTGGACCACCATAAGGCGGCGGCGAGCAAAATGCCGCAAAAGGTACCAAGTAGAAAACCGAGTACCGTTTCAAATAATGTAATACTCATATGATTCATTAAAGAACCATCTTGAATTTTTTGCACAAACAATTGGCAGACCGCTGATGGTGAACTGAAAATAAGCGGATCAATGAACCTGAAATGACTAGCAAGTTCCCAAAGTGAAAAGAAGCTGGCGAATATGATGAGCTGATAGATACGTGTGATCCGTTTTTCCATTCGGTATTTTTTGCGATAAGCTTCATGTAATAGATCACTGTGTTTCAACTGTTTTCAGCTCCTTCCAAATCGTTTGAAAGAGCTCTTGGAAATGCGGGGTCTGTCTCGCTTCAAAAGGAGAGAGAGCCCTTATGTCGTCTGGAACGGGAAAGATTCGCTGGATAGAGCCTGGGTGTTTTGAGAATAAGAATATGCGGTCACTCATCGCAATGGCTTCACCGATGTCATGTGTTACAAGGACTGCTGTTTTTTGATAGTTTTTTAATGTGTCAAAGACGAGATCTTCTAATGTGAGTTTTGTTTGATAGTCTAGCGCTGAAAATGGCTCATCAAGTAAAAGCAGACCGGGATCAACTGCAAGCGTTCGGGCGAGAGCCGCACGCTGCCTCATTCCGCCAGACAGCTCCTTCGGATATTTTTCCTCTACTTCATGTAGTCCAAGCTTAGGTAGTAAATCAAGGGCAGCTGAGACGGACTCATGTGAATCTTGTTTCGCAATTTTTAACCCGAGGATCACATTTTCCTTAATGGTCTTCCAAGGAAACAAATAATCTTGCTGGAGCATATAGCCGATTTGATGCTCCTGTTGATTGGGTTCTTTTCCTTCGATTAAAATTCGACCTTCAGAAGGCGGTGTGATTCCTGCGATGATAGACAGCAAGGTGGTTTTTCCGCAGCCGCTGGGACCAATAAATGAGATGAATTCACCTTGGTCTATCTCCAAATTGATGTGCTGTATAGCCGTTGTTTTTTCTTTTAAAGAGAAGTACGTATGGGTCACATGGTCAATTTGAAGGAAAGACATGTGCTACCTCCTATTCTATTTGTGATCTGTGACCTTCTTTGCAATGGAGGAATCGACAAGTTGTTTGTACGGGATAAATTCCGGCAATTCACCGCTTTCCTTCATGATTTCCTGCAATTTGTTCCATTCCTCTTCATTCAAAAGGGGATCTGTTGCAAAGGAATCTTGCTGTTTATAGCGTTTGATCGCAGTTGATAAGACATCAAGATCTGTATCAGGAAAATGAGATTGAATGGCCTTTGCGATCTCCTCAGGCTGTTTGGCTTCTACCCACTTCTGCGCTTTGTAAATGGCGCGGGTGAAGGCTTCAGCGCTCTCTTTGTTTTCCTCTAAGTAACTCTTCTTTGCCATGAAGGTGGTATATGGCACCTTGCCAGAAGCTTCTCCAAAGGAGGCGGTAATGTACCCTTTACCTTCTTTTTCGAGTAAGGAAGCGGTCGGTTCGAATAACTGCACAAAATCGCCAGTTCCAGAGGAGAACGCACCTGAAATGTTGGCAAAATCAATATTTTGAATCATACGAAGATCCTTTTTCACATCAATGCCTTCTTTTTTCAAGACATATTCACCGACCATTTGCGGCATGCCGCCTTTCCGCTGTCCTAAGAAGTCTTTTCCTTTTAATTGATCCCAAGAGAATTGGTTTACTTTCTCCCTTGAAACAAGAAATGTGCCGTCTGTTTGTGTCAGCTGTGCAAAGTTCATGACAGAATCCTTTGTGTCTTGAGCCTCTACATAGATAGAGGATTCAGAGCCGGTCAGGGCGATATCAGCACCGCCTGATAAGAGAGCTGTCATCGTTTTATCGCCGCCCCAAGTGGTTTTCAGTTCAACCTCCAGGCCTTCTTCTTTGAAGAAACCCTCAGATAGTGCGACATAAAGCGGAGCATAAAAGACCGAATGGGTCACCTCGGCTACTTGTACGGTCTGCTCCTGTTCTTTTTTACAGGCGACAAATGGAATAAAGAGCAGGACGACGACGATGAATGCCAGTCTGACTTTGATGGAACGATTCAAGAGTAATTCGCCTCCTTTGTTCTAGATCACTATTAAAGTATGTGAAAAGGGATTTTTGGTGAGTGCCTAGATAAAAATAAGAAGCGCATTGTTTATTTATAGAACGCGTCTTTTTTTCTATACTAGAGGCATGAAGGCTTTCTTGAATTTGGCAGAAATAAAGGAGCGGTTTCGTGTATAGATTGAGTTGGGTTTTTGTTGGATGGTATTTAGTAGGTCTGATCTTAATGGTCTTTTTTGAAGTGCCAGCATGGCTTCAGTTTGCAAACGGAATCTTTCTTGTGCTGTATGCTTGCTGCGTCATCGAGATCGGGCGACAGATTTATGGCTCATGGGGATTTGTCATCAAAAGGGCAGCCATTGTCGGGGTGCTTACATTTACAGTCGAGTGGATAGGGATCACAACGGGGTTCCCATTTGGGGCCTATGACTATTATCCGACGTTAGGTTTTTTAGTGGCGGGGGTGCCATTAACCATTGCGTTTGCATGGGTTGGCGTGTTTTTAAATAGCCTTTTTTTATCCAGTCAGCAGTCAAAGTGGAGACGAGCCATCGAAACGGGGATATGGATTGTGTTGCTTGACCTTATTTTAGATCCAGTAGCAGCAGAGCGGAAGTTTTGGGTGTGGTATGACGGCGGCGGGTTTTATGGTATTCCTTTTGAGAATTTTGTGAGCTGGGGTATGATTGGAGCAGGACTTTCATTTCTTTTCCCGCTTGTCTCAATTGATCAAAAGGCACTCAGCTGGACGAGTCGTATTTATCAGGCGATGGTGTTCTTTTTTGGTCTTCTGGCATTAAAGGGTGGACTCGATGTCATTTTTTATTTAGCACTCATCATTGTCATTTTGTGTGAAGGAAGGGTTCGATTTGAAAGAAAGCGACAAAAGTCGATCGTTTAGACGTCTATTTTCACTTTATCTAGAGCGATATTTACTTCATAAGCATTTCCGCTGTGTCATGATGAAAGGCTCGGTCGATCCGAAGGAAAACCTGCCTGTTCTTTATCTCGCCAATCATAGCTCATGGTGGGATGGTCTGATCATTTTTCTTTTAACAGAAAAAGCGTCTGAATTTGATCACTACATGATGATGGAAGAGAAACAGCTGAAGCAATATGCTTTTTTTCGTAAACTTGGGGCGTTTCCGGTTCATAAAGAGAACTTAAAAAGTGTGAAACACGCTTTAATGACAGCAAAAGAGAACATGGAGGACGGCGGAGCGGTCTGGCTTTTTCCACAGGGGAAAATTATGCATCAGGACGTGCGGCCGCTTGAACTGGAAGGCGGGGCTTCTTTTTTAGTGAGGCAATTTGAACAAGTTGTGGTGAAGCCTGTCACCTTGCAGTATACATTTAATCAATTTCAAAAGCCGACAGTTTCTGTTATGTTCGGCGATGATGCCATCGTATCTGGAAGCTCCCTGCGAAGCAAGGATATGACGTGTATGCTTGGCGATCTGCTTGAAACGCAGTTAAACAGACATCAAGCACAGATCATTGCAGATCCTGATTTTTCAACAAACGAAGAATTTAAACAGATCACAAGGACAAGTCAGTCAACAAGTGATGCGTTTGATTCTTTTAAAAAGTGGGTGAAAACATGGCGCTCTTCTTAACTGTGATCAGCGTGCTCCTGCTTTGCCAGTTTCTATTCACGATATGGAATATGAAGCAGTTTCCCGTGTTAAAGCCCGCTTCTTTTTCATCAGACGAACCCATTTCGTTATCGATCCTGATTCCGGCTAGAAATGAGGAGAAACGGATAGAAGCCTGTCTTCAGTCGATCGTTGATCAGCGTCTTTTTCCGAAAGAGGTAATTGTACTTGATGATCATTCGACCGATCAGACAAGAGCGGTTGTGGAGCGATTCTCACAAACATATCCATGGATTCATGTGCAGTCAGGTCAGGCATTAAAGCAAGGGTGGCTAGGAAAATCATATGCTTGTTCTCAGCTTGCTGAAGCAGCGGCTTCTGATTGGCTATTCTTTTTAGATGCGGATGTCCGGTTGAAACGGGGAGCAATAGAAGCTGTGTACGAGCAGTTATGCGCGCAAAAAACCGGCATGCTGTCAGGCTTCCCAGAGCAAAAAACCGGCACTTTCTTTGAGCATCTTGTCGTTCCCATGATGATGTTTACCATTGGTTGTCATCTGCCTGTGAAGTGGGTCAGAAAATCAAAGAATCCGGCTTTTGCCGCCGCGCATGGAGGATTTATTGCCATTGAAAAGAATTGCTATCACGACATCGGCGGACATGAAGCGATTAAGGATTCGCTAGTGGATGATATGGCATTGGCTAGACGGGTGAAGGAACAAGGGTTTCCGTTCACTCTTGCAAGCATTCATCCGTTTGTGTATATGAGAATGTATGAGAGTGGCCAAGAGGTATGGGAAGGTTACAGGAAAAACTTGTTTCCAGGTGTCAATCGAAGCATTGCTTTGTTAAGCAGTGTCTTTTGTTTATACACCCTGCTTTATTTGGCACCAATCATTTGCTTGATGGTGGCTTTGTTAAAGCTGGATGTGCTTAGTATATGCTTAGCCATTCTTTGCTACGGACTAGGTGTGTCGATCAAAGCGGCAATTGATATTGAGAACGGAAGAACTTCTGCAATGGCCTTTTTATTACCGGTCAGCATTTTGAGTCTGATCGCCATTGGCTTTGCTTCTATGAAAATCGGTCTGAAAAAAGAAGGGTATGAATGGAAAGGGAGAAGGTACGAATGAAAAAAGTGATCATCATCGGTGGCGGGCTGGGCGGATTATCAGCAGCGATCCGTTTACAATCACGCGGGGTTCAGGTCACCATATTAGAAAAAGAAGCGGCTTTAGGCGGGAAATTGCAGCGCCATCAGGAGGCTGGCTACTCTTTTGATTTAGGACCGAGTACCATTACAATGAAGTCGTACTTTGAGGAAGTATTTGCTTCCTGTCATAGACGGATGGAGGATTACGTGACATTTTATCCGATTTCTCCTCTGACCAAAAATGTTTTTTCAGATGGACATACGGTTGAATTTACGCCCAATATCGAGCAGATGGAATCACAAATTGCAGCATTCAGTCCTGAAGATGCAAAGCAATACCGTCCATTTTTACAGGAATCAAAGATGCTTTTTGAACAGGCTGAGGATCAGTTTTTAAATCGTTTGTTACTGACGTGGAAGGATAAGGCGAATGTAAAACTCGTGAAAGCCCTTCTCTCTGTCAAACCGTTTACAACCGTTCAACGCTTGCTCCGAAAATATTTCCGTCATCCTCATACACTGGCGATGTTCGGACGGTATGCGACATACATCGGCTCTTCTCCCTATGAGGCACCGGCTATTTTTAATATGATGGCGTATTTAGAAGGAGAGAAAGGGATTTATGGCATAAAGGGCGGTACATATCGTTTAGTTGAAGCATTTGAGACTTTGGCAAAGGAATTAGGTGTACAGATTCATCTGAATGAACAAGTCAACAAGATTCATGTGAAGGACCGGCGAATTACAGGAGTAGAAACGGCTCACCAGATGTATGAAGCTGATCAAGTTATTGCAGGAGCGGACGCGCTGACTGTCTACCGCCATCTGATTGATGAAAAAGACCGCCCAAGCTTTTTAAATCAAAAGCTTGCTACTATTGAACCGTCATTATCTGGCTTTGTTCTCTTATTAGGTGTACCTAAGGTCTATGAACAGCTGTCCCATCACAATGTGTTTTTCCCAGAGAATTATGAGCAAGAATTCAAGGATATTTTTCAACAAAAACAACTGCCTCAAGATCCGGCGCTCTACATATGTTATTCAGGTCATTCAGAACCAGCTTTAAGCGGAGGACCGGGAAGAAGCAACTTGTTTGTACTGGCGAATGCGCCTTATGTGACAAAAGAGCAAGATTGGGACATGCTAAAGGAGACATATCAGCAGCATATGAAAACAAAATTAAAGGAAAAGGGTCTCTTTGATATAGATCAGGTGACCGAATATGAAGCGGTTCAAACTCCGCTTGATCTGCAGCAGAAAACGGGCGCATTTCATGGAGCCATTTATGGGATGTCTTCCAACTCATTCAAGCAGGCGTTCTTCCGTATCAATAATCAGTCAAAGGACATTGAAGGACTTTGGTTTGTTGGAGGAACAAGTCATCCGGGCGGAGGCACGCCGATGGTGACAAAATCAGGTCAGCTCGTTGCAGAAGCGATCATCAAGCAATTAACGTAAGAACAGATGAAAAGGAGAGAAATCAAGTGATTGTGGAAAAAAGAAGGTTTCCGTCCCCCCATCCGCAGATTCACTTATTTACAGTGACCTATGAGGTAGATGGACTTCGGATCAAAGGGCTGCTTGCTGAACCTGCCGGAGAAGGTCATTATGACGGCTTTTTGTATTTAAGAGGCGGCATAAAAAATGTGGGAATGGTGAGACCAGGCCGAATTGTGCAATTTGCCGCGCAGGGATTTGTCGTATTTGCCCCTTTTTACCGAGGAAATCAAGGAGGCGAAGGGAACGAAGACTTTGCTGGAGAGGACCGGAAAGATGCTTTTGCTGCCTTTCAATTGTTAAAGCATCACAAAAAGGTGAAGCAGGATCGTATTCATATCTTTGGTTTTTCGCGCGGAGGCATTATGGGCATTTGGACTGCTGTCGAAATGAAACAAGAGGCGGCCTCCTTTGTGACATGGGGAGGCGTTAGTGATATGAAGCTTACCTATGAAGAGCGTGTGGATATGAGAAGGATGATGAAACGTGTGATTGGCGGTCCCCCGCATAAGGTGCCAGAGGCCTATGAGGACAGAACGCCTTTAAATGATGTGGACAAAATTGAAGCGCCTGTTCTGATCATCCACGGAGAAGAGGATCAAAATGTATCCATTGAGCATGCGTATTTATTAGAAGATGCGCTGCGCCAGCACGGGAAGTCAGTGGAGACTTGGTATTTCCATGGGCGCAACCATTATTTTCCACCCCAGCATAATCGCGAAATTGTCAGAAGGCTGACGACGTGGATGCTCAGCCGGAAAAGCGAAAATGTGGTAAAATAAGCAGTATAACGAAATTTAGAAAGTAGGGGGATTTTCAATATGGGAATGCCTGTTGAATTTAATACAATGATTGTCACGAAGGGAAAAGAGACAAGAATTGAAGAGAATGTATTTGAACTCATGAAGGAAGGATACCGCATTTATCCATTAAATATTCCGCTTGAGGTGCGTAAAACGAAAGACGGAGAAAAAACAGGGACAGCACATGTTGAAAAGCTGGAGCTTACAGACAATGTGACTAAGGTCACTTATCGTCTCGTATCATTACATTCAACAAACTAACAAAAAAGCTGAGGGAGTGATTCCTCAGCTTTTTTTATTTGATTATACGAGTGGTCCGCCTTTAGCTTCAATGTCACTTGCTGCGTGGCTGAATTTTTGGAAGTTCTTTTTAAATTCATTGGCAAGGAAGTGTGCTTTTTCTTGATAAGCCTCTTGGTCATCCCATGTTTTAGAAGGTTGAAGCACTTCATCTGGTACGCCAGGAATATGAAGCGGGATGTGTAATCCAAAGATGTCATCAGTGATCATTTCGGCGTTGTCGAGGTCACCTTCGATCGCTGCTTGCACCATTGCTCTTGTATGCGCTAGGTTCATACGTTTGCCTGTACCATAGCCTCCGCCAGTCCAGCCTGTGTTCACAAGGAATACTTTTGCGCCGTGCTCATCAATTTTCTTGCCAAGCATTTCAGCATAGACGTGAGCTGGAAGCGGCAAGAATGGAGAACCGAAGCAAGTAGAGAACGTCGTTTCTGGTGATGTAACACCGCGCTCAGTTCCTGCTAATTTACTTGTGTAACCGCTCAAGAAATGGTACATCGCCTGTTCTTTTGTTAAACGGCTGATTGGAGGTAAAACGCCAAATGCATCAGCTGTTAAGAAGACAATGGCAGATGGGTGTCCTGCGATACTTGGCTTCACGATGTTATCAATCATTTCAATTGGGTAAGCAGCACGTGTGTTTTCAGTGAAGAATGTGTCGTCATAATCCGCTTCACGTGTTTCTTCATCAAGCACGACATTTTCAAGAACTGATCCGAAGCTGATGGCTTTGTAGATTTGCGGTTCTTTTTCTTCGCTTAAGTTCACACATTTCGCATAGCATCCGCCCTCAATATTGAAGACTCCTGAGCCAGACCAGCCATGTTCATCGTCACCGATCAGCTTGCGGCTTGCGCTAGCTGAAAGCGTCGTTTTTCCAGTACCTGAAAGGCCAAAGAATAGTGCGACATCGCCTTCTTGACCGACGTTTGCTGAGCAGTGCATCGATAAAATATCTTGCTCAGGAAGCAGGTAGTTCATGACAGAGAAAATGGACTTTTTCATCTCTCCTGCATATTCTGTTCCACCAATCAGAATGGTGCGTTTTTCAAAAGAAACGATAATAAACGTTTCAGAGTTTGTGCCATCTGTTTCAGGATCTGCTTTAAAATGCGGTGCAGATAAGATGGTGAAAGGTTTTTCGTTTGAAGAAGGTGTTGATCCGTCAGGTCTGATGAATAGTTGCTTTGCAAAGAGATTGTGCCATGCGAATTCGTTCACCACTGTAATTGGCATACGGTATCTTTCATCTGCGCCGGCAAATCCTTCAAAGACGAATAATTCATCACGTTCTTTTAAGTATGACACAACCTTTGTATATAAACGGTCAAATGCTTCTTTAGAAATCGGCTGGTTGACTTGACCCCAATCAATTTTATGTTCAGAGCTTTCTTCTTTTACGATAAATTTATCTTTAGGCGAACGTCCTGTGTAGGCACCCGTTGTAGCACGGACAGCTCCTGTTGATGTTAAAACGCCTTCATCACGTGCCAAAATCTTTTCAACAAGTTTCGGAACAGATAAATTTTGGTGCGTATTTTCTAATGAGAGCAATGACTGCAAATCTTCTTTTAAATCCACTGAGTTCATAAAAAAACCCTTCCTTTACCGTTGAATTTGTTTTGTTTCGATTAGTATAACACATTCATAAGAATAGTCTATACTATTTAAATATTTTTGTGTGTGTTTTTTCATTTCTGCTCTGAAAATATGCTTTTTGGTGATGCTAATATTGAGGTGAAAAAAAGGGAAGATAATTCTGATGAAGCATTGACATGACGCAAGTGTTTAAGATAAGATAACTTATTGAACGGATACTCTTATCCCGAGTTGGTGGAGGGACAGGCCCGATGAAGCCCAGCAACCGGTTTCTTATGAAAAGGCATGAATATGCTGAGAAACCAAGGTGCTAACCTGATGCAAGGTACAAGAACACCTTGAGCGATAAGAGTGAAAGGCATGCGATCTCAGACCCTTTCCTCGCAATGAAGGAAATGGTTTTTTTATTTTTGGGATATCATATGAACAAATTGCCAATAACATCTCTAATAGAAACGTTTTCAAATATAAGAGGGAACGAGTTCCGTATCATATTGGAGACCTCATCTCGGGATGATGTGGTCTTGTACAGGAGGAAATAGCCATTATGAGTCAAAATCGTCGTTTATTTACTTCAGAATCAGTGACAGAAGGACATCCGGATAAAATCTGTGACCAAATTTCAGACAGCATTTTGGATGAAATTCTAAAGAAAGATCCAAATGCACGTGTTGCCTGTGAAACTTCTGTTACAACGGGTCTCGTATTAGTAAGCGGAGAAATTACAACGTCTACTTATGTCGATATTCCAAAGACGGTGCGTGACACGATTAAGGAAATTGGCTACACACGTGCGAAATATGGTTTTGATGCGGAAACATGTGCAGTGCTCACATCCATTGATGAACAGTCTGCTGATATTGCGCAAGGTGTAGACAAAGCGCTTGAAGCACGTGAAGGCACAATGACTGAAGAAGAACTTGATGCGATCGGTGCAGGTGACCAAGGATTAATGTTTGGTTTTGCCAACAACGAAACTGAAGAACTTATGCCGCTACCAATTTCACTAGCACATAAATTATCTCTCCGTTTAACTGAAGTACGTAAGGATCAAACACTTGCCTATCTTCGTCCAGATGGAAAAACACAAGTAACAGTAGAATATGATGATCAAAATAAACCTGTTCGTATTGATACAGTGGTTATTTCTACCCAGCATGCACCAGAAGTGACGCTTGAACAAATTCAAAGCGACTTAAAAGAGCATGTCATCAGCCCTGTCGTTCCAAGTGAACTAATTGATGAACAGACAAAATACTTTATTAACCCAACTGGTCGTTTCGTGATCGGCGGACCTCAAGGGGATGCTGGTTTAACTGGACGTAAAATCATCGTTGATACGTATGGCGGATACGCTCGTCATGGCGGTGGTGCTTTCTCTGGGAAGGACGCAACAAAGGTTGACCGTTCAGCGGCATATGCTGCTCGTTACGTAGCGAAAAACATCGTAGCTGCCGGCCTTGCTGATTCTTGTGAAGTACAACTTGCTTATGCAATTGGTGTTGCACAGCCTGTATCGATTTCAATTGATACTTTCGGAACAGGAAAAGCTTCTGAAGAAAAATTAATTGAAGTGGTTCGTGCGAACTTCGATCTTCGTCCAGCTGGCATTATTAAAATGCTTGACCTGCGTCGTCCGATCTACAAACAAACAGCTGCATACGGACATTTCGGCCGTCATGATTTAGATCTTCCGTGGGAAAAAACAGATAAAGCCGATACACTTCGTCAAGAAGCATTAGGACAATAACAACATAGAAAACCGCTTATTTTAAGCGGTTTTCCTTTTGATTAAAAAAAATTATACAAAAAGCGAAAAAATGTGAAACAAAAACGGACAAATAACTGTCTAATTATAGGTCTACTTTTAAGAAATAACATAACGTGGAGGCAATAATATGTGTGGGTTTGTTGGTGTGTTTAATCACCGTCCATTGTCCGAAACTACTGAGCAGGAAGAGTTAATTAAACAAATGAACCGTCTCATCGTTCACCGTGGTCCGGATGATGAGGGTTACTTTCATGATGAGCATGTAGGATTTGGATTTAGACGTTTAAGTATTATAGATGTTGAGCACGGAAAGCAGCCGCTTTCGTATGAAGATGAAAAGTATTGGATTATTTTTAACGGGGAAATTTATAACTATGTGGAGCTGAAGGAAGAGCTTGTGAAAAAGGGCTATACGTTCAGCACAGATTCTGATACGGAAGTACTGCTTGCCACATACCGTCATTATAAAGAAGAAGCGGCTTCTAAGCTTCGCGGCATGTTTGCCTTTTTAATTTGGGATAAAGAAGCGCAGCAATTATATGGCGCAAGAGATCCGTTTGGCATCAAACCGCTTTATTTTACACAAGTGGAAGAGCAAGTGTACTTTGCGTCTGAGCGCAAAAGCTTGATGGCTGTGAACGAGAACATCCTATTTGATGAGACTTCATTGCAGCAGTATATGTCATTCCAATTCGTTCCTGAGCCAAATACGCTTGATCAAAAGGTGCATAAAGTTGAGCCTGGTCATCAGTTTATTTTACGCCCAGGGCAAGAGATCGAATTTAAGACATACTGGAAAGTTCAATTCAAACCTGAGCAAACACAAGAACAGAAGTTAATCGAAGAAGTACGCGATGCAATCTATGATTCTGTGAATGTTCACATGAGAAGTGATGTACCTGTTGGTTCATTCCTATCAGGTGGTATTGATTCTTCCTTCATCGTGTCTGTCGCAAAGGAATTACACCCTGAGCTAAAGACATTCTCTGTTGGCTTCCAGCAGGATGGCTTTAGTGAAGTTGATGTTGCGAAGGAAACAGCTGATAAGCTAGGCTTACAAAACTTCAGCGCCGTCATTTCTCCAGAGGAATATATGAACGAGCTTCCGAAGATTGTCTGGCATTTAGACGATCCTTTAGCTGATCCGGCGGCGATTCCATTGTACTTCGTGGCAAAAGAAGCGAAAAAACAAGTGACGGTTGTTCTTTCAGGTGAAGGAGCGGACGAGCTGTTCGGTGGATATAATATTTACCGTGAGCCTCTTTCTCTTAAACCATTTGAATCTGTACCAACTATGCTGAAAAAGCTTCTTCTTCGTCTGGCTCGTTTAATGCCAGAAGGAATGAAAGGGAAGAGCTTTATCGTTCGCGGTTGTACGCCATTAGAGGAACGTTATATCGGTAATGCGAAAATTTTTGAAGAGCCAGTGAAGAAAAACCTTTTAAAGCATTATGATCCAAGCATCACGTATCGTGATGTAACGAAGACATACTTTGAGGAAAGCGCTGGCTACAGTGATATTAACAAAATGCAATATGTTGATATCCATACGTGGATGCGCGGGGACATCTTATTGAAAGCAGATAAGATGACGATGGCGAATTCTCTTGAGCTTCGTGTTCCATTCCTTGATAAGGTCGTTTTCGAAGCGGCTTCTAAAATTCCAGAAGAGCTGAAAACAAAAGATGGCACAACGAAATATTTATTGCGTAAAGCAGCAGAAGGCATTGTGCCTGACCATGTGTTAAACCGTAAAAAGCTTGGTTTCCCTGTGCCAATTCGTCATTGGCTGAAAAATGAGATGAATGCTTGGGCGAAAGACATCATCAAAAACAGTCAAACAGATGAATACATTAATAAAGAGTATGTGCTTGATTTATTAAATGAGCATTGTGCTGGTAAAGCAGATCATAGCCGCAAGATTTGGACCGTCCTTATCTTTATGATTTGGCATAGCATTTATGTGGAGCGCAGCATTGATCCAGAGCAGTTGAATCATCAACCGAAAGAAGTCATCTTTAGTTAATGAAAAAAGGTTTTCAGCGCAAAGCTGAAAACCTTTTTTGTCATGATAGAAAGCGGCGGAAAAGGGTAAAATAACAAGCGGTTCATAGTTATTGCTTAATATCCTGAAAAAAACATGATAAAGTGAAGATACGTGTATGATGTTAACGGGATATAAGGGAACGATAGTATTGTCCTTTTTCTACATATTCTCTACGGATTCTGTCCATGTCTTGGATATCTTCATCTGTTAATTGACGGACGACCTTGGCTGGACGGCCGAAAGCGAGTGATCCTTTTGGGATAACCTTTCCTTGAGGGACTAGACTACCTGCACCGATAAAGGCACCTTCGCCAATTTCTGCACCATCGAGAATGATGGACCCCATACCAATGAGGGCATTTTTTCGAATGATTGAACTATGTAATGTGACTTGGTGTCCAATGGTAGCACCATCTTCTATAAGAAGTGTTTTTCCAGGACTTTGATGCAGACAGGATAAATCTTGAATATTGACGTTTTTTCCAATTCTCACAGGAGCGACATCGCCTCTGATGACGGTTTGGAACCACACGCTTGAATATTCTCCAATCGTGACATCTCCAGTAATGGTGGCGTTATCTGCGACAAAGACCGATTCATGAATCTCAGGTGTAAACTGATGATATGGATAAATCACTTTTTCTACTTCCTTTCTTAATACAACATTTGTGAGGTGTTTACTTTGTGGACTTGGCATGCTGAAAGACCAGTTGGTACAATTGTGATAGTACATGGTGCAAGTGAATATCACGGCCGATATAAATGGCTGATCGAAATGTGGCGAAATGCCGGCTATCACGTCGTCATGGGTGACCTGCCTGGGCAAGGGACATCGACACGTGCGCGCGGCCACATTCGTTCGTTTCAAGAATACATTGATACAGTAGATGAATGGATCGAACATGCGAAATCATTCAGGCTTCCTACTTTTTTACTTGGACACAGTATGGGCGGACTCATTTCAATTGAGTGGGTCAAGCAGTATACCCATACGAAGATTGATGGCCTTATTTTATCATCACCTTGTTTAGGTCTGCAATTTAAACCGAAGAAGCTAATGGATTTTGCATCAAAAGGTTTAAATGTGCTCGCACCGTCCTTTAAAGTCGAGTCAGGGCTGTCGATTGAACTAGCCACACGAAATCAGGCTGTGATTGAAGCAGACTCCAATGACTCCCTTTACGTAACAAAGGTGTCGGTTCGCTGGTACCGAGAGCTGATCAAAAATATTGATGCGGCCATGCAGCCAACGAATGTTTTTAAAACAATTCCGCTCCTTTTAATGCAGGCGGGTGATGATAAGATCGTCGACAAGACGAGGGTGATTAAATGGTTCAATGGCATTGAATCAACCAATAAGTCGTATCGTGAATGGGAAGACCTGTATCACGAAATTTTTAATGAACCGGAAAGAGAAGATGTGTTTAAGGCAGCAAGAGCCTTTACAGATCAATATATTTGATGGTGAGCTTTAAGTTAGGGGTGGATTGATTTGTCAGTACCAGAGCGTCCTTTTGCACTGATGACCAAGGTGTATAAAGATATTTTTCCGCTTGTACATCAGGAGCTGAAAAAGTGGCGGGCTCATGCAGAAATGATTGAAAATGAAGAACTGCGTACGCAGGCATTAGCGAGCATATCAAGTAAAACCTTTCACTGCGAAGGCGGAGGCATTTTATCTCTTCTAGCAGGTGAGGCGAAAGAAACGTGTATTGAATTCATTGTGGCGTATCAAACCATCAGTGATTACTTAGATAACCTATGTGACCGCAGTACGTCGCTTGATCCAAAAGATTTTCATATGCTGCATCAAGCAATGAGAGATGCGCTTGATATACATGCTGAGCTCAAGCCTTACTACCAATTCCGTGATGATCAAGAGGATCATGGGTATTTACACGCGCTTGTCCGCACATGCCAAGACGTGCTGTCGCGCCTTAATCATTATCCGATCATTCAGCCATATTTACACACGCTGTGCGATTACTACAGTGATTTGCAAGTACATAAACACGTCGTTCCTCATGAGCGGGTTCCGCGGCTAGAATCGTGGTTCCGCCAATATGAAAAGGATTTGCCTAAGATGGAATGGTATGAATTTTCAGCTTGTGCAGGATCAACGTTAGGGATTTTCTGTCTTGTGGCGTATGCGCTTCAGCCAGACTTTACAGAAACGCAGGCGAAGCAAATTTATGAAAGTTATTTCCCTTATATTCAAGGTCTGCACATTTTACTTGATTATTTAATTGACCAAGAAGAAGATCGGCTTGGAGGAGATCTAAACTTTTGCTCCTACTATGCTTCTCATCATGAGATGATGGATAGACTTCAGCATTTTATTGAAAAAGCAGATGAACAGCTAAAAGGCATTCCGCACGAAAACTTTCACAAATTGATTAACAGAGGATTATTGGCCGTCTATTTGTCCGATGAAAAGGTGACAGCCCAAAAAGAGATGAATAAGCTGGCAAAACGGCTGATCAGATCAAGTGGGAAAACATCGTTCTTTTTCTATATCAATGGAAGAGCTTACCGGACTTATCAGAAAATGCCGTGGATGAAATCCTCATAAAAAAGCTCAAATCCATTAGGATTTGAGCTTTTTTTCAATAGCGACCACAAAAGGCGGGTCGTTTTGAATATTCATGTATTGATATGATAAAACTTGTACCTTTTCATGAGAAAGTGATCTGCAATAGTCGAGAAGCACTTCTTTTTCTCTTTTCCCTTCAGGGTGTCCATGATAGATCACAAGGACGATCAGACCTCCGGGTTTAAGCCAGTCGAGGAGCTGCTTAATGGCTTCAATGGTTGTATGAGCTTGAGTAGTGACAGCTTTATCGCCTCCGGGCAAGTACCCAAGGTTAAACACTGCACCAGAGATCTGTTCATAAACATCTCTTGGCAGGTGATGAGCTAGTTTTTCATGACCATCGTGAATCAGATAAACATAAGGATATCCCTCGCCAAGCCTTTTACGTGTCTGCTCTATGGCTTCTTCTTGTACGTCGAATGCGAAAACTTGTCCATCAGGACCGACAAGATCAGCTAAATAGAGAGTATCGTGGCCATTGCCCATCGTTGCATCAATAACGATATCACCTTTTTGACAAGCACGTTCTAACAGCTCTTTACTAAAAGGGAGCATGCGTTTCAAGATCATTTTGCTGCTTCTTCCAATCTGACGAAGCGTTTGCCTTGATAGCTGTTACGTCTTTCAAGCTCAGCATTAATGGCATTTAATACTTCCCACTTGTTTACACTCCACATTGGACCAACCATTAATTCAATCGGGCCATCGCCTGTAATACGATGAATAATCATTTCTGGTGGCAGGATCTCCAGCTGATCACAAACAAGCTGAACATATTCCTCCTGGCTTAGAAACTCCAGTTTGCCTTTTTCATATTGCTTGACCATAGGAGTTCCTTTTAAAAGGTGAAGTAAATGAATTTTAATTCCTTGCACATCTAAATCAGCCACAGCTTTTGCTGTCTCCATCATCATGTCGCGGTTTTCAAGAGGCAAGCCGTTGATGATATGCGAGCAGACACGAATGCCGTGTTTTCGAAGTTTTTCTACACCTTCTACGTAGCATTCGTAATCATGGGCACGGTTAATGAGCATCGCTGTCCGTTCATGAACTGTTTGAAGACCAAGCTCTACCCAAAGATAAGTCCGCTCATTTAATTCAGCTAAATACTCCACCACGTCATCTGGCAGGCAGTCAGGTCTTGTCGCAATTGATAAACCGACCACACCATCCAAATTCATCACGGTTTCAAATTTTTCCTTTAAAACAGGAAGCGGGGCGTGTGTGTTTGTGTACGCCTGAAAATATGCCATATATTTTCCGTCTTTCCATTTTGTATGCATCCGGTCTTTGATTTCGTTAAATTGAGTGACGAGATCATCCGCCCTGTTTCCTGCAAAGTCACCAGATCCTGCGGCACTGCAAAATGTACAGCCTCCATGGGCTACAGTACCATCACGGTTTGGGCAGTCAAAGCCGCCATCTAAGGCCACTTTAAATACTTTATGACCAAAGTGCTCTCGCAAATGATAGTTCCATGTGTGATAGCGTTTCTCGCTGTTTGAATATAAAAAAGGGTTATGCTGATCCAAGTCAGTAACCTCCTTGCGTAATAATAGGCATCCTTAAAGTTTAACAAAAATCATGAAGGAGGACAATTGAATCTGTCCAACATTTTCTTTAGTGAAAAAGCTTTAGGTGGGCAAAATAGGCTGGAGTAATGATGAAATGGAGGGAATGCCGGATGGCAACAAGGCAGTCAATCGATGAATTTATCCAAAAAAGTACTGAAACCCTTGAGTTTGCAAACGAGCAATTTGATTTGAACTTACGCCAAGAGCATTATAACGAGGACGAATTTTCTAAGGCACAGCTTATGCTCGAAGATGCGGTGAACGAATTAGAAAAATTAAAGGATGTCGCCAATGACCAGCAAAGAGAGCGGTTAGACAGAGCGCGTGTTCAAATTCAAAGCTTGCAAAATCAAATGATTTTAGGTATTTCTTACGACAACGAATGATGAACAGATCCTTTTTTAAGGGTCTGTTTTTTATTTTTTGAAAGGTTATTGACTTTTCGATTGAGTGTCTATATTGTATTAAGTGTACTACATCAACTAATACACTAAAGACACTTAAAAAGTGAAGAAAGGTGTTCAACCATGAAAAAAGAAAAAAAACCAATCAATTTGAAGTGGATGGTGCTGGCTGTTTTGTTAGCATGTACATTTTTTTTCGTTCTCGTTTTCATTGGTTTTGAAGTTCAAAAAGATTTGATACTTAATTCAATCCCTTTAATGCAAGGGCATGAACAAGCAATAGGACTGCAAAAGCATGAATGAGGAAAGAGGGAGCCATCATGATTCAAATAGATCCACGAAGCGCTGCGCCAATATATGAACAAATCATTGAGCAGTTAAAAATTTTATGTCTAAAAGGTGTAATGAAACCTGGAGACAAACTGCCCTCTGTCAGAGAGCTCGCCACTATTATCATCGCCAATCCAAACACCGTCAGTAAAGCATATAAGGAGCTTGAGCGGGAAGGAATTATTGAAACATTAAGAGGCCGCGGAACGTATGTAACAGAAGAGGCCCAGTTAAAGCTGAATGAAGGGAAGGTATTGGAGATGAAGGAGCAATTAAGACAACTTATTATAGAAGCTCATTATGCCGGTATTGATATTCAACAACTGAAGGAATGGATAGAAGAAATCGGCTCAAGTCTTGAGGGAGGAAAAAAAGTTGATTGAGGTTAGAAATGTATCGAAGACATTAAACGGACGTGAAGTACTCAGTAACGTTTCCTTCAAATTAGGCGAAGGTGAGATCTTTGGTTTGCTTGGTAGGAATGGCTCTGGTAAAACAACTCTTCTCCGCTTGATTCAGCAAATTCTTCTTCCTGATGAAGGAGAGATTTATTTTAAAGACGTGCTTGTGAAAGACCACCCGTTAGTGAAGCAAAATATTGTGTATATGCCAGTCGTCAATCCTTACTTTGACAGATACAATTACGGGCAGCTTGTCCAGCTGTTAAAGCATATTTACCCAAAGTTTGACGTGACATATGCCAATGAACTTGTGAATCGCTATGAAATTCCCGAAAAAGTAAAATACCGTGAACTATCGACAGGGTTAAAAAAGCAGCTCTCATTAATTTTAAGCTTTGCGATCAAGCCAGCCGTGATTCTATTAGATGAACCGACAGATGGTATTGATGCCGTCACAAGAAATGATGTCCTTCAACTCATGATCGACGAGGTAGCGGAACGTGAAACGTCGATTCTCATCACATCGCACCGATTAGAGGATATTGAGCGTATGTGTAACCGAATCGGGTTTTTAGAAGGAAATCAACTCACAAGTGTCATGGATCTTGATGAATTAAAGAATGATTATGTCAAAATCCAGATGGCTTTTGAAGAAGATATGAACTTGAGTATACGAAAAAATGGCGTTGCGATATTAGATCAAGCGGGCATTTTTTATACAGCGCTCGTTCTTAAAACCGATGTAGAGGCTAAAGAGTACTTAAAGTCGCTACAGCCAAAAGTTTGGCATGAACTGCCTGTGAATTTAGAAGAAGTATTCATTGCAAAGTTTGGAGGGAAACGGAGATGGTAAAGCGGCAATTATTATATAAGGAATGGAAGCAATCAGAGCTGACATTTATTTTAGTGATGCTGGTTGCAGTCTTTACGACGCCATTATCCTTTTTGCTGGGGTACTCGTCCTTTCAAACTTGTGTAAACGACCCCACATGTACAACCGTAGATCATTACTTTTATTATAATTTCAGTTCTGATATTTTTATCGCCCTCTCATGGACTATGGGTTTGTTTTTTGCGATTATCCAGCTGGGATATGAAAGAAATAAAGGACAAATTGATTTTACTTTATCCTTGCCGTTTAGCAGAAGTACCATTTTTCATACAAAGTTTTTCTTAGGTGCCGGAATTATCACACTCGTTCATGTATTGTCATATGCCTTCACTTACTTACTCATATTAGGCATCCAACCAAAAGAGACGTTTGACTTTAATAGTAGTTACCTCATTGCACTTGTGTCTACCCTAATGATTTATAGTTTGTGTCTTGCAGCAGGTGCTTTAACAGGAAGCGCAATTAGTCAAGCCATTGTCACATTCAGTACATCGATATTGCCATATTTATTAATTTGGCTTCCGATGTTCCATTTGGATTTTATTTTCAAAACGGATAGATCATGGGTCGATGCAAGTTTTGACCATTTTATTATGCCGATATCTCCTATCACTTATATTACAGATTTTAAATATCGAGATGCAAGTGACTATCCAACATGGTTCACTGGTGAAGAATTCATCATACCCATTGTGATGATGATTGTATTTTATCTCATTGGTTTGTTTAGCTTTATGAAGCATCCTATTGAACGAAATGGCCGTTTCTTCCTTTACTCAAAAATGGATAGACCGATTCAGATTTTGGTCATTGTCTTCGGTGTTCTAGGGTTTGGATGGGTTGGATTTTCTTCTGACACCTCCATATTGGGTTATATTGTCGGCATGATCATCGGCGGCGTTGTAGGTGCACTAACAAGTTATTTCTTAATATATCGAAAAAGATAAACAGAGAGTAGGGAGCAGAGATGATTCAGATTCAAGCGTTAGATCATGTGTTTAAAATTGGTAAAAAGGGCAGAGAGAATGAGATTCCTGTGTTAAAAGGGATTGACTTATCTATTAAAAGAGGCGACATTGCTTGTATAGTGGGGCGAAGTGGCTCGGGGAAATCTACCCTATTGAACTTAATTTCAGGATATATTACGCCGACGGGCGGACAAATTGTCATTGATGGTACCGATGTGACAGGATTTAATGAAAAAGAATGGGCGGACTTCCGCTTAGATCACTTTGGTTTTATCTTTCAAAGCTTTCAATTGATCGGGAGCTTAACAACGTATGAAAATGTTGAACTTCCGCTCACTTTAAAAGGTGTGAAGCCGTCTGAACGAAAGGCGAAAGTAAATGAAATGCTGAAACGAGTAGGTCTAGAACATCATGCAGGGCATTACCCGAATGAGTTGTCAGGCGGGCAGCAGCAGCGTGTGAGTATTGCAAGAGCCTTGATTTTAAATCCATCTATTATTTTAGCGGATGAACCAACAGGCAGTCTAGATTCAGAAACCGAAGGGGAAATTTTAGCTTTTATCCAGCAGCTCAATCGTGAAAAAGGAATCACATTTGTCATCATTACACATGACGATGAAGTTGCTTCAATCGCAGATACCACGTTTCAGCTCCATGATGGTGTATTAAAGAAAGGGGAACAATCCATTGAAATTTAGAGATCAGGTCAAATTCATTAGAAGAAACATGAAGAAAAATAGACTACGTGTGTTTATGACCATTCTTGCGACGACAATGGCATGCTCTTTCTTAATCGTTTTAGCATCTGTCGGCTTTGGTCTGCAAAAATCAGCGCAAGATGAAATTATGAAACAGCAAATCATTACTGAAGTGAAAGTGTTAGGCAAGGAAAAAGGTGACGTCAAAGTAGATGATTTAAAGAAATATGATCATGTGAAATCTGTCGTCTCAAGAACAGCGATCAATCCATCGGTTAACGTCGAGCTTGGTGACCGCTCAAGTGAAACGCAGGCAGCTCTAACCGATATGAAAGAAGAAAAAGAAGCAGGGCTTGAGCTAGACCGAGGAAAAGTTCCGACATCAGCGAACGAAATTGTGGTCGGGTATCATATGGCTGAACAAATGTGGACAAAAAAAGAACGCCAAGCCTATGAAAAAAAATTAAATCAGACATCAAATGGCGAAGAAATGCCAGAGGAGCCTAAGGGCTACACAAAAGATATTTTAAATAAAGTGATTCAAGTCAAAGTACCGAAACTCAACGAAGAAAATGAAGTCGTCAAAGAAAAAACATTTGATTTCCGTGTAGTAGGTGTGTTGAAAAAGCCAAACCTGGAGTGGCAAGAAGATCATAAAATTCTTATTCCAAATGCGTATGAAAAGGAATTTGGTCAAGTACTCGATCTATCTCCTGAGGCAGGAAATGTCGAGAAAATGACCTCTGTCTATGCAGATAAATTCGACAATGTCGGTGCACTCACGAATAAGCTCACAGATGAGGGCTACCAAGTCATTTCTGTGACGAATCAGCTCGAAGGAATGGATATGTTCTTTACAGTCTTCAAAATTGGACTTATTTTTGTTGGATGTATTGCGGTCATTATTTCTGCGATCGGAATTTTCAATACGATGACAATGGCAGTAACAGAGCGGACACAAGAAATTGGGATTATGAAAGCAATTGGCGCGAATCCATCCATTATCAAGCGAATGTTCCTTATGGAAAGTGCTTATATTGGGGTGATTGGGTCGATCATTGGTATTATCATCTCATATATCATTAGTTTCGCCGTTAACTTAATCATTCCAGCCATTTTATCGTCTATGTCAGAGGGAGGGTCAAGTGAACAATTCTCGATTACCTTCTCCTACATTCCACTTAGCCTTGTGATTACAGCAACAGTGATTAGTGCAGGGGTAGCCATCCTTTCAGGGCTCAACCCAGCACGTAAAGCAACAAAAACGAATGTATTAGCAGCATTAAGAAGAGAAATCTAAAAAAAGAACCTCCTAAGACACCCGATGGGTCTGATAGGAGGTTCTTTTTTTCATGACATATGGCTATTGCTTAGGTGCCCGGTACCCTGCACGCTCTGCTTCTTCTACGGAGCAAAACATTTTAGTTACATTTTTGGTTCTAGAGTAGTATCTGCTGCTCGGTGTGTGATAAATACCGTTGACACTTCCTTTGATGTTACAGGCTGCAGATTCTTTTTTTGTTTCCTTCTGTGATTCATGACCGCCTGTGCTTTTTCCTTCATCTTTAGGAGCGGAGCGTTGAGCTGTAGAAGACTCCGTATCGTTGCCGCTTTTCTTGTTCTCTTTTTTAAGTGTTTCGTTGCTTGAGGCAAGCTTGTCTATTTTCTCTTCAAGCGCTTGAATGGTCTTTTCTTGCTTTTTGACTGTTTCTTTTTCTGCGGTGATGGTTTCTAGCTTTTTCGCTAGTTTTTCTTTATCCTTTGTTGCGTCCTCTAAAGAAGCGGTCAGTTCTTCTTTATCAGCTTTTAAGCGCGTTATGTCAGAAGTGAGCTGTTTTTGGTCCTTTAAGAGCTGTTCTGAAGATGGATCTGCTTGTGCCTTCGGTGCATCTGTGGCAGCAAATGGTAATGACATAATGGAAAAGATGAGACCCAAGATCAAGAAAGGATAAAATAATTTCTTTGAAAAGATTTGCGCATTCTGGTGTTTGAGTAAGAAGAAATTGACGGCATATCCAATGGCAAAACAAACACATAAAAGACCTATGATGAGTAACATCATTATCTAGTAGCCCCCCTACATCTTTTGTTACATCTATCATACCTCATTTTTCCATTTTTAGGGGGCGTTTTAACTAAAAAAACCCTGTTTTACACAGGGTTTTCAGCTATTGGTAATCCTTTGATTGCTTCCTTAACTGTCAAATAAGTAATTGTATCATGGAAATCTGTATCTAAGTCTTTCATCTTCATGGCAAGCTGCGGTTTGATCCCTGTGATGATCAGTTCCGTTCCAGTTAAATTGAGAAGATGATGCAACTTGAAAATGCGTGCTGCAACGGAATCATCGACATCGATTAAACCAGAAAGATCGACAATCAAATAATCATCCTTAGAATCATCTAATATACAAGTTAACTTCGCGACAATGGCATCAAAGCGTTCTTCAGATAGTTTTCCAATGAGTGGTAGAGCAGATACACCATTTTTGATTGGGACGATTGGCGTCGAAAGAGAGGTGACTTCCTGTAAGGAATCTTCTAGGAGTTGTTCATATTCTTTCTGTTTCGTAATATCCTTTTGAAAGCCAATAAAAAATGTTTTATCGTCTTGTTCAATGTATAGAGGATCTATATTGAGTTCATTCCAAAAAAAAGTACCGTCTTTTTTATAATTTTTTAGCTGTGTGGTAATAGGTGTTTTATTCTGAATTCCTTGACGTATTAAATCGAGCTGCTTTTGATCTGTGTCTTTCCCTTGAAGGAATCGACAATTACGCCCAAGAATCTCATCTGGTTTGTATCCAGTCATGTGTGTAAAGCCATGATTCACATAAATGATAGGGTTATCCTCTAAAGAAGGGTCTGTAATGACAACACCGATCCGCGCATGATCTAGCGCTTTTTTTATGAGTTCAAGCTGTTTTTGTAAGCCGAAGATGTTCGAGCTGACCATATTACCCTCCTTTGTTGCTGCTATCAGACATATCAAATGGTTGTCTTTTCAACCAAAGGTATTCCTTACTAACGTAACATAACATATGTTCTGTTTCAACGATTGCAATGGCTTTGTTAAATTTGTCATCATAGTTTGTCCTCCATTAGAATATAGTAAGTAAGGAGACTTTTCTTTAGAAAAAGAAGGAATCAATTGCTCATAATTCATAAAATGACAAAAATAGTTAATATGGATTAGGTAAAAATGATTCCAATGCATCAAGATTGTTTTGGGTCATTCACATATAATGGAAGAAACAAGCTTTTTTTCTTCGTTAGAGAGAATAGACCTTTTACATGGATTATGACGGAACAGCAGAATGGCATTACAGGGGGCTGGACAGCCTGAAGTCGCTTTACTATTCTAAGGGCTTTAGGAAGGTGATGAAAATGCTGCAACAAGTCATTATTGCTTGCGCCATTGGAGGGGTCATGGGCATTCTCGGTCACGTAAAGAAAAAAGGCAGGCTAGAGAAGCCCAGAATGACAAAAAAGTTTATTTATTTAGGGTTTATTGAAGATTGGCTCGTTGGGATGATTGCCGCTACACTGCTTGTCTTATCCTCAAATCCCGAATCTAGTCTGCACTTGGTCATCTTATCAATTATTTCAGGTTACGGAGGAGAAGCAGTTCTGCGAAGCTTTGACTTTGTAAGAGAACAGCATTCACAGAATGCAGACTCCAACCGTCATAACCGCTCTCCACACGAATAATATCCTCTACTTTACCCTGATCTAGGGTACATTCCCATTGTATACAAACCTGCTTGCACTTATGATCATAATTCTATAAAATACTACTTAGATGACGGTTACGATAAGAACAGTGAAGAGGAGTAGTAGGAAAGCAGTATTTGTCTTTAGAGAATTGACGGCTGGTGAAAGTCAATCAAATCTGCTTCTGAACTCGCCTCAGAGTTGCAGTTGCGTTAAAGCTTCTGTCGCATGTCTGCGTTAAAGATATTAAGTGAGCGTACAAACAGAAAGTTACGCTAACAAGGGTGGTACCGCGGGAACCAAAAAATCTCTCGTCCCTTTCCAGGGATGAGGGTTTTTTGTTGATTTTAGAAAAATCTGAATTCTTGCAGTGGTCATCTGAGCAGATACAGCCGTACATATTAAAGGAGGTTTTCACATTGAGTTTTCAGCATCGGGAAATTGAAAAGAAGTGGCAGGATTATTGGCTGACACATAAAACATTCGCCACATCTGACTCGGAAGATAAACCAAAGTTCTATGCACTTGATATGTTTCCATACCCATCAGGAGCAGGGCTTCATGTCGGGCATCCTGAGGGCTACACAGCAACGGATATTTTATCACGCATGAAACGTATGCAGGGATATGATGTTCTTCATCCAATGGGATGGGACGCATTTGGTCTTCCAGCAGAACAGTATGCGCTAGATACAGGGAATGATCCGGCGGTCTTTACAGAAGAGAACATCAATAACTTCCGCCGCCAAATTCAATCACTCGGGTTCTCGTATGATTGGGATCGAGAAATCAACACGACTGATCCGAATTATTATAAATGGACACAATGGATTTTCTTGAAATTGTACGAAAAGGGATTGGCGTATATCGATGAAGTACCAGTGAACTGGTGCCCAGCTCTTGGAACAGTCCTTGCAAATGAAGAAGTCATTGATGGAAAAAGTGAACGCGGAGGACATCCAGTTGAAAGACGTCCGATGAAGCAATGGATGCTAAAGATTACGGCTTATGCGGACAGGCTGTTAGAAGATTTAGAAGACATTGATTGGCCTGAAAGCATTAAAGATATGCAGCGTAACTGGATTGGACGTTCAGAAGGTGCACACGTTCATTTCGAAATAGAAGGACATGACGAACAGTTTACTGTATTTACAACACGTCCTGATACATTGTTTGGTGCAACCTATGCGGTACTTGCACCAGAACATGCACTGGTTGAAAAAATTACAACAGCTACTCAAAAAGAGGCAGTCGAAGCATATATAAAAGAAATTCAATCTAAGAGCGACTTAGAGCGTACAGATCTTGCAAAAACAAAGACGGGTATTTTCACTGGCGCTTATGCCGTCAATCCATTAAATGGTGAAAAGATGCCGATCTGGATTGCAGATTACGTGCTGGCTACTTATGGAACAGGGGCGATTATGGCGGTACCTGCCCATGATGAGCGTGACTATGAATTTGCCAAAACATTTGATCTTCCAATCAAGGCAGTTGTCGAAGGCGGAGACATTGAAGAAGAAGCTTACACAGGTGATGGAAAACACATCAACTCTGATTTCCTTGATGGATTAGGAAAAGAAGAAGCGATTGAAAAAGTCATTGCATGGCTGGAAGAACATCAAAAAGGCGAAAAGAAAGTCACTTATCGTTTAAGAGATTGGCTATTTAGCCGTCAGCGTTATTGGGGTGAGCCAATTCCAATTATTCATTGGGAGGATGGAACGTCTTCAGCTGTTTCTGAGGAAGACCTTCCACTGATTTTGCCTAAGACGACTGAGATTAAGCCAAGTGGTACAGGTGAATCACCTTTAGCGAATATCAAAGATTGGGTTGAGGTTGTCGATCCTGTTACAGGTAAAAAAGGACGCCGTGAAACCAATACAATGCCGCAATGGGCAGGCAGCTGCTGGTATTTCTTACGTTATATTGACCCGCATAACTCAGAAGAACTTGCATCTCCTGAGAAGTTAAAGAAATGGCTTCCGGTTGATGTATATATCGGCGGAGCAGAACATGCTGTACTTCATCTTCTATATGCACGCTTCTGGCATAAGTTTTTGTATGATATTGGTGTTGTTCCAACAAAAGAACCTTTCATGAAATTGTTCAACCAAGGAATGATTCTTGGGGAAAATAATGAAAAAATGAGTAAATCAAAAGGAAATGTTGTCAATCCAGATGATATCGTAGAATCTCATGGTGCGGATACTTTACGACTTTATGAAATGTTCATGGGACCTTTAGATGCATCAATCGCTTGGTCTGAAACAGGACTTGATGGTGCTCGCCGTTTCCTTGATCGAGTATGGCGTCTCTTCACAAATGAAGATGGCACAATCAGTGATAAAGTAACGGAGCAAACTGGAGGCGCCTTAGAACGCAGCTATCATGAAACTGTGATGAAGGTAACAGACCATTATGAGGGACTGCGCTTCAATACAGGGATTTCACAATTAATGGTGTTTATCAACGATGCCTACAAGGCTGATACATTGCCGAAAGAATATGCAGAAGGCTTTGTGAAACTTCTTTCTCCAATTGCACCGCATCTAGCGGAAGAGCTTTGGAATAAACTTGGTCATGAAGGGTCTATTTCTTATGAAGCATGGCCACAATATGACGAGTCAAAGCTTGTCGACGATGAAGTAGAAATTGTCGTACAGTTGAATGGGAAAGTGAAAGCAAAATTAACTGTTCCTGCTGATGCCACTAAAGAACAATTAGAAGATCTTGCGAAAAGTGATGCACGTGTAAAAGAACAGCTTGAAGGGAAAACCATTCGCAAAGTGATTGCGGTTCCTGGGAAGCTTGTCAATATTGTTGCGAATTAATGATGACACCCATCGGTATAAACCGGTGGGTGTTCTTTATTTCCCGGGACATAATTTTGTCGAAAACAAGGTGATTGCACGATCGATCTCGTATGTTAACAGGTGATAACAAAAGGAGGAGTGACGTCAATGGAAAAGGAAAGCAAACGTGAACAACTGCTCAGTCTGTTAGGAGAAATGCCAGAACGCCATCGCGTGGAGGCATATACGTTAAAGATCGAGGATCGTGAATCTTATGTAGTCGAAACACTCATTCTTTCAATCAATGGTGTAGAGGAAGTGCCCGCTTATTTTGTGAAGCCGAAGGATACGGTGAAAAAAAGACCCGTTGTGCTCTTTCAGCACTCTCATGGCGGGAACTACGTCGATGGGAAGGAAGAACTCATCAAGGGTGCTCATTATTTGCAAGAAACTTCATATGCGAAAGAGTTCACTTCAAAAGGCTATAGTGTCCTAGCTATCGATCATTCAGGATTTGGTGAGAGAAGAGGAAGAACCGAAAGTGAAATTTTTAAGGAAATGCTTTTAACAGGGAAAGTGATGTGGGGCATGATGCTGTATGAAAGCATGTGCGCAATCGATTATGTGTTATCTCGATCTGACGTGCTGCCGGACCGGTTAGCTGTTTTTGGAATGTCAATGGGCGGGCTTCTTTCCTGGTGGACAGCTGCGCTTGATGAGAGAGTCGGTGTGTGTATTGATCTTTGCGCACAGGTCGATCACCACACATTAATTGAAACAAACAATCTAGACAGGCATAGCTTTTATTACTATGTACCAAGCTTAGCAAATCACTTTACGGCAGCTGATATTCAGGAAATGATTTTTCCAAGGCCGCATTTAAGCTTAGTTGGAAAACTTGATCCACTCACGCCTGCTGAAGGCGTCGCACGCATTCAAAAGAGATTGAGCCAAACTTATCAAGCGGCTTCATTGAAAGAACGGTATCAGCTTGTTGGTCTTCATGCAGGTCATTTTGAAACAGCTACAATGCGTCACGAGGCTACTCGATTCTTAAAAAAATGGCTGTAATCAATTAAGGCTTGGACATACTACGTCATGAGAAAGGAGGAGACAGAGGATGAAGATCACGATCATTGGCGGATGTGGTGTGATCGGCCGTATTTTAACAAAAGCGCTCTCTTCTGAATGCGAGATCACTATCATTGATCAAACGAGCTGTCTAAAAGGAGTCATTTTGGCAGATGCAACGAATGAACAGGAATTATATGAGGCGATCCCGCGAGATACAGATGTCATCATACACCTTTTAAACATGGAGATGACACATGATGTGATGAATCGTGAGGAGTTTGAAAAAATGAGTGATATTTTTTGGAGAAGCTCTTATTCTATGTTTCGATCAGCTGCAAGGCTTGGCATTCGAAAAGTCATTTTTGCAAGCAGCAATCACGTGACCGATCGTTATGAAAAAGATGGCCGTTCCTTACTAGGGCGACATATGACAACAGACGATGTACCTGCGACTAAAAATGTGTATGGTATTTTAAAATTTGCTTCTGAACAGCTAGGCCGGTTGTTCCACGATCAAACTGGAATGTCTGTTATCAATTTGCGGATTGGAACAGTTGTGACAGATGAGATGGAAGCATTACACGAGAAAGAACGGACGAAACGAACACTTCTTTCACATGAAGATCTAGTAGGGATAATAAAGGCGGCAATTGAAACGGCCGTGCCCTTTGGAACATATTACGCTGTATCAGAAAACGAAGAAAAGCCTTGGTCTACGGAAAACACGAAGCAGGAATTGGGCTACAAACCTCATAAGAATACGACGGAAATCCTTGAAGAAAATGATCAGGCATAGGGCATAATCATATCATTAGCTGATGATCTTATTCTTTTGTTTCATGAGCATAAAAGCACGACTGACAGGATGGATTCAGTTGGACTGTCAAGATGATTATAGACGCTTTCTTCCCCTGTTTGTTACATTTTAATCACGATATCGTCACAGGCTGCAGCTTATTTTCGGATAAAATGATAACGCTTTCAAAGAAAGGATGTGATGAACATCGATCGTTCTATGAAAGGCCGATTGTTCAACTTATTTAATTACTCTTTTCTACTCATGTTCGCATTAATATGTGTGCTTCCGTTCATCCATGTCATTGCTGCCTCTTTTGCTACAGTAGAAGAGGTCATCACGAAGAAGTTTATCTTATTCCCGACCACGTTTTCTTTAGAGGCCTATCGGTATATTTTCTCGACGGATATTGTGTACCGCAGCCTTATTGTGTCCATTCTTGTCACACTCGTTGGAACAGCTGTCAGCATGTTTTTGTCCTCACTCATGGCATATGGGCTGTCTCGTCAGGAGCTAAAAGGCCGGAGAACATTGATGTTTCTCGTTGTCTTCACGATGCTGTTTAGCGGTGGGATGATTCCGACGTTTATTGTGGTGAAAACGCTTGGTCTGCTTGATACTTATTGGTCACTGATTCTACCGGTTGCGATCAATGCGTTCAATTTGATCATTTTGAAAAACTTTTTTCAAAACATTCCGGCAAGCCTTGAGGAATCAGCGAAGATGGATGGCTGTAACGATTTAGGAATTTTCTTTAAAATTGTGCTGCCGCTTTCTTTGCCTGCTATTGCGACCATTTCACTTTTTTATGCCGTGACGTATTGGAATACGTATATGACCGCCATCCTGTATTTAAATGATTCAGTGAAGTGGCCGATTCAGGTGCTGCTAAGGCAGATTGTCATTGTTTCGAGCGGAATGCAAGGGGATATGTCGGATATGGGATCATCCACACCACCGCCAGACCAAACGATTAAAATGGCTGTCATTGTGGTAGCAACGATTCCCGTTCTGCTTGTCTATCCATTTATCCAAAAGCATTTCAATAAAGGGGCATTATTAGGTTCTGTAAAAGGTTAAAAAGAAGGTACAACGGAGGGATCTTATGGGGAGAAAGAAATTATGGTTGATTGCGTTTGTCCTGTTATTTGCAGCAAGCGGTATTTTATCTGCATGTTCAAGCAAAGGAGCAAGTTCATCAGATGAAAAGGTTGATTTAGACAAAAAAGTAAAGCTGACATGGATGGCGATTCTCTATCATCAGCAGCCGCCGAAAGATTCGGTTTTAAAAGAGATTGAGAAGCTCACAAACACAGAACTTGATATTACGTGGGTGCCTGATGCTGTGAAGGAAGACCGGTTGAATTCTGCACTTGCCGCAGGAAATTTGCCGCAGATCGTGACGATTCAAGACATTAAGAATTCGTCTGCTATTAATGCGTTCAGATCAGGTATGTTCTGGGAAGTCGGTCCGTATTTAAAGGATTATCCAAATTTAAGTAAGATGAACAAACTGATTAATAAAAATGCCTCTATAGATGGTAAGCTTTATGGCATTTATAGAGAGAGACCACTTTCAAGACAAGGAATTGTCATTCGAAAGGATTGGCTTGAAAATTTAAATTTGGATACACCAAAAACGTTGGATGATCTTTATGAGGTAGCGAAAGCTTTTACTGAAAAAGATCCGAATCAAAACGGAAAAGCGGATACAATTGGCTTTACGGATCGGAACGATTTGATTTATGGGGCATTTAAAACACTTGGTTCATATGAGGGAATGCCAACAGACTGGAAAGAAGAGAACGGCAAATTCACGCCAGATTTTATGACAGATGAGTATATGAATACGATGAAGTATATGAAAAAATTACGTGATAATGGCTATATCAACAAAGACTTCCCTGTGACAAGCAAAACGCAGCAACAGGAATTATTCTCACAAGGAAAAGCAGGGATCTATGTTGGAAATATGGTAGACGCAGTGAACTTGAGAGATGACGCGACAGATAAAAACATGAAAGTCGATATACTGAACCGAATTAAAGGCCCAGATGGCAAAGAACGAGTATGGGCATCAGGTGGTCATAATGGCATCTTCGCATTCCCTAAAACAAGCGTGAAATCAGAGGCAGAATTAAAGCGAATTTTAGCCTTCTTTGATCGCATTGCAGAAGAAGATGTCTATGGTCTCATGACGTACGGTATAGATGGTGAGCATTATAAGAAAGAAGAAGGGAATACATTTGTCAGGGAAGAAAGCCAAGTGAAAAGCTGGCAGACAGATGTACAGCCGCTTGTCAGTCTAGTAGGCATTGATAAACGGTACTTGAAAAATAAAGGGGATGCGGTTCGTACAAAATATGAAGAGCTAGAAGAAGACAACCAAAAGATCATCGTCGCCAATCCTGCTGAAAGCCTGTATTCAGAAACAGCTTCAGAACGAGGAAATGAATTGAAAAAAATCATTGATGATGCGACCTATAAGTTCATTCTTGGAGACATCAATGAAGAACAATTTAAAAAAGATGTAGAGAAGTGGAAATCAAATGGCGGTAATAAAATCATTGAAGAATATGAAGCTTCTTTTAAGAAATCAAAATAATCAATAAAAACACCCCCGCACAGTTAAAAAGCGGGGGTGTTTTCATTAAAAGTCAAAGTTGTCTGGGTCTGGACCGATACGTTTGTTTTCATTTAAATCAGAAAGACGATTCATATCCTCATTAGATAATGCAAAATCAAATATGTCTGCATTTTCTTTTAAACGATGCGCTTTCGTTGATTTTGGAATGGTGATGATGCCTTTTTGCACATCCCAGCGCAAAATAATTTGAGCGGGTGTTTTGCCGTATGTGTCTGCCAGTTCTTTGATCACTGGATGATGAAGCAGTTCCCCCTGCATGAGCGGTGACCATGCTTCCATTTGAATGCCATGTGTGTTCAAATACGTATAAAGTGCTTCCTGCGTCAGTTTTGGGTGAAACTCCACTTGATTGATGGCTGGTATGATGTCTGCATCTTTTAATAGTTCGTCTAGATGATGCGGCTGGAAGTTGCTCACACCAATGGCTCTGACCTTTCCTTCACGATACAAGGTTTCAAGCGCACGCCAAGCGTCTTTATATTTTCCCTCAACCGGCCAATGGATTAAATATAGATCAAGGTAGTCAAGCTGAAGTTTTTTCAAGCTTTCCTCATATGCTTTTAGCGTGGATTCATATCCTAAATCGGCATTCCACACTTTTGATGTCACAAAAAGATCTTCGCGACGAAGTCCTGTTTCTACAAGACCAAGCTGTATGCCTCGTCCGACCCCTTCCTCATTGCCATAAATAGCCGCTGTATCAATACTGCGATAGCCTAATTGAATGGCTGTTTTGACGGCGTCTATTAATTCTGCGCCATCTTCCACCTTGAATACACCAAGACCAAATCCTGGCATGTGGACTCCATTGTTTAATGTTTTTGTACTTTGTAAATGATTCATATTGAACGCTCCTTTAGATGGTTTGATTTTTGTTCTTGTTGTTCGATTCGAAAACTAATCATCGTGAGAATCGCAGCAATCAGGACCATGATGCCGCCGACCCAGCCTGTATGCACAAGCCCAAGAGTATCTGTCACGATGCCGCCTAAAAATGAGCCGATGGCGATACCAGCATTAAAGGCAGCGATATTCATAGCGGAAGCGACGTCGACTGCTCCTGGGGTGTATCTTTCTGCAAAGTCAACGACAGCGACTTGCAGCCCAGGTACATTCATGAAAGCAAACAGTCCCATCAGCATGACGGTTGCAATGCCTAGCACCGTCAATCCAGCAGTCAAGCTAAGGATAAACAAAATGATGCTTTGGATGATAAACATGTAAATCAGTGCTTTCATTGGCTTCTCATTAGCGACCTTTCCGCCAATGATATTTCCGGCTGCTATCGCGATTCCGTATAAAAGCAGAATCAATGCCACCACCCCTGGCGCAAGACCTGTCACATGCTGTAAGAGAGGGGATAAGTACGTAAAGACGACAAATGTTCCTCCGTATCCTGTTGCTGTAATGACAAATAGAAGCAGGATTCTTTTTGTTTTTAATAAAAGAGCTTGATCCTTAAATGATGTTTTTACGCCTTGCTTTAATTGAGATGGAACAAGGAAATAGTTAGATATTAATGCGATTAGACCAATGATGACAATCACACCGAATGATGTTCGCCATCCGAGCTCATGACCAAGAAATGTCCCGAATGGTACGCCCGTCACAGTCGCAACTGTTAATCCGGTGAACATAAAGGCAATCGCGCTTGCCCGTTTTTCTTTCACTACAAGGCTTGCAGCGATTGTAGAGCCAATGGACATAAAGATTCCATGGGATAAGGCTGAAATGACCCGGCCGATTAATAGTATTGAAAAGGTCGGAGCTATCGTGGCAAGTGTATTTCCAATCAAAAAGACGAGCATAATGAGCAAAAGCAATGTCTTTCTTTTCATCGTTGAAGTCAGAGAAGTCAACATAGGCGCGCCGAATGTCACACCAAGAGCATATAAAGAGACGGTCCAGCCCGCCTGACTGACGCTCACTCCAAAGTCCTCTGAAATCATTGGCAAAAGACCGACACTAATAAACTCAGTGGTTCCTATAGCAAAAGCACTAATAGCTAGTGCGAGAAGGGCAAAGTGGTTTTGTTTTTTCTTCATGAATCAGTTCACATCCTTTTGTGATGACATTTTGATAGACGAAGCCGATCGGCAAGAGTTATTATCTAACATAGATGACGAAAAAAAAAGTACGTACTTTTTTGTAATATAGGTACTAAAAAGTGCCTGTTTGTATATAGAGGAGTGAGGATTTAATGGAAAAGAAAAAATATAATATCTCCGTGGAAGCGACCCTTGAGGTCATTGGCGGAAAGTGGAAGTGCGTGATTTTATGTCATTTAACACATGGGAAAAAACGCACAAGTGAATTGAAGCGGCTCATGCCAAACATCACACAAAAAATGCTTACACAGCAGCTGAGAGAGCTTGAAAGTGATGGAGTGATTAACCGGATTGTGTATGAGCAAGTACCGCCTAAAGTGGAATATGAATTAAGTGAATACGGTCAGTCGCTCGAAAGAATTCTGAATGCGCTATGTGATTGGGGAGCAGCTCATATTGAACGTGTGTACGGAGAGCCGCTTTCGGTACTAGAAGACAGTATTTTAAATGAACAGTTTAAATAAAAAAGTCCCGCTTTCTGAGAGCGGGACTTTTTGTCTTATATGCCTTTTTTCTGGTCACGGTATTTGCCTGGGGTCGTGCCTTCAAGTTTTTTGAAGGAACGGATGAAGTTTTGCGGGTTTTTATATTTCAGTTTTTCCGAAATTTCTTTGACGGACATATCGGTCTCCACGAGCCAGTTTTTGGCGACATGGTGTCTGTAGGATGAGAGATATTCACTAAAAGAGATATCCATTTCCTTTCTAAAGATACTGCTTAAATAATTTGGATTGTAATGTAGGCGTGTGGCGATTTCATCCAATGTGAGATCAGAATCGAATTCTTGATGGATGATATGAATGATCTTTTCTGAGATGTTTTTGTATTGTGATTCCTCGCGTGCACCTAGCTGGTCAATAATCGGCCGAATGATCTCATGTTTCAGCCATGTTTCGGTATCTTCAAACGTTTTAAATTCAAAAATTGTATCATACAGCATTTTATTGTCTTCAACCTCAAACAATTCAATGCCAAGCAAATGCATCAGCTCAATCAAATTGTTTAAAAAACGGGCGAGGGCGATATGATACTCATGCGGTCCCGCATTTTTAGAGAAAATGGATTGAAGGAGCACATGTAAATAGTGATCTGCCTTGCCTTGATCACCTGCTTTTATTGCATCAAATAAATCATGCTGCAACTGCTTTGGAAAATGGGTTTTAAACGTTTTTCCTTGCTGGATATGTTCATATAAGATAATGGATTTTTTCTCTGCTTTGAGCCTGTATTTTAAGGCCTCTTTTCCTTCAATGTAAGCCTGTTTTGCCATAGTGAGCTCCTGAAACTGGCGGCTGATTCCGATGCTGATCGATAAACCAAGCTCTTCCTCGATACGCAGCTGAATGGTTTCTGCTAATTGGTTTAAATATTCAGTAAATTCTTCATCTGACTTTGAGTGATTTAGGATAATCGTCGTTTGATGCTGATTGACAACTGTTGGCTGAAGATGCTCTCCTTGTGGAATAATCTGCTCAACCAGTCCATTGATCGCAAATAAAAGTAAGTCAGCATCCTTTTTTTCATAAGGTGTTCCTTTTAGTGTATCGATTTGGATCACAAGCATGGATAAGTGAGACCAGCCCTGAGGGAATCCTAAACTTTGGAACCGATTGTTAATCTCTTCTTCTGTCAGCTTTCCGAGCAATAGCCGTACCATAAAGTATTGCTGGAGGTGCGTGACTTGCTGCTCAATCCGTTCCTCTAAATCATTGTTTTGATCCTTCATTTGTTTAATACTCGACTCAATCAACTCAAATTCATTTTGAAAAGGCTGCTTTTGCAAAAAGGATTCATTACGTGCAAAGGACTCGTATAACAAGCGGATGGGTTTATAAAAATGTCTGGAGCCAAACCATGAAAATAGTAATGAAAGCGCTAACAAAATAAAACAGATAATAAAGGTGATCCATCCTATTGATTTCGTTTGTGCCTTTAGTTCTGGTATGGAAACAAAGGAGAGGTACGTCCATTCGTTATAGTCTGATTTTTGAAACGTAATTTGATAGTTTAGTTCCTCGATCTTCATGTTAAATTGACCTGATCGTTTTTCACTTGATAGGACATGCTTGACGAACTCTTGATTTTTCAAGGATTCACCAATTTGTTTTTTGCGGTTATGTAACAGCACTTTTCCATTCGTATCAATGACAAACATACTGTCAGATTGAGAGAAGTCAGGCATATTGTTAGCAAGCGTACAGCTCGGAATGCTGGCGACAGCGATTCCTTTTTTCTGGACACTGTTCATCGGAAGTTGCTTGATTAAGTTCACATTGTATTTGCAAAAGGAAGCCTTTCCTTCTTTTGTCGCAACAAGTGGATTATTCTCTTCAAGTACCCAGCTAGAATGACTTGGAATATTGAGGTAAGAGGTGAGCGCTTTTTCTTGGTCTCCGCTTGTGACATGATAAAGCCCTGAATTGTTCATATACCAGTCTTCCATTTTACTGACGAGTGTAATATTGGAAAGATCGGTGTCAAAGGTTTGCAAGTAGTTTAGTTCCTGTTGTACTTGATTATAAAGCTGGAATTGGTCTGGATTTAAAGGTTCTGCCAGTGTTTGAAGGAGAGGCGGCGAACTGACATAGTGAGTGAGAGAATGATCAACAGTCTTTAAAATATGCTCAATATTAGATTGCGTTTGTTTCACGCTGTCCAGCTTTTCATTTGAGATATTTTCGAGTGCTGTTTTTTGTGAATGCTGATAAGAAAAAATACCGACAATGATGACAGGAATCGTACTAAGCATGAAAAAAAACGTGACGAGCTTGTAATAAAACTTATATTGCCTTCTTTTCATAAAACCCCCCATTTCAAACGGAACAATCTTTTCCTCTTTATTTATTAATCCAAAAATTTGGTAGGTTTGTCAATAATCATTTTCTGAGATTAGGATCATTTTCTCATGTTTTATATAACGTTTTGAGTAGCCTCCCCTAAGTAAATATGATCTGATGATATGATTGTAGACGGATTTTTCATCCTTAAGATACAGTTAACACATGCATCAGCATGAGGGGAGGCTTTATCTATGAAAACAGAGGATGTCACTGCCAAGGGTGTGCCTGCGGCAGCTTTGAAAAAAGAAAATAGAAAGCGCTTACTTAATCAAATGCTTAGTCAAAAGTTTTTGTATCTCATGATTTTACCAGGGCTCATTTATTTTCTTGTCTTTAAATATGTGCCGATGTGGGGGCTGATCATTGCCTTTCAAGATTACCAGCCGTTTCTCGGTATTCTTGGCAGTGAGTGGGTTGGCTTCAAACACTTTATTCGCTTGTTTACAGAACCAACATTTTTCATCTTATTAAAAAATACACTGATTTTATTTGCCATGAATGTCGTGATTTTCTTTCCAATTCCAATCTTATTGGCCCTGCTTTTAAACGAGGTCAGATTGGCATTGTTTAAGAAATTTGTTCAGACGATGATATACATTCCTCACTTCATGTCATGGGTGATTGTCGTGTCCTTATCCTTTGTTTTGTTAACAGTAGATGGCGGATTAATCAATGAATTGATTGCTTTCTTTGGAGGGGAAAAGATTAACTTCCTTCTTAGTCAGGAATGGTTCAGGCCGATGTACATTTTACAAGTGATCTGGCGAGAAGCAGGCTGGTCGACGATCATTTACCTTGCGGCGATTACAGCGGTAGATCCGCAGCTCTATGAAGCAGCGAAAATGGATGGAGCCGGCAGACTGAGACAAATGTGGCATATCACGCTTCCTGCCATTAAAAGTGTGATTGTCGTTCTACTAATTTTGAAAATTGGTGACACATTAGAGCTTGGCTTTGAGCATGTCTACTTATTACTCAATGCAACGAACCGAGAAGTAGCAGAAATCTTTGATACGTACGTTTATACAGCTGGTCTTAAGCAAGGGCAATTTAGCTATAGTACCGCTGTTGGTCTATTTAAAGCAGCTGTTGGACTCATTTTGGTTATGCTGGCGAACCGTTTAGCGAAGAAATTTGGGGAAGAAGGTATTTACTAAAAAGGGAGATGAAGAGGAATGACATTATCGACTGAAAAAGGATCACCACTTGAGCATGCAGAGAAATTAGCACAAACAATTATGAAAGCGCATACACCAATAGAGCTGCCTCCAGCTGGAAGATGGCATTATCATCAAGGCGTTTTTCTTTGCGGTGTGATGAAGCTATATGAGTCAACGGGGAACGAGACGTATTTCAATTATGTGAAAAGCTACGCAGATTCGCTCATTGATGAGTATGGAAACCTGTTATTCCGGAGAGATGAGCTTGATGCGATCCAAGCAGGGCTCATTTTATTCCCTCTTTATGAACGAACAGGAGAGAAGCGGTATGTGCTGGCAGCAGAGAAGCTCCGCGGGCTTTATCGCACATTGAATCGCACGTCTGAAGGTGGATTTTGGCATAAAGACAATTATGCTTATCAAATGTGGCTGGATGGTCTCTACATGGGAGGACCCTTTGCGTTAAAGTATGCAAAGCTGAAAGGTGAAGAGGAATTGGTGGATATGGTGATCCACCAAGAGTATCTCATGAGAAAGCATACAAAAGATGAAAAAACCGGTCTGTATTATCACGCTTGGGACGAACGAAAAGTGATGCCATGGGCGGATCAAAAGACAGGCTGTTCGCCCGAGTTTTGGGCAAGGTCATTTGGCTGGTATGTCCTTGCATTAGCAGACATGATCGAGGATCTGCCAGAGCAGCATGAAGGGAGAAAAATGTGGAAGGAAACGCTGATAGACATGCTGGAAAGTGTAGCTAGGTACCAGGATCAAGACACAGGTTTATGGCATCAAATCATTGATAAAGGGACGCATAGCGACAATTGGCTTGAAAGCTCTGGATCGTGTTTATTCATGTACGCCATGGCAAAAGCCATGAACGAAGGATATGTCAGCCTCAGCTACACAGATCATGTGGTGAAAGCATATCAAGGCTTAATTCAGCATAAGACGGCTGAGACAGAAACCGGTGATTTTACCATCAATGATATATGTATCGGAACATCTGCTGGGTTTTATGATTACTACGTCGGTAGAGAGAGAAGCACAAATGATTTGCACGGGGCAGGCGCTTTTATTATGGCATTAACTGAGCTAGAGAAGCTGTCTGTTTTTCAAAAAGCATGAAGAGGAAAAAAAAGGCTGCGGCATGGCTCTTCAGCTTCATCGCCGTCTTTTGTTTGTCAGCCTGTCATGGGAATACAAACGGTATCGATGTTCTGATTTTTTCTGACATGTCCAAGGGGATGAAGGATCAATTAGTCGAGAAGGCTTTTCAAACGGAACAAGAAACGTATAGCGTCCACATCTTTCCAGCGATTCCTGAAAAACTTCTTGTGGAAATTACTGCAAAAGAGGGGGACATCATGCTTGTCCCGGAAGAGATGTTTCGAACGTATGATGATCCTGAAAGTTTTCAATTGCTTGAAGAGATGGGCATAGATGATCAAGCGGCAGGGCCATATACGACCGAGGATCAAAAGACAGGGAAGACGGTCGATTATGCGGTTCAAGTTAACAAAGGCACGAAAAAGCTAAACGGCTATACCTTTCGATTACACCGAGATATGGTCGCTTTTATTCCCGTGTATGCAGACAAATCCAAAGAGGCGCTGTCTCTCATGAAACAGCTTCGTGAAAATCGATAGAAAAAGGGGTGGGGACTGTGAAACGGGTCGTAGTTTGCGGACTCAGTCATCGTGCGTTCAATATGTTTATTAAACCGCTCACAGAGGATTTCAATGAGCATTACAGGATTACAGGACTATTAGATATAGATCATCATCGGTATACACTTTGTCAGAAGCGTTTTCCATCACTGCGGGGCGTCTCGTTTTTTCATGAAGAGGCATTTGATCAAATGGTGAAGGAAGCAAAGCCAGATATCGTCATCGTGGCAGGAAGGGATGACACCCATGTCACGTATATTTTGCAAGCACTTGACCATGACCTCGATGTCATCACTGAAAAGCCGATGGTTACAACAGCTAAAGACGCCAAAAAAGTAATGGAAAAAGAAAAGGAAAGTAAAGGAAAGGTCACAGTCACTTTCAATTATCGCTACAACCCATTTCATCGAAAAATCAAAGAACTCATTTTAGAAGGAAAGATTGGAAGGGTTACATCTGTTGAACTGAGCTGGCTCATTGATACGTATCATGGCGCTAGTTATTTCAAAAGGTGGAACCGCACGCGGCAATTCTCTGGCGGACTATCCGTTCATAAATCAACGCATCATTTTGATTTGGTCAATTGGTGGATCAATCAAAAACCAAAGCAAGTATTTGCCTATGGGGCGCTTAACTATTACGGAGATCAAAGTCCTTGGAATCCTTTGCAGGGGGAAGAAAGCAGGTATTGCGGAACATGTCATGTGAAGGATACATGTCATTATGAAGCAAGGTGGAATCCGAGAGTAGAACGCACAAGGGTCGAGGACGATCATATCGAATCCGGTCAGGAGCAAACGCAGCAATACGCCAATTATCGCCCAGACGCCTGTATTTTTGATGAGGAAATTGACATTGAGGATACATATGTGGCATCAGTGGCATATGACCAAGGGGCTCTTTTCAGCTATTCGATTCAATTCTCAGCACCCTACGAAGGATACCGGCTTGCTATCAATGGGACGAAGGGGCGTATTGAAACAAATGAGTTTCATGTGCCATCAAGAATTCCTTTTCAATTCCCAGAACAGACGATTTCTTATTATCCGATGTTTGGGGCAAAAGAGACGATTGAAGTCGTGAAGCAGCCTGGGGGACATGGCGGCGGAGATCCTCTGCTTTTGGCGGATTTATTTATCGGGAAAGATCCTTTAATTCACTATGACATATCAGCAGGAGCAGAGGCTGGTGCTTATTCGATTGCACTTGGAGAAGGCATGTGGCGGTCTGTTGCAGAGAAACGCCCAATCGACATAGAAGAGCTTCTTCAAAAAGAGACGGTGTCATAAGAAGGAGAGGAGGGAAAAGAGATGGATCATGATGGTTCAATGAGCAGAATGCTGCGAATGTGTGAGTGGGTGATGAGACTCGCCTATACGAATTTGCTATGGCTGCTGTTCACCTTGATGGGGTTTGGGATCTTTGGATTGATGCCTGCGACCACTGCGTTATTTTCGGTGATGAGAAAGTGGATACAAGGGCATGAGCAAGTGAGCGTTTTCAGGACTTTTTGGAAGGTGTACCGTGTGGAGTTTGTACGCTCTAATTTAATAGGAGTGGCGCTACTGATCATAGGGACGATTATATATGTAGACCTTGCGTTTATTTATCCAACGAGCTGGTTTTTGCATGTGCTTCGTTTTGCCATTTATATCTTTGGTTTTCTCTTTGTTGTGAGCTTGTTTTATATTTTTCCGCTGCTGGCTCATTATGATTGGAAAAAACGTCTCTATTTGAAATTCTCTCTTTTGCTCGGTATCTCCTATTTGCAATATACACTTTGTATGCTCGTTTTCTCGGCTCTGCTATTTGTTCTCTTTGCTTATTTGCCGGGAATCGTACCGTTCTTTAGTGTGAGTATACTCGCCTATGTCCATATGTGGCTGGCCTATCAAGTATTCAAAAAAGTAGAGTTTGACAGTGAGCAACGGGCAGCCGAAGTGAAGAAACGCCTGCCATCTTTCCTACAATCGAAGCGGGTGAATACACAGTGATGCAGTTCATTTGCTATAATGGTGTCACCGTGATGAAAAGGAGAGATAAGCGCCGTGTCAGTTAAAGAAATCTCAATAGAAGAATTAAAACAAAAGCTAGAGCAAGAAGAAGCGATTCAGCTTGTTGACGTGCGTGAGAACGAGGAAGTAGCAGAAGGAATGATTCCTGAAGCGATCCACATTCGAATGGGAGATATCCCGGAGAAACTGGATGCATTCGATCAAACGCAAGAATATTATATTATTTGCCGGTCTGGTAAACGTAGTGAAAATGTCTGTTATTTCCTAGAAGACCAAGGCTATCAAGCGACCAATGTCGTTGGCGGAATGCTTGCTTGGACTGGAGAAACAAAACCGAAGCTGTAAACAGAAGTCCTTTCATCTCATAGATGAAAGGCTTTTTTTGTTCATATGCCCGCCCTAATGTGCATAAAGATAGAGTAGCGAGAGAAGGGAGAGTGGCATATGTGCTAAAGGTAGCTGTATTTGATGAAGAGCACGAAAAAGATTTGCAGAGCGAAATCAATCTTTTTTTAAAAGGAATGGATGACGACCAAATCATTGACATCAAGTACAATGTAGCGGTGATCTGTGAGCAAGGTGGAGAACAGCTCTACTGTTTTTCTGCACTCATTTTATATAAAAAATAGATGGTATGAAAAAAGGACCTGTTTGAAGGGTCCTTATTTTGTTTAACTAGCGTCAATATATAAACGATGCTTGTTGCAGTAGACACATTGAAAGAGGTAGCCTTGCAGATCTCCGCCGTTGACGAGCCATTGTTTTAGGTTCTCTTTCGTTAATCCTCCGCCGCTGCAAATGTCTTCGATATCTTCTGTGAGCTCTTCCTCTAAATGTTCTATCTCTTTCCAACCGACATACTGGACGATCGCGCAAAAATCTCCGCAATGACTTAACCAATATTCCTGCTGCCAGCCGCGATAACCTGGTGTTCTATAGATCAGTTCATCTATATATTTCTCTTCATCAACGTCATCACAGCTTGCATCGTCTTGAAACATACCATTGTATTTTTTAGAGGCTGAACCATCTTTTATGCACCAAGGGCAAATTCCTTCCACATCTTCAACAGTATAAAATGGACCATGATACACATATTCTCTTTCTTTCTCGCAAACAGGACATGTCGTCTGTTCTTTTTTGATCACATGTAACGAAATTGGATCTGGGTTGTACTTGAATGTAGGTAACGTCATATAAACCTCCATGTTGTGAATCATTTCATCCTATTATTTTAAAGGAATGTGAAAGTGCATGACCATCTTAAATTGTTTGTATAGAAAAAAGCCGTTCACATGGGGACTGACCCCATAAAGTGAGACAAATAAAAACACCTTTAAATTGAAAATCGGGTATAGCATATCTGAAAACAATTTGGAGGTGTTTTTTGTATGGGAAAAAGAGTTAGTTATCCGATTAGTGTAAGAAAGAAAAATTCGTAAGAAACCCTTTCATTCCAGGAGAAAAAATGTATAGAACAGGTGACCTAGCTCGCTGGCTTCCAGATGGTTCAATAGACTATGTAGGAAGAATAGATGACCAGATTAATATTCGAGGGTATCGTATCGAACCAAGTGAGATTGAACATTGTCTTCTAGAATATCCAAATGTTAAAGAAGCAGTTGTGGTTATTCAAACAGATTACTTGTGTGCTTATGTAATAGTTGATGATGGATATACTATGAATGATTTACGTAAGTATCTCAAACAATCACTGCCTCATTATATGGTGCCAACTCATATCATTGAGATGGAAAAAATGCCTCTCACTTCAAATGGGAAGTTGGACCGAAAGGCCTTACCTTTACCGGAAATACAATCAGTAGAGGAGTATGTGGCACCGACAAATGAAATTGAGAAAAGCATAGAAAAGATGTGGAGAGAAATACTTGAAACCGATCAAATTAGTATTCATGCGAACTTCTTCGAACTGGGTGGCCATTCTTTAAAAGCCATGATGTTGGTGTCGCGTATTTCAAAACAGTTTCAAGTACAAGTACCAATTAACGAAATCTTTTCACGCCCAACAATTAAAGAGTTATCAGAATACGTTCAAAAGACAGACGAAAAGACATATCTTCCAACAATTGAACGTGTGGAACGTAAGAAGTATTATCCTAGCTCATCTCATCAAAGAAGCACTTAAAAAAAGAATTGATTGGTTGAAGCCAAAAATAATTTATTGAGAGGAAATAATATGAAAAAGAAAGTTAATGAAAATGAAAGAACACAAAAACCATCACTTTTAAAAATGATTACACATCCAACTGCACAATTAAGTGAAATAAGAAAAAGACCTACTGTCTGGTGGCCTTTGAATATAATAATTATCTTGAATCTTGTATCTCTATATTTTCGAATTTCATATTCAGATAATGAAACTAAAGATATAGGAGAACTAATACCTTTTATGGTATTAGTTCTTGCTGGTTTAATTATTTTTATTTTCATAGCACCAGCTATTATGTTTTTCATATCTAAAATTTTTAAGGGACAGAGTAATTATCACCAAATGCTATCGATGTTTATATATATAAGCTTAATAGGCGTTATAGGTGATATTGTTAACACGATTATCATAATAGTTTTTCAAACTAGTCCATATATGCAAATAACCTCTTTAAGTAGTTTTATTAATTCATCCCCTCCAATAGAAAATCTACTTAAAAAAATAGAGTTATTCACCATATGGTCATTTGTGCTGTTTGCAATAGGTTTTCAACAAGTATCAGGTCTTTCAAAGAAAGCTTCTTGGATATCTTCCTTACTTTTATTTGCAACTTTTACTGTGTTTGAATGGATATTAAGTTCTCAATAAATAGAGTAAATAAATAATTAACGTTAATCAATTATTACAGAAGAGGAGTTGGGAAGATATGAATAACAAAAACATAGAGAATTATAGTCAAGAAGAGAGAGCTGATTCTGTTCAAATTATCCAAGAAGAAATAATGCCACTTTCATATGCTCAACAGCGCATTTGGTTTTTGGATCAACTAGTTCCTAACAGTTCATTATATAACCTTCCACTTTTATTAAATATTAAAGGCGAACTTTGCATTGATCTATGGGAGAACAGTTTAATTAGTATCATTAACCAACACGAGATATTAAGGACAACTTTTAAAGAAGTGAGTGGTGAGATATGTCAAGTTATTAATGGTGGTATAAATTGGAAAATGGATTTTGAGGATTTAAGTTGTTTCAATAATAAAGAGGATGAAGTAAAACGTCTAATTAATAAAAAATTTAATAAACCATTTGATTTAACAAAAGGTCCACTAATTCGTGCAACATTAATTCAAAAAGAGAAAAATAATTATGTTTTTCTCTTGAATATGCATCATATTATTTCCGACGGATGGTCACTTAATATTATCATGCAAAAACTACAGCAGAATTATTTAACTTTAAAAAAAGGAAAACAATTAAAACTTCCTCACCTCTCAATACAGTATGCAGATTACGCAGTCTGGCAACATAAATATCTAAATGAGAAGATGTTTGAAAAGAAAATTACTTATTGGAAGAATAAATTAAGGGGGATTAAACCATTAATTTCACTTCCTATAGATCATTCAAGACCAGCAGTACAAACATATAGAGGAGGGATACATACAATTAATTTGCCCGTTAATTTGATGAACAAATTAAATGAAATCAGTAAAAGAGAAGGAGTCACGTTATTTATGACTTTATTAACTGGTTTCAAATTACTGTTGTTTCGATATACAGGCCAAGAAGATATAGTAATCGGAAGTCCAGTTGCAGGTCGAGATATACCTGAAACTGAAGAACTCATAGGGTGTTTTATTAATACCCTGGTCTTTCGTACAAATGTGTCAGGGGGGCTTACCTTTAAACAACTATTAAATCGTGTAAACAAAACTTCTCTTGAAGCATTTTCAAATCGAGAAATCCCGTTTGAGAAGCTAGTTGAAAAATTGCAAATAAAAAGAAGCTTAAGCCACTCGCCTCTAATCCAAGTTATGTTTACTTTGCAAAATATTCAACTTGATTATCTCTCAATGGATGATATAAGAATTGAGCCTAGTGATATTGAATTCAATTCGACTATGTCAAAGTTTGATTTGAGTCTAACAATGAGTGAATCAAAAAAAGGGCTTATTTGTACATTCGAGTATAATAAAGATTTATTTGAGAAAAGTACCATTATTCAAATGATGAAACATTTTGAAAACATTTTAAATGAAATCGTAAATAAGATAGAAGTTCCAATAAATAGTATATCTCTAGTTCAAAAAGATCTGATGCCGAAAAATGATATCTATAATAAATGTGATTTATCTAGTTCAGCTAATCAATCATTTTTAGAGTTATTCACAGATCAAGCAAATTTATTTCCTAAACAAATTGCAATTTCATTTGATAACCAATCAATAACGTATAAAGATTTGAATGAAAATGCAAACGAATTTGCTAATTATTTGAAAAAATATGGTGTGGGTTCAGAAGAAATTGTAGGGGTATGTGTTGAAAGATCGATTAATATGGTAATTTGTATTCTAGGAATCCTTAAAGCTGGAGGTTGCTTTGTTCCAATAGATCCATCATTTCCAAAAGAAAGAATAAGATATATTATAGAAGATTCAAAAACATCCTTAATTATAACCAATAAACAGTTTAGTGAATATTTTGCATTTGGTAATAGTAAAATTATTTATCTAGATGAAGAATCTGACTTAATAAAAAATGAAAGTAAAGAAGCACCAATTAATTTAATTAATGAAAACCAATTAGCTTATGTGATATATACTTCAGGATCTACTGGAAATCCCAAAGGAGTTATGGTGGAACATAAATCATTAAATAACTTTATTAATGCAGTGTCACAAGCTGTCAACTTTAAAAGAAATAAACCTATTATAGCAGTAACAACAATATCCTTTGATATTTTTATGTTAGAGATATTATTACCTTTAACTATAGGTCAGCATATAATTTTAGCAAGTGAAAAAGAACTTTCTGATGCAGAATCATTAACAAATCTTATAAAAAAATATGATGTAAAAATGATGCAAACTACTCCTTCTCGATATAGGTTGTTCTTACAAAATAAATCTTTAGCTTCTAGTTTAATGAATCTTTCGGAAATAATGGTGGGAGGAGAAGCTCTAACTAAAGAGTTATTGGAAGGATTGAGACGCAACTCAAACGCTCAAATTTTCAATATGTATGGACCGACTGAAACTACAATTTGGTCAGCGATTAAAGATGTTACCCAAGGTAATATTTCTATAGGAAAGCCAATCTCAAATACTCAAATGTATATTTTAGATTCTTCCCTACAATTACAGCCAATAGGTGTAGTCGGTGATTTATTTATATCTGGTGACGGTGTAGCTCGAGGTTATTTAAATAAACCAGAATTAACAAAACAGCGATTTTTTAAAGACCATTTTAAAAATAAGGATTTGATGTATAAAACGGGTGATTTGGCTAAGCTCCTTCCAAATGGGGAAATTCAATTTATTGGAAGGGAAGATGACCAAGTTAAGGTTCGTGGATATCGTATTGAATTAGGAGAAATTGAAGCAGCTATCAGAAAAAATGAATCGATTGAGGAGATAATCATTTTAACAAATGAAGACCATCAAGAAGAAAATATTTTAATAGGTTATTATATTGAAAAGAAAGGTAGCAATATTTCCTCAATAGAACTTAAAGATTATGTTTCGAAATTTTTGCCTAATTATATGGTACCTTCTTATTTAATTAAATTAGATTTTATCCCAATCACCCCGAATGGGAAATTGAATAAAAAAGCATTGCCTCTTCCTAGAGAAATAGAAAAAACATTCATAAACGGTTATACACCACCGAGAAATAATAAAGAAAAAGTAATACTACACCATTGGAAAGATGTTTTGGGCGAAAATAAGATATCTATTTATGATGACTTCTTCGAGATTGGTGGACATTCACTGAGTGCAAATAAACTTATTTTTAAATTGCGTGAAGAATTTAACATCCATATTCCACTCCGCATTTTATTTGAGTATCCTACAATAGCAGGTATGGCAGAAAATATTGAAAGCTTAAATGTAATTGGTGAGGAAGAGTTGGAAAAACATCAATTAGAGTATCTATTGAATGAAGTCTCATTAGATTCTTCTATACAACCAACTGAGCCATTTGAAAATAAAGATACTTCATACATAGATAATGTTTTTTTAACAGGTGCAACCGGTTTCTTAGGTGCTTTTTTGTTACGTGATCTACTAAAGATGAGTTCTGCAAAAATTTATTGTTTAGTGCGCGCTAATTCAACAGAGTCCGGTTTTTTGCGTATTCAAAATGCATTAAAGAAGTATGAAATTTGGAATGAAAAATTTAAAGATCGTATTATTCCAATTGTAGGTGATTTATCTAGGCCATTATTTGGGCTAACGGAAGAAAAATTTCTCAAATTGGCAAGTGATATTAGTGTTATTTACCATAATGGAGCGCTTGTTAATTTTATTTATCCGTACGATGCTTTAAAGAAATCAAATGTTTTAGGTACGGAAGAAATTCTAAGGCTCGCCTGTCTTAAAAAAATTAAACCAGTTCATTTTATCTCTACAATATATGTTTTTTCTAATTCTGAAGAGGGTAGCACAAAATTTATAAATGAAGAACATATGCCAACCCCCGAGCATCTTGGGGGATCTATTGGGTACACAGAGAGTAAGTGGGTTGCAGAAAATATAATTCAAATTGCGCGCAAACGTGGTATACCTGTATCAATTTATCGCTGTGGTCGCTTAACAGGAGATCTTCAAACAGGTGCATGTCAAAAAAATGATCTGATATGGAGAATTATTGCAGGGTGTATTGAGATGAAGATGGCACCCACAGAGTTAGGGAAATTGAATTTAGTGCCAGTGAATTATGCAAGTAAATCAATTGTAAAAATATCTATTTCCGAAGAAATGGGTGGTAATTTCCATATATATAATTCAGAATCGCTTGATTTTGATGATGTTATTACAGTTATAGAAAAAGAAGGATTTAAATTGGAAAGAAAGAGTATGAAAAAATGGTTAGATACGATCAATAAAGAAAAAGAAGGATCTATTGAAGCACTCGGCAGCTTTTTAATGGATTCAAAATCAGATAAAGGTACTATAATTTTCGATAGTAATCAGACAAATGAAATCCTGCAAAAAATTTCTATGTATTTGCCTAAAGTAGATGTTTATATTTTCAAAAGAATTTTGGGTTATTTCATAAGAAATAATTATTTTACAGAGATTCCATCAAATGAGAATAAAACAATCAATAGGTGACAATGTTTCAACATTTGAGATAAAGAAAAAGACAACATTTCTTCTTTTCTAGAAGCTCTATTTTAAAAAAGTGATACAATATGAATTTTATGTTTGATTTGACCTTTCCTTACCTAGAAGGAAAGGCTTTTTTCGTCTAAATGGCGTACAGTATCTTGACATAAGTGAATAGATGTAACTATAATAGTTACATCTTGGAAGAAAAAGCGTAAACACGGAAGGAAGATGAACATGAAAGTACAAATCTGGTCAGATATCGCCTGTCCTTTTTGTTATATAGGAAAAAAACAACTAGAAACAGCGCTTGAACAATTCCCTCAAAAAGAACAGGTGGAAATCGAGTTTAAAAGCTTTGAGCTTGATCCACATGCACCTGCTGATGTCGATTTTGATGTCCATGATATGCTCGTCAAAAAATATGGGATGAGCCGCAGCCAGGCGATGGCGATGAATGAGCAGATGAAGCAGGCCGGCAAAGAGAAAGGAATCGATTTTCAATTTGATCCACTCGTGTTGACTAACACCTTTGATGCTCATCGATTGGCGCAATATGCTGGTCAAATGGGGAAAGGCGATTTCGTTATGGGAGAGCTGTTTCAAGCATATTTTACAGATGGAAAGCATGTTGGCGATCGTCAAACCCTTTTAGACATTGCAGAAAAAGCAGGTCTTGATTTGCAGGAAGTACAGCAAATGTTAGGTGGCGAAGAGTTTGCTGATCATGTCCGAAAAGATGAACAAGAAGCGAGACAGCTTGGTATTAATGCTGTTCCGTTTTTCTTGATCAATGACAAGTATTCAGTTGCAGGTGCTCAGCCAGCTGATACGTTCCTGCGTGCACTTGAAACGGCATGGACAGAAGAAGCAGCTCAAGCTGAGAAAGCGGCTGCTAATTCGTTTGAAGCGGCATGTGCAGATGGCGTATGCGCAGTGCCTACCCCTAAAGAAGAAGCGTAATAGGCAAGTTCCCTATCTTTCTAAAAGATGGGGATTTTTTCTTGATTAATTATGGATGAAGGGTGATAACACTTAAATAAGAAGTTCAGTAAATCGTTTATTCTTATACGGAAAAAGGAAACAAACATTGCTTGTGATTGATCTCATTCATTAAGGGAAAACATATGTCTTTCATGTCGAGAATCATACCATTCAAAAGTAGATGTGGTCGAATTCTAAAATAAAATGAGCCTCTTGCGGCAAGGGCTCATTTTTTTCTTGCATTCATTTGTTTGATCGTTTCACCTGGAACCAATTCAGGTTCATAAAAGGTTTGATGAGGGAGATTCTTTTTCCCTTGCACTTTTTTTATCATCCAGTCTGCTGCATCCCTCCCCATTTGCTCCTGAGGGTGGGTCAAAGTTGTTAGCTTCACATTGGCATTTTTCTGGGCAATATACGAATTGTCCTGTCCAATAATGGAGAGGTCCTCTGGAATGGAGAGTCCGATGTCACTACATACATTGGCAACCTCTAATCCAACCTCATCGTTATAGCAAACAAGGGCAGTCAGTTCATGCTGATGCTTTAATAAGAAAGTTTTAATATCATCCCCCAAATGCTGCTTCGATTCTGTATCGAAAAAGAGGACATGCTCAGGCAGAAAATTAAGCTTCGCTTCACCGAGCGCTTGAATATAGCCTTTCATTCGGTACTTTCCTTGTAAATCATCTGTTTTTGAAATGAGCCCAATTTGCTGATGCCCCGAGGTGATCAGCTCTTTTGTGGCTAAATAACTGGACTTCACATCATCCAAGCAGAGAAAAGGAACCTCTAACTGCTCATAATAGGCATTAATCATAATGAGCGGTACATCCTGTTCTTTAAAAGATAAGTAGTACGAGATGTTTGGGTTATATAAATTGCTTTTCGTCGGCTCAACAATGAGTCCGTCCACACCAAAGGACAGCATCATTTCGAGCGCCTTTTTCTCCTGATCTACATCATTATTTGTACTCGCCAGTAACAACGAATAGTTCTCTTCGTTTAATCGGCTTTCAATGCCTCGAATAATGGAAGGGAATATGTAATCGGATATGTATGTCGTAATCACGCCAATCGTTTTCATATGCGCATGTCCCGCAGGCTTTGTTTGATATTGATTGGTCACAAATGTGCCTGAACCTTTCTCACTTCGCAAAAAACCTTCGCTCGACAATTCTAAGATGGCCTTTCGAACCGTATGCCTGCTCACTTGATACATCTCTTGCAGGCTTGATTCAGTTGGAATACGTTCCCCGATCCGGTAATCTCCTGTAAGTATTTTGCTTTTTATATCATCGATAATGATCTGGTACTTCTTTTTCATCGTTTCACTTCTTTCTCAGTTGATCATCTACTCGGATTGAGAAGAAATTGTATGGACATATTTTAACATGGTTGTCGAATCAAAAACAGGCGCCTTCCCATTCTGACGTCCCAGCTTTAGAAAAGTGCAGGTTTTTGTCGCATTGTGTATGTACAACTATATTTATTATTGACATATGTACGTACAAATATTATATTGTGAATGTGCACAGAGAATCAATGAATCTAGAAAATTAAAATTGAAACCGCTATCAATCATGGAGGTGAACGCAGAATGAATCATGAAGAGACGACCAAAGCCTTAAAAGAAGGACGGACATCTTTAGGGATTGAATTTGGTTCAACACGAATTAAAGCGATCTTAATAGATGAAGCGTTTCAGCCAATTGCCCAAGGTGCATTTGAGTGGGAAAGTTCTCTCCAAGAAGGAATTTGGACGTACAACTTAATTGATATCATTACAGGTCTTCAAGTAGCGTATCGAGAGATGAAAGAGCAAGTTGAGCAAAGGTATGACGTAACCATTCAAACCATTGGCTCCATTGGGGTATCAGCGATGATGCATGGCTATGTGGCATGTGATCATACAGGGGAGGTCCTCGTTCCGTTTCGCACATGGCGGAATGCCACAACCATTGAGGCGAGTCAAAAACTGACGGATGTCTTCCAATTTCATATTCCAGAAAGATGGAGCATAGCCCATTTGTATCAAGCCATATTAGAAGAGGAAAAACATCTTTCCCGTTTAGAATATATGACCACCCTATCAGGATACATTCACTGGCTGTTAACAGGAAAGCAGGCCATTGGTATCGGGGATGCGTCAGGTATGTTCCCAATTGATGAACAAACGAAGGATTACAATGAAGAAATGCTCCATCAATTTGAAGACTTGATCGCAGAAAAGGGCTATCCGTGGAAGCTCCGTCACCTTCTACCGCGTGTTTATTTAGCAGGCGAGGAGGCTGGCGTGTTAACGGCAGCAGGAGCAGCCATTTTAGATCAAGGCAAACATTTGCAGCCAGGGATTCCATTTTGCCCCCCAGAAGGTGACGCAGGAACGGGAATGGTGGCAACCAATAGTGTAGAAAAACGGACAGGGAACATTTCAGTTGGGACATCTGTTTTTGCCATGATTGTGCTAGAGCAGGAGCTAAAGGGTGTATATCCAGAAGTGGATATGGTCACAACGCCGGACGGACTACCAGTCGCAATGGTTCATGCGAACAACTGTACAAGTGACTTAAATGCTTGGATGAATATCTTCAGAGAGGCATTCGACGCATTAGGCGTGCAAGTGTCGTCAGAAAAGGTATATGCAGCCTTATTACAGCAGGCGTTAGAAGCAGATCGAGATGGCGGAGGACTCTTAAGTTATGGCTATTATTCTGGTGAAAATATTACAAGACTGCCAGAAGGAAGACCTCTTTTTGTCAGATCAGCTGAAAGCCGCTTTAATCTGGCTAACTTCATGCGTACCCATCTTTTTTCTGCTTTTGGCGCAATGAAAATAGGGATGGATCGGTTAAAAGAACAAGAACATGTTGTAATAGATCGTTTGTTAGCACATGGAGGCTTATTTAAAACACCGCTCGTTGGTCAAAAAATGGTGGCGGCAGCGCTTGATACACCTGTATCAGTCGTTTCCACTGCGGGAGAAGGCGGTGCGTTTGGAATGGCTGTCCTCGCTTCCTATATGGTCCATCATCAGCAGCAAACATTGCCTGAATTTCTTACGCATCAAGTGTTTGCCGATACATCAGAAGAACTGATAGAACCCGACACGCTTGATGTCAAAGGCTTTGGTGAATTTTTAAAGCGCTATCAAGACGGCCTTCCGATTGAAGAGGCGGCAGTAGCACATCTCGTGCCAAAGAAAGGAGTGACAACTGTATGCTAGAACGCTTAAAAGAAGAAGTATTCGAAGCCAATTTAGATTTACCGAAGTACGGACTTGTGAAATTCACATGGGGCAATGTCAGTGCGTGTGATCGTGACAGCGGTCTATTTGTTATTAAGCCTAGCGGTATAGCGTATGATCAATTATCAGCGAAAGATATGGTTGTAGTCGACTTTGACGGTGAAGTAGTGGAAGGGGAATACAGCCCTTCATCAGATACAGCAACACACGCTGTCCTTTACAAACACTTTGATGAAATCGGCGGTATTTCACATAGCCATTCCATGTGGGCAACCGTTTGGGCGCAGGCAGGTCTCGATTTACAGGCAATGGGTACAACACATGCTGATACATTTTACGGTGCTGTTCCATGTGCTCGATTTCTGACAGAAGAAGAAGTCAATCGCGGTTATGAGGTAGAAACGGGCCGGTTGATCATCGAAACGTTTGAGAAAAGAAATCTAGATGTGATGGCAGTGCCAGGTGTATTGCTTCAAGGCCACGGCCCATTTACGTGGGGGAAAGATGCAAAAAGTGCGGTCACAAACAGTGTGATTTTAGAAGAAGTCGCCAAAATGAATTTATTCGCAAAGCAATTAAATGAATACGCGGAGCCTCTTCCGCAGCGAATTTTAGATAAACATTACTTAAGAAAACATGGCGAACATGCGTATTACGGACAAAAACCTTCAACATAAAGAAAAGAGGGATACCTATGTTAACAAGTCAACATAAAGAATGCTGGTTTATTGTCGGATCACAGCATTTATACGGAGATGAAGCACTACAGAAAGTAAAAGCAGATGCACAAAAAATGACGGATGCCTTAAATGAGAGCGGTTTACTTCCTTATCCAGTGATCTTGCAGGAGCTAGCTGTCAGCGCAGATCAAATCACAAAGCTGATGAAAGAGGTTAATTATCGCGATGAGGTTGTCGGCGTCATGACGTGGATGCATACATTTTCACCGGCAAAAATGTGGATACGCGGGACCAATCTTTTGCAGAAGCCTCTTTTACATCTTGTCACACAGTATTATGAAAAAATTCCGTGGGACACGATCGACATGGACTATATGAATCTTCATCAATCGGCACATGGAGACAGAGAATATGGCTATATCAATGCACGATTAAATAAACAAAATCAAATTGTTGCAGAGCACTGGTCTAAGCCGGAGGTGCAGCAGCAAATCGCTGATTGGATGGATGTGGCAGCCGCCTATCATGAAAGCTTTCAGATTAAAGTGGCAAGGTTTGGTGACAACATGCGCCATGTGGCTGTCACAGAAGGAGATAAAATCGAAGCCCAGATTCAGTTAGGGTGGACCGTTGATTACTTTGGGATAGGCGATCTCGTCGAATATGTGAATGCAGTAGAAGAAGCAGAGGTAGATGCATTATTTGCGGAGTATTTATTGCAGTATGATGTAGAGTATGGAACGTATTCAGTTGAAGATTGGGAAAAAAGTGTCAAGGTGCAAGCACGGTATGAGATTGCCATCCAACGCTTTTTAGATGAAGGCGGCTACAATGCTTTTACGACGAACTTTGAAGATTTACATGGAATGAAGCAACTGCCAGGACTTGCGGTACAGCGGCTGATGGCAAAGGGATATGGCTTTGCCGGGGAAGGCGATTGGAAAACGGCTGCGCTGGACCGATTATTAAAGGTGATGAGTCATCATCAATCCACTGGTTTTATGGAGGACTATACGTATGAAATGACGTCTGGACAGGAAGCAGTGCTGCAATCTCATATGTTAGAAGTAGATCCGGCGCTTGCCCATACGAAACCTGTCATTGTCGTATCTCCGCTTGGAATCGGAAACAGGGAAGATCCAGCTCGCCTTGTGTTTGATGGAAAAGCTGGGGAAGGTGTTGTCGTTTCTATTGCTGATTTTGGTACTCATTTCAAATGGCTTATACAAGAAGTTGAAGCCTTTGAGCCGGAGGAAGCAGCACCTCATTTACCGGTGGCACGTGTGCTCTGGAAAATCAAGCCGAATTTTCAGGACGGCGTCAAAGCATGGATTAAGCAAGGCGGGGGTCATCATACAGTCGTATCCCTCAATTTATCGGTTGATCAAATTGTTCATTTTGCAAAGCTTGTGAGTGCAGAGTATGTCGTTTTATAGAAGGGTGAAAGGTCTTCTACTGCGTGCAGTAGAAGCACGGGATGAAATGAAAGCGGTTAATTAAGTGAGGGGGTCATCCACTTGGAGAAAAAAGTGTCAAGCAAATTTATCTTCTTTTTCGGGTCCTTTGCAGGCATCTTATTCGGATATGATATTGGAATTATTGCAGGGGCAGAAGGACATATTCAGCAAGAATTTCAGCTCAGCCCATTATGGCTTGGAATTGTCGTCTCTTCATTAATGGGCGGGGCGATTATCGGCTCCATTTTAAGCGGTCTGTTAGGGGATAAATTTGGCCGAAGAAAGCTTATTTTGGTCTCATCCGTTATCTTTTTTGTCGGAGCGATCGGATCAGCTATCGCACCAGAAGAGATTTCATTAACCATTGCACGTATCTTTTTAGGAACAGCCGTTGGTACAGCCTCATCTTTGGTGCCGGCATACATGTCTGAAATTGCTCCTGCTAAAATTCGCGGGAAATTGTCTGGGCTCAATCAGCTCATGATCGTGAGCGGACTATTGCTAAGCTATATCGTTGCATTTGTGTTTGAACCTATTCCAGACAGCTGGCGCTGGATGCTCGGTAGCGCCGCTTTATTTGCTATCGTGCTTTATATTGGGATGCTGAAGCTTCCTGAATCTCCGAGGTATTTAATTAAACACGGAATGGCGCATAAAGCACGGGAAGTATTAGGGTCACTACGCTCTTCTCGTGAAGAAATTGAAGAAGAAATGCAGGAAATTTTAGAAGTCGCGAAAGAAGAACGCTCTGGTATTCGCGAATTGTTCCAAAAGAAATTCAGAATGGCTCTTTTCATAGGGGTTGGGATGGCGACCCTTCAGCAAATTCAAGGGGCGAACTCCATTGTGTACTATGCAACAAGTATTGCTCGAAATGTAGGGCTTGCACCTCAAGTTGCCGCAGGTTTTACAGTGATTGTCGGTGTCATTTTTGTCGTCACCACCGTGATCTTTTTACAATTTGTCGACCGATTCGACCGCCGAACGATTCTCACCGTAGGGGGAACGGGCATGGCTCTTTCTTTCTTTGCACCAGCTGCATTAGGTGCACTTGGCGTTAGTGAAGGTATTTTAAACTGGGTGACCTTAATTTCACTTTGCTGCTTTATCTTGTGCTACGCCTTCTCATGGGCACCGATCACGTGGATCATCATCGGCGAAATTTTCCCGCTTTCTGTCAGAGGTATCGGTGCAGGTATTTCATCTGCCTTTAACTGGACGGGATCGTTAGCCGTTGGACTCGTGTTCCCTATCCTGGCAGACAAATTCAGCTTTGGGGTCATTTTCTCCTCGTTTGGTGTCATCTGCTTAATCGGACTATTATTCACCCGCTTTGTGCTAGTTGAAACAAAAGGAAGAAGCTTAGAACAAATCGAAACCGATATGGCAGCACGAGTATAAAGAAAACCCTCTATCCCATGTGGATAGAGGGTTCAGCGTGTAGACAAACCCTCGCATTTGGTGTCAGTCCTGCGTGCTGGTGCTCACGAATGACAAATTCGCTCCGCTCCAGTACTCGTCCTTCCTAGGGCTGCAAAGGTTTTCTATTACGCTGAAAAGAAGACAAAGGGCTAAAATCAAGATCATTTTAGCCTTTTGTCAACAATCTTAAACCCTCTATCCCATATGGATAGAGGGTCTTTTACTCAAGCGTCTGTTTTAGCTCATCCGGCAATAAATCAATCAATTGATCATAAGAAGACAGGTCCAGCACTTCAAGCAGTGCATAATATTTCGCATAAACCTCACTCAGCTGATCAGGATGATTCGTTTCATATCGATTCAAATGTAATTGAGTCAATTCAAGTGCAATGTCTAGCTTGTTTCGTTCGATTGGTTGTGTCGTATTGATCATATCGTTCACCTCGTGTTTGATGATGAGTGGGAGGGTTATGGCGTCCTATTTCTGCTACCATAATATATCATTTGTATAATATGTTAAAGTTGCCCTTTTGTAAAGAAAGAGAAAACGAGATAAATAGTGGATTTTTTTAAAAATAGACAAGCATCTAATCACAAATGACGTCTCTTACATACGATACAGTGTAAGTGAAAGACAAATTGAAGGGGTGCTAGAGATGAGCCGATTAGATGATTTTTTCTTTGGACCTCGCAGAGGAAACCAAGGAGGAGATGAAACGGTTGTTTTCCCCACACGTCAAATTGTCAACACAAGAACGAATGAACAGACTATCAGAAAAATTCATCCAACGCATATCACAAACGTCAATAAAAATATCAAACGAATTGAAAACTACTATCCTGTCACGGAGTCGACTCATAACGAGTATATCGTGAAAGAATACGATTGCGGCAGTGATATCAATAACCCTTGCTGTCGTCCAGTGAAACGCTGCAAGTGGTAATGGAGGGAGGCATCCTGTTATGGGATGCCTTTTTATTTTCAAGAGAAACATTTTGAACAAAAGCTCCTTTCAAGATAAAATTGGAAGTATCAATCTTCTATTGGAGGCGATGTTCTGGATATTCGATTGTTAACACCAGATGATGCTGAAGAATATGCCGCGTTGAGACTAGAAGCACTACGATTACATCCAGAGGGCTTTGCGATGAGTTATGAAGAAGAGCAGATCGGTACAATAGAAAAATACGCAGCCCGTTTTGCTTCTGTACAATCTATGTGGACTTTTGGCGCTTTTGATAAAGGGAAGCTTGTGGGCATGGTCACGCTCATTCAAGAAAGCTTACAGAAATTAAAGCACCGAGCGAATGTAGTAGCGATGTATGTTACAGCGGGTGCCCGCGGGAAAGGTGTAGGCAAGGCCTTGATAACGGAAGTTCTTTCCTTTGCGAGAGATCAACAGGACATCGAGCAAATGTATTTATCAGTCGTGACAACCAATCACTCAGCCAAACGCTTATACCGCTCTGTTGGATTTGAGTCATACGCGCTTGAAGAAAAAGCACTAAAATGGCCAGATCATACATATGCAGATGAGGAAAAAATGGTTTTATTTTTATCATAGTCTGGAGGAGATAAAAGTGAATCAACAGGCCATGCGCATCATGTTAGCAGCAGGACCAAATAGTGAACTGGAATCTTTTGCGCTGCGTGCAGCACTTGAAAACTTCGGCGTGAAAGTCGATATGCAATGGATCGGAAGACCAAATGACCTGATCAATGTGTTATCTGGAAAAAATAGAGGAGAAATCGATTATATTCTTCTATCATTTCATGGGGAAGAAGGAGCATTTCTCATGCCGGAATTAGGGGAAGATGTGTACGAAGATGGGGAGCCTAGAAGCGCTGCTTTTGGAGCGGATGACATCAGGCAGTATGCTTCATTAAAAGGAGTTCACGTCATTTCTACAGGCTGCACACTAGGTGAGAAAAAACTAGCAGATGCCTTTTTAGAAGCAGGTGCCATGTCCTATGTAGCGCCGGATGATTACATTGATGGAAATGCAGCATTTATCTTTGTATTGACCATGCTTTATGAGCGCATGAACAATACAAAGACGGTCAGAGCGGCTTTTGATCGAGCGAGTTCGATTGATGAAGAAACGAGATTATTTCAACTATATATGCAAAAATAATGAGAGGGCTGAGAAATCAAGCCCTTTTTTCTATTCCTCTTTCAAAATGTGTCTAAAATGTGACGATTATGTTTTTTCAAAACTAAATGCGGTTCGCGCAAAGTCTATCCTACAAATACACGTCATTAAGGCATGACGCCATCACGCCATCACGAGAGGGGAATTATTGTGTCAAAGAAATGGAAGGTTAGTCTCGTCCTATGCGTACTTGCAATCATCATCGGAATTGCTGCGTTTTATCATAATCAGCAGGCAAGCGGGACGGAGAAAAAGAAAGTAGAACAAGATGCGAGCTATAAAGAAGTGGAAATAGTCACCCTCGTGAATGACGGGAGATACATGAGATATGCTGTCAACTATCCGGTGTTTCATCAAGAAAAGCTAGATCAAGAGATGAAAAGATTTGCTGAAACAGCGCTAGACAGATTCAAAACATCATTTAGCCAAGCAAGCGATGTCGATGAAGATCATCGATATGAATTAAACATAGATTATGAGATTACTCATTATGCCAAACAGACTGCTGCGATCAAATTCAATACATATGAATTGAAAGGCGGAGTAAAAGGCGCACATCAAACCAAGTTATTCAATTTTGATTTCAAGAAACAGCATTTTTTATCAATAGATGATTTGTTTTTATCAAAGAAAGAAGATCTACAAAAACTGTCACATATGACATTTGATGAATTAAAAAAAGATCGCTCTCTTGCTGAAAATGAGCATTTGCTCAAGCAAGGAACGTCTCCTGCTGCAGAGCATTATCAGTATTTTGCCATCAAAGATCGTTTTATTGAATTCTACTTCCCAGCAGGACAAATCGCACCAAGCGAACAAGGTCCTCAAGTGCTGGCGATTAAAAAAACACTGCTTAAAGGAATGTTAAAGCCTGAATACATTCATAAAGAAAAGAACAAAAATGAGAAAAAAGAACCAATCTCACAAAGAAAGCTTGTCAAACTGCCAAAACAGGCAACATTCAACCCAAATCAAAAAGCCATTGCCCTGACATTTGACGATGGACCAAATCCATCCACGACCTCAAAAATTTTAAGAGCCTTAAAAGAAAACAAAGGACATGCGACATTTTTTGTATTAGGAAACAGGGTACAATATTACCCTGATATGCTAGGTGAAATCAGAAAGGGTGGAAATGAAATCGGAAATCATTCCTATAGCCATCCTTTACTCACAAGACTGCCATTAAAACAAGCCGTCAAACAAGTGGAAGAGACCCAGCAAATCATTGAAAAAGCGGGCGGGTTCACCCCAACTCACTTTAGACCGCCATATGGAGGAACAAACGGGCAAATCAACGCGGCTGTTAACATGAAAGTCACGCTTTGGGACGTAGATCCTGAAGACTGGAAATATCGAAACAGCGAGTACGTTGCCAACTACATTCTCACACATGCGTCTAGCGGAGAAACCGTCTTAATGCACGACATCTATGACACCTCAGCAAACGCAGCTGTCACGATTATCAAGGAATTAACCAAACAAGGATATCAATTATTAACAGTTTCAGAGCTTGAGCAGTGGAAGGAAGCGCGGGCGAAAAAGGTAAATTGAATACGTAAAAAGAAGCGAGTCTTAATGGATTCGCTTCTTTTTTAAAGCCAATTATGACAGGGGAGGTAAAATATGTTAAAGTGAGTGTATAAAGGGAGGGCTTCGGATGGTATTGATGAGGTTGATCAGCCTCTATATGCTGACAGCGTTTTGTTTAGGTTTTATCGTGAACTACGCACCTGGTTTGATGCTGCCCATCTATATTCTTGCGATGATCGGGCTTATTTTATGTCTCGTTCATATTGCGCTGCATTATATTCGTCGAATCAGATATATGTTGTTTCATGAAAACGATAAGAATACTTTCTTACTCTTAAAAACCTCTCTCTAAAAGAATGAGGTTTTTATTTTTTCGGTTTTTGATGTTCTAACAGTTTTATGATTTTCTCATTTGATTCTTTCATTTGTCTTAATAAAGAAACGATATTCCCAGTAAACCCAATGAGGACAATCAGTAAAATGATGATAATCCACATGCTGTAGCCTCCAATCTGCTCACAAATGCTGTTTTGCTTCCTTATCCAGTATCTTGTATCAAGGATACCGTATAATGAATGTATTGAAATGAACTGTTCGTGCTATATATTCGACAATTGATGTAAAAAGAGAATGATTGAGGGGGATTCATTTGAAACGAGTAAACGTAGTATCAGCGATTATGAATGATGAAGCAGAAAATATTTTAATGGTTAAAAACATAAAGGGATATTGGGAACTTCCAGGTGGTGCTGTAGAAAAAGGAGAACACCTGCATCAAGCCGTGATCCGCGAGGTGAAAGAAGAGACAGGGTTTGTTTGCAAAGTAAAGGAACTTCATTCGGTTCGAGAAGCATACTTTCAAGACAAAAAGCATCATGCACTGATGATTACCTTTTTTGCTGAAATCACCGGAGGACAAATGAGTATTCTCGATCCGGATCATGATATTGAAGAAGTAAAATGGGTCAGCAAGCAAAACTTTCAAAAGCTAAACCCCAAGCTATATCACTTGCTAAAATTAAACGAAGAACCACAAGCTTTTTATCAATTTGAAGGAAATAGAACTGTTGGTTAACAAGTTGATATAGGCATGAAGGAGCGATATTGATGTTTTTATATTACGGCCCCACAGGAGCTCCAGTAGAAAATCCGGGAGAAGAATTCATGAAAAGGATTTTCTTTCAGGAGGGTGAAGAGTATTGGACACAAGGTAACGGAGAATCTTCCATTGAGATAGAGGAAGATTGGGAAAGTGAAAGTCTAGTTTTCTTTTATACGGAACCGTATGGGTTCTTGATCATGAGATATCCAAATTTTTTGGTCCCTTTTAAAAAGGGAGAAAAAATTGAAACGATCGAGCATTTTGTCGCAGGAGCCCCATTGTATGTGCCGTCGTGCAGCTATGTCGATCGTTATAAAGCGTATCAAATCGTTTACCATTTTTTGACGACAAAAACAGTTCCTGACCTTGTTGAATGGGTTGAGTTGAGGGATATTGATTTTCAGAAGGATATGAAAAGTTAGGAGCGCAAGATGAAGTTGAGTACAGAAGAAAAATTACATAGAATAGACGATACTATGCATTTACATGTAGGGTATTATGAACATGGTTTTGATTATGAAGGCGTGTTTTTTAAGAGTTTAGAGACAGGAAGATGGTTATTGTTTTTTGATCATAAAAGTTATGGGTTAACACTTTTGAAGGAATATGAGAAGTGGGATGATCTCGGGCTATTGATTGGAGATTATTTGATTGAAAATGATTTAATTGAGGAGGAAGGTCATAAGCATTTTAAGCGTTTCTTAAAAGAAAATAACATAGTGAAATAAATGAGGATAAAACATGAAATAGTTTTTTGTGTATGTCAGCTCTATTGTGATGTTCAAAAAAACAGACCCAACAAGGTCTGTTTTTTATTAGTAGTTGGAAGGAATTATTTTCACTTCCCCTTCTCCCGCTTCCGTTTCTCCTTCTCCGCCCGGTAAAACTCATGAAACATCTTCATCAGCGCTCGCTTCTCAATACGTGACACATAGCTCCGCGATATCCCGAGCTCCTTGGCTATTTCCCGCTGCGTTTTTTCTTTCTTTAAATCAAGACCGAACCGGCCGACGATCACTTCTTTTTCCCGGCCGTCGAGAATGTCAATATACTCCTTTACTTTTTCAAGCTCCATGTTGAGCTGAATCGTATCAATCACATCTTCATTTTCGGATTTTAAGACATCAATTAATGAAATTTCGTTGCCTTCTTTATCCTGACCAATGGGGTCATGCAAGGAAACATCTTTTTTTGTCTTTTTGAGTGCGCGTAAATGCATCAGGATTTCATTTTCAATACACCGCGCAGCATACGTTGCCAGCTTTGTTCCTTTTCCAGAGGAATAGCTTTCGATGGCTTTAATGAGTCCGATCGTCCCGATGGAGATGAGGTCTTCTGCGTCTTCCCCGGTATTTTCAAATTTCTTGACAATATGGGCGACGAGCCGAAGGTTATGTTCAATCAGCATATTTCTCGCGTGTTCATCGCCCTGTGCCATAAGGGCTAAGTATTTTTTTTCATCATCTCCCGAAAGGGGCTGTGGAAAGGCATTGTTTTTGACATAGGACACTAAGAACACCAATTCTTTGACCATCAATCCCATCGCTGTAAATACTCCTGCCACGATTTTCACCTCCACCATGTTTAGGCCACTGCCTATATCCTCAAATGTATGTGAAGGGGGGATTGTCTGTGTCTGTACGATGAAAAAATCATCTTTTTCGAAAAAAACGGGCTTCAGTTCGTCTGTTTTTGCTGCCCTTTTCATATGTTTGCGGTTTCTTTGCGGTGCTTGGCGGTCAAGAAGCGTGCTAAAATATGTAATATTAGACCGAAAAGGAAGGGGTTTTTTCGGAACATGGGGAAGGTTCTTTCTTCACATGTAGGTATGAAAATTAATGAATGGTATCGAATGATACGGCAGTTCAGTGTTCCAGATGCGGAAATCCTGAAAGCAGAAGTAGAAGCGGAAATTGAACGGATGGAAGAGGACCAGCATTTACTGATTTATTATCAGCTCATGTGTTTTCGGCACCAGATCATGCTTGACTATATACACCCTTCAAAATATCAACCTTTCTCAGTATCTAATCTTGTCGATAAAATCGAAAACTCCAATCATGAGTTATCTGATATGCTGCATTATTACCATGCATTTTTTCGTGGCATGCATGAGTTTAGTCAAAAAGAATATTTAGAAGCCGTCAAATATTACCGAGTGGCAGAAAAACAGCTGTCCATGGTATTTGATGATATTGAGCAGGCTGAGTTTCATTTTAAAGTAGCAGAAGCCTACTATATTATGAAGCAAACGCATGTCTCGATGCATCATATTTTAAAGGCGCTGGAAATATACGATCAGCATGATGCTTATTCAATTCGCATCATTCAGTGCCTGTTTGTGATCTCAGGAAACTATCAAGATTTAAAACGAAAAGACCGGGCACTGCCTCATTTAAAAAAGGCAAAACAGCTCGCATCACAAATCGATCACCCGCGGATATACAGTTCAGCGCTTTATAATTTAGGGAAATGTTATGGGGAACTGGGCTACCTTGAGGAAGCAGAACGCTATTTAACAGAATCAGCAGAAATTGCCTGTAAAGAGCAACTTCCCACGCTTCCACATACGCTCTATACGCTGGCAAAACTACTTTTTAGACAAAATGAACAAGTAGCAGCATGCCGCATATTAGAAGATGGAAAATTAGCTGCAAAGAAGCATGAAGACCAGCTGTTCTGTCATATGTTTGAGTATCTAGATGCTTTATATGTTCAAGAAATGAATGAAGAACAACTGCAAAAAACCATTGATTATTTGGAAAAACTTAGCCTATACTCTTATATAGAGGATATCTCACTAGAAATTGCGACAGCCTTAGAAGCCTCTCAACAATACCAGAAGTCCAACCAGTATTATCAGAAATTATTATGGGCTCAAAATCAAATCCAAGAAGGAGAGTGTCTGTATGAATTCTAAGCAACGTTCGACAGTTGAAGAGAGAAACCAAACGTGAAACAAAAAGCGGGCCTGATGGCCGGCTTTTTTTATGTAAGAGAGAAGTTAGAGATGCAGAACGTGACCATGAATGCTGAATGAATCATCAAAAAGCGGGCAATTTAATCTGTAAGAATGTTCTGTGGAGGCGGTCAAATGAGAGGGTTGCATGTCTTGCTGTGTATATTACTGCTATGCACGTTTGTTCCTAATAAAATAGAAGCTCGAACATTAAAAAGAATCGACCTAGAAAAAACAGGACGAGCTTTTTGGGACATGAGGCAGGAACGAAAAAAGATTGCACTGACCTTTGATGATGGACCTCATCCAGTTTACACAAATCAAGTTTTAGACGTGCTGAAGGAACATCAAGTGAATGCCAGCTTTTTTGCTATAGGCAGCCGGATTCATACATATCCAGAGATTGCGAAACGAATCGTAGGCGAGGGAAATGAACTTGGCAACCACACGATGAATCATACGTATTTTGACCTGTTATCATCAAAGGAGATCAAGCAGGAGCTAAAAGAATCAGCGGCTCATATCGCTTCACTTCAGCCTGGCGGACCCTTGTTATTTCGTCCTCCTGGTGGCCGCTTGACGATGAAATCTTTCCGCATTTTGTCAAAACAAGGATATGATGTGGTCATGTGGTCCTTTACGCAAGATCCGAAGGACTGGTCAAGACCAGGCGCACACAAAATTGCGAGCCGGATTATTGATCATATTCAAGGCGGCGATATTATTCTTTTGCATGATGGCGGGGGGAACCGAAAGCAGACGGTCGAAGCTATGAAACAAGTGATACCTGAATTAAAGGATCGAGGCTATGAATTTGTCAAAGTGAGCGAACTACTGCATCATGACAATGCCTATGTACCTGTTCAACTGCAATAGAAATTTCGTCAAAAACAGTCATTCATTGAAACCAAAAGTCTTGTCGTTTACTATATGAAGAGGGCTTTTGGAGGTGAATGTAGTGAAGAAATATGTTGTCCTTTTCATCCTGATTTGTGTCGCTGCTGGGTGCTCAAAACCAGAACAAGAAAGTGTCATTGCATTTGGTGACAGCAATACAAAGGGATCAAACTGGGACTTTCGAGATTATCCAACATCTGAAAAATGGGTGAATCTCATGAAAAACGTCGAGCGCGGTCAAATTCAAGTGAAGAACGCAGGAATTGGCGGGCAGACGACTGAAGATGCGAAGCTGCGCTTTGAGCAGGATATTTTAAAGCAGAAACCAACTTACGTCCTCATCATGTTCGGGACGAATGATGCGGCGATTTTAGACGGGAAACATCCCCGAGTGACGAAAAAAAGATTTAAAGAAAACATAACCTACTTCATTTCTGAGAGTAGAAAAGCAGGCATTACCCCGATTCTCATGACCTGTGTACCTGTTGTAGAAGGCGGAAAAAAGGGCTTGTATTATTACTCTAGGTATAAGTCATCTTATTTTGCTGAGAGAGGCGGGGCAAGAGCTTGGCAAAATTCCTATAATGACATCACGAGAGAAATAGCCAAGGATCAGCAAGTACCGCTTGTCGACAACTGGAAAGCGTTCATCCGAGAAGCTGGTGAAGATAGTGATAATGCGCTGATTCAGTCAGGTTTGATCGACCCTTCTGGCAATCATATGACGCCAAAAGGGGCAAGAATTATTTATAACGAAATCAAAGAACGTGATGTCATTAAACATTTTTAAATGATGGCCATCTGCCTAAACAAGACCATCCATTCAGCATAGTCTAATAGTATATCTTCCTAGAAGGAGGTAACTGATATGTGGGGATGCCCTTATCCTTACCCTGCGTGTTCACCTTATCCAGCTCAAGGAGCAGGAATCGGTTACGCTTTTCTTGTTGTGTTCCTTGTGGTCATTTTGGTCGTAGGCGGAGGGTTATGGTTTTGGAATGAACAGTCTTGCAAATAAGACACCTCTTCTTTGTTGAGAAGGGGTGTTTTTTACGGAAAATAGTAGTAAGCCTATAGCGCAAGTGATATAATATCAGTCACCTGAGTTTAAAAAAGGAGAGTGCTCGGGAGGCATGGTTCCTGTGATATGGAATTAAGAGGAAACAGAGAGCATGTGCCCGAGCGAACGTCTTTTCATTTCTGTCTCAATTAATTCAATGAAGTCGCGATTTAAGTTCATTTCATTTGCTTTATAGTACGATTCTATAAGTAAATCATCTGACAGCTTTTTCATACTAGAAACCCATATGATGGGAAAAACACCTCCCCTGAAAAAGTTGGCATAAAACTTGAGGAAAAGACATATCATCATAGGTTGATCGAATGTCTCTGAAGTACCTTTAATCTACCATGAATGGGAAACAAGAACAATCGTTCTGTTATCCACATGGTGAAGTGGATAACTTGTGGGTAGAGTGTTTATAATTGAATGAAAGCGTGATGAAATATAGGTGGATAATGTGTGTAAAATTATCCACACCTGTTGAAGGTCCTCATCATATGTCGAAAACTTTTTCAATGTATTCGATAGACAGACAAATTGTGATTTGATTCGACACAATCGCTGAAAAACCAATGAAAGAAAGGGTGCAAATTGTGCTAAAGAAGTATTTCTTACCGGATGAATTTGTGAAAAGCATTTTCCACATTTCACCGCAAAAACTAAAAGAACGAAATGTAAAAGGAATTATTACCGATTTAGATAACACACTAGTAGAATGGGATCGTCCAAGTGCGACGCCCCGCTTAATTGAATGGTTTCAAGAAATGAAGGATCACGGGATACAAGTGACGATTGTATCGAACAATAATGAAAAAAGGGTCAAGCTTTTTTCTGAACCAGTTCATATCCCGTTTATTTATAAAGCGAAAAAACCGATGGGAAGAGCTTTTAATAAGGCTGTCTCCGATATGCAATTGAAAAAAGAAGATGTGGTGGTGATTGGGGATCAGCTCATGACCGATGTTCTAGGCGGGAACCGTCACGGCTTCCATACAATTTTGGTTGTCCCTGTTGCTGCTTCAGACGGATTTTTCACTAAGTTTAACAGGCAGATTGAACGCAGAATTTTAGGAGCCTTAAAGCGTAAGGGCCACATTCAGTGGGAGGAAGAGTAATAATGGAAAAGGTTGTTTGTATTGGCTGCGGTGTAGCCATTCAGACGGAAGATAAAGATCAATTAGGATATGCGCCGGCAGCATCTCTATTGAAAGAAGATGTAATCTGTCAGCGCTGTTTTAGGTTAAAGAACTACAATGAAATACAAGATGTTTCTTTAACAGAAGACGACTTTTTAAATATATTGCACAGCATCGGAGAGACAGATTCTCTGATTGTCAAGGTCGTTGATATTTTTGACTTTAACGGAAGCTGGATTAATGGGCTGAGTCGTATTGTCGGTGGTAACCCGATTTTACTTGTCGGCAACAAAGTAGATATTTTACCGAAATCCGTGAAAAAAGATCGTTTGGTTCATTGGATGAAACGGGAAGCGAAAGAAAACGGATTGAACCCGATCGATGTGTTCTTAATCAGTGCAAGCAGAGGTCAAGGCGTACCTGAGGTGATGGAAGCGATCGATCATTACCGCGAAGGAAGAAATGTCTATGTCGTCGGCTGTACGAATGTTGGGAAATCCACATTTATCAATCGAATCATCAAAGAAGTATCTGGCGAAGAGAACGTGATCACCACATCCCAGTATCCAGGTACAACACTTGATGCCATTGAGATTCCGCTTGATGACGGATCTGCTCTATTTGATACACCGGGCATTATCAACCGTCATCAGATGGCGCACTATGTCAGCAAAAATGACTTGAAGATCTTAACGCCGAAAAAAGAATTAAAACCGAGAACGTTCCAATTAAACGAAGCACAAACGCTTTATTTTGGCGGGCTTGCTCGATTTGATTATGTAAAAGGCGGCAGAACATCATTTGTCTGCTATATGCCAAATGAGCTGAACATACACAGAACAAAGTTAGAAAACGCAGATGATTTATATGAAAAACATGCAGGGGAATTGCTATCACCGCCATCAAAAGAGGGGATGGAAGATTTTCCACCACTCGTTCCGCATACCTTTACCATAGATCAGCCGAAAATGGATATCGTTTTCTCAGGCTTAGGATGGATCACGGCAAATGATGCAGGTAAGCAAATCAAAGTCTATGCGCCAAAAGGCGTGCATGTGTTTTTGAGACGTTCGTTAATTTAATTGTTCAGAGGGGGAGAGACTTTGAAACCATTATACGGAGTAATCGGTAACCCTGTTGGCCATTCAATGTCTCCGGATATTCATAATGCAGCATTAAAGGATGCTGGAATTGATGGACATTATCACGGCTTTCAAGTAGAAAATAATGACCTGAAAGATGCGATTAACGGTATGAAAGCCTTAGGAATCAGCGGCTTTAACGTCACTGTTCCGCACAAGGTAGACATCATGCAGTATCTGGACAAAATTGATGTCACAGCTGAACGCCTGCGTGCCGTCAATACGGTGCGGCTTGAAGAAGGTCAACTCGTTGGGTACAACACAGATGGAGAGGGCTTTCTTCATTCACTGCTCGAAGCCTTGGATCAGCCATTAACAGAGCTTTCATTTCTCTTAATTGGTGCTGGAGGAGCGGCAAGAGCCATTTATACGACAATCGCTGACTATGCACCGAAAAGCTTTGATATCACCAACCGCACCATTGAAAAAGCTGAGGCTTTAATTAAAAGTGCAGATGGGAACATCACTTCTAGTGCCATTACATTAAAGACGGCGGAAGAGCAGCTTGGGGAATATGATGTCATCATCCATACGACCTCAATTGGTATGCACCCAAATGTTGAAGAAACCCCGATTTCTTTAGCAAACGCAAAAAAAACAGCGGTTGTTTGTGATATTGTGTATAATCCAATAGAAACAAAGCTGCTCAGAGAAGCAGCCGGGTTAGGTTTAAAAACAGTAGATGGTGTCGGCATGTTTGTTGGACAAGCAGCTAGAGCCTTTGAACTGTGGACAGGCATCACGCCTGACGTAAGAAAAATGAAGTCAATTGTCATACAGAAATTAGGAGGAACACCATGTTAAAAGGGAAACAAAAACGTTTTTTGCGTGCAAAAGCACATCATTTATCACCTATTTTTCAAGTAGGAAAAGGCGGGGTAAATGACAATATGACCAAGCAGATTTCCGAGGCGCTTGAAGTAAGAGAATTATTAAAGGTCAGCATATTACAAAACTGCGACGAGGACAAAACGGAAGTTGCGAAAGCACTTGTCAAAGGTACAAAAGCTGAACTTGTTCAAACGATCGGAAATGTGATTGTCCTTTATAAAGAATCGAAGGAAAACAAACAAATTAAGCTGCCGTAAAGGTGGATATGATATGAAAAAAATAGGATTGTTCGGCGGTACATTTGATCCTCCTCATAATGGGCATTTGCTGATGGCAAATGAGGTGCGTTTTCAAGTAGGGCTTGATGAAATTTGGTTTATTCCTAATCACAAGCCCCCTCATAAAACAGACCGGAAGCGAGCAGATAGTCGTCACCGGGTGAAAATGGTGGAAGCGGCGATTGAGTCAAATCCACATTTTCGGCTGGAGCTCATTGAAATGGAGCGGGAGGGTCCATCTTATACAGTAGATACGGTGGAGCTTTTGAAGAAGCGTCATCCTGAAGATGAGTTCTTTTTTATGATTGGAGCGGACATGGTCGAATATTTGCCAAAATGGCATCGGATTGATGATTTGCTTCAGATGATTACTTTTATTGGGATGAAAAGACCGGGATATACCGGAAGTACGACATATTCTCTTTTGTTTGCAGATGTTCCAGCTTTTGATGTATCATCGACATTGATTAGGCAGCGAATCATGCAGGAAAAACCTGTCGATTATTTGTTACCGAAAGCTGTTGAGCGTTATATAAAGGAGCATCACTTATATGAATCGTGAAGAAGCATTGAACTGTGTCAAAGAGCAGTTAACAGAGCATAGATATACACATACACTTGGAGTTATGGAGACAGCCATTTCATTAGCGGAACGTTTCGGTGCAGATGTGAAAAAAGCAGAGATCGCCGCTATTTTTCATGATTATGCGAAATTTAGACCAAAGGATGAGATGAAGGGGATTATCCAGCAGGAACAGATGAACCCTCTATTGCTGGAATATTCGCCCGAGCTTTGGCATGCCCCGGTCGGTGCCTATTTGGTTAAAAAGGAAGCAGCTATTAACGACCAAGACATTTTAACGGCTATTGAATTTCATACATCAGGCAGACCAAACATGACATTACTTGAAAAGGTCATTTATGTTGCTGATTATATCGAACCAGGACGTCATTTTCCTGGTGTTGAAGAAGTAAGAGAGTTAGCAGAGCAAGATTTGGATAGCGCATTGATTCAGTCACTGAAAAACACGATCAGCTTTTTGCTGAAAAAGAATCAGCCAGTCTTTCCAGATACGCTCGCAACTTACAACTCACTTGTGCATAAGAACAATTAAGGAGGAATTTGGATGGATTCATCATCAATTTTAAACGTCGCAGCAGGAGCATGCGATGATAAACGGGCTGAGGATATTATTGCCCTTAATATGCAAGGGATCTCACTTGTTGCCGATTATTTTCTCATTTGTCACGGGAACTCTGATAAACAAGTGCAGGCCATAGCAAGAGAAGTAAAACATCTTGCAGAGGAAAGTGGAATTGAAGTGAAGAAGATGGAGGGCTTTGATGAAGCAAGATGGGTATTGATTGATCTTGGTGATGTCATTGCTCACGTGTTCCACAAAGAAGAAAGAGGATACTATAACCTAGAGAAGCTATGGGGAGATGCGCCGAGAGAAACGCTTTCACTTGGCATTAACTCATGATTTATCAAGGGTTTGCAGGTGTGTATGACGAGCTCATGACACATGCACCTTATGATGAATGGGTTCAGTGGATCCAGCAGAATGTCAAACCGAATGCTGCTATTATTGATGTTGGCTGTGGAACTGGAGAGATTTCTCTTCGGTTAGCTGAAAAAGGTCACGCAGTCACAGGAATTGACCTCAGTGAAGAAATGCTGGCTTTCGCGCAGCAAAAAGCACAGGCGAAAAAGCAGTCCATTCAATTTTTACATCAAGATATGAGAGAGCTGACGGGTTTTGAGCAAGTCTTTCAAGCAGCGGTTATATGCTGTGATTCCTTGAATTACTTAAAAAACGAAAATGACGTCAAAAAAACCTTTAAAAACATGTTTCAGCTTTTAGAGGCAGATGGCGTTTTACTCTTTGATGTTCATACTCCTTATAAAATGGAAGAGATATTCCCAGGTTCGACTTATGCCGATCAAGATGAAGAGATCAGCTATATTTGGCAGAGTGATAAAGGGGATGACATGTATTCAGTCATTCACGATTTAAGCTTTTTTGTAAAGGACGGAGATGTGTATCAGCGTTATGATGAGACACATGAACAGCGTACATTTCCATTTGAGACCTATGCGGCGTTCCTTGCGTCCGCTGGCTTTGAACAAATAGCAGTGACCGCTGATTTTACAAATGAAGCGCCCGGGGAATTCGCCGAAAGATATTTCATTTCAGCTAAGAAACCAAAAACCATCGTTTAATGGACGATGGTTTTTTAAAACCCTTTTTTCGCTTGTTGCAGAGTGGATTAATTTCTGCGATCATCAGTAAACACACTTGGCGGGTATTGTTGCGCAACCGCTTCAAGATCTTCATCAAATTTTTCATGGGTGTTTTGAAAGAGGCGATGAAACATATCTTGAACACCTGCTTCAAGTGCTTTAATCCCTTCACCCGTGACGCCGCCTTTTACACAGACTTTGTCTTGCAGTGTCGGAAGAGTATACAGTCTTTTTTCAATTAAACGGCCAAGCCCTACTAGCATATCTTCTGATAAGGTGGTGGCTTCTTCTTTAGAAATATCTGTTTCTTCGACGGCTGCTTCAATCATTTCCTGAACGAGGAAGCTGATAAAGGCAGGACCGCAGCTGACGATATCTGACGCCGCTCTTGTAATCGAATGATGAATTTCAATAGGTGTTGAAATGCAGGAAGCTAATTGTCTTAACGCTGTTTTCGTCGTGACACTGCATGACGATCCGAATGTTAAAAGTGACGCACCTGATAAAGCGCGGTTCGTAATGCTTGGAATCAGCCTGGCTGTTTGACAAGAAACGATCTCCTGAAGCTGTTCAGGATGAACCGGGCTTGTAATGATGACAATGGTTTGTTGCTCTGTTAAAAGAGGGCTCAGCTCTTTTAAAAGGGGATAAATATCAAGCGGCTTGACACAAACAAAAATGAAATCCTTATTCATGACAGCTCCTGTAAGCTGTTTCGTAACTTCAAGCTCTGGGTGGTTCTTTTTTATATTGAACGCTTTTTCTATGGTCCGGTTTGTGATGGTGATGGATGAGGGATTGACTGCCTTTGATTCAATAAATGCCTCAGTAAGTATGGTACCCATGTTTCCTGTACCGATTATCCCGATATTCAAACGTTCTCCCTCCTTAGGCGCATAGGATCTGTTATCTTCTAAACAGTATGTTGTGCAATAGAAAAATATGATTGAAAGAAGCGTGAACACGTGAAGCGACTCATTCCATTGAGAAAATACAGTCTTTATATCGGTGCTGGGCTTATAAGCGCGATCATCATCACTTTCTTCCTTTTGGCAGGAAATAAGGGGAGCACCAGAGAGCCAAGTGTATTGAAGGGCGATCAAGACAAACATGTCACATTAGAAGACAAAACAGAAAAGCCCGATAATGACTCATCCTCCATTTTTGTGGAGGTCAAAGGAGCTGTGAAAAAGCCGGGTGTTTATACGTTTCAATCTGATGCACGTGTAGAAGAAGCGATTCGAAGAGCAGGAGGTTTTACTAGTAAAGCAGACACAATTGAAATTAATCAAGCAGCAAAATTAGAAGATAGTATGATGATTTATGTCCGGAAGCAGGGAGAAGCAGAGAGGCAGACGCAAACAGCAGGTGCAGACGCTCCATCAGGTAATGAAAAGAGTCAAAGTGTCAACGTGAACCAGGCTGATGCAGCAGAATTGCAAACCATTAATGGAATAGGGCCAGCTAAAGCAGAAGCCATCATTACGTACAGAGAGGAACACGGAGAATTTCAACAAATTGAAGATTTACGGAACATTTCAGGTTTTGGGGAGAAGACCATTGAACGGCTGAAAAATGAATTGACCGTTAAGTAGAATTGACGGTATAGAAGGAAGGCATGTACACTTAATACCAACCATCATTCTGGAGGGATCAGCTCGTGGAAAGAATTTCATGGAATCAATATTTTATGGCACAAAGCCATTTACTTGCTTTACGAAGCACCTGTGAGCGGTTAGCTGTTGGGGCGACCATCGTCAGAGACAAGCGTATCATTGCAGGGGGATATAATGGCTCAATTGCTGGTGATGTCCATTGTGCAGATGTGGGATGCTATGTCATTGATCATCACTGCGTTCGCACCATCCATGCGGAAATGAACGCTATTTTACAATGTGCCAAATTTGGTGCACCTACAGCCGATGCTGAAATATATGTCACGCATTTTCCTTGTTTGCAGTGCTGTAAAGCTATTATCCAAGCAGGCATTCGAACCGTATACTATGCAAAGGATTATAAAAATCACCCCTACGCCATTGATTTATTTGAGCAGGCAGGTGTTCAAACGGAACAAGTCGAACTCGATGAAATGATCATCGACTTGAAAAATCAAGAAAAATTAGCCTTTGTTGCAGATTTAATTGGTAAGCTAAGTGAATCAGGACTTAATGAAAAAGAAATTCGCGATATGCACGAGAAGGCGAACCAATTATTTACGTCCTATGTTTAATTATTTGCCGTTTGGGGCAATTTCAGCAGCTGTTGGAATTGCTCTAGCTGCATATCATCTTCATATGTATTTCCTTCTCTTTCTTCTCATTATCTTACTTCTCAGCCTACTAAAAAAAATCCCCAAACTCTTTCTCGTGGTCAGCCTATGTGGAGCTGTCTATACCCTTATTTTTATGGTTCATGAGTTTTTTGAAACAGATCAACCTGTTCAAGAAAAATTCTTTTCCGGCTCCGTTGTGATTGAAAGTATTCCGAAAACAGATGGCAATCGATTTTCAGCAACTGTGTCAACAGAAGATGAACGACTAGCGGCTTTCTATACCATTCAAACAGAGCGTGAAAAAGAGGCGCTAAAAGACGTAGAGCCAGGTATGAGCTGTCATATGACAGGTGAAGTTCGGCCGCCTAAACACGCAACCATTCCTAACGGGTTTCATTATGATCAATTTCTAAAATCAAAAGGCATTCACGCTATTTTCTTACCACAGTCAATCAAAGGCTGTACAAAAAATGAACGTCCTTCGTATTATCTTCAAAAGATGAGGCAAAAGGGTTTAAGATTCTTAGAAGATCATGTGCCGAAAAACTCTGTAGGGATTGTACAGGCTCTCATTTTTGGAGAGCGTGACTTAATTGATCCTGACACGCTAAGAGACTATCAAATGCTCGGCATTATTCATCTGTTAGCGATCTCAGGACTGCATGTGCAAACGCTTCTTGCTTGTTTATTTTGGTGTCTCCTTCGTGCCGGTGTGACAAGAGAGACAGCGCGTATTCTTCTAATGTGCTTTCTCCCTGTTTATGCTTGTTTGACAGGTGCTGCACCATCAGTTTTAAGAGCTTGCCTCATGGCAGGAATCTATTTAGTGATGACAAGTTTGCCAAAAGAAATGAAACAGCCTTCTGCTGTCGTATTAAGCGCAACGTTTTTATTCTTATTAGCGATTCATCCTCTATATCTATTTGATATCGGATTTCAGCTTTCATTCGTGGTAACGTTTTTTATTTTGTTATCAACCGGTATCTTATCAAAAGCGAAAAGTGCAGTGATGCAGTTGTTCTTGATCTCATTTGTTGCGCAGCTTGCTTCGCTCCCTGTTCTTTTATATCATTTTCAGCAATTTTCTTTACTGAGCATCCCATTGAATATGATATTTGTCCCTTTTTATACAACAGTTGTCCTGCCTCTGTCCTTACTCTTTTTTCTTTTGTCTATCATTTATCTTCCGCTTGGACAAATGTTGTTCCAACTGCTTGATTCGGTCATCCAGCTAGGTCATCAGTTGTCAGCACATATGGCAGTTTTTGATGGGTTCAATTTGATTTTTATGAAATCGACTTGGTGGCATATTCTTCTTGAAGTGAGCGCCATTGTTTTTCTGTTATTTATGGTGGAGTGCAATAGTTCCATGAAATCTTATATCGTGCCGATTCTGTTACTTATTGGTGTCTTGAGTGTGCACTATTTCACCCCGAATTTTCTTCAAAAAGGAGAGGTCACGATGCTGGATGTAGGACAAGGGGATAGTTTGTTTATTCAGCTCCCTTACCGAAAGGGACATCTACTTGTGGACACAGGTGGCAGACTTTCTTTTGATGATGAACCATGGAAAAAAAGGCGTAAAGTGTCTACGATCGGTGATCAAACGCTAATTCCGTTTTTGCATTCAAAAGGTATAGCGAAACTTGATGTGCTGATTCTCACGCATGCAGACCAAGACCACATGGGAGAAGCGATTCGTTTAATCAAGCGAAATAAAGTAAAGCGGCTGGCTATACCAAAAGGTTTTGCCCGAAATCCAGAGGATGAAAAACTGCTAAAAGAAGCAGCTGAAAAAGGGATCATGATTGATGAATTAGAAAGAGGAGACCAGCTCCAAGTTGGAGAGCACATATTTGAGGTTCTTCACCCTTCGCAAGACATGGTGACAAGTAAGAACAATGATTCACTTGTTCTATCATTTACTCTTGGCGGGAAACGGTTCCTATTCACTGGAGATCTTGAACATGAAGGAGAACGAGACATTATAGAAGCTTATCCTCACCTGCGAGCAGATGTCTTAAAGGTTGGGCATCATGGGAGCAAAGGGTCAACAAGTGATGAGTGGCTTCAGCATCTGAAGCCGTCGATCGCGCTCATTTCGGCTGGTGAACGGAATCGTTATCAGCATCCTCATCAGGACGTCTTGAAAAAACTAAAGGATCATCAAACGAAGGTATATCGCACAGACCGAGACGGGAGTGTGACCTTTGAATTTATTGAGCAGAAAGGAACGTTTTACACACATCCTCCATATGATATCTTACAAAATCAATAAAAAAACTGCCAAAAAGGCAGTCATGTAGCATTCATGAAGTTAAGATCCAACGAGGTGTATAATAGTTGCCAAAATAAACATTGAGGCGAAAAATCCGAATGTGACGATAAAACCAACGGCTGAGTCGGTCACATCATTCCGCTTGCTTTGAACATTTTTTTCAAATTCATTCATTTTCATCCCTCCTGGCTAATTTTAGTATACTTGAACTCATTTGGAATTGCTAGAAGGTAAAGTAACCGTTTTCCATTTTCATGATCATTTTATGAATATCGTCTGAAGTAAGCTGACCCGGGAGCTTGCACCAGACGTTTACTATAAATGAGGAGGCGGTACTTTCAGCTTCCTCTTTACTAATGTCTTCACACACTTTAGGATAGAGGAGGAAGTGAAAGAGAGGGATTCAATTTATGGTCTTTGAGGTTTGGAACAATTTAAAAAGAGGGGATATCCATCCCGTTTATTGCTTATATGGAAAAGAAACGTATTTACTGCAAGAAACAGCAGCTAAATTAAGACAAGCTGTAGTAGATGAGGAGACAAAGGATTTTAATTACTCCGTTTTTGATATGGAAGAGGTACCGCTTGAACAGGCTGTGACAGATGCAGAGACCTTTCCGTTCATGGGAGAAAGGCGTCTCGTTGTGATCAAGAACCCTTATTTTCTTACAGCGGAAAAGAAAAAGGAGAAGATCGAGCATGAGCTTTCTCTGTTAGAAGCTTATTTAGAAAAGCCGGCGCCTTATACCATTCTTGTCTTATTAGCACCATATGAAAAGCTGGATGAACGGAAGAAAATCACTAAATTGCTAAAAAAGAAAGCGGCTATGGTTGAGGCAAAAGAGTTAAACCCAAAAGAAACAACGGATTTCACCATTACACTGGTGAAAACAGAAGGAAAGTCGATTTTCTCTGAAGCGGCTGAGCAACTTGTCATGCTGTGTGGCGGAAGTCTATCTACGTTGTTTCAAGAGGTCAGGAAGCTGAGTACATATATCGGAGAGCGAGAAGAAATTGAATTAGCGGATGTCAATCAGCTCGTTGCAAGAAGTTTAGAGCAGAATATTTTTGAATTAATTAACCAAATTGTCAACAGACGCCGCTCTCAAGCCATGCAGATGTTTTATGACTTGCTGAAACAAAATGAGGAACCCATTAAAATATTGGCACTCATATCTACTCAATTTCGTTTGATTTTGCAGACGAAGTATTTCGCTCAGCAAGGATATGGACAAAAACAAATTGCTTCAAATCTAAAAGTCCACCCATTCCGCGTTAAACTTGCTATGGATCAGGCAAGGTTGTTTTCAGAAGAAGAGCTCAAGCAGATTGTCAAAGAGCTATCAACGATCGATTATGAAATGAAAACCGGTAAAAAGGACAAGCAGCTATTGCTAGAATTGTTTCTGCTTCGCCTATTAGGCGCTTGAACATAAAAAAACGACCTTCTAAAAAGAAGGTCATTTTTGTTTAGATGTATAATTGCCAGTCTGTCCTAATGGCTGGGCCGGTCAGGACGGACGTACAGTTAAACAATTGCCTCATTACTGAGGCGTTGCAAGCATTATGCAGAAAGTCCGTTTACTTGTTTAGCAAGTCTTGACTTGTAACGTGCAGCTGCGTTTTTGTGTACAAGACCAGTTTTAACGGCTTTGTCAATGCGTTTTGCAGCAGAAGAAAGAGCAGCTTTTGCTTGCTCAGCATCGTTGTTAGCTACAGAAACTTCAACTTGTTTAATCGCAGTACGCATCGCAGACTTGATTGTCACGTTGTGTGCACGGCGTTCGTTATTCGTTTTTGTACGTTTGATCGCTGATTTAATATTTGGCATGTGTTTCACCTCCTAAGATACAACCTAAACACAATTGTCTTAAGGTTAAATCTTCACAATAGAACAAGTTGTATTCTATCAAACACACCTTTAGATTGCAATATAAATGTAAAGTATTTTTCATTGATGAAGCGCTCGAATGTTTCTTTCAAGAGATGGAAAGACTACTGTTAATTACTTGGTGGAAGGAGTCTTTTTATGGAGAAACAGAAACTTGATTTAAGTGCTTATCAAATTCGGACAGACTTAGCTGTTGAGACAAAAGAGATACTAGAACAAGAGAACGATCCGAATGTCATTACAAAGGATGGAATTCAAGGGATTGTCGAAAAGGAAAAAGAGGAGCACGGCATTCGTATACGCACGGTGGAGATCACGAAAGAAGGGGAGGCGCTGACCAGCAAAAAGGCAGGAACATACTTAACACTTGAGGCTCAGGGTATTCGGGAGAAAGATTCTGAGATGCAGGAAAAAGTGGTCGAAGTTTTTGCCCATCATTTTGCTCAGTTTTTAAAAGATCGAGGCATTCAGACTGATGCAAGCTGTCTTGTAGTAGGGCTAGGAAACTGGAATGTCACGCCAGATGCGCTAGGTCCACTCACAGTTGAAAGTCTGCTTGTGACCCGGCATCTTTTTGAATTGCAGCCGGAAAATGTACAGGAAGGCTACCGCCCAGTGTCCTCTTTATCACCGGGAGTGATGGGACTGACCGGCATTGAAACTAGCGACATAATTCAAGGTGTCATCGAGAGATCCAAACCCGATTTTGTCATTGCAATCGATGCCCTTGCTGCTCGTGCAGTAGAAAGAGTGAATACGACGATTCAAATCTCTGACACAGGGATCCATCCTGGTTCAGGTGTAGGGAATAAACGAAAAGAATTAAGCAAAGAAACGTTGGGTATTCCAGTGATTGCGATTGGTGTTCCGACAGTCGTAGATGCAGTCACCATTGCAAGTGACACAATTGATTATGTCTTAAAGCATTTTGGTAGAGAACTGAAAGATGACCGGCCATCCCGCTCTCTTGTGCCGGCAGGTTTGACGTTTGGGAAGAAAAAAGTGCTAAACGAAGAAGATTTACCAGATGAGGAAACGCGTCAATCATTCTTAGGTATCGTAGGAACTCTTCCAGAAGAAGAGAAACGACAGCTGATTCATGAAGTGCTTGCGCCACTAGGGCAAAACCTCATGGTCACACCTAAGGAAGTGGATACATTCATTGATGATATGGCAAACGTGCTCGCCAATGGTTTAAACACAGCGCTTCATCAAAAAATCTCTCAAGATAACATGGGTTCTTATAATCATTAATCAGTTCTACTTTCTCTAGCTCGCTCATAGTGTAATTACTAGAAAGCGTGCTGGAGGGAGTAAATGATGAAAAAAAGACCCCGCCGTCCTCGACAGTTGGTCGTTGCGATTAATGGAACAAAAGTAGTCAAAAGTATTTTCTTATTTATAGCTTCGCTTGTTGTAGTGTTTGTGATGTCAGGGGCGTTGACATCTTTAAAGCCGGAGCTAAGACCACAAGCCTCTCTATATGGTGTAGCAGATGAGCTTTCCGGGGCGTTTTTCGCCACATTAATGGGCATGGAAAACCAATATTTTGCCTCAGCCGTCCCGAAAGATCAAAAGGGGTTTCATTTCTCTGGACTGTCACTGAAGCTTGCGACTAGTATCAATTTAGAAGACCCGCGTAGTTTTCTAGGGAGAGAACTCCCAGGCTTTGAACATTTTGATACAAAAATTATCTTAGCGGGTGAAGGAACAGATTATACCAACATGCCAATGGAATCGCCGCCGCCAAGTGAAGTCATCCAAGATGAAAAAGAAGCAAACTTGGCAGAACTGGACAAGCTCGACAAAGATGTGCCGAAAAAGCCTGCGAAAGAGCCGGACCGGTCGACAGGAAAACGAAAAGCTGTGTACATTTACCACACACATAATACGGAATCATATTTACCATTTTTAAAAGGAGAAACGAATCCAAACAATGCACGGCACTCTAAAGTGAATGTCACCCTTGTCGGCGACATGTTCGGAAAGGCGCTTGATCAGCAAGGTATCGGGAATACGGTCGACAAAACAGAAGTTGAAAAACGGCTTCTGCAAAAAGGGTTAAAGTATCCCCAGTCTTATAATGAATCAAGACTGGTCGTAAAAGAAGCCTTAGCGAAAAATGATGACCTCGAATATTTAATCGATATCCACCGTGATTCGAGAAGAAAGAAGGACACTACTGCCGAGATCAAAGGGAAAAAATATGCGAGAATTGCGTTTGTTGTGGGAAAGAAGAATCAAAGCTATGAGAAAAACCTCAAGCTTGCAACGGAGTTTCACCATTTGATGGAGAAAAAATATAAAGGACTCAGTGTCGGTGTGTTTGCCAAAGGCGAAATTGGTGATAATGGAATTTATAATCAAGATTTATCCGACAAAGCCCTTCTTTTAGAATTTGGCGGAGTGGATAATAATATGGAAGAATTGAAAAATGCATCCAATGCAGCAGCTGATGTCTTCAGCGACATTTTCTGGGATGCGGAAAAAGTAAACGGCAAATCAAAGGATGAGAAAAAACGCTCTTAAGGTGGTGACGGTGCATGGGATCATTTATTGGAAAGACCATTATTTTAGGACTAGTCTTGCTATTTGGCGTCTTTTTAGGAATGCAGCAAGCGAATAATGGCATGCTGCAAATGAAGGGTTACCATGACCCGCAATTAAAAGGCGCTTTCTCCATCCAAATGAACGACGAAGAAGAACGAGAAGCCTCTATTTTAGGAACAGCTGTTACAGAAAAGGATCTTGCCGAAAAACAAAAGCAACTTGAGGAAATAGAGAGCTTTAATGCCTTCTCCAAGGCAGGTAAGGCGTTGTCTGATGGCATGACACATGCAGCTCGTTCTCTTTACGATTGGGTAAATGGGAAATAAACAAATCAACATCGTATGACTAAAGCCGCTAATCAATGAGCGGCTTTTCTTGATTTCGATTGAATCTTTACAGCCCTATTGATATAATCTAACCTAGCGCAACCCGCGTTTTATAGTAGGAGTGATAGATTGTGACAGATAAAGAAAAACGATTAGAACGGCAATCAAGAATTCGAAATTTCTCCATTATCGCCCATATTGACCACGGGAAATCAACATTGGCCGACCGTATTTTAGAAAAAACAGCGGCGATTACACAGCGAGAAATGAAAGAACAATTACTTGATTCCATGGACTTAGAGCGTGAACGCGGCATAACGATTAAATTAAACTCTGTCCAGCTGAAATATAAGGCGAAGGATGGAGAAGAATATATTATGCACCTGATTGATACACCAGGGCATGTCGACTTCACCTATGAGGTTTCTCGAAGCCTTGCTGCCTGTGAAGGTGCAATTCTCGTAGTAGATGCAGCACAAGGAATTGAAGCACAGACACTTGCAAACGTTTATTTAGCTCTTGATAATAACTTAGAAATTCTTCCGATTATCAATAAAATCGATCTGCCAAGTGCAGAGCCTGAGCGTGTAAGAGGAGAAATCGAAGATGTCATCGGGTTGGATGCGTCTGAAGCTGTTCTCACCTCGGCTAAGGCGGGTATTGGGATCGAAGATATTTTAGAACAAATCGTCGAAAAGGTACCAGCACCTGCTGGAGACCCAGAAGCACCGCTTCAAGCTCTTATATTTGATTCTCTTTACGATGCGTATCGCGGCGTTATTGCGTACATACGAATTGTGGAAGGAACCGTCAAACCAGGTCAGAAAATCAAAATGATGGCGACGGGGAAAGAATTTGAAGTACTTGAAGTCGGCGTATTCACACCAAAAGCCATGCCGACAGACGAACTCACTGTTGGAGATGTTGGCTACTTAACAGCAGCAATTAAAAATGTCGGCGATACACGTGTGGGGGATACGATCACAAGTGCGGTGAACCCAGCACAAGAAGCACTGCCAGGATACAGAAAGCTGAATCCGATGGTTTACTGCGGTCTTTATCCGATTGACACAGCGAAATATAACGACTTACGTGAAGCGCTAGAAAAGCTTGAATTAAATGATTCTTCACTTCAATATGAGGCAGAGACATCCCAAGCACTTGGCTTTGGTTTCCGCTGCGGGTTCCTTGGAATGCTTCATATGGAAATCATCCAAGAACGGATTGAACGTGAATTTAAAATTGATCTTATTACGACAGCGCCAAGTGTTATTTACGATGTGTATATGACAGATGGAGAAAAAATCGTCGTAGATAACCCGTCCAATTTGCCTGATCCGCAAAAGATTGAACGAATTGAAGAACCATACGTGAAAGCAACAATGATGGTGCCGAATGATTATGTAGGCTCTGTCATGGAGCTTTGCCAAGGAAAGCGCGGACATTTCATTGATATGCAGTATCTTGATGCGAACCGCGTGAGCATTGTTTATGAAATTCCTTTGGCTGAGATCGTATACGAATTCTTTGATCAATTAAAGTCCAACACAAAAGGCTATGCGTCCTTTGATTATGAGCTGATTGGCTACCGTCCATCGACGCTAGTGAAAATGGACATCATGCTGAATGGCGAAAAAATAGATGCCCTTTCCTTTATTGTTCACCGCGATTACGCCTATGAACGAGGCAAAATCATCGTAGATAAGCTAAAAGAACTCATTCCACGCCAGCACTTTGAAGTACCAATTCAAGCGGCGATTGGACAAAAAATCGTGGCTCGCTCTACCATTAAAGCGATGCGTAAAAACGTACTTGCTAAATGTTATGGCGGAGACATTTCCCGAAAAAGAAAGCTTCTTGAGAAGCAAAAAGAAGGGAAAAAGCGCATGAAACAAGTGGGCTCTGTTGAAGTCCCGCAAGAAGCATTTATGGCTGTGCTGAAGATGGACGACAGCACACCGAAAAAATAACATCCTCCTCAAGGCAACCTGCTTTACAATGTCAGCCTTGGCGTTTATAGTCGAAAACAAACAAAGGTGCCGCAGCGATAAACTGCGGCTCTTTACCTGTAAAGAAGGTGTCATCAAATGAAAGCAGCATACATTCACATTCCATTTTGTGAGCACATTTGCCACTATTGTGATTTCAATAAATTTTTCATTAAAACGCAGCCAGTCGATGAATACTTAGCGGCTCTTGAAAAAGAGATGCAGCACACGATTGAGCAAAAGGGTGAGCAAGAACTAAAGACGATCTTTATTGGCGGGGGGACTCCAACATCATTGACCGTCAGCCAGCTAGATCAGCTCATGAACAGCATCCACCGTGTGTTAAAACCGTCAAAAAACCTGGTTGAATTTGCAGTGGAAGCAAACCCAGATGAATTATCACTCGAGAAGTTGCATGTGTTAAAAGAAGCCGGTGTCAATCGGTTAAGCTTTGGCGTCCAAACCTTTGAAGATGATCTACTCAAAAAAATCGGACGAGTTCATCAAAAGAAAGATGTTCTCACGTCTTTCGAGCGAGCAAGAGATGTCGGATTTGACAACATTAGCCTTGACCTCATGTTTGGCTTGCCGCACCAAGAAAAGCATCATGTCATGAATTCACTTGAGACAGCTTTCTCATTAGGAGCAGAGCATTATTCTGTCTACTCACTGATTGTGGAGCCGAAAACGGTGTTTTACAACTTAATGCAAAAAGGAAAACTACATTTACCACCGCAAGAACGTGAGGCTGAAATGTATGAGCTTGTGATGGATGAAATGGAGCGCCACGGATTACATCAATACGAGATCAGCAATTACGCCAAACCTGGATTTGAAAGCCAGCATAACCTGACCTATTGGAGCAATGAAGACTATTTCGGTTTTGGTGCAGGGGCACACGGGTATGTAGATGGCATCCGAAATGTGAACGCAGGACCAGTAAAGCATTACTTGGAACTGATTGAGCAAACTGGGTTCCCGCATAAAGAAACTCATCAAGTCACAAAAGCAGAACAGATAGAAGAAGAAATGTTTTTAGGCCTTCGAAAAATTGAAGGGGTGAAAAGTGCCGGCTTCCAAGCCAAATATGGTGCTTCACCAGAGGCTCTTTTTCCCTCGGTTCTTGAAGAATTAGAAGAAAAAGGTCTCATTGTAAAAGATGATATTGGCATTCGTTTAACAAGAAAAGGAAAATTGTTAGGAAATGAAGTATTTCAAGCGTTTCTCGGTGAGTTATAATTGACATTTTAATTTGAGTTTGGTAATTTTGTTTATACAATTAGCACTCGTTGAAAGAGAGTGCTAACAGGGGTGATGATGATGTTAACAAATCGTCAGCTTTTGATTCTGCAAGTCATCATTAATGACTTTATTCGTTCGGCGCAGCCAGTTGGGTCAAGGACTCTTTCCAAAAAAGAGGACATCACATTCAGCTCTGCGACGATTAGAAACGAAATGGCTGATTTGGAGGAACTTGGTTTTATCGAAAAGACCCATTCTTCATCAGGAAGAATTCCTTCAGAAAAAGGATATCGTTATTATGTAGATCATTTGCTCTCTCCGCGAAAACTGTCGTCTAACGAGCTTGTGCTCATCCAGTCGGCTTTTCAGGAGAAAATTTTTGAGCTTGAAAAAACAGTTCAAAAATCGGCGGAAATTTTATCAGATCTCACAAACTATACATCGATCGTGCTTGGTCCAAAGCTGAGTGAAAATCGATTAAAGCAAATTCAGCTTGTCCCCGTTCAGCCAAACAAAGCAGTCGCGATCATGATTACAGACAGCGGACATGTTGAAAACAAAACCATTACCTTCTCTGAGCATCTCGATGTCTCCGATATTGAGAAGCTGATGAATATTTTGAATAGCCGCTTAGCTGGCGTTCCGATGGACCAGTTGAAGGACAGGATGTATAAAGAAGTGGTCATGCTTTTGCGCACACATTTAAAAGATTATGATCACATTTTAGATGCGCTCGGCAACACATTTACATCAACACAAAATGAATCAAAACTTTTCTTTGGCGGGAAGATTAATATGTTGAATCAGCCTGAATTTCATGACATCGACCGTATTCGCTCACTCATGATGCTGATTGAGCAAAAGAATGATGTCATGCAGCTGTTTCATCCAAATCAGCAAGGCATCACCATTAAAATCGGTTCAGAAAACAACTTGGAAGCAATGGAGAACTGCAGTTTGATCACAGCGACTTATTCGATTGATCAAAAATCACTCGGCTCCATTGCCGTCATCGGACCAACCCGCATGGATTACGGGCGAGTCGTTAGTCTTTTGCATCATGTATCAAAAGACTTGTCAAACGCACTTTCCAATTTGTATGATGAGTAGGGTGATAAAAGATAGGGGCACAGCCCCTTCGTATTCTTGAATCTTTTGAGGGAGGTGAACACAATGTCAGAAGAAAAACAGACACCTGAGCAAGCAGCAGAGGTTGAAGCACAAGAAGAAGCAGTTCAAGCAGAAACTGAGGAAGTAAAGCACGATGAACAGTCTGCCTTCCAAGAGAAGATTGATGAATTGCAGCAGCTTCTAGATGAAAAAGAAAACAAAATTCTGCGTGTTCAAGCAGATTTTGAAAACTATAAACGCCGTGCTCGAACTGAAGTGGAGACCGTGCAAAAATATCGTTCTCAACATGTTGTCAGTGATCTTCTCCCAGCTCTTGACAACTTTGAAAGAGCGCTTGGAATTGATCCAGACAATGAGCAGGCGAAAAGTTTATTAGAAGGAATGCAAATGGTTTACCGCCAGCTGGTAGAAGCGTTGAAAAATGAAGGCGTTGAACCAATTGAAGCTGTCGGCAAAGAGTTCGATCCAAACCTTCATCAAGCCGTCATGCAAGTTGAAGATGAAAACTTCGATTCAAATATCGTCGTAGAAGAATTGCAAAAGGGCTATAAACTCAAAGACCGAGTTATTCGTCCATCAATGGTAAAAGTAAATCAATAACTACATAATGGGAGGTCATCGATTATGAGTAAAATCATTGGGATTGACTTAGGAACAACAAACTCATGTGTTGCAGTACTTGAAGGCGGAGAGCCAAAAGTCATTGCAAACGCTGAAGGAGCACGTACAACACCATCTGTTGTCGCTTTTAAAAATGGAGAGCGCCAAGTTGGTGAAGTAGCGAAACGCCAATCAATTACAAACCCGAACACAATCATGTCTGTTAAAAGACATATGGGTACAGATTATAAAGTAGAAGTTGAAGGCAAGAACTACACGCCGCAGGAAATCTCTGCAATCATTCTTCAACATCTTAAATCATACGCTGAAGGCTACCTTGGCGAAGAAGTAACAAAAGCTGTTATCACAGTTCCTGCTTACTTCAACGATGCAGAACGTCAAGCAACAAAAGATGCTGGTAAAATTGCTGGTCTTGAAGTAGAACGTATCATCAACGAACCAACAGCAGCTGCGCTTGCTTATGGTTTAGATAAAACAGATGAAGATCAAACAATCCTTGTATATGACCTTGGTGGCGGTACATTTGACGTATCAGTCCTTGAGCTTGGAGACGGCGTCTTTGAAGTACGCTCAACTGCTGGGGACAACCGTCTAGGTGGAGACGATTTTGACCAAGTGATCATTGATCACCTAGTGGCTGAATTCAAAAAAGAAAATGGCATTGACCTTTCAAAAGATAAAATGGCGCTTCAGCGTTTAAAAGATGCTGCTGAAAAAGCGAAAAAAGATCTTTCTGGTGTATCTTCTACACAAATCTCATTGCCATTTATCACAGCTGGAGATGCAGGTCCTCTTCATCTTGAATTAACGCTAACGCGTGCTAAATTCGAAGAGCTTTCTGCAGACCTTGTAGAGCGTACAATGACACCTGTACGTCAATCATTAAAAGATGCTGGTTTATCTGCTAGTGAGATTGATAAAGTCATCCTTGTTGGTGGATCAACTCGTATTCCTGCAGTACAAGAAGCAATTAAAAAAGAAACAGGCAAAGAGCCTCATAAAGGTGTAAACCCTGATGAAGTGGTTGCTCTTGGTGCGGCGATCCAAGGTGGAGTCATCACAGGAGATGTCAAAGACGTTGTTCTTCTTGACGTAACACCACTTTCTTTAGGAATTGAAACAATGGGCGGCGTATTCACAAAGCTGATTGAACGTAATACAACAATTCCAACAAGTAAATCTCAAGTATTCTCAACAGCTGCTGACAACCAAACAGCGGTAGACATCCATGTCCTGCAAGGTGAACGCCCAATGGCAGCAGACAACAAAACATTAGGTCGTTTCCAATTGACTGACATTCCGCCAGCACCACGCGGCGTACCACAAATCGAAGTATCTTTTGATATCGATAAAAACGGTATTGTCAACGTACGTGCGAAAGATATGGGTACAGGCAAAGAGCAAAACATCACAATCAAATCTTCTTCAGGTCTTTCTGATGATGAGATCGAAAAAATGGTTAAAGAAGCAGAAGAAAATGCTGAAGCAGATGCGAAGAAAAAAGAAGAAATCGAAGTGCGCAATGAAGCAGATCAATTAGTTTTTACAACTGAAAAAACATTAAAAGATCTAGAAGGCAAAATCGATGAAGAGCAAGTGAAAAAAGCAAACGACGCGAAAGATGCCCTAAAAGCTGCGATCGAAAAAGGCGAGCTTGAAGACATCAAAGCGAAAAAAGATGAGCTGCAAACAATCGTTCAAGAACTAACGACAAAGCTCTATGAAGAAGCTGCAAAACAAGCACAAGCTCAGCAAGAAGGCGGCGCTGAAGGTGCTCAAAAAGCAGATGACAATGTAGTGGATGCAGAATACGAAGAAGTAAACGACGATCAAGAGAAAAAATAATCACCTTTACTTTTGAAAAAGACTGCTGAAACGTACTCGTCAGAAAGTCAAAGTCAGGATCTCTTGGCTTTGACTTTTTTTCTTTCCAACGATGAAAGCAATTGAAAAAGGTCAAATCAAAATGATACAATCGTATTTATGTGAGAAAATCGGGAGTGTGAAGAGATGAGTAAGCGTGATTACTATGAAGTGCTTGGCGTGAGTAAGAGCGCCTCAAAAGACGAGATCAAAAAGGCATACCGCAAGCTTTCAAAAAAGTATCACCCTGATATTAATAAAGAAGCTGGCTCAGATGAGAAATTCAAAGAAGTAAAAGAAGCATATGAAATCCTTTCTGACGATCAAAAACGTTCGCAGTATGACCAGTTCGGTCATACCGATCCAAACCAAGGCTTTGGTGGCGGCGGTTTTGGCGGAGGTGGAGACTTTGGCGGCTTCGGTGGCTTTGATGACATCTTCTCTAGTATTTTTGGCGGTGGAGCCAGAAGAAGAGATCCAAATGCACCACGTCAAGGAGCAGACTTGCAATATACAATGACGCTTTCATTTGAAGAAGCAGCATTTGGGAAAGAAGCAACGATTGAAATACCTCGCGAGGAATCATGTGAAACATGCCATGGATCAGGGGCAAAGCCTGGGACAGATGCGAAGACATGTTCACATTGCGGCGGCTCCGGTCAATTAAATGTTGAGCAATCAACTCCGTTTGGTAAAGTGGTCAACCGCAGAGTATGTAACTACTGTAGCGGAACAGGAAAACAAATCGATCACAAATGTTCTACATGTGGCGGCTCTGGTAAGGTGCGTAAGCGTAAGAAAATCAATGTGACGATCCCAGCTGGTGTTGACGATGGTCAGCAGCTCAGAGTGTCTGGTCAAGGGGAGCCAGGTGTAAATGGAGGGCCTCCAGGCGATTTATTTGTTGTGTTCCATGTGCGCTCGCATGAATTCTTTGAGCGTGACGGAGATGACATTTACTGCGAAATGCCGTTAACCTTTGCACAAGCTGCATTAGGTGACGAAATTGAAGTGCCGACATTACACGGTAAAGTAAAATTGAAAGTCCCTGCTGGCACACAAACTGGCACGAAATTTAGACTTAAAGGAAAAGGTGTGAAAAATGTACGCGGCTATGGTCAAGGCGATCAGCATATCGTTGTACGAGTCGTCACACCAACAAATTTAACGGACAATCAAAAAGATATCATTAGAAAATTTGCTGAAGTGAGCGGAAATAAACCGGACGAACAAGAAATGAGCTTCTTCGATAAGGTAAAACGCGCATTTAAAGGCGAGTAAGACGGATAAGGAGTTGGTAGTATTGAAGTGGTCAGAAATTAGCGTCCATACAACAAATGAAGCGGTGGAACCAATCACCAATATTTTGCATGAAGCAGGTGCGAGTGGTGTCGTGATTGAGGACCCGCTTGATTTAGTCAAGGAACGTGAAAATGTATACGGTGAGATCTACCAGCTCGATCCGAATGACTATCCTGAAGAAGGGGTCATCGTCAAAGCCTATCTTCCAATGAATAGCTTTTTAATGGAAACGGTAGATGAGATCAAAGAAGCCATCAACAATCTTCTTCTATACGATATTGATCTTGGGCGAAATACGCTGTCCATTTGTGAAGTAAATGAAGAAGAATGGGCCACCGCATGGAAGAAATACTATCATCCTGTGAAAATCTCTGAAAAATTCACCATCGTTCCAACGTGGGAAGAATATACGCCGGTTCATTCTGATGAACTGATTATTGAAATGGATCCAGGAATGGCATTTGGAACAGGGACACACCCAACAACGGTTCTTTGTATTCAGGCGCTTGAGCGCTATGTGAAGGAAAACGATACGGTAATTGATGTTGGAACAGGCTCTGGGATTTTAAGTGTGGCAGCAGCGATGGTTGGTGCAAAGGACATTCAAGCCTTTGATCTCGACACCGTTGCGGTTGAAAGTGCGAAGCAAAACATCGAGCTAAATGGTGTAAGTGAACAAGTAACGGTCAAGCAAAATAACTTACTTGATGGGATTTCAGGTGAACATGATGTGATCGTCGCCAACATTCTCGCAGAAGTGATTTTGCGCTTTACAGATCAAGCCTATGACTTATTGAAGAAAGATGGCTATTTCATTACTTCAGGCATCATTGGACAAAAGAAATTACAAGTCAAAACAGCATTAGAAGAAGCAGGTTTTGACATTGTTGAAGTGCTATCAATGGAAGATTGGGTCAGCATTATAGCGAAAAAATAAAGCGAGTAGGTGTCAGGACACGTATGCAACGATATTTTATCGACCTCACGAAAGAAGAAGTGATCGCAAAGGGAGCTATCGTCATCAAAGGTGAAGATGTACATCACCTTTCCAACGTCATGCGCATGAAAGCAGGGCAGGAAATCCTTTGTTTAACGACAGACGGCTTTGAAGCGCTCAGTAAAATTGATACAATAACAAAGGAAGAAGTCCTTTGTCACCTTGAAGGCTGGACAAATCAGGACAGAGAACTTCCTGTAAGGGTCACAATTGCGAGTGGTCTCCCAAAAGGAGATAAACTTGAGCTGATTATCCAAAAAGGCACAGAGCTTGGCGCAAGTGCATTTATCCCTTTTCAAGCGGCTCGTTCTATTACAAAGCTTGACCAAAAGAAGTCACATAAAAAACGAGATCGCTGGGAGAAAATTGCGAAAGAAGCAGCTGAGCAGTCCTACCGGAATATCATTCCTCATGTTTATCCAGTATCAACGTTTAAAGAGCTGACTCAATTAGCTAGTGAATTCGATAAATGTGTCGTTGCATACGAAGAATCATCGAAAGAAGGAGAGCAAAGCCGCTTTCAAACTGTGCTCCAACAAATGAAAGGCGGACAAACCTTGCTAGTTGTTTTGGGTCCTGAAGGCGGTTTGGCAGAAAAGGAGATTGAAGCGCTTGAAACGCTTGGTGCAGTCATTTGCGGGCTCGGACCACGCATTTTAAGAACAGAAACAGCTCCTCTTTACGCGCTTTCTGCTATATCTTATCAAACAGAGTTATTAAGAGGTGAATCATGATGGGAACAGTAGCGTTCCATACACTTGGCTGTAAGGTCAATCACTATGAAACAGAAGCGATCTGGCAGCTGTTTAAAGAAGCAGGCTATGAAAGAAAAGAGTACGAATCAAAAGCAGACGTATATGTCATTAACACATGTACGGTCACGAATACAGGCGATAAAAAAAGCCGCCAAGTCATTAGAAGAGCCATTCGTCATAACCCGGATGGTGTCATTTGTGTAACAGGCTGTTATGCGCAAACATCTCCAGCAGAAATCATGGCGATTCCTGGTGTTGATATTGTCGTGGGAACACAAGACAGACATAAATTACTCGGTTACATTGAAGAATTTCGCAGAGAAAGACAGCCGATTAATGGGGTTGGCAATATCATGAAAGCACGTGTGTTTGAAGAACTCGATGTTCCTGCCTTTACAGACAGAACACGTGCGTCATTGAAAATCCAAGAAGGCTGTAACAACTTCTGTACATTCTGCATTATTCCTTGGGCGCGCGGACTTCTTCGTTCTCGAGATCCAGAAGAGGTCATCAACCAAGCGCAGCAGCTTGTAGATGCCGGCTATAAAGAAATTGTATTAACAGGTATTCACACAGGCGGATACGGTGAAGACTTAAAGGATTATAACTTTGCAAAGCTTCTGAAAGAATTAGATGAACGTGTCAACGGTTTAAAACGAATTCGTATTTCATCTATCGAAGCAAGCCAAATTACAGATGAAGTGATCGAAGTGCTTGATCAGTCAGATAAAATTGTTAGACATCTGCACATCCCGCTTCAATCTGGCTCTAACACAGTGCTGAAAAGAATGCGCCGTAAATATACGATGGAATTCTTTGCAGAGCGTTTAACAAAGCTGAAAAAAGCATTGCCAGGTCTTGCTGTCACTTCTGATGTGATTGTTGGGTTCCCTGGAGAAACAGAAGAAGAATTTTTGGAAACATACAATTTTGTCAAAGACCATCAATTCTCTGAACTGCACGTATTCCCTTACAGTAAACGTACAGGTACGCCAGCTGCAAGAATGGAAGATCAAGTGGATGAAAATGTGAAAAACGAACGTGTCCACCGCTTGATCGCTCTTTCTGACCAGCTTGCGAAAGAATATGCTTCAGCTTATGAAGGGGATGTCCTAGAGATTATTCCAGAAGAATCCTTCAAAGAACAAGAAGGAAAGCACAATCTTTATGTGGGCTATACAGATAACTATATGAAGGTTGTTTTTGAAGGAACAGAGGACATGATCGGTCGTTTGGTCAAAGTGAAAATCACGAAGGCGGGTTATCCTTATAACGAAGGACAATTCGTTCGTATAAGCGATGAAGTACAAACAGACAAAGTGAGAATGACCTCATAATCAATAAAACACCGGCTGCCCAAAAGGCAAGCTGGTGTTTTTATTTTGATTGATTCGGTAAAAGACATAAAATCAATGTGTGAAATGGACGGATGAATGGGAAGAAAAGCAAAGAGCTTGCCACATTAAACAGCAGGCTAAAATGCGCAATTTGCTGGGCTGGCGCATTTGCAAGCAGGGCGACGAATTCAGTTATCATGGCGAGAAACGGGAGACATAAAAGCACTCCGAGCACATTAAACAAAACGTGTGCATAAGCTGTTTGTCGTGCTGCATAGCCGCCAGATATGGCAGCCATTACGGCTGTAATACATGTCCCGATATTGGACCCTAATACAAAGCTGATGCCTTCCTGAAGCCCAACTGTTCCTTCATTCATAAACCCCATTAAAATACCGATACAAACGGAGCTCGAATGAACAATCGCAGTAAAAATAGTGCCAGAAAGCAGTGCCGTCCAGTCAGAATGCTGCATCATTTCAAGAAAGCGCAATGTCTCAGGCTGACTTGTCATCATACCTGCAATTTTAGAAAAGCCTTGAATGCAGAAAAAGATCATCCCGAGCCCAAATATACTTTTTCCTGCATGCCTAAAGGATTTCCTGCCTAACATCATGCATATCAGACCAGCTAGGATCAAGACCCACATGAAAACATCCATTTTAATGGCAATAAATTCTGTTGTAAACGTAGAGCCAATATTCGTACCAAGAATCATTGGAATGGACTTTTTAAAAGAGAGAATGCCTGTACTGACAAAGCCGATCACGATGACCATAAACGCTGAACTGCTTTGAAGAATTCCTGTAAATATAATACTGACTAAGAATGCCTTTACTGGGTGATCTGTAAAGAGAAGAAGTGATTTCTCAATACGAGACGACGCAAGCGCCATTAATCCTTTTCTCAGCAAACCCATTGACCATAAAAAAATGAAAATAAGTGCACAAAAATAAATGATCGCCATCATAGAAAAGTCCTCCTCTTACCAATGAATATATGGACTTGTCTACCTGCTCATGACGAAAATATATTTCCAAATCACTTAGTTGACCTCACACTAGGCTTATATTATAATGTCTAGGTACATGTTTTGCATGTATATCTTTTTTTAATGCAGTCGATTGGTGTATTCGGAGGGAGGGAAAGAGAATGTCAAAAACGGTCGTTAGAAAAAACGAATCGCTTGAAGATGCTCTTCGTCGCTTTAAACGCAGTGTATCCAAAACTGGAACATTGCAAGAAGCAAGAAAGCGTGAATTTTATGAAAAGCCTAGCGTAAAGCGCAAGAAAAAGTCTGAAGCTGCTAGAAAACGTAAATTCTAAAGAGGGTGGATTTTATGAGTCTTCTTGAGCAATTAAATTCTGATATGAAGCTTATGATGAAAAACCGTGAGAAAGACAAGCTTGTTGTCATTCGGATGGTAAAGGCTTCGCTCCAAAATGAAGCAATTAAGCTTAAGAAAGACAGTTTGACCGGCGATGAGGAACTAACCGTCCTTTCCCGCGAGATTAAGCAACGTAAAGACTCCCTCCATGAATTTTCGAAAGCTAATCGCTTAGATTTAGTAGATAAAGTTCAAAAAGAGATTGACATCTTAGACGTTTATTTACCTGAACAGCTTTCTGAAGAAGAACTGCAAACGATCGTGAAAGAGACGATCGCTGAAACAGGTGCTTCATCGAAAGCTGATATGGGTAAAGTCATGAGCGCTATTATGCCAAAAGTAAAAGGTAAAGCTGATGGAGCTGTCATTAACAGACTTGTCAGCGAGCAGCTGTCTCAATAAAAAAGTATCCTTCTATTGTTAGAAGGGTACTTTTTTTATACCCTCATCATTCTGTCATATAAAAATGAAACCTATGATACATTTGTAACGTATGTAAAGGAACGGTAAAATGGAAGATAGAGAGGAGGGATCACCAAATAGATGAAAAAAATAAAAATTTCTATTGCTCTCTTCAGTTGTTTTATAATATGCTTATTATTAGGGGTTCAATTGACCGCGAAATCAGTAGATCAGAAAGTTCATGTTATCCCAATTGAAGATACAGTAGAAAAAGGACTTTCTAAATTTATTGAACGATCATTTGAGCATGCCAAGTCCGAACGAGCGAAACATATCATTCTAGACATCAATACGCCCGGTGGTGCAGTCGATGCCGCGCTTGAGATTGCAGATACTATTCGTGCGTCTGATATTCCTGTGACAGCGTTTGTGAATCATAGAGCGCTTTCAGCCGGGGCATTCCTTGCACTAAATGCCGATCAAATTTATATGACCCCAAATGGAAAGATGGGGGCTGCTGCGATCATTGACGGTGAAGGCAATGCTGCCGATCAAAAATCTGAGTCTCTATGGCTTGCTGAAATGAGCGATGCTGCCGAAAAGCAGGGACGTGATCCGAAATATGCGCTTGCGATGGCTGATTCAGACATAGATGCGAAAGATGCCGGTGCACCAAAAGGAGAACTGCTCACCTTTAATACGGATCGAGCGCTTCAATTCGGTTACGCAGAAGGTGAAGCGAAAAATTTAGATGACTTGCTTCAAAAACTGAAGTTAGCAAATGCTTCAGTTCAATATGATGAAGTAAGCTTTGCTGAAAAGGTTGCGCGCTTTCTTACGCATCCAATCGTCATTCCAATCCTTTTATCCATTGCAAGCTTAGGGTTAATCGTTGAACTCTATTCACCCGGATTCGGTGTTCCAGGCACCATGGGAGTGACAGCGCTTCTTCTATTCTTTTATGGTCATCTCGTGGCAGGCTTTGCAGGATATGAGACGTTGTTCCTGTTTTTAGCAGGGTTATTGCTCTTAATCCTGGAATTGTTTTTGCCGGGGGGAATCGTAGGTGTCATTGGACTGATCTGTGTGGTTGTCAGCTTATTTTTAGCAGCTGGAAGCTTTACAGAAATGGCGATTTCCATCTTGATTGCCACTGCTGTTTCAATCATAGCAGTTATCTTATTGACAAAGGTGTTGGGGAAACGTATGAAATTTTTTAAAAAATTCATTTTAACCGATTCAACCAATAAAGAAAGCGGTTATGTCTCAAATGAAACAAGAGAGGATCTTGTTGGACAGATCGCTGTTACATTGACAGCGCTTCGCCCATCTGGGACGGCTGTACTCGGAGATGAACGCATTGATGTTGTGTCAGAAGGTGCGTTTATTGACAAGGATGAACAGGTTAAAATCGTCAAAGCGGAAGGCTCACGCATTGTCGTGAGGAAAGTATAGATATACTGAATTTATAGGAGGAATAAAATGGATCCGTCTACTTTATTATTATTTGTGATTATCGCAGCAGGTCTGATCGTTCTATCGATCTTCTTCACCTTTGTACCGGTGATGCTGTGGATTTCTGCCCTAGCGGCTGGCGTAAGAGTGAGCATTTTTACACTTGTAGGAATGAGACTTCGCCGAGTCATTCCAAACCGAGTGGTCAATCCGCTCATCAAAGCACATAAAGCAGGTCTTGATGTGACGATTAACCAACTAGAAAGTCATTACCTTGCAGGTGGTAACGTTGACCGAGTTGTAAATGCATTAATCGCGGCTCAACGTGCGAATATTGAATTGAACTTTGCACGCTGTGCAGCAATCGACCTAGCAGGCCGTGACGTACTTGAAGCTGTACAAATGAGTGTAAACCCTAAAGTCATAGAAACACCATTTATCTCTGGTGTGGCAATGGACGGGATTGAAGTAAAAGCAAAAGCACGTATCACAGTTCGTGCAAACATCGAACGACTTGTCGGTGGTGCTGGGGAAGAAACAATTATTGCTCGTGTAGGTGAAGGGATTGTCTCTACAATCGGTTCGTCAAATAATCATAAAAGGGTTCTAGAAAACCCAGATATGATTTCTCAAACGGTTCTTGGTAAAGGATTAGATTCAGGTACTGCATTTGAAATTCTCTCGATTGATATCGCAGATGTGGATATCGGTAAGAACATCGGGGCAATTCTGCAAACAGACCAAGCAGAAGCAGATAAAAACATTGCACAGGCAAAAGCTGAAGAACGCCGCGCAATGGCTGTTGCCCAGGAGCAAGAAATGCGTGCGAAAGTTGAAGAAATGCGCGCGAAAGTCGTAGAAGCCGAGGCGGAAGTACCACTTGCCATGGCTGAAGCGTTACGTGAAGGGAATATTGGAGTCATGGACTACATGAATATTAAGAATATCGATGCTGATACGGATATGAGAGATTCATTTGGTAAAATGACAAAAGGTCCATCTGATAATGAAAACAAATAAGCATCCTCTCACGCTTTAAGGAGGGAGCCCAATGGACATTTTATTTGAAAATCCGTTACTAATTGCGATTATCATCGGTATTATCTCTGCTGTATTTGGGAAAATCGGCAAACAAGAGGAGAAGGAACAAGACAACCGGCAACATAAGCCGGCTCCTCAGAATAAGCCTATGCCTCAAAAGAAAGCAGAAAACCCGGTCTCAACAGACCGGTTGGACGATTTTGGCGATGTGCATGATCATGGCGGGATGAAGAAACAAGGTTCACAGTCCTTACAGGATCGTTATACCGCTACACTAGCTGAAATGGAAGAAAGAAAAAGCGAGCTGAATAAAGAGTTCAAATCTCTTGAAAGGCAGCTGACCAAGCCGAAAGCTTCTGCTGCGGAAATGAAGCCGCACGTCATTGACAAGCTTAATCAAAATACTGTTGTTCAAGGCATGCTTCTTGGAGAAGTATTTGGAGAGCCGCGCGCGAAAAAGCCGCACAGAACGATGAACCGGCCATATAAAAGATGAACAAGAAAGTCCCTTTATATAAAGGGGCTTTTTATGTTTGTCCTGATAGAGACCTCTCGCAGTGAATAATGATGAAATGGCTGTTTTGCGGGATTCATTAGCATGATCTGAACCACTAAGGAATAAGATGATATAGAGGCTTTCTCAGCGGTCTCACCATCTTTCAGTTTGATCTCATACACATGAGGTGGGAAGGGGTTCTTATTGAATGGGCAAAAGAAAAAATCGACTTAAAGCATGGCTGACAAGAACACTTGAAATCCCTCCAGACGTCATGATGGATCTTCCCCGTATTACGATGGTTGGCAGACTCCACATTTACATAGAGAACCATAAAGGGCTTTTGCTTTTCAGTGATCAAGAAGTAAGGCTAATGCTCAAGCAAGGACAATGCATTATTTCAGGGAAAGATTTTGTGATTAAAACGATTTTGCCAGAAGAGATCTTATTAGAAGGGAAAATCGATGAGGTCCGTTATATTGATTCTTAACTGACGGAGGGGAGAAGTGTGAAGAATAAATGGTTCGCCTATTTTATTGGCAGAGTGGAAGTGGAGATCAAGGGAAACGGCATTGAGCGGCTTATCAATGAGTGCACGAGACAGGGGATCACAATGTTTCAAGTGATCCGCCGTCAAGACAGCGTGCGCTTATTTATTCGCTTATCAGATGTACATGCTTTCAGAAAAGTACAAAGACATCATGAGGTATCATGTTCGTTTCATCAAAAGAAGGGATTTCCGTTCCTTCTCCTATGGTCAAGGAAGAATATTGGGTTTACCCTTGGGATTGTGTTTTTTCTAGCGACGATATTGGCGCTTTCGAACATGGTGTGGAAAATTGATATTAAAGGAGCCAATCCAGAAACTGAACATCAGATGAGAAAGCATTTAGACGAGATTGGGGTACAAAAAGGCCGTTTTCAGTTTCTAATGGGAACACCTGAAAAAATCCAAAAATCACTGACCGCCAATATTCAAAGCATTACATGGGTTGGCGTTGAACTTAACGGTACAACATTTCAAATGAAAGTTGTGGAAAAAAATGAGCCGGAAAAAGAAAAATATACAAGCCCACAGCATATTGTGGCCAAGAAGAAGGCGGTCATCACGAGAATGTATGTGGAAAAAGGAGAGCCGCTTGCCGCAGTTGATGAACATGTGAAGAAAGGACAAATGCTCGTCTCTGGCCTCATCGGCAGCGAAGACCAGCAAAAAACGGTCGGTGCTAAAGCAAAAATTTATGGAGAAACGTGGTACCGTTCTGAAGTTTCTGTCCCTCTTCAAACATCTTTTGATGTCTTTACGGGTAAAATGAAGACAAAGCACAAGCTCTCCGCATTTGGAGGTTCAGTGCCATTTTGGGGCTTTTCCTTTAAAAAGGATGATTTTAAGCAGCCAAAAACAGAAACAGAAGTTCACCCACTCCATTTCTTAAATTTCCAGCTCCCATTTTCCTATGAAAAAGAAACGACACGCGAAAGTGAAACAATGAACCGAACATACACAAATAAAGAAGCAGTTCAAGCAGGGATTAAAATGGGTAAAAAAGAATTAGAAGAGAAGCTAGGTCAAACAGGAGAGGTGAAAAGTGAAAAAGTTTTGCACGAGACAACAGGGAATGGTAAAGTTAAGTTAATCATCCTTTACCAAGTAATAGAAGATATTGTTCAACCAACACCTATTGTTCAGGGAGACTAGAGAATGACAGAACATTTACTTGAAATTCAACAAAAATTAGATAGCCCAAACGAAGCGATTGCTTTATTTGGTAATCAAGATGCTTATCTGAAACTGATGGAAAACGAGCTGAATGTCTCCATTATTACGCGCGGAGAAAAAGTGTATGTTTCTGGTCAGGAAGCATCAAGAGAAACAGCGAGCCGTCTGATGACATCTCTCTTACATCTCATCCGAAAAGGAATTGAGATTTCTGAACGGGATGTCGTATATGCCATTAAAATGGCGCAAAAAGATAAGCTCAATTATTTTGAAAATATGTATGAAGATGAAATTACGAAAAATGCTAAAGGAAAGTCAATCAGGGTAAAAACCATTGGCCAGCGGGAATATGCTGCGGCAATGAAAAAAGATGACCTTGTCTTTGGAATTGGACCAGCTGGAACAGGGAAGACGTATTTGGCAGTCGTCAACGCCGTACATGCACTGAAAAATGGACATGTGAAACGAATTATCCTGACAAGACCAGCTGTAGAAGCAGGAGAGAGCCTTGGCTTTTTACCAGGTGATCTAAAAGAAAAAGTAGATCCTTATTTAAGACCACTATATGATGCCTTACATGATGTGCTTGGCAGTGATCATACGGAACGTTTAATCGAGCGTGGGGTGATTGAAATAGCGCCTCTTGCCTACATGAGAGGGCGGACCCTTGATGACGCATTTGTTATTTTAGATGAAGCGCAGAATACAACGCCTGCCCAAATGAAAATGTTTTTGACGAGACTTGGGTTTGGCTCTAAAATGGTCATTACAGGAGATATTACACAGATTGACTTGCCGAAGGGCATGCAGTCTGGCCTTGCTGCTGCAAAGGACATGCTTGCAGAGATCAAGGGCATCTCATTTATTGAGCTAGACCAAACAGATGTGGTCAGACACCCGCTTGTGGCAAAGATCATCGGAGCATACGAAAAGCAAAAATGACCTTAATGACCCGATCGTCTTCATCGGGTCATTTTGTTTCGATCGTGGTTTAAAGTAAAAAAGGAGGTACTTTCCTTGAGAAAGAATCAGAAAGACAGTAAGCGTAAAAGACTGCTGTCTAAAAAAGAACCTCAGAAAATGGAGCGCTCACGCTATTTAAATGTTTTGCTATACGCTGGTTTAGCAGCCATTCTGTTCGTGGTGCTCTTCTTCCATGTAAAGCCTGAATCGCTCGACTTAGATTTATTTTCGGTGAGCGAACAGACCATCTATTCTCCATCAACCGTCGATGATCAAGAAGCGACAGAAGAAAAGAAACAAGAAGCAACAGATCAAGTAGAGGATCAATATACACTCAAAAAAGCGTATTCTGACAATCGAGTTGATCTCATCTCCTCCCTTTTCGAAGCTATAAAAGAAGAGAAAAAAGCAGCTGATGAAAAAGAGAATCCGCCATCGGATAAAGAAATGGTCAAGCGTGTAAAAGAAAAACTGACCTCAGATATGCAGGAGGCTGTTTCAGACCAATCCATCAAAGCGCTGCTTCAAGCAAGTGACGAAAATCTCTCTTTTACTAAGGATTCTATCATCACAGTGGTGAATTCACTGATGAGTAAAGAAATCACAGCAGCGAAATTGCAAGAAGAGAAAAAACAAGTGAAAACAGAGCTTGAAAACAACTCAATTCCATCAAAATACTTAAATGCAGCGAAAGAAATCGGTGAATTTGCGATCATTCCAAACTATGTATTTGATCCAGTGGCAACAGAGAAGAAAAGACAAGAAGCCGCTGATAATATTCAGCCGGTTCAGATTAAGCAAGGGCAAATCTTAGTCGAAGAAGGAGAGCTTATCGACCGAGAAGTGTATCGTAAATTAGAACTGACAGGGCTCTTAAACAGCTCCAATTTGATTAAGCCTGTAAGCGGTCTTATGATCTTGATTGGACTGTTTTTAGCAGCGATTATTCATTCACTTGAATCGAGGAAAAAATCGCTTGTTCATAAGAATAAGTCGTTGCTACTCTATTCGCTCATTTTCACGATTATTTTAGTCATCATGGAAGTATTCAGTCTCTTCCAGGAAACGAAATATACGACAATAGGATATGTGGTGCCAGTGGCACTTGGCACAATGCTGATCAAGCTGCTTATCAATGAGCGGCTAGCGATTTTCTCTGGTCTAGTATTTGCTCTTTGCGGCAGTATGATGTTTAATCAAGGTGTAACCGGCGTCTTTAACTATGTGATCTGCGCTTATTACCTTGTGAGCGGGATGGCGGGCATTTTATTTTTGAGAAAGCATAATGCACGTTCAAAAATATTACAGGCAGGGCTTTGGGTCTCTTTGGTGAATGTCCTTGTGGTTCTATCCATTACGCTCATCCAAAACTCCTCACCATCAGGGCTTGAAATCGGTGTAAACCTTATGATGGCAATTGTGTCAGGGTTTGCATCATCTATTTTGGTCATTGGGCTAATGCCTGTGTTTGAGAGTATGTTTGGCATTCTTTCAACAATGAAGCTGATTGAACTATCAAATCCAAATCATCCGCTGCTTAAAAAGATTTTAACAGAGACACCAGGTACATATCATCATAGTGTCATGGTGGCAAATTTAGCGGATGCGGCATGTGAAGCAGTCGGAGCAAACGGTCTTTTAGCAAGGGTTGGCGCTTATTATCATGACATTGGCAAAACGAAAAGACCCCAATACTTTATCGAAAACCAAATGAACATTGATAATCCGCATGACAAGCTTTCCCCTCAGTTAAGTAAAAATATCATTATTGCTCATACGACAGATGGAGCTGATATGCTGAGAGAAAAGAAGTTTCCTGAAGAGCTTGTCGATATTGCCGAACAGCATCACGGGAAGTCACTGTTAAAGTTCTTTTACTATAAGGCAAAAGAGCGTGATGATCAGGTGACAGAAGAAGAATTCCGTTATCCTGGTCCAAAACCGCAATCAAAAGAAGCGGCAATTATTTCTGTAGCGGATAGCGTGGAAGCAGCGGTACGATCGATGCATAATCCAAATCCAGAACGGATCGAAAAGCTCGTCAAAGGCATTATTTCCGATAAAATGCAGGATGGGCAATTCAGTGAATGTGATCTGACATTTAAAGAGTTAAATATTATTAGTCAAACGATTTGTACAACATTAAAGGGGATTTTCCATTCTCGGATTGAATATCCGGATGCCCCGAAGCAGAAGGTGAAGTAAATGACATTGTTAATTGATTTAATAGATGAAACAGGACAAGTATCAAAAGAGCAGCTTGAAGAAGTGGAAAAGCTTCTTCAGTTCGCTGCTGATGCCCTTGAGGTTAAAGATCAAGCGGAGGTATCAGTGACGATCGTCTCGAATGAAGAGATTCATCAAATCAATAAAGAATACCGCGGAAAAGACGCACCAACGGATGTGATCTCATTTGCACTTGAGGAAGAAGGAGAAGGGGAAATTGAAATCATTGGTGCTGATGATATTCCGCCAGTACTTGGCGACATCATCATTAGTGTGGACCGTACGAAAGAGCAGGCAGAGGAATATGGACATTCCTTTATGAGAGAGCTTGGATTCCTCACCATTCATGGATTTCTGCATTTGCTCGGGTTTGATCATATGACAGAGGAAGATGAAAAAGAAATGTTCGCCAAACAGACAAAGATCTTGGATGATTATGGCCTTTCAAGATCTTCGTAAGAAAAGAAGGCCGCTTGCCCGTTTTTTTCGGAGTTTTTATTATGCATTTAGAGGAATATGGCGAACTTTCTTGAATGAACGGAATTTTCGATTTCACACAGTCGCAGCCATCATCGTGATGATCTGCGGCTTTTGGTTTCACATTGAACCATTTGAATGGATGATCGTTTTGCTTTTATGCGGGGGGATGTTTGCGCTTGAACTTGTCAATACAGCCATTGAACATACAGTGGACCTGATGACAGAAGAGAGGCACCCACTTGCTGAGAAAGCGAAAGACGCTGCAGCAGGCGCTGTTTGCGTTTACGCCGCGATTTCGGTTATGATTGGATTGATCATCTTCTTACCGAAGATCATGCAATAGAACAATATTACTATTTATTAACATTTTTAGAAATGGGCGTGAAAATGTCACGTGAATTATGTAAAATATAAATGTGACAGTGGTACCATTTCTTCTGAAAGTGGGAACTAGGAATGAACAAACAAGAGTTGATTTCAGAAGCAATTAAAGCAAGGGACTTTGCATATGTACCCTATTCAAAATTCAAAGTCGGTGCAGCATTACTGTCGAATGATGGAACAGTGTATGGCGGCTGCAACATTGAAAATGCAGCATATGGTATGTGTAATTGTGCGGAAAGAACAGCACTTTTTAAAGCCTATTCAGAAGGCATCACATCGTTTCAAATGCTAGCAGTAGTGGCTGATACAGACCGTCCTGTTTCGCCGTGCGGGGCATGCAGACAGGTCATTTCAGAGCTATGTGCACCTGACATGCCAGTGATTCTAACGAACTTAAAAGGACAAATATACGAAACAACAGTAAATGAACTATTGCCAGGCGCATTTTCACCGGAGGATTTAAATGACTAACGAAAGCTTCAAATCAGGATTTGTATCAATTATTGGAAGACCAAATGTAGGAAAATCAACTTTTCTTAATCGTGTTATTGGACAAAAGATTGCTATCATGAGTGATAAGCCCCAAACGACACGAAATAAAGTGCAAGGTGTCTTAACAACAAACTCGTCACAAACGATCTTTATCGATACACCAGGTATTCATAAACCTAAGCATAAGCTTGGTGATTTTATGATGAAAGTGGCTCAAAATACACTGAAGGAAGTCGACCTGATCTTGTTTATGATCAATGCAAAGGAAGGCTATGGCAAGGGTGATGAATTCATCATTGAACGACTCAAGCAAACATCTACACCAGTATTTCTAGTCGTCAATAAAATCGACCAAATTCACCCAGATGAGCTGTTCCTTTTAATTGATGAATACCGCACACGTTATCCATTTAAGGAAATTGTGCCAATTTCAGCTCTTGAAGGAAACAACATTGATACGCTTCTTCAGCAGGTTGAAGGTTATCTTCCTGAGGGCCCGCAATTTTACCCAGCAGATCAAGTAACAGACCATCCAGAGCGATTTATTATTTCTGAATTAATTCGTGAAAAAGTGCTGCATTTAACGAGAGAAGAGATTCCGCATAGCATTGCAGTTGCGATCGAATCCATTAAGCCAGATGAAAATGGCAAGATCCATGTGGCGGCGACCATTGTCGTAGAACGTGATTCGCAAAAAGGGATTGTGATTGGGAAACGAGGCAGCTTATTAAAAGAAGTGGGACAAAAAGCGCGCAGAGATATCGAAGCACTTCTCGGTTCAAAAGTGTATCTGGAGCTTTGGGTAAAGGTTCAGAAGGACTGGCGTAATAAGTCCACTCACCTTCGTGACTTCGGATTTAGAGAAGACGAATATTAAAAAAACGTTGCTGTTGTCATAAAATCTGACAATGGTGCGGTTCGATTAGTAAAAATTGTTTATCATGAAATGGAGGTAGCCTGGTCAAGATAAAATCAATATGTTGGATGTAGCGTTGCTGCTTCTAATAAAGAAAGGTGGGGTTTTTATGTTGAATTTTACATGGAACGTATTTTCACAAACAGGAAGCGTTGACACGTATCTGCTTTTCAAAGAGTTAGAAAAGGAGAACCTGGAAAGACCCGATGTACTTGAAGAAGAGATAGCACGATTTGATTTTCCAATCTTATAATTCTTGACCCCCTCCAATGCTCGGAGTGTAGACAAATGCTCATTAAAAGTGAAGGAATCGTCCTTAGAACAACAGATTATGGCGAAACAAACAAAATTGTCACGCTGCTCACTAGAGAACATGGGAAAATTGGTGTGATGGCAAGAGGCGCAAAAAAATCAAACAGCCGCCTGTCAGCCATAAGCCAGCCGTTTTTATACGGAACCTTCCTGATCCAATCATCAACAGGACTTGGAACGCTCCAGCAAGGTGAAATGATTGAAAGTATGCGGACCATTCGGGAAGATTTATTTTTGACCGCATATGCCGCATACATGACAGAATTACTCGATAAAGGCACAGAAGAAAAAAAGCCAAACCCTTATTTGTTTGAGCTCTTGCTTCAATCTCTGCGTCATCTGAATGAAGGCACAGATGCTGATATTATCTTATTTATCGTAGAGGTTAAAATGTTATCAGTGATGGGGATGAAGCCCGAACTTGATCAATGTGTTCATTGTGGTCAAAAAGAAGGGCAGTTTCATTTCTCAATTAGAGATAACGGCTTCATTTGCCAAAATTGCTTTTCTAAAGATCCGTATAAACTGCCCTTATCCCCAGCAGCTGCAAGGCTGCTCCGTTTATTTCATTATTTTGATTTATCAAGGCTCGGTCAGGTTGATGTGAAACCGCAAACGAAACAAGAAATTCGTCAAGTGCTCGACCACTACTATGACGAGTATTCAGGCCTTTATTTGAAATCAAAAAAATTCATGAATCAAATGGAATCCATGAAAAAGCTCATGGGCGGGGAAAACAAAAGTTGACATCTTCCATGACTTTTTGTAAGATCATCTAAGATCAAATATGTTGCATTGACAGAAAGAAGTACTTGCGCAGAATCCATAAAAGCGACCTTAGGGCGGTGTGAGCTAAGGATGGAGGCGTAACGAAAGGCATTCTTGAGCAACGTAAAACAAAGCGGCTGGTTGCTACGATACCAGCAAATAGGGTGGAACCGCGGGAAAAACTCTCGTCCCTATGTTTGCAAGGAGCCTTGCGAGCATAGAGACGGGAGTTTTTGTGTTCTTTTGCGGGGTTCTAGACCCACCCGCTGTACATAGTGGATGGTGTAGAAAAGATGGAGGTGCGATCATTGAATATTCAAGACATGATTTTGACGCTGCAAAAGCATTGGTCAAATGAAGGCTGCGTATTAATGCAGGCGTATGACACAGAAAAAGGTGCCGGAACGATGAGTCCATACACGTTCCTCAGAAGCATTGGCCCAGAGCCGTGGAAGGTAGCGTATGTTGAGCCTTCAAGACGCCCAGCTGATGGCAGATATGGAGAAAACCCAAATAGATTGTATCAGCATCATCAATTCCAAGTGATCATTAAGCCGTCACCTGACAATATTCAAGAACTGTATCTTGAATCATTGAAAGCGCTTGGTATTGACCCGCTGAAACATGATATTCGTTTTGTCGAAGACAACTGGGAAAACCCATCTCTTGGCTGTGCAGGACTTGGCTGGGAAGTATGGCTTGATGGAATGGAAATCACCCAATTCACATATTTCCAGCAAGTCGGCGGTTTGGAATGTAAGCCTGTTTCCGTTGAAATCACATACGGTATTGAACGTCTTGCTTCCTACATTCAGGACAAAGAAAATGTCTTCGATCTTGAATGGACTGACGGATTCACGGTCAGAGATTTATTCCTAATGGCTGAATATGAGCACTCTGTTTATACATTTGAAACATCTAATACTGACATGTTGTTTGAGCTATTTACGACCTATGAGAAGGAAGCGCATAGCCAAATGGACAAAGGACTTGTTCACCCAGCATACGATTATGTGCTCAAATGCTCTCATACGTTTAACCTGCTCGATGCAAAGGGCGCAATTTCTGTTACTGAGCGAACTGGATATATCGGAAGAGTGCGCCAGTTAGCAAGAAAAGTAGCCAAAACCTATTATGAAGAACGAGAAAAATTGGGATTCCCTATGCTAAAAGAGGAGGCGGCTTCTCATGAATAAACAAGATGTATTACTCGAAATCGGCTTAGAAGAGATGCCGGCTCGCTTCATGTCAGAAAGCACAAAGCAGCTAGGCGAAAAAGTAAAAGCGTGGTTTAAAACGCAAAACATTTCATTTGAAGATGTTACTCTATTTAACTCACCAAGACGTCTTGCTGTACTTGTGACAGGTGTCGCAGAAAAACAAGAAGACATCAAAGAAGAAGCAAAAGGTCCGGCTAAAAAGATTGCGCAAGATGCGGAAGGCAACTGGACAAAAGCTGCGGAAGGTTTTGCCCGCGGACAAGGTGCTTCAACAGATGATCTCTATTTTAAAGAGATCAAAGGAGTGGATTATGTCCATGTGCAGAAGTTTGAAGAAGGAAAACAAGTTAAAGACCTTCTGCCAGCATTAGGTGAGATCGCCACTTCATTAAGTTTTCCAAAGAACATGAGATGGGGAAGCAAAGATTTACGCTACATCCGTCCGATTAAATGGATTGTTTGTTTATTTGGAGAGGAGATTGTACCTGTTGACATTGCTGGGGTGAAAAGCGGCCGTGAGACAAGAGGCCACCGTTTCCTTGGTAAGGCAGCGATCATCGACTCACCTGCTTCTTATGAGCAAACATTGCGCGATCAATTTGTCATTGCAGATTCAGATAAAAGAAAACAAGCCATTACCGAGCAGCTAAATGCTCTAGCTTCAGAAAAAGGATGGGTGATTCCTGTTGATCCTGAGCTTCTAGAAGAGGTCAACAATCTTGTAGAATACCCAACGGTGCTATCGGGTTCCTTTGAAGAAGAATTCCTTGCATTACCGGAAGAAGTATTGGTAACGACAATGAAAGAGCATCAGCGTTATTTCCCTGTGAAAAATGAGCAAGGGGAATTATTGCCGCACTTTAATACGGTGAGAAATGGAAACAGTGAAGCGCTTGAAAATGTCGCAAGAGGGAACGAAAAAGTACTTCGTGCACGTTTATCAGATGCTGCCTTCTTCTATAAAGAAGACGAAAAACTAGTCATTGAAGACAATATTAAGAAGCTTGATAAGGTCGTATTCCATGAGAAACTTGGCACAATTGGCGACAAGCTAAAGAGAGTGACTAACATTGCGACGCGTTTAGCAGCACATGTCGGTGCGGATGAGGAAACGACAGAGCGTGTGGCAAGAGCGGCAAGTATTTCGAAATTTGACCTTGTGACTCAAATGGTCTATGAATTCCCAGAATTACAAGGAATCATGGGCGAGAAATATGCAAAAGCACTTGGCGAACATGAAGAAGTGGCTAAAAGCATCAACGAGCACTATATGCCGCGCTTTGCCGGTGATGAGGCGCCTTCCACTTTAATTGGTGCAATTGTGGCAATAGCCGATAAGCTGGATTCGATTTGTTCCTTCTTCTCAATTGATGTCATTCCAACCGGCTCTCAAGATCCTTATGGACTAAGAAGACAAGCGAGCGGTATCGTTCAAATTCTGCTTGATCGTCATTGGAATATTTCATTCAAAGAGCTTTTGGCACTTGCTCAAGTAGAAGAAGCACACGAAACTGCTCTCATTGAATTTTTAACACATCGTTTAAAATATGTCCTCCAAGCAGAGCATATTCGTCATGATGTTGTCGATGCAGTGCTAGATGTTGAAGATATTGAACCTTATGCAGTTGTGAAAAAAGCAGCTGTTCTTGAAGAGAGCGTGAAACAAGAAAGCTTCAAAGAAACAGCAGAAGCATTAGGACGCGTCATTTCAATCAGTAAAAAAGGTGAAGACGCAGAGATTCAGCCTGAGCTGTTTGAAAATGAGCATGAACAAAAGCTATATGAGGCGTATCAGCAAGTAGAGACAGCCGTCAAGGAACATGTAGCAGCAGGTCAATACAGCGCAGCACTTGAGGCACTTGATACGTTAAAAACACCGATTGTTCATTATTTCGATCACACAATGGTTCATGCAGATGATGAAAAGCTGAAGCGAAATCGTTTGGCACAAATGGTCAAACTAGCTAAAGTCATTCAATCATTTGCGAATATGAACAATTTAATTGTAAAATAAATACCTAAGAACGGTTGCCTTTTTTGAAGGGCAATCGTTTTTTACTCATTTAATTCACGGTTTTTGAGTGGATTTTTGTCTCATTCGGACAAAGATGCGCTATAATATGATGAGTTATGAAAATGATATACATAAAGTAAAGATTCGCTCTCTCTATTTAAAGGTGGTGAGTACAATCGAGTTAAATAAACGGCAAGAGCAGATTTTACAGATTGTCAAAGAGAATGGTCCGATCACTGGAGAGCATATCGCCGATCGTCTGAACTTAACGAGGGCGACCCTCAGACCGGATTTAGCCATATTAACGATGTCAGGCTTTTTAGAAGCAAGACCAAGGGTCGGTTACTTTTTCACAGGAAAAACAGGCACGCAGCTTTTAGCAGATAAGCTGAAAAAACTTCAAGTGAAAGATTTTCAATCCATTCCAGTGGTGATACATGAGAATGTTTCGGTTTATGATGCGATTTGTACGATGTTTTTAGAGGATGTGGGCACATTATTCGTTGTGGACGATCACTCTATTTTAACAGGCGTGTTGTCAAGGAAGGACCTTCTTCGCGCAAGTATTGGAAAACAGGAGCTTCCATCAATCCCTGTCCATATTATTATGACAAGAATGCCGAACATCACCGTTTGCCGCAAGGAAGATTTCATTATGGATGTGGCTAAGCACTTGATTGAAAAGCAGATAGATGCACTTCCTGTTATAAAAGATACGGATAAAGGCTTTGAAGTGGTCGGCAGAATTACAAAAACAAACATGACGAAAATACTTGTTAGCTTATCAGAGAACGAAATAATCTAATTACAGAAGACTGCGAGGGGATGTTATGAGTAATCGCGTAATTTTTGTGGTATCAGATTCAGTAGGAGAAACGGCAGAGCTCGTAGTCAAAGCGGCACTTAGCCAATTTGATGGCGGCTCATCAGACCATTCAAATATTAGAAGAATCCCGTATGTAGAGGATGTCGGTACGATTAAAGAAGTCATTTCACTGGCGAAAGCAGATAACGGAATCGTCTGCTTTACGCTTGTTGTGCCAGAAATGCGCCAATTCTTAATTGAAGAGGCAGAAGCAAACGGAGTCGTTTATTATGACATCATCGGACCACTGATCGACAAGATGGAGACTGCTTATGGAAATGAAGCGAAACATGAGCCGGGGCGTGTACGTCAATTAGATGAGGACTATTTTAAAAAGGTTGAAGCCATTGAGTTCGCAGTGAAGTATGATGACGGCAGAGACCCAAGAGGCATTCTAAAGGCTGATATTGTACTCATCGGTGTATCACGTACATCTAAGACACCACTATCTCAATACTTGGCGCATAAACGGCTGAAGGTAGCGAACGTTCCAATTGTTCCTGAAGTAGATCCGCCAGAGGAGTTATTTTCAGTTGATCCAAAGAAATGCATCGGTCTGAAAATCAGTCCAGACAAACTCAATCATATTCGTAAAGAGCGATTGAAATCTCTAGGTTTAAATGATCGCGCAATTTATGCGAACATTGAACGGATTAAAGAAGAGCTAGAGTATTTTGAAAAAGTGGTGGACCGCATTAACTGTCAAGTTGTTGATGTATCCAATAAAGCAGTTGAAGAAACGGCAAATGTCATTCATCAAATGCTGACCAAAAGAGGTTCCGAATAAACTCAGGATGCTCCTCCTGGGTTTTTCCTATGGTGGTAAACGGGTAAACAAAAACAATGGCATATTTGCTGCATTTGTATTATAATAAAAAATTGTGATAAAATGATTGATTTTAGGTTTAAGTTAAGTCAAGAACGAATAAACTAATATTGGCAGAAGTCAAGTGATTCTGAACATAACTTTTCGACAAAATGAGTTTTACTGTTGTTTGCTATATGGGGGAAAAGTATGGTCTTTTTGCTTCTCTAAAGCAGGAATAAGGTGGAGGGATGGAGAATTAGTCACCTGAATGAACATAAACATGAGAGGACGATTTATGTCGATGCAGATGCTTGTCCTGTAAAAGACGAAATCCTTTCTGTTGCATCTCAATTTCAAATACCAGTGACATTCATTGCTTCATATGAGCATTTTCAAACCAAAAGATCTCCACTTGAAGATTGGCGGTTTGTAGATACACATAAGGAAGCAGCGGATTTAGTCATTGCGAACTCAGTTGCCGCACATGATATTGTCGTCACCCAAGACATTGGTCTTGCCTCCTTACTACTTCCAAGACAGGTCATTGTCCTGTCTGAAAGAGGACGGATGTACACGAACGAAACAATTGATTTTGATTTGGAACGCAGGCATGTTTCCAGTAAACAGCGAAGAAAAGGTGTATACGGAAAAGGTCCCAAAAAGCTTTTAGAAGAGGATAAAAAGCGATTTATTGCGCAACTACAAAAAATCCTGTCGAATCATGAAGGATTTTTGAATTAAAAGGCGAATAATGTACGACGGAGTGTTATTAGGATGAGCAAACGTATACCAGATGAACTTTTGGAGCAAATCCAAAAAAACGCAGACATTGTCGAAGTGATTGGAGAATACGTACAGCTTAGAAAGCAAGGTCGAAATTACTTCGGTCTTTGTCCATTCCATGGTGAAAATACTCCTTCATTCTCTGTTTCAGCAGATAAGCAAATCTTCCATTGTTTTGGCTGTGGTGCAGGAGGTAATGTATTTTCGTTCCTCAGACAAATGGAAGGCTACTCATTTATTGAAGCCGTTTCACATGTTGCTGATAAGTACCATATTGATTTGCCTGATCATGTAGCAAATGCTCAGATCAGCTCCTCACATCAAGAGGACACAGCAGATCATAAAATGATTGAAGCGCATGAGCTTCTTAAGAAATTTTACCACCATTTGCTGGTAAATACAAAGGAAGGTCAAAACGCACTCGATTATTTACGGGCGAGAGGCTTTACAGATGAAACAATTGCCAAGTTTGAGATCGGATATGCTCTTGACTCTTGGGATTTCGTGACCAAGTTTTTAGAAAAACGAGGGTTTGATCCTGCGATGATGGAAAAGGCCGGTCTTTTGATTCAACGTGAAAACGGAACAGGCTTTTTTGACCGCTTTAGGGATCGTGTGATGTTTCCTATTCATGATCATCATGGGACAGTCGTCGCTTTTTCCGGAAGATCACTTGGTGATCAGCAGCCCAAGTATATGAATAGTCCTGAAACGCCACTTTTTCATAAAAGTAAGCTGCTTTATCACTTTCATGACGCGCGTATGCATATTCGAAAACGCGAACGTGCGGTTCTTTTTGAAGGATTTGCTGACGTCATCTCAGCTGTCACATCAGGTGTCGGCGAAAGTGTTGCAACAATGGGAACGTCTCTAACAGAAGAGCACGTGAAACTTCTCAGACGGAACGTAGAAGAGATTATTCTTTGCTATGACTCTGACACGGCCGGTTATGAAGCCACCATGAAAGCATCAGATTTGCTTGGAAAAAGAGGATGTAAAGTTCGCGTTGCCATGATACCAGATGGACTTGATCCAGATGATTACATTCGTAAATATGGCGGCGAGAAATTTAGGAATGACATCATAGATGCAAGCGTGACATTAATGACTTTTAAGATGAACTTTTTCCGAAGGGGAAAGAATTTATCTGATGAAGGGGACCGGCTTTCTTATATGAAGCAGGTACTCCGAGAAATTAGCCGGTTAAACGGTTCCTTGGAACAAGAGATTTACATGAAACAGCTTGCTGGAGAGTTCTCGATCTCACTTGATTCATTAAAGGAACAACTGGAGCTGTTTGAAAAACAGCAGCGTCAAGAGGCCAAAAGCACGCAGGAAGAAAGCGGGCTTGAAAAACGGCGTGCACATCTGTCAACACAAGTACGAAGAAAACGTCTGCGCCCAGCATATGAAAATGCAGAGCGAATGCTGCTTGCTCATATGTTAAAAAGCGATGACGTGATCCGTAAAGTACTGGACAGAGTAGGGATTGAATTTAATATAGATTCTCACAGGGCGCTTGCCACATACATTTACGCTTTGTATGAAGAAGGCAAAGAACCAACGCCGCAGCACCTGATGAACCGTATAGAAGATGATGTCATCAATCAGCTTCTGACAGATATATTCATGATTCAAGTTGGAGACGAACTGAGTGAAGCTGAATTAAGTGATTATGTAAAAAAAGTGTTGAATCATCGGAATTTGTCAATGATAAAGGAAAAAGAACTAGAACGTGCAGAAGCGGAGAGGCAAAAAGATTTCTTCAAAGCGGCAACACTTGCAAAAGAAATTATTCAGTTGAACCGTTCGCTGAAGTAATACGTCTAATATTTATGACAAGACTTACGGCTGGCAATGAATCCTTTATGGGAGGAGCATAAGACCGCAAGCATCTTGCCTTCATCATTATTTATTTTATTCCTATTTGCTCATCTGTTTGATAAAGAGAGAAAAGCAGGGCGGAAGCAAATCGCAAGTTACTTTAGAATTCGTTGCAAGCTTTGGAAGGAGGGATCCATAATGGCTGATAAACAAGCCCACGAAACCGAAACTGAATTGACCTTTGAACAGGTGAGAGATAAGCTCACTGAAACGGGTAAAAAACGGGGCGTTTTAACATACGAAGAAATTGCAGAGCGTATGTCTAGCTTTGAAATTGAATCAGACCAAATGGATGAATACTATGAATACTTAGGCGAACAGGGTGTAGAGCTCATTAGTGAAAACGAAGAGACAGAAGACCCTAATGTTCAGCAGCTGGCTAAAGCGGAAGAAGAATTTGACCTGAATGATTTAAGCGTACCACCAGGTGTCAAAATTAATGATCCTGTTCGTATGTACTTAAAAGAAATCGGACGCGTCAATTTGTTATCTGCTAAAGAAGAAATTACGTATGCACAAAAGATCGAAGAAGGCGATGAGGAATCAAAAAGAAGATTAGCGGAAGCAAACCTTCGTCTCGTTGTCAGCATCGCGAAACGCTACGTCGGTCGTGGTATGCTGTTCCTGGACTTGATTCAAGAAGGAAACATGGGTCTTATGAAGGCAGTTGAGAAGTTTGATTACCGCAAAGGATACAAATTCTCAACATATGCGACTTGGTGGATTAGACAGGCGATCACGCGTGCGATTGCCGATCAGGCAAGAACAATCAGGATCCCGGTTCATATGGTGGAAACCATTAATAAATTGATCCGTGTTCAAAGACAGCTTCTGCAAGACCTAGGCAGAGAACCAACGCCAGAGGAAATTGCTGAAGACATGGATTTAACGCCAGAAAAGGTTAGAGAAATTCTTAAAATTGCACAAGAGCCAGTATCTTTAGAAACACCTATTGGTGAAGAAGATGACTCGCACCTTGGTGACTTTATTGAAGACCAAGAGGCGACATCTCCATCTGACCATGCTGCATACGAATTGTTAAAAGAGCAGCTTGAAGATGTATTAGACACGCTGACGGACCGTGAAGAAAATGTACTGAGACTACGTTTCGGACTAGATGACGGAAGAACACGTACGTTAGAAGAGGTTGGAAAGGTGTTCGGCGTCACAAGAGAGCGTATCCGCCAAATTGAAGCGAAAGCTCTTCGTAAATTAAGACACCCAAGCAGAAGTAAACGATTAAAAGACTTCTTAGAGTAGAAACTGGACGGATCTTGAAAGAGATCCGTTCTTTCTTCATCAAAAATGAAAACGCTTTTTTCAATCTGATTATATTTTACTGAATAAATAATGAATTTGCAACGTTCTTAGAGAAAAGATGTATAAAAAATACAACAAAATGTGCTGAAGGCTTCATTTCTCATCTTTGCATCATTTTTGTCTAATCTGTGAACTTGACCAAAGTTTTGTATCATAATTCGTTTACTTTTTGTAAAATTAAAGTAGAATTAGAATTGTTTGTATAGTCTTAAAGGGGTTTTCACAAAGGGGAGGATGAAAGAAATGAAACGGAATCCACTTATACCATTTTTATTGATTGCCATTTTAGGTATTGGACTCACTTTTTTCTTATCAATGAAGGGGTTGAAAGATGAAGACAAAATCGCCTCTGGAGGCGAGGAGCAAAAGCAAGAAGAAACAGCAAATGCGACGCCGGAAGAATTGTATAAACAGAACTGTCTAAGCTGTCACGGGGAAAACTATGAAGGCGGTGCAGGTCCTGCATTAAAAGGTGTTGGAGACAAGCTTGAAGTAGCAGACATTAAGAAGAAAATTCAAGAAGGCGGCAACGGGATGCCAGCCGGGCTAATCCCGAATGAAAAGCTCGATGAAATGTCAGAATGGGTATCCAAAATTAAATAATGTTACGCAAAAAGCTCTTTTTGATCAGAAGAGCTTTTTTTCATTTGAAAACGACTTTTAATTTATATAAGATAGACAAGAATGAACATTAAAGAAAAGTAGTGATACGTATGAATGAAATGAATTTATCAAAACGATTAAAAAGAGTCGCAGACTTTTTACCAGATGAGGCTGTCTTTGCTGATATCGGCTCAGATCATGCCTATTTGCCGTGCTATGCGATCCTGCATCATAAAGCAGTAAAAGCGATTGCTGGTGAAATAACAGAAGGACCACTTCAATCAGCGAAGCAGCAAGTACATAGACTAGAATTAGATGACCAGATCTCGGTCAGAAAAGGAAATGGCCTTGAAGTCATTGAAAAGGGTGAAGTGAATGCAGTCACGATTGCAGGTATGGGCGGAGCACTCATCGCAAGCATTTTAAATGACGGCAAGCATAAGCTCACAGGGCATGAAAGGCTCATTCTTCAGCCGAATATCCATGCTCACCACATTCGTTTATGGCTCTATCAAGAGGGGTATGAATTGATGGGTGAAGTCATTTTAGAAGAGGATGGCAAAATATACGAAATCATCATCGCCGAAAAAGGCGACAAAGATAAAGCCTATAAAGGGATGTCAATTCAAACCGGCATGCTAGTTGGTCCGTTTCTTGCGAAAGAGCAAAATGACGTCTTCCGGCGCAAGTGGATGCAAGAACTTCAGCATATGGAGAAGATCAAAAGTCAAATCCAGCAGGCAGCACGAACAGAAGAGAACAAGGAGCGCCTTGAAGAGCTGCATGTGAAAATAAAGATTTTAAAGGAGGTTTTGACTGTTGGCTAAAACAGTAAACGGACATGAAATCATCCAATTATTTGAACAGTTTTCACCAAAAGCATATGCCATGGAAGGTGACAAAATCGGTCTCCAAATTGGAACGTTAAATAAAAAGGTAAACAATGTCATGATCACCTTAGATGTATTAGAGAATGTGGTAGATGAGGCAATTGAAAAAAATGTGGATCTCATTATTGCTCATCATCCACCGATCTTCCGTCCGTTAAAACATGTAGCGACAGATCAGCCAGCTGGACGGATCATTGAGAAATGCATCAAACATGATATTGCAGTATATGTGGCACATACGAATTTAGATGTGACTGATGGAGGAGTCAACGACTTGCTTGCGGAGGCTTTAGAACTTGAAGAAACAAGTGTGTTAGTCCCAACATATGAAGATCAAATCAAACAGCTTGCCCTTTATGTCCCGCAGGAATTTGAAGAAGCCATCCGTACAGCTTTAGGAAATGCGGGTGCCGGCCATATTGGCAACTACAGTCATTGTGCGTTTTCAAATGAAGGGACAGGCAGCTTTTTACCATCAGAAGATGCAGACCCGTTCATTGGTGAATCCGGTCAATTGGAATTTGTAAAAGAAGTGCGGATTGAAACCATTTTCCCAGCAAGTATTGAAAAACAAGTCATTCGAGAAATGATCAAAGCACATCCTTATGAAGAAGTCGCTTATAGTGTACACACAACAGATCTTCCATCTATTCAAAAAGGGCTTGGCCGTATAGGAGAGCTAAGAGAACCAATGACCCTTGGAGACTTTACACAATTTGTGAAGACAAAGCTGGATGTAAATGGTGCTCGCTTTGTAGGTAATCAGGACGCTGTTGTGAAAAAAGTAGCTGTGCTTGGCGGAGACGGAAATAAATATATTCATCAAGCAAAAAGAATGGGTGCTGATGTGTATGTGACAGGAGATCTTTATTTCCACGTCGCCCATGATGCCATGATGCTCGGGCTGAACGTAGTAGACCCAGGGCATTATGCTGAAAAGATTATGAAAGAGGGCGTAAAGGCGAAACTTCAATCGTTATGTTCAGATAAAAAGTATGATGTACAACTGTTTGTTTCTGAATCCAACACAAATCCATTTCAATTTATGTAAACAAAAAAACGTCAGAGCCTCTATGCTCTGACGTTCTTTTATTTCTTTGTTTTCACGCGTGGCAGTATTTTCGAAAGAGGAACCGACCGTTCGATCTTCCAAGTTGATTCATCATCCGGCTCGTAGTTTTCTAAGAAACGGATCACCTCTTTTGTAATAGGTGTTGGTGTAGAAGCGCCAGCAGTAATGGCAACGGTATTTACGCCTTGTAGCCACTCCAGCTTGAGCTCACTTAGGTCACCAATACGGTAAGCCTGCGTTCCCGCAATCTCCATTGACACTTGTGCCAGACGATTGGAGTTATTACTTTTTGGATCGCCGACAACAATGGTAAGATCGGCTTGGCCAGCTTGCTCAGATACAGCTTCCTGACGTACTTGCGTTGCAAGACAAATTTCTTGATGGTATTCAACGTGAGGATATTTCTCTTTTATGAGCTCCATCAGATCGTGGACATCCCACTGAGACATCGTCGTCTGGTTGGTAATGAGCAGTTTATCTGATGTTAAATCGAGCGCCTCAATGTCGGCTTCTGATTCGACAAGATGCACCTTGTCAGGGGCTACTCCGACAGCTCCCTCTGGCTCAGGATGACCTTTTTTCCCGATATAAATAATATCATATCCATCGGCTGTTTTCTCTGAAATGAGTTCATGTGTTTTCGTAACATCGGGACAGGTTGCATCAATGGCGACAAGACCTTTTTCTTCTGCAATTTGACGAACCTCAGGTGAAACGCCATGAGCAGTGAAAATGACTGTTCCGCTTTCAACCTGCTTTAAAATGTCCAAGCGGTTTGGTCCGTCAAGTGTGTAAATCCCATCTTCTTCGAAAGCATCTGTCACGTGTTTGTTGTGCACAATCATACCTAATATATAAATTGGGCGTGGCAAGTTTTTATCAAGTGCGGCATTTTTAGCAATGACCATTGCATCTACAACGCCATAGCAATAGCCACGCGGCGAAATTTTAATTACATTCATTTATTCGTCCTCCTGTAGGGAAGTGCTGCTAGAGAAGAACAATATAAAAAGCCGTGAAAAACGGCTTTTTATCATTCTCTAGCTTCCATTATAGCCAAAGTAAGCGTATATATCAAAGATTGTTATACGCAGGGGACACTTCGCCGTTAAAAGAACACTAGACATATAGTTTTGGAACAGAGCTGCCAGGTCTTTTTTTCGGTTTTGCTTCAGGAGCAGGCGATGTGAGAGGGGCTGCTTTTTTGATAAGAATATCCTCTGGTTCTTCTTCGTTTTCTTCTATTTCATCATCTTGTGCTGCTTCCTCTTTTGGCAATTCTGTTTCCTCGCCGATTTCTTTAGGTTCTTCATCTGTGCTTGTTTCATCATCCGCACTGCCAAGCTGGCTGTACAGCTTAATCATCGCAGGCAGGTTTCTGACTAAAGGACCGTATTGCTGAATCATTGGTGTAAATTGCTGCGCCATACCGAGCACTTTTTGAACATTTCCTAACATGCTTGAGAGCGTTGCAGGATTTGCGAAGCTCTGGATTCCTTGTAATCCCGCACCACCTCCAGAGACCCCTGCTCCCCCTGCGCCAGGAAGAAATTTAGCGAGCATGCCTTTCATTCCTGCTCCGCCGCCTAGTGCACGGCTTTCGCCCCCTGGAATTCCGCCCATTCCGCGTACACCGCCTCCCTGTACAGACGGGGAGCGAGGCATCATTTGCTGAAATTGATTGCCTTGCCCTTGAAAAGGCTGTTCGATAGGAGTCTGCTGCCTCCTTTGAAAAATTCCGGGCTGTCCGCCATTTCCAAGATGCCGGCGTGAGGGACGGTGCGGCTGAAAATCGCCCATAGGCCTTTGCCCTAACATACTTGTACCTCCCTTACTGCATTCTCTTTCTCTTCATAGGTTATGCAAGGAAGCATCAATTGGTTTCCTGTAAGAAAAGCGGACATGGTTTTTTTGCTGAAAATCAGCTATAATGAGGAGATGAGCAAAAAGGCATTGCCTTAAGGAGTGAAAACATGAACGAAACAAAATTTACGACATATGAATTAAAGTCTTTTATTATAGATGCTATTCATGAACTGGGCTTTTATGAGCCAACTGATATTCAAAAAAGAATCATCCCTGCTGTGTTAAAAGGAGAAAGCGTGATTGGTCAATCACAAACAGGAACAGGAAAAACCCACGCGTACTTATTGCCGCTGATTCATTCAATTGATCCAAGCAAAGAGCACGTACAAGTCGTGATTACTGCACCTACAAGAGAATTAGCCAATCAAATTTTCAAAGAAGCCCAAACGATTTTAAAAAATGCTTCTCCAGAAGAAGAGATTAAAGCAAAGCTTTACATTGGCGGAACGGACAAGCAGAAATCCATTCAAAAGCTAAAAAACCAGCCGCATTTGGTTGTTGGTACACCTGGACGTATTGCTGACCTCATTCATGAGCAGGCGCTGAACGTTTACAAAGCGACATCTCTAGTCATTGATGAAGCGGATTTAATGCTGGATATGGGATTTTTAGAAGATGTGGACCGTATTGGCTCACAAATGCCAGAACAGCTACAAATGCTTGTGTTCTCAGCAACGATTCCAGAAAAACTAAAACCGTTCCTGAAAAAATATATGGACAATCCCAAATATGCCCATGTTGAACCAAAACGAATTACAGCTGAAAACATTCAGCATATTTTAGTCCCATCTAAACAACGTGACAAGCTAAAATTGCTTCATGAAATGGTGACGAATGTACAGCCTTATTTAGGCATCATTTTTGCCAATACAAAAACAACCGTTGATGAAATCGCATCATTCCTACAAGAAAAAGGAATGAAGGTTGGGGTGCTACACGGCGGATTAACGCCGCGCGAACGTAAAAAAGTGATGAAGCAAATTGATGATTTAGAGTTCACTTATATTGTGGCATCTGATCTTGCAGCCCGCGGAATTGATATTAAAGGCGTCAGCCATGTGATCAACTATGAACTTCCATCTGATCTTGATTTTTATGTTCACCGTGTTGGTCGAACAGCTCGAGCTGGTTCATCTGGAATTGCAATGACCATTTATGAGCTTGCTGATGAGGATGCACTCATTCAAATCGAGAAAATGGGCGTTGTGTTTGAAAATAAAACCATTGTACATGGCGAATGGCGAGATGCAGATGACCGCTTGAAGCGTCAAAGACGTAAAAAAGCACCTAATGAAATTGAAGAAAAAGCAAAGCGTCTTGTGAGAAAACCGAAAGCCGTCAAACCTGGATATAAAAAGAAAATGACACGTGAGATGGACAAAATCAAAAGACAGGAACGTAGAAAGTCAAAGCGTAATGGAAAGTAGGGGGAAACATTGTTGAAAATTGGTTCACATGTATCCATGAGCGGAAAACATATGCTTCTTGCAGCGAGTCAAGAAGCTGCCTCTTATGGTTCGAATACGTTTATGATTTATACAGGTGCACCGCAAAATACGCGCCGCAAAAAAATTGAAGACCTCAATATTGAAGCTGGACAAGCGCATATGAAAGAGCATGGTATGACAGATATCGTCGTCCATGCACCATATATTATTAATATTGGGAACACCGTCAATCCTGCGACTTTTGAGCTTGGCGTGGACTTCCTTCGTTCTGAAATTGAACGTACAGAAGCGCTAGGTGCGAGGCAAATTGTTCTCCACCCGGGTGCACATGTCGGAGCAGGACCAGAAGCGGGAATCCAAAAAATCATTGAAGGCTTAAACGAAGTCATCGTAAAAGGGCAAAAGGTTCAAATTGCACTTGAGACAATGGCTGGCAAAGGATCAGAATGCGGAAGAAGCTTTGAAGAGCTTGCCCAAATTATCGACGGAGTGACACATAACGAAGCACTTTCTGTTTGCTTTGATACGTGTCACACACACGATGCTGGGTATCCGATTGTGACTGACTTTGATGGGGTGTTAGAAGAATTCGATCGAATCGTCGGAATTGATCGAATCAAGGTTCTTCATATTAATGATAGTAAAAACGTACAAGGCGCAAGAAAAGACCGACATGAAAATATCGGCTTTGGTGAAATTGGCTTCGATGCACTGAACAATATTGTGCATCATCCGCAGCTTCAAGATGTGCCAAAAATCTTAGAAACGCCTTATGTAGGTGAAGATAAAAAGAACAAAAAACCACCTTACAAATTCGAAATTGCGATGCTAAAAGAAAAGCAATTTGACGAAGGCTTACTAGATAAAATTAAAGATCAGTAAAAAAGCATACAACAACATGAGGTGCCGCTAAATGCGGCCCTTTTTTGCTTAACTTGTAAACTGGTTAAACAGATCATTGACAGTCTGAGCTGTCTGTTTAGACGTAATGGCTTCCACCTGCTTAAGAAGCCGGTTACGCTCTGCATCATTAAAAATATTGACGTTTTTCCCATTCATCAGTTTGGCCACCTCGGCAGCTTGGTTTGACGTTAAACTGACACCATACTGCTTCGCATACCTTAACAGATCATTTGCTGTGATCTGATTGAGCCGCTGCAGGACAATTTTTTGGATTAAAATCACTTCCATTCCTCCCCTCTGTAACAATGTATGGGCGAAAACGGAAAATGTGCAAAAAATTTTATTTTACCCTGTGAAATGATAAAATAGTAAAGTGAATAAATGTTCATTGAAAATTTAACAGGTGTAGAGGGGAGAACGTATGGCAAATAAACAGCATAGAAAGGAATCAGTGCCTCATTTTATTTTGAGAATTTTTCTGATTCTAGTAGGAGCTACATGCGCAGCGGTTAGCATTGAATTATTTTTAGTGCCAAACAATATTATTGATGGAGGCATCATCGGCATTTCGCTTATTTTGGATTATCTCTTTACAGATAACCCATTCATCAATTTTGCGACGATTGTTGTCATTTTAAATATTCCATTTATGATATCAGGATACAAACATATTGGAAAAACGTTTCTTATTTCCACTGTGATTGGAATTGTCAGCTTAGCCGTCATAGAATCTTCACTCCATCATGTAGAGGCATTTACCACTCAGCCAATCTTAGCTACTGTATTTGGCGGGCTATTACTTGGTTTTGGTGTTGGACTTGTCATCCGTAATGGAGGCTCAATGGATGGAACGGAGATCTTAGGCATTCTGCTAACGAAAAAAATTCCTTTTTCCGTCGGTGAGTTTGTCATGATCGTCAATGTGTTCATTTTTATTTGGGCAGGCTTTGTCTTCGGACCAGAGCAGGCTATGTATTCTGTCATGACATATTATTTGGCAATGAAAACAATTGATGCTGTCATTCAAGGACTTGATGAAACAAAAGCTGTCATTATCGTATCAGATTATTATGATGAAATTTCAGATGCGATTCTTCATCGACTTGGTAGGGGAACGACAAAGTTGAGAGGGAAAGGTGGTTATACAGATGAAGAAAAGGATGTCATCTACGCCGTTGTCACAAGACTTGAAATCACAAAGCTAAAATCCATTGTATTTGAAATTGATAGTCAAGCATTTATTACAATTATGGATACGCATGAAACAAAAGGCGGTAAATTCAAAACAGCCATTCATTAGCTTTTATTTTACTTTTTAATCTTTCTTTTATATAATGAAGTGTATGTATGGACAGAGAAAATGGCAAAAGCCATTTTCTTTTTGTTGTATAAATCGTAATCATTCTTTTTATATTGATTGAAGGTGGAAAGATTCATGGCAAAGCCAATTATTGAAATGAAGGACATTTCGTACTCGTATGGACAGAGAAATGTCATAGATCACATTCATTTAACAGTAGAGGAAGGGAACTTTCTAGCACTTGTTGGACCGAATGGATCTGGTAAAACAACCTTATTAAAATGCCTGCTTGGGCTCATTAAACCACAGCAAGGCGAATTAAAACTATTTGGCACGCCTGCTTCTAAATTTAAAGACTGGGACCAAATTGGATTTGTTTCTCAAAAGGCGAATAGTTTTAATACAGGTTTTCCTGCTTCTGTTTACGAAGTCGTCGCAAGTGGGTTGACGGCGAAAATAGGATTATTTAAACGAATGAGCAAGCAGGACAAATGGCAAGTTGAGGATGCCATTCGCTCAGTTGGGATACAAGATTTGAAGCATCAAAACATTGGGGAACTTTCAGGCGGTCAACAGCAGCGTACCTTTATTGCCCGTGCGCTTGTCAGTCAGCCCAAGCTGCTTATCTTAGATGAACCAACGGTTGGGGTAGACCAGCGGACAGTAGAAGGCTTTTATCAGTTGCTAGAAACATTAAACAAAGAAAAAGGAATGTCTTTAATTCTCGTCACACACGACGTGGGCACTGTTTCTGATAAAGTCACCCATGTGGCTTGCTTAAATCAGACACTTCATTTCCACGGTGATGCAGAAACGTTTGATTCAATGGATGATCAAGCGCTATCCCAATTTTACGGACATGACATTCAAGTGATTCATCACGATCATCACCATCATGGGGGACATGAATAATGCTATTTCCATTTTTTCATTATGAATTCTTACAAAATGCGTTTATCGCAGGAATGCTGATCGGCTTTATTGCGCCCTTGCTTGGTGTATTTATCGTCGTGAGAAGGCTTTCGCTGATTGCAGACGCCCTCAGTCACGTTTCACTTGCCGGTATTGCAGCAAGTTTATTCCTTGATAAAAAGTTCGGCCTCTTGACAGGGGTGAGCCCGCTATACTTAGGGATGGCGTTTTCAGTTGCAGGTTCGTTATTTATTGAACGCCTGCGATCTGTGTATAAGCATTATCAGGAACTGGCGATCCCTATTATTTTATCAGGTGGTATTGGGATTTCCGTCATCTTCATTTCACTAGCGAATGGCTTTAATACAGATTTGTTTAGTTATTTGTTCGGAAGTGTCAGTGCGGTGTCGAGATTAGATCTTTGGATTGTTGTTGGAATCTCACTCATTGTGGTGTTAGTTGTCGTGCTTTTATATAAAGAATTATTTTTACTTTCTTTTGATGAAGAGCATGCAAAGGCTTCTGGTATTTCAGCGAAATGGATTCATTTCATTTTTATCTTAGTTGTCGCACTTGTCATTGCGGCATCGATGCGTATCGTAGGTACACTGCTTGTCTCTGCGCTCATGACACTTCCTGTTGCGGCAAGTATCCGCATTGCCAAAGGCTTCAAACAGGCGATCTTCCTTTCGATCTTGTTCGGTGAATTGTCTGTATTGGCAGGGTTGATCTTAAGCTATTACCTAGATTTAGCGCCAGGCGGAACCATTGTGATGCTGTCCATTTTGATTTTAATCGGATGTATTTTTATTGGGAAATTCAAAAGGGGGAATCATCATGAACGTACAAGAAGCGCTTGATTTATTAAAAGAAAAAGGCTACAAGCATACAAGCAAACGTGAAGACATGCTTCAACTGTTTTCTGATTCTGATAAATATTTGACTGCTAAAAATGTGCTGACGGCACTAAGTGAAGACTATCCAGGTCTTAGCTTTGATACGATTTATCGAAACCTGTCACTATATGAAGACTTAGGTATATTAGAAACAACGGAATTGTCAGGAGAGAAGCTTTTTCGTTTTAAATGCTCCTTTTCTCATCACCATCATCATTTTATATGTCTCGCATGTGGTAAAACAAAGGAGATTGATGCCTGCCCTATGGACAAATTAGACGCCGATCTAGAGGATTATCACATTAGCGGACATAAATTCGAAATATACGGAACGTGTCCTTCTTGCGAACCGAAGGAAGTTCATTCATAAAACAGTCAGCCGCAGAGTAACGGGTTCTGTTTTAAGGTAGAAAAAATAGATCCGTCATTTAATGAGGACTCCAATTCATATTTGAATTGGAGTTCTTTTATTTGAGGCATTTTACTAACTACTCTTGTTTTTTTGGAAGAAATATCGACAGGAGCTAACGATGTTAATGTTTTAACAGCAACATTCTGATAAAATTAATGTAGAAATTCCGTCATTCGTAGATGTGGAGGTAAAAGAATGCTAAAAGAACACTCACAATATATTTTTCATTTGGATGAACGACCAGAAGTTGTTCGTGATTTAGCCGATGTAGATGAAGATTCCACTGAATTGTTAATTACAGGGAAAACAAAAAATATTGACAGGTTGAAATCTTTTTCTAACCTGACGAAATTGTGGATTTACAAAGTGCACCAAAAGGAATTCGATACGATCTTGAGCTTAGTTAATCCCAAAATGCTCTTTGTACATGAAATGAGAGTAGAAGATAGAAGATTTATCAATCATTAGTTCTCTTAAGGATCTTGAGGTATTGGCACTTGAATGGAATACAAAGGCACAAAGTTTATGGGATTTATCAAAAAACACTTATTTAAAGTCTTTATCAATAACAGATTTTTCAAAGTTAAATGACATAGCCCCTTTGCAAAAAAACACTGGTTTAGAATTGTTACAATTGTCAGGCGGGGTTTGGAATGCATTAAATTTACATACTCTTCAACCATTAAGATACCTTAAGAATTTAACATATCTGTGCCTGTGCTTATCTAATATAAAAGTGAAGGACGAGTCTTTAGAGCCAATATCGGAATTAGAGGGACTCAAGGAACTTGAAATTTCGAATCAGTTCCCGACAGAAGAATATGCTAGGTTATCTGTAACCCTTCCAAATACGAAGTGTGATCGTTTTGCGCCATACATTTTTTTAGCAAGTCCTATTGTTGATAAAGATGTGATGGTTATTGGAAAGCGAAAACCGAAATTAAATTCAAAAGTTGATGGGAAAAAATTAAAAAAGTACGAAGAACAATTTAAGGCGTACCAAGAAAAGTATATCAATTAACTTGAAAAGCAATGGTAAATCAACTCCATTGCTTTTTCTATTGTTCATCCAATAATGGTGTTCTATTGATATTTTCTACTTCAAAACTGAAACCGTTAGCCGCAGAGCTGCGTTTTCTCTTGTCTTTTTGAAAACGTTTTACAAAGGGCGGCTGTTTCATTAAAATGAGAACAAGGTACTGAAGAAATTTGTGTCTTTTGGAGTAAAGGGAGGGTCAAAAGTGGCGTATTATGTCGTGTTTGATGTAGGCGGAACGAGAACAAAACATGGATTAATGGATCAGGAGGGGGAGCTGGTCACGAGTGGTGACTATGAAACGAACTGTCGTCAGCTTGAACCGTTTTTAGAAACGATGGCGGATGTGGTCAAGCAATATCAGAAAACGTCAGATGTCAGCGGAATCGCGATTAGTCTTCCGGGCTTTGTGGACAGTGAAACAGGTTATACAGAATTTGCAGGAGCCATCATTGCCTTAAATGGTCAAAATCTAAAAACTCTTTTAGAAGAGAAAACCTCTCTTCGTGTTGAAGTCGAAAATGATGCGAACTGTGCAGCTCTTGCAGAAAGATATAGTGGTCATGCGAAAGAGTGTGACAGTTTTATTTGTATGACGCTTGGCACAGGTGTTGGAGGTGGTATTTTCGCTGGTGGTCAACTTGTGCGCGGAGCTTCCTTCCGCGGCGGTGAATTTGGCATGATGCTGACAGAAACAGACAATGGACAATTTACAACACTCAACAGCAGTGCTTCAACGGCGGGTTTAATTCGCAGCTATAAAGAAAAACAAGGCATTCCCCAAAGTACTCAAATAGACGGTCAAGACATTTTTGAAAAGGCAAAGCATGATCCGTCCATTGAAAAACTAGTGGATCAGTGGTACAAGCGAATCGCCATTGGCATTTACAATGTAGCAACCGTCCTTAATCCAGAGAAAATCCTCATTGGCGGCGGTGTAAGTGCAAGACCAGATTTGCTATCAAACATTGAGAAACATTTACATACTCTGCCTGCGTGGAAAAACATTCAAGTGATGGTGGAAACGTGCTATTACTTGAATCAAGCAGGCATGAAGGGAGCACTATACCATTTTCTCATGACAGAAGGGCAGCTTGTTCTATCAAACAAGCCGATACATTAGAGTATCGGCTTTTCTGTATTAATAAGCAGTTTCCAAACGCTGCTCGTATTGTTTGATCCATTGAGATGCTTCCTGCCAGTTGTTGACGCGTATAATCCTGTCATCAATGGGCATTTGATTATATGGGGAGTTAAAAAGAATAACCGGGATGTCAGCCTCTTTTGCAATCATTGTGGCATTCCCATGATGATCTTCGAAAAACACATCAATCTCGTGCTTCTGGACAGCTTCGAGCTTATGATGACCGCCAACCAGCTCAATGTCATCATAGTGCACGTGATGTTTGTGGAACCACTCATAGGTGATATCCGCATGATGCTGCCTTCTTGCTGTAATATAGATCAGCCTGTGCTGATGTTTCATTTGATCAAGAATCTCTTTTGCGTCCTTAGCAGGCTTTGCCTGTTTATATATAAGAGGCTCATGCTGATTCATCCAGCCCCAAAACTCTTCTTGTGAAATATTTAAAAGCTTCGTCAAATCATATTCTGTCATATCTTCTAGTGTCATGGCACATTGGAACGACTCATTTAAATAGGGAACAAAGGTGTCCTGCGCCGTCACTGTGCCATCAATATCAATTCCTAAACGTAACATGCCCACACTCCTCATTTTTATACTCTTAAAGTGTAACATAATCAATTCACAATTCCAGCAAGTTTTAGCAAACATGAAACAGACATTTTTGCTCATACTAAAAAAGCTCCTTTCTATTAACCAAAAGGGGGAATTGATCATGGAAAGAGACGAAGATTTCAGAAGAAATGATCGTGAAATCGACACACACTTTAGTAATGATGATGGCTATCTAGAGGAAACAGCTGCTGAAATTGCAGAGCCATATCAGGCTTCAAGAGATCGAGTAGATAGACGAGAACGTGACCAAGTAGGTGACGATTCAGGCAGTAAGGGGATAGGCTATACAGCCCTCGCGATTGCGATTATCTCGTTATTTGTCTTGCCGGTGCTATTAGGAGTAGCGGCAATCGTCGTTGGTTATATTGCAAGAAGAAAAGGAGCACATGCGCTTGGCGCATGGTCAATCGGGATCGGAATTGTTTCCGTCATCCTAGGCATATTTATCACCCCGTTCTTTTAACAAGAACAACAGAAAAACGCCTGACAGTGACGTCAGGCGTTTTTTGTTATGCGTTGGCTTTTGCTTTTTCAGCTTCCATTTTTGCATAGTGCTCTTCAGCAATTTTATCGATTTCTTTTTTCAGTTCTTCAACCATCGTTTCTTCTGGTACTTTACGAACAATTTCACCTTTACGGAACAATAGACCTTCGCCTCTAGCGCCGGCAATTCCGATGTCAGCTTCACGCGCTTCCCCTGGACCATTTACAGCACAGCCAAGAACAGCTACTTTAATCGGTGCTTTAATTGTGGAGATATATTCTTCGACTTCATTTGCAATGCTAATGAGGTCAATTTCGATTCGTCCACAAGTTGGGCAAGAGATCAGTGTTGCTGCATTTGCTGCAAGACCAAATGATTTCAACAGTTCGCGTGCTACTTTTACTTCTTCAACTGGATCAGCACTTAATGAGATGCGGAGTGTGTTCCCAATCCCCATATTCAAGATAGCACCTAGACCAGCTGCACTTTTGACCGTACCTGCAAATAATGTACCTGATTCTGTAATCCCAAGGTGAAGAGGGTAGTCAAATGCTTTTGCTGCTTTTTCATATGCCTCAATCGCTAGGTTGACATCAGATGCTTTCATGCTGACGATGATATCATGAAAATCTAGATCTTCAAGAATTTTAATGTGGTGCAGTGCACTTTCAACCATACCATCTGCTGTTGGGTAACCGTATTTATCAAGAATTTTTTTCTCTAATGAACCAGCGTTTACCCCAATACGGATTGGAATGCCTTTTTCTTTTGCTGCTTTCACAACTGCTTCGACTTTTTCTCGTCTTCCGATGTTCCCTGGATTGATTCGAATTTTGTCTGCACCTGCTTCAATCGCTTTCAGTGCAAGCTTGTAGTCAAAATGAATATCGACAACAAGCGGGATGTTGATTTGTTTTTTTATGTCTGCAATCGCATTTGCTGCACGCTCGTCTGGGCATGCGACACGCACGATTTGACAGCCTGCTTCTTCAAGACGCTTAATTTCAGCTACTGTCGCTTCGACATCATGTGTTTTGGTTGTTGCCATACTTTGAATGACAACCTCATTATTTCCACCTATAGTTAAAGGTCCCACTTTGACGGGACGCGTTTTAGTACGATGTGTGACTTCACTCACTTGTCAATCGCTCCTTAGTGTACAAGCAATCATTTGCTATGTACGTCTTGTTTTACAGTTCATATTGTAACAGTCTCTTTGTATGAATGACAAGGAATTAACGTTTTATCTCTTATATACCGGAAACTTATATGTGCTGCCTGCCCGAATTTCGTTTGCTTTGACGCCTTGATTCAGCTCTTCGAAATCCTCAATGACTTCATCAAGTGGCTTACTTGTATGAACGATAGAGACGACGGTTTCACCTTGTTTCACCGTGACCTTCTTATATGCTTTTTTCTCAGCCGTTTGAAAGGCATTTGCAGGAACTGCTGGACCTTCTTCAACGGGGATGGTGCCATTTTTCAAATCAAAAAAGATAATAAAGAGGACAAACAAACTGATTAGCAAAAAAATAATACGCCGCATTTCACTCACCGCTTTTAAGAGTTTACTTCAGTCTATGCATGTGCTGAAATGATAGAACCAACATGAGAAGAAAAGCTGGAAAGGAAGGTTCTAGTTCGTTCTAGTGTGTCTTGTAATGAATTTACGTTCGGCGGTGCTTTATCAAGCATCTATCACGATTATGATAAAATAAGAACAGGGGGAGAGTTTTTGAAGAAAATCGGTCAGCATATATATGTGAGAGTGCTAACAGAAAAAGATGCACAATCACTACTTACACTTGAGCTTGAGAATCGCTCCTATTTTCAGCAATTTACACCTTTGGTGAAAGACGATTTTTTCACGTTGTCTCGTCAAATTGAACGAATTCAGCGCAGTGTGGAAAGATGCGCGCAGGATGAAGCCTATATGCATGGTATTTTCTTAAATGAAACAGATGGCTTAATTGGGACAATCTCTTTAAGTTCTGTCGTAAGAGGTCCGGTAGAGGGAGCTTGGCTAGGGTATGTACTTGATGAAAAGCATGGTGGGAAAGGGTATATGACAGAAGCCATTCGTTTAATCATCGATTATGCTTTTGATGAGCTGCACCTGCATCGTATTGAAGCTGGAGTAAAGCCGAGTAATATAGGTTCCATTCGTGTGCTGGAAAAGACAGGTTTTGAAAATGAGGGACTGAATCGTAAAAAAGTAAAGATTAATGACGTATGGGAAGATCATTATTTGTTTGCGATCATTCATCCGGATGAATCATAGAGCACGCACATACATAAAAAGCTCCTCCGAGTTGGGGGAGCTTTCATATACTTAATTAATTTTTAACAAGTGGTTTATGTTTAGCGGGTATTTCCTTTACAACAAGGTATAAGAAGATAAAGTTAATGACCCAATTTAATAAAAATGAATTCGCAACAGGTGTGTTTAATGCGCTCATGATGGCGAAAAAGACTGTTGTTAATGTGAGTGAGTAAGCAGAGAGTTTCCACAGCATTTGGAAGGAAAGCTCTTTTTGTTGCATGCGTTTAATAAATGTACCAAGCATCGCAAGGAAAGTTGCGCTAATGAACATGAGAGCCGCAGTTGATAGATATAGCAGCACACAGATGACTGGGATAATAATCGCTTGATTCTGATTTGTCACGCGGGCAAGTTCGTCTTTTGTCAGCGTTCCACCAAGCAGCTGATACGGAATATCTGTCATTTGCCCATCGATGGCAATCACTGCTTTTTCTTTTAATAATGCGATGGCCGTTTGCTTTGATTCAAGCTCACTTGCTTTTATTTTTTCAGCAGGATCAAAAAAGATCGTAATGCCGTTTTCTTCTTTTTCTATCGGTTCACTTTGATCCGCTTGAAGCTTTCCTTTTTCGATTGAGAAATCAGGTAAATCTTTTTTGATCACATGCTGAAATCCTGACATCGCATTTGAGATCTCTTGGCTCATATGATAACCCTGAGGAACTGCTGCGATGATCGAAAGGATAAAAATGAATAAAATTGCTTTTCCAATCCCTGTAAACCGTGCTTTAGCAATATCTTTTGGTGAATAAATGCCTTTTAACAATAATTTAAATACGTTCAATCAATTCACTTCCTACATTCTTTTCTATTTCTCATATTGTATCAATGTCTATCTAACAAGTACAAGTATGGCCTTCATTGCTGGTTAAGATAGAAGGAATGAGGCATAATGAATACAGCAAATAAAAAGGAGGCGGCTGTGACTTGGACGTGCTGTATTGGATTCTCATTATTTGTGCATTTATCATTGCATTTGTTGGACTTGTTTATCCAATTATCCCTAGCGTGGTTTTTATCGTTCTCGGATTTATTCTATATGGTTTCTTTTTCAGCTTCGAGCCGCTGACACTGACGTTTTGGCTCATTCAAGCCGTGTTTACCGCAGTATTATTTGCGGCAGATTATGTCTCAAATCTTATTGGGGTCAAGCGGTTTGGTGGTAGCCGTGCAGCTATTTGGGGAAGTACCATCGGGTTATTAGTCGGTCCCTTTGTCATTCCGATTGCAGGAATTATCATTGGTCCATTTATCGGAAGTGTTATTGCAGAGCTCCTTGTTCATCAAAAAGATGTGAAGACAAGTGTGAAAGTAGGATTAGGCTCATTAATCGGATTTATATCAGGGGTATTTGCCAAAGGATTGATCCAAGCGCTGATGCTGGGCATCTTTTTATTCTATGTCCTTCGATAAATAGAAAAAAGGAGTTTAAAACTTTTTCCAAAGGGCTAAATACAAAATAAACACTGAAATGTTTCAGATCATGAGCAATAACGTTGAAACAAGCCAATTCTTTTGATACTCTTTGAGTAGGGTGAATTGCTTGCTTATACCTAAGGAAGCATTTCAGTACATACATTTCTAAGGAGGAATTTAACCATGGCTTTTAAACTTCCAGAATTACCATATGCTTACGATGCATTAGAACCACATATCGACAAGGAAACAATGACGATTCACCACACAAAACACCACAACACATACGTAACAAACTTAAACAAAGCAATCGAAGGTGTATCAGCTCTTGAAGATCAATCAATCGAAGAGCTAGTGGCTAACCTAAACTCTGTGCCTGAGAACATCCGTACAGCTGTACGTAACAATGGCGGAGGACATGCTAACCACTCATTATTCTGGACGCTTCTTTCACCAAACGGTGGCGGCGCACCAACTGGTGAACTTGCAGATGCAATCGAAAAAGAATTAGGCGGATTTGAAAAATTCAAATCTGATTTCGCTGCAGCAGCTGCAGGACGCTTTGGTTCTGGTTGGGCATGGCTTGTTGTGAACAATGGCAAACTTGAAATCACAAGCACGCCAAACCAAGATTCTCCTTTAACTGAAGGAAAAACACCAATTCTAGGACTTGACGTTTGGGAGCATGCTTACTACCTAAACTACCAAAACCGTCGTCCTGATTACATTTCAGCATTCTGGAATGTTGTGAACTGGGATGAAGTGGCTCGCCTTTACAGCGAAGCTAAATAAATCATTTGATTTGAAAAGACCTGCTCTTTAGAGAAGCAGGTCTTTTTATATTTTCCCTCCTTTTTTTACATATCTGCCTTTTGATGAGACAGACTATTGTGTAGAAAAGGAGAATGAAATATATGAGCAGATTAAAGAAAATGTTCGGGGACATGGATGTGACAAGAGATTTAATGCTCCTCCTCACGATTGGCGGATTATATGCACTTGCCATTGCGCTTTCTAATACGTTTGTAAACGTGTATTTATGGAAACAGTCTGGGAAATTCACCGATCTTGCGATTTACAATCTGGCTATTGTTGTGCTGCAGCCGATTACATTTTTATTCGCAGGCAAGCTCGCTAAAAAAATAGACCGGGCGTTTGTCCTTCGTTTCGGCGTTATCTTCTTAGCTGCTTTTTACTTAATTGTCTTAATAGCAGGAGAGCACGCAGCAGCGCGGCTTGTTTTATTAGGGAGTGTCCTTGGGATCGGTTATGGCTTTTACTGGCTTGCTTTTAACGTACTTACCTTTGAGATCACCGAGCCCGAAACAAGAGATTTCTTTAATGGATTTCTCGGCGTGCTGTCATCTACAGCTGGCATGATCGGTCCTCTTATTGCGGGGATTGTCATATCGCAATTAACAGATGATACAGGCTATACGGTGATTTTCACGTTATCGCTTTTTTTGTTTTCACTCGCGGTTGTGATGAGCTTTTTCCTCAAGAGAAGGCAGTCCAAAGGGAAATTCATCATCAAGCAAATATGGAAAGAACGTCATGCTGACGAGAATTGGCGTAGGATTACAACAGCTCACTTTTTTCAAGGGCTTCGTGAAGGAGTCTTTGTCTTCTTAATCAGTGTCTTTGTGTTTATCGCAACAAACAGTGAACTTGCTCTTGGGACATTTGGTTTGGTGAACTCAGGTGTTGCTTTTTTCGCTTATTTCTTCGCTACGCGTTTGATTAAGAAAAAGTGGCGTAAGAAAGCCATCATGCTTGGCGGGCTGATTTTATACGGAGCCTTGTTCTTAATCGTCTTTCACTTGTCCTATGTATCACTTCTCATGTATGCGGTCGCCATTGCGATAGGATATCCGCTTCTGCTTGTTCCATATGTATCCTTAACATACGATGTCATCGGTCATGCAAGGTATGCAAGGAAAGCCCGAATTGAATATATTGTGGTCAGAGAGCTGTTTTTAAATGCTGGCCGTATTTGTTCTATTTTGTTGTTTCTTTTGTCTGTCACTTTACTTGGTGATGAGCTCGGGATACCTGCATCTCTCGTTGTGCTTGGAGCGGGACATACCCTCATTTATTTCTTTGTAAAAGATATTCATTTGAAAGAAAAAACTGCTGATATGAAAGAGGCAGACGGTCAAAAGCCAGTTTCTCAGACGAACCTTATTAAGGGAGAAAGGTAAAATTTCTTACCAATGGAACATCAAATTTCTAGATAAATAATAGAAAAACCGCTAAAATGATGATGGCACCTTTTATACACAAAAAGGGGTGCCATTTCTTTCTTGATAGAAAAGGTGATGTGATGAGAAACAAGAAAAGCAAAAAAGACGCGAAGGAAGGGCGCAAAACACTTCCACTCCGGCTGAATTTACTATTTTTAGCTGCGTTTATTATTTTTACTGGTGTTGTTGTAAGACTCGGATTTGTACAAATTGTCAATGGAGAAGATTATAAAAAGCAGGCAGAAAAACAAGAGGATGTAAATGTCAGCTCAGCTGCTCCGCGCGGAAAAATTTACGATCGAAATTATAATACGATTGTCAGCAATAAAGCGCTAAATGCCATTACATATACGAGAACCTCGACGACTTCACAAGAAGAGCGGCTCAAAGTGGCTACAAAATTAGCGGATATGATACATGTGAGTACGAAAAAAATCACAGATCGTGACAAAAAAGATTTCTGGATTTTAACGCATCCGAACGAAGCGAAAAAGCTTGTTCAAAAGGAATCAGAATTAAAGGGTGACGATAAGGTCGCTGATGATAAATTATATGAGCTTCAGCTGAAACGCATCACGGACAAGGAATTAAATCAACTGACGAAAAAAGACTTACAAGTGCTTGCGATTAAAAGACAAATGGATGCAGGGTATGCACTTACGCCTCAATTCATTAAAAATGATGATGTAAAGCCAAGCGAAATTGCTTACGTCTCTGAGCATTTGGACGAGTTGCCAGGTGTGGATGTCACAACAGATTGGTCACGCAGCTATCCGTATAAAGGACTGCTCCGCAGTATGCTCGGCAGTGTGTCTTCAAGTGATGAAGGACTTCCGCAGTCACTACTTGAACATTATTTATCGCTCGGCTACAGCCGAAATGATCGTGTAGGAAAAAGCTATTTAGAATATCAATATGAAGATGTCCTGCAAGGACAGAAGGAAAAAGAGCAGAGCACAACTGATAAAGAGGGCAATGTAACAAGCTCTAAAGTGCTAACAGAAGGAAAGAGCGGGAAAGACCTTGTGCTTACCATTGATATTCAACTACAAAAGGCAGTTGAAAAGATCATTGAAAAGAACTTAAAAAGTGCGAAACAAAGAGGCGGGACAGAGCTTCTTGATCGTGCGTTTGTTGTCATGATGGACCCTAGAAATGGAGAAGTTCTCTCCGTTGCTGGGAAACAGATTTCAAACAAAAACGGAAAATACAAATTTGATGACTACGCATTAGGAACAATGACATCATCCTATGCGATGGGCTCAGCCGTAAAAGGAGCCACTGTACTGACTGGCTATAAAACAGGTGTGATTCATATTGGAAGTACCCAGTACGATGAACCTCTGTACATCGCGCAGTCACCACCTAAGAAATCCTATCAAAATATGGGACTCATTAATGATTTAACGGCACTTGAGCGTTCATCTAACGTGTATATGTTTAAAACAGCGATTGCTGTTGGAAAAGGGGAGTATCGTAAGAACCAACCGCTCCCAATCGATCCGAAAGCTTTTGATACATTCCGTTATAATTTCAGTAAATTTGGTCTTGGGGTCAAAACAGGAATTGACCTGCCAAACGAAGCGACAGGCTACCGAGGAACGTCTACACAATCTGGACTCCTGCTTGACTATGCAATTGGACAGTATGATACGTTTACACCGCTGCAAATGGCGCAATACGTTTCAACGGTTGCCAATGGCGGATATCGTTTACGTCCGCAGCTTGTGAAAGAAGTGAGAGAGCCAGATCCGCAGCGCGGCATTGGTGCTGTAACAGAATCCGTCAAACCAGACGTATTGAATAAACTAGACATGACAAGTGATCAGATCAAGCGTGTTCAGCAAGGGTTCAAGCTTGTCATGCAGAACCCAAGAGGGACAGCCTACTCGAACTTTGGCAACAAAAAGTATAACCCAGCTGGCAAGACAGGAACCGCTCAATCATTCTATGACGGCCCAATTAAAAGCAAACGCGGCACACCAACATACAACACGACACTTGTGGCGTATGCGCCTGCTGATAACCCAGAAGTGGCCATTTCCGTCGTTGTACCATGGGTGTATCAGGACTACAATCAGCGCTATCCAATTACAAATGATATCGGTGAACAAGTATTAGACAAATACTTTGAGCTAAAATCAAAACAGGAAAGCAATGATACACAAGCGAAGAACAAAAATAAAATTGAAAATGAAGCAGAAACAAATGACTAGACCTTTTCTAGGTAAAAACGCTCACTTTTTGTGGGCGTTTTTTTACGTTTTCTTCAAAAATTCCGAGATAAATTGACAAAATACATAAAAAACATCGCAAGATCTCTACAAAACTTCGACATTTACAAAACCTTAACATTCCATTTAAACGAAATTAATAAAGAACCTTTAATGTATAACTCGTAGGACAAATTATTCAGGGGGTATTCTTGAAATGAAAAAGAACAAATTATGGCTGCTTACTTTCCTTACAATCGCATTGTTAGCATTCGTTACAGCATGCGGAAACAGCAGCTCAAGCGGAGATTCAAAAGACAGTAAAGGAAATGCTTCAAACAAAGATGAGGCATCAGGTTCCATTACCATCTCAGGATCATCTGCGATGCAGCCTTTAGTTCTTGCGGCAGCAGAAAAATTCATGGATAAACATCCAAAAGCCGATATTCAAGTACAAGCCGGCGGTTCAGGAACAGGGCTTTCTCAAGTGTCAGAAGGATCTGTACAAATTGGTAACTCAGATGTATTCGCAGAAGAGAAAGACGGGATCGACGCAAAAGCTTTAACAGACCACAAAGTAGCAGTTGTTGGAATGGCTGCAGCTGTAAACCCTGAAGTGGGTGTCAAAGACATCTCAAAGGACGAATTGAAAAAAATCTTCACTGGTAAAATCAAAAACTGGAAAGAGCTTGGCGGGAAAGACCAAAAAATCACTCTTGTGAACAGACCTGACTCTTCAGGAACTCGTGCAACATTTGTGAAGTATGCACTTGATGGTGCAACACCTGCAGAAGGAATCACAGAAGATTCTTCAAACACAGTGAAAAAATTGATTGCAGAAACACCAGGTGCGATTGGATACCTAGCATTCTCTTATTTAACAGATGACAAAATTACACCGCTTAGCATTGATGGTGTGAAACCGGAAGAAAGCAATGTAGAAAGCGGTAAATATACAATTTGGGCTTACGAGCATTCTTATACAAAAGGTGAGCCGGATGGTCTAGCAAAACAATTCTTAGATTACCTCATGAGTGATGAAGTACAAAAAGAAATCGTCAAAGATCAAGGCTACATCTCAGTTTCTAATATGAAAGTAGAAAGAGACGCAACAGGCAAACAAACAGATAAGTAATAGGTCTTGAATTGCTGATGAAGGAAAAGTGGAGCTTTTCACTTTTCCTTTTATGACATTCATAGGAGTGTAGAAAAAGATGAAGCAGATAGAACATACAGAAGCGAGCGATCGACTGATTCGCTCGAAGAAAAATAGGCAAATGGATGAAGTAAGAGGAAGTATTTTGGTGAGATTCTGCGCATTCTTAATGATCGCTGTATCGATCGCCATCACCATCTTCCTTGGTATTAAGGGTTTACAATCTTTCATCGTAAATGGTGTAAGCCCAATTGAGTTCTTAACCAGTATCAATTGGAACCCAACAGCAGAAAACCCGCAGTACGGCGCATTTCCTTTTATTTTCGGATCAATTGCCGTCACGCTCCTATCGGCACTTATTGCAGCGCCACTAGGCATTGCAGGCGCAATCTTTATGACAGAAATTGCACCTGCTTGGGGACGTAAAATCCTCCAGCCAGTCATCGAATTGCTTGTAGGGATTCCATCCGTTGTTTACGGATTCATAGGTCTTACAGTATTAGTGCCGTTTATCGGTCACTTCAAGTCAAGCGGGTCAGGGCATAGCGTGCTAGCAGGAACGATTGTCCTGTCTATTATGATTCTGCCAACCGTTACATCTATTGCGACTGATGCAATGGGTTCACTACCAAAAAGTTTACGTGAGGGATCGTACGCATTAGGTGCAACAAGATGGCAAACGATTAGACGTGTGCTTGTACCAGCAGCTCTGCCAACATTAATGACAGCGGTCGTTCTTGGCATGGCTAGAGCATTCGGCGAAGCCCTTGCTGTACAGATGGTCATTGGAAACACGCGTAATTTACCAGAGAGCATTATGGATACAGCTGGTACATTAACAACCATTATTACGTTAAACATGGGTCACACAACGTATGGAAGTGTTGAGAATAATACACTTTGGTCAATGGGGCTTGTCCTTCTAGTTGTATCATTTATGTTCATACTCATTATCAGATACTTGTCGTCTAGGAGGAAGATTTAATGAATAGCAAAATGACCGATCGTTTTGCCACATTTATATTTGGATTATGTGCAGCCATTATTACGGCGATTCTCGTTGGTTTGTTTTCTTATATCATTTTCAACGGTGCAAAAGAATTAAATTTCGACTTTTTAACAACCCGCTCAAGTGCGATTGGCTCTGGCGGCGGTATCAGGGATCAGCTCTTTAACTCGTTTTATATTTTGTTTATTACGATGCTGATTACAGTACCGCTTGGCGTCGGCGGTGGCGTGTATATGGCAGAGTACGCGCCTCAAAACAAAGTCACAGATTTTATTCGTACATGTATTGAAGTGCTGTCTTCGCTTCCATCTATCGTCATTGGTATGTTTGGTTTACTCATGTTTGTGAATTTAACAGGCTGGGGCTATACGATCATTGGGGGAGCTCTTGCACTCACTGTGTTTAACCTGCCGGTGATGGTCAGGGTCACAGAAGATGCGCTGCGCTCAGTACCGAAGGATCAAAAGGAAGCATCTCTTGCGCTTGGTGTAACGAAGTGGCACACAGTCAAAACAGTCCTTATTCCAGGTGCGCTTCCATCTATTATCACTGGTGCGATTTTAGCATCAGGAAGAGTCTTTGGTGAGGCGGCAGCCCTTCTTTTTACAGCAGGTCTCTCTACACCGCGCCTTGATTTCACAAACTGGAGTCCTTTTTCTGATACGTCACCGCTGAATGTATTTAGACCGGCAGAAACATTAGCCGTTCATATATGGAACGTCAATACACAAGGAATCATTCCAGATGCAGAGGCCATTGCAAATGGTGCATCAGCTGTACTTGTGCTTTCAGTCTTATTGTTCAACTTAGCAGCTAGATGGCTTGGTTCATTTATTCATAAAAAGCTTACGTCAAAATAATGTGAGAGAGGTGTGAAGGGGATATGGTTCAAATGCTAGCAGAAAAAAAAGAGATTGCAGCGAAAAAGGCTCCACTTCAAGCGGAACAGATTTTACAGGTGCAGGATTTAAGCATTTATTATGGTGAAAAAAGAGCGGTCAATCACATTTCATTTGAGATTGAGAAGAATGCGATCACCGCATTAATCGGCCCATCCGGCTGCGGGAAGTCTACCTTTTTACGTAGCATTAACCGGATGAACGATTTAATTCCAGGTGCGAAAAGTGAAGGGGCGATCATGTACGAAGGATTAAATATTTTGGATGACCGTATTAATGTCGTGAATTTAAGAAGAGAAATCGGGATGGTCTTCCAAAAACCAAATCCTTTTCCTAAATCGATCTACAATAACATCACCCATGCGTTAAAGTATGCTGGGGAAAAAAGAAAATCTGTGCTTGATGATGCGGTTGAAGAAAGCTTAACAAAGGCGGCGTTATGGGATGAGGTCAAAGATCGTTTGCACCGATCCGCTTTGTCATTGTCAGGCGGTCAGCAGCAGCGTCTTTGTATTGCCCGTACACTTGCGATGAAACCAAGTGTCTTGCTATTAGATGAACCTGCTTCTGCCCTAGACCCTATCTCAAATGCGAAAATTGAAGAGCTATTAGGTGAATTGAAAAATGATTATTCAATCGTCATTGTGACACACAACATGCAGCAAGCGCTCCGTGTATCTGATCGTACGGCCTTTTTCTTAAACGGAGATCTAGTAGAATATGATGCCACAGAACGTATCTTTACACGTCCTGCGCAGCAAAAAACAGAAGACTATATCAATGGTCGATTTGGATAAGGCGGGTGGATTTGATGAATGCAGTAGCAACTGAAACAGCAAAAAAAGAAGTGTTTCGTGTGAATGATATGAACCTTTGGTATGGACAGCATCATGCATTGAAGCATATTGACTTAGCGATTAGAGAGCATGAAGTCACAGCGATTATCGGCCCGTCTGGCTGCGGAAAGTCAACGTTTATTAAAACGTTAAATCTTATGGTCAAAACAGTGCCAGGTGTGAAAATCACCGGGGATATGATGTATAAAGATGACAACATTTTAAAAGGTCGTGTCGATTTAGTCGAGCTGCGTAAAAATGTCGGTATGGTGTTTCAAAAAGGGAATCCATTCCCTCAGTCAATTTTTGATAATGTCGTATACGGACCAAGAATTCATGGAGTTAAGAGCAAGCAGCAATTGAAAGAAATCGCGGAAAAAGCGCTTCGAGATGTTGCCCTATGGGATGAAGTGAAAGATCGATTAAGTGCTCCCGCTCTTGGCCTTTCTGGTGGTCAGCAGCAGCGTCTTTGTATCGCAAGAGCCATTGCTACAAGCCCAGACATTTTATTAATGGATGAACCAACATCAGCACTTGATCCTGTTTCAACATTAAAGATTGAAGAATTGATTATGAAATTGAAAGAGAAATATACGATTGCCATTGTGACGCATAACATGCAGCAAGCGGCTCGGGTATCAGACCGAACGGCCTTCTTCTTAATGGGGGAGCTTGTTGAAGTCAATGATACGAATGTGATGTTTTCTGAGCCAAACGATCAAAGAACGAATGATTATATATCTGGTCGATTTGGATAAGAAAAACCCCCTGGAGGCCAGTGCCGCCAGGGGGTTTTGTTGTTATTTTGTTAAGGCTTTGACGATCTGTTTAAACGTCATTCCTGTTTTTAAATTGAATTTGCCTGCACGAATTTCTTTATGGTAACCGGCGTCAATCACGTAATCATTGAAATCTTTAGACGAGTTGATGATGCCGTCCTTTTCAAGCATGTCTGAAACATCACTTGTACTCATACCGTTTTTAATCACAAATTTGATTGATTTGCCTTTAGGTTTGTCCTCTTTTTGTTGATCATTCTTAGAATCGCCGTCTTCATTTGCCTTCAGCGCTTTTTCCTTATAGTCAAGAAGCTGCTGGTACGTTTCGCGGCTGACAGTGACTTCTTTTTTGGAGTCTAAATAGTTTTTCACGTCTTTGTCTGTTACTTTCTGTGCGAGGGTTTCTTTTGTTGTTGTATCAGCTACTGCCTCGTCTTTTCCAGTGAGGAAAAAAACGATCGCCAGAACCCCAGTTGCAAGAATCATACCTGCTGCAAACGTTTGGATGCTTTTTTTCGTCATACAAGCACCCTCTCGTTGTCTTTAATGATCATATTGACATCTTCTACAGATACATGCTCAGCGCGCGCAATGGCTTCAGGAGACATGCCATTTTGATGCTTTGAAATGATCTGTCTTGCAATGGAAGGATCAATTTCAGAATGTTTGCGAACGACGATGTTTGTTTCAAGTAATTCTTCTTCAAGCACTTTCATTTTCTTTTTCAGTTTATAGATTTCTTGCATTGCAGATAGTTGAAGTGTTTCAAGTTCCTGCTCGACTTCTTTAATCGGCTCTCTTTGAAAATATGAGAATGCGATCAGTACAATACTGACAACAAGCAATCCGATAATTGCAATTTCCATGTTTCATCACCTTTTATTCATATTTTAATGCTGAAAGCCATAAAAGGCTTTCAAGATTGTTTCAGACAGTTTTCGACCCTTCTTTTTTATACCATAAAAAAGCTAGTTTCAAAAGGAATTGCTGAAGAAAATCACCTTTTTTTCATCTTTTTTCTTTTTATATGTAAAACGGGTATGAAAACCTTGCTTCGCTGTCAAAATAAATGAAAGCGGCGGGGAGAAGAGGGGTCTCATGTATACAGTACGACAAAGGATCAGGTTTTATAGGGGAGAAGATGATTTTTCATGACATAACCATGCGATATATCAGTGAATGCACTCAAAATGAAATTGGTGAAAAAACATTCTAGCATTCCTAAGCTAGAAGTGGTATTATAGTTAGGTCTGAATGTGAATTGATTTTAGTTTGGAGGGAAAAATATGCGCGTAAATATTACTCTAGCTTGCACTGAATGCGGTGAGCGTAACTATATTACTAAAAAGAATAAGCGAAACAATCCAGATCGCGTTGAATTCAAAAAGTATTGCTCACGTGATAAAAAACAAACTGTACATCGTGAAACAAAGTAAGCAGCAGGGAATTTTCCTGCTGTTTTTTTATGATGGGAGATGATCTGTATGAAAAAGGAGCTTCGCCTTCAAACATTAGCCAAGCTTGATCAGATAAGCGCGGAAGAATTTGAGCGCAGTACCGCTTTACTTCATGAGCACTTATTGCAGCTGCCAGCATGGAAACAGGCAAAAACGATTGCTTTGACAATGTCTAGAGGAAAAGAGATTCCGACATTGCCTCTGATTAAAAAAGCGTGGGAAGAAGGAAAAACAGTATGTATCCCTACCTGCTTTCCGAAAACAAAAGAGATGACCTTTTATGAATATACACCCGCAACAAAGATGACATCCAGCTACTTTGGACTATTGGAGCCCGATCCTCTTGAGTCTACAGTTGTACATAAAGAAGCCATCGATTTGATCATTGTCCCTGGGGTGTGCTTCGATCAACGTGGTTACCGGATTGGATTTGGTGGCGGCTATTATGATCGCTACTTAGCGGACTATCACGGAGTAACGATTGCCCTCTGTTTGTCTTTACAGCAAATCAAGCATGTGCCCTCAGAAGCACACGACATACCGGTATCTATGATGGTCAGTGAAAAAGGCACGTTCTATCAAAGGTAAAAGTCCGCTCATTGTCCAAAGAACGGGCTTTTTTGTGTTTCATCGAAATTGTAAGCTGCCTCATACGTTCAAGGATTTAATCGACCATCATCAGAGTGTGAAGAGGTCTATTACATTCAATCAAAAGAACGAGGGATTAGATTGTAAAAGCAGAAAGCATTGTCAGCGATAAAAATAATGGTTCATGCATAAACAAATCCTATTTAAGCCACGATACGAACATAGGAGGGAATATGATGAATAAAATGATTTGGAGCATTGTGTTCACACTGTTTGCATTCGTTCTTGTGCAAAATCGTTATCGGCTCATGAATTTGATCTTAGGTCAAAACCAAGTGCGTCACTTTTTTATTAAGTGGCTGATGAAAATCCCATATTTTCGGACGAAATTTATTCGCCAAGCATTCTAATCCCGCAAACGCCGGGATTTTTTTGTTCAGAAATGCGGATTAGAACGATTCTTGTTATAATAATGTAAAAAATGGAGCGCGAATGAATGAATGTCATAGATAGTTTATTTTGGCGAGTTGTTGATGAATTAAGACAAAAAGGGTACGAGATGGTTCAAAGTCCGTATCCAGAAGATGAAATATTTTTCGAAGCACCACGAAACTCAGGATATGATCTTATCCGTCTATATAGAAAAGATGTGAATTTTAGACAGGAGATCGTTCGAGATATTGAAGAGCAGACGTATCGGATGAATCAACTGAGAGAGGCCATGCGTAAACGGTCTCTTCATCTCTTACAGCTCCAATTTACAGCTGACCACCCTGTAGATGATTGGGAGGACCTAAACGGTCAGCCGCAAAAACATCAAAAGGTGACCGTTACACCTGTATTACTGAATGCAGATACTCTTCAACACGACGTGAACGAGCTGCAAAAATGGCTCAATACATCGCTCACAGTGGATGTAGAAGAGGCAAAAAGAGACGCAGCCGAAGATGTCATCCAGCTTAAAGTGAACGTACTTCAAGCATTTGATGATCAGGAAAAGCAGCGTGAACGAGAACGGGCCGTTTTTCAAAATGGCAGACCGATTTTCACCTACCTGCTCATCGCTGTTCAAGTGGTGATGTTTCTTTTACTTGAACTATTCGGCGGAAGTACCAATACGGCAACTTTAACAGCGTTTGGTGCTAAAAGTAATGGGCTGATCTTAGAGGGAGAATGGTGGCGCCTGATGACACCAATGTTTTTGCACATTGGCTTGACACACTTACTCTTTAATACATTTGCTCTTTGGTCTGTAGGAGCGGCTGTGGAGAGAATTTATGGCTCATGGAGATTTTTGCTTATCTATTTCATTTCCGGCATTTTCGGTTCAATTGCGAGTTTTGTCTTTAATACCGCCATCGCAGCCGGTGCATCAGGTGCGATCTTTGGATGCTTAGGTGCACTATTATATTTGGCAATCTCTAACCGCAAGCTCTTCTTTCGGACGATGGGGACAAATATTATTGTGATTATCCTCATCAATTTAGGAATCGGCTTTACCGTATCAGGTATTGATAACGCGGGGCACCTTGGCGGTCTGGTTGGCGGTTTTTTAGCTGCTTTAGCTGTCCGTCTCCCTAAACAGGTGCAGCCTGTCAAGATGTTTCTTGCTAGTATTGTACTACTGCTGATTGGTGGTTTTGGATTGTATACAGGGTTTCATTCAGACGATCAAAAGGAAGCAGCGGCAGTAAATGAGGCAGCAAGTCTATTTGACGATAAGAACTATAGCGAAGCAAGTAAGCGTCTAGAGGAATATGTACATCAAAAAGATGCATCAGCCGAGGCTCTCCATATATATGCACTATCGGAAGCGCAGCTCGGACACCTTGACAAAGCGATTGGCTTTTTACAAAGGTCACTTAAAAAAGATCCAGATGATCCAAATAAACTGTATCATTTATCGTTGTTGTACGTAGAAAAAGGGGAGACAGCGAAAGCAGAATCTCTAATAGAAAAAGGATTAGACCAAGATCCAAAAAATGATCAATTGTTAAAGCTGAAACAATATATTGAAAACACGCAAACACATTGAATGACTTGACTGAAAGCGCATTTATGAATACGCTTATCCTATCTGTTGATGAGAAGAAATGGTGGAAACAATGAAAACGTTATATGATGTACAGCAGCTACTCATGAGATTTGGAAATTATGTGTATTTCGGAGATCGTGAAGTGGAATTAGAATTTATGGCAGATGAACTAAAGGAAATGTATACATCGGGCATTATTGACCGGACCGAATGGTCAAACGCAATGACGATTCTTCAAATGGAACTAGCCAAATTAAATCGAAAAACAATGTGAAGGTGGAGGGCATATGATAGGGGATTGGTTTGTAGGAGTTGATCTTGGCGGTACGACAATTAAGCTTGCGTTCATTAATCTATATGGTGAAATTCAGCATAAGTGGGAGATTCCTACGGATAAATCAGGGCAGACGATCACAGTCGATATTGCCAAATCAATAGACCACAAATTGGCCGAAATCAGTATGCCCAAATCAGCACTGATTGGGATTGGAATGGGTGCACCTGGACCTGTAGATAAAGTATCTGGGATTGTCTATAAAACAACGAATCTAGGCTGGACAAACTATCCACTCAAAGATCACCTAGAGGCAGAGACAGGACTTCCATCTGTCATCGAAAATGATGCGAATATTGCTGCGCTCGGTGAAATGTGGAAGGGTGCAGGAGATGGCGCAAAAAACATCCTGATGGTCACACTTGGTACAGGTGTTGGCGGCGGCATTATTGTAAATGGTGAAGTGGTTCAAGGTGAGACAGGGGCTGGAGGAGAAATTGGCCATATTTGTGCCGTCCCATTCCAAGGAGCACCGTGTAACTGCGGAAGAACGGGCTGTATTGAAACCATTGCATCTGCGACTGGCATCGTTCGGCTTGCAAAGGATCAATTAGTCACAGAGCAGCATACCTCTTCACTTCGTACAGTCACGTCACTGACTGCAAAGGATGTGTTTCAGGCAGCTGAAAGTGGAGATGACCTTGCCATGCGTGTCGTAGAAGAAGTGACGACTCATCTTGGTCTTGTCTTAGCGAATCTTGCCAGTGCGTTAAACCCAACAAAAATTGTGATTGGCGGCGGTGTTTCAAAAGCAGGTGAGCTTCTTCGCAGTAAAGTAGAGCGTGTTGTTAAGCATCACGCTTTTCCGCCTTGCGCTGATGATGTCGAAGTCGTGATTGCCTCTCTCGGAAACGATGCAGGTGTCATTGGCGGTGCATGGATGGCAAAAAACAAATGGTTGTCTTAAACAAAAAAGTCATCATGATGTCATTTTCATTAAAAAAAGCGATAGATGGGCATGAAATGAAATGTTTAGCATATTCATAAGTTTGTCATGAGGAAAAAGACATTGATTTTCCAGCACATACAGGATAAGATATAGTTTAGTTATTTTTGAAGAAGCACCAATAATTAGGGTGTATCCCTAGCTTGAGTGCTCGCTTAGCATAAGGAGGTTACAATGCGAAAGAAAAGATTAAAGGCGATTTCATTTTTACTGATTGCGACTTTGCTCATGTGGGTCAAAACCTATGTTATCTATAAATCTAGCTTCAATATTAAAATAGAAAATTTCATGCAGGAGTTTATCCTGTTTATTAACCCGCTTAGCTTTCTCTTGTTTATCTTCGGTATCGGTTTATTTATGAAAGAAAAAAATCGCAATCGATATATCATCGTCATGAGCTTTATTTTGACATTCATTTTGTTAGCTAACATTGTGTTTTATCGATTCTATAGTGATTTTCTAACCATCCCCGTCCTATTTCAAACAAACAATATGGGTGACCTCGGGTCAAGTATTACCTCTTTAATTGAACCAGTCGATTTATTGATGTTCGTGGATATCATCATTTTAATGTGGCTCTATAAAAAACAGCCTTCCTTTAGAACGGATATCACCATTTCACGAAAAGAACGAGCAGCGTATTATTTATTTGTGGCAGCCACTTTCTTCTTTAACCTAGGTTTGGCTGAAACAGAAAGACCGGAACTGCTCACCCGCTCATTTGACCGTGAGATGTTGGTGAAAAATATTAGCTTATATAATTTCCATATTTATGATGGCGTGTTGCAATCGAAGCAATCTGCTCAACGAGCCCTTGCTGACAGCAATAGCTTAACGGAAATAGAAAACTATGTAAGCGCAAATCAAACTGATCGTAATGAAAAGACGTTTGGTCAAGCTAAAGGACGAAATGTCATCCTTGTCTCACTTGAGTCTACTCAGAGCTTTGTGGTCAATGAAAAATTAAATGGGAAAGAAATTACCCCATTTCTAAACAAACTAATCAAGAAAAGCTACAACTTTACTAATTTCTATCATCAAACAGGTCAAGGAAAAACATCAGACTCGGAGTTTATTGTTGATAACTCTCTCTACCCACTTGGAAGAGGGGCTGTGTTCTTCACAAACCCAAGTAATGAATATACAGCGACACCTGAGCTGTTAAAGGATGAAGGGTACCATTCTTCTGTTATTCATGCGAATAACAAAAGTTTCTGGAACCGTGACCTCATCTACGATAGCTTTGGCTACGACAAGTTTTTTGATATTAAATCATTTGATGTGAATGAAGAGAACTCAGTTGGCTGGGGCTTGAAAGATGGTCCATTCTTTGAACAGTCAGCGGAATTGATGAAATCGATCCCGCAGCCTTTCTATACGAGATTGATTACATTAACGAATCACTTTCCATTTGATTTAGATGAAGAAGATAAGCTTATTGATGAATATGATTCTAAGAGCAAAACGTTAAACAAGTTCTTTCCGACAGTTCGATATCAAGATGAGGCGCTGAAGATTTTCTTTGAAAAAATGAAGGAAACAGGTTTGTACGAAAACTCCATCTTTGTTTTATATGGGGATCACTATGGAATTTCAGAAAACCATAACGAAGCAATGGGACAATTTTTAAATAAAGAGATTACGCCATTTGAAGAAGTACAGCTTCAAAAAGTCCCGTTTGTTGTACACATTCCAGGGATCACAGATCAACATCCAAAAGAAATTGATACGGTAGGCGGACAAATTGATATTCGTCCAACTATACTCAATCTTTTAGGAGTCGATACAAGTAAACAAATTCAATTTGGTCATGATCTTTTATCAAAAGATAAGAATGATTTAACGGTGCTTCGTGATGGCAGCTTTATTACGAAGGACAGTGTTTTCACAGATGGTGTTTGCTACAATAAAAAAACGGGTGAGCCAAGAGATGATGAGACTGTTTGTCAATCTTATGAAGAGAAGGCAAAGCAAGAGCTCCAATTCTCTGATCAGATTATCTACGGGGATCTCCTTAGATTTTATGACCGGAACAACCCGGACCATTCTCCATCCAAAAAAGAAGATGAAACGAAGCTGAAAAAGGCGTCCTAACATATGAGAAAACCTCTGTTATTTTTACATGCAGAGGTTTTCTTTTTTTGTCTGCCAGTTCATATAGTATGGGAGGAGGGATGTAAATGAAGACAACGTCGTTTGGGAAAATTGAATGGCAGCTGGATGAAGAGGAAAAGGATCATGTGGCAAAGCAGCTAGGGATAGGGAATGCGGCTTTCCATTTATCCAATCAAATAAGCACTGAGTATCTCCTTTTACCAGGATATCGACTTCCGGAAGGCATCCATTCATTTTCTTCCATAGGTGAGCTGCAGAAATTTATTGCGCCTTACAGGCTGCAGCAATCGGATGATTGGATCAATGGAACCTTTGAATATGATAGTGCTCAATTAGAAGAAGAGCTAAGCCGGTTGAAAGCCGCATTTCCTTTTCTTCAAATTAGTGTCATAGGTCATTCAGTGCTTGATACACCTATATATGAAATCCGAACAGAGCCTGTTCAGCATTTACATTCTATTCATTTGAATGCCTCTTTTCATGCAAATGAGTGGATCACGACGTCAGTTTTAATAAAATGGCTGAAATCGCTTTGTTTAGCTGCATCTGACCCGGTGCAAGCAAGACATCATGAAGCGATTCATATTCTGCGAACCACGGCTCTCTCCATCGTACCCATGGTCAATCCAGATGGTGTGGACCTCGTACGGAATGGTCCAGAGTCACTAGGTCTCAGCAGTGAAGAATTTACACCGCTACTTGGAAGATATGCTGATTACCAAGAATGGAAAGCAAATATAAGAGGGGTGGATTTGAACAATCAATTTCCTGCTTATTGGGAGATCGAATACTACCGTCATGAGACGAAGGCTCCGTCTAATCGAGGTTTTCCTGGATATAAGCCGCTAACAGAGCCAGAAGCGAAAGCGATGGCAAATCTAGCGTTACGAAAACGCTTTGACCGGCTTGTTGCTCTCCATACACAAGGAGAGGAGATATACTGGGGCTTTCTTGGTCATGAACCAGCCATCTCAAAAGAAACGGTCAAACGATTCGAGCAAGTAAGCGGCTATAAACCAGTTCAATATCTTGATAGCTATGCAGGCTATCGCGATTGGTTTATTTATCAATGTCACAATGAGGGCTATACAGTCGAGCTTGGCTTAGGAAAAAATCCTCTTTCCATGAATCAATTCGACACCATTTATGAGAAAACAAAGCGATTGTTATGGGAAGCATGTAAGTGTTAAAAAAGCACCTGTCAGGTGCTTTTTTACATTTGAACATGAAGCAATTTCTTATTGTCAATAAAAATAATGATAGGGTAATTGACGAAGGCCACCTTGTGAGCTATTGTGAAAGGTGTGGATGTAAAAAAAAGGATATGTTTTTAGGGAGATGTCGATTATTGAGTGCTCAAAGCCTGTGGAAAAGGAATTTCTCTTACTTATTTATGTCTAAAATGTGCAAAATAACAGCTGATAGTTTATCTTTCAACACCATCTTGTGGCTTTTAGTACTAGGCGGAAAAGGGGCAATTGGAACAGCCTTTTTTATTGCGGTTAGCTTTGTTCCGCAAGCTATTGTTGGGCCGCTAATTACCCCAATGATGAAGCCGCATCAACTGAAATTTTGGATGTGTTTTGCTGATTTAACTAGAGGAGCAATCATTCTTGTGATCGTCATCAGTTACTTTTATGGTTTTACGCCACTAGCACTTGTTATTGGCTGTATGCTGCTTCATTCGGCAACTGGTGGCTCCTACGAACCGGCCTCTGTATCCATTATTCCAAAGCTTGTCCATGAGGACCTCATACAAAAAGCGAATGCAACCATCCAATCAGCAAGTCATGTAGTCAGGCTTGTGACGGTTACGGTTTGTGGGGTCATGATTGCGTTTGTAGGAGTAGGATATACAATGCTCGTGATCATTCCTCTTTATCTCTTATCCGCTTTACTCGTAGTCATCATTACATATGAAACAGAAATCATCATCGATCAAGCCAAAAAAGGGCTATCATACGGAAAAAGATTGATTCGAGGATTTTCACTTGTGAGAAAGCATCATATTTTGTTTCCATTGGCGATTTTTTGTGTTTGTTCGAACTTTGCTGCCGCACCATGGGAAGCATTGTCTGTTATTTATTTAACAGAGGATTTACACAGTGGACCCGTGATCTATTCATTGATTAAAGTCACAACGGCACTAGGTGCATTCTTGATGGGGTTTGTTTTGACAAAGGTAAAAGTGAATCGGTATGGGCTGCTGTTTATAGGTGCCGGGATTGTTGACGGAATTTCGTTCTTTATCACAGGCATGAACGCATTTTTACCACTTGTATTTATATCAGCCTTTGCATTAGGTGCCGCCATCAGTGCAGTCAACGTGCCTGAACATACAATGATTCAATTGTCTGTAAAAGCAGAGGATCAGCCGCAAGTGTATGCAATTATCAATATGATTTCCTTCTTCATGATCCCATTAGGCGCTCTCATTGGCGGTTATATGGCAACACAATTTGGGTCAGGCTACGTTATAGCGGCTGGCGGCATCATTGAAGCTGTGTCAGGGATATGCCTGCTGCTATTCACAAAGATTGGGAAGGTAAAGAGGTCGGATTTGACGATAGAACGAGACAAACCTTCTTTAAATGCAACGTGAGCGTGGCTTGATGGATTGTGAATAGGTTACAATGAGGACGAGAAAACATGAGGAATTCAATGGAAAGGGGCAATAAACATGGCCATAGCAGATGTCACGATCATTCCAATTGGCACTGAAACACCAAGTGTCAGTGCTTATGTAGCAGATGTACAAAGAATTTTAGAAGGTTTTCAAAAAGAAGGGAAAATCAATTATCAATTAACACCAATGAATACGTTAATTGAAGGTGAGCTATCCGTTTTATTTGAAGTCATTCAGCGCATTCATGAAGCACCTTTTGAAAAGGGATTGCACCGCGTAGCGACCAATATTCGCATAGATGACAGGCGGGATCAAACCACAACGCTTACAAGCAAAATAGAAAGCGTGAATAAGCATTTGAATCAATAAAAAAAGCCTGCTCTATGCAGGCTTTCAGCATGTAGATAAACCCTCGCATTCTTTGTCAGGTCTGCGCTCCGATGCTCACGAATGTCAAATTCGCTCCGCTTCGGTACTCGCCCTTTCTAGACTGCAAAGGTTTTCATATCACGCTGAAAAGAAGACAAAGGGCTAAAATAAAAACCATTTTAGCCCTTTGTCAATCATTTAAAAAGCCTGCAAATAGCAGGCTTTTAATGTGCAGTTGGATAACCGCTATAGATGATGGTCATGACAGTAAACCAGCCAAAAACCAAAAATGTTGCGCCAGCAAAAGCGATTGCAAGTACATTCACTTTTTTAAGTGAACGATAGATCCCGAGTGCAGCTAAAATCGTGACTAGACCAAAAATAATGACGAGCATCATGTGAAAGTCCCCCTTTGTCATCAATCCCCTTGATTTCCTTTCTTTTCATTTTAACCGTTTTCATAAAGCTTGTCGAGTAGATTCCAGTTGACGATTGTTTGAATTTTTATTGTGTAGCCTTCATAATAAAAAAGAATGAATAAAGTAGGTGATGAAAATGAATTGGAGAAGAATGCCACTAGGCTATGTACAAGCGAATGCGTATATTTGGAAAAATGAGAACGGAGAATGCTTAATCTTTGATCCAGGCGGTGAAGCACAAAAGCTGATTTCCTATGTAAAAGAGAAACAGCTCACACCGCTTGCTGTCTTACTGACACATGCTCATTTTGATCATATCGGTGCCGCAGATGAGGTGCGCGCAGAGTGGGGAGTGCCACTCTATGTACACGAGAATGAAAAAGAATGGCTCACGAACGCTGAATTAAACGGTTCAGCTCGATTGATTGGGAATGGAATAACGGTTAAAGAAGCTGAAAAATTAATTACGTCAGAAGGAACTCTTCAAATTGGATCGTTTACATTAGAGATGTTCCACACTCCTGGGCATTCGCCAGGCAGTGTATCTTACTATTCGGCGGAAGAAGGATTTGTGATTTCTGGTGACACGCTATTTGAAGGCGGCATCGGGAGAACAGATTTAGTAGAGGGCAGTCAAGAAGTGCTGCTTCAATCAATTCATAACAAATTATTGTCATTACCAGAATCAACTCTTGTTTTAAGTGGACATGGCGGTGAAACGACTGTACTCACGGAGCAGGAACAAAATCCATTTATCAATGGTTTTTCTCTTTAAATGTATGAAAAAAAGCATCTCTTTTGATAGAGATGCTTTTTTTTCAATTAATGTCCGGTACCGGGAACCATGATGAAAATCGAATAATATGTAAATCCGGCAAAGAAAATCGTCAAGTACGCTCCGAAAATGTAAATATACATTCTTTCGGATAAATTCAAGTAGGATAAAAATACAAAAAGAACGGTTTGACCGAAGAACAGCAACGATGCATCTTTCATATGCCCTAAATAGAACATGACAGCAAAAATACCCGTCCAAAAGCCAAGCACGCGGAACATGCGATTCATTTCTTTCCCTCCCCTTAAAAAAACCCCTTTGATTCATATTATAGCTGATCACCACTTGTTATGTAAACATTTACATTTTTGACAACGTGTGAACATTTATTTTACAAGTAGAAAAAATTTTTTTGAAAAAGTGATCAAAACGTGTTTATGCTGAAATACATGAGGGTACTTACTCCATAAGAGAAAAGGTTAACGACCTAAGGAGGAAGACTAATGAGTGACATTACTTTTTATTCATACCCGAGCTGCACGTCTTGCCGTAAAACAAAACATTGGCTAAAGGCGAATCAAATTGATTTTAAAGAGCGTCACCTTTTCAGAGAAACGCCAACCCTAGAAGAATTAAAAAAGATCCTTTCTTTAACAACAGAAGGAATGGATGAAATTTTAGCCACACGAAGCCAGGCTTTTAAAAGCTTAAATTTAAATATTAATGATTTAAAAGTAAACGAGGTTCTTCAACTTCTCATTGAAAAACCAAAACTGCTTCGAAGACCAATTATCATTGATGGAAATAAATTGGTAGTAGGGTATAATCCCGGAGAACTCATGAAATTATCAAAAAAGAAAGCGATTCATCAATCAGTTTCCTAATAAAAACGAAGATCAGCTGAAACATTGTTCAGCCGTCTTCGTTTTTGTGCTGACTGGGCTAGCTGGGGTCGAACCAACGATCACGGAGTCAAAGTCCATTGCCTTACCACTTGGCTATAGCCCAATATCAAATGTGTAATGATATTGTTCACCATCTACGGTCATTTATACATAAAAGTTGTATGTCACGAGTTTTAAGTGAAAAAGGAGCGGAAGAAGTAAATGAAGAATGAAAAATCTAAGCAATTATATGAATTTATCCTAAAAGAAGCCCCTGTCATGACCGAAGAATGGCTAAAGACAAGAACAGAAGAAGGCTCATTATATTCTAAGCATGCCTCAGAGGAAACGGAAAAGAAGCTGAAGGAACAGAACACAGCATTTATTCAAACCATTGCAGCAACACTTGTGACGCTGTCAGATAAAGTAGAAAACCATTTGAAAAAGTGGTCTGTTGATATCGCCCGTGATCGAGCAGTGCACGAGGTGCCGTTATATGAAATCATTGGACAATTTAAGATCTTCCGCCACATTTTCTGTTCGAGAATCGAGACATTCACCCAAGAAACAGAGCTTGAAGTGACCTTGCAAGACGTGTGTCAGTGGAATCAGCACTTTCACGCCACATTTGATGATATGATTGAGCGTTTATCAGAAGAATATGACCGCGTGACCCTTAGTCAGCTGAATGCACAAAGAGAGATGATTCAAGAGCTGAGTGCTCCTGTTATTCCAGTATCAAAGGAAATCGGGATTTTGCCACTGATCGGAGAAATCGATACGTACCGGGCCAAAATCATTCTGGAATCCGTGCTAGAACAGGCTTCAAGACTTCGTCTAACGCATTTATTTATTGATATATCTGGTGTACCGGTCGTTGATACGATGGTTGCTTATCAGCTGTTTAAAGTGGTGGATAGCGCGAAGTTACTTGGAATTGAGACGATTATATCAGGGATTCGCCCAGAGATCGCTCAAACTGTAGTGAAACTCGGCATTGATTTCTCAAAAGTAAATACTGAACACAGCCTTGCAAAAGCGTTAGAAAAAAGAGGATTTCGTATCTTTGAAGAGCAGCAACAAGAAGCAACATGATCAAAAAACCTGTACTTGTAAGGGACTGACCCCATAAAGTGAGACAAATAAAAACACCTTTAAATTGAAAATCGGGTATAGCATATCTGAAAACAATTTGGAGGTGTTTTTTGTATGGGAAAAAGAGTTAGTTATCCGATTAGTGTAAAAGAAATATTGATTATTATAACAATATCCGAATTCAATTGAAATTAAACAACCAGTCACCAAAAGAGTTTCGGCAACTGGCTGTTTTATAAAGGTGTTTTGATCCCTGTCTCAAAAACGGGGGTCAGTTCCTAAAAGTCAGGTTTTTTTATATGCACTTTTTTAAAAAATCACGTTTTCCATCGCAAGCTGATGATTTTTTCGTTTGATTAGGCGTTAAAAAGTAAAATTGCACTTTTGTCAGACAGATTCCTCCGACTTACAATATGGTCAGAGAAGGGAGTGAACCATTTGTATGGGATTGAATATTTAGGACAAGAGCTGCTAGAAGAAGCATGCCGCATGAGAGCATCTGATGTGCACATTGTTCCAAAGGAAAAGGAAGCGTCGGTATCTTTCCGCGTAGACTCAGATTTAATCCAGCAGCGAACCATTGATAAAAAAACCGGCGAGCGGCTCATTGCTCATTTTAAATTTTTATCTTCTATGGATATCGGGGAAAAAAGGAGACCGCAAAATGGGTCATTAACTGTGATGCTAAGAAGCGGCCAGGTGTTTATTCGAATGTCTACCTTACCAACTGTAAATGATGAGAGTTTAGTGATTAGAATATTGCCACAGGATCATGTTCCGAAAATAAAGCATCTGTCACTATTTCCGAAAGCCTCCACCAGATTATTATCGTTTTTGAATCATTCGCATGGGCTGATTTTATTTACCGGTCCAACCAATTCAGGGAAAACAACAACCCTCTATTCATTGATCCAGTTTGCAAAAAAGAATTTCAATCGAAATATTATTACACTTGAAGATCCAGTAGAAACAAGAAATGAAGAAGTGTTACAGGTTCAAGTAAATGAAAAAGCCGGCATCACATATGCCGCAGGATTACGCGCTATTTTAAGACATGATCCAGATATGATTGTGCTAGGAGAAATAAGAGATGCTGAAACGGCCCGAACGGCAATTAGAGCAGCGCTGACAGGCCATTTAGTGATGAGTACACTCCATGCGAAAAATGCAAAAGGAGCCCTTTATCGTATGCTTGAATTTGGTGTCACAATGAATGAACTTGAACAAACAATGGTGGCGATTGCTGCGCAGCGATTAATTGATCTCACCTGTCCTTTTTGCGGAGAAACATGTCAGCTTTACTGTAAATTAAATCGACCGGTCAGACGAACAAATGTATTTGAACTGCTGTTCGGAAAAGAGCTTGGTGAGTGTATCAAGGAGGCAAAAGGAGAATATGCTCACTCGTCATATGAAACACTGCAAAGATTAATTCGTAAAGGAGTGGCACTTGGCTATTTATCGAAAAACACCTATCATCGCTGGGTTTATGAAGAAGCAAGCCTCTAAAGCGTGGTCTAAAAAGGGTCAAGCGGAATGTCTATCAAAACTTTCTCAATTGATTCAGGCTGGATATACATTGATTGAGGCATTAACAATGGTGAATATTCAGTTGTCGAATAAACAACAGCAACAATTAACACCGGGCATTCAGTGGTTGCTCGAAGGGGAGCCTTTTTATATTGTGCTAGAAAAACTCCAATTTCAGCGGGAAGTCATCGCCATTTTAAGTTTCTCCGAAAAGCATGGCAGTCTAGCAACAGCACTTGAACAAAGCGCACGGTTTTTAGAGAAAAAAATCAAACAGACAGACATGTTTAAACGCATGTTACGTTACCCAATTTTCCTCATCTTTACGGTTTTGATCGTGCTCATTCTTGTTCAGCAAATGATCATTCCTCAATTTTCTCTCTTGTACTCCTCGATGGATACCCGAATGTCATGGTTGATTCAAGGTATGTTTGGACTTTTCCAATTGCTGCATGTATCTCTCCTTCTCATCGGCTGTGCGTGTATTTGTCTGACTGGATACTATACGTTCTTTTTTAGGAAAAAATCCACCCTTGAGAAGCTGAGAGTACTCAACAGATTTCCTTTTTTATATAAAGGAATGCGGCTCATGCATACGTACCTTTTCTCTCTACAGTTAAGCGGACTGCTTCAGGCTGGATTATCGATGTACGAGAGCTTGCTAGCTTTTAAGCAGCAAAGCTACTTACCCTTTCTTCAAGAAATATCAGTACAGATGATTGAAGAGTTAAGAAAAGGAGAGAGCATGGCATATCAAGTGAGCATTTCTCCATTTTTTGAAAAACATTTTGCAGCTGTCATCGAGCATGGTGAAGCGAGCGGAATGCTTGCAAGAGAAATGTACACGTACAGCCAATTTCTATTAGAGAATGCAGAGCTAAAAATTGAAAAATGGGTGTCGTGGCTGCAGCCGGTTATCTATGGTCTGACGGCAATTCTAATACTCATTGTGTATTTATCTATTCTTTTACCAATGTATCAACTGATGGAACAAGTGTAAGAAGGAGGACAAAGCCATGAATGATAAAGGATTTACTCTGTTAGAAATGTTAATTGTCATGCTTGTGATTTCAATTCTTTTACTTATTACCATTCCGAATATCACTCGTCATCATCAAACGATTCAAGCAAAGGGCTGTGAAGGGCTTAAATCAATGGTGAGCACACAGGTGATGGCATATGAATTAGAGCACGATGGCAGAACACCATCTTTAGCTGAATTAGAAAAAGAAGGCTATGTCAAAAAGGGATTAACGTGTCCTAATGGAAAAGCGATTGTCATTCAAAACGGCCATGTGAAGCATGAATAAATTAATTTTTCATGAGAAGGGTTTTACCCTCATAGAACAGCTAATGATCTTACTGGTTTTATCGATTCTAATGTTGATCATAGGAGTGAAAATCCCAAATGTAATAGAAGGCGCTGAAGCGAAAAGACAAGTGAACATCATGAAACAGGATTTTCAATTGGCTGCTTATACTGCATTTGTTAAAAAAACACGTGTGTATGTGGAATTCCATCTGCCACATGTATCGTATCAAGTAATCGATCAAAAGGATGGTGAAGTCATTGCTTCTTTTCAGCATCAAAAAGGAAGCATTAAGGCTTCTACATTTCCACAAGGTATCTATTTTAATGTTAACGGACATCCGAGCAGCGGCGGGTCTCTTATCATTCAATTTGGCAGCCAAACGTATAAGCTCACGATATATTTAGGAAGCGGGCGAATCCATGTTCAAAAGCAATAGAGGGTTTAGTACGATTGAAACGCTGTTTGCTTGTCATATCTTCCTATTTGCAGCCATTGTGCTTATGCCAGCCTATGAAAAAATCATGATAGGGAAAAAGGAAGTAAGAGCCAAACTTGAAGCTTACCAAATTTTGCATGAACAGATGAATGAATCGTTCATAGATGGTACAAAATCTTCTGTCAAAAAGAAGCGAGGCGACATCACATATGTATTCAATTGGGATAAAGAGAAGGGATGTGTATCATACAACTTACACAAAAAGCAGACCATATGCTTTCACCAGACTGATGAACGGTGAACAAGGTTTTACGCTTGTCCAGGCTCTATGGCAATTGCAGCTATTTTTGTTCCTTTCTTTTGGCTGTGTCCTGCTCTTTTCAACAGCTTCGAAAGCTCATCCTTTTGAAGAGATGAACCGATTCTCACAAATGGAGTGGAAACAGACTGTCCTGCAATTAGATGAAGAATTAAGCCGAGCAACGGCTATTCGATCGGTGCAAGGAGGTAAAGCGTTAGAATATGTATCTGATAAAGGGCGAGTCGTAACGATTGAGCCATATCAAGAGATGCTTCGAAAGAGAATGGATCAGGCAGGCCATCTTCCTTTATTACAAAAGGTCAAAGAATGTCGCGTGAGGACTAATCAGTATAGGGCTATTCTTAAAGTTACAGATGAATCTGGTAAGGTGTATGAAGCCGTTTTTTTCATATATAAAGGAGTGGTTCCTACATTGTGAAAAGGGAAGGAGGATTTATTTATCCGCAAGTACTGGCTGTGATTCTATTTTTTCTTTTGATCCTAGGGGCGATGACGATTGGGTTTCAAAAAGAGCTGAGAAGTGTAGAGCTGACGATTTCGTTTTATAAAAAACAGCAGCTTTTCCGGGTGGGGGTGAGTGAAGCTGTCCGTACATTACATCATTTGTGTGAAAAGCAGCATACCCCTATTGACACTGAAGAAGGCCGAGTGACATTAAAGCAGGTGACATGTGATCAAAAGAAAAATCGTATCAGCATGTTAGTTAGTGTGAAAACAAAAGATGGTTTATCAGATGAACGGGAACTCGTGCTGGATGGGCAGACCGGTGAAATCATGAGATGGGCAAACCGTGAATAGCCAGTGTATAAAATGATCCTCTTCCTGGTAACACTTGAAGAAAGAAGAGGTGAATATGCTTGAAAACCAATGATTATGTAAAATATATGACGCAGGAAATCATTAAATATATGAATACACCGCGAGACGAACGGAAGGAACATAAACAAGAGAAATTGCAAACGAAACCGCCATTTTCACAGCGTTTATTTGGGGTTTTGCCGTTTGGATTTTCAATGATGCTAAAAAAACGTAAACGACATCGTCAAAAGTAAAAAGCCGCCAGCAGGCGGTTTTTTTATGCCTCTTTAGCTATATTCTTCTACAACAATCACTTTATTGACCTTGTTTGAGTAAGGGTTATAAGAAATAGTGACATATACCCCAAATTCTTTGGTGTGGTCTTTTAACGTAATATGATACTGTTTCACAGATTCCTTCTCACGATGACGGTCCCATACTTTTTGTTTGAATAAGACTTGCGTTAGCGGATATCGTTTCTTTGCTTCTTTGACTGCCCGTGTTTCCCATTGATCTGCTGCGGCAAGGAAACCTCTCGCATCCGCAGGATTGGCGTCTAGTATCATAGGACCAAATAGTAAACTGAGCATGATTATCAGCTTTCCATATTTCACTTCACATCACCTCATCTACTATTATTCTGACCAAATGATGCACTTTTATGTAAATTTTTAAGAAGTACAAATGTCACACAAAAAAATATTGAATACGGCGAAAGAATGAGAAAATGGAAGAAATTTCTCGTAATCATTCTTGTTTAAGAACAAAATGGACTAATTTGACGTTTTGGGTTTTATAGGTATTTCCTTATACTGTATGTAATCGTTCTTTTTAAAGAACAATCGTTCAAGGAGTTGGAGAATGAATGAAACAGTCGCTCTTTGTACTCTTTTGTGCCATTTTTTTGATCTTCACGTCTCTCTTGATCTCAACAACGAACGCTTCGTTTAACGATGTTGAGCACTCAAACTTTGTCATGAAAACATGTGAAAATTTTGAACAAACGGATCAGCATTGTCAGCCTATCAAATGGGATAGAAGTGATTTGGAACTCATCGATCAAACAATGATCAAAGGAACAGTCTGCGCACCTCAAAGCTTGAGCATCACATTAAAAAATAGTGGACAACCTATTGCACACTCTGAATGGAAATGGGAATTACATAAAGTGAAAAGCGAGCAGAAGCCGTTACAAGATGGTCATATTCTTGAAAAAGGCTCTATACAGTCCCTGCTTTCACAAGAAACAACCACTGTCACGACAGATAAAGCAAAAAGGAATGGAATTTATGCGTTTAAAATCTATTATCCTAAAGGTTTTGAAGGATCTGAAGAGGCATTTATATGGTCTAAACCTATGCAGCTCGCAAAGTGTCCAGAAAAGGTATCTTAAATGGAGCTGTCTTTGAAATGAAATAATGATAGGTAAAGGGGAGAAGAGGTCATGAAAAAATGGATGAAGATGTCAGGAAGTATTCTTTATGTGGTGGTATTCACGGTGATGATTGCATGTATTATTGTCGTATTGTCATCAAGAACGACAGGAGGAGATCCTCAAATTTTCGGTTATCAATTCAAGCAAGTATTATCTGGCTCAATGGAACCGGAATTTTCGACTGGCTCACTCATTGTCGTAAAAGAAGTGACTTCACCGGAGTCGCTTAAAAAAGGAGATATTATCACGTTTCAAACGAAGCAGGACCAGTCATATGTGACCCACCGAATTGTTGGGGTGAAAGGCAAGGGATCAAATAAAGCCTTTGAGACGAAAGGTGATCAGAATATGTATCAGGACGGCACACTAGTAAAAGCGGATCAGGTGACTGCGCAGTATACGGGTGTGAACATTCCTTATGCAGGAAAGCTTCTTTCGTATGCAGGAACTTCGGCTGGAACCGCGTTGCTGCTCATTATACCAGGTGTGATGCTGCTCGTTTATTCAACTCTTCATTTTGTGGGAGCTGCAAAACATCGAAGACACACGGCTGATTTACAGATGTCAGAGGAACAAGCTTAAATTTTCGTTTGTAACCTAAGTAGGTTTCAATAAAACAATTTATTAGGGGGTTCATTTATGGCAAAGAAAAGGTCAATTCGTTTAGGTGTATTATCAGGGGCTTTAGGCCTGGCATTAATCGGTGGGGGGACATGGGCGGCGTTTAATGATATAGAAACGGCAAATGCGGTCTACTCGACAGGAGAGCTAGATTTATCTGCAAAAGAGAACTCCGGCGCCATCAACCTTTCAAACTTAAAACCTGGTGATCGCATCAAGAAGGAATTTAATTTTGAAAATAAAGGATCACTTGCGATCAATCAAGTGCTGATGAGTCTTGATTACAGCCAGTATCAGGATGGAGCTTCCGCAAAAAAGGGCGGTAAGAATACAGCTGAAGAATTTCTTAGTCAGTTTCAGGTGAGTGTTCTGACGGTTGGAGCCGAAGGTGGAAATGGTTATCCGAAAAATATTATCTTAGACGCTGCAAACCTGCTTGACTTGCATCAACTAACGGCAAAACAGGATCAGACCGCATTTGAAAAGCTTCGTCATGCCGTTGATGAGAAGTTTTTACATGAAAGTGGGAAGATTAATGTAGCAACTGTGGATGGAACAGTGGCTCCAGAGTATGACGGTATTCCAAAGAACCCGTTTGATTACGATAAAATGGAAATGATCATTGAATTTGTCAATGACCAGACGAAGGATAAAGATGGTCACTATATCCAAAATAAATACCAAGGCGATGCGATTCAAATTGATCTTTCCTTCGAAGCGACTCAGTGGAATGGTTTAACGATCAATCCCAAAAAGCATACGGATGAAAAAGGCTACGTGAAAGAAAACGAAAAAGCACACAGCGAAGATAAAAAATAAAGCCAGTCTTTAGGCTGATATCAAGTTCTGCATAGCAATTGGAGGAGTATGCGCTAAAATGTGCGCTTTACTCCTCTTCTTGCTTTTTTCTCCAGATTTGATAATCTAAAAATTCACGAAATTGCTTTTTCGAAACCCCTGATGTCATTGCATCTCGAACTAGTTTTTCCCATTCACTATCTAATTGACCATCGTATTCGGTTTCATCTTTTTCGTGTAACAGTGTATGAACCGAGACGTCCAGAACAGCGGAGACTTTTTCAAGAAATTGAATGGAGGGGTTTGTTTGCAAGTTTCTTTCTATTGAGCTTAAATAAGACTTCGCTACCCCAGCCTTTTCGGCCAGTTCTGATAGTGAGTAGCCTTTTTCATTGCGGTATTGTTTAATACGCTGGCCAATCAATGTCATCACCTTCCTTTCGATATTATAGCACATTCAGAAAGGTTTGATAGAATGACTTCTTACCAGAGGGTGAGACTCAGAGGACTTTTCACTTGATTTAAGGAATTGACGGACTTCTTCAACTGTTAGCCCTGCTTTACGAGCTTCAAGTAATAATTGAACCCATTCACTGTCTAATATGTTCGTTTTCTTTTCCATACAAATACCCTCCTAAAATACTGAATCATGTATTTCAGGCACTTAACGCATGAAATGGAAAGACACAGGTGGTAAGACCTCATAGTTTGCTTGCGTCATTTTTCCGCCCAATACAAACAGACAAACGTTGCTTTTGGCTGATCGAAAATTGTACGTCACATGAAAGGGAGGGGACCTATAGGTCAGCCTCCTCTTTTTTGCTGTAAGTAAAAAAGTCCGCCATTTTCAATCGTAAGACTGATTTTTGGTTCATATAAAGTTTTGAGTGCTTGTCTTTCTATTTCATATTCTACAGACGTGTCTGAAGTCCCTTCATAAAATTGGTTTAAAAGTTCAGTGTCTTCTTTCCATTTTTGAACAGCTCTTACCGCCCAATCATCTGGTTCTTCATGGGCGTAATGCTCCATTAAACTGTAGAGCCGTTTGACTCCGCTTTCTGGCTTGATCATCGTACTCATCGTAAAGCAATAATCGGGAATTTGAGATGACAGCTCACGGGTTTCCAGCTTTTCTTGAAATTGTTCAACGACTTCTCCGCGTATTAGATGAAGTCCTAGTGACAAAAGCTTATCCTTCTTTCGATCTGCGAGATAAGAAATTTTCACATTGAGACCAAGCCAAGGCTCGAGTGCAATCTGATTCTTCATGAGCGGAGTGACTTGTTCATAGAGACGGATAAATCGGCCCTGCTGTTTGACAGCTTCAAAAATTTGAAATAAGCGAGGGGAGCCAAAGTGGATAAATTCACCCTCAATGGTATCATCCACTTTTTTTTGATCGGTGATGAGGGTCAATTGCCGCGGCTCCGGAACTCCACCAGTTTTTTCAAGCCAGTGCCAATAAAAAGGGCGGTTCATAATTAATTTGTCCATCTCAATGGTCAGTTGTACGGTCATATGACCTGTACTTTCTTCTAGTATGTCGCATTGATTTGCCTGAAAGAAACGGAGAAGAAAGGTATGTATGTCACGCTGCTTCATTGGTCAACTCTCCTTTATGAGCCTTGCTGTCTTTTTTCTAAAAGGGGTGTTTTGGCTTCTGTTAAATAGGAAGCAAACTGGGTTAATTTCTTTTTCATGTCACCGTCTGATTCGTGCTGAAAAAGAATCTGATGCAGCTTTGTTTCGGCATCTTTGATATCGATTCGCGTTAAAATATCATCTAGATCGCCAATGACGTTTTCGAACAGTTGAATTTTTTCGTATAAAAGTTTTAAGATGTGTTCCTCAACGGTACCGTTTGTTGCCATGTTGTAAATATGGACATCCCGTTCTTGTCCAAGGCGGTGGATACGCCCAATCCGCTGTTCTAGACGCATCGGGTTCCACGGAAGATCGTAGTTGATGATTTGATTACAAAACTGAAGATTGATTCCTTCGCCGCCTGCTTCTGTAGCAATTAACACTTGTGCCCGTTCTCTAAATAAATCTTTCATCCAATCCTTTTTGCCCCGTTTAAAGCCGCCACGAAAAGGAACGGAGCTGATGCCATTTTGCTGAAGAAACCATTGTAAATAAATTTGTGTCGCGCGGTATTCGGTGAAAATAATGACCTTTTCATTTAACTGCTGAATAAGCTTGACGACTTCAAGTGCCTTTGTGTTTTGCTGCACTTCATTGATTTTCTCCATAATTTGCGCTATTGCAGAGGATCCAAGAATATGTTTTTCATCTTCCTGCATTTTTTTAATTGTCATATAGACCGCCTCGCGGCTTGAACAGCATTCTCGTTCCAAAGTCATGATGGAAAACATGTGTTTAGTATAGGACGGGTTCTCTTTCAGCTTACAGATTTCATCATATAATGCTTGTTCCGTTGGAGAGAAATCAATGGAAATCGTTTTGACATGCCGTTTTGTCCACTCGATGCCTGTGTCTTGTCTTCGGTTACGAATCATCACTTTATTCACTAGCTGTTTTAAACGGTCATGGTCTTCTAGCTGTAAATCCTTTTTGGCAAAGACATCTTTAAACTGATGTTCATTCCCTAGGTGACCTGGCTTCAGAAGGGAGACAAGATTAAATATTTCTCCAATACGGTTTTGGATAGGCGTCGCTGTCAGCAACAAGCAAAATTTCTTATTTAGATTTCTTACAAATTCATAGTTTTTCGTTTTATTGTTTTTCAGTTTGTGTGCTTCATCAATAATGACCATATCGTAGGCAATGGATAAAATAGTGTCTCGGTGCGGCTGTCTTTTGGCTGTATCAATGGAGGAAACCACGACGTCACACTGCTCCCACACGTAGCTCTTTTTTTGTTCGACAGCATCAATGTAAAATTTTGTCCGCAGCTCCTGTACCCATTGAGATACGAGAGAGGCGGGGACGAGTATGAGAATTTTTTTGGCAAGTCCACGAATCATGTATTCTTTGATAATCAGTCCTGCTTCTACGGTTTTTCCAAGTCCCACTTCATCTGCTAAAATGGCTTTTCCGTTCATCTCTTCTACGACTCTTCTGGCTACTTCAAGCTGATGTTTTAAAGGCGTGAATGCAGGTAGATGGGCAGGAGCTTGCAGTCCTTCAAATGAATCAATGGCTGTGATTTTTTGGATCTGCGCCGCTAAACGGTACATTTCCCAGTTTGCCCAGGGGCCGTCTGCTGCAAGCCGCTGCTGAAATTCACTTGCCCAATCCTGATCAAAAATCGTTTGAATATTCAATATGGTCGCCTGCCTTTCTAGTAGGTTGAGGATAAAATTGTTCTGTATTTAAACGCTTCATTTTTTAAGAGGTCTTGAAAAGACTAGATATTTGAATAAAAGCGAACGATAATGAATGGTTTTTTAAGAAATGTTAATGATTTTTCTGTTGCTCTTCATCCGTTTCTAATGGTAGGATGTTGGTAAGTGATCTAGAAAATAAGTCACCCATTTTGATAGTATGTCCAATAAATGTGAAGAATATGAGCGGATGATGGTATGGGGAGAGACTTGGCGGTTATTTAGCACTGGCAGGCGCCGAAGGAGCAAGCTGAATCGTTTCAGTGAATCTCTCAGGCAAAAGTACTCTTACCGGACGCAACTCTGGAGAGTGTTTGCTCATCGTTTTTTAGCAAACCACCAAAGGGGAAAACGCACAATGATGTTGTGCTGTAAACTTTCAGGTGCAAGGACAGAGACTTCTTTTTGATAAAAGGGAGCGCTCTGTCCTTTTTTGCTGTGATTTTTTTCTGAAAATTCAGCTTGTGATCTGCACTGAAAGAAAAAAGGGGGAAACGATTGATGTTGAAACGAACACCGCTTTTTCATGCGTATGAAACGTTTGGCGCAAAAACCATTGACTTCGGGGGCTGGGAATTACCTGTCCAATTTTCTTCCATTAAAGAAGAGCACGAAGCTGTTCGAACAAAGGCAGGGCTTTTTGATGTGTCTCACATGGGTGAGGTGGAAATCAAAGGTCAAGACGCCCTTCCTTTTTTACAAAGGTTATTAACCAATGATGTGTCTAAGCTGACAGACGGTAAGGCACTATATACAGCCATGTGCTATGAAGATGGCGGGACAGTGGATGATCTGCTCGTCTACCAAAAAGAAAAGAACGATTATTTGCTTGTTATTAATGCATCTAATATCGAAAAAGATGTGGAATGGCTGCTTCAGCACCAAGGTGAGAACGACGTATTGATCCAAAATGTCTCGGATGAAATCGCCTTGCTTGCCCTTCAAGGACCTCTTGCCGCTGACATCATGAAAGATGTAGCGGATGAAGAAGTGACATCGCTCAAGCCATTTACATTTTTATCAAAAGCTGAAGTTGCTCAAAAAGAGGTGCTTGTTTCAAGAACGGGCTACACTGGAGAAGACGGCTTTGAAATTTACTGTCAGTCAGAAGATGCGGTCCACATTTGGTCGGCTTTATTAAAAGTTGGCGCACCAAAAGGGTTAATACCGTGTGGGCTTGGTGCACGAGACACCTTGAGATTTGAAGCAAGACTTCCGCTTTATGGCCAGGAGCTAACAAAGGATATCTCTCCATTAGAAGGCGGGATTGGCTTTGCGGTCAAAACGGATAAAGAAGCCAATTTTATTGGCAAAGAAGCGCTCAAGAAGCAAAAAGAAGAAGGGCCGAAGCGAAAGCTTGTCGGCATTGAAATGATAGATAAAGGGATTCCGCGCACAGACTATCCGGTCTTTTCAGGAGAAAAGCAGATTGGCGTAGTCACAACGGGCACACAATCCCCAACATTAAAGAAAAATGTCGGGCTTGCTTTAATCGAATCTTCTCAGGCGCAGCTTGGAACAGTGGTAGAAGTACAAGTTCGTAAAAAACGTCTAAAAGCGAAAATCGTCGCAACACCATTTTATAAAAGAGCCAAATAACGAGGGGGAATAGAGGATGAAGCATAGATATTTGCCGCAAACCGAGCAAGATCAAAAAGAAATGCTGGATGTCATCGGCGTTCAGTCGATTGATGAGCTTTTTTCAGATATCCCAGAAAAAGTGAGATTTAAAGGAGCATATAACATTAAACCAGCCGCATCTGAAACAGAGCTTGTAAGGGAATTATCCCAACTAGCTGCAAAGAATAAAGATACGGTTTCCTATGCATCGTTTCTTGGTGCCGGTGTATATGATCATTACCAGCCTGTCATTGTCGATCATGTCATCTCACGCTCTGAATTTTATACAGCGTATACACCTTATCAGCCGGAGATTTCGCAAGGTGAATTGCAAGCGATCTTTGAATTTCAAACAATGATTGCTGAGCTGACTGGTATGGATCTTGCTAACTCCTCGATGTACGATGGCGGGACAGCATTAGCTGAAGCGGCGATGCTAGCTGCTGGACATACAAAAAAGAAAAAAGTCGTTGTGTCTGAAACGGTTCATCCTGAAGCAAGAGCCGTGCTAAAAACATACGCCAAAGGACAGCACATAGAAGTTGTTGAAGTGCCTGCGAAAAAAGGACAGACGGACTTAGCGGCATTAGAAAAAGCTGTCTGCGACGAGACAGCAGCCGTTCTTGTGCAATATCCAAACTTTTTTGGTGTCGTCGAACCGTTAAAAGACATCGAACCTATTGCACATAAAGGAAAAAGTCTGTTCGTTGTCTCTAGTAATCCGCTTGCACTCGGGTTACTGACGCCTCCAGGAAAACTTGGAGCAGACATTGTCGTTGGTGATGCACAGCCATTTGGCATTCCAGCAGCGTTTGGCGGGCCACATTGCGGATATTTTGCTGTGACGAAAAAGTTGATGCGCAAAGTGCCAGGTCGTTTAGTCGGGCAGACAGAAGACGAAAATGGTGTTCGTGGGTTTGTATTAACCCTTCAAGCGCGTGAGCAGCATATTCGAAGAGATAAAGCGACGTCTAATATTTGTTCGAATCAGGCATTAAATGCATTAGCCGCTTCCGTTGCCATGACAGCACTCGGAAAAACAGGCATCAAAGACATTGCCTATCAAAATGTACAAAAAGCCCACTATGCGAAGACGCAGGCAGAAACATATGGACTGCTTGCTGATGTAGAAGGGACCCATTTCAATGAATTTGTCATCAAATTACAAGAACCGGTACAAGAAGCCAATAAACGATTACTTGAAAAAGGAATCATCGGCGGCTACGACTTAGGGAGAGACTACCCAGAGCTTCAACATCACATGCTTGTCGCCGTGACAGAGCTAAGAACAAAAGAAGAAATTGATACGTTCATTAAGGAATTGGGGGATCGCCATGAATAAACAAGATCAGCCGCTTATTTTTGAATTATCCAAAGAAGGAAGAATTGGTTATAGCCTGCCTGATTTAGATGTACCTGAACAGGAGATCCCGTCCTTATTTGATGAGACGTACATCCGTCATGAGGATGCTGAGCTTCCTGAAGTATCTGAGCTTGATATTATGCGTCATTATACAGCATTATCAAGACGTAATCATGGGGTCGATTCCGGATTTTATCCTCTTGGCTCTTGTACAATGAAATATAATCCAAAGATTAATGAAAAGGTTGCACGCCTTGCAGGCTTCGCGCAAGTCCATCCACTACAAGAGGCAGACACTGTGCAGGGAGCATTAGAATTGCTATATGACCTAGGTGATCATCTGGAAGAAATCACGGGGATGGATGCTGTGACATTACAGCCAGCGGCAGGAGCACACGGTGAATGGACAGGACTCATGATGATCCGTGCGTACCATGAAGCAAGAGGGGACGATAAGCGAACAAAAGTCATTGTGCCAGATTCTGCCCATGGAACAAACCCAGCATCTGCGACAGTGGCTGGATTTGAAACCATTACCGTTGCATCTGATGAGAATGGGCTTGTTGATTTAGAGGACCTGCGCCGTGTTGTTAACGAAGAAACTGCTGCTTTAATGCTGACGAATCCGAATACACTCGGCCTATTTGAAGAAAATATTTTAGAAATGGCTGAAATCGTTCATGGTGCTGGCGGCAAGCTTTATTATGACGGAGCCAACTTGAATGCTGTTTTGAGCAGAGCAAGACCGGGAGATATGGGCTTTGACGTTGTTCATTTAAACCTTCATAAAACCTTTACAGGTCCGCATGGAGGCGGAGGTCCTGGTTCAGGTCCTGTAGGCGTAAAAAAGGATTTAATTCCGTACTTGCCAAAGCCAGTGCTTGTGAAGAAAGAAGGCCGCTTTTATTTCGATGATGATCGACCAGAATCAATTGGCCGCGTGAAGCCGTTCTATGGTAACTTCGGCATTAACGTCAGAGCATATGCGTATATTCGCTCTATGGGTCCAGATGGCTTAAAGGCTGTAACTGATAATGCCGTGTTAAATGCGAACTATATGATGCGCCGCTTAAGCACTCATTTCGATTTGCCATTTGACCGTCACTGCAAGCATGAATTTGTCCTTTCAGGTAAACGTCAGAAAAAATTAGGTGTGCGTACACTGGATATTGCCAAACGATTACTTGATTTTGGCTATCATCCGCCAACGATCTACTTCCCGCTCAATGTAGAGGAATGCATCATGATTGAACCAACTGAAACAGAATCAAAAGAAACTCTTGATGCCTTCATCGAAGCGATGATTCAGATTGCCAAAGAAGCAGAAGAGAATCCAGAAGTGGTGCAGGAAGCGCCGCATACGACGGTCGTCAAACGAATGGACGAAACAAAGGCCGCGCGAAATCCAGTTCTCGTTTTTGAAAGATAAAGAAAAAAGACTCATGGGGATCATGCTCCCAGAGTCTTTTTTGTTAGTTCTTCGTTTTGATGCGGCCGCCCCATTTTTTAAAGCCGCCTTTTAAATTATAAATCTCACGACAGCCGTTTTTACGTAAAGTTTGCGCTGCTTTTCCGCTTCTCAAATTGTTTTGGCAATAGAGATATACAGGCTTGTCAGGACGAATTTCATTTTTGCGCTGTTTAAGCTGGGAAAGGGGGATGTTTCTTGCCCCTAAAATATGTCCGCCATCAAACTCATTTGGCTCTCTCACATCAATGAGCTGGGCTTTGCGGTAACCTTTAATAAATTCTGCTTCCGTCAGCGTTTTCATAATACGCTGCTGATAAATGTAGCTGCCGACAGAATAAAGAACGAAAAGTCCACAAAGTGAGAGGACGATATAGTTGAACATTGACAATACAACTCGACTCCTTCTTGAGCATCAGCACAGTGGCCTGTCTGATGGTACGTTTTAGACAAATACTATTATAGTAAAGCAAAAGAAACTTGTCATCATAAATGGTAAGAATTATTTTCAATTCGTTCCCTATTTGATAGACTGATGAAGAGAGAAAATCGGTGGCCATCACCATCATCTAACATTGACTACGTAAAAGAGAAGGGATTTTTATATGCAAAAAGAGAAATGGTGTTTCATTGATACAGGAAATCAAGACCCTGCCTTTAACATGGCAATGGATGAAGCCTTGCTTTATTGGCATAGTGAGAAGTTGATCCCGCCTGTTATCCGTTTTTATGGATGGAATCCGGCGACATTGTCTGTTGGGTATTTTCAGCATGTTGAAAAAGAAATCAACATGGAAGCAGTCGAGCGCTATGGTCTTGGATTTGTCCGCAGACCGACTGGAGGGCGGGGGGTTCTTCATGATCAGGAGCTGACCTATAGCGTGATTGTATCAGAGGAACATCCAGAAATGCCAGCGACAGTGACAGAGGCATACCGCGTCATTTCAGAAGGCATTTTAGAAGGTTTTAAAGAACTGGGACTCGATGCGTATTTTGCCATTCCTCGTACAGATAAAGAAAAAGAAAGCTTAAAAAATCCAAGATCGTCTGTATGCTTTGATGCCCCTTCATGGTACGAACTTGTCGTAGAAGGTAGAAAGGTAGCAGGCAGTGCTCAAACAAGACAAAAAGGAGTGATCCTCCAGCACGGCTCCATCTTAATTGACCTTGATGAGGACAAACTGTTCGATTTATTTCTTTATCCAAACGACCGTGTGAGAGAGCGGATGCAGAGAAGCTTTAAAAACAAAGCGGTCGCCATCAATGAAATCTCAGACCGAACTTGTACAATAGACGATGCGCGAGTGGCGTTTAAACGAGGATTTGAAAAAGGATTAAATATTGAGCTTGTGCCTTATGAGCTCACAGATGAAGAATTAGCATTTGTCCATCATCTTGCCAAAACGAAATATGCCTCAGACGAGTGGAATTACAAGCGTTAAAGACAAAGGACACTCCTTGTTTTTTAATGGGCGATGGTGTAGAATTGTTATGATTATTAAGTAAAGGTGCATTATGGAGGGGTTTTATGACTACACCTAGTATGGAAGATTACATTGAACAAATTTATATGCTGATAGAAGAAAAAGGATATGCTAGAGTCTCTGATATTGCAGAAGCACTCGCTGTCCATCCCTCCTCTGTAACAAAAATGGTTCAGAAGCTAGATAAAGATGAATACCTCATTTATGAGAAGTATCGTGGTCTAATTTTAACCCCGAAAGGCAAAAAAATTGGAAAACGTCTCGTATACAGACATGAACTGCTAGAGCAATTTTTAAGAATCATTGGTGTAGATGAAGAGAAAATCTATGATGATGTAGAAGGCATTGAACATCATCTCAGCTGGAACAGCATTGACCGCATCGGCGATCTCGTTCAATTCTTTGAAGAAAGTGACGAGCGATCTGTTCAGCTGAAAGCGATTCAAAAGAAAAACGAACAAACAAATCAAGAATCTTAAGAAAAAGGACACCCTCAGCATGGGTGTCCTTTTTGATTAAAGTTCTAATTGAAAGCATATGCTCTTACACTATTAATAGCGTGATATCAAAGGGGGCTCCTTGATGAAGATAGATGGTGTGTTCTCAGGTGGAGGCATTAAAGGGGCAGCACTTGCGGGTGCCTATGAAGCGCTTGAAGCGAGAGGATATCAGTTTGTCCGCCTTGCTGGTACAAGTGCTGGAGCGATCATTGCTTCACTCATCGCAGCAGGCTTTTCAAGTCAGGAGATTCGGGAGCTGTTAGATGAAATGGATGAACATCACTTGCTTGACAGGAGATGTCAATTCATTCCATTTAAAATGATTCGGTGGATCTCCATTTACTGGCGCCTCGGTCTGTACAAAGGGGACCGGCTGGAAAAATGGCTGACGGATGTGTTGAAACGAAAGGGGGTCACCGTATTTGGGGATCTCAAAAAAGATTCACTGAAAATTGTTGCCTCTGATTTAACAAATGGGAAAATCCTCGTTTTGCCAGACGACCTTCCTTCATACGGCTTAAATCCAGAGCGTTTCTCTGTTGCCAGGGCAATCCGGATGAGTTGCAGTCTGCCGTATTTTTTCGAGCCTGTCAAACTAAAGTCATCAAAAGGCATTTGTACCATTGTGGATGGAGGCGTGCTGAGCAACTTTCCAATTTGGTTGTTTGCCGAAGAGAAAAAAAGACCATTCGTCGGTGTCACATTAACCCCAAACGAAAAAGAACGCCCTCAACACTCCATCCGCAATGCGTTTGAACTGTTTGGCGCTCTTTTTGAAACGATGCGTGGTGCTCATGACGAAAGGCATATTGCCACAAAACACGAACGTCATGTTATTTTTATTCCTGTAGAACACGTCATTGCCACTGATTTTCAGCTAATGGCAGAAAAGAAAAAGGCGCTCGTCGATCTAGGCAGACAGAAGGCCGAGCAATTTTTAAAAAGCTGGACATTTTAAAACAAGGCGCGATTCTTCTTTTTGTTTTTCTTGCCTTCAATCACAGTTAACTGTGTTTGGCTTTTCTTTTTGAGAAGGACGGGCTTAGACTTGTGGTCAGTCGGCACGCTTCGCAAATGAGTGACCCGATTTTTCATCTGGCTTTTCGTTTTTGGTTTAGGCTGCTGGTAGCGACGTTTTGATTGTTTGACTGCTTTACGATAAAGATTGCCCTCTGTTCCAGTTCTTCGATTCATCAGCCATCTAAATAGGAAAAACACAATCGCTCCAATGATCACAACTGATAGCAGCATTGTAAAAAGTCTGCCTGGATTCGTTGTGAGTAAATACACAAATCCCAAAACGCCTAAAGCGAAAATAATGGTAAAAGCAGGATGTACTCGGCGATTCATAACTGTCCACCTCCGAAGGAATTTACCGGATTTATAAGTTAGATCACTTGATGAGCAGAATCTGACGCTTGTTTTAGAGACGCTTCCTCTAAACGAAGAAGTTCATTAAAACTTGCAATGGCTACCTCGACTTGATCGTCAGAAGGTTCTTTTGTTGTAAGCAATTGCAGCCAAAGGCCAGGATAGCCAAGCACTTTCAGCACAGGCACTTCTCGGAGTTTGTTCGTAAGCTGAAGCACTTCAAATGAAATGCCTAGAACAACTGGAATGAGCGCCAAGCGATTCAGAACTCTCACCCATAAAGGATCTGTCGGTACGAGTAAATAGACGAACATTCCGACAATGACAGTGAATAAAATAAAGCTGCTACCGCATCGATAATGAAGGCGTGATTGTTTTTGGACATTTTCCACTGTGATGTCAAGATTCTGTTCATAGCAGTTTATGACTTTATGTTCTGCGCCATGATATTGAAATACCCTTTTAATTAAAGGGGTCATGGAAATAAAGTAAATATAGCCTAATAATAAGACCAGTTTAAAGAATGTTTCCACTGCGATTTGTGCAAAATTCCCTGAAAAGACGGGCCGCACAAGTTCGGCTAAAAAGACAGGTACTAGGGTAAAGACAAATTTACTAAAGAGAAGAGAGAGAACTCCGATCACAGCAATGCCGAAAATCATGGATAATTTCGAGCTTTTTTGTTCTTTTTCAAGAGTATGATCTTCTGAAGGATCTAAGTCATAGCGCTCGCTGGAGAAGTTCAAGTGCTTGCTGCCATTTGCGCTTGCTTCAACAAGTGCAGCAACACCCCTAACAAAGGGGATTTTCTTGAGAAAGGCGGTTCGTTTATTGGAAGTCCGGGGAAGCTTTAAAAACTCAATGGACTGATCCTTACGCCGAATCGCTGTCACATAGTTCTTTTTACCTCCGAACATGACACCTTCGACAACTGCTTGCCCTCCATATGCTGGAGGTTTTGTTTGATTGGACATATTTCATCAACCTGCCTGTTTCCTGTAATTTACATGCATTTCCTTATACCTTTATTGTACAGGAAATGAGGGGAAATCACTAGCTCACAGGTCGATTATCTACTAGAATTCTATCTACCTCTTTTTAGCCAGTATACCCTCTTATAAAAATTTTACACTCACGTATGGAAATCCTTTTTTTTATCACATTTTGGACATACTACTTGCTGGAGGTGTTCACAAATGAAACGTGATGAAAAGAAAAACCAAGAAGAGAAAAATCAGTCTGTACAAACATCATCGCTAGTTGCAAGAGCAGCTGCGACAGGCTTTGTTGGTGGTGTTTTTTGGGGGTTTATCGGGTTTCTGACCCATATGTTTCATTTCTCAGAGGTGAGTCCCAATATGCTTCTTCAGCCTTTTGTGCTCGGAGAGTGGAAAAAGGGCGGACTTGGTACTTTTATCAGCATTGTGCTTTTAGGGGTTTTATCGATCGGAGCTGCCTTTATTTATTATGGGCTTTTGAAACGAATCAAAGGCTATTGGATGGGGCTAATATATGGCGCGATTTTATGGCTGCTCGTTTTTTACGTATTTAATCCGATTTTCCCAGATGTAAAGCAAGTCCAAGACTTACAGCAAAGCACCGTTGTCACGACATTTTGCCTATACATTTTATACGGTATGTTTGTCGGGTACAGTATTTCGTTTGAATATAATGAATTAACGAGCCAAAAGCTTGCGAGGGCACTCGGGAAAAAGACAGAATAAAGTGTAAATCACTTATTCATATGATAAAATATTTTTGGAAACGAAAGGTTTCTAAGGAAAAAGAAACAGATCTCGATATAGATTGAATTAGGGTGAAGGAGTGGTTGTATGCCTCATTTTCTTGTACTGAATGGGCCCAATTTAAATAGGCTTGGCAAAAGAGAGCCGGCTGTTTACGGAAGTAAGACGCTCACAGATTTAGAAACAGATTTGTTCCAGTTTGCAGAAAGAGCCAATATCCAGTTAACGTTCTTTCAATCGAATCATGAAGGAGATTTGATTGATGCACTCCACGAGGCAGAAGAACAGTACGATGGAGTCGTGTTTAACCCGGGGGCTTTTACACACTACAGCTATGCTCTAAGAGATGCCATTGCAAGTATTTCTTTATCCGTCGTTGAAGTACATATCTCAAACGTTCATAAGAGAGAGGAATTCCGCCATCATTCTGTACTTGCTCCAGTATGCCAAGGGCAAATCGTTGGTCTTGGTTTAGAAGGGTATAAATTGGCGATTCGTTATTTAGTGAGTGAAGGGGGAGCAGTATCATGAAACTTGAAAAATTAAGAACACTTTTATCTGATTTAGACATCGATGGTCTAGTCATTACGAGTAGCTTTAATTTACAGTACATGACCAGCTTTACTGGTTCAGCCGGTCTCGCCGTTGTTTCAAAGGACCGGGCAGCTTTTATCACGGACTTCCGTTATACAGAGCAAGCGAAGGACCAAGTAAAAGGCTTCGACATTATTGAACATAAAGGAAACATCGCAGAAACCGCGGCTCAAACAGCAAAGGAATTTGGGATCAAACGTCTTGGGTTTGAACAAAACCATATGACATTTGCCACGTACCAGCAGTATGCGAGTAAAGCAGGCGATATAGAGCTTGTTCCGGTCTCAGAATCAGTTGAAAAGTTGCGCTTGATTAAGTCTAGTGAAGAGATTAAGATATTAGAGGAAGCTGCGAAGATTGCAGATCACGCCTTTGATCATATTCTCACTTACATCAAGCCGGGCCTGACAGAAATTGCTGTCATGAACGAGCTTGAATTTTTCATGAGAAAAGAAGGCGCTGAAGGATCTTCATTCGATATGATTGTCGCCTCAGGTGTTCGTTCAAGCCTGCCGCACGGAAGAGCGAGTGAAAAGGTGATTGAATCTGGTGATTTAGTCACACTCGATTTCGGTGCTTACTATAAAGGGTATTGTTCTGATATGACAAGAACGATTGCTGTTGGAACACCGAGCGATAAGCTAAAGGAAATTTATCATATCGTATTAGAAGCAGAAAACGCTGGTGTGGATAGAATCAAGCCAGGCTTAACAGGAAAAGAAGCTGATCGCATCACACGTGACATCATTGAAAAGTATGGCTATGGTCAATACTTCGGGCATTCAACTGGCCACGGGCTAGGGATGGAAGTACATGAAGCGCCAGGCCTTTCCTCACGATCAGAGGTCGTCTTAGAAGAGGGAATGGTCGTGACAGTTGAGCCGGGAATTTACTTGCCAGATGTCGGCGGTGTGAGAATTGAGGATGATATAGTCCTGACAGCTGACGGCAATAAACGATTGACCCACTCACCGAAAGAACTTATCATATTATGATGGTGAAATGTAGGAGGATGACAAAATGATTTCAGTAAATGATTTTCGTACAGGCCTGACAATTGAAGTGGACGGCGGTATTTGGCGTGTAGTGGATTTTCAACACGTAAAGCCAGGGAAAGGCGCAGCGTTTGTTCGTTCGAAACTGCGTAACCTGCGTACTGGTGCTATTCAAGAAAAAACATTCCGTGCAGGCGAAAAAGTAGCGAAAGCTCAAATCGAAACAAAAACAATGCAATACTTGTATGCAAATGGCGACCAGCATGTCTTCATGGATACAAGTTCTTATGAGCAGCTTGAACTAAGTGAAACACAAATTAAAGATGAGCTGAAATATTTACTAGAAAATATGTCAGTTCAAATTGTAATGTACGGTGCTGAAACACTTGGAGTAGAACTACCAAACACGGTAGAACTAGAAGTAGTAGAAACAGAGCCTGGTATTAAAGGTGACACGACATCAGGCGGATCAAAACCTGCAAAAACAGAAACTGGTTTAATCGTCAACGTTCCTTTCTTTGTGAACCAAGGAGATAAACTAGTCATTAATACATCGGACGGTTCATACGTGTCAAGAGCGTAATGAACGAAGAAAGACTGTAAACCTTGTGTTTACAGTCTTCAGGTTGTTGACAAAGGGCTAAAATGATCTTTATTTTAGCCCTTTGTCTTCTTTACAGCGTGATAGAAAACCTTTGAAGTCTAGGAAGGACGAGCATCGGAGCGGAGCGAATTTGACATTCGTGAGCACCGAAGCGCAGATCTGACACCGAATGCGAGGGTTTGTCTACGCGCTGAGACTGTAAACCTTGTGTTTACAGTCTTTTTTTATTGTAAAACATATAAGACTCCCCAAAAGATTAACCTTCTCTCAATTCTCTCATTCATCTTTTTTCCTTCCCGAAAAACAAGACTACTTCCAGCTAGACAAGCATATAGTGTAAAAAAAGCTGGAGGTTCTATATGAAACATTTTCTCCCGGGCATCCATCCATCAGTCGCTGCGATGGCAGGCATGAGGTTTTTATCGGCAGTGATTGAACTGACGGCCGCCATTCTCATTTTAGTCACAAATGACGTTCGAAAAGCGGTTGTCATCAATAGTATATTGGCGATCATTGGACCGCTCATTTTTATTATCACAATGACGATTGGAATCTATCAAATCGCAGGGCAGTTATCCTATGCCAAGCTCCTCTTTATTTTCATTGGTGTCGTCTTTATTCTTGTTGGGATTTATAAGTGAAACGGCTTGGCATAATTAACATCTCCCATCATACATTTTAGAGAAGAAAAAAAGGAGGGGAATTCGTTGCGGAGTTTGTTGGATATTCTCCCGCACGCGATTGGACAAGAACTTAGACTGCTAAAAGAAGCAGAATGGGATCAAATAGAAGAAATTCGCATTCGCACGGATCGTCCTATTGAATTAATGCAAAGAGGAAAGCCGCGCTTTCTTTCTTATCACACAACAGGAGAAGATGCGTCACAGCTATTAGGCAGGCTGAGCAATTACAGCATGTACACACTTGAAGAGGAGCTAAAGCAAGGTTACATCACCATTTCAGGCGGACATCGGGTAGGACTTGCAGGCAAGGTGATCGTTGAACACGGCATTGTTAAAGGATTGAGAGATATCTCTTCATTTAATATCCGCATCGCAAAAGAAAAAGTCGGGATTGCGCTCCCCTTTCTTCCCTATTTATATGACGAGCACTGGTGCAATACACTGATCATCGGTCCACCGCAAACAGGGAAAACGACATTATTGCGGGATATAGCAAGACTTGCTAGTACGGGTACAAAAGCCATTCCTCCTAAAAAAACAGGCATTATAGATGAGCGTTCAGAAATCGCTGGGTGCATAAGAGGGGTGCCGCAGCACCAGTTTGGACACCGGGTGGATGTGCTCGATGCATGTCCAAAAGCTGAGGGCTTGATGATGATGATTCGGTCTATGAGTCCAGAGGTCATGATTGTCGATGAGATCGGAAAAAGCGAGGATGTGCAGGCACTTTTAGAAGCGATTCATGCTGGGGTCAGCATTATCGTTTCCGTTCATGGCTACTCACTAGAAGATGTGTATAAACGTCCATCATTGAAGCCGTTATGGGAGCTTCGCGTGTTTGAACGTTATGTTGAATTAAATCGTAAGGACGGTCCCGGCACGATCGGACGGATATATGATCAAGACGGACAAGAGATGAAATGGAGGCGGGGAGTGGACGTATGTTAAAGCTCATTGGCGCTATCTTGATTGTCTCGGCTACGACTTGGGGAGGGTTCGAGTTTGCCAAACGATATAGTGACCGGCCGAAACAAATTCGGCAGCTCCGGTTTGCGCTTCAGTCTCTTGAAGCTGAAATTATGTATGGTCAAACACCTCTAGCGCGTGCTGCAGAGCAAATTGCGTCGCAAGTAGGTCCTCCTGTGAATCGGTTATTCGAACAATTTGCAGAAAAGCTGAAAGTCGGAACTTTTTCTGCACGGCATGCATGGAATGAAAGTCTTGAGGATGTTTGGAAAAAAACCGTTTTAAAAAAAGGCGAATATGAGGCACTGAAGCACTTTGGAGAAACACTTGGCCAGCATGATGTCGCGTCTCAGCAAAAATATATCAAGCTTGCTTTAGGTCATTTGGAATCAGAGGAGAAGGAAGCTGAAATCGCCCAAGCCAAAAATGAAAAAATGGTCAGAAGCCTCGGATTTTTAAGCGGATTACTACTGATTCTTTTATTGATGTGAGAGGAAGGGAGTCGAGAGCATGGGCGTTGATGTAAACGTCATTTTTCAAATTGCTGGAGTAGGCATCGTTGTGGCATTCCTCCATACGATTTTAGATCAAATGGGGAAAAAGGAGTACGCTCAGTGGGTCACGCTGCTAGGGTTTATCTACATTTTGTTTATGGTAGCAACCATTGTAGATGATTTGTTTAAAAAGATTAAAGCCGTATTTCTATTTCAAGGATAGGGGAGGGCTTACAAATCGAAATCATACAAATTGTTGGACTTGGTTTAATTGCTACTTTTTTAGCATTAATCGTCAAAGAACAAAAGCCGACCTTCGCCTTTATGCTTGTTGTTTTTACAGGGTGTGTGATCTTTTTCTATTTAATAGATCAAATTTATGCCATTATCTCGATGATAGAAAAAATTGCGGCAAGTGCCGGTGTCAATATGAAGTATGTTGAAACCATTTTAAAAATTATTGGTATTGCCTATATTGCGGAATTCGGCGCCCAGCTGACAAAAGATGCTGGACAAGGCGCCATTGCATCAAAAATAGAGCTTGGCGGCAAAATTCTCATCTTGGTCATGGCAGTCCCCATTTTAACAGTCATCATTGAGACCATCTTAGGTATGATCCCGTCCATGACGTAATTGAAAAGAGGTGATGACAATGAAACGGGTGACAGCTGTTTTGGGACTGATGCTTTTCTTCTGGCTGATCGCTCCTCACGCAGGGGCAGAAGAAAAAGAGCCATTATCCAATGAAGCACCAGCAGCAGAAGAAGTGGCGGATGGACAGGCTGATGCACTTGAGCTTCACTCCATTAGTGACTTTTGGGAAACCATATTGGACGAGTATGGCGGCTTTCTGCCAGAAAGCCAAAAAGGAACAGTGAAGGAAATGATTGACGGCGATAAAGAGCTTTCTCCCCAGACATGGCTGAAAGCCTTTGTTCATTATCTGTTTCACGAGGTGATCGCAAACGGAAAGCTCCTTGGTACACTGATTTTACTCACCATCTTCTGTTCGCTATTGCAGCTATTGCAGAATGCATTTGAACAAAGCACTGTCAGTAAAGTCGCATACGCACTTGTTTATATGGTGCTGATCATTATTGCACTCAACAGCTTTCATGTGGCGATTTCTTATGCAACGGAAGCCATTCAAACGATGACCAGTTTTATTCTTGCTCTTATTCCTCTGTTATTAGCACTGATTGCTTCATCAGGCGGGCTTGTCTCAGCCGGATTCTTTCATCCCGTTATCTTATTTTTGATGAATACGAGCGGCGTTTTTATTCAATATGTCGTTCTTCCGCTTATTTTTTTATCAGCGATATTGAGCATTGTCAGTACGCTGACCGAACAATACAAGGTCACCCAGCTTGCCCAGCTGTTAAGAAATGTGGCGATAGGTGGGTTAGCTGTTTTTTTAACTGTCTTTCTTGGCGTCATTTCTGTGCAAGGTGCATCTGCTGCGGTTACGGATGGTATCGCACTTCGTACAGCCAAATTTATTACCGGAAACTTTATCCCCGTCCTTGGCAGAATGTTTACAGATGCGACGGATACCGTCATCAGTGCCTCTGTCTTACTTAAAAATACGGTCGGACTTGTTGGCGTCGCTATTTTCATATCAATTGCCGCTTTCCCTGCGATCAAAGTGCTCTCTTTAGCCCTTATTTATAAGCTTGCCGCAGCCATTCTTCAGCCATTAGGAGGCGGTCCAATTATCAGCTGCCTAGATGTCATTTCAAAAAGTGTGCTTTATATCTTTGCTGCACTTGCTGTCGTATCGCTCATGTTCTTTTTAAGCATTACCGTCATTATTACTGCTGGCAACCTGACCATGATGATGAAGTAAGGAGGGGACACCTTTTGAGTTTTCTCACGGAATGGATCACAAGTATTATTCTCTTTATCTTATTTGCGATTGTCATTGATCTTCTGCTTCCTAATTCAAGCATGCAAAAATATGCCAAAATGGTCGTCAGCCTCCTGTTGATTGTGGTGATGCTCAATCCAATTTTTGCTTTATTTCGGGCAGACCCTGACCAAATTTTCTCAGAATTGATGAAGGGGAAGGAAGAAGCACAGTCAGAAGAAATAAAAAATCAGATGAATTTAGAAAAAAAAGAAATACAAGCCTCTCAGCGTGCATATATTTTAAAGCAAATGGCTGTCCAACTAGAAAAAAGCGCAAAGGAGCCACTGGAGAAGGAGAGCTACGAAATGAAACACGTAGAAGTGTTGGCAGATGAAGAGCACCTGGATCAGAATATGGAGGCGGATCAATTTCGCATCAAAGCAGTTCTTTCCCCGCTCACAGGTGATGCTGTAGAAACGGTGGCAAAGGTGGACATTGATCTCTCCAGGCAAAAGGAGGAAAGCGCTGAATCTTCTAGCAAAGAGATCAAGAGGGTGAAAGAGACGCTTGCGAATGTTTGGAATACGAGTCCTGAGCACATTGCGCTGAACATTGAGGGAGGTGACGCAGCAGATCATGAATAACAAGGACTGGAAACAAAAGCTGAAATCATTCTTGCAACCGCCTGAAAAAGGTGAAGGGAAACCAAAATTAACGAAGCACCATTACTTGCTGCTTGTATTCATCATCGGCGTATCTTTCATGTTAGTCAGTCAGATCTTGTCACCGCCATCAAGCAAAGAACAAGCTGCTGTTCCTGCTTCTAAAAAAACAACCTCACAAGAGCAGGAGGTATTCAAGCCGGCATCGTCAAGTAAATCAAAGAATTCGATTGAAGATGTGGAGCAAGAATACGAAAATCAGCTGAAAGAAATTTTAGAAACCATTATTGGCGTTGAGGATGTATCGATTGTGGTCAATGTAGACGCAACTTCTTTAAAAGTGTTTGAAAAAAACAAATCCAATAAAAGCACAACGACCGAAGAAACAGATAAAGAAGGCGGCGTGCGAAGTGTCACCGATCAAACAAAAGAAGAAGAAATCGTCATCATCAAAAATGGCAATGAAGAAACGCCAGTCGTCGTGCAAACGAAAAAACCAGATATTCGAGGTGTTCTCGTTGTTGCTCAAGGAGTAGACAACGTTCAAATAAAGAAAACCATCATTGAAGCGGTTACACGAGTGCTTGATGTACCGAGCCATAGAGTGGCTGTTGCCCCTAAAAAAATCAAGGAGGATTCGGAATGATGTTAAAAAAACAAACGGTTTGGCTATTAACGATGCTAAGTTTAGTTGTCGTCTTAAGTGTGTACTATATCATGTCTCCACAAGGTGAAAATGCAGTGACAGTAGAAGAGATGAAATCAAAAGGAACGGAAGAGAAAAAGACTGAACCAGAAAAAGGAATGGACAAAGGCACTGAAAAAGGCGCTGATGAGAAGTCCACTGACAAAGAAACAAATGGTAAACAAGAGGATATCGAAACAAGCGGTGAAGAAGGAAAGGCTGTATCAGAGCAAACAGACGATGAGCTTTTTACAACTTACAGATTAGAGCTTGAAGATAAACGAAGCAAGCAGCGTGAAGAGTTCAACGAAATTGTATCTAGTGATGATGCAACAGCACAAGAAAAAAGCGAAGCGTATGACCAAATGACAGCGCTTAGTGAAGCAGAAGGAACGGAGCGTCAACTTGAAACCTTAATTAAAACAAAAGGTTATAAAGATGCGCTAGTGAGTGCAGAGGGGGATAAAGTGAGCATCACAGTTCGTTCTGACAAAAAATCAAAGTCCCAAGCGGCCGACATTATTGATATGGTCACAAAAGAAATGAGAGGTCTTGATAATGTAGCAGTCACTTTTGAGCCCTCTAACGAATAAAAAATGAACAGGCGCCCTTTGCCGAAAAGGGCGTTTTTTCAAGCGGTTTGACGCCCTCTCCAAGGTGCTCTCGCAAAGTGCTTCGCCACAATAGTAGTTGAATTCAATGAAATCCTCCTGTAAGATGGTTATAGTATGTACTTTTAGTACTAGCCTATAAAGAAAAAGATAAATCCATACATAGGGGTGCAAATCCATGTTAAAAATCGAAGAAATTCATGAACTGATTAAATTAATTGATGAATCAACAATTGATGAATTTACGTACGAAAACGAAGGTGCAAAAATCAAACTGAAGAAAAATAAAGAAGTCGTTCAGCAAGTTGCGGCACAAGCATCTGTGGCTCCTGTCCAAGCAGCTCCAGCTCAACAAGCTCCTAAAGCACAAGCTCCAGCTCAGACCGAAGCCCCTGCACAAGAGGCAGCTGCGTCTGACAATCTGCATAAAATTACATCCCCAATGGTTGGCACATTTTATGCTTCATCTTCACCAGAAGCAGGTCCTTACGTGACAACAGGTTCTAAGGTGAACGAAAACACAGTTGTGTGCATCGTAGAAGCGATGAAACTGTTTAATGAAATCGAAGCAGAAGTAAAAGGTGAAATCGTCGAAGTATTAGCTGAGAACGGTCAGCTTGTAGAATTCGGACAACCCCTCTTTCTAGTGAAAGCAGAGTAAGGAGTACGATCATGATTAAAAAGCTATTAATTGCAAACAGAGGAGAAATCGCAGTTAGAATTATCCGCGCTTGTAAAGAGCTTGGAATTGAAACAGTTGCGGTATTTTCTGAAGCGGATCGCGATGCGCTTCATGTTCAAATGGCTGATGAAGCATATTGCATCGGACCGACTGCTTCAAAAGATAGTTATTTAAATGTCACGAATATTGTCAGTGTAGCAAAATTAACAGGAACAGATGCCATTCATCCAGGATACGGCTTCCTTGCTGAAAATGCAGACTTTGCAGAGCTTTGCGAGGAATGCAACGTTATCTTTGTTGGACCAACTCCGTCAGCGATTTCCAAAATGGGAACAAAAGATGTCGCAAGGGAAACAATGAAGGACGCTGGCGTTCCGATTGTTCCTGGTTCTCAAGGAATTGTAAAAGATCTTGATGATGCTGTTTCAACAGCAGCAAGTATTGGGTATCCTGTGATTATAAAAGCAACTGCCGGCGGCGGTGGTAAAGGAATCCGTGTCGCTCGTAACGAAGAAGAGCTCATTAACGGTGTCACCATCACGCAGCAGGAAGCAGCGCAAAACTTTGGTAACCCTGGCGTCTATTTAGAAAAATTCATTGAAGACTTTAGACACGTGGAAATCCAAGTGCTTGCAGATCAGCATGGTCATACCATTCATTTAGGAGAGCGTGATTGCTCAATCCAAAGAAGAATGCAAAAGCTTCTTGAAGAAACGCCATCACCAGCTCTAAATGCAGACATCCGTGAACAAATGGGTGAAGCGGCTGTAAAAGCTGCAGAAGCTGTTGAATATACTGGTGCTGGAACAGTCGAATTCATTTATGATTATAATGAAGAGAAGTTCTACTTCATGGAAATGAATACCCGTATTCAAGTAGAGCATCCTGTAACAGAAATGGTCACAGGTGTTGATTTGATCAAAGAACAAATTAAAGTGGCATCAGGTGAGAAGCTTTCTCTTACACAAGAGGATGTTGTATATGAAGGATGGGCAATCGAATGCCGTATTAATGCAGAGAACCCAGAGAAAAACTTCATGCCATCAGCTGGTGAAATTAAAATGTATCTTCCGCCAGGCGGCCTAGGAGTTCGTGTTGATTCTGCCGCTTATCCGGGTTATGTGATTCCGCCATATTACGATAGTATGATTGCAAAGGTGATCACATATGGTAAGACGAGAGAAGAAGCGATTGCGAGAATGAAACGCGCGCTTCAAGAATTCGTCATTGAAGGAGTCTACACAACGATCCCATTCCATCTAAGATTGCTTGAGCATGAAACATTTGTGAGCGGTAATTTTAATACGAAGTTTTTAGAAACATACCAAATCATGAAATAATCACAGCTTTCGGAGGTGAATGATCGTGTCAGAAAACAATTTGCTTGAAATGAACCTTGATGAAGATCAATTAGGAAAAGTGCAAATTGCACCAGAAGTGATTGAAGTCATTGCTGGGATCGCCGCTTCAGAAGTCGAAGGCATTGCCGAAATGCGCGGCAATTTCGCTGCTGATGTAGCAGAACGTTTTGGTAAAAAAAATCACCGTAAAGGTGTGAAAGTAGATGTCTCTGATGAAGGCATCACAATCGATGTATATTGTGTGATTGAATTTGGCCTATCCATTCCAAAGGTATCCACTGCTGTACAAGAAAATATTCGTCAAACTCTTTTGAACATGACTGCCTTAACGATTAATGAAATCAATATTCATGTCGTTGGTATTCAATTTGATACAAAGTCAGCTGAGGCTGAAGTAGATCAAGAAATGTAAAAAAGAGTTCAAGTGAAACCAAGGAGGCATCGCCTCTTTGGTTTTTTAAAGCCCATTTTTGGGCCATTTCCGAATCATAATGACCTCATACTTGGAATGATTCGTTTTTCGTGACAGCTCGCATGGATCTTGGTGCGACCACGGTCAAAATATGTTATGATCTCTGTATGGCTTAACGACAAGCGGATAAAGTGGTTAAAGGAGTAAATAATGAAAAGAAGAACTGCAAGAGAAAAGGCGCTACAAACATTATTTCAAATTGATGTGAGTAATATTGATCCGAAAGAGGCCATTACACATGCACTGGATGAACAAGAATCAGATCCTTTTTTCGAGGAGCTGGTTTTCGGTGTGCTTGAACAAAAGGACAAGCTCGATGACATGATTTCACAGCATTTAGTGAATTGGAAACTCGATCGTATTGCAAACGTAGACAGAGCCATTTTAAGGCTGTCTGTGTACGAGATGGTGTATCAAGAAGATATCCCGGTTAGTGTCTCAATGAATGAAGCGATTGAACTGGCCAAATTATTCGGTGATGATAAAGCGCCGAAATTTGTAAATGGAGTACTTTCAAACATTAAAAACGACCTAAAGCAGCAATAGGAGGATTCGACATGACAGCAACAATCATCGATGGGAAAGAAACAGCAAAAGAAAAGCGTGAGCAATTAGCAAAAGAAGTAGAAGAGCTAAAACAAAAAGGTGTCACACCTGGTCTTGCCGTTATTCTAATCGGTGATGATCCGGCTTCACTTTCTTACGTACGCGGAAAGAAAAAAGCAGCAGAAGCAATGGGGATGCATTTCCAGCTAGATCATTTAGATGCTTCTTTAACAGAAGAAGAATTGCTTCAGCTCATTGATCAGTACAATGCGAACGATCAATTCCACGGGATTCTTGTTCAGCTTCCACTGCCAAAACATATTTCTGAAAAAGCTGTGATTGAACGTATTTCACCTGAAAAAGATGTTGATGGTTTCCATCCTCTGAATATCGGGAAAATGCTTCTTGGGGAAGACACATTCCTTCCATGCACACCAGCAGGGATTGTTGAATTACTCAACAAAACGGGTGTCAACCTTTCTGGAAAAGAAGTCGTTGTTGTTGGACGCAGCAATATTGTCGGTAAACCGGTAGGACAATTGCTGTTAAACGAAAACGCAACGGTTACTTATTGTCATTCAAGAACAGCGAATATTTCAGAACATACGTTGAAAGCGGATATTTTAGTTGTTGCCGTCGGTCGAGCAAACTTTATTAAAGCTGACCAAATTAAAGAAGGCGCTATTGTGATTGATGTAGGAGTCAATCGTCTAGATACCGGGAAGCTTGTTGGAGATGTTGATTTTGAAGAGGCAAAAGAAAAAGCTTCTTATATCACACCAGTCCCTGGCGGAGTCGGTCCAATGACGATTACGATGCTTGCACATAATACGGTTAAATCAGCAAAACGTACATTAGCATAAGCTTTATCCATTCATCCACCTGCATGCTGCTGGTGGATGAATGTGCGTTTTTGAAGAGGAGGAATACGTCATGAGTGAAAAAGCCTTTGTGACGGTCACAGCCCTTACAAAATACATAAAAAGAAAATTTGATGTTGATCCGCATTTGGAAGATATTTGGATCAAAGGTGAGTTATCCAATGTCAAGATTCATTCAAGAGGGCATGTGTACTTTACCTTAAAAGACGAAAACGCACGCATGCAAGCTGTCATGTTCCAGCGCTCTGCGGCGAAGCTGCCTTTTTCACCTAAGAGTGGAATGAAAGTATTTGTACGCGGCGGAATTCAAGTCTATGAACCAAGCGGCAATTATCAGTTATATGCGAAAGAAATGCAGCCTGATGGTGTTGGTGCTCTTCATCTTGCTTATGAAGAGCTAAAGAAAAAGCTAGCAAGTGAAGGCTTATTTGATGCGCGCTATAAAAAGCCAATCCCTGAATATCCAGAGGTTGTTGGTGTCATTACGTCTCCAACAGGAGCGGCTGTTCGAGATGTCATTACGACCATCAATAGGCGCTATCAGCAGGCGAAAATCATTGTGCTTCCGGCGCTCGTCCAAGGTGAGCATGCGACCCGTTCCATCGTAGAGCGGATCAAGGAAGCGAATGAAAAACAACTCTGTGATGTCTTGATTGTCGGAAGAGGAGGCGGTTCGATTGAAGAGCTTTGGGCTTTTAATGAAGAAGCTGTGGCAAGGGCGATCTTCGCATCAGACATTCCAATCATATCTGCAGTTGGGCACGAAACAGACTTTACGATCAGTGATTTCACTGCAGATATGAGAGCACCCACACCAACAGGAGCAGCCGAACTTGCTGTTCCTAGCACGACGGATTTAATAGAGCGAATCAAATCAATTGATATACGGCTAACAAGAGCTGTGAAGAATCAAACCTCACAAGCAAAAGACCGCCTTTTGGCGCTGCAGTCCTCTTATGCCTTCCGTTTCCCAAAGCGATTACAGGAGCAAAAAGAGCAGCAATTCGATTTGGTATTTGACCGTTTTCAAAAACAGCTGACAAGACAAATAGAGCAAAAACGCAGTCAGCTAGACCGCCAGACATACAGGCTGAAGCCACTTCATCCTAAAGAGCAGCTGCTTCAAGCGAAAAAACGTCACGCCAATGAAACAGAACAGCTCATTCGTAGTATGAATGTGCAAATGAAAACAATTCATTCGCAGTTCCAATCGGTTCTTGGTAAACTAAATGCATTAAATCCACTTCAAGTGATGGAAAGAGGCTACAGCTTAGCCTATAAAGAAGATGAATTAATAAAAAGTGTGAACCAAGTAGAGACGAAGGATCAGCTGACTATCACGATGAAGGATGGACGTCTCATTTGTGAGGTTATTGAGAAGGAGGGGTAATCATCATGACAGAATCCAATAAACAAAAAGAAGAACAAATGACATTTGAAGAGGCGATGAAAGGTCTTGAGGAGATTGTGGGAAAGCTCGAAGAAGGAGATGTACCACTTGAGCAGGCCATTCATTATTTTCAAGAAGGCATGACCCTTTCGAAGCTTTGTCATGAAAAATTACAACATGTTGAAAAACAAATGGATTTCATTTTAAAAGAGGACGGTGAGCTGGCTCCATTCTCGGTGAAGGAGGCAGATTCTGGTGACAAGTAATTTAAATGAATTTTTAACAACACGAAAACAGACCATCGAAGATTATTTATTTACATATGTTCAGGAATTGACGATTCCTAAAGACCTGAAATCTTCTATGCTCTATTCACTTAAAGCGGGCGGGAAAAGGCTTCGACCTGTTCTCGTTCTTGCTCTTCTAAATGCCTACGGTAAAAATGAAGAAGACGGTATACCTGTCGGCTGTGCGGTGGAGATGATTCATACGTATTCATTGATACATGACGACCTTCCTTGTATGGACGATGATGACCTTCGTAGAGGAAAACCGACGAATCATAAAGTGTACGGGGAAGCAACAGCGGTTCTCGCGGGTGATGCCCTTTTAACAGAGAGCTTCCGTCTGATTACATCACAGCTGTCTAGCAGCGTTTCTGCTGACAAAAAGCTCAGAATTGTAGATGAGCTTGTAAAGTCAGCGGGTGCGCTAGGAATGGTTGGCGGTCAATTTGATGACATGGAAGCAGAGCAAAAACAAGTATCGCTTGCTGAACTAGAATACATTCACGCCCGTAAAACAGGAAAGCTTCTCACATTCAGCGTCGCAGCTGGTGCAATGCTGGCAGGAGCATCAGATGACGATATCGAAAAGCTAAGGGAATTCAGCTATCATATTGGCATTGCGTTTCAAATCCGTGATGATATTTTAGATCTCGAAGGAAGCGAAGAGAAAATCGGAAAACGGGTCGGCTCTGATACAGCAAATGAAAAGTCGACATATCCTTCTTTATTAACGCTTTCAGGAGCAAAAGAAAAACTGGATGAGCACATCACGCGTGCAAAAGAAATCGTCTCAAATCTCCAATTAGAGCAGCAATTGCTGCATGGTTTATGTGATCTAATTGCCTCAAGAGATCATTAAAAACAGCCTAGATTTGAGGGTCCTCGAGCAATTGTGGTAAACTGTAAACAGTTTATTATGATGAGACAACTCTTATTCCCTACTGTTTTTCAAAGGAATAAGGCATTATAGATGTATATAGAAATTTTGTTGAAAGCGAGTTGATCCTAATTGGATCTTTTATCAATAAAAAATCCAACGTTTCTAAAAGGAATGTCAAATGCAGAATTAGAAGAGCTTAGCGCTGACATTCGCATGTTTTTAATTGAATCCTTAGCTAACTCTGGTGGGCATATCGGTCCGAACCTCGGAGTCGTTGAGCTGACTGTTGCGCTTCATAAAGTATTTGACAGCCCAAAAGACAAATTCCTCTGGGATGTTGGACATCAGTCTTACGTTCATAAGCTGTTAACGGGAAGAGGATCGGAGTTTGATACACTTCGCCAATATAAAGGGCTTTGCGGTTTCCCTAAACGAAATGAAAGCGAACATGACGTTTGGGAGACAGGTCACAGTTCAACCTCGTTATCTGGTGCGATGGGTATGGCAGCAGCGCGTGATATCAAAGGGACAGATGAATATATCCTGCCGATTATCGGAGACGGCGCACTCACCGGAGGTATGGCGCTGGAAGCGTTGAATCATATCGGTGATGAAAAGAAAGATATGATTGTGATCTTAAACGACAATGAAATGAGCATTGCGCCAAACGTCGGTGCGATTCACACAATGCTTGGCAGATTGCGTACAGCTGGCAAATACCAATGGGTAAAGGATGAGCTCGAATATTTATTCAAGCGCATTCCAGCTGTAGGTGGTAAGCTTGCTGCCACAGCAGAGCGTATTAAAGACAGCCTTAAATATTTACTTGTATCTGGCATGTTCTTTGAGGAAATGGGGTTTACCTACTTAGGTCCTGTTGACGGACATTCATATGAAGATCTATTTGAGAATCTTGAATATGCAAAGAAAACAAAAGGTCCTGTTCTTCTGCATGTCATCACGAAAAAAGGAAAAGGCTATCAGCCGGCAGAATCCGATAAAATCGGGACTTGGCACGGTACGGGCCCATACAAAATTGATACAGGTGATTTTGTAAAACCGGCAGCAGCAGCTCCGTCTTGGAGTGGTCTCGTCAGTGAAACAGTCAGAAAGCTGGCACGGGAAGATGAGCGAATTGTTGCGATCACGCCTGCGATGCCTGTTGGTTCAAAGCTTGAAGGCTTTGCAAAGGAATTTCCAGAGCGGATGTTTGATGTAGGAATTGCCGAGCAGCATGCAGCCACAATGGCAGCTGGGCTTGCGACGCAGAACATGAAGCCATTTTTAGCGATTTATTCAACGTTCTTGCAAAGAGCCTATGATCAAGTGCTACACGATATTTGCCGCCAAAACCTGAACGTATTTATTGGTATTGATCGTGCTGGACTTGTCGGTGCCGATGGAGAAACCCATCAAGGTGTATTTGATATTGCCTTTATGCGTCATATGCCGAATATGGTACTGATGATGCCAAAAGATGAAAATGAAGGACAGCACATGGTCAATACAGCTATTCAGTATGATGACGGTCCTATTGCTATGCGCTTCCCGCGCGGTAACGGGCTAGGTGTCAAAATGGATGAACAGCTGAAAACCATTCCAATTGGGTCCTGGGAAGTTCTTCGCCCAGGGAAGGATGCTGTAATTTTAACATTTGGTACGACGATTAAAATGGCGCTTCAAGCAGCAGAAGAACTTCAAAAAGAAGGGAAATCGGTTCGTGTGGTCAACGCTCGTTTTATTAAGCCTCTTGATGAAGCGATGTTAAATGATATTCTTTCTGAAGGTATTCCAATTTTAACGATTGAAGAAGCTGTGCTCCAAGGCGGATTTGGCAGCAGCGTCTTAGAATATATACACGATAAAAAAGCATCTCATATTAAAGTAGAACGTATGGGCATTCCAGATGAATTTATTGAGCATGGGAGTGTTGATGCCCTGCTTGAAGAAATTGGTTTGACGAAGGTACAGGTTGCTGACACTTTACGTGATATGCTTCCCGTAGCACCAAGAAAAGGAATTGGATCATGACATCAAAGAAAGAACGACTTGACGTTTTATTAGTCGAACAAGGACTAATGGAAACGAGAGAGAAAGCAAAGCGTGCCATTATGGCAGGGATCGTTTACTCAAATGAAAACCGTTTGGATAAACCAGGAGAGAAAATTGCTCGTGATACACCGCTCACTGTGAAAGGGAACCCTCTGAAATATGTGAGCCGCGGCGGATTAAAGCTAGAAAAAGCGCTAAAAGAATTCGACTTAACCGTTGAAGGGAAATTACTAATTGATATTGGTTCATCAACAGGTGGATTTACAGATTGTGCTCTTCAAAACGGAGCAGTCAAATCATATGCTGTTGATGTTGGCTACAATCAGCTTGCGTGGAAATTAAGGCAGGATGACAGGGTCATTGTCATGGAGCGCACCAACTTCCGTCATTCTGTCCCAGCAGATTTTACTGAAGGACTGCCAGAAGTGGCGTCAATTGATGTCTCTTTTATTTCACTTAAACTCATTCTGCCGGCTTTAAAGCACATTCTTGTCCCAGGCGGAGACTGTATTGCACTCGTCAAGCCTCAATTTGAAGCAGGCAGAGAGCTTGTTGGTAAAAAAGGCATCGTACGAGAACCGTCTGTCCACCTTGGTGTACTCGAAGAGATGAATGAATTTGCTGCAAAAGAAGGCTATGATGTGAAGGATGTCTCATTTTCGCCTATTACTGGCGGTGACGGGAATATTGAGTTCCTGCTCCATTTAAAGCTTCATCCCGATCAAGAAGAGAATGCGGCACTTCCGGTTTCAGAACTTGAAAAGATCGTCAAGGAAGCCCATTCTATATTGAAAGAAAAGAAAAACAGTCCTGAGCCGGCTGACACATGAGGTTGAAACAAAAGGAATAATAGCTCGCTATTATTCCTTTTTACATGGTCAAAAGATGAGAATTGTCTGTTTCTCACGTAACGCTTGTTTTTTGAACTGTGGTTCATATAACATAGAACGTAAAGACAAACTGAGATCAAACGCCTAGGGGGGTCAAAAATGACTAAAGGTCAAAGGCATATTAAGATTAGAGAAATCATCGCGAGCCAAGAAATTGAAACACAAGATGAACTAGTTGATATTTTAAAAGCCGATGGATATAACATTACACAAGCGACCGTATCAAGAGATATTAAAGAATTGCATTTAGTGAAAGTGCCAACGAACAATGGAACGTATAAATACAGCCTTCCTGCGGATCAACGGTTTAATCCGCTGTCTAAACTGAAGCGATCCTTAATGGATGCATTTATTAAAATGGATGCTGCCAGTCATTTAATCGTCCTCAAAACCATGCCGGGTAATGCTCAAGCAATTGGGGCTTTAATGGATAATTTAGATTGGGAAGAAATCATGGGAACCATTTGCGGAGACGATACCATTTTGATCATTTGCCGCACACCAGATGATACGGAAACAGTTTCAAGCAAAATTTTAGAGCTTCTATAAAGAATCAGGTTTACAAAAAGAGGTGTCAAATGAGTGTTAGCAGAACTAACCATTAAAAACTTTGCAATCATTGAAGAGTTAACGGTTTCATTTGAAAAAGGACTCACGGTCCTAACGGGGGAAACAGGTGCAGGGAAATCCATCATGATCGATGCTGTCTCACTTCTTGTGGGAGGTAGAGGGTCGTCTGAATTTGTTCGTTATGGTGAGAAAAAGGCTGAGCTGGAGGGGCTTTTTCTTGTACCAGCAGCCGATCACCCTGTATTTGCTTTATGCGAGGAGCAAGGAATTGACGCATCGGATGAAATGATGATTCTTCGCCGTGATATGAACAATAACGGGAAAAGCATCTGCCGCATCAATGGCAAGCTCGTCACAATCTCACTTTTACGCGAAGTAGGACGCCTTTTGCTCGATATACATGGACAACATGATAACCAATTATTGATGGAGGATGAAAATCATCTGCATTTGCTCGATCAATTTGGTGCAGAAGAAATTGCACCTGCTTTGTCGCAGTATCAAGAAGCATATGAGCAATATAAAAAGACAGCCCAAAAGCTAAAACAGCTCTCTGAAAATGAGCAAGAAATGGTGCACCGGTTAGATTTATTGCAATTTCAGCTAGAAGAGATTGAAGCGGCACAATTAGAGCCGGGAGAAGACGAGAAGCTTCAAGAAGAGCGTCATCAGATCAGCAACTACGAAAAGATCTTTTCCTCACTCCAAAACGCCTATAATGCCTTGCGCAATGAACAGGGGGGACTTGATTGGGTTGGCATGTCATCAAGCGAGCTCGATCAGGTTTCTGAAATCAACGATGATCTGAAAAAACTATCCGAACAAGTGTCGAACTCTTACTATTTATTAGAGGATTCGACGTTCCAAATGCGAAGCATGCTGGATCAATTAGAGTTCGACCCTGCACGTCTTGATTTTATTGAGTCTAGGCTGAATGAAATGAAGCAGTTAAAACGAAAGTACGGGACGACGGTTGAGGAAATTTTGGAGTATGCGGCGAAGATTGAAGAAGAAATCGATCAAATTCAAAATCGAGACACTCATCTGCAGACGCTTAAAAACAAACTGGATGCAATGAGCCGTGACGCACTGCTTGAAGCACTTAACGTTTCAGAGCTTCGTAAAAAATGGGCCAAAAAACTAGCGAAGCAAATTCAAACAGAACTAAAGGATTTGTATATGGAGAAGTCAACGTTTGATACATCCTTTTCTATTCGGTATGCGCCTTTTAGCAGCACAGATAATCCGCTCCTAGATGGAAAGCCCGTCCAGCTCGGAAAAAACGGAATTGACCAAGCTCAATTTGTGATTTCTACTAATCCTGGCGAACCGATGAAATCTTTATCAAAAGTTGCGTCCGGTGGAGAAATTTCACGTGTGATGCTCGCTGTGAAAAGTATCTTCTCAGCCAAACAAGAAGTCACTTCCATTATTTTCGATGAGGTCGATACGGGTGTAAGTGGCAGAGTTGCACAGGCGATTGCCGAAAAAATTTACAAAGTGGCGGCTGGCTCACAAGTGCTCTGCATTACGCACCTCCCGCAAGTAGCAGCAATGGCTGACACGCACCTCTTCATTTCAAAACGCTCTAAAGCTGGTAGAACACTGACAAGTGTCAAACCATTAAGTCATGAAGAAAAAGTGAGTGAAATTGGCAGGATGATTGCGGGTGTGGAAGTCACTGAGCTGACAAAACAGCACGCAAAAGAATTGCTCCACCAAGCAAATGATGTCAAAACAACAGGGTAGCTGAAAAACCAGCTGCCTTTTTTATATTGTGTCAAAATCGCTGTATATACCCACGAAATCTCCTTTTTCTTTTATCAATTTATCCAATCATTTTCTAAAGCTGCCGGTTATAAATCAAAGCGAAGAAGGCAAAAGTAAAGATGTAGCCAAAACATGAGTGTTCTGGTGTGGGTAAGGAGCGAGGAGAGTGAAAAATGAATGCCCGAAAAGATGAGAAAAGCCATTGGTGTGATTCTCCTTGTTTCTTTAATAAGTACAGGGTTTATGAGCATAGTGAAGGAATACATCAGCATTCCAACAAATGTTGCTGTATTTGAAAAACAGAAGCACGCAATTGACACATCAATAGAAGCGTCAGCCAATGCTTCTTCACAAGCCTTTAGTCTTTCAGAGAAAAAGAATCAGCTTGAAGTAACAGGACAAAAGGCAGGAAAAGCCGAAATTGTTTATGATTTTAAAGGATTTCCTATTAAGAAAACAAAAGTCGACGTTCTCCCTGAATTAAAAGTCGTTCCTGGAGGACAATCCATTGGCGTCAAGCTCCATTCTGTGGGAGTTCTCGTTGTAGGTTTTCATCAAATCACAACAGCAGACGGCAAAAAATCACCAGGCGAAGCCGCAGGCATTCAATCAGGGGATATGATCATTGAAATTAATGGTCAAAAGATGGAGAAAATGAACGACCTCACCCCATTTATCCAGAAAGCAGGAAAAACAGGTGAAACGCTTCGTTTACTCATAAAAAGAGACCATAAAACCTTTCAAACAACATTAACACCCGCAAAAGATGCAAGTGAAGGCACGTATCGAATTGGTCTTTACATTCGAGATTCCGCAGCAGGAATCGGCACGATGACCTTCTATGAACCATCTTCTAAAAAATATGGTGCCCTTGGGCATGTGATTTCCGACATGGATACAAAAAAACCAATTGTTGTCGACAATGGTGAAATTGTCAGATCAACCGTAACATCGATTGAAAAAGGCACAGGAGGCAATCCTGGAGAAAAATTGGCAAGATTCTCTTCCGAACGAAAAACGATAGGGGATATCTCCCGCAACAGTCCATTTGGTATCTTTGGTACGTTAACCGAAAAGCTTGAAAATCATGTATCAGACAAACCGCTTCCAGTTGCTTTATCAAATGAAGTGAAAGAAGGGCCAGCAGAAATTTTAACTGTTGTCGATCATGATAAAGTGGAGAAGTTTGATATTAAGATCGTCAGCACAACTCCGCAAAAATTTCCGGCAACAAAAGGGATGGTATTAAAGGTAACAGATGAGCGTCTTCTAAGTAAAACGGGCGGTATCGTCCAAGGCATGAGCGGAAGCCCGATCATCCAAAACGGAAAAGTCATCGGGGCGGTCACCCACGTATTTGTCAATGACCCGACCAGCGGCTACGGCGTACACATTGAATGGATGCTGTCAGAAGCAGGCATCAATCTTTATCAAAAAAACAAAAAAGCAAGCTGATTATCAAACTGCCGCGCATTTTCCGGCAGTTTTTTTCTTCTCTTTCTTTCTCTGCCATCATGTTATAAAATAAGGAAAAAGAGATTTTTCGACAAAATGGAAAAAGGTATGTTGTCAAATTGCAATAATCGTCGATTCGTTAAGAAAAACGTAGAAAAAGCTAGATAATGCTCTATTATTCGGAAAATTAAAGTTTTTTAAAGGGGATAGCATGGTTTTGTCGAATTGAACACTCAGAAGAGAAATGCAAAAGACTAAAGGAATCGACATTGGGGAGGAAAGAACGTGGAGAAAATTAAAGTGTGTGTAGCTGATGACAATCGAGAGCTTGTTGGCCTTTTGACAGAGTATATTGAGGGACAGGAAGATATGGAAGTACTTGGCGTGGCGTATAATGGTCAGGAATGTCTGACATTATTTAAAGATAAAGAGCCCGACGTTCTCCTCTTAGATATTATCATGCCTCATTTAGATGGCCTTGCTGTACTGGAACGCCTCCGTGAAAGCAATGACATGACCAAACAGCCAAGTGTCATTATGCTAACAGCGTTTGGACAAGAAGATGTGACGAAAAAAGCAGTTGATTTGGGCGCATCTTATTTCATCTTAAAGCCATTTGATATGGAAAACCTAGTCGGTCATATTCGTCAAGTCAGTGGAAACGGCACACAAGTCACCCATCGATCTTCATCTATCCAAAACAGTGTTCTTCGAAATAAACCTGAACCGAAACGTAAAAACTTAGATGCGAGCATTACGACGATTATTCATGAGATTGGCGTACCCGCTCATATTAAAGGTTACTTATACTTAAGAGAAGCCATTTCAATGGTGTACAATGACATCGAGCTTCTCGGAAGCATCACAAAAGTGTTGTATCCAGACATTGCGAAGAAATTTAACACGACCGCGAGCAGAGTAGAACGGGCGATTCGTCATGCGATTGAAGTGGCTTGGAGCAGAGGAAACATCGATTCCATTTCCTCACTCTTTGGTTATACAGTCAGTATGTCTAAAGCGAAACCAACCAATTCTGAATTTATCGCTATGGTGGCTGATCGTCTACGCTTGGAGCATAGAGCTAGCTAATTCATTTTCATAAAAAAACGTTTCTTCAAAGAGGCGTTTTTTTATTTTGGAAAGTATTGTTAAAAATTGTTTGTGTTGATACAATCATCTTATTGTCTCATTTGGACAATACAGCTTGATTTATTTTCAGAATAAAATGAAAAATAGAGCATGAAAGAAATGGGTATGACATAAATTAGTGGTAATCAGCTACGCCAATCAATTGTTTGGTCTTCAAAATAGAAGAAGGAAACGCTCATTCGTAAGGAAAAGGATGAGAGGAAAAGGTCTGATGGATTTGGTAAATAAAGCAAATGAGATCGAAAGTTCTATTGCTATTGACCTGATTGGTTGGCGTTTTAAAGTCACTGGCTTCTTAGAGATTGTGCCATTTGAACTGAATATTCCCATTGTCGAATTTAATAATTTTCACATTCTTTTACTATGCTATAATAATGAAAAGAAGAGGGTGAGGTTATGGGAAAGCTGAAAATCCACTCTGCTGAGGTAGCGAACGAAATTAGCAAGTGGACGAGGGTCATTTCTCAAAATGACCTAGAAAAATCTGCTATCTATAAAGAGAAAATTCAGAATTTGCTAAAAAATACAGATGAAGACCGTGAAGTTCTTCTGTATTATCAGCTTGTTAACGGCAGACATGAAATGTTACTTGGCAATATTGAAAAAGCCAATCATATTATGAAGAATGTCGGAACGCTTGATGAGAAAGCAGATGACATTATTAATTTTTATTTTTACTTTTACAAAGGCCAATATGCAGCATATGTGAAAAAGTATGATGAAGCCATCAGCTTTTACAAAATTGCAGAACAACGCCTAAAACGTGTAAATGAGGACCTTGAAGTAGGAACTTTTCATCATAAGGTTGCATCAATCTATTACGAACTGAAACAAAATTTCATATCCATTAATCATATCAAAAAAGCCATCGATACGTTCAAAGCGCATGAAGAGTATACAGCGCAGGCGATTGATAGCTTGATTTTACATGCGAGTAATTGTATCGATTTGATCCAATTTGAGGAAGCGGAAGAAAAATACCAAGAAGCACTTGAGAAAAGTAAACGCATTAACAATGAAGTGCTGATTGGGAAATGCTATCACAATTTAGCCGTTCTTTTTTATGCGAAGCATGATTACGAAAAAAGCGCACAATATGCCAAAAAAGGGATGGGCATTCAAATGCACCGTGACAATAGCCATTATTACATCCAATCTTTATATGTTCTGGCTAATGCCTTGGTACATCTAGGAGATCAAAAGGCGAAGGAATATATTAAAGAGGGCATACATTATAGTTATGATATCCAAAATAATGAATATATAGTAAAATTTGAAATTTTAGATTTGATGTGCGAAAATAGTGGAGCAGCAGACGTATTCTCTGAAAAATTAGACTACATAGAAAAAAATAGATTATATGTGGAGCTTGAGGATTTGTCTGAACAAATATCGAAATACTTCAAGGAACGAAATGATTATCAAAATGCCATTCGTTTTCTTGAAAAGAAATTCGATGCACAAATACTTCAAAAGAAAGTGGAGGTTATCTTATGAAAAAGTTGTTGTTAGGTTTAACCATCGTTACAGCAGTCGCAGTTGTTTCTTCCCTTTTTGCTCTTGACGCCGAGACGACAGAGCAAGCCATCAGAGCGATTACGTGATCGAATTTATACAGAACCTCTTCGTACTCATCAGAAGAGGTTTTTTTATGTGCTCAAACTGGAAAAACGAAAAGAGAGACGTCATAATGAAATGAAAGAAAGCATCATAACTAGAGGTGGCATATGACGAAAATTTTTGCACATAGAGGTTTTAAAGGAATCTATCCTGAAAATACGATGATAGCCTTTGAGCACGCGCTTCATTCAGGAGCTGACGGGATTGAGCTGGATGTCCAGCTGACGAAAGATGGCAGGCTTGCTGTCATTCACGATGAGAAGCTGAACAGAACAACGAATATGACAGGCTTAGTGAAAGACCATACATATGAAGAGTTAAAAGCAGGAGATGCGAGTCATTCTTTTTATGAAGAAACCGGTGCTGTATCCATTCCTCTTTTGGAGGAAGTATTGGAGCTCGTGACCCAGCAATCATCACTCATTATGAATATTGAACTGAAAAACTCCATTTATCGATATCCAGGTATTGAAGAGAAGGTAAAGGAGCAAATTGAACACTTTCAAATAGAAGATCGTGTACTTGTCTCATCGTTTCATCACGGCAGTTTAGCTCTTTTTCACAAGCTAATGCCGCATGTTGAGCTTGCTGTTCTCACAATGGATGTGATTCATCAGCCAGAGATGTATATAAAAACAGTACCTGCAAGAGGGTATCACCCGAATATAAAGGGTGCAGGGGTAACAAAAGAAGTCGTATCGGCTCTCCATGCTGACCAGCAAGTCATTAGGCCATTTACAGTCAACAGTGAAAAGCAAATGAAAAGCATGTTTTCCTTAGGTGTCGACGGAATCTTCACAGATTTTCCTGATAGAGCCGTCAAAATAAGAGAAGAAATGAAATAAAGACCTGCGATCAATAGCGGGTCTTTTTTTCATGTTTATCTCTGTTTAAAGCGGGTGGTTACTTTATTTCGTTTGCGGTCTCTATATAAAATAAAGCCAGCAACTACGTAAAGACCTCCTCCTAAAAAAACCAATCCTGCAATTCCTTGCAGCCATAAAAATGGAAACGGTGCAATGATGATACCGAAAACAGTGTCGCGTAACAGCTTAATCCCAAGTGCAGCAAACGCGCCAGGTATTAAAATAATCACTAATGCAAGTATTCTCCCCATCAAATGTCCCCTTAAACGTCATTTACTTCCATTGTCTAATTCAAAAAATATTTTGTCAAGAAAGGAAAACGTGGTAATATAAGAGTTGTGCAATTTTTTGCAACGGAAAAATATGGTGTGCAAATTTTTTCATATAAAGGGGTAACGGGATGCAGAGAGTCTTGATTGTCGGTGCAGGACAGGGTGGATCAGCATTACTTGAAACATTGCTGAAAACAAATATGATTCAAATCGTTGCAATCGCCGACCTTGATCTTGGGGCACCGGGGATGGTAGAAGCGAAAAAGAATGGAATTGATACGACAACGGATTGGAAAGAATACATAAAAGATGACATTGATATCATCATCGAAACAACGGGCAGTTCAGCTGTTCTTAAAGAACTGATGGAAGAAAAAACAGAGCAGTCTGTCATTGTTCCAAGTTCGATGGCTTACGTCATATCAGAATTAATGTCAGAAAAGCATCAGCTCATTCAAATATTAAAAGAACAAACCTATAAACATGACCGCATTTTTAATGCAACGAACGATGGCATGATTTTTATCAATATGGATGAAGAAGTCGTTCTGTTTAATCGATCGGCTGCCAAAATGGTTGGACGTTCGCAAAAAGATGCGATTGGCCGGCACATACGTGAAGTGATCCCTAATACAAAACTCCCCGATATTTTAAGGTCGAGGGAGCCAGAATTTCATCAAAAACAATTTCTGAATCAGCAAATACAAATTGTTACAACGCGTTTGCCGATAATTGATGATGCAGGAAGAATGCTAGGCGCTCTATCCATTTTTAAAGATATTACAGATGCAGTGGAACTTGCAGAAGAAGTCACAAACCTCAAAGAAGTGCGCACGATGCTCGAGGCTATCATTCAATCATCAGATGAAGCGATATCCGTCGTAGATGAGCAGGGGAAAGGGATTTTAATCAACCGAGCTTATACGAAAATGACGGGATTAACAGACAAAGAGGTTGTGGGCAAACCTGCGGGTGCGGATATTTCTGAAGGGGAAAGTATGCATTTGAAGGTGCTTGAAACAAGAAGACCAGTTCGAGGCGTCAGAATGAAAGTCGGACCTAATAAGAAGGATGTGATCGTCAACGTAGCACCAGTGATCGTTGATGGCATTTTAAAAGGCAGTGTCGGCGTCATTCATGACGTATCAGAAATTCAATCACTCACCAATGAATTAAATAAAGCAAGGCAGCTCATCCGAACACTTGAGGCAAAGTACACTTTTGAAGACATTATTGGAGAAAGTGAGCAAATGCTTGTTGCGCTTGAGCAGGCAAAACTAGGGGCAAAAACACCAGCCACCATTTTACTCAGAGGAGAGTCAGGTACTGGGAAAGAATTATTTGCGCACGCTATACACAATGAAAGTGACCGAAAATATAATCGTTTTGTGAGAGTCAACTGTGCTGCCTTATCAGAAACACTTTTAGAGTCAGAGCTTTTTGGCTACGAGGAAGGTGCATTTTCTGGTGCGAGGCGAGGCGGGAAGAAAGGGCTGTTTGAAGAAGCGAATCATGGCAGTATCTTTTTAGATGAGATTGGTGAAATGACGCCAAGTACACAAGCGAAATTATTACGCGTCATGCAGGAGAAAGAAATTGTGAGAGTAGGCGGAACAAAAGCGATACCAGTTGATGTGCGTGTGATTACTGCAACAAATGTCAATATTGAAAAAGCGATGGCGGAAGGGAAGTTCAGAGAGGACTTATATTACCGGATGAACAGATATCCGATCTCTATTCCGCCTCTAAGGCAGCGCCTTGAAGACATTGACTCCTTAAGTAAACGTCTCATTCAGAAAATCAATTTAGACTATGGTCGAAATGTGAGCGGCTTAACAGAAGGTGCGCTCGATAGACTTCGATCCTACAGCTGGCCAGGGAACGTAAGAGAACTGGAAAATGTTCTTGGACGAGCCATGATCTTTTTGAATCCGCAAGAAGAATGGATCGATGAAGATCATATTTCCTTCATGGAGTCAGAAGAGCAGGAAGAAAAAGAGCAACAGGAACTGGCTGTCAGTCAATTCGAGGGAGAGACTCTTTCGGATGCTGTTGAAGCGTTTGAAGCGCAGTTGATTAAACAAACCCTTGAAAAGCATCAATTCAACCGCACGAAAACAGCGAAAACGTTAGGGATTAGCATTCGAAATCTTTACTATAAAATGGATAAATATCAACTTGCAAAAGATAGCATGCAATAAAATGCATATATTCTGCAAAAAGTTGCGCGTATTTCATGCGAAATGACTAATTTCGCTGCGTTTCAAGCTGGCATAGAACTTGCATATAAAAACCATGAACCCGAGCATAAGGAAAGGTGGGCATATATGAAGCTTGACGATCTGATTATGAAAGCTGCCCAGCTGCAGAATAAAACTGCTGCTGTGGCTCATGCAGAAGACGAAGAAGTGCTTCATGCCATCAAGATGGCAATTGAACGCAAAGTCGCTCGCTTCCTGCTGGTTGGGAACAAACGCAACCTGAAGGAGCTGGTGAAACAGCATGAGATCAATGAAGACTGGATAGATATTATTCATTCGGATTCTCCTGAAGAATCAGCCAAAATTGCCGTGCAGGCAGTGAGTGAGAAGCATGCAGATATATTGATGAAGGGGCATGTCACGACAGCCGTTCTTTTAAAAGCGGTACTGAATAAAGAGTACGGGCTGCGGACAGCGAGTGTTCTATCACATGTCGCGGCATTTGAAGTGCCGGGCTTTGATCGGTTTATTTATGTCACAGATTCTGCGATGAACATCGCGCCTGATCTAAACATGTTCAAAGAGATTACGATCAATGCTGTTCAAGTAGCGCAAGCTGTCGGAAACGACATGCCAAAGGTTGCTGTTTTATCTGCGGTAGAGGTTGTGAACCCAGCAATGGATTCCACATTGACAGCGGCAAGCCTGGCGCAAATGAATAAGCGAGGGCAAATTTCTGGCTGCCTCATTGACGGACCACTTGCTTTAGACAATGCCATTTCTCAAACAGCCGCTTCTCATAAAAATATTACGAGTGATGTCGCCGGTCATGCAGATATTTTGCTTGTGCCAACGATTGAAGCAGGGAACATTCTTTATAAATCTCTCATCTACTTTGCACATGCAAAGGTTGGGGCTGTGGTGGCAGGAGCGAAGGCGCCGATTGCTTTAACAAGCCGGTCGGATACAGCCGAAAGTAAGCTTTATTCAATTGCGCTTGCCATCTGTACATCAAATTAAGCGAAAGTCATAGGAGGAATAAACAATGGAACTTTTTAAATATATGGAACGATACGATTATGAGCAGCTTGTATTTTGTCAGGATGAACAATCTGGCTTAAAAGCGATTATTGCCATTCATGATACAACACTTGGGCCAGCACTAGGCGGGACAAGAATGTGGACGTATGAAAACGAAGAAGCAGCGATCGAAGATGCGCTTCGTCTAGCAAGAGGGATGACTTATAAAAACGCAGCAGCAGGCCTGAATCTTGGCGGCGGGAAAACAGTTATCATCGGTGACCCAAGAAAAGATAAAAATGAAGAAATGTTCCGTGCGTTTGGACGCTACATACAAGGATTAAATGGCCGCTATATCACAGCAGAGGATGTCGGTACAACGGTTGAAGACATGGATCTGATTCATGAAGAAACAAACTTTGTGACAGGTATATCTCCTGCATTTGGTTCATCTGGAAATCCGTCTCCTGTTACGGCTTACGGTGTATATAAAGGGATGAAAGCTGCTGCCAAAGCTGCATTCGGTACCGATTCATTAGAAGGAAAAACGATTGCAGTCCAAGGTGTTGGGAATGTCGCGTACAATTTGTGTAAACATCTGCACGAAGAAGGTGCGCAGCTAATTGTCACAGATATCAACAAAGACTCTGTAAAACGAGCTGTAGAAGACTTTGGCGCAAAAGCAGTAGACCCTGACGATATTTATGATCAAGCATGTGATATCTATGCACCTTGTGCACTTGGTGCAACGATTAATGATGTAACGATTCCTAAGCTGAAAGCAAAGGTTATCGCAGGTGCAGCGAATAACCAGCTGAGAGAAACGCATCACGGCGATCTGATTCATGAAATGGGCATTGTGTATGCACCTGATTATGTAATCAATGCAGGCGGCGTCATTAACGTTGCTGATGAACTGTATGGCTATAATGCAGATCGTGCGATGAAAAAGGTAGAAGGTATTTATCAAAACATTGAACGCGTCATTGAAATTTCAAACCGTGATGCCATTCCAACTTATAAAGCGGCAGACCGATTGGCGGAGGAGCGAATTGAAAGAATGCGCAAATCAAGAAGTCAATTCCTGCAAAATGGCCAACATATTTTAAGTCGTCGCTAATTTGAAGAATGAGTTGAAACGGAGGTTTTCTTTTTGCTGACAAAAGAATGGCGTATTCTCACAATTAATCCTGGCTCTACTTCAACAAAAATCGGTGTGTTTCACAATGAACGATCTATTTTTGAAACGACACTGAGACATACAGATGAGGAATTAAAGCAATTCCCTCATATTATTGATCAGTTTTCATTTCGTAAAGAAACCATCCTGAAGACGCTGCATGAACAAGGGATGAACATCTCAAAGTTTGATGCAGTTTGTGCGCGCGGCGGTCTTCTTCGTCCGATTGAAGGTGGGACATATGAAGTCAATGAGCAAATGGTGCAAGACCTAAAAGAAGGATATGCTGGCCAGCATGCATCTAATCTGGGCGGTATCATCGCACGAGAAATTGCACTTGGCTTGAACATCCCAGCTTTTATTGTCGATCCAGTTGTAGTGGATGAGCTAAAACCAATTGCTCGTATTTCAGGTCTGCCAACGATTGAAAGAAAAAGCATCTTCCATGCATTAAATCAAAAAGCAGTCGCAAGAAAAACAGCTGCATCTTTTGGGAAGCGCTACGAAGATTTGAACATGATTATTACACATATGGGCGGCGGCATCACGATTGGTGTCCATGAAAAAGGGAAAGTCATTGACGTCAATAACGGACTGCATGGCGAAGGCCCTTTCAGCCCGGAGCGAGCGGGGACCTTGCCAACTGGTGACCTTGTCAACCTTTGCTTTTCTGGTGAGTATAGTCAAGAGGAAATGCTGAAGCGCATTATTGGTGAAGGTGGTCTTGCGGGCTACCTTGGTACGACAGATGCTGTGAAAGTAGAGCGGATGATTGAAGCAGGCGATGAACGAGCAGCGCTGATTTATGAGGCGATGTGCTATCAAATTGCCAAGGAAATCGGTGCGGCTAGTGCTGTCTTAAAAGGCGCAGTTGACGTCATTGTTCTAACAGGCGGACTTGCGTATAGCAAACAAATTACATCAAGTATTAGAGGTCACATTGACTGGATTTCAGATGTAGTCGTGTATCCAGGTGAAAATGAACTGCAATCCTTAGCAGAAGGTGCACTTCGTATTTTAAAAGAAGAAGAATCTCCGAAAGAATACCCAAATGATCAACAGATGAAGAAAGGAGTGACAAGTCATGGCAACTGAATACGACCTCGTCATTCTTGGTGGAGGCACAGGCGGCTATGTAGCGGCCATTCGTGCCTCACAGCTTGGATTGAAAACAGCAATTGTAGAAAAAGAAAAGCTTGGCGGAACGTGTCTCCATAAAGGATGCATTCCGTCTAAGGCGCTGCTTAGAAGTGCTGAAGTTTATCAAACCGTCAAACGTGCTGCTGATTTTGGCGTTGAGGCAAATGGCATTGCCTTGCAGTTTGCCAATGTGCAGAAAAGAAAAGCAGAGATTGTAGAGAAACTAGCAGGCGGCGTTAAACATTTAATGAAACAAGGGAAAATTGATGTTTATGAAGGGATCGGCCGCATTCTTGGTCCATCTATCTTTTCACCAATGCCAGGAACCATCTCCGTAGAAATGGCAAATGGAGATGAAAATGAAATGCTCATTCCAAAGCAGGTCATCATTGCGACAGGTTCAAGACCACGTGTGCTGCCTGGGCTTGAAGCAGATGGGACGCACATACTTACATCAGATGATGCACTAGAACTGCCAGAGCTTCCGCAGTCGATGCTCATTGTCGGCGGCGGGGTGATCGGAATCGAGTGGGCTTCTATGCTCAATGATTTTGGTGTGAAGGTGACGGTGATTGAATTTGCAGATCGCATATTGCCGACAGAGGATCATGACATTTCTAAAGAAATGGAAAAGCTTTTATCTAAAAAAGGCATCACCTTTGTGACAAATGCGAAAGTACTGCCAGATACCGTCAAAAAGCAGGAGGACCTCGTGACGATTCAAGCAGAAAAGGATGGAGACATTCTGACGTTTGAAGCAGAAAAACTTCTTCTATCAGTCGGCAGAGTACCAAATATTGAAGGCATTGGTCTTGAAAACACAGACATCCAAACAGAAAAACAAGGCATTGTCGTGAATGAACATTATCAAACGAAAGAATCACATATTTATGCAATAGGAGATGTCATTGGCGGACTTCAGTTGGCACATGTGGCTTCACACGAAGGCATGATTGCTGTGGAGCATATGGCTGGTCAAAATCCAAAGCCGCTCGATGAAACGCTCGTTTCTAAATGTGTTTACTCTCACCCGGAAACCGCTAGTGTTGGACTCACTGAACAGGCGGCAAAAGAGCAAGGCTTCGAAGTCAAAATGGGGAAATTCCCATTCATGGCGATCGGAAAAGCACTTGTATACGGGGAGTCAGATGGATTTGTCAAAATCATTGCTGATCAAAAGACAGATGATATTTTAGGGATTCATATGATTGGTCCTCATGTCACAGATATGATATCAGAAGCTGGATTAGCCAAAGTACTTGATGCAACGCCGTGGGAAGTCGGGCAAACAATTCACCCGCACCCAACCTTATCAGAGGCGATTGGCGAGGCAGCCCTTGCTGTTGACGGGAAAGCGATCCATTTTTAATCAAGGAGGGAAATAAGATGAGTAACATGCGTCATCATGAATTAGGATTATCTGATGAACAAGCAATTGATATATACAGAACAATGCTTCTAGCAAGAAAAATTGATGAACGGATGTGGCTTTTAAACCGTTCAGGTAAAATTCCATTCGTTATATCTTGTCAAGGGCAGGAAGCGCAGCAAGTTGGTGCTGCTTTCGCTCTCAATAGAGAAGAGGATTACGTCTTACCTTACTACCGTGATATGGGGGTTGTCCTTGCATTTGGAATGACAGCAAAAGATTTAATGATGTCAGGTTTTGCAAAACAAGACGATCCAAACTCAGGTGGCAGACAGATGCCAGGACATTTTGGACAGAAATCCAATCGAATTGTGACAGGATCTTCACCTGTTACAACGCAGGTTCCTCATGCAGTGGGAATCGCACTTGCTGGACGGCTAGATCAGAAAAACTTTGTCAGCTTTGTCACGTTCGGTGAAGGCTCTTCAAACCAAGGTGATTTCCACGAAGGGGCTAACTTCGCTGCTGTGCATAAGCTGCCTGTTATTTTCATGTGTGAAAACAATAAGTATGCAATTTCCGTGCCGTACGACAAACAAGTAGCTTGTGAACGCATTTCAGATCGTGCGATTGGGTACGGAATGCCTGGCGTAACCGTTGATGGCAATGATCCGCTTGAAGTATATGCCGCTGTCAAAGAAGCGAGAGACCGTGCGGCAAGAGGCGAAGGACCAACGTTGATTGAAACGATCTCTTACCGTTTAACTGCGCATTCAAGTGATGACGATGATTCAAGCTATCGAGAAAAAGAAGAAGTGCTCGAAGCGAGAAAGAAAGATCCGCTCATCAAATATGAAACGTATTTAACCGAAGGAAACGTCATGACTTCAGAAATGAAAGAAGAGATGACAAAAGAAATCATGCAAATCGTAAACGAAGCCACTGATGAAGCGGAAAACGCTGCTTATGCTGATGCTGAAAGCGCACTTCGTTACGTGTATGCGGAGTAAGGGGGAAGAAAAATGCCTGTTATGTCATATATAGACGCCATTACACTGGCAATGAAAGAAGAAATGGAGCGAGATCCGAAAGTGTTTGTGCTCGGAGAGGATGTCGGGAAAAAGGGCGGTGTATTTAAAGCGACAGCGGGTCTCTATGAGCAATTCGGAGAAGCGCGCGTCATGGATACACCTCTTGCAGAATCAGCCATTGCTGGAGTTGGGATTGGGGCAGCGATGTATGGAATGCGCCCAATTGCTGAGATGCAATTTGCGGATTTTATCATGCCTGCCATTAACCAAATCATTTCAGAGGCGGCGAAAATTAGATACCGCTCAAATAACGATTGGAGCTGTCCGATGGTCATCCGCGCACCTTATGGGGGCGGAGTTCACGGGGCGCTTTATCATTCACAATCAGTTGAAGCGATTTTTGCCAACCAGCCTGGTTTGAAGATTGTCATGCCTTCTACGCCTTATGATGTAAAAGGTCTTTTAAAAGCTGCGGTACGAGATCCAGATCCTGTATTGTTCTTTGAACACAAACGTGCCTACCGTCTCATTAAAGGAGAAGTACCTGAAGAGGATTACACACTTCCTATTGGAAAAGCAGATGTGAAACGTGAAGGCGATGATATCACGGTCATTACATATGGCCTCTGCGTCCATTTTGCGCTGCAAGCAGCAGACCGCCTTGCGAAAGATGGCATTTCTGCGCATATTCTCGATTTGAGAACAGTGTACCCGCTTGATCAGGAAGCCATTATTGAAGCGGCATCAAAAACAGGCAAAGTGCTTCTTCTAACGGAAGATACAAAAGAGGGCAGCATCATGAGTGAGGTAGCGGCGATCATATCAGAGCATTGCTTATTTGATTTAGACGCACCAATCAAACGTCTAGCCGGACCAGAAATCCCAGCAATGCCTTATGCACCGACAATGGAAAAATTCTTTATGGTCAACCCAGATAAGGTAGAAGCTGAAATGAGAGAGCTAGCGGCGTTTTAAGAAAGAGGAGGGTTTCAAGTGGCAACTGAACAAATGAAAATGCCTCAGTTAGGTGAAAGTGTAACAGAAGGAACCATCAGCAAATGGCTCGTTTCACCTGGCGATCATGTGAATAAATACGATCCAATTGCAGAAGTCATGACGGATAAAGTGAACGCAGAAGTCCCGTCATCTTTTACAGGAACCATTACAAAGCTATCAGCTGAAGAAGGCGATACACTTCAAGTAGGAGAAGTGTTCTGTGAAATTGAAGTGGAAGGCAGCTCACAGCAAAGTGCAGAAGAAGAAGCGGCACCTGAGCAAAGTGAAGCACCTGAAGCAGATCAAACAAAAGAGGATCAAAGTCAAAAGAAACGCTACTCTCCAGCGGTCCTTCGTTTAGCAGATGAGCACAGCATTGATTTAGCGGCAGTGCAAGGAACGGGAGCAGGTGGGAGAATCACAAGAAAAGATTTACTTCAGCTGATTGAAAGCGGCGGCATGCAAGAGAAGGCAGCACCTGTGAATGAACAGGCAATCAAGCCAGAGCCTGTGCAGTCATCAAAGCCAAAAGCGGCGCCTTCCATCTCTACAATGCCTGGTGATAATGAACTGCCAGTCACGCCAATCAGGCAGGCGATTGCGGCAAATATGCTGAGAAGCAAACATGAAATTCCGCATGCATGGACAATGATGGAAGTTGATGTGACAAACCTTGTGACTAGAAGAAATCAGCTCAAGGACCAATTTAAAGCAAAAGAAGGCTTTAATTTGACGTTCTTTGCGTTCTTTGTCAAAGCAGTGGCACAGAGCTTAAAGGAATTCCCAGAAATGAACAGCATGTGGGCTGGAGATAAAATTGTGCAAAAGAAAGCGATCAATGTCTCGATTGCTGTTGCAACTGATGACGCTCTTTTTGTTCCAGTCATTAAGGATGCAGATGAAAAAACGATTAAAGGCATCGCCAAGGAAATTCATGAGCTTGCTTCCAAGGTGAGACAAGGTACGCTGAAGCAAAGTGACATGGAAGGCGGCACCTTTACTGTAAACAACACGGGATCATTTGGTTCTGTACAATCTATGGGAATCATTAATTATCCGCAAGCGGCGATTTTACAAGTAGAATCGATCGTGAAGCGTCCGGTGATTGTAAATGGTATGATTGCAGCGAGAGACATGGTTAACCTTTGTCTCTCATTAGACCACAGAGTTCTCGATGGTCTTGTATGCGGCAGATTCCTTCAACGGATTAAACAAATTCTTGAAGGCATTGACGAGCAGACATCTGTTTACTAAAACAAGAATGTCCCCCTCCCGCTATGGAGAGGGGGATTTCCCCATGATGAGAAGGAGCGATGATATGTCTGGACTAGACTTTTTTGCATTTTTAACGATTGGACTCATGTTTATCACAGCAATTGCGTTCGCATTTCTTCGATATATTTCTAAATCACGCAATCATCCTGAAAGATTACTACTGATCATATCAATCGTTTCGATTATTCAAGTTTTGTATTGCTTGCTGCTTGTCGGTGGATTTAAAGGAGCAGCGAATAGCCTTTTAGGAATTTCTCTTCTTATCGGAACGCTGCTCGGATATGCACTTGAATATTTATACAGACGCTATATCAAAAAAAAGCCCGAAAAAGAATGATCTCGGGCGTTTTCTTTATTCTGTTGGAACAATAAAGGTCAAATGCTGTTTTAACACTTCTAAAGAAGCAGGAGCTGTCATGTACACTTCGCCATCTGTATCAGCATCCATTTCCTCTTTTGTGTGGATCTGAATACTGGATGCTTGAATGAGAGAAAGGTCGCCGGTGAAATCTTCCAGCTCTTCCCGGTTCATAGAAAAGATCTCTTTTAGAGCAGAGAAGCTCGTATTTCTGCAAATTAAGATTTCTGCTTTCCCATCATCAATTGCTGCACTAGGCAAATCAATTTTATTTGTCCCGATAAAATGTCCATTCATGACAAGAACGATGACAGCTTCTTCTTCCCAGCTTTCCTCCTCTGTTTCGACTCGTACGTGAAAGGGCTCTGTTTGCTGCAAGGTGCGCAGGGCACTTGTGAAGTAGCTGATTTTGCCGAGTACCGCTTTTTCCTTGTCATTAATATTGTTGGACGTGTCTGCAATGAGCCCGATTCCCCAAAAGTTTAACAAGTATCGATCTTCTGCCTTGATTAAGTCGACCTTTTTTTCTACGCCATCTATTATCATTTGAGCGGCTTTTTGTATTTGTTGCGGGATACCAAGGGTTCTAGAAAAGTCATTGCATGTCCCGCCTGGTAAAATCGCTACAGCCGGCCTTTCTTCTAACCCGCCGATGCCATTCATACATTCATGCACGGTTCCATCTCCGCCTAATATGATCAGCAATTCTATTGTCTCATCAATTGTACGACAGAATTGATAAGCATCATTTGGCTGCTTTGTTGGTTTAAGAATGAGTTCATCAATATGTAGAGAAAGAAGAGGTACTGTTTGACCGAGAACTTTTTCCATGTTTTTTTGTCCAGCATTTCCATTATAAATGAGCATCGCTTTTTTGAATTGTGCCATCACGCAGTTCTCCCTTACATCTCTTTATCATCACTTTTCCCCAATTTCGCGGCGTATAAACGATGTTCAGAAAAAGTGGGGAATGAAAAGACAACACATTTGCTCGTAGGCGTTTTCCTTGATATGATGTTGTTAAAATGGTTTTGGCATGCTAAAGGAGTGGACGGACAATGAATATTGATTTTAATTTATTTATGAATGATATTGTGAAACAAGCGAGAGAAGAGATCAAACAGGCTGGCTATACTGAGCTTACATCATCTGAAGAAGTAGATGAAGCACTGTCTAAAAAAGGCACGGCACTTGTGATGGTGAATTCGGTATGCGGATGTGCTGGCGGTATTGCAAGACCAGCTGCAGGCTATTCTGTTCATTACGATAAGCGACCAGATCAATTGCTGACTGTGTTTGCTGGACAAGACAAAGAGGCAACAGCAAGAGCCCGTGAATACTTTGAAGGCTTCCCGCCATCTTCACCATCCTTTGCATTGTTAAAAGATGGAAAGATCATTAAAATGGTCGAACGCCATGAAATTGAAGGACACGAGCCAATGGAAGTCGTGTCAAAGCTCCAAGCTGCGTTCGATGAGCATTGCGAAGAAATGTAACGTGTGACGTTTGAATGATGACATATAAAGCAGTCCGGTCTTTAGATCGGTCTGCTTTTTGTTTTATAAGACCATTGAATCAAAATAATTTTAGCAAAATACTATTGCATCTTAAAAAGAAAGTGTTTAAAATACATTATAGTGAATAAATATTCAAAACAATACATGATTTTAAATACTAGGAGGCATTATCTTATGAAAAAGTGGTTATTATTACTTATGACAGCTGGTCTTGCAGCTGCACTCGCAGCTTGTGGAACTTCTTCTAATAATTCAAACGCATCAGGAGATGACAAAACACTCGTTATGGCGACATCAGCAGATTATCCGCCATTTGAATCAAAAGACGGAGATAAAATTGTCGGTTTTGATGTTGATCTTGCAACAGCACTAGCGAAAAAGAACGGCTACAAGCTAGAAATTCAAGATATGGATTTTGCAAGTCTTGTATCAGCGCTTAAAACAAATAAAGCTGATATTGTCCTTGCAGGCATGACTCCTACAGAAAAACGTAAAAAACAATTAGATTTCTCTGATGTTTATTACAATGCTAAAAACTTAGTTGTCTCAAAGAAATCTAGCGGAATGAAAACAGAGAAAGACTTAAAAGATAAAACAGTCGGCGTTCAATTAGGTTCGATCCAGCAGGATGAAGCAAACGGTTTGCAAAAGAAATATAACTTAAAAGTGGAAGACCGCAATAAAATCTCTGATATCATTCAAGAAATCAAAGCAGGTCGTTTTGATGCAGCCATTATTGAAGATAAAGTAGCTGCTGGTTATTTGAAAAAAGAAAAAGATTTCCAAGCCTTTGGATTGAATAGTTCAAACGAAGGTTCAGCTATTGCATTCAAGAAAAATAGCGACTTAACAGCTAAATTTAATAAATCATTAAAAGAAATGCAAGACAATGGCGAACTTGATAAATTAATTAAAAAATGGTTTGCTGATGAAAAATAAGTCAGGAAAAGGATCAGCGTCATTTGCGAAAATTCAGTAGAAAGCGCTGAAAAGTTCAACTCATGTTGAACTTTTTTCCTGTTTTATTTTTTGATTTTGTATGAAGGCATAAAAAAGGAGACTGTCATGTTAGATTTTAAAGATGTAATACCTCAGATGCCCTTTATTTTAGAAGGGCTTAAGGTCACACTTTCTATTGTAGTGGTATCACTTTTTCTTGGATTTATCTTAGGAATTTTATTAACGCTTTGCAAAATTAGCGTATTTAAGCCGCTCATTTGGCTTGCAGATTTTTATACGTCCATCTTCCGAGGCACACCGCTTGTGCTTCAATTGCTCATTATTTATTTTGGCCTGCCTCAGCTTCTCGGGTTTCAAATCGATCAATACTGGGCTGCTGTAGCCGCATTTACACTAAACTCTGCGGCATACGTATCTGAAATTATTCGTGCTGGTATTAATGCCATTGATAAAGGTCAAAAAGAAGCAGCCGTTGCTTTAGGTATTCCTTATGCTAAAATGATGAAGGACTTATTGCTTCCGCAAGCATTTAAAAATATTTCACCTGCACTTGTGAACGAAACGATTACACTGACAAAAGAATCAGCTATTGTGACAGTCATTGGATTAGGCGATGTCATGAGACGAGCCTATCAAGCAGGTGCCGTCACGTATAATTATCTTGAACCGCTTATTTTTGCCGGTCTCATTTATTATGTCATCGTGCTTGTTCTCACCTTTGTCGGCAAATCGGTGGAAAGGAAGTTAAAATCAAATGATTAACATAGAGAAACTAACAAAATCTTTTGGTAAAAATGAAGTATTAAAAGGGATCGACACCACTATTAAAGAAGGGGAAGTTGTCGCAGTCATTGGACCATCTGGTTCAGGGAAATCGACGTTTCTTCGCTGCATCAACTTGCTTGAAAAGCCGACTTCTGGTGTTATTACGATTCAGGATACTGAAATCACAAACCCAAAAACCAATGCACTCAAAGTGCGTGAGAACATCGGAATGGTATTTCAACATTTTCACCTATTCCCGCATAAAACAGTGCTGGAGAATATCACATATGCGCCAATGAATGTGAAGAATCAATCGAAGGAAGACAGCATCAAACAAGCTGAAGATCTACTGAAAAAAGTAGGCCTTTTAGAGAAAAAAGATGATTTTCCGAACCGCTTGTCAGGTGGTCAAAAGCAGCGTGTTGCAATTGCACGTGCGCTTGCAATGACACCAGACATCATGCTGTTTGACGAACCAACTTCTGCCTTAGATCCAGAAATGGTCAAGGAAGTACTAGAGGTCATGAAAGAGCTGGCTCAATCTGGAATGACACTTGTGATCGTCACTCATGAAATGGGCTTTGCAAAAGAAGTGGCTGACCGCGTGATCTTTATGGATGATGGGAAAATTGTAGAGGATGCAAACCCTGTGCAATTCTTTGAATCACCGTCGTCACAGCGCGCAAAAGACTTCTTACAAAAAATATTATAAAGAAATAAGAGAAGGAGACTTAACATCTCCTTCTTTTTTTGATTATAATGGGGAAAGTAAAAAAAGTTCATCATTTCACAATAAGTGAATAGAAACAAGACAGAAAAGAGTGACTCACATCATGTTTAAAATCGGCTACCGAACGCTGAAAACAGCATTAGGAACAGCGATCGCCATTTATATTGCGCAACTACTTGGTCTTCAAAATTATTCCGCTGCCGGGATTATTACGATCCTGTGTATTCAGGTGACAAAGAAACGGTCTCTTCTCGCATCAGGCGCCCGTTTTGCCGCATGCAGTCTTGCCATTTTATTTTCTTATTTATTTTTCGATCTGATTGGGTATCATCCTTTTGTGATTGGTCTGATGCTGCTTATCTTTATTCCGACAACCGTATTGCTCCGCATTAAAGAAGGGATTGTCACAAGTTCAGTCATCATCCTCCATTTATACATGTCCGGCGGGATTACCCTTCACCTTATCTGGAATGAGCTACTACTCATTACGATTGGTGTTGGTGTGGCGCTAATCATGAACCTGTATATGCCAAGTGTCGATAAAAAGCTCAAACGCTACAGCGAACAGATTGAAGCCAATTTCGCAAAAATCTTTGAGGAAATCGAACAATATTTAATCACCGGGAAACAAGACTGGACAGGCAAAGAAATACCAGAGACACATCAATTGATCAAAGAAGCGAAAGCTCTTGCATATCGTGATGTTGAGAACCATGTCTTAAGACATGAAAACCTGTATTATCATTATTTCAATATGAGGCAAAAGCAATTCGAAATCATCGAGCGTGTACTTCCGAAGATTACGTCCATTTCCATTACAACAGAACATGGACAAATCATTGCAGAATACATTAGAGACTTACGCGAACATATTCACCCAGGGAACACGGCTCATAAGTTCTTAAGACGCCTCATTGATATGAAAGAAGAGTTTGATAAGCTACCGCTGCCGCAAACAAGAGAAGAGTTTGAGGCAAGAGCTGCACTGTTTCATTTCCTCGGAGAAATGGAACAATATTTAGTGCTGAAAAGCTATTTTAAAGGGATGAAAGAATAGAGACGCATGAGTTTCTCCTTCATTGGTCAATCTAATGAAAAAGGAGGAGCCTATGCGTCTTTTATTTTATACCGTATTGACTATGTCCCTTTCACCTATCTGGCCGCTCGGACAAAACCCGCTTCCAGGAGACCCATATGTCATTATTAATAAACAAACAAATGAACTTGCCTATATTGATCAAGGTCAAATCCAAAAAATATATCCAGCTTCAACAGGGAAAACGACAGATTTAACGCCAGAAGGGGAATTTACCATTATGATCAAAGCGAAAGATCCGTATTACAGAAAAAAGAATATCGAAGGCGGTGCGAAGAATAACCCTCTTGGCAGAAGATGGATTGGATTTGATGCACGAGGAACAGATGGCAGAACATACGGAATTCATGGGACGAGTGATGAAACATCGATAGGGAAATTTATTACGGCAGGCTGTGTGAGACTTCATAATCAAGATGTAGAGCTTCTATTTGACCAGCTTCCGGTTGGAACAAAAGTATGGATTACAACATCGACCGATTCATTTGAAAAGCTTGCCAAAGACAAACAGGCCATTCGTTGATTGAACGAATCACCTGCTTGTCTGCTTTTATTAAAACCTTATAAAAAGGCTGCTGCTCCTGCTAAAAGTGAAGAAATGAGCAGCAGGCTAATCATGAGCAATACCATGAACTTCATGAATTTCTGAGACATATCGCACCCCTGTAATCGAAGATTTTTTGCGACGAACGCACCTTTCTTTATTTTAGCTCGTTTTTTCAAATGCCACAAGTGATCAACAAAGGAAGTGAACGGATGAATCAAATCGACCATATTGCCATTGCGGTCTTTTCTATAAAAAACACATCTTGCATTCTCCAACAGCTGTTTAACTGGCATTTTTCAGACGTACAAGAGATTCCCGAGCAGGAGATTAAAGCGTCCTTCGCGTCACTTGATCATGTGCACATTGAATTAATTGAACCGATGTCCGTTAGCAGCAAACTACATACTTTTTTAACAAAAAGAGGAGAGGGCCTCCATCATATTGCGTTAAAGTCAGGTGACATACAGGCGGACCTAAATCATCTTGATCATCTTGGCGTGGAGCTTCTTCAACAATCAGCACAGATAGGCGCATGCGGGAAGCAAATTGCATTTATTTCACCAAAAGAAACGTCCGGTGTGTTATTCGAATTGTGCGAGCACTTAAAAGGAGAGGAACATGGCAATGAATGAATCGTTCAATGACTTGGCGAAATGGCGTGAAAAAGCATTCATGGGCGGTGGCGAGAAACGTGCAGCTGCGCACCGGAACAAAGGTAAACTATCGGTTCGTGAGCGGCTGCATGAACTTCTTGACGGAGGCAGTTTCATGGAAATTCAAGCATTTGCAACAGGCTGCATGTCAGAACATGTCGGTGATGGTGTCGTCACTGGAACTGGACTCATTCATGGAAGGCCGGTATGTGTTTATGCACAAGATGCAACCGTGCATGGGGGTTCTTTAGGCGAAATACATGCCAAAAAAATTGTTTCTTTAATGGATCTAGCAGCTAAAAATCAGATACCGATCATCGGTCTGAAAGACTCAGGTGGTGCGAGAATTCAAGAGGGTGTGGTATCATTAGAAGGATACGGACAGATTTTTAAACGAAATGTGCTGTATTCTGGTCAAATCCCGCAAATATCCGTTATTTTAGGATCTTGTGCTGGAGGAGCAGTCTATTCTCCTGCCTTGACTGATTTTGTGTTCATGACAGAGCAGACAGCTCACATGTTTTTAACAGGTCCGAAAGTCATAGAAAAGGCAACAGGAGAAACAGTCTGTCCTGACCGTCTTGGCGGTGCAAGTGTTCAGCACCAGACAAGCGGGAATGTGCACTATACGGGGAAAGATGAGAAAGACGTGTTAAAAGCAGTTCGAACACTTTTAACGTACATACCAACGAAACAACAGACTGTCACGGATGCCGAAACGAGTAAGCGAGACGCAGATGATCCAGGCAACATCCTGCCGAAGAATCCATCACGCACCTATGATGTCAAACAAGTGGTGACAGCCATCATCGATTCAGACTCATTCTTTGAAACGCAGCCTTGTTTCTCAAAAAATATCGTTACAGGATTTGCCAGATTACAAGGGGCTTCAATTGGTGTAGTAGCCAATCAGCCTAAGGTGCTGGCAGGTAGCCTTGACCTTGATGCTGCTGATAAAGCGGCTAGGTTTATTCGATTTTGCGATGCGTTTCACATTCCGATCTTAACGCTTGTAGACGTCCCTGGTTTTTTACCAGGTGAGAAAGCCGAACATGCGGGAATTATCCGTCACGGTGCAAAGCTTTTATATGCGTACGCTGAAGCGACCGTTCCAAAAATCACCGTGATTTTAAGAAAGGCGTTTGGCGGTGCGTATGTCGCAATGAATAGTAAAGGTTTAGGCGCTGATTTTGTCTATGCATGGCCAGCGGCAGAAATTGATGTCATGGGGAAAACTTTTGCAGACGAAATCGTTCATCCTGCTTCGCGTGAGGTTGAGACGGAGCCAAGTGTATTAAAAGCGGCTCAGGCAGGGCTGATAGACGATATTTTCATGCCGTCTGAAACGAGAGAGCGATTAATTCGCTCATTTGATTTGCTTCGCAGGAAGGAAGAAGATAGACCGTTAAAAAAGCATGGCAACATGCCGCTATAAGAGGAGGAGCATCATCATGATCAATGAAAAACGTTTACTAGACGAATTTTTAGAACTAGTTCAGATTGATTCGGAAACAAAACACGAAGAGAAAATTGTGGAAGTCTTAAAAGAAAAATTCTCGCAGCTTGGACTAAAAGTGGTGGAAGACGACTCAAAAGCAAAAACAGGCCACGGTGCAGGCAACCTGATCTGTACACTGGAAGGCACTCAAGAGGCTGATACCATCTATTTCACTTCTCATATGGACACAGTGGTTCCAGGTAATGGCGTAAAGCCAGTCATTGAAGACGGCTATGTGAAAACAGATGGAACAACCATTCTTGGTGCTGACGATAAAACAGGACTTGCCGCAATGTTTGAAGCAATCCGTGTACTGAAAGAGAAGAATGTACCACATGGAACGATTGAATTTGTCATCACAGCTGGTGAGGAATCAGGACTTGTCGGAGCAAAAGCGTTAGATCCGAAGTTGATGACAGCCGCATATGGCTATGCTCTTGATTCAGATGGCAAGGTGGGAACCATTATCGTTGCAGCGCCAACACAGGCGAAAGTACGCGCAACGATTTACGGGAAAACAGCTCACGCAGGTGTCGCGCCTGAAAAAGGTGTGTCTGCAATTACCATTGCATCAAAAGCCATTGCTAGTATGCCGCTTGGCCGAATTGATGAAGAAACAACGGCGAATATCGGTCGTTTTGAAGGCGGAACGCAAACGAATATTGTGTGTGATCAAGTCGATATCCTTGCTGAAGCACGCTCTTTAGAACCTGCAAAAATGGAAGCGCAAGTAGCGAAGATGAAAGAATCCTTTGAAAAAACCGCTAAAGAAATGGGCGGAAGTGCCGATGTACACATTGACATCATGTATCCAGGCTTCAAATTCTCTCACGGCGATCAAGTCGTAGAAGTGGCAAAAAAAGCGGCTGCGAAAATTGGCCGTCCATCAGAACTACAGACGAGTGGCGGAGGCAGTGATGCAAACGTCATTGCAGGAAACGGCGTCCCAACTGTCAACCTAGCTGTTGGATATGAAGATATTCATACGAAAAATGAGAAAATGCCGATTGAAGAATTAGTCAAAACAGCTGAAATGGTTCTCGCCATTATCGAAGAAACGACAAATCCATCGTAAAGGCAGGAGACTCTGTGAGTACGCAAAAGATCATTATTTTCCAAGTGGGGCAAGAGGATTTTGGCATCAGTGTAGAACATATTCGTTCGATTGAGAAGGTCCCTTATTTACAAGAAGTATCGAACCTTCCAAAAGAAATAAAAGGACTCATGTCTTTAAGAGGAGAGGTCATACCTGTCAGTGACACAGGCGTGATGCTTCACGGAAAGCCTCTTGATGTGAACGAACAGTCCAAAGTGTTGCTATTTGAATTAAATGAACAAATGGTAGGCTGTCTTGTCTCAGGTGCAAAAGATATTATTGATATCGAGCTAAGTGAGATCAAGCCATTTCATATGAACACAAAAGCCTCTGAATATTTCTTCGGCGTTGTAGAGAGAGAAAACAAGATGATTTTACAAGTGGACCCGAATAAGTTCCTTGGGAGAATTGAGGATCTCGATCAATTGCCAGCGAGATTAAAAGAAGAATTGGCATAAAGAAAATCCCCTTATCAAATGATAAGGGGATTCAGCGTGTAGACAAACCCTTGCATTCGGTGTCAGGTCTGCGCTTCGGTGCTCACGAATGTTAAATTCGCTCCGCTCCGATGCTCGTCCTTCCTAGACTTCAAAGGTTTTCTATCACACTGAAAAGAAGACAAAGTGCTAAAATAAAGATCATTTTAGCACTTTGTCCACAATCTATAACCCCCTTATCAAATGATAAGGGGGTTATTTTTATTCAGCAGCTGGGCTCGCTTGGTCGTTTGTCTCAGCTTTTGATTTTGATTTTTGGTACATGACATTCAAAATAATCGTTTGGACTGTGAGTAATAATCCACTTGTCATCCAGTATAAAGGAAGGGCAGCGGGTGCATTGATTGAAATAAACAGCATCATGATTGGGAAAATCATACCCATTACTTTTGCTTGTTTTAGCGCAGCCTCTGTCTGGGTGCCTGATTGCTTCGCAAATCTTTGCGTAACATAAAATTGCAAGAAATACATAGCGCCTGCGAAGATCGCGACCAATAGATCGGTTTGTCCTAAGTTAAACCATAGGAACGAATGTGTTGCAATCTCAGGTGTAGAGCGGATCGCTGAGTAAAAGCCAAGAACAATTGGAATTTGAATTAGCATAGGCAGACAGCCCATTGCTAGTGGGTTCACATTGTTCTCTTTGTATACTTTCATCATTTCCATTTGTAGTTCTTTTTGTTTTTCAGGTTCTTTCGTTTTCTTCAATTTGCTTTGAATGTCGTCAATTTGAGGTTTCACCAGTGCCATCTTCTCCTGCATCACTCTTTGCTTTTTAAATTGGTTCGCAAAAAGAGGGAAAATCAGCAGACGGACGATCAAAGTCACGAACATAATCGATAAACCATAATCATCATGGAAGAAGTTCGCAAGCCAAATAATCAGCTCCGAAAAAGGCTGGACAAAATAATGATGGAAAAACCCATCAGAGCTCGCATTCGTTTGCCCACTTGCTGCAAAAGCAGGTGAGGCAATCATCATTAAACATAAAGTCGTACAAATCGTTAATAAACGTTTCAATTCGTTTCCTCCTCATTTTTAAAAAAATTAATTAGAGAGAGGAAGCAAATGGTCTTCATCATCGTTTGATGATCGTTTCATTCGAATGACTTTACTAATCCAAGTTGTAATGCGATCATATATGATAAACAGAAAGTCTGTTCGATTCAATAAAGATGCGTCCAACTCTTCCAAACGATGTCCACCGAGGTGTTCGTTCATACGACAGTCTTTTAATAAAAAAGCAATGCCGATGGCCGTCAGCGCTGGAAGAATAATCGTAAAGAATTCAACAAGGAAAAAGACTTCATTGAATGTATCAATAATCATGATTATCACATCCATTTCATTACTCACAGTGTACTATACACATTGTGAAATGTCTAACAGGACCACGTGTTTTCTCTACTGAGTGAAGAACCTTATTTTGTATAAAATGGTATTTTTCATCCAAACTTCACCATTCCTATTTTATAATGAGGGGGAATAGAAGAAATGGAGGTTTTGAATATGACAAGTATTTACCCGAAGTTTCGAGCAGCTGCGGTACAAGCAGCACCTATCTACTTAAATTTGGAGGCAACGGTTCAGAAATCATGTGAACTGATCGACGAGGCGGCTTCAAATGGTGCAAAACTTGTGGCATTCCCAGAAGCATTTTTACCTGGTTATCCTTGGTTTGCTTTTATTGGTCATCCAGAATATACAAGAAAGTTCTATCACGAATTATATAAAAATGCAGTCGAAATCCCTAGCTTAGCTATCCAAAAAATAAGCGAGGCAGCAAAAAGGAATGAAACGTACGTTTGTATATCATGCAGTGAAAAAGATGGCGGCTCTCTCTATTTAGCTCAACTTTGGTTTAATCCAAAGGGGGATTTAATAGGAAAGCATCGGAAAATGAGAGCTTCTGTAGCAGAAAGACTGATTTGGGGAGATGGAAGTGGCAGCATGATGCCAGTTTTTCAAACTGAAATTGGCAACCTTGGCGGATTGATGTGCTGGGAGCATCAAGTGCCACTAGATTTGATGGCGATGAATGCTCAAAATGAACAGGTGCATGTAGCATCTTGGCCTGGTTATTTTGATGATGAAATTTCAAGCAGATATTATGCCATCGCGACTCAAACTTTTGTGCTGATGACTTCTTCTATCTATACAGAAGAAATGAAAGAGATGATTTGTTTAACGCAGGAGCAAAGAGATTACTTTGACACATTTAAGAGTGGGCATACGTGCATTTACGGTCCAGATGGAGAACCGATCAGTGATATGGTTCCCGCTGAAACAGAGGGAATTGCTTATGCAGACATTGATGTGGAAAGAGTCATTGATTACAAGTATTATATTGATCCAGCTGGCCACTACTCCAATCAAAGCTTGAGTATGAATTTTAATCAGCAGCCTACTCCGGTTGTAAAACATTTGAATGACAATAAAAATGAAGTGTTAACATACGAGGCAATACAATATCAAAATGGGTTGCTTGAAGAAAAAGTGTAATTTGTGAAACCTTCTCTTTTTTAGAGAAGGTTTTTTTGAGGAAAGATGATATAAATCAATGTATAATTGACCATAAAAGAGATTCATCATGTTTGTTTGATTCGAAACTTTTGATCAACATATAGGGATTGAAGAAAATGGGGTTATGCCAATGTCAAATATTATTTTTCATATAGACATGAATGCGTTTTATGCCAATGTAGAAATGGCGTATGATCCTTCTTTGAGAGGGAAACCTTTAGCCATTAGCGGAAATGCGAAAGAGCGTAAAGGGATTGTGGTGACGTGCAGCTATGAGGCAAGAGCGCTAGGTGTAAAGCCTCCGATGCCTTTATGGGAAGCGAAGCGGCTTTGTCCGGGGCTGATTGTCCGTACACCAAATTTTGACCGGTACCGAAGCTCCTCACAAGAGATGTTTACGATACTAAGAGAATACAGCGATTTAGTCGAACCCGTATCTATAGACGAGGGCTATATTGACTTAACGCATACGCCATATGCCGAGCACGCGGTGAAAACGGCTCATGATATTCAAACGAGGCTTGTAGAGGAGCTTATGCTTCCTTCAAGTATTGGCATTGCACCGAATAAATTTTTAGCGAAAATGGCGTCTAATTGGAAAAAACCAATGGGCATCACGATTTTGCGTAAACGAGATGTCCCCCAAATGCTATGGCCGCTGCCAGCGGGTGACATGCACGGAGTGGGACAAAAAACGGCAGATAAATTGAAAACGATTGGCATTCATACCATTGAAGACTTAGCGAAAGCAAATGAGTATACACTAAAGGAATTACTGGGCATCAATGGACCGAGATTAAAGCAAAAGGCCAATGGTGAACATGACGGCATTGTGGACCCAGAAAGAATATACGAATTTAAATCTGTCGGGAATTCGTCAACTCTCCCTCATGATTCTGACGATCCAGATGAACTTGTCGCGTTAATTGATAAGCTGTCACAATCTGTGAGTGCAAGGTTAAGGAGAAAAGAAGTCATGGCAAATCGGCTCCTTATTATGATTCGGTACGCAAGCTGGAAAAATATCACGCGAAGTGTCACCCTCACGAATCCGACGGATCGGAAGGAAGACTTATATGAGGCAGCAAGGCAGTTATTCCTTAAACATTGGAATGACCAGCCTGTGAGGCTCTTAGGTGTGACGGGCACAGATCTTGTAGAACGAAAAGCAGCCGTTAAACAGCTTGATTTATTCTCCTATACAGAAGATGCAAAAGAAGAGCCTCTCCAAACCATTTTAGAAGGATTGAAAGAAAAGTATGGGAAATCACTCGTCCAAAGAGGGATGACCATCAAGGAAAAAGAGAGCAAAACAAGTGGAACAAGTTTTAATAAAGATTTTTTTCAGGACGAAAGAGGAAATGACTAGCCTGAAAACTTGATAAAAGAGGTGATGTTGTGGTAATTTCAAAGGGTACATCATTTCAGCAGTAATCAATATAGTGTGTTAGAAGGGACGTCAGAATTATGTCAAAACAACAAATCGGTGTGGTTGGACTAGCCGTTATGGGTAAAAACCTTGCCCTTAATATTGAAAGCCGCGGGTTCTCCGTGTCCGTTTATAACAGATCTAGCAGCAAAACAGAAGAGTTTCTCGAAGAATCAAATGGGAAAAATGTTGTAGGCACATATAGCATCGAAGAATTTGTTCAGTCGCTTGAAACACCGCGTAAAATTCTTTTAATGGTAAAAGCTGGTGCAGCAACGGATGCAACCATTCAATCATTACTTCCTCACCTAGAGAAAGGTGACATCTTAATTGATGGTGGAAATACATATTACAAGGATACGCAAAGACGTAATCAAGAGCTTGCGGAAAGTGGTATTCACTTCATTGGTACAGGTGTTTCCGGCGGTGAAGAAGGTGCACTAAAAGGTCCATCGATCATGCCAGGCGGTCAAAAAGAAGCGCATGAGCTAGTGAAACCAATTCTAGAAGCGATTTCTGCGAAAGTAGATGGCGAGCCATGTACAACGTATATCGGCCCAGATGGAGCAGGACATTATGTCAAAATGGTCCATAACGGCATCGAGTACGGAGACATGCAATTGATTTCTGAATCATACTTTATCTTGAAGCATGTGGCAGGATTGTCAGCAGAGGAGCTTCATGAAGTATTCTCAGAATGGAATAAAGGCGAGCTTGACAGCTATTTAATTGAAATTACAGCTGATATTTTCACAAAAGTGGATGAAGAAACAAATCAGCCGCTTGTGGATGTGATCTTAGATAAAGCTGGACAAAAAGGAACTGGAAAATGGACGAGCCAAAGTTCTCTTGATCTAGGTGTTCCGCTTCCAATCATTACTGAGTCTGTTTTCGCGCGCTACATTTCAGCAATGAAAGATGAGCGTGTTGAAGCAAGTCAATTAATCGAAGGTCCTAAGCCAGCGCAATCAGCAGAGAATAAACAAGAGCTGATCGAAGCGGTTAGAAAAGCCCTATTCATGAGTAAAATCTGTTCATATGCACAAGGTTTTGCGCAAATGAAAGCAGCATCTGATGAGTATAACTGGGATTTAAAATACGGTGAAATTGCAATGATCTTCCGTGGTGGATGTATCATTCGTGCAGCCTTCTTGCAACAAATTAAAGAAGCATATGACCGTAACCCAGAACTGAAAAACTTATTGCTTGATCCTTACTTTAAGGATATTGCTCAAAGCTATCAATCATCTCTTCGTAAAGTCATTTCACTTGCAGTGGAGCAAGGAGTTCCTGTTCCTTCATTCTCAAGTGCACTTGCTTACTTTGATAGCTATCGCACAGCTGTCCTGCCAGCGAACTTAATTCAAGCACAGCGTGACTATTTCGGTGCACATACGTATGAACGCACAGATAAAGAAGGCATCTTCCATACAGAATGGATGAAATAAACATAGAACGACTGAAAAACCTTACCCTTCCGTAAGGTTTTTTTGTTTGCATCTTTTCGGCTAAAAATGCGAAAAAGAGGGATGCTATGTAAAAAAGAAAAGAAAGTAGGGATCGAAGTGGGCATCTTATATGCACTTCTCCCAGCGATATTTTGGGGGAGTATTGTTCTCATCAGTGTCAAACTTGGCGGGAATGCATACCAACAAACCCTCGGTATAACGCTTGGCGCATTTATCTTTTCAATTGCAGCCTTCTTTATCAAAATGCCAGAGCTGACACCGTTTATTTTTGCGGTCTCTGTCATTTCAGGCATCTTTTGGAGCATTGGACAAATGAATCAGCTTTCAAGCGTTGCGTTTCTCGGAGTCTCGAAGGCGGTTCCTTTGTCAACGGGCATGCAGCTTGTGAGCACGACTTTATTTGGCGTCATGGTCTTCAAAGAATGGCAAACGATGACGGTCATACTCATTGGTTCTTGTGCCATTTTACTGATTATTGCAGGTGTTGTGCTGACATCGCTCGGTCAAAAAAAGAATGGCGGTGGGAACGATGGAGGCAATTTCAAGAAAGGGATCGTCATTCTGCTTATTTCAACGGTTGGCTACGTTGGATATGTCGTCATTTTAAGGTGGTTTCATATTGATGGCTGGTCTGCCCTTGTTCCGCAATCAGTCGGCATGCTGCTTTCTTCCTTGGCGATTAGTCTCAAGCAGAATCCGTTTAGTAAATATACGTTTAAAAATATCATTGCCGGCCTTGTTTGGTCGACAGGAAATCTCGGACTTCTTTTGGCTATCCCGCTCATTGGTGTCGCGGTCAGTTTTTCGATGTCACAGACAGGGATCGTTATCTCAACATTAGGCGGCATTTATTTATTAAAAGAGAAAGCATCCAGAACAAGCTTTGTCATTGCAGGCTGCTTGATGATCATTGCAGGCGGCGTGCTGCTAGGCTTTACAAAATAGGAGGTTAAACGAATGTATCCAGATTTAGAAGGAAAAACAGTCCTGATCACAGGAGCTGGTACAGGAATAGGTCAAGCGATGGCGCGCCGGTTTGGACAAGAAAAAGCCAATGTGGTGATCAATTATTTCTCAGATCAAGAAAATCCAGATGACACCATTGTGGATATTCAAAAAAATGGCGGACAGGCTGTGAAAATCAAGGGAGATGTCTCGAAGGAAGAAGATGTGCAGGCGATGATTGACAAAGCCGTTGATACATTTGGCAGCCTTGATGTCATGATCAATAACGCAGGTATTGAAAATGAAGTGCCTTCTACTGAAATGACGCTGGATAATTGGAACAAAGTCATGTCGACCAATTTAACAGGTATGTTTCTCGGCTGCCGTGATGCACTGAAGTATATGACAGATCATGGAATAGAAGGATCGATCATCAATATGTCGTCGGTTCACCAGCAAATCCCTTGGCCACATTTCGTGCATTATGCAGCAAGTAAAGGGGGCGCCAAGCTGCTGACAGAAACGCTGGCACTAGAATATGCCCCTAAAAAAATCCGTGTAAACAGTATTGCACCGGGCGCCATCGATACCCCGATCAATGCGGAAAAATTCGATGATCCCGCATTGAAAAAAGGCGTGATTGAGCTGATCCCCATTGGTTATATTGGAAAACCTGAAGAGGTGGCAGCGTGTGCTGTGTGGCTGGCATCAAAAGAGGCAAGCTACGTGACAGGCTTGACGCTCTATGTGGATGGAGGCATGACTAAGTATCCTGGCTTCCAAGCAGGAAAAGGATAAGAAGAAACAAAAAGAGCGTACACACATACGCTCTTTTTTTATATAAAATACAGACAAATGATTCTAAATGTCTAGACATTTAGAAATAAAAATATATAATATTAACTGGAAGCGCTTTTATTACAACAATGGGGTGAGAGAAATGAAACGTATTTTATTAGCATGCAGTTCAGGAATGTCTACAAGTTTACTAGTTACAAAGATGAAGGCTCATGCCGACTCTATAGGGGACGAGGCAGACATTTGGGCAGTTGGGCAAGATCAAGCGAGAAAAGAAATGGCGAATGCGGATGTTGTGTTAATTGGACCGCAAATGAGCTTTTTAAAAGGGGATCTTCAAAAAGAAGCAACAAAATACGGGATTGCAGTGGAGGTCATCGATATGCAGGCGTACGGGCTTGCCGATGGACAAAAAGCGTATGAACAAGCTGTTTCATTGATGGAGGAATCGTAAAGAATGGAAAAGAAAACACTCGAAGGACTCACGGAGGAACAAGTCAGTTTTCAATTGATTTTACACAGCGGAAATGCCCGCAGCAAATTGCTTCAATCTCTTAAACAATTTCGAGAAGGTCAAGAAGATGAGGCATTTGGTCTAATGAAAGAAGCAGAAGAAGATTTACGTCATGCACATGGCATCCATTTTCAACTCGTACAGCAAGAGGCAGGCGGGGAGAAAACACCTTTCTCCTTATTGCTCATGCACGCAGAAGACCACTTAATGTCGACTATGACGATCAAGGAGCTTGTGGGAGAGCTTCTACCGATTTTCCAATCGCTTAAACAATAAAGGGTGTAAACAAGGGGGGAAACCAATGTTTGATAAAATAAGTGCTATTTTGGTTCCGATTGCTGGAAGACTGAACAACAACCGCTATTTAGGTGTATTACGGGATGCCTTTATGCTTGCATTCCCGCTTACTATTTTTGGTTCCATTATGGTTGTGCTAATGAATTTGCCATTTTTAGATAAAATCATGAGTCAAACCGCACTGGAAGGCGTCCAGTCTGCACTGAATATCGCGCCAAGTGCGACCATCAGCATTATGAGTGTGTTTGTTGTATTTGGGATTGGCTACTATTTATCGAAAAGCTATGATGTGGAAGCTGTATTTGGCGGCGTGATTGCATTAGCCTCTTTCCTACTTCTGACACCATTTTTGCTAGAACAAGAAGGTGGTGCATCTATTGCAGGCGTAATTCCAGTCGATCGTTTAGGAGCAAAGGGGATGTTCCTTGGAATGATCACAGGCTTTTTGTCTGCTGAAATTTATCGTTATTTTGTCCAAAAGAAATTTGTCATCAATATGCCGCAAGGAGTTCCGCCAGCTGTTTCAAAGTCTTTTGCTGCACTCATCCCGGCTACTTTGACACTCACAACCTTTTTACTGATCAATATCATCATTACACAAGGCTTCAAAACAAATATGCATGACCTGATTTATCATGCGATTCAGGCACCGCTTGTCGGTCTTGGAAGCGGTATCATTCCGACCTTAATCGCTGTTTTCTTTATACAAATTCTTTGGTTCTTTGGGCTTCACGGACAAATTATTATCAACTCTGTCATGGACCCCATTTGGAATACGTTGTCCATTCAAAACCTTGAAAGCTATACAAAAACGGGTGAGGTTCCGAATATCATCAGTAAGCAGTTTATCGAAATTTATACGGTTGGTATGGGCGGAACCGGTATGACGCTAGCCGTTGTGTTTACGATTTTAATTTTCCTGAAAAGTAAGCAATTAAAACAAGTAGCAAAGCTTGGCTTAGGACCAGGATTATTTAACGTCAATGAACCGATTATTTTCGGTTTACCGATTGTCATGAACCCGCTTATTCTCATTCCATGGATTTTGGCACCCATGGTTATTACATGTATTTCTTATTTTGCGATGGCATCAGGCATTGTACCGCCGCCGACGGGCGTAAATATTCCTTGGACAGTGCCGATCTTTATAAGTGGAATAATGGCAACCAATTCACTAGCGGGTGGTCTGCTTCAGCTGTTTAACCTGATGATCGTGTTTGTTATTTGGTTCCCATTCCTGAAGTTTATTGACCGTATGAATGTGAAAAATGAAAAAATAACCACAACGGAAAAAACAAAGACAACCAACATCAAAGGTGAAGGAGACTCAATACATGTCGATGGAAAATAACAAACAATCATATACATTTCCAGAAGGTTTCTGGTGGGGATCTTCTGCCTCTGCTACGCAAACAGAAGGTAGCGTCCCTGGTGACGGAAAAGGGCCGAATATTTGGGATCATTGGTTTGAGCAAGAGCCGACTCGTTTTTTTGATGGCGTAGGACCGAACGTGACATCCCAATTTTACAGAAAATATAAAGAGGATATTCGTTTGATGAAAGAAATTGGGCACAATTCATTCCGATTGTCCATTTCATGGTCACGTCTCTTACCTGAAGGGACAGGTGCGGTAAATGAAGAAGCAGTATCTTTTTACAATGATGTGATCAATGAACTGATTGCACATGATATTGAACCGTTTGTGAACCTGTACCATTTCGATATGCCGATGGCGCTGCAGGAAAAAGGCGGCTGGGTCAATAGACAGGTGGTAGATGATTATGTGAGCTATGCGGAATTGTGCTTTCAATTATTTGGCGACCGGGTGAAAAAATGGTTTACTCATAATGAACCGATCGTTCCTGTAGAGGGCGGATATATGTATAGCTTTCATTATCCGAACGAAGTCGATTTCCAAAAGGCTGTACAGGTCGGTTATCATGAACTTTTATCAAATGCGAAGGCGATAGCGGCTTATAAAAAGCTGAAGCAAGACGGTAAGATTGGCATCATCCTCAATCTTACCCCATCTTATCCGAGGAGCCAGAATCCGCGCGACGTAGAAGCAGCTGAGATGGCGGATGCTTTCTTTAACCGGTCCTTCCTAGATCCTGCGGTGAAGGGACATTTCCCAGAAAAACTAGTAGAGGTCTTAAAGAAGGAAGGCTTTATGCCAAGTATGCAAGAAGGGGATCTTGAGCTCATTCAAGAGAATACCGTCGACCTCCTTGGAATCAACTATTATCAGCCAAGAAGAGTGAAAGCGAAAGAGCATATGCCGCATCCAAATGCACCATTTATGCCAAATCATTATTTTGATGCATTTGACATGCCGGGAAGAAAAATGAATGTGTATCGCGGCTGGGAAATCTATGAAAAAGGCATTTATGATATATTGAAAAAAGTCCAAACAGACTATGATAATATTGAATGCTTTATTTCTGAAAATGGAATGGGTGTCGAAGGAGAAGAGCGGTTTAAGGATGAAGAAGGAATGATTCATGACGATTACCGCATTGATTTTATTGCTGAGCATCTTAAATGGGTTCATCAAGCCATCAAAGAAGGAAGCAATGTAAAAGGTTATCATCTGTGGACGTTTATGGATAACTGGTCATGGTCGAATGCTTATAAAAATCGCTATGGATTTGTCTCAGTTGACCTTCAAGAAGACGGAAAACGTACCATTAAGAAAAGCGGATACTGGTTTCAATCGGTATCAGAAAATAACGGTTTTTAATTAAGATACTTGCTCTTTCCTTGAAAAGGGCAAGTATTTTTCTTATGTGACGGTAAGTGGATGAAACAAAAGTGGCTGGTACCTTTTAAGCTCACTAGGCTTAGTGTAGAATGAGAGGAAGCTATGAAAAAACAAGTCAGTTGGTGGTGTGAGATGAAAAAGTATGAACTCATTTCAGAAGAAATCAGAAAACGAATAGGAACAGCATATTATCCAGAAGATCAACCCATTCCAGATGAAAACTCGCTTGCCGCTGAATTTCAATGCAGCCGAATGACGATGAAGCGTGCGCTCGATCTTCTCGTAGCAGAAGGTCTGCTCTTTAGAAAAAGAGGACACGGTACATTTATTGTGAAGGCAGCGCTCAATCAAGTGGCTATTAATGTGTCAGGACATGAAAATAAAGGATTTACAAAAGTCATGGCGGATAAAAACGTCACGACTCAAATCATTCACTTTGATGTCCATTTTCCAAGCAAAGAGGTGGCAGCCCACCTATCCATAGACCCCACCACACCCATTTATGACATCATCCGTCTCCGTCTTGTGGACGAGGAGCCATATGTGTTAGAAAAAACGTTTATGCCCGTCAATCTCATTAAGGGGATAGATGAAGAGGTTCTATTGGGATCAATCTATGGTTACATATCAAATGATTTGAATTTAAAAGTGGCAGGAGCACATAAAAAAATTAGAGCGGCTAAATCAGATGAGCTGGATCAGCAATATTTAGGCTGTGACCCAACGGACCCTGTGCTAGAAGTCGAGCAGGTTGCTTATTTAAACACAGGGCGGCCGTTTGAGTACTCCTTTAGCCATCATCGCTATGATAAGTTCGACTTTTCAACGGTCGAAATTACGAAAACAGGACGTTAAAAAAAGAGCAGAACCCCCAAGGGAGACTGCTCTTTTTTATATCATTTTATATATTCCACCAATGATACCCATCTTTTTCTAGAAGCTGATCGGCTTCTTTCGGTCCCATAGAACCAGCAGGATAATTTGGTTTTAATGTTTTGTTTTCTGCCCATTGCTCAGAAATTGGATCTACAAAGTTCCAAGAAAGCGCCACTTCATCCCAGTGAGCAAAGTTCGTAGCATCGCCTAGCAAACAGTCATGAATCAGCTTTTCATAGGCTTCTGGTGTATTCATGATGTCGTTATAGTTTGTTTGGTAGTCGAGCTTAATCGGCTTTGCAAATGTACCGCCATCAAGCTTACGCGCGTTCAGGTGAAGGGTAATACCTTCATCTGGCTGAATATGAATGACGAGTAAGTTCGGATGCATGGAATTTCCGTTCCCATAGTACAAGTTCATTGGAATGTCTTTAAATTGAACAACAATCTGAGTAGATTTCTTTTCTAAACGTTTTCCAGTACGAATGTAAAATGGTACGCCTGCCCATCTAAAGTTATCAATGAGCAGCTTCCCGGCAACGAATGTTTCCGTATTTGAGTTCGGGTCAACATTTTGCTCTTCAAGATAGGAAGGAACCATACCGCCATCAACCGTACCAGCATCATACTGTCCGCGGACAAAGAATTGATCAACCTCATCTTTTGAGAAAGGACGAAGAGCGCGTAATGCTTTCCGTTTTTCACTGCGGATTTCCTCGGTATTCAGCTTAATTGGCGGCTCCATTGCTAAAAGTGCAACCATTTGAAGCATATGGTTTTGAACCATATCTCTTAGTGCACCTGAACTTTCGTAATAGCGGGCCCGGTCTTCAACCCCTAATGATTCACTAGATGTAATTTGAATGTTTGAGATATATCGGTTTGTCCAAAGTGGTTCAAAGATGGCATTTGCAAAACGGATGACCTCAATGTTTTGCACCATTTGTTTACCAAGGTAGTGGTCAATACGATAAATTTGATCTTCAGAGAATGCATCCCGAATTTCTTCATTTAACTTTTTCGCACTTGGCAAGTCATGGCCAAATGGTTTTTCAATGACAAGTCTTGACCAGCCAGTTGTTTTTGATACGCCTTCACTTTTTAGGAACTTTGCAATCGTTCCGAAGAATTCCGGTGCCATCGCTAAATAGAACATCCGGTTGTTTGGGATACTGTACGTATCTTCAAGGCCTGCTAGAAGTGTGTTAAGCGATTGATAGGAAGCAGGGTTAGATACGTCAAAATCGTGATAATAAAAATGTGAACTGAATTCCTCTATTTTCGCTTCTGCATCATCAGAAGAAACAGATTCTTTCACCACAGCTCGTAGGTCCTCATGAGACCACGGACGGCGTCCAACACCGACCACGGCGAATTGATCGCCAAGTTTTCCGCTATGATAAAGTCTATGTATAGAAGGGTAGAGCTTGCGTTTGGCAAGATCTCCTGTTGCGCCAAAAATGACAATGACTGCTTTTGGATTGTTAGTTTCTGTATTCACGAAAAGTACCTCACTTTATTCGTAGCATTGTTGTAAAAACCGAGAATGTATGTACATTTTCTTTATTTTAAAGGTTCATTGTTCGTAAAGCAAACATTTGATTCGACTTTTTCTGCTCTCGTTTGACTTTTTTCAAAAATTCCGCTGAATTCACATTTACCCTGTCTTCATGTATTCTATATGAATGAAGATATTGTATACCGGCTTTAGGAGGAAAAGTAATGGAACTGCTCTTTTTAGGAACTGGTGCAGGCATTCCTGCGAAAACTAGAAACGTCACTTGCACTGCGCTAAAGCTTTTAGAAGAAAGAAAAGCAGTCTGGCTTTTTGATTGCGGAGAAGCGACGCAGCATCAAATATTACATACAACGATTAAACCGAGAAAGATTGAGAAAATTTTTATCACTCATATGCATGGTGATCATGTATACGGTCTCCCAGGACTGCTTGGCAGCAGATCCTTTCAAGGCGGGGAGGATGAACTAACAATCTATGGACCTAAGGGCATCAAAGCGTTTGTGAACGCAACACTTTCAGCTACACAAACGCATTTGACATATCCGCTGCATATCATAGAGATAGATGAAGGGGTCGTATTTGAAGATGATACCTTTCAAGTAGAAGCAAGACGAGTATCTCACGGTATTCCAGCTTACGGCTATCGGGTAGTCGAAAAAGATGTACCTGGTGCATTAAAAGCCGAAGACCTAAAAGAAATCGGTGTAAAACCTGGACCTTTGTATCAGAAGTTAAAAAATGGGGATACCGTGACGCTCGAAGATGGAAGAATCATTGATGGAACCGATTATTTGGAACCCCCTAAAAAAGGGAGAATCGTTGCATTTTCAGGAGATACCCGTTTATGCGAGAATATAACAAGGCTTGCCAAGAATGCGGATGTGTTAGTCCATGAAGCAACATTCGGTAAAGAAGATGCTGATCTAGCCTACAATTATTATCACAGCACGACAGAACAAGCAGCGAAAACAGCGCAGGAAGCAGGCGCAAAAAGATTAATTTTGACCCATATTAGTGCACGTTATCAAGGAGAAGAGGCACTAAACCAATTATTGAAAGAAGCCCGCGATATATTCCCGCTGACAGAAGCTGCGCAGGATTTCTCTTCTTTTTCAATTGACCGCACCCTGTAAAAATTGGATGAATCGTCAAAAAAAGTTGTGCGATTTTTTTGATATTTATAATGACTCTCTTTTTCAGGTAGTGGTAAAATGGTGAAGAAAAAACAAATGACGAATGAAACTATGAAGAATACGGGAGGCACAATCAAAGATGAGCGGTTTTACAGCGTTAAGTGAAGCAGAATTAAATGACCTATATGCAGCACTACAAGAAGAGTACGAAACGTATAAAAGTAAAAACTTACACTTAGACATGTCTAGAGGAAAACCTTCACCAAAACAGCTCGATTTGTCTATGGGCATGCTCGATGTTGTCACATCAAAGGATGCGATGATGGCTGAAGATGGCACAGATGTGCGTAACTATGGCGGTTTGACAGGGCTTTCTGAAACGAAGACATTTTTTGCAGATGTGCTCAATCTAAAGCCAGAACAAATCATCATCGGCGGTAATTCCAGCCTGAATATGATGCACGATACCATTGCCCGTGCCATGACCCACGGCGTATATGATAGCAAAACACCTTGGGGAAAGCTGCCAAAGGTAAAATTCCTTGCACCAAGCCCAGGATATGACCGTCACTTTTCCATTTGTGAGCTATTTAACATAGAGATGATCACGGTAGATATGAAAGCTGATGGACCTGATATGGATCAGGTCGAAAAATTGGTTGCAGAGGATGAAGCGATTAAAGGTATTTGGTGTGTACCAAAATATAGCAACCCAGATGGCATTACGTATTCAGATGAGGTGGTTGATCGCCTTGCTTCAATGAAAACAAAAGCAGACGACTTCCGCATTTTTTGGGATGATGCATACGCAGTCCATCACTTAACTGATACGCCTGATACGTTAAAAGATATTTTTCAAGCAGTAGAGGAAGCAGGGCACCCTCATCGTGTGTTTATGTTTGCGTCTACTTCTAAAATTACATTCCCAGGCTCGGGTATTGCACTCATGGCATCTAGCCCGGATAATGTAAGCTTCACTCAAAAACAATTATCAATTCAAACGATCGGACCAGACAAAATCAATCAATTAAGACACCTTCGTTTCTTTAAGACTCCAGAAGGCTTGAAGGAACATATGAGAAAACATGCAGCGATCATTAAGCCAAAGTTTGACCTAGTTCTTTCCATTCTTGATGAAACACTTGGCGGAAAAGACATTGCAGAATGGCACAAGCCAAATGGCGGATATTTTATTAGTTTAAATACGCTCGATCATTGTGCAAAAGCTGTTGTGCAAAAGGCAAAAGAAGCAGGTGTGACCATGACAGGTGCAGGCGCGACTTATCCTTATGGAAAAGACCCGCTTGATCGTAACATTCGCATTGCACCAACGTTCCCATCACTTGAAGAACTAGAGCAAGCGATTGACATCTTTACTTTATGTGTTCAGCTTGTCAGCATTGAAAAGCTGCTGTCTAAAAAAAGCCAGTCAGCTCCAACGGTATAAAGAAAAAAACTCCTTGACGCGTCACTAGTCAAGGAGTTTTTGTTTTTAATTGGCTGTTTGATAATAGGAAACAGGTTGTTTGGCTGCGCACCATACATCATAGATTGCAAGCTGTACAATATGCGGTTCATCATGATGAATATAGTGCGAGCTGTTCTGCGCTTGAATCCATCCACTTTGGGATGACAAAGACAGCATCCGTTTATGAAGTCTGAGCCAAGCCTCGTGCGCTGGATGAAACAACCGGTTCTTACCTGATGAAATGACAAGGAGCGGCATCATTCCATAATGGGTTTGTTCCTCTTTCATTGTGCTTAGCATTTGCTGAAAGTCCTCATGCGTACATTCTGCTGTAAATTGCGCCATGTATGAGGTGCGTTCTTCCTTAGATAAAAGCGGGAGGATGACCTGTTCTTGCTCCTCACTTGCTGGGTCTAACAGCACCATGCCAATGACGTCATCTCCTCTGCGGCTTGCCCATAACCGGCTGACAAGTGAGCCAAATGAGTGAGCTACAATGAGAAAGGGCGGCTGAATATTGGCTTCTTCTAGTAGCGCATCTAAATCATCTGCTAGATCATGTAATGTTCTTCCTTTACTGCTGTCACTGCTTTTTCCATTTCCTAACCGATCATATAAGAAAACCCCAAGCTCAGGATCAATATCACGGGCCATATTCGACCACGTATCACCGGAAATGCCGTAGCCTGCTTCAAAGATAATGGTGGCTTGCCTTTTACCTTGACGATGTTTTGTATAAAAATGGTGTCCATCTATATGATACATTCTTTCAATCATTGCCGAGTTCATTATTCCATCTCCTCTAAAGTGGTTCTTTAGCTAAAAGACGGCACACAAGGCAGAGATGTTTCTCTTAAAAATAAAAAAGATGCCTATTTCAAAAAATAGACACCTTTTTCCTATGCATTTTTACCAAGCGCGGTCATATTGACGCGGGCCTTCGATGGATGTACGAAGCTCTTCAGCAGCTGTTTTTGGAAAGTATGGATCCCGTAAAAATTCTCTGCCGATAAAAATTAAGTCTGCACGCTGATTTCGTAAAATCTCCTCTGCCTGTACACCAGATGTGATCAGTCCGACAGCACCTGTTTGAATACCGGCACCTTCTTTGATTTTTTCTGCGAAGGTCACTTGGTAGCCAGGGAATGTGCTGATTCTCGCCTGTACGACAGCGCCTGAGCTGACATCGATTAAGTCGACACCTTGTTCCTTCAGCCATGTCGCAATGCCAATGTAATCGGCAATGTCAAGTCCTTTTGTCGTGTAGTCAGAAGCCGACACACGGACAAATAATGGTCCGTCCCATACTTCATTGACTGCATTGACAACTTCTCTTAAGAAACGGTAACGGTTCTCTGGTGAACCGCCATAATCATCTGTTCGATGATTTGCTAGCGGTGAAAGAAACTCATTAATCAAATAGCCATGTGCCCCATGAATTTCAATGATGTCAAAGCCGGCCTTTTTTGCCCGGACAGCTGCATCCTGAAACGCCTGAACGGTATCTTTGATTTGATCGACAGACATTTGGACAGGGGTTTTAGACTGTTCATCAAATGGAATGCTGGATGGTGCCAGGATGTCACCATCTAGTTCAGCTTTACGTCCTGCATGAGCCAGCTGGATGGCTGTCTTGGTTCCGTATGCTTTGATTTGTTCGTTTAATGAAGCGAAGCCTTCAATGTGCTCATCACTCCAAATCCCGAGATCTTGATCACTAATTCTTCCCTCGGGTGAAACGGCACTTGCCTCCACCATGATTAGCCCAGCTTGACCTTGGGCACGGGAAATATAATGTGTAAAGTGGAAAGGCTGTAATTTCCCATCACGATCATAGGATGAATACATACACATCGGGGACATCACGATGCGGTTTTTCAGCGTCACACCTTTTAATGTCCAAGGTGAAAAGAGTTTTGTTTCCAAATACCTTCGCCTCCTCATAGAATTGTATAGCCGATTATAACAGCCATTCAAACTTTCGTCATAAAAGGTGCTCAAAGAATATAGCTTTTATACACGTTTTTGTATAATGGAGAAAATAGAGAAAGCAAAGGGGGAGAACGGATGAAATGGCAAACAGAGAGTGAACGAAAGGAACTGCTCACAGCTCTTATGCAGTATGAAAGCATATCGGGTACAACTGGAGAAGTGGCGTTAGCTGAATATTTATATTATTTATTGAGGGAGCGGCCTTATTACAAGCAGAACCCTGATCATTTGGCTTTGCATCCGATGAAAGATGGCCGATATTATTTAACGGCGCTTGTAAAGCGTAGTTCTCTTTCTCGTACCGTTTTGCTGCTTAGTCATTTCGATGTCGTCGATACAGAAGATTACGGTGAATTTCAAAACATGGCATGCAAGCCAGAGGAGTTAATGGCGTCATTTTCTCAAAAAAGTGCGCTTCTCCCAAAAAGAGCAAGGGAAGATCTAGCTTCAGGTGACTGGTTGTTTGGAAGAGGTGCCATGGATATGAAGGCAGGTCTTACTGTACAGCTGTCTATGCTGGAAAGAGCGATGGCAGAGACATTTGATGGAAATGTCCTACTTGTCACAGTCCCAGATGAAGAAGTGAATTCTCAAGGGATGCTTGAAGCTGTTCCAAAACTAAAGGAGCTTAAAGAAAAGCACAATCTTGATTATACCGCATGCTTAAACAGTGAGCCTATGTTTGAAAAATATCCTGGTGATGAACATTATTATATGTATACAGGCAGTATAGGGAAGGTGCTGGCCGGGTTTTTCTGCAAAGGAATTGAAACACATGTAGGAGAGCCGTTCTCAGGCTTAAATGCGAATTTTATGGTGTCTGAATTAAATCGGCTGTTAGAGTTGAATAGTGATTACTGTGAGGAAGTAGACGGTGAAGTCACGCCACCTCCAACCAATTTAATGCAAAAGGATTTAAAAGAAGCCTATTCCGTTCAAACACCTCACACCGCTGTTTCTTTATTTAATGTGCTGATGATGAATCGTTCAAGTGAAGAACTGCACGGGCTTCTTTATGACACAGCGAAACAAGCAGCAGACCAAATCGAAGCTGATCTCAAACAAAAAACAGCAGGATTTCAGCGCTTTAAACCTTTTACACCGATTGATACAAGGATTACCGTTCTCACGTATCAAGAGCTGTATCAAAAAGCTGCTGAACGCTCAGGTAAACAAGAGGTTGAACGCATTGTGAACTATGCGTTTGCCAATCGAGGTGAGCTTGGAGATCGTGATTTTTCAACCAAAATCGTTTCTGAGCTAACGACGCTTTGTAAGGAAGAAGGGCCACTTATTGTTCTATTTTATAGTCCGCCATTTTATCCAGCAGTTTCCTCAACGGAAGATCCGCATATCCAAGCAACCTTAAAGAGGATTCAAATAGAGGCAAAGAAGAGTTATGGACTTGAAATAGAAGAAGTGAAATATTTTCCGGGATTGTCGGATTTGAGTTATTTACATCTCGAAAAACAGGACGTAGGGCATTATACGACCAATATGCCGCTTTACCAGAAAGGCTATTCTTTACCGGAAGGAGAAAAGGGAGCACTTTACGTTCCAGTCATCAACGTGGGTCCATTAGGAAAGGACCCGCACAAATGGACGGAGCGCCTGCACATTCCGTTCTCATTCGGCATTTTGCCAGAATTACTAGAATCAGCGATTCATGCTTTGTTAGAGAAAAAGTAAGTCTTGTTTATGTACGAGGTTTCAGAGTCTTTGAAGCTTATGTGCTTTTGTGTGGAAGATGTAGAGTAAATGAAGGTTAATGAGAAAAGAAGAAGGGAGGAGAATGTTTTATTACTTTAAAATAGTAAGGGGAGCCGTAGGCTCCCAGTTAGAATTATACTCGTCTACCCTCATAATGAGCTGTCCAAGTTCCATCAGAATTTTTAGTGATGCCCTTTATATACCACTTAATCCCATCTTGTTCAAACGAATTGGCAAAAATACCAGTAGAGTTGGTAATATCCCATGTGTAAAGTTGAGCTTTAAAATCACTTGTAACACGGACATCCTCTGCATTAGAATGTGCACTTGTAGCAAATGCCGGTGCTGCGGAAAAAAGTAAAGCGAGTGACAATGCGGATCCAGTAAGAACCTTAACTAATTTCATTTAAAACACTCCTCTTCCTCATTTTTATGGTACATATAAGTAATTCGGTAAAAGGTAATATATCCCTTGTTAATATTTGTTAATTATTTGTGACAAATCACTTATTAGATAAAAATAAAAAGCACCTGTCATCAAAACAGGTGCTTTTCTCTATCATTTATACGTGTTTGCTGAAAACATTTCGTTTAATTCTGCTGCACGTTTTGTTGCGGTTTTGACACAATCGACAACGGCTTCTTCAAATTGATAGGAAGCAAGTGTGTTCAGGCCGGCTTCTGTCGTTCCGCCTTCACTTGTGATTTCTTTGCGCAGTTCAGCAGGTTCTTTACCGCTGCTTTGAAGCATGTTTGCGGCGCCCGCAATCATTTGGCAGATGAGCAACTTCGCTGTTGCTTGGTCCATCCCAAGTTCCGAAGCGCCACGCTCCATTCCTTCAATCAAATGATAAATAAAGGCTGGGCCGCTTCCTGCAATAGCCGTAACAGCATTTAGCTGTGATTCATCTAATACCGTCACATGACCGATCGTTTCAAACAGCTCGATTGCTTTTTTCTTTTGATCCTCTGTCACTTCTTGACTAACGGCAATGGCTGTTGCTGATTGCTGAATGGCCGCAGATGTATTTGGCATCGCGCGAACCACTGCAGTCTTCTCGCCAGCATAGTGTTGAATCGTTTCGATGGAGATGCCCGCTAAAATCGAAATGATCAGCTGCCCTTGTAAATGAGGCCGCACTTCAGATATCCCGCTTTCCGCATCTTTCGGTTTTAAAGCAAATACGAGAATATCGGCTTCTTCATAAATAAAAGAACGAGAGAAATCCGTTTTCACCCCATAACGCACCTTTAATTCTTCTAGCCGTTTTTCATTTGTTTTGTTTGTGACAATCATATCTTCATTTGACATGATGCCGCTTTTTAATAAACCTTTTATCATAGACTCTGCCATTGAGCCTGCACCAATAAATCCAATTTTACTCATAAGCTGCTCCTCCTTGTAGAAAATAAAAAAACCTCTCGCCTGAAAAGGACGAAAGGTTTTTCGCGGTACCACCCTCAATTAGCATGCAAATATGCATACTCAGCTCTAGTCCCTTAACGCGGGAAACGTTTAGGTTTGCCTAACAGCTCAAAGGGTAGGTTCAGCAAAAAAGAGGATGGTGAGGTCTTACAGCCGGTGGACCTCACTCTCTTGCATCATTATTTTGCTTACTAATCCTTGTCATCGCACATCTTATATTTGTTGTTCATTATGCAACGATGGACAAGTTTGTGTCAATAGGGACAGACAAAAAAATTGACCGCCTAAACCGCATGACAGTCTGCCCTTTGCAGGATACAATGAATAAAGAAGACGAAATGACAATGAACCATGAGTCAAAAATCAGGAGATGACATAAAAAAGTGAAAGAAGACATCATTCAATTATCCATCCCGACACCATTCGCTGTGGGGGATGTACATGCATATATTTTAAAAGGTGAAGCTGTGACCTTAGTGGACTGCGGGCCGATGACAGAAGAGGCGGAGCACGCCTTTGTCACGCAATTACATGAGCATCGTTTATCAATTGACGATATTGATCAAGTGGTGTTGACCCATCATCATGCCGATCATGTCGGTCTTTTAAATCTGATGAAACCTCATGTCCGCGTGATCGGACATCAGTTGAATGAGCCGTATATTAGCCAAGACCCTTTGTTTAAAGAGCGCCAAATTGCTTTTACGAAACACCTTTTTCAGCAGTTAGGTGTGCCGCTTCGCCCTGATGAGTGTGAAAGAATCGTGAAGCAATCGTATACATATTCCTGTACTGCACATGTAGATGACGTCATCAAAGAAGGCGATCGGTTGAAAGGGCATGAACAGTTCTTCGTGATGGAAACACCGGGACATGCACAATCTCATCTTTCCTTTCTAGATGAAACAACGGGCCATTTCATTGGTGGAGATCTGCTTTTGACAACCATTTCCTCAAACCCTTTAATGGAAGCGCCGTATGAAGGGGAGGAACGCCAAAAATCGCTGCTTCAATATAAAGCATCACTCAATCGATTACTACATCTACCAATCAAGACGATTTATCCAGGCCACGGGCAGCTCATCACGTCTCATCATGAATTAATCGAAGAAAGATTTAAGAAACAAGAAAAACGGGCAAATACGATGTATCAGCTACTTAAACGAAAAGAAATGACTGCCTTTCATCTTTGCCGCAAGCTATTTCCAGTGCTTTACGAAGAGGCCTTATTTTTAACGATGTCGGAGACAGTTGGGCAGCTTGATGTCCTCTTAGAAGCTGGACAAATTGAAGAAGTGCAAAAAGATGGAATTCTCTATTACAAGGCAAACTAAGGAGTGAAACGCATGGGACGATTAACAGGAAAGAGAATATGGATTACAGGCGCATCTGGTGGCATTGGTGAAAAAATGGCGTACTTGGCAGCAGAAGAAGGCGCAGAGATTATTATTTCAGCAAGACGTATTGAAAAGTTAACGGATGTAAAAGAAAAGATTACGAATGCCGGCGGGATGTGTCACATTGTGGAGCTAGATGTCAGCCATCTTGAGGGCATTGATCGCGCATATGAAGAAGTGGGGGCAGTTGATATTTTGGTGAACAATGCCGGTTTTGGTGCGTTTGACCTCGTTGAAGATGCATCCATTGAGGAAATGGTGTCGATGTTTGAAGTAAACGTGTTTGGTTTAATCGCCTGCACGAAAAAGGTCATCCCAGAGATGAAACAAAGAGGACATGGACATATTATCAATATTGCCTCCCAGGCAGGAAAGATTGCCACCCCGAAATCAGCCATTTATTCTGCATCCAAGCATGCCGTCCTTGGTTTTTCAAACAGTCTCAGAATGGAGCTGTCAGACATCGGCATTCACGTCACCACAGTGAATCCAGGCCCGATTGCCACTGACTTCTTTACCATCGCCGATCGCAGCGGTGAATATGTGAAGAATGTTGAATTCATGATGCTTAGTGCGGACAAAGTGGCTGGGAAGGTCGTATCCGCTATGATGACGAAAAAAAGAGAAATTAATCTGCCAGGTTGGATGAATGCTGGCAGTAAATTATATCAATTATTTCCATTTTTATTTGAAAAAGCAGCACGCAAAGCGATGATGAAAAAATAACAAAAAAGAAACCGGTTATGAACTGGTTTCTTTTTTTGAAATGAGACGCCATTTTGACCGTTATTTCATCTCCGTCTTGCTGCTTGTTGAAGCGGGTCCCACACACTGTTAAAAGGCGGTGCATAGCTAATATCTAAATCTTCAAGATCTGTTATGGTTAGCTGTTGGTAAAGAGCAGTTGCCATCACATCGATCCGTTTATCTACACCGCTTTTTCCGATGATTTGGGCACCGAGCAAGGTGTAGTCATCACTTCTGTAAATCAGTTTGATTTTCATTTTCTGCGCATCTGGGTAATATCCAGCGTGATCCGTACTGTCAATGGTGATGGTGGAAAAAGGAATATCAGCAGCTTGTGCTTCCTTTTCAGATAAACCCGTTCGTCCTGCTGTCATGCTCATAAATTTCATGACGGCCGTTCCAGTCACCCCTTGAAACGCCCGATTTGTTCCCGTCATATGAAAACCAGCGATTCTTCCCTGTTTATTCGCCGTTGTGCCGAGCGGAATATAATCGAGTGATTGTTTGATGCGGTGATAAGTGGCTGCGCAATCCCCGGCAGCATAGATGTCTTTTACATTGGTTTGCATATATTCATTTACAACAATGGCGCCATTTGAAAGACGTTTGATTCCTGTTTTGTCTAAAAAGGATGTTTGCGGAGTGACGCCGATGGCCATGATGACCATATCAGTTTTTATGGTTTGTTTGTCTGTTTGAACAGCTGTGACATGTGACTTGCCCTCTAATGTCTGCACGGTTTCCCCGAGTGTCACGTGAATGCCCTCGGCATCCGCCTCTTCTTTGAGATGCTTTGCCATATCGGGGTCAAAGCCAGGGCCAAGTGTTGAACCTCGCTGAATGATATGTACTTTTTTTCCCAGCGCTTTTAAATTTTCAGCCATCTCTAAGCCTATATATCCACCGCCTATAATGGTGACATGTGCGATATCTTGTTTTAAATGGTCTAAAATGGACAGCGCATGCGGAATGGTTTTTAATACGTGTACGCCTTCTAGCGGCCGATTATTTATATTCAGTGTGACCGGGCTTGCCCCTGTGGCAATTAAGAGGCGGTCATAGCTTTCGGTAAAGGGTTCTTTTGTTTTTGTATGAGACCCTGACACCGTTTTTTGCTTTGGGTCAATGGAGGTCACTTCATGTAAGTATCTAGCATCAATCCCGTATTTGCCGCGAAACGTTTCAGCGCTGCGTGCAATCAGCTTGCTGTGATGATCAATGAGACCGCCAATCAAGTAGGGAAGGCCGCACTGTCCATATGAGAAAATCTCTCCTTTTTCAAAAGCGACAATATGTGCATCTGGGTCCTCTCGATATATTTGCATCGCACAGCTCATTCCTGCTGCATCTCCGCCAATGATCACATATTTCATTTGGTTGCTCCCTTCTATCTATCGAACTGAATACTCTTATTTACCCTCATTTTCCTTTTTTTAATGCTTTTTTTCGCAAAAGAAGTAAACTTTAGTGGAAAAATAAAGACAGCGCCTTCATTTTAAGCTACAATCGGATTATCGTCTTTTTGGTTATGAGTTTAGTGAAGATTGGTGGGAAAGACTTTGAGTGATGCGCGACTAGATTTTAATACTTTATATACACGTCATACAAGAGAGGCTTGGTCTGCTCTTGGAGAATATATGCCGGTATCTGTTTCAGAAGAGGAAGCAAGAGCACTTCAAGGATTAAATGACTATTTATCGCTTGAAGAAGTTCAAGATATTTACATACCACTTATTCGTTTTCTGACATTGCATGTCTTTGCAGAAAAACAAAAAAATCAGCATGTGAATGCCTTTTTAAACTACCCGCATCATGCGAAAATCCCTTTTCTAATTGGGATTGCTGGAAGTGTGGCTGTCGGGAAAAGCACAACGGCCCGTATCATTGAAACGCTGTTATCGAGGCTTGGAGATGGGCTAAAAGTGAGTCTTGTGACAACGGATGGCTTTTTGTATCCTCAAAAAGAACTAAAGGATCGAGGGCTCATGGAAAAGAAGGGCTTCCCAGAAAGCTATGATGTCAAAGCCTTGTTGTCTTTTTTAAACGAATTAAAATCAGGGAAACAGACTGTACATGCCCCGGTCTATTCGCATCTGACCTATGACCGGCTTGAAGGGGTGTATGAAACGGTGGAGGATGCTGATATTGTCATTATTGAAGGCATCAATGTGCTGCAATCCCCAGCGCTGGATGATCTGAAGGATGAACCGCGTGTGTTTGTATCAGATTTCTTTGATTTTTCGATTTATGTAGATGCGGCTGAAACGCAAATTCAATCATGGTATAAAGAACGGTTCCGTTTGCTGAGGGAAACAGCTTTCCAAGACCCTGAATCCTTCTTTCATCAATACAAAGATTTGACAGATGAAGAGGCAGATCACATGGCAAGCACCATTTGGAATACGGTCAATCGCCCTAATTTATATCAAAATATTTTACCGACAAAATATCGAGCTGATCTTATTTTGAAAAAAGGTGATCGGCATAAGGTGGAAGAGATTGCTATCCGCCGAGTATAAAGAAAAACCGCTCATACGAGAGCGGTTTTTTTAATGACCTCCACTTACTTTCACAGCGACCGTAGCCGCGGATCGCTTTTTCAGGCGGTAGTATCCAATGAGTAGGAACGGAACACCCGCGATCGTGATGATCGACAAGACTGAAAAAATGGAGAAGGGATGGGCTGCGCCAAAATAGTCAATGCACAGTCCGCCGACAAATGGTCCGATGACGCTGCCGAGCTGAGAAAATCCCATCGCGCCAAAGTACGATCCCTTTACTTCGGGCTTTGCCACATTGTCTACAAAAAGGTCCATCATCGCAAACAGCAGAACCTCTCCTATTGTAAACACGACAATGATGAAAGCAAGCATGCCGAGACTCTGTGAAAAAGCAATGGCAAACAAACTGCCGGCCAGAAGAACATTTCCAGTGGTGAGCGACAAAATGGTGGAGTAGCGCTTGGCGATCATGATGAGCGGATATTGTACAACAATGACAACAACTGCATTTAAAGATAAAAGGTATCCAAACAGTTTCGGACCATCCTCAATCATAGGCGAAGCGGATAAATATTGAGGCAGTGTTGAGCTCAAATGCGAATACCCAAACGAACATAAGGTAACGCCGATGAGGATAATGCTAAAGACCGTATCTTTTTGGATAATGGAAAGAGCTTTTTTGACACCAATTTGTTTCGTACTTTCTGGAGCAGCAACTGGATGCTTCTGAAATTGCCAGGCTAGCGTTAATCCGTATAACAAATAAATGAAGGCAGCGACGAGAAATGGAAAGGTTGTTTTCGATGACCCGAGATATAAGCCAAGTAGAGGACCGAAGATGACCCCTATGTTAATGGCTGTATATCGTAAATTAAACACAAACAACCGAATACTTGATGGAGTGACATCAGATAAGAGTGCCTTAGATGTTGGTTCAAACAGTGCTCGGCACAGTCCGTTTAAAGCGTTCATGATAAAGAAGACCCAAATGGCATCTGCAAATGCAAAGCCAACAAAGACAAGTGTCCAGCCAAAGATTGATAGAAGCATGACCTTTTTTCTTCCGATACGATCAGAAATATATCCACCGTAAAAACTTGCAACGATCCCAATCAGAGAGCTAACGGCAATGATTAATCCAGCAGAAGAAGCTGAGGCGCCTTTGACTTGTGTTAAATAAACGGCCAAAAAAGGAATGCTCATGGATGTCGCCATTCGGCCAAATATGGTGCCGATGATGATCGTCCAACTAAGCGGATGTAGCGTACGTAAGTTATTTTTCATGCTGTTTCTCCCCTGAGTTTGTAAGATGTTCCAATCATACATGAAAAATTGTGCAAATTAAATACACAATTTGATGGAGAGGGCATCCGCCATATGGCAGAGAGGCTTGATTGGCTCGTATTTGAAAGACGCGTGCTTTTTTCTGCCGGTGCTTTTATCACACTAATTCGCGTAGTCACTTGCCCACATTTAATCAAGGTCGATCGCGACGATTTGCTGCAAGGACAGGTTGAGAACATCTTCATCATTGACGATTTTTATGCGCTGCGTTTCATAATGAATGGTTTTTACCCAGCCCCAAAACTGCTCTTTCCTACCTGCTGCGGCATATGTTACGCAAATCGCTTGATCCTCGGTAATCGACTGTGTGATCAAAAAATTCATTTCCTCCAGTTGATCGGTGCTCAGCGGGGGAGGGGTGTATTCTTTTTTCTTTCGTTTTTGAGCAAGCAGCTGCTCCCGGTGCTCTGGAAGCATCATTCGGCTTGATTCCCACATGAGGTTGTATCCAGGTGTTAATTTATTGGGATTCATGGCTGTTCGCCTCCGTTATTTGTAATGTCCGCCAATTTTTTCGGCGCGATGATATGCTTGCCCTGCGCTTGTCAGTGACGAAGCATGCAGCAAGGCAGCAGGTCCATACTTTATGTGGATCGCATCAAATACTTTGCTGAGTTTGTCTTTTTGAACATGATGATCAAATAAATTTAGCTGATACTGGCTGTCAGACTGCAGCTGTGAGAGAGTAATACCGACACTTCGAATGGGCTGACCATCCCAGTGCTGCTGGCATAGCTGAATAGCTGCCTCTGCAATATCTGTCCCGTACTGTGTTGGTGAATGAAGCTTGATTTGTCTATGAAATCCAGTCGGGTGAGAAAAATCAGCGCCTCTCACGCCAACAGACACTGTTTGACCAAGATAATGCTTAAAGCGTGCACGTCTTGCCACTTCTTCGCTTAATTCAAGAAGAGCGACTTTGATGTCCTCAAAAGACGCATAATCATGGGGGAGAGTCATATGATGTCCCACCGCTTTTTGCTCATTATGTGTGTGTACGGTGACCGGAGAGGGATCATGCCCTAATGCTGTTCGCTGCAAAATTTCTCCGTTGATTCCCCAGCGTTTTTTAAGCCGATCTAACGGATAAGTAGCAAGCGTTCCGATGGTACTAATGCCCATTCGTTTTAAATGGTGCTCCATTCGTTTACCAACGCCAAATAATTTTCCAATCGGAAGCGGCCATAAATCAGCCGAAACACTGTCTGCGCGAAGTTCATAGATGCCAGATGAGTTTTTTTTAGCAAAATGGTCACAAGCCATTTTGGCGAGTACTTTATTAGGACCGATGCCAACACGTGCGTAAATACCGGTCTGGTTCATAATGGTAGTTTGTATATTTTGAGCGATCTCACGGGGAGAACCGAGTAGTGTCAGACTGCCTGTAATATCGAGAAATTGTTCATCAATTGAATATGGTTCGACAAGATCTGTGTATTGTTCAAGCAGTTCTGTGATCATGACAGAAATATCAAGATAACGCTGCATCCGGGGGCGTACGACGACAGCTTCGGGGCATTTCTCCTGTGCTTCCCATAATCTTGATGCATTTTGTACGCCCCGTTTTTTAGCAAGCGGGCAGGCAGCAAGTACGACCCCGCTCCGCCGCTCAGGATCTCCAGAGACGATGAGCGGCACATCCTTCAAGTGGGGAGCCTCCACTTTTTCGACTGACGCATAAAACGATTGCATATCCACAAGCAGAATGGCTCGTTCATTCATTATTTTCACCTCTTGGAACGTATGTTCTGTTCTTATTGTAACCGTCAGGAGATGAAATTGATACTGGTAAATCATTCAAAGAAAAGAGTGTAAAACCATACAAAAAAGACGAAGTGGAAAACACTTCGTCTCATTTGATACAACATATTTTAAGCATGTGCTAAATTGTAAGATGTTTGGAGCGGCTCAGAACGCAAACGATAGGCCGTCAGTTTTTTCTTAGGCTTATGAGTAAATTGCCGAACCACATCTACGTGGTCATCGTAATGATACAGATAAAGGGTCACATCATGCTTACCAAGCTTTGTTTGCATAGTAAGCGGCGCAGGCCCTTCCTGCGGATGAAGAAAACGCTCCTCATCACCAGGATAAATATAATAGCGTTCAATAAAGATCGCATCATTAAAATGTTGAATAATGTCAGATGCTTGTTGATCATCGAGCGGACGATCCTCAAACATGATCGTTGTTTGATCACTTGTTACTTTTGCATGCACTGCATAACGACTAAAAAGGCGTTCCACAACACCAGAAGGCAGCGAAGTGACAAGAAGCTTTAAAAGACTAAACACAACAAGTGAAGTAACAATCCAAACCAATATCATCATCTCCAATAAACATTTGTTACATTTCCTATATGAACCATCTTAACATACCAAAAGAATGAAACTTTCGCACAAAAAGTGAACTTTTTGAAATAAGTGTGAAGATTTAAAAGGAGATGACGGTGAAAGAACGAAATCAACAAAGCTGAAAGGAAAAAGATAGACACGTAATCTTTACAAATAATTCATCGGACAGGTAGACTATTGAAACAACAGGTTTTTATAAAAAAGAGAGTGGTAAGCCAAAATGAAAAGGGGCGAGGTCATCATGATACGTCAAGTGAAGCCGTCAGATTTTTATGCCGTCTCATCCGTCATCCAAAGCTGGTGGGGAGGTAGGGATTTGCGCGCAAAATTGCCGAAACTATTTTTTGAACATTTTCAGCAAACAAGTTTTGTCGTCGTCGAAAAAGGGGAACTGATTGGCTTTTTAGTCGGTTTTTTATCGCAATCTCATTCAGATGAAGCGTATATTCACTTTGTTGGGGTACATCCTGATCACCGGAAATTAAAGATCGGCAAAATCCTCTATCAAGCGTTTTATGAAGCGGCTCAAAAGGAAGGGAGAACAACAATTAAAGCTGTCACAGCTCCTGTTAATAGAGTCTCCATTGCTTACCATACAAAACTCGGTTTTCAAATCGAAAAGGGAGATAAAACAGTGGACGGCATTTCAGTTTTTTCAGATTACGACGGCATTCATGAAGACCGTGTGTTATTTGTGAAAAAGCTGGAGGAAAAGGTATGATCATTCGGCTCGATCAACAAAACAAAGAGCAAGCAAAACAAATTTTACATATCCAACTTGCCGCATATCAGCGCGAGGCAGAACAAATTGGCTATCAAGATTTACCACCCTTAAAACAAACGGTCAAAGACATTATGAAAACAGATGAGAAGTTCATAGGGTTTGAGACAGAAGGACAGTTGTTAGGAATCGCTTCATATGAAATGCATGAGGACCGGATTGTCCTCAGCCGATTGGCTGTGCACCCTCATCATGTCCATCAAGGAATCGGAACAAAGCTGATGCAATTCATTATCAATCATCAACTACCAATTGAGCTCACTACGGCGGAAGCGAATACCCCAGCGATTCAGCTCTATGAAAAGCTAGGGTTTCAACAGACGGATCGTTTACAAGTAGAAAACAATCTGATCTTAACCAAAATGGAACGGTCGATGCTTCGAAAGGTAGAAGTGATTGAATATCAAACGAGCTGGCCAGACGAATGTCGCCGTGAGCTTGCCAAGCTGAAAGAGGTGGTGGGCAGTAACTGGGTAAATGGTCACCACATTGGCAGTACGTCAATCAAAGGTATGGCCGCCAAGCCGATCATTGATATCCTGCTAGAAGTGAAACATATTAGTGATTTAGATGAGTGTAACCATCTGTTTCGTCAGCTTGGATATGAACCACTAGGAGAATATGGACTTCAAGGAAGACGTTTTTTTAGAAAAGGCGGTTTGAATCGATCACATCACGTTCACGCCTATGAAACTGGTCATAATGATGTGAAAAGACATTTGGTGTTTCGTGATTATTTAAAAGCAGCACCTGAGCGTGCCGAAGCTTATGCAGATAAAAAGCGCCAATTGGCAAAAGCCCATCCGGAAGATATGGAAAATTATATCAATGGAAAAGATGCGATTATTAAAGAGATTGAACAAGAGGCATACAAATGGTCAAAGCAGTTGAAAGGCAAAGGACGGGACAAGTAAAGGGTTATTACATAGAACAAGGTATTTTGGCAATGAGCCTGGCAAGGGGATGAACGTGTTTAATTGATGGTTGGTATGTTACAATGGAACAATCAACGAAAAAAGGATGTTCGGCATGTATATTCATATAACAGAACCAGCAGCAGCGTTCCTTACAAAACGACAAGCAGAGCATGAAAGGAAAGAACTGCTTCTTCGCTATGATTCAGATGGATGCGGCTGTGCGGTAAGCGGTGTCCCCATGATTTGGCTCATAGGTGAAAGAACGGGTGAGTGGGAACAGCTCAAGCATAATCAGCCATTTAAACTGTATATACACACAGCACAAAAGGTCTTTTTTGACGAGGAAATGACCATTGATTTTAATGAAAAAGCCAACACACTCATGCTGAAAAGCCCTCAACAAATACTCAGCCCGAGAATGGGTATACTTCTAAAGTAAGGTGGAAATGTAGTGGATCAAAAGCTAAAAGTGATACAAAACACGGCACAAAATAAGACATGGGTGTCGTTTTTAAATAACAATCATCCCTATACCCTTTTGCACTGGTCAATAGGTGGGATGGATTCGGTGAAAAAGGATGTTTGGCTTCTTCAGGATGAAGTCACATTTGAAACGGAAGAATTTCCAACGCTCGAATTAGCTGTCAATTGGATTAAAGAGAATATGGAACAGGTAACAGATGTATTATAAAAGCCCTTTTTGACAAAAGGGTTTTTTTCGTGCCTTCATCATCTCATCAAGCAACTGAGAATGTCTAATTTGAAAAATGATCTTTTGCAAGGCAAATAACCCGTTTTATAACAACCAAATCGACAAAATGAGAAAAATAGAAATGAAAAAAACGTTGATATAAATGCCGAAAAATAGGCAATGGAAGCGGTTATTGCGGGATACCGCAAACTTTGCGAAAAATGACATTTCATATTTCTTCCATTCGAGGAAATATGATAGAATACAACATGTATCGTATATGAGAAGGGAGGTGCTAAAGTGAATTGAAGCTCAAGCTGTCATCGCCTCAGGTTGGAATTAAAATAAACGAATGGTATAGGCAGATTTGCGGATTTCATGTCATGAAAGCAGAGAAGCTGAAGGCCGAGATCGAGCAGGAAATTCTGGAGATGGAGCAAGATCAAAACTTGCTGCTGTTTTACCAGCTGATGGATTTTCGCCATAAGGTGATGCTTGAATATTTTGAACCAGCAAAGAAAGCCTCAAATGATGAAGAAATTAAAAACCTGCTAGAAACGATCGAACATTCGCAAACGAAATTAACGGACATGCTTGAATACTATGTTCATTTTTTCACAGGAATGTTTGAGTTTGAACAGCAAAACTATTTAAGTGCCATTGCCTATTACCGTTCAGCAGAAAAAAAGCTCAATCTCATATCAGATGATATAGAAAGAGCAGAATTTTACTTTAAATTAGCCGAAATATACTACCACATGAAACAAACCCACTTTTCGATGCACTATGCCTTGCAAGCGTTAGATACGTACTCTGCCTACAGAACGTACACGCTGAGAATCATCCACTGTGAATTTGTCATCGGTGCAAACTATGATGATTTGAAATGCTATGAACATGCATTGCCCTACTTTAAAAATGCTCTAAATCGAGCACGCTCAATTGGAAACCCTCGAGTCATAGGTTCGGCCCTTTTCAACTTAGGTAACTGTTATTACCAAATGAACGACCTTGCGGAAGCAAGCCGTTATCTGAAAGACTCTCTTGAAGTGTTTGAAAAGGAGAATTTAACCCATCTTAATCGCTCTCTAGACCCACTATTTATGCTCACCCAAATCCTGTTTAAACAAAAACAAATAGAAGAGTCATTAACCCTCTATCAAAAAGGTATTATGAAAGCCTGTGAATTAGAAGATGAAATTTACATTTGCAAATTTCAGTTCTTAAAAGCCTTATACGTTGATGCAGAAATAGCGATCATAGACGATACGTTAGACCTGCTCGAGGACAAGCGCTTATACCCAGACATTGAGGAATTGGCACTTGATGCGGCTCATTATTACAATGAGCTTGGACTGTATGAAGCATCGACACGGTTTTATGAAAGGAAGATTCAAGCCATATCAAAAATTCAAAATGGGGGTCATTTATATGAAAACGAGTTTGATAGTTCTTTTATTGGCAGCAACTGCAGGATTATCGGTCATGAGTCAGCAACAATCGGAAGAGAGCCATATGGAACTGGCGGGCAGACACCATACAACAGTGGTGACTATCGTATAAGTTAACTAAAAAAGAGGAGACGAACCGCTGTTCATTCTCCTCTTTTATCTTCATTCAAATCAAATGGTTGTAGGAATGCTTGAACTTCTTGTTCATAAGCTTCTTTATTTTCGCTAAAAGACATCGCATGAGCCCCGTGCGGCGCTATAAATAGTTGTTTTTCACCTTTTTTTCGAGTATATAGCTGCTGACTCTGCTCGCATGGAATATAGTCATCGTGAAGGCTATGGATAAAAAGTACAGGTTCTCTCACCTGATCGATCACATCAAGCGGTGACACTTGCCGAATGCTGTATCCATCACGCCATTTTAACACGCGATCACTTAGTGGAAGAATCCATCTCCCTGAAAGACGAAAATCTGTTTTTAATCGATAGAGAAGCTGATCCTCAAAAGAAGCAAAAGGACAGTCAGCGATGTAAAAATTGGCGCTTGCTTCCGGCTTTGCAGCATATAACAAAGTCGTGACTGCCCCCATTGATTCTCCGTGTATACCGATAATAGCATTTTCCCCGAGTCTTTGTCTGAGCCACTTCACGACCTGCGCTAAATCTTCTTTTTCGTAGTATCCATAACTCGTGGTTTTTCCGCCGCTCATTCCATGTCTTCTATGATCATAAAGCATCACATTCCACCCGAGCTTTTGGAATAATCTCATATACTTAACGGAATTGATTAAACTGACTGTGACGCCATGACAAAGTACAATGGTGCGTGTTGTATGCGGATGTGAGTGCGGCACAAAATAGCCATGAAGATCATAACCAAATGCTGAAGGAATACACACTTTCTCTTTGTTAAGCTGTTGAAACTCTTCATGATGATAATGCCCTTCATCTGATTCCCGTTTGATGAGCTCTTCATCTGTTAATTTTCGAATATACATCATTTTATTGGTGAAAAAAATGCCGATTGCAATGAGCGGACATAATATGAAGGCAAGTATAGCGATCCATTTTTTCATCTAGCTGCCTCTTCCTTTCCGAGGTTTTTCTTATGACGATCATACCACATGTTGGGAGAATGGCGTGACTCTTGCTCAGGAAATCAAACGGATGATACACTTAGAGGCAAAAGGAGAGAGGCACAATGAAAAAGAACAATGATCAAGCGAAATTAAAGGACGGCATAAACGAGGATCTCAAACAGCAGCTCCTTCAAATGAAGCAGAATCTGGCCGCTGAGACAGAAAAAAGAGAAGAACAAAAACGACAAGACCTCCTTCGGCAGCAGAAAGAAAAAGAAAAAAACAAAAGCTTCTCCGAGTTGCTAGATGAAAGTCATTTGGACTGGAGAAAATATAAAAGCTAAAAAAGGGAGCACTGTTGCTTCTTTTTTTTATGTCATCATGGTCATGGAAATTGACCAACACACAAGTGCTTCTGACTCATTCTATTCTTACTTCATTTCGACCCCATGTGACAAGATGAATTATCACTAAATTCCACCACCAGTTTATACAAAAGGAAGGACTGGTAGGATTCAGTATTGTTCCTTTTTATAACAAAAATGGTATTTAAGACCCTTTTTGTAGGAGGTCGTAATACTTATAATAAAGATGTATTACAATATTTGGGATTGGAGATGATTTACATGAAATTGAGAAAAACAATGGCTGGAGTCACTCTATCTTTAGGATTGCTTTTACCTGTTTCTGGACAAGCTCTTGCTACAAATGATTTAACGAATGCGGATTTTCGTACAAATGCTACTTCAATTGTAGATTGTTCTGTCACTCCTTTTAAAGGCGCAAGTAATCGATTATGTATGTATTCGGATAATGGTTCTTTTGCAAATAGTTTCAGTCGTTTTGGTACGACATTTTATCTTAAAGGCAAATCTGGAAATTATGCATATTACGAAAGTGCAAGATAAGACAAAGGGGCTTTTAGCCCCTTCTTGCTTTTCCCTTGTCTGTAGAATTTTTTGAAAAGAGTTCACTCATCATACATACGATAAAATAAAAAATTGTAGAAAAACATGAGTTTCTTTACAATCGCGAGAGATTACATACAGTGATCTCTTTTTTATCTTATTTAACCCGGTGAGCCTCGTACACAGATGGTTTTGTATAGTAAGTCAATGCTTTTACTTCTTGATCACTTAAAGAACGTGCATTGGCCGCTGCCGCATTTTCTTTTAATTGTTCCACCGAGCTTGCGCCAAATACAACAGAACTGACCACAGAATTCTTAAGCAAATATTGAATGGAGAGCTCTGTGAGTGATAGGTCATGAGCGACTTTCTTTAAAGAAGGAATAACCTGCTTTAACTCGTCAAAAGAATAGTGAAGATAGCCATTTTTTTGAATCGAGTCACTTGCTTCCGAAAGTGGTTTTTCTGTTAAAAGCCCTTTTGCTAAAGGTCCTCTTGCCACGACACTAATGCCTTGTTCTTCAAGAAGAGAGAACCATTCCTCTGGACGGCGGTCGAGTAAACTATATTGCATCATGACACTGACGATATTCGATTTTTTGGCGTATTCTTTAATGACGTTCGGACGAATAGAAGAGATGCCATAATAGCGAATAACGCCTTCTTCCACTAATTCTTCAAAAGCTTCAATCGTCTCATCGATAGGATCATCGATTGTGCCTCCGTGCAATTGGTATAAATCAATATAATCTGTTTGCAGCCGCTTGAGGCTTTGTTTTACGGCTTCTTTTATGTATGCCTTTGAAGGATCCCAGTCCCAGCCAGATTTGCCTTTTTCAAAGCGGTTGCCGCCTTTTGTGGCCAAAATTAAATCTTGTCGTCTGTTTTTAATCGCTTCCCCGACAATTTCCTCATTTGTCCCAAAATCATATAAATCGGCTGTATCCAAATAGTTAATTCCAAGATCAATGGCTTCATCTAATAAGGAGAGCGCTTTTCCTTTTTCTGTTCCTAAGGACATACATCCTAGAGCCGCTTCGCTCACCAAAAGATCTGATGTACCAATTCGTCTTTTTTTCAATTTCATCACACTCCTATCCTTTCACATTAAGTGAAAAAAATCTGAAATTCAAGCCAGTTGACTTCAAGTGGCGCATTGAAGCAAGCGTCCGTATTTCGCTTCTCTTAAATCATCTATGTTAAAATGAATGAAGTAAAAAGTGAAAGTAGAACGAGGAGCTGACAAAATTGAAGGACTTTGAAGAAAAAACATTATCGACTAAAGAATTATACAACGGAAAAATCATTGATTTGGTTCTTGAAGATGTAGAATTACCAAACGGAAAACAAGGAAAACGTGAAATCATCAAACATCCTGGAGCAGTAGCCGTCATTGCTCGGACAGACGATCATAAAATCATCTTGGTCAAGCAATACCGTAAAGCACTAGAGAGAGCCATCGTTGAAATTCCGGCTGGTAAATTAGAGCCAGGGGAAGAGCCAGCACATACAGCACTGCGAGAATTAGAAGAAGAAACAGGATACACCACCCAGAAGCTTCAAAAGCTGACGGCTTTTTATACTTCACCGGGTTTTGCAGATGAAATCGTCCACATGTATCTTGCAGATCAGCTAATTCCACTTGAAGAAAAAAGAGAGCTGGATGAAGACGAATTTGTAGAAGTGATGGAAGTTTCATTAGAAGAAGCCTTGCACCTCATTGAAAAGCAGCATATTTATGATGCAAAAACAGCCTATGCCATTCAGTACTTACAACTGCAAGAGGTACTTAAGTCAACAAAATGAGGGAGTTTTTTGCAGACATCCATATTCATATTGGCAGAACAAGAACAGGCAGAGCTGTTAAAATTACAGGTGCAAGGTCACTGACCATTGACCAAATTCTCATTGAAGCAACGCAAAGTAAAGGGATGGGGATGATAGGTGTGATTGATGCACAATCTCCAGAAGTCCTAGAAGAATTAATAGAAGGTGTAGAGGAAGGCAAATATACTGAACTAAGTGATGGTGGTCTATCATTTGAACAGACCGTGCTGCTTTTAGGCAGTGAATTAGAAATTAATGATAATCATTCAAAAGGTCCAATTCATGTGCTTGCATTTATGCCCACGCTGCGCAAAATGACTGAGTTTTCCGCATGGCTCGCGCTTCATATGAAAAATGTGCATTTGAGTTCACAGCGCCTCTATGTGGATGGGAAAACACTTCAGCATAAGGTCAAGGAGCTAGGAGGCTTATTTATTCCTGCTCATATTTTCACGCCGCATAAAAGCTTATTTGGCAAAGGAGTCAGCACGTCATTAACGGAAGTGTTCGATCCGGATCTCATTGATGCTGTTGAACTAGGACTTAGCTGCGATACGTCAATGGCGTCTCAGTTAAGCGAACTGAATCGCTATCCCTTTTTAACGAATTCAGACGCCCATTCTTTAGGGAAAATCGCGCGAGAATATACAAAAATCCGCATGGACCATGCCTCTTTTGCCGAATTCAAACTAGCCCTTGAAGGGAAAGACGGGAGAGCCATTACAGGAAATTATGGACTCGCCCCGCGGCTTGGGAAGTACTATCATACAACCTGTGAGAAGTGCGGAGTAAGACCTCGCGCGCTAGATCAAGAAAAGTGCCACGCATGCGGACATACCCGAATGACAAAAGGAGTGAGTGAGCGTTTAAAGGAGCTGGCCGATCAAGAAAGTGACCATGGAACAAGACCTCCTTATGTTCATCAGCTTCCGCTTCAATTTATTCCGGGTGTCGGAGCCAAAACGCTGGAGAAGCTAAAAGCCGTGTTTCACACAGAGATGAATATCCTTCATCAAGCAACAGAACAAGAACTAAAAGCTGTGCTGCCAGAAAAAACAGCCAATTACATCATCAAAGCAAGAAAAGGTGAAGTCGAACTGATCGCTGGCGGGGGCGGCGTGTACGGTAAGGTGGATATCAATCATGAATCAAGTTAACTGGACATGTCAGACGTTTGATCAATTGTCAAAAGAGGATCTTTACCTGATCTTAATGGAAAGAGTCAATGTATTTGTTGTTGAACAAACATGCCCTTACCCTGAAATTGATCACCGAGACCAAGAAGCGCTTCATCTGATGGCAAAAGAGGACGGCACGATTGTGGCCTATTGCCGAATTTTCCAAAGCGGAATGATGTACGAAGAGGCATCTATTGGCCGAGTTCTTGTGACGCAGGCAGGTCGAAAAAAAGGCTATGGAAAAATGCTGCTTAGCAAGGCTTTGGAAAAGCTGAGTGAATTAGGTGAAACAAGAGTCAAAATTCAGGCGCAAGCCTACTTGAAGTCGTTTTACGAATCATTTGGTTTTAAGGCTGTTTCAGATTGTTATGATGAAGATGGGATTCCGCATCTTGATATGGTGAAAACAGAAAGATAGGCGTGTAGACGTCTATCTTTTTTATGTCATATCGTGTATCATAACGTCAACGAAAGGGGTTTTGCCAAATGGGAAAAAGCAATGCAAAGAAAAAACGAGAACATCTTGAAAGGCAGCTCAACCGAAACCCGGAATTGTCGAGAGGAAACATGACGCACTTTAGTACACATGAAAGAAAGACAAAAACAAAACAAGAAGCCTTGCAGCACATGATGAAAAAACATAAAAGAAGGAATGCTTATGATCACTATCAAGAGGATCATAAGCATTTTTATTTTGCTTTTTTGTGACAACTAGCTTAAATAAATGGAAAAATTTAAAAAATAGGACAAACGGTCGTTTCTTTTTGTCTAAAAATGTAGTTAAATGACAAAAAGATGAAAGGGAGAGTGGGTATTGTGAACGTCAAGTCAATTGGAGCAGGGCTTTGTATGGCAAGTATGATGCTGGCATCGGTCACGTTCGGCGCCTCACATATTTCTGCAAAGGAGCAAGCGAAAAAAGAGTACATGATCGGCTTTTCTTCTTCCGTTCGAGATCATACACAAAAACAGCTTGTTGAAGAAGCTGGTGGACATGTAAAAGAATCCATAGAACAGATAGATATGATGAAAGTTTCCTTGAATGAGGCATCGAAAGAGAAACTGAATCAGGCAAAAGAAGTGACCTTCATTGAGGAGGACCAAAAGGCAAAAACAAGTGGTCAAACGATTCCATATGGCATCAAAAGCATTAAAGCACATAAGGTACATACACGGGGATACGCTGGACAAAATGTGAAAGTAGCCGTTCTTGACAGCGGAATTGATGGCAAACATGAAGATCTACATGTCACCGGGGGAGTCAGCTTTGTTCCGACAGAGTCAGATCCGCTTGTTGACCCGCATGAACACGGGACGCATGTCGCGGGCACAATTGCAGCGCTAGATAATAAGGTAGGTGTCGTCGGTGTTGCGCCGAAAGCCTCAATCTATGCGGTTAAGGTGGCAGATGAAAATGGTGACGGCTACTATAGCTGGATCATTAAAGGAATTGAATGGGCCATTGAGAATGACATGGATGTCATCAATATTAGTATGGGAGGAGCAAGTGAATCTGAAGCGCTGAAAGAAGCGGTAGATCGAGCATATGACAAGGGTATTCTCATTGTGGCTTCTGCTGGGAATGCCGGAAGTTATGGCTCACTTAACACGATTGACTATCCAGCTAAATATAGCTCAGTGATAGCAGTTGCCTCTGTTGATCAAAGAAAACAAAGAGCCTTTGATTCATCTGTCGGCGAAGAAGTGGAAGTTTCAGCACCAGGTGTTTCAACGCTCAGTACCATTCCTCATAATGAATATGGCTACAAGAGCGGAACATCCATGGCATCACCGCATGTAGCAGGAGCTGCGGCTGTCATTCTATCAAAACATCCGAATCTGACAAACGATGAAGTGCGCGAGAGACTTACAAAAACGGCTACACCGCTTGGAGAACCTTTTTACTATGGTGCCGGGCTAGTGAACGTACAAAAAGCGGCACGATAAATGAGAAGAAAGGGCAGTGTTTAGGCTGCTTTCTCTTTTTTCTTTCAATAAAACTGTCATGTTTCATAATCTCTCTCATAGAATCTAGTAACCTTTACTATTTGGGAGGAAGACGCATGCGGAAAAAGTCTTGGAAGGAACATCTTCTTCAGCACGTAAAAGACCATCTATCGATTTATTTATTTGTCTCTGTACTTTTTTTAATGGGCGTAATCTTTGGGGCCATTATCGTCAATAGTATGACAATAAGTCAAAAAGAGGATTTATTCTATTATTTAAATCAATTTTTTGGTCAGCTGACAAATGAGAAAGCAGCAGAATCAAAAGAAATGTTTTTGCAAAGCTTTTTGCATCATATGAAATATTTAGGTCTTATGTGGATACTAGGGATATCTATCATTGGCCTGCCGCTCATCTTTCTCATGATCTTTTTAAAAGGAATTGTTGTGGGGTTTACAGTTGGTTTTTTAGTAAATCAAATGGGGCTGAGTGGTTTCTTCCTTTCGTTCGTATCAGTTCTTCCGCAAAACATATTGCTTATTCCAGCCTACTTAGTGATTGGGACATGCGCGATTGCGTTTTCCATCCGGCTCATTGGGCAACTGTTCATGAAAAAAACCATCAGTCAAGCACCTGTTCAGTGGTTCGCCCGTTATGCATCTGTTCTACTGATGATTTTAGCACTTGCTGCACTTTCGTCCTTTTTTGAATCGTACGTCTCCTTCATGCTCATGAAAAAGCTGGCAGGTGTTCTTTTCACATAAAATTATAATCGTTATTAAATAATAATCAATTTATTTATCAATTTAAAATGATTATAGTTGGCTCCTAGCACATCATTTGATATAATGATCAAGTAATGTGGCGTAGGAGGGAAAGTCAATGGAAAATCGGATTGATCGAATTAAGAAACAGCTTCATTCTTCCAGCTATAAGCTCACGCCACAGCGTGAAGCAACAGTAAGGGTACTGCTTGAGAATGAAGAAGACCATTTAAGTGCAGAAGATGTATACCTCCTCGTAAAAGAGAAGTCTCCTGAAATTGGTCTTGCTACTGTTTATCGAACGTTAGAATTGCTAACTGAACTGAAAGTTGTTGATAAAATTAACTTTGGAGACGGCGTTTCGCGATATGATCTTCGCAAAGAAGGAGCCGCTCACTTCCATCATCATCTTGTCTGCATGGAGTGCGGGACAGTCGATGAGATAGAAGATGATTTATTAGAAGACGTTGAAGAGATTATTGAACGTGACTGGAAATTTAAAATTAAGGATCATAGATTGACATTCCATGGCATTTGCCACCGGTGTCATGATGATGAATCCGGCAAATAATCCGAATTGGAACCTTTTCATTTAAGATGAAGAGGTTTTTTGCATTTTCGCTGTATATTCCTTGTCCCACCTGGCATATGCTGAAGTAACGAGAAGCTGAGAAAGGACATGAGAATCATGCGAAAATGGATCAAAACAACAGGTGAAGTGATGAAGGTATTTATCTTGTTCACTGGTTTTACCGTCCTGTTCTATTATGCTATGATATGGATAAATTCAGAATATGAAAGCTACCATCGTTATGATAAACCAGAGGGTGCAGCAATTAAAGTGATGGAAATGGATCAGCCGAATCAAGATAACTGGCAAGATCGATTGATTTATTTTTATCAAAACGGGGAGTAGAAATCATTGAACGATCAATTATCCGACTTTATTCATTTTATGACAGTAGAGAGAGGACTCTCTGAAAATACCATTGTTTCTTATAAACGAGATTTACAGAACTACTTGTCTTTTTTAATGACACATGAGCAGTTGTCAGATATAAAAGATGTCACGCGCTTGCATATCATTCATTATTTAAAACAGCTAAAAGAGGAAGGGAAATCAAGTAAAACATCAGTACGGCATCTCTCCTCGATCCGTTCCTTCCACCAATTTCTGCTCAGGGAAAAAGTGACAACAGATGATCCGTCATGGAACATAGAAACGCAAAAAACAGAGCGGAAACTACCGAAAGTTCTATCACTAGGGGAAGTCGAAAAGTTGCTTGATACACCAAATCAGCACACGCCATTTGACTACCGTGACAAAGCGATGCTTGAGCTCTTATACGCAACAGGTATTCGCGTCAGTGAAATGCTGGACCTGACACTTGCCGATGTTCACCTCACAATGGGCTTTATCCGTTGTTTTGGAAAAGGAAGAAAAGAACGAATTGTGCCAATTGGTGAAGCAGCTGCAAGTGCGATTGAAGAATATCTTGAAAAGGGAAGAGGCAAGCTGTTAAAAAAACAGCCGGCAGATGCCTTATTTCTCAATCATCACGGAAAAAAAATGTCGCGGCAAGGTTTCTGGAAGAACCTAAAAAAAAGAGCTCTCGAAGCAGGAATTCAAAAAGAACTCACACCCCATACACTCAGGCATTCATTTGCAACACATCTGCTTGAAAACGGTGCAGACCTAAGAGCTGTGCAGGAGATGCTCGGGCATGCCGATATCTCGACAACACAAATTTATACACACGTGACGAAAACAAGATTGAAAGATGTGTATCACAAATTCCATCCAAGGGCATAAGTAAAGCATGGCACGGTGAACGTGTGTCATGCTTTTTTATGTTTGCACCGTTTATGGTTGTCAACCAGCTTGTAAACGGTTTATACTTGAGATGTCAGACCTCTCTTTTTGAAAGGTTCAAAGAAAAGAATATTGAAGGAGGCGCTTTTTAATGCCTGATTATCAGTATAAACGCATTTTCCTCGTCGTAATGGATTCAGTAGGAATTGGGGAAGCACCTGATGCTGCTGAATTTAATGATGTAGGTGCAGATACACTAGGACATATTGCTGAAAAAATGAACGGGCTTCACATGCCAAATATGGCGAAGCTTGGGCTGAGTCATATTAAAGAAATCAAAGGAATTCCAGCGGATGAGAAACCGCTTGCGTATTATGGAAAAATGCAGGAAGCATCAAATGGTAAAGATACAATGACAGGTCACTGGGAAATCATGGGTCTTTACATAGACACACCGTTCAGAGTTTTCCCAGACGGATTCCCAGATGAACTTTTAAATGAACTAAAAGAAAAAACAGGCAGAGGCATTATAGGAAATAAACCTGCGTCTGGTACTGAAATCTTAGACGAGCTTGGCGAAGAGCATATGAAAACAGGCGATCTAATCGTTTACACATCTGCGGATTCTGTGCTGCAAATTGCTGCGCACGAAGAAGTGGTGCCATTAGATGAACTTTATCGTATTTGTGAAATTGCACGTGAGCTCACATTAGATGAAAAATACATGGTTGGGCGCATTATCGCTCGTCCCTTTGTCGGGGAGCCTGGCGCATTTGTCAGAACACCAAACCGTCATGACTATGCTTTAAAACCATTTGATCGTACAGTGATGAATGAGCTGAAAGATGATGGGCTCGATGTGATTGCGATCGGCAAAATCTCTGATATTTATGATGGCGAAGGAATCACCTCTTCTCTCAGAACAAAATCGAACATGGACGGAATGGACAAGCTGGTCGACACACTTAAAACAGACTTTACAGGAATTAGCTTTTTAAACCTTGTTGATTTTGACGCTCTTTACGGACATAGAAGAGATCCAGAGGGTTACGGAAAAGCACTAGAGGAATTTGACGCCCGTCTTCCTGAAGTGTTTGACCTGTTAAAAGAAGATGATCTTCTTGTGATCACAGCAGATCATGGAAATGACCCTGTTCATCACGGAACAGATCATACAAGAGAATATGTTCCGCTCATTGCTTACAGCAAAAAGCATCAAGGAGCAAATGAACTGCCAACGTCAAAAACCTTTGCTGATCTTGGAGCAACGGTCGCAGACAATTTCAAGACAACGATGCCAAAATACGGCACAAGCTTTTTATCTAAACTCAAATAGGGGGAAATCTCGTGGGAGCACAGTTTTCAGAAGCGGCGGCATATATTAAACAAGCATCAACATACGTACCAACAGTTGGATTGATCTTAGGTTCAGGTCTTGGCATATTAGCAGATGAGATTGAAAATCCAATCAAATTGAAATATGAAGATATTCCTGGATTCCCTGTTTCAACAGTAGAAGGTCATGCAGGGCAGCTCGTCATTGGGACGCTGAAAGGCACTGTCGTATGTGCAATGCAAGGACGTTTTCATTTCTATGAAGGTTATGATATGAAGCAAGTGACGTTTCCAGTCCGTGTGATGAAAGAAATTGGCATTGAGACATGTATTGTGACAAATGCAGCCGGCGGTGTAAATACTTCATTCCATCCAGGTGATCTCATGCTAATTACAGATCATATCAATATGATGGGGACCAATCCATTAATTGGACCAAATGACAGTCAAGGCGTTCGTTTTCCTGATATGTCTGCCCCGTACGATAAAGATTTGCTGGCACTTGCAGAAGAAACAGCTCAGCGCTTAGGCATATCTGTACAGCAAGGTGTTTATGCAGGGATGACAGGTCCTTCATATGAAACACCAGCTGAAGTTCGTTACCTCAGAACACTTGGCGCAGATGCTGTAGGCATGTCGACAGTCCCAGAGGTGATTGTTGCGCGTCATGCAGGAATCAAAGTGCTAGGTATTTCATGCATTTCTAATGCGGCATCAGGTATTTTAGATCAGCCGCTGTCTCATGATGAAGTCATTGAAGTAACGGAAAAAGTGAAAGCAAGTTTCCTTGATTTAGTCAAAGACATTGTTAAACAACTCTCATAGCATGTTTCAAGCAGCCTTCTGTTTATCGACAGAAGGCTTTTTTTATGACAATCATACGATCTCTGAATAAAACAGCCTCGATGAGGAAAAAATAGAAAGGATTACGATAATGGAGGTCTGCCACTTGAAACGTCATATATGTGCATTGTTTACTTTAATGATCCTTATCTCAATGGTTTCACCATCAGCGATAGCAAAAGAAAAGATTGAAAAACCAGAAGAAAAACAAACATCAGAATTGGCACACGAAGCCAAATCAGCCATCTTAATAGAACGTGACACGGGAAAAGTGCTTTACAACAAAAACAGTGATGAAAAGCTGGCACCCGCAAGTATGACCAAAATCATGACGATGCTTCTCATCATGGAAGCGATTGATCAAGGAAAACTAAAAATGACTGACAAGGTAAGAACAAGTGACCATGCAGCTTCAATGGGAGGGTCACAGATCTTCCTTGAACCTGGAGAAGAAATGACCGTGAAAGAAATGCTGAAAGGCATTGCGATTGCGTCTGGAAATGATGCTTCAGTTGCCATGGCAGAGCATATTGCAGGATCTGAAGAACAGTTTGTAGAGCAAATGAACAAGAAGGCAAAAGAACTTGGCCTCACCTCTACAGTCTTTCAAAACCCAACAGGACTTCCTGAAAAAGACCATTACAGTACAGCTCATGATATGGCTAAAATGGCAAAAGAGTTGTTGAAATATGAACAAATCACCAAATTTACAGGTGTCTACGAAGACTACCTCCGTCAAAACACCGATAAAAAATTCTGGCTTGTGAATACGAACCGATTGATTAAATTTTATCCAGGTGTCGATGGGTTGAAAACAGGTTTTACAGGCGAAGCTAAATACTGTTTGACTGCATCCGCTAAAAAAGGAAACATGCGCGTCGTTGCAGTTGTCTTCGGCGCAAGTACACCGAAAGATAGAAACGCCCAAGTGGTCAAAATGTTAGACTACGCATTTAGTCAATACACCACACACCCGCTTTACAAACGAGGACAAGATGTAGCGGAAATCAAAGTAAGCAAAGGGACAAAGAAAAAAATTCAGCTTGTCACCTCTGAACCAATCTCCCTTTTAACGAAAAAAGGCGAAAATGTGGATCAGATTAAAAAAGAAATCAAATTGTCTCAGGATGTTACGGCCCCATTCTCAAAAGGAACGGAACTTGGAACCATTGTCTTGAAAAAAGACGGAAAAGTGCTGCATGAAAGCCCTGTACAGGCCAAAGAAGGAATGGAAAAAGCCGGCGTTTGGACATTCTTTAAACGAGCGATGGCTGAATTTGTGAAATGGAAATAAAATGTGAAAGGCTGCTGAAATTGGCAGTCTTTTTGCTATGAGAAGAAGAAAAGAACATCTAAATGTGACGAATGGTCACTAGTTTTGTCATGGTGAAGGAATTACTTAATAAAAAAGAGAAACAATCTTTATCCGAAATTAGAGCAAGGAGGAATACAAAGATGAGCCTTGATATTGATTTTCAAGTAAAAGAGAGCGTACTTTGCATTCGATTAACAGGAGAGCTCGATCATCACTCCGCAGAAACATTGAGACAAAAGGTGACGAATTATTTGGAAACAGAGGACATTCGCCACATTGTGCTGAATTTGGCTGATTTAACGTTTATGGACAGCTCAGGTCTCGGAGTGATTTTAGGAAGATATAAAGAAATTAAGCAGCTTGGTGGAGAAATGGTCGTCTGTGCTATCTCGCCAGCAGTAAACAGGTTATTTGATATGTCTGGCTTATTTAAAATTATCCGTATGGAGCCTTCAGAGCAAACGGCATTGCAAACATTGGGGGTGGCATCATGAGGAATGAAATGAACCTGACATTCTCTGCTTTAAGTCAAAATGAATCCTTTGCGAGGGTGACAGTCGCAGCGTTTATCGCCCAGCTTGATCCGACATTAGATGAACTAACTGAAATCAAAACGGTTGTGTCAGAGGCGGTGACAAACTCCATTATCCATGGCTACGATGGAAATCCAGATGGCAAGGTGCATATCGAAGTCACACTTGATGACCATGTTGTGTACCTGACCATCCGAGACGAAGGAATGGGCATTACAGATCTTGAAGAAGCAAGACAGCCGCTTTTCACGACAAAACCAGACTTAGAACGCTCTGGCATGGGCTTTACCATTATGGAGAATTTTATGGATGATGTCATGATAGATTCATCTCCAGAAATGGGCACAACCATCCGTTTAACAAAGCATCTATCAAAAAGCAAAGCGCTTTGTAATTAAGGGAGCTGCTCATATGGATGTGGAGGTAAAAAAGCAAGCGAAAAAAGCCCAGCTGTCAAATGATGAAGTCAAAGAGCTCATCAAAAAAAGCCAAGACGGTGATCAGCAAGCAAGAGACCTCCTCGTAGAAAAAAACATGCGTCTTGTTTGGTCCGTTGTTCAGCGCTTTTTAAATAGAGGATATGAACCAGATGATTTGTTTCAAATTGGCTGTATTGGATTGCTAAAATCCGTTGATAAATTTGATTTGTCATATGATGTGAAGTTTTCGACCTATGCTGTCCCAATGATTATTGGTGAAATCCAGCGATTCATTCGAGATGATGGAACAGTCAAAGTCAGCCGGTCACTAAAGGAACTCGGAAATAAAATCCGGCGGGCAAGAGATGAATTGTCTAAGTCTCATGGAAGAATGCCGACCGTCCAGGAAATAGCCGAATATCTAGATATCACACCAGAGGATGTCGTCCTCGCCCAAGAAGCGGTCCGAACGCCGTCGTCGATCCATGAAACGGTTTATGAAAATGACGGAGACCCCATTACATTACTCGATCAAATTGCTGATCATTCAGAAGAAAGATGGTTTGATAAAATCGCGCTGAAAGAAGCGATCAAGGAATTAGAAGAACGAGAAAAACTCATTGTGTACTTAAGGTATTATAAAGACCAAACACAATCTGAGGTAGCAGAGAGACTCGGCATTTCACAAGTACAAGTCTCGCGGCTCGAAAAGAAAATTTTAAAACAAATCCAAATGCAAATGGATCAAAAAGAGAGCTAGCCAATTCGGCTGGCTTTTTTTGTGTGGTAATTACCGGTAAATGAAGTTCTCTCAGTATGAGAACCATTTTTCACCACATACTATTTTTAACCCATCGTATAGGAAGTGACTTGGATGGACGGACAAATCTTTCTTCGGCTGCGCCATCGCATTAAAACCGGTAATGATCAGCTCATTTATTTAGAAGATATCGCCCAAATCACTGGTGATGAGTTTGCTGTACAAAAGCTTAGCAAGATGCCGATATATCATGTCAGTAAAAAGGATCGTCACATTGCTGTTCTTGATATCATGCATGTGGTCAAAACGATCAAAAAAACATGGCCAGCCATCGACATTCAAACCGTCGGTGGCACTGAAGCCATTGTTGAAATTGATACAGGCAAACGCCAGCTTTCTCCTGTTTTATTTGTGTTAGTGTGGCTTTTATTATTTGTCGGAGCGGCGCTTGCCATTATGAATTTCCACGAGGATGTCAGTATGCGGCTCGTTCATATCCGTCTATATGAAATGATCACAGGAAAAACGGTTGAGCATCCTTATTTACTGCAAATTCCATATAGCTTCGGACTAGGATTTGGCATGATTTTATTTTTCAATCATGTATTTAAAAAGCGTTTAAATGAAGAACCAAGTCCGCTCGAAGTGGAGATGTTTAAATATCAGCTCGATCTCGATCATTATGTCGCCCTTAAAGAAAATAAAGAGACAATGAAAGATATCCATGATCGGTAAGTGGCTTTTTGTCGCGTTAGTTGGACTTGGCGGCGGTTTAACGGTAGGAGCAGGGTTTGTGGCATTTCTTGCGGTGCTAGGTATCATCCCTCGTTTAATGCAACTAACGAAAACGCAACGCTTCATACAAGGATACGAGGCAGCTGTCATTACCGGCGCGGTCGTTGGTGGCTGGGCAACCTTAAGCGAGGTGCATTTGCATCTATCCAAATGGCTTGTGCTCCCGATCGGTCTTTTAGCTGGCATTTTCGTCGGAATGCTTGCAGCTGCGCTGACTGAAGTATTAAATGTACTTCCTATATTAACGAAAAGAATTGGAATGGACGGGAAAATTGTTTTGCTTCTCATGGCCATTGTCTTAGGCAAAGTATTTGGTTCACTATTCCATTGGCTGATTTATATTTAAAAATTTGGAGGGAACAACCGTGTCGAGTTTAAAAGAGAACTATCCATCTAAGGTGAAAACGTATCAGCCTAAACCTCCTTATGTCCTCAACTGCATCAAGGCTTTTCTTGTTGGTGGATTGATCTGTGCCATAGGCGAGGGACTGCAAAATTTCTATATTCACTTTTTTGATTTTAATGAAAAAACAGCAGGAAACCCAACAGTGGCGACCCTCATTTTAATTTCTTCTATATTAACTGGTATCGGTATTTACGATCGAATCGGCCAGTTTGCTGGAGCGGGATCGGCTGTTCCGGTGACAGGATTTGCTAACAGTATGACAAGCGCTGCCCTTGAGCATAAAAGTGAAGGGCTTGTTTTAGGGGTCGCCACCAATATGTTTAAACTCGCTGGGAACGTCATTGTGTTTGGTGTCGTCTCAGCATATGTCGTAGGGATCATTCGATACATCTTTGAAAAGATGTTTTCGTAGGAGGAATGAAACGTGAAACTAACAGGAAAACAATCTTGGGTGTTTGAGCACAAGCTTTACGTCAATGCAGAGGGAACAGCTGCAGGGCCGAAAGAAAAAGAAGGGCCGATTGGTCATTTAATTGATAAAACGTATGATGAAATGCATTGTGATCAAAAGAACTGGGAAATGGCTGAAAGAAAACTCATGGAAGATGCGATATCCAGTGCTTTATCAAAAGCAAATTTGCAAAAAAGCGACATTGATCTATTGCTTGCAGGAGATTTACTCAATCAAAATGTCACAGCTAACTATGTAGCAAGAGAACTGAAAATCCCGTTTCTCTGTTTGTTTGGGGCATGCTCAACTTCAATGGAATCGGTCGCCATTGCGTCAGCACTCATTGATGGTGGTTTTGCCAATAGAGCCATCGCAGCGACAAGCAGTCATAATGCAACGGCAGAACGCCAATTTCGTAATCCAACAGAATACGGCGGACAAAAACCAGATACAGCCACAAGTACTGTCACTGGAAGCGGGGCCGTTATTATTAGCCAGGCGCCCTCTCCAATTCAAATTACAAGCGCGACAGTAGGCAGGGTGATGGATCTTGGGATTACAGATCCATTTGACATGGGATCGGCCATGGCACCGGCAGCGGCGGATACCATCAAACAGCATTTAGAAGACCTTGGAAGAACGGTGGACGATTACGATCTGATTTTAACAGGAGATTTATCTGGTATTGGTTCGCCAATTTTAAAGGATCTTCTGAAGGAAGAAAGCATTCAACTTGGGAGAAAGCATGATGATTGCGGGTTAATCATCTATACACCTGATCAAAATGTATTCGCTGGTGGGAGTGGCTGTGCTTGTTCAGCTGTTGTGACATTTAGTCACATTTTTCAAGAAATGAAAGCAGGGAATCTGCAAAGAGTACTCGTTGTGGCAACCGGAGCGCTACTAAGCCCTATGATGGTCCAGCAAAAAGAGACCATTCCAACCATTGCGCACGGTGTCGTATTTGAGCGTGCAGGAGGAGAGAGCTAATGGATTATCTTATCGCTTTTGTTGCAGGCGGACTTATTTGCGTCATTGGTCAGCTTTTACTAGACGTACTCAAACTGACGCCTGCACATGTCATGACTACCTTTGTTGTGGCGGGTACCATTTTAGACGGATTCGGTATCTATGATAAATTTATTGAATTTGCGGGTGCGGGGGCAACCGTACCAATCGTCAGCTTTGGCCATAGCTTGCTTCATGGAGCGATGCATCAGGCAGATGTACACGGGTTCATCGGAATCGGGATCGGTATTTTTGAATTAACTTCTGCTGGGATTTCAGCTGCGATTTTATTCTCATTTCTTATCGCTCTTATCTTTAAACCGAAAGGATAACCTAATATGGGGCAAAGACGGAAAGTCATTTTAGTGACAGATGGAGATATATATGCTGCCAAAACCATTGAGCTTGCGGCTAAAAATGTCGGTGGGCGATGTATTTCCAGCTCAAAAGGAAATCCAAGCAAACGAACAGGACCTGAACTTGTGCAGATGATTTTAAAAACGCCGAATGATCCAGTGTTTGTCATGTTTGATGATTCTGGCCTGACAGGTGAAGGAACAGGGGAGATAGCGATGAAGCATGTGGCGCGTCACCCTGAAATCGAAGTCATCGGGGCGATCGCCGTTGCCTCCAAAACGCATCAAGCTGAATGGACAAAGGTTCATGTTGCCATTGACCGTGAGGGTGAACTGACAGAATACGGCGTCGACAAGCATGGCCTTCCCGAAATGGAGCCCCATAAAATGAGCGGAGATACCGTGTATTGTCTTGACTCGCTCGATCTTCCGCTTGTTGTTGGAATTGGGGATATTGGCAAAATGGGACGGAAAGATGATCTGAGCAAAGGATCTCCGATCACAATGAAAGCAGTTGAATTAATTTTAGAAAGGAGTGGTTTCCATGAAGAAAGACAAAGTAAACGTGTACCGAGATCCGAAGAAAAATGAAGATTACTTTAAAGAAAATGTCGGAATGGGGCTCAGCTTTGACCTTGGCGTGCGGAAAATTTATATACACGATCAGGAAATCCAACTTTACTATGTAAATGGACTGTGCGATACGCAGTATGTCATCTACTTATTAAAAGAACTAGTTGAAATCAATGATAATGAACCTGAATCAGATGACATGGCACGTGTGATTGAGAACCGTCTAGTCAATCAACAGGTCTCAAAGGTTGAAACACTCGATGAAGCCGTAGACCAAGTGCTGTCGGGCCTTGTAGCAGTTGTAGTTGAAGGCGAAAACTACGCATTTATCATTGATGTCAGAAGCTATCCTGGCAGAATGCCAGAGGAACCGGATACAGAAAAAGTTGTCCGGGGCGCAAGAGACGGATTTGTTGAAAATATTATTGTCAATACAGCGCTCATACGAAGACGTGTGCGAGATGAAAAACTGAGATACAAAATGCTTAAAGTGGGCGAACGTTCAAAAGCGGATGTATGTGTTTGCTACATTGAAGATATTGCCGACCCAGATCTTGTCGATATCATAGAGAAAGAAGTGTCAGGAATCAAAGTCGACGGGCTGACGATGTCTGATAAAACGATTGAAGAGTTCATTATAAAACAAGGATACAATCCATTTCCCCTTGTACGATACACCGAGCGTCCAGATGTTGCCGCTAACCATATACTAGAAGGGCATGTCATCATTATTACGGATACATCTCCTAGCGTCATCATTACGCCAACCACCATTTTTCACCACGTTCAACATGCAGAAGAATACCGCCAGGCACCTGCAGTTGGGACGTTCCTAAGATGGGTTCGCTTTTTAGGTATTTTATGTTCAACGTTTCTTTTACCTATTTGGTTCCTGTTTATCCTTGAACCAAGTCTTCTGCCAGATCATTTAAGCTATATTGGTTTTAACAAACCGTCTCATATCCCTGTGATTTTACAAGTATTTCTAGCTGATTTTGGGGTGGAATTTTTAAGGATGGCTGCAATTCATACGCCAACCGCATTGTCGACCGCCATGGGACTGATCGCGGCTGTTTTAATTGGACAAATTGCCATTGATGTCGGTTTATTTACACCAGAAGTCATCTTATACGTCTCACTAGCAGCTATCGGTACATTTACAACCCCAAGCTATGAACTGAGTGTCGCCAATAAAATTGTACGACTCATCATACTAGCGCTTGTGGCGATCTTTAAGCTGAATGGACTCATCATTGGTTTTACGTTGTTACTCATCTACTTAACATCCATTCGTTCATTGCAGACGCCTTATATGTGGCCATTTCTTCCTTTTAACGGGAAGGCTTTGTGGCAAGTGTTAATTCGGACCTCTGTTCCTGGCTCAAAAGTAAGGCCAAGCATTGTCCACCCTCAAAACAGATCAAAAATTCCGCCAAATTCTTAACGCTCATTGAAAGTGGCTGAAGATTGTGATATTGTATTTTTAACTTTGAGACACGGCAAAAGGCAGCTCACGCAGCTGCCTTTTTTCAGCCGAAGCGGAGAAAGAGGGAATGACATTGTATTTACACGGCACTTGCAGACAAAATGAACTCGGTCATTTAGAAATTGGTGGTGTTGATGCTGTTTCTTTAGCTGAAACGTATGGGACACCACTTTATGTATATGATGTGGCTTTAATACGGGAGCGCGCAAAAAGCTTTCAAAAAGCATTTATAGAAGAAGAACTAACGGCGCAAGTAGCATATGCGAGTAAAGCATTTTCCTCCATCGCGATGTTTCAGCTTGCCAAAGAAGAAGGATTATCTCTTGATGTCGTATCAGGCGGGGAGCTTCACACAGCCATTTGCGCCGGTTTTCCGGTAGAAAAAATTCATTTCCATGGCAACAATAAAAGCAGAGATGAATTAAAAATGGCGTTAGAAAACGAGATCGGCTGTATCGTCGTAGATAATTTTTACGAAATGAAGCTTCTTGAAGAGCTTGGTCAAGAGCTGTCAAAACAGGTAAAAGTACTGCTGCGTATCACACCAGGTGTCGAAGCGCATACGCATGATTATATTACAACAGGCCAAGAAGATTCTAAATTCGGTTTTGACCTTCACAATGGACAAGCAGATGAAGCGGTGAAACTAGTGCTTAAATCAGAAGTGATTGAGCTATTAGGCGTACATTGCCATATCGGTTCACAAATATTTGATACAGCTGGTTTTGTCCTTGCAGCAGACAAAATCTTTTTGAAGCTGGATGAATGGAGAGAATCATTCGGTTTTATCTCGACCGTATTAAACTTAGGCGGCGGCTTTGGTATCCGTTATACAGAAGAGGATGAACCACTTCCTGCGACAGAATATGTCGAGAAAATTATCCAAGCTGTGAAAGAGAACGTGGCCCGCTATGAGTTTGATATGCCGGAGATTTGGATTGAGCCAGGCCGCTCTCTTGTTGGAGATGCAGGGACAACGCTTTATACGATCGGCTCATCAAAACACGTACCTGGTATTCGCGATTATGTTGCGGTAGATGGGGGAATGAGTGACAACATTCGTCCAGCTTTATATCAAGCGAAATATGAAGCGGCAAGTGCCAATAAAATGAGTCAATCGCACGATCAAACAGTTTCCATTGCAGGGAAATGCTGTGAAAGTGGTGATATGCTTATTTGGGATATCGATTTGCCAGAGTTATCACAAGGTGATTTATTAGCTGTCTTTTGTACCGGAGCTTACGGCTACAGTATGTCTAACAACTATAACCGCATCCCGCGCCCGGCTGTCGTATTTGTAGAAGACGGGGAAGCGCAGCTTGTCGTTGAACGCGAATCATATGCGGATATGGTCAAACTTGATTTGCCGTATCAATCAAAAGTAAAATCATCTACGTAAAAAAAGCTGCCTAGTATGGGACTGACCCCATAAAGTGAGACAAATAAAAACACCTTTAAATTGAAAATCGGGTATAGCATATCTGAAAACAATTTGGAGGTGTTTTTTGTATGGGAAAAAGAGTTAGTTATCCGATTAGTGTATTTCTGGAAAAGAGCTATATAAAAAAAGAAAAGAAAAAATAGAGCGAAGCTTTGCAGATTCAAAACAACTGCATGGGCTTCGCTACTGCCGGTTAAGGGGGAAACAAAATGTGAGTGAGCAAGTTCTTCTCACAGCTGCCTGCCAGAACATGAAGAAGATTGCCACACACCTAGCGAAGCTAGGCTAGGTGTGTGGGAGGCCTTTTTCATTAAATCTCATCCATCATAATTACGATGAAAATAAAAAAGCCTGTAGAAAAACATGAGTTTCTCTACAAGCTGAAAGCCCCATTAAGGGGCTTTTTTTGTTTCAATTGAATAACAGGAGTTGCTGTAAACGAAAGTCAGGAACCGCTTCATGGAAAAAAGCTCGATTGCGTTCATCGTCCTTTTGATCCCACTGACTCCACCATTCAGCTGTTTCTCCAGAAGTGTCGGCTTGAATCATGGCATGCAGCTGTTCTAAGTTGATGATGTCTCTCGGTTCTGTTAAGAAAGAATGCATCCGGTGGTACGCCTCAAGACGCTCAGGCTGTTTTGTTAAAATGGCGTATTGTACGTAGCGATTTAAAAATTCTTGTACGAACGTCAAATGAGGAATGGTTGTTTCGCTTTTTAATTCAACGCCTTCCCACGCCATATCAGCAATCGCACAAAGCCACCAGCCAAGTTCATTGGCATCCTGCATTTGTTGTAATGTGTCCTTTTCAAAAGATAGCTGCTGATTCTTTTGTACTTGTTTGAGCATACGCTCAAGAACTTGTGCTTCGAGTGCGGCCTTTGTCATTCCTTGCCCGTGAATGGGATCTAATGTACACAAGGCATCGCCCATCACCAATAATCCACTTGGCCAATCATTCATTTGTTCATAGTGATATCTCACGCAAGAAGGGACTCTAAATCCTTTTGGTTTTGTATAGGGCGTTAAATGGGTAATGGCATCTGCGATTGCTGGATGCGTGAGTCCAGCTGTTTCTGAATCAAATTGATCAACGTCTGTTGTTGGATAATGTGATCCGCCAGCTGCAGAGAGAAGAACAGCTACTAAATCATGATCTACCCGTTCAAACAGTCCTGTTGGGATTTGCCTTTCCGGCTGACCTACGACGACCATTGATTGCTGGTATGGCGCTTCTGGTGGTATCTTGTAGTATCTTGTGCTGTAGCCTAGTGACACACTTAATTCATTTGTCTGCGGTAAGGACAGTCCAGCATCTTTCAGCCATTTTGGCAATTTAGACATTCTTCCAGACGTATCGATCACTAAGTCTGCTTTCATTTCAAAAATGCGTCCTGGTTTTTCATGCCGATCTTTCACGACCAGTCCGATAACTTGGTTTGTTCCCTCTTTCAACTGAAGTGAGAGGGCTTCATGTTTTTCTAAACATTGCACCTGTCCCTCATTTAACATTCTTTGCATCAGCACCCACTCTAGCATGGCACGTCTTGTGACCACTGTTTCTTCTATATCAGTAAGCGTTAATTCACCGTCTTTTGTGATAAAACGAGAGGTTTGATCCAATGTATTGAATCCGCCCATTGCCAGTAACTCTTTTGTATAACCAGGAAATAGACGTTCCACTATTTGCTTGCCTAGTGGTAGCATTCTATGTGGATGAAAAGCTTGAGGAGTGCCGAGACGGTTCTTAGGAGAGTCTGGCATTTCGTCCTTTTCGATAATGAAAACTTGATGATAAAACGTTGATAAAACTTTTGCAGCAAGTATTCCTGTCATACCGCCGCCAATGACGATCGCCCGCTCATATGTCATAGGTTGTCTCACAACATGCGCCTCCAATGAATATATATAAAATGATTACATGACCATTTCATCATATGTTGCTGCTTAAATTATAGCAAATATTCGTTTTGTTGAATATAGAGAGGGAATTCCCTTCTTTTTACTCGTATATATGAGAAATAACTTATTATTTTTAAAAAATAACTATTATTTTAAGAAGAACGACCGATACATAATATAAGGGGGTAGAGAAATTGGATATACTACAGAGTATAGTGACAGCAGCACCTTATATGATGCAAATTTTAAAGAATGAAGTGACGATGGGTGTCATTGATCGAGAGAAATTTTTGTTGTATTTGCCATCGAAAGATGTTGATTTTCAAATTCGAGCTGGGGAACGTATTAAACCAGATGATATGAATATGAAAAAAGCGCTGAGAGGTGAGACATCAAGTATGTTTGTGCCTGAATCAGTATATGGAGTACCTTTAAATGCAATGGGATTGCCGATTTTTAATGAAAATGGGCAAGTGATTGGTGCCCTCGCTTTAGGATTTCCGCTCAAAAATCAAATAGAGCTTGAAGCGTATATGGATTCATTGAATGACATTATTCAAAGTATTCAAGAAAAAGTGCACGTGGTAGCGGCACATTCAGAGGAGCTCTCTGCTACAAGTGAGGAGATGACCTTACAAACGCAGCAAACTCTTGAAAGCTCAAAACAAACAGCCGATATCACAAAAATGATTAAAGGCATCTCGAGACAAACGAGTTTGCTAGGATTGAATGCGTCAATTGAAGCGGCCAGAGCAGGAAAAGAGGGAGCAGGTTTTAGTGTTGTAGCAAGTGAGGTTCAAAAGCTTTCAAGTGAAACTTCACGTGCAACTGAAAACATCGAAAGCTCATTGCAAGGAATTTCCTCCAATATACATACATTGCTTGAAAGTATGGATCATATGAAAGGTTCTTCATCAGAACAGGCTTCACTTGTGACAGAGTTTAGTGAAATTGTCGATCGATTGACGACGGTGAGTAAAGATATGAAGAAATTTATGCAAACGGTCATGTCAACGTAAAAAACGAATCCAAGAGGATTCGTTTTTTGTATGTCGTTATTTTCTCTTGTTCTGATCAAAGCGATAATCGTACGTGTCACCCTTCACTACATTTAAAAACTCATGTCCAATTTGAACAAGCTGTCCGTTTTTCCATTGGATGAGAGGGTCTTTATCAGGGTATTTCCAGTAAATTGTCTTCTTGCGATGGGTTAATTTGTTTTCAATTTCTGCTCTGACTGCGTTTTCCTTTAGCTTTCCTCCGCTATGCTGATAGGTGTTGATGATATACATTCCGTCAGGTGATGATATTGACCGGATGAATGTTCCATGAGACACGCCTTGAAGCGAGAAGCATTTCCAATAAATAATGCCAGCGAAGCTAAGGAGTAAGATGATAAGGGTGAGGGTGGTTTTCTTTTTTAACATGAATTCCTCCAGGTATAGACTGCAATATTTCTAATTTATGAGAGAGAATACAAAAAGATTCATATAGTCCAAAAGTTCTATTCGTTTCAATTATCGGTCATTATTTCTCAAAATTCAACAGAATGCCGTAAATGTAAGGAAAATTTAAGGAAGAATTCAACTGGTATTTTTGATTCAAAACCTCTTTACAAAAGAATGAGGGATCAGTAGACTTATGCTCATATAAAGAAATGGAGCAGATGACATGAGGCAAATGATCGATACGTATCAAAGTTATGAAGAGCTTTCCGCTCATGAAAGAAAAGGGATTGATTATCAAATTCTTCATGAGCGGAAAGGTGACCAGCTACTAGTTTTATCGCCTCATGCCGGAGGAATTGAATCAGGCGTGAGTGAGCTTATTCATGAAATATCTAGCGACTATTCTATGTATTTATTTGAAGGCCTTAAAGTAAAAGGCAATCATGTTCTTCATATTACAAGTACACGCTTTGATGAGCCGCTTTGCCTTTCAGAGGTGCATTCCCATCATCATACATTTGCACTTCATGGTTACGGTGAAACAGAGGTGCTTCAAACGTTAGTGGGGGGGACGGACAGAGAAAGAGCGGCAGAAACTGTGAAGCGTTTAACGCAAAATGGCTTTCACGCATTGCTGCTAGCAGAATCTGATCGTTTTTCTGGAACGCACCCTGATAATATCAATAACAAATGTCTGACAGGAAAAAGTGTACAACTTGAAATTAGTCAAGCGCAAAGAAGAGCATTCTTTCAAGACTTTAGGCGTCGATACCGGCGAGATACACAAACTGAACAATTTTATCAATACACAAATGTACTCAAACAAGTATTAGCCCTTTATGAATAAACTTTTCTGCGATGACTTACGTTTGATAAACGACTTCTTTTTCTGCGACCTTTTCTGCTTTCATTAAATAAGACGTAAACTCCTGCTGAAAACGAATACCTGCTTTTCGCTGTTCGAATAAGGCAAGCCGTTTTTCAGCAAAAGCCCAAGTGACGTGAAACGTTTGAGCAATATGCAAAATGGCTTGCTGCCGAAGGGTTGGAAGCTTCATTTTCAGCAGCATAAAGGTTGGAACACAAAAGTGGTACATGAATTGTTTTGCCTGAAACTCCTGCAATTCTCGAAAGAGTTTGTTCATTTTGAAATGATTGCCTGTATGCTTTAGCACATGACAAAGCTCGTGGGCAAAATCCTGCCACTGTTCTTCAGGTGATAGGGATCTGTTTAATATAATACTGTAAAGACCTTGATGCTGGATCATCATGCTGCCAGTCTCCTCATAGTGGACCCACACGCGAAATTCAGAAGCGATCCTTTGCATCTCTCTATAAGCAGGACCGCTTATTTGTAATTGAGCATATAACCGCTTAATATCTTCTTCTAAATGGGTTAAAAAACCAGTCATTTGAAAACCTCCATACAAACGTATGTTCTATTTTTGACGTAAAAGAAAAGTCCATATAGGACTAAATAGCTAAATGAGCTATTACTTACTTTTTATATCGGCTTATTTTTAACAATTTTAACATAAATTCAAGGAAAAATGGAATTAATTCCTGTTTTTTTCTGTATTTTTGCACCTTTCACGACTAAAAGGAGTGAATGGAATTCAAATTTTACCATAGTCTTCTCATGAAAACAAACAAGTATTGTCTTACGAACGCCACTGATTGGTGAGAAAGATCAATTCAATCTAGCAAAAGGGAGTGCAGTACATGGTACAAATTTATCAAGATTTTATTCCAGTTGGAAACGGAAACCGCCCAGGATATGCGATGACACCGGAGTATATAACGGTGCATAACACAGCAAACACGTCAAAGGGAGCGGATGCAAAAAGTCATGCGGCCTATGTAAAAAACCCAACGACAGAGGTGAGCTGGCATTTTACAGTGGATGATCATGAAATCTTTCAGCATCTGCCGTTAAATGAAAATGGCTGGCATGCAGGGGATGGTCATGGGAATGGTAACCGGAAGTCGATCGGTATTGAAATTTGTGAGAATGCAGATGGGAATTTTCAGCAAGCAGTCAAACATGCACAATGGCTCATTCAAAAGCTGTTAAATGAACATCACATTCCGCTAGCAAACGTGGTCACACATCAGTACTGGTCTGGAAAAGCATGTCCACGCCAGCTTCTTTCTACTTGGAATGAATTTAAAAAAGGGATTGAAACCGCAGAAGATCCGGAGACGGTCATCACATATGTCGTGAAGAGCGGGGATACGTTAACGAGTATTGCGAAAGCTCATGGCGTCACAGTTCAAGATTTACAGAAGTGGAATGATATTAGCGATCCGAATAAGATTCAAATTGGACAAGTTCTCAAAATTTATCGAAACGATGCAAAGAGCTTGTATAATCTGCCAGATGGGGTTTTAAAGGTGACTTCTCCATTGACAAAGGGAGAGCATGTACGCCGCGTCCAGCAGGCGCTTGCTGCTGTTTATTTTTATCCTGATAAAGCAGCTGCAAATAAAGGAATAGACGGAGTTTATGGAGAAAAAACGGCGAACGCCGTAGCGCGTTTTCAGCTGGTAAATGGTCTGCCAAGTGATGGGGTATACGGACCTAAAACGAAGGAAAAGCTTCTGAAGCTGTTAAGTCAGTGAGTGTTTCTGTTTATATGATTGGATGACTGCTTCACTTTGCTCATTTAATCGACGCATATAAGGCGACGACTTATATGCAGCAAACTGAACATATCTCAATTGTTTGATTTTCTTTTTCATTTATTGGCACCTCAATCGTTGCAGCGTATAGATTATTGTATGCAAGTCTATGTGAAAATGGAAGCAGGACGCGGATTTTGTTCCGCGTCCTTTAGTGTAATCAAGCCCTTTTATTTTTATACTCATCCAAGAGCTGTTCATTCTTTTTGAAAATACGCTCAGTATGGGGACTTACCTTATAATCCGCCATGCTGATATGTTGCTTTTTCTTTAAAATCTTAAATGGATTTTTCTTGCGATTGTTGTTATCCCCTTGAAGTGCGTGGTCCATCTTCATCACCTTCCTCTTCGTCAGGCAAGATTAGGTCATAAATTGTTGTAAGTGACGTCATTAATAAATAGTCGAACTCAGTGACAATATCATCAGAGGTAAGCTTAATGACGAAGTGATCATCCGCTACCGAAAACGGGATGAGCACCAATTTGCCGAAATCGTCGTAATAGACTTCCTGCCTGTCAAGCTTCGCCTGAATAAGAGCTCGCTGGTCAAGTGTCCGCAGCAGGTCATCTTTTTGTTCCTGCGTATCGTATGGACAAAGAACCGCTTGAATATTCATCTTGTCGGCAAAAGAATAAATGAGCCGTTCAATTCCCTCTATATATGCCTCTACACTTCCATAATATACATGAATCGGTTCGTTTTTCAATAGGTATTGGTACGTTTTTAGCTTATTGAGGTAAGAATGAAGTAGATCGTTATTTTGTTCTAGGAGTTGGTGGGTGTCGGTTTCTAGTTCGTGATTTCCGAGTTTTTTAATATAGGAGCTGAGAAAGATGAATGCATCGGTTAGTGCGAAAAAAACAGCAATGATTAAGTAGTGCATCCAATCGGTGAAGATTGAAGAAGGGTCATTTGTCCAGTACACTACAGCACCAGCTACATAAATCCAATACCACGTTTTACGAATGGCAAACATCTTTTCTTTTACTTTTTGTTCAAAACGCCATACGGCAAATACATATACAGCAAGGGCACCTAGCAATAACCACACGGTCAATTGAAAAAATAATAGCATGTTCTTCTCTCCCATAGACAGATGGATACTTATTTATTTCTATGGATATGATTGGAAACCCTGCTTCATGAAAAAATGGCTGGGTGTTAAAGTATGCAGGCAAATAAAAAAAGACCTGTCAGACAGGTCTTTGATATTAGATAATCGCATTTAACACAAAGTATATAAGAGCCCCGAGAGTTCCTGAAATCGGTAATGTGATCACCCAAGTGACAAGCATGCGTTTTGCTGTACCCCAGTTTACTCCTTTTACTCTGTGTGCAGAACCTACACCTAGAATAGAAGATGAGATCACGTGAGTGGTACTAACAGGTAAGTGAATAAATGTCGCACCAAAGATAATAGCTGCCCCCGTTAAATCGGCAGATACTCCGTTTACTGGACGAATTTTCATAATTTTACCGCCGACTGTTTTAATAATCTTCCAGCCGCCAATAGAAGTACCTAGTCCCATTGCAAGCGCACAAGAGAACTGTACCCAGAAAGGAATGTCGTCTGTTGTATGCAAATTACCTGCAATTAAAGCCATCGTAATAATTCCCATCGCTTTTTGCGCATCGTTTGTTCCGTGGGTATACGATTGTAGTGCAGCAGTTAAAATTTGAACACGACGGAATTGTTTATTTGTTTTGGCAAGATTGTTGTTTCTAAATATAAATTTAACAATGGTATACACGATATATCCCAATACGAATGCTAGGATAGGTGAAAGCAATAGTGCTTGAATGATTTTAATGAACCCCGAATAGTTTAAAGCGCCAAAACCAGCAGAGGCAATAACAGCTCCTGCAATTGATCCGATCAGTGCATGCGATGAACTACTCGGAATCCCGTAATACCAAGTAAGCAAGTTCCAAGTAATAGCCGCAATTAATGCAGCCAAAATGACGACAGAACCGTTTTGAAGTGTGAAAGGATCTGCGATGTCTTTTGTAATGGACTTTGCCACACCTGTAAATGTCATTGCTCCTAAGAAGTTCATGAACGCTGCCATAATAATAGCATGTCTAGGCTTTAACGCCTTTGTTGAAACCGAAGTGGCAATGGCATTTGCTGTATCGTGAAATCCGTTGATGAAATCAAAAGCAAGTGCACAAATGACAATAAATATGGTAAGGATGAGTAATGTATCCATGTTTAACTAACCCCGTTACGCATTCTTCATAATGATTGTTTCTAGATTGTTGGCAACACCTTGACAGGAATCAGCAATTTCTTCAAGTGTTTCGTAAATTTCTTTGTATTGAATGACCTTGATTGGATCCGTTTCTTTTCCAAACAAGTTCTTTAGTGATTTACGATAAAGATTGTCACAATTATGCTCGATCTCTTTGATTTTGATTGCGTGTGGTTGAATATCTTTTAAGCGATTTTCAGCCAGTAAATCGATTGTAATTAAAATTTCCTTTGCACATTCTCTGATGTAGTGGCTGAATTTGTCGATATGTTCGTCAGAGCTTGTCATTGAATAAATTTCCATTGTTGCTGAAAAATGCTCAATTCCATCTAAAACATCGTCGAGGCTATTCGTCAATTGAAGAATGTCTTCACGTTCAATCGGTGTAATAAAGGCTTTGTTCAGCTCTTTAATCATAGTATGAACATGATTATCACCTTTTGTCTCATATTCCTTCAATGTGTCAGAAAATTCTTTCAGAGTGGTTTGATTTGTTACTTTATAGCTAACAAAATACTCAGCAGTTTCATCTAAATTTTTAGCAATTTCCGTTAACAAGACGGAAAACTTGTCTTTTTTCCTTTTTAACATGTAAAAACCCTCCATTGTATAAATGAGACAATGCACACATCAAATAATTATATAGTCTTTTGTCGAAAAAAAACAGGTGTAGTCGAAAATTTCTTCACTTTTTCTATTTGATCTTATTCTGACCTAAAGATGTGTTCTCAACACACCTTTTTCAGAAAGGAGAAAAGAAATGAAAAAAGCGGTCCATTTTTGGCACCGCTTAAAGCTTAAGAAGCTGAATAAACAAGTTTAAATCGCTCGCAAACGAGGAGCATGTCTTCTTTAAATTCTAATCCGTACGGTTCGAGTGCTTCTGTGAAAAATTCTTGATGGGCTCTGTACCAATATTGATAAGAAAGATCGCCTTCACCTTCTGCTCGGGCAAATGATTCTGGAACCTCATTCATCGGCATGACATCTACATGTGTGATCTCTATGATGGCTTTTGGTTCGTCATGGCTGTCCAAAATGACCGCATATTGTCCTGCCTTTGGAAGCGGCTCCTGTTCCTTTTCGTAAAAAAGATGTCCAGAACAAGTCGCTGTTTTTTTCCCTTGCAGAACAAGGTCAAGCAAATGATCTGGGTCTGCTCCAAATGCCCAAGCGGAAACAGGTGCGTCAATTGGTGCGCTTTCTAATTTTTCTTTCCAATATGTTTCCCAAAATAAGGTGCTCTTCTGATTCATCATTTTTCCCCCTTCGTGATGCGTTTATTATACCGTGAAATCAAAAACATGAAAGGATAGTGTCTTTATCCCTACTTAGTAAGTGTGTCATATGTTTTGAAAACCCGCTTTATATTTGATGAATATAGGATGATAGGATGAAAAAATTAGAAATTTTAGAATAATCTATTGTATTCTGGTCAAGAAGTCGGTATGGTCAAAGTAAGAATATGGAAGGGGTGTTGTGTATGAAACGCATTTCTCTAACTATTTTGTCCATATGTCTGCTTGTTTTCTCGTTTTTTCTGCCTGTCAGTCAGGTCGCTGCAAACGAACCTCATGGGAATAAAGTAGCTGTTGGGAAAGATGGCATGGTGGCTACTGCCCATCCGCTTGCATCAGAGGTGGGTGCAGATGTATTAAAGAAAGGTGGAAATGCTGTTGACGCTGCTGTTGCTATCCAGTACGCACTCAATGTGACAGAGCCTATGATGTCTGGAATTGGTGGCGGAGGATTTATGATGGTGTATGATGGGAAGACAAAAGAAACATCTATCATCAATAGTCGAGAAAGAGCACCACAAGGCGCGACACCAGATATGTTTTTAACAGATGATGGCAAAGTCATTCCGTTTGCAGAGCGATCTACACACGGTAATGCTGTTGGTGTTCCAGGGACTGTAAAAGGTCTTGAAGCGGCATTAGATAAGTGGGGAACCCGCTCGATGAAGGAATTAATCAAGCCTTCCATTCAGCTGGCAGAGGATGGATTTGAAATCGATTCTGTCCTGGCAAAAGCCATTGACGATCATCAAGGAAAATTGAAGAAAACGGCCGCAGCGCCAATCTTTCTTCCAAATGATCAGCCGCTCAAAGAAGGAGACCTCCTCGTTCAGCCAGGTCTTGCAAAAACATTTAAACTCATTGCGAAAAAAGGAAGCAAAGCATTTTATGAAGGAAAAGTAGCAAAGGCACTTGCAAATACAGTCCAAGATTTTGGCGGGACGATGACAACTGATGACATTGCTCGTTATGAGGTCGAGACTGACAAGCCTATCTGGGGAGACTATAAAGGATACCAGCTTGCAAGTATGCCTCCACCAAGCTCAGGCGGGGTGTTTATGCTGCAAATGCTCAAAATACTTGATCACTTTAACCTATCTCAATATGACCCCAAATCATTTGAAAAATATCAACTACTTGCTGAAACGATGCATCTCTCCTATGCTGACCGTGCTGCATATGCCGGCGACCCCGAATTCGTAGATGTTCCACTAAAAGGACTATTAGACGATGATTACATTTCAGAAAGAGCCTCTCTTATTCAATTAGATCAAAAGAATCGTAACCCGAAAGAAGGGGATCCGTGGGCGTATGAGGATGAAAAAAACCCATCACCTATTGTCTCGCAGCCTGAAGATAAAACCATTGGTGAGACCACACATTTTACTGTTGCCGATCAGTGGGGAAATGTTGTGTCATTCACGACAACCATTGAACAGTTATTTGGTACAGGGATTCTCGTCCCAGAATATGGTTTCTTCTTAAACAATGAACTAACAGATTTTGATGCAAGACCAGGCGGAGCAAATGAAGTTCAGCCGAATAAACGACCATTGTCCAGTATGACACCGACCATCATTTTTAAAGATAATGAGCCTGTCATGACAGTAGGTTCACCGGGTGGAACGACCATTATTGCCTCTGTTTCACAAACCATTTTGAATTTGCTTGAATATGAGATGGAACTTCAGGATGCAGTTGAAGAACCAAGAATTTATACAAACAGCCCAACATCTTATCGTTATGAAGTAGGTGTCCCTCTCGATGTAAGAACAAAGCTTAATGATCTGGGACATCGTTTCGGCAATTCGCCTATTGATATAGGAAATGTCCAAGCGCTACTCATTGATCGAAAAGCAGGAACCTTTACTGGAGTGGCTGACTCTTCGAGAAACGGAACTGCCGTTGGCGTCAATTTAAAGCTCTCTGCTCAATAAGTACATTTCCCGGGAAAAGAAACGCCTCTTCAGGATGGCGTTTCTTTTTTTATTAAAAATATTAGAAACAAAGCTGATTAGAGAGCGGAAGACACATTTAATAAGAAGGAGAACAGATTTAAAAAAAGATGGCATCTTTTTTTATAAAATTTTCCTAGGAACATTGACTTATAATTTAGAATATTATAATATCCTTACAAAGGTAACAACATTGAACATTTTTCAGGAAGTATATTTGTAAGCGCTTTATAAAAGGTTCTATTCCGAAATGTTCTTTCTTTTTGTTACATGTGTTCATATTTATACCAAATGAAAGGGGTGGTTGTTTGAACAACTTGTTTGAGTTAGATGAACAGCTGATCAAATTGCAGTACGATGCATCTTCGAGAGAGGAGGTGACCACATATTTAGCAGAGCGATTAGAAGCGGGAGGATATATTAAATCGAGTTTTTTACCAGCGGTGCTGGAAAGGGAAAAAACATATCCGACAGGCCTTCCACTTGCGACCTTTGGTGTAGCAATTCCACATACAGATCCAGAGCATGTGAATAAACCAGCGATTAGTGTAGCCACTTTAAAGGAACCTGTTATCTTTCACAAGATGGGAAGCCCTGATGAAACTGTGCAAGCCAAAATTGTGTTCGTCCTAGCAATCTCTGAACCTAGTAAGCAACTTGTGATGTTAGAGAAGCTCATGACACTTTTTAGAAAAGAAGAGGTGATGACGAAGCTGTCTGATATGACGTCGTATGAAGAAGCGGTTGATGTGCTTCAGAAAGAATTAAACCAATAGACTTTCGCAAAACAAATGTAAGCGCTTTATCTGAAAAATCCAGGAGGTGGATGTATGATCAAGCAAGCTGTCGATTTTATATTAGACCTTGGACCAACTATTATGCTCCCGATTATTATGACGCTTTTCGGTATGATTTTAAGGCAAGGCTTTAAAAAATCCTTCCGAGCCGGTATTACGATCGGAATTGGTTTTGTCGGTGTCAACCTTGTTATTAATTTACTTGTGAGCGGCCTTGGGCCAGCAGCAAAAGCCATGGTTAATTCCCTTGGGCTAAAGCTCGATATTTTGGATGTTGGTTGGCCGATTGGAGCGGCTATATCCTTTGGTACACCCGTTGCCCCTTTGATGATTCCTCTTGTGCTTTTGTTAAATGTCATCTTATTGTCCGTTAACTTTACGAAAACACTGAATGTGGATATTTGGAACTTCTGGCATTTGATTTTCGCAGCCTCTGTGACTTACTACGCTTATCATAATATGTTCTTGGCACTTGCTGTTGGGTTGATCGTCTCTGCTATCACGCTTAAATTAGCAGATTGGACGGCACCGACAATCGAACACCATTTTGGATTGAAAGGCGTATCGATGGCTCATGCTGAAACGGTCAACTTCGCGCCGCTTATGTATGCGTCCAACCGCATCATTGACAAAATCCCTGGCTTAAACAAAATTCATGCTGATCCAGAAACATTGAAGAAACGTTTTGGTATTTTTGGCGAACCGCTTGTGATGGGTCTCATACTTGGTATCATTATTGGTCTTTTGGGTGGCTATGATGCGAAAGGCGTCATGACGCTTGGTATTCAAATGGCAGCAGTTCTTGTGCTCATGCCAAGAATGGTTGCGTTATTAATGGAAGGTCTTATTCCAATCTCTGAGGGCGCTCGTTCTTATATTCAAAAGCGCTTCCCAGGGAAAAATGTCTATATTGGCTTAGATACAGCAATTGTAATTGGTCATCCGGCGAATATGGCGGTAGCCCTTCTAATGGTGCCAATGACGATTCTACTTGCAGTCGTTCTGCCTTACAATGGCATGCTGCCGTTTGCTGACTTATCAGTTCTACCATTTACAGTTGTATGGGCAGTAGCCGCCGCTCGTGGAAATATTATTCGCGGACTTATTAACAGTATTTTCACATTAATGATTGTCTTCTTTATCGCAACGAATCTTGCACCACTTGCGACAACAATGGGGAAAGCAGTCGGGTTTGACTTCCCAGAAGGAGCCAATATGATTTCAGGTATTGACCTTGGTTCCCACGTCATTCCTTGGATCATGGTGAGACTTCTTGATCCGAGCAATCCGTACTTTATTGCAGCCATCATCTGTGCTTTGGCTTATGCGCTTCTATGGTACTGGGTGCGAAATGATATTAGAAAGCAGTATGCGAAAGAAATGGGCTTAGATCAGAAAGATCAATAAACGAGTTGGAGGGATTCTTATGGCAAAGAAAATATTGGTTTCATGCGGAACAGCGGTTGCAACATCAACGGTTGTTGCTAAAAAGGTTGAAGAGACGTTAAAGGAAAAAGGATACGATGTTGTGGTGGAGCAGTGCAAGGCATCAGAAGTCCCGCAAAAAGCGGAGGGCGCCGATTTAATCGTGACGACCACACCAGTGAGTGATACGAAAGGAACGCCTGTCATTCAAACATTATCTTTTTTAACCGGATTTGGCATTGAAGATGATATTGAAAAAATCATCGATCATATTAAGTAAACAATCATCCCATGGAGGAGCTTTCGTGGCTCCTTCTATGTATCTGAAAGGAGGACGTCTCATGCAGCATCATGCTTATAGCCGAACGTCTGCAGTGTTGTCTATTTTTCTTCCAGCCGTACTCATCTGTCTGTTTTTCCTTTGGTCTCTTTATACGTTAATGTCAGCAGGACCTGAACCGTTAGCTGTGTTAGGCGTTTATACGCTGCCTATTCTCATGCTTTCTAGCATCACTGGACTGAACCAACCGACAAACGTCATCATTAGTGAAGATAAACTCAAAATCGGAGCGTTTGGCAGATGGCACACATATGCGGTCTCTGATATTAAAGGAAAGCTTTTTATCAAGCCATACCCTCATATCGGGAAAGTCTATGTCAGGGTTGGCCCATCTCGCATATTCGGAGGACGTTACTGGATCTCCAGTGAGATGAGTGAGTACAAACAGCTTGTGCAAACGTTGCAGGATTTTGCGAAAGGTGATGAAAAGGAGGATGCAGCTACATGAAATCAGCTGTCTTTTATTCTTCAGAGGACATTCGGTATGAGAAGCGGAACCGGCCTGCAATTGGCGATGATGAAGTTCTATTAAGAATGCGTGCATGCGGCTTATGTGGCACAGATATTTACAAGGCGACACATGAGACGGTGCCTCCTGGAACGGTACTAGGGCACGAAATCGCTGGTGATATTGTTGAAACTGGAAAGCATGTGTCAAATATAAAAATGGGAGACAGGGTTTATGTTGCGCACCATGTACCTTGCTTTACCTGTGACTTTTGTCAAAGAGGATTTTACACAATGTGTCCGCAGTTTTCAGCTACTAACGTAGATCCAGGCGGATTTTCAGAGTATATCCGTGTACCTGCATTACATGTCAAACACACAATGGGCAAGCTCCCGAATGACGTCTCATATGAACAAGGGGCGATGGTGGAGCCAGTTGCCTGCTGCCTGCACGGGTTTGAACGAGCACCTGTTCATCCAGGAGATTCTGTGTTGATCCTTGGAGCAGGGCAAATTGGCTGTATTCAACTACAGCTTGCCAAACATTATTTGGCTGGGAAAATAATGATAACGGATGTGAATGAGAACCGGCTGCTACAAGCGAGAAATTTAGGTGCAGACGTCGCTTTTCATCCAGCCTCTGAGCCTGTGGAAGACCGGGTCATGAGAGAAACAAACGGAAAGGGAGTAGACCTCGTTATTATTTCTGTTGGGAGTAGTGCGCTGTTAAAAGAAGCGTTTCAAGCAGTAGCGAGAGGTGGAACAATTTTAGTGTTTGCTCATTTTCCAAAGGGAGACGTCTCCATTCCGGCTGATCGATTTTTTCATGATGAAGTGAAAGTGGTAGGCGCCTATTCCTCACATCCTTATCACTACCTCGAAGCCCTTGAACTTTTAAGAGCAAAAGTGGTCAACACAGAAAAGATGGTGACGCATCGTTATCCATTAAGTCAGCTCCTGCAGGCAATAGAATGCGCAAGACACCCTGAAGGTGATAGTGTCAAAATCATGATGTATCCAGATGAATGAGAACGCAAGAGATTGGAAGAGAAAGAGAAGTTCTTTAGAAAAGGGCTTTGCCTTTCTCTTTTTTTCTGACAAAAGATGAAAACGCTTAAAAATGAAAGAGAAATGCTTGACTTCAATGACACTTAAACGTATGATTATTACAAATGTAACACATAAGAACAAATGTAAAGGGGAGAGAAGAAATGCAAAAACAAATCACTTTGCCTGAACAGATTAGTCATGAGAGATTAGCAGATTTATATAAACAAATGTGGTTAGTGAGATATTTTGATGAAAAGGTCGACCAATTCTTTGCCAAAGGACTTATCCATGGAACCACTCATTTATGTGTCGGACAGGAAGCGTCAGCTGTTGGATCAATTGCCGTATTAAAGGACGAAGATAAAATCGTCAGCACACACCGTGGACATGGTCACTGTATTGCAAAAGGTGCAGAGGTCAATAAGATGATGGCAGAACTATTCGGGCGTGAGACTGGCTATTGCAAAGGAAAAGGCGGCTCAATGCATATCGCTGATTTAGAAAAAGGAAACCTTGGCGCAAATGGAATTGTTGGCGGCGGTATCCCATTGGCAACAGGTGCAGCACTCACATCTAAAATGAAACAGGAAGGCTTTGTCGTTCTTTGTTTCTTCGGAGATGGAGCGACGAATGAAGGCAGCTTTCACGAAGCGCTAAATCTTGCATCCATTTGGGATCTACCTGTTGTATTCATTTGTGAAAACAACCAGTACGGCATGTCTGGCCCTGTAAAAGAAATGATCAACATTGAAGACATTTCAACAAGAGCAGAAAGCTACGGAATACCTGGGAAATCGATTGATGGAAATGACATGGTCGATATTATGAACACAGTAGATGAAGCTGTCAGCCGCGCAAGAGCTGGAGAGGGTCCATCACTTATTGAAATGAAAACGTATCGCTGGAAAGGTCACTCTAAGAGTGATGCGAAAAAATACCGTACACGTGAAGAAGAAACAGAGTGGAGACAAAAAGACGGAATCAAGCGCTTTAAGTCTCTCTTGATTGAACTGAATGTTTTGACAGAGGAGCAGGCAGCGGTCTTACAGGAAGAAGCGAAGCAAGAAATTGAAGCGTCTGTTGAATTCGCTAAAAACAGTAAAGAACCGTCAATCGATACACTATTAGAGGATGTATACGCCTAATTAGGAGGGGAATCACGTGACAAAAACAACAGTGAGAGAGATTTCATATTTAGAAGCCGTTCGAGAAGCTATGAGTCAGGAAATGAGAGAGAACCAAGATGTATTCATTTTAGGTGAGGATATCGGCGTATATGGCGGTGCTTTTGGGGTCACGCGCGGCATGATTGAAGAGTTCGGTCCAGAGCGTGTACGCAACACACCAATCTCTGAGGCTGCCATTGCAGGAGGAGCAGTCGGAGCGGCTTTGACAGGTATGCGTCCGATTTTAGAACTTCAATTCTCTGACTTTATTACAATCGCAATGGATCAGCTTGTGAACCAAGCAGCAAAAACACGATACATGTTTGGCGGAAAAGGAAAGGTGCCGCTTGTCGTGAGAACACCAGCAGGATCAGGAACTGGTGCAGCAGCGCAGCATTCACAAAGCCTAGAAGCGTGGATGGCTCATATTCCGGGACTAAAGGTGATTCAGCCTTCAACAGCGTATGATGCCAAAGGACTTTTAAAGGCAGCAATGGATGATGACAACCCTGTCATTTTCTACGAGCACAAGCTTTTATATAAAACAATTGGCGAAGTGCCTGAAGAGCAATATTCGATTCCTTTAGGGAAAGCTGATGTGAAAAGAAGCGGGAAAGACGTCACAATTGTAGCAACAGCGATTATGGTACACAAAGCATTAGAAGCGGCGAAGGAACTAGAGGCAGAAGGGATCGATGTTGAAATCATAGACCCAAGAACACTCGTCCCATTAGATGAAGAAACCATTATCGAATCTGTGAAGAAAACAGGTAAATGTATTGTGGTTCATGAAGCGGTCAAACGAGGCGGCTACGGCGGAGAGATTGCAAGTATGATAGCGGAAAGTGAAGCGTTTGACTACTTAGATGCGCCGATTAAACGACTTGGCGGCCTTGCAGTTCCAATACCATACAACCCGACTCTCGAAAAAGCGGTCATTCCACAAGTGCCAGATATTATTGAAGCAGCAAAAGAGCTTGCACGCTCTTAAATAAAGGGGAGAAGATCATGCCAAAAGAGATATTTATGCCGAAGCTAAGCAGTACGATGGAGATCGGAACCTTGCTTCAATGGTTTAAAGAAGAAGGAGATTCGGTTGAAATCGGTGAGCCTCTTTTCGAAATTATGACAGACAAGATCAACATCGAGGTGGAAGCCTATGATGACGGCATTTTTCTAAAGAAATACTACGAAGCTGATGATCAAATTCCAGTCAATGCTGTCATTGGATATATCGGTGAGGCAAATGAACAGGTGCCAAGCGAGCCGCCAGCACAGGCAGATGAGGATTCATCAGAAAGCGGCGAATCATCTTCACCAGACACAGTGTCACCTAGTTCTACTGAAGTTCCAAAAACATCTAATGAAAAAGTACGTGCCACGCCTGCAGCGAGAAAAACAGCAAAGGATCGTCATGTGGAGATTCAAGAGGTATCTGGCACAGGGCCAAAAGGCAGAGTTCAAAAGCGTGACGTCGAGGCAGTCGTGCATTCTAGCGAGAAAGACCAGCGCATCTCACCGCTTGCAGAAAAAGTCGCTGCTCGTGAAGGAATCGATTTAGCAGCCGTTTCTGGATCTGGCGCTCACGGCAAGATCATGAAGAGTGACGTACAATCAGCGGCAACGCAAACAACAGAGGCTTCGCCTGTGAAAACACAAAAATTAGCTGGCATGAGAAAAGTGATTGCTGATCGCATGTCACAAAGTGCCTTTACAGCACCGCACGTCACACTAACAAGTGAAATTGATATGACGAAAGCGAAAGAAGTGCGTCACCAGTTACTTCCGGCGATTGAAAAAGAGACAGGCTACAGGTTGTCGTTCACAGAAATCATCATTCATGCGGTCAGCCATGTTCTCACGCGCCACCCGCAGATCAATATGACATTTGAACAAAATGAGCTCCATTTCCATGAGGATGTACACATTGGTCTTGCTGTTGCAGTGAAAGACGGTTTGATGGTACCAGTCATTTCTCATGCGAATCAAAAAGGATTAAAACAACTGACTAAAGAAGCAAAAGAAATTGGCCGAAACGCACGCGATCAAAAACTGCTTCCTGACCAGCTGAAAGGGTCCACTTTTACGATTAGTAACTTAGGCATGTATGCCATTGATGCCTTTACCCCGATCATTAATCAGCCAGAAGTGGCGATTTTAGGTGTAGGACGAATTCAAGATAAACCTGTTGCAGTAGATGGAGAAATTCAGGTGAGACCAATGATGGGGGTTAGTTTATCGTTTGATCACCGCGTTGTAGATGGCGCACCAGCGGCTGCCTTTTTAACAGACCTTAAAAAAGTGCTTGAACAACCATTTGAATTGCTAATGTAGGAGATGAATCGGATGACGAAAACGTATGATCTGACAGTCATTGGCGGAGGGCCTGGCGGATATACTGCCGCCCTTCAAGCGGCTGAGCGCGGACAGAAGGTTGCTTTGATTGAGGAGGATTTTCTCGGCGGTACTTGTTTAAATCGGGGCTGTATCCCTTCAAAGACTCTGCTTAAACATGCAGAAGTCATCGAATCAATCGAGAAGGCGAAAAGCTGGGGAATTGAAACAGGTGACATGATTCTTTCCTTCGATAAAATGAGAAAGCGCAAAGATGACGTCATTGAAAAGCTCAGAGGCGGAATCGCCTTTTTATTAAAGCAAGGAAAGATTGATGTCTATAATGGCAGGGGCACAGCGGTGACCAAGCATCGGATTGAAATAGAAAAACAAGATGGATCAGAATCGATTGAAACGAAAGAGTTAATTATTGCTACTGGATCTACACCAGCCATTCCACCAATACCGGGGCTTAAAGATATTTCATTTGATACAAGTGATACAATCTTTGACATCCCAGATATTCCTGCTTCTGTCGTCATTATTGGCGGAGGTGTCATTGGTCTTGAGCTTGCTTGTATTTTCCAAAGTCTTCAATCAAAAGTTACCATTATTGAAGCGGCACCGTCCATTATTCCACAAGAGGATGAAGAAGCATCTAAGCTGCTAGAAAGAGAACTCAAGAAAAAGGGCATCCATATCGCGAAGAAAACCACTGTGACAGAGGTGACGGAAAGCGAAGGAGTCAAAGCGGTTCATGCAACAGATGATAAAGGGGAGACACACATCTTTACAGCGGAAAGACTGCTTGTCTGCGTTGGAAGAAAACCAAATGTATCAGCTGTTAGCCAGCTTGATCTACAGCTTGATGGTCCGTTTATCAAGGTGAATGATCAGATGCAGACAACTGCTGAAGGTGTATACGCAGTTGGGGATGTCGCCGGCGGCTATCAGCTGGCTCATGCGGCGATGGCAGAGGCAGCTGTTGCGGTCAGCAATATTTGCGGCGTACCTGAAAAAATGAATGCTGATATTATGCCTAGATGTATTTATACATTACCAGAGGTGGCAAGTGTCGGTCTTACAGAGAAAGAGGCAAAAGCTAAAGGGCTCAGCGTACAAACAGAACGATTTGATTTAGCGGCAAGCGGTAAAGCGCTAGCGGCAGGTGTTCAATCAGGCTTTATTAAGTTGGTTTACGATACAACATATGGTGAAGTGATCGGCGCAACGATGGTAGGTCCGCATGTCACAGAGATGATTTCAGAAGCTTCCTCCTTTATGTATTTAGAAGGAACAGCAGAAGAGATGGCGAAAATGATTCATCCGCATCCGACCATCTCAGAAGGTTTTTATGAAGCAGCTCTTGAGATCGTGAGTAAGCTGAGAAAATAAATGCTAAACAAGGGATAGGGAGGAGATGCATGTGCACGTCCAGCTTCATCAGAAAGCGGCACTTGTGACAGGTAGCACAGATGGATTTGGAGAAGCCATCTGCTTGGCTTTAGCCCGGGCAGGTGCACATGTCTTTTTACACACATTTCATGATGAATCAAAGGCTAGAACCATTTGTGAAGACATTCAAAAAATGGGCGGTCAGGCGAGTATTATTATGAATCCGCTTGAAACGCCTCGAGATGCCACGCGTATGCTGAGACAAGTGATCGATACGTGCGGGAAACTGGATATTTTGGTCAATCAAGCAGCGCAAGGAGCAGAAGCAGAGCTTGACGCCACTCACCCTAATGAGTGGATGGACGAAGTGGAAACCGCTGTGAATACTGTTTTTCTTTCCAGTCAAGCTGCCGTATGGCATATGGTTGACCAGAAGCAAGGCTGCATTATTAATATATCGTCCTCAGGCAGTATTACTGGAGATGGCGGGATCTCACATGCGACATCGAATTCTATGCTGAATGCTATGACAAAAGGGCTGGCGCGAGAATTTAAAGGCAAAGGCATTCGAGTGCTCGCCTTATTACCGCCGCCTCTCCATTTGATTCCTAACGCAGAGCAAATCAAGGAGACTGTGGCCCATATGACGGTCTTTTTAAGTACATCATATGGCGCATTTACAGATGGCGCAGCGATTATGCTTGATGGGGGTGAGAGTGCTGGCTAATGATCAAAAACCAGTTCTTATCGTTGGCGGTGCCCAAGGGATTGGAAAGGAAATTGCTAAGCGTTTTTTAAAAGAAGGGCACAGAGTGGCTGTGTCCGATATAGATGAACAAGGACTTTTACTTTTAAAAAAACAGCACTCTCAGCTGCTGACATTTCAAGCTGACGTTTCATCGTGGGAAAGTGTTCAGCAGATGATCTCAGCAGCTGAAAGGGAGCTCGGCGGTATTGCTCATCTTGTCTATTCAGCAGGGATGACAAAATCAATTCCTTTCTTAGAAGTCGATTTCTCACTTTGGAAAAAGACACTGGCTGTGAACTTGTATGGTCTTTACTATTGCATCAAAGCGTCAGCACCTTATATATGTGAGCGGCAAGAAGGAAGCATTGTTGTGATTGGATCAGGATCTGCTATTACTGGCTCAGGCGGCGGCATTCAGTATTACGCCTCAAAAGCAGGTGCTTTTGGCCTGATGCGTTCGCTTGTAAAGGAATTAGGGGCACACCATGTGCGTATCAATGTGATTGCCCCCCGCGTGATTGAATCTCAAATGCTTGATACGCTCTATCCTACTGAGGTGGAGAAAAAGCAGCTGCAATCGCTCATTCCCATCGGGAGATTAGGAAGACCAGACGATATCGCAGGACTCACTTTATTTGTTACCAGTGACGAGGGAAGCTATTTACACGGACAAATTATCCTGTTAGACGGCGGGAGAACGTATCAGCCAAAATATACAGAGTGAAAAAGAGCGGAGAGGTAATCGCTCTTTTTGTCATTTTCATAACAATTGTTCCAATTAGAAACGAATGTTTGGTATACTGGGAATCATAGTATATTAAAAGGATGATGTCACATGCTGAATTGGGAAGAAAGACGACAGCTCGTCAAAGTTGCTCATCTTTATTATACAGACGGGTGGACGCAGCAGGAAATCGCAAAAAAGCTCAATGTCTCAAGACCAGTCATTTCAAAGCTCTTACAAAAAGCGAAAGATGTGGGAATCGTTGAGGTATACATTAAAGACGAAAGTATTCATACGGTGGAACTGGAAAAGCAGCTCGAAACAACATTTCAATTAACAGATGCTGTCGTTGTCCCAAGTGTCGGGACAATGTCTGAGATGGTGAAACGGGCAGTCGGTCAAGCTGGCGCCTATTATTTATCTAAAAACATGAAAGATGCGGAGAAAATCGGCATTTCATGGGGAACTACATTAGCTGAGCTTGTAAAGGAATATCCGTTTGAGCGAAGAAACGATGTGAAGGTCATCCCGTTAGAGGGCGGAATGGGCAGGCAAGCAGTCGACATTCATGCCAATCAGCTGGCATATGAGCTGGCAAAGAAAATGAATGGCACGTGTTCCTATTTATATGCCCCGGCGATTTTAGAAACAGAAGAATTAAAAGAGCGACTTATGGCAATGCAGGATATAGAGGCTGTGCTTGAAGAAGGTAAAAATGTCGACATTGCCCTCATCGGTATTGGTAATCCGCATAAAGGGTCAACATTAAAAACAGTTGGTTATTTAAAAGAAGAGGATTTATCTGGTTTAAGGCAATCAGGGGCTGTTGGTGATATTGGCTTTCGTTTCTTTGACGGTCAAGGCAAACCTGTCCAAGATGAACTGAATCAAAAGGTCATTGGTTTATCACTGGAGCAGTTAAAAAGCGTCAAAACGGTTATCGCTGTTGTAGAAGGAACCCATAAAGCTGAAAGTATTTTAGGGGCTTTAAATGGTGGCTTTATTCAAGTGCTGGTGACAGACGAACTAACAGCGGCAGCTATTTTAAAGGAAGCTTCCGTCCAATAAACGGCGAATAGCTATCGAACTGTATAAAGAGAGCAACATCAAACGAGAAAGGAGCTGTGTATCTTGAAGAAAACCGAAATGGAAGCAAACTTACATTGTACTCGGTGCCAAGAAGAGACCCTCCACAGCATCGTTTATGTGAATGATCAGATGAAAAGCGTTGAGTGTACAGAGTGTCATCAGAAGATCAGTGTGCAAGTCGACATCATGAAGGAATTTTACAAAGAAGTATACGAAAAAATTGCGACAAAGCCAAAACGGATGACGCAGGAATACAAGGCGAATTTGAATGGATTTATCTCAAGACTGCCAATCCGCGTGCTTAGTAAGCCATACCGGCTCATGAGATATTTAAACGAATCATACAAAGTGATTAAGCAATATAAAAAATAGCAGAGCTGATTAACGCTCTGCTTCAGCGTGTAGACAAACCCTCGCATTCGGTGTCAGTCCTGCGTGCCGGTGCTCACGAATGTCAAATTCGCTCCGCTCCGGTACTCGTCCTTCCTAGGGCTGCAAAGGTTTTCTATCACGCTGTGAAGAAAGAAAAAAAGCAGAGCTGATTAGCGCTCTGCTTTTTTGTGTGCTTTTTTCATATAATAATAAAGAGGCAGCCCAGCAATTCCGATCAGCATGGAGATGAGACAGCTTTTCCAGTCGGTGATCATGGTGCTGATTAAGACGAATAAGGAACCGATAATCGCAACGATTGGTGTGAGCGGATAAAGTGGTACGCTATAAGCACGCTCGATTCCTTTGTTTTGTTTTCTCAGTTTAAAGACTGCGAAAAAGGCCATGACATAAAAGATATAGATCATGAAAATCGAAACCTCTGACAGCTTTTCTGGATTGCTGACGATCATAAACACAATGGCGATCAGAATTTGTACAAATACAGCAATCCATGGTGTTTTAAATGTAGGGTGAATCCGCGAAATCGCATTTTCGAAAGGGATTTGCTTTCGCTCTGCCATCGCGAAAATCACACGTGGGAATGAAAGAACCTTTCCGTTCAAACAGCCAAAGATACTAATGATGATGCCAATACTAATGACCTTACCACCGATTGGTCCAAAGAGCATTGTCGCAGCAGTACTTGTCGCATTTTCTCCAAGCTGTACGATTTGATCTGCTGGTAACACGTGCAAAAGAGCGACATTAATGAAGAGATAGCAAGCCGTGACAATTAAAATCCCGCCTGCCATTGCACGAGGAAGCAGTTTCTCTGGGTTTTTCATTTCACCGCCAAGTGCAGCAAGCAATATCCAGCCATCATAGGCAAAAAGCGTAGCCAGGATCGCTGCACCGAAGTTCATTTGAGCGATGCTATCGTTTACAGCCATCAAAATATTTTCGTTTCCTTTCCATAAGCCAAACACAATAATAGCGGCAATCGGGACAAGCTTTCCAATGGTGGTCAGCCCCTGAACAAAACCGCCGTATTTTGTTCCCATGATGTTAATCAAACATAAAAATAAAACAGTGATAATGCCAATTGTTGTCGACCATAAAGAAGAAAGAGAAAATAAATTGGCTAACAATGAACCAAAATAAAGACCAAGCGCACCGATGATGGCAGGTCCGTAAATGATAATTTGCACCCAGCCGCATAAATATCCCCAAAACTCACCATACACTTCTTCAAGATAGGCATATAATCCGCCAGTCCGAGGGATTTGTGTACCAATTTCAGCAACAGTGAGTCCGCCTGCAAGGGTTAGAATGCCACCTAACAGCCAAGCGAATAATGCGATATCTGAGCTTCCTGAATAGGAAAGGACGTTGCCTGGCTTCATAAAGACGCCTGACCCGATAATCGTCCCGATGACAAGAGATAGGGCGAAAAATAAGCCGATGTCCTGTTTTAACGCTGGTTGTTCTTTGTTCATTACACACGACCTCCTGCATCACTTTCGTACGTTACTGTGACATGTATTTTGTTCATTGTAATACGATTTTAGGAAAACAAGAATTAAAAAAATTTTCTGATTTTCGTATTTGTGTATAAAAGTGTTCGTTTAAATTGGAGATATCAGGGTAAATGTTTTATTAAAAACGAACAATAAAAGATTATTTTTGATTTAATGTTAATTTTATAGCTAGAAACCGAACATCTAGGCTAATGGTTGACTTTTGTTGAAAAATGTCCTATTTTATTCATAAGGCTATTATCTTGAATTCGAGATATTTTGAAATAGGAGTGATTATAATGAAAATCAATGGGATTCACCACGTATCTGCATTAACAGCCAATGCTCAAAAAAATGTTGATTTCTACCGCCAGATCCTTGGCTTAAAACTTGTCAAAAAAACAGTCAATCAGGATGACCCATCAATGTATCACTTATTTTATGGAGATGAGGTCGCTTCACCTGGAACGGAGCTCACCTTCTTTGAAATTCCAATGCTTGCTCGTCGTTTGAAAGGAACAAACGCCATCACAAGCACAGGCCTTCTCGTTTCTTCTGAAGAAGCACTTACATTTTGGGAAAAGCGTTTTAAAGAGACAGGGGTGCAGCAAGAAACGGCTTCCTTGAGAGGGGGCAGACCTGCCTTGCGTTTTCAAGATCCAGAAGGGCAACAGCTATTTTTAACAGTCGAACCGGCCGCACAAGAAGCAGGCTCACCGCCAGTACATGATGATATTCCGGCAGAGTTTGCCATTAGAGGTTTGGGGCCAGTGGAATTAACGGTTGCAGAAGCGGACAAAACGATTCGTGTTTTAACGGACATACTTGGCTTCACGGAAAGAGCGCGTGAACAATCAAATGATGGTGAGATCGTGACCATTTTTGAGTCAGGAAATGGCGGAGCTGGAACAGAAATTCATGTGATCGAAAAAACGGCAGGACCTTCTGAACGTTCAGGCAGAGGAAGTGTGCATCACGTAGCTTTTCGTGTGGAAAATGCTGAGGAATTGGAAAAATGGTATGACAAAATATCAAAAGCAGGATTCACGAACTCTGGTGTTGTGGAACGTTTCTACTTTAAAGCCCTTTACTTTAGAGAACCGAATGGTATTTTATTTGAAATCTCAACAGACGGTCCTGGGTTTACAGTGGATGAAGGAGTGGATGAGCTTGGCGATCAATTAGCTCTTCCTCCATTTCTAGAGCACAAACGAGCAGAAATAGAACAGAGATTAACACCGATCCAGTCATCATAAAAAGTAGCTCATGAGGTTTTCTATGACGCTGAAAAGGAGAAAAAGGGCTGAAATCAAGATGATTTTAGCCCTTTTTCTTTTGCGTTAGGAATTGACCTGCTTAGATTCAGTTTGTGTTAATGTCACCTTCTTCGTTTCTTTTTTTCCATTTCGAATGAGTGTGATGCTCACGGTGTCTCCAATCTTTGTATTCGTGTATAGCTCATGACGTAATTCGCTTCCGGTTTTGATTTGTTTCCCATTGATGGCGGTCATGACATCCTCTGACTTTAAGCCGGCTTTGGCGGCAGGTGAGCCTGCGGCGATTTCTTTGACGTATACGCCTTGATCAAGCTGACTATTTTTGAGACCGAGTGTTTCTTTTTGATACACGTCCGGGACCTGTTCGAGATCTAGCATGCTGATGCCGATATATGGACGCTCAATCTTTCCTTTTGTGAGAAGTTGATCGGCGATTGGTTTGACATCATTGATTGGGAGCGCGAATCCGATGCCCTCAACACCTGTTTCAGAAATCTTCATACTCGTGATCCCCACGACCTTTCCATTAGTCGTAAGCAGTGGTCCGCCGCTGTTTCCTGGGTTTATAGCCGCATCTGTTTGAATCACATTAATGCTGCTTTCGCCTGCTGATGTGTTCATAGAGACTGTTCGATCGACACCGCTGACAATTCCTTGTGTCACGGTTCTTGATAGATCTTCACCAAGCGGGTTTCCAATTGCGATGACGGTTTCCCCAGCACGCAGCGAGGAGGAATCGCCTAATGCCGCGACCTTTGTTACATGACTGCTACTAATTTCTACAACTGCTAGGTCAGTCAGCGGGTCAGCTCCGACCAATTTACCTTTGGTGGTTTTGCCATCGTGCAAGGAGACTGTAAGTTTATTTGCCCCTTCAATGACGTGGTTGTTTGTTAAGACATAGGCTTTGCTGCCGGATTTTTTGAAAATCACTCCTGAGCCTGTACCTGTTTTTTCCTCTTGGCTGCTTTTATTTTGCTGTGATTCATCAAAAGGCGTATTGAAATCACCAAAACTCATGTCTGTTTGACTTTGCGCTTGATAGTTTGTAATGCCGACAATGGCTGGCGATACATCTTCGACCATGCTTGAGATGTTGTTTGATGAATGTGATGTTTGGACAGCGGTTGTTTTTGACGAATTGGCACTTGTATCATTTGTCGATACACTTTCTGTTTTTGTTGCCGAATTGCTTGCTGTATTGTCTGATGCATGCTGGGCATATGGCGTAAGGACATAAACACCTAACGCTAGTATGCCGCCCACAACACCGCTAACAAATGGTTTAAACCAGCCGTTTGGCTTCTTTTTTTGTTTTTGTGGCTGCTTCAATGTTTGAATTTCATGAGAAGGTTGGTTTTCATGTTTGTGATGTGTCATTCGAATCACTCTCTTTCTTTCATTTTTCATGGTTGGTTCAGGGGGGGCTAACCTTATGTGTGGTTTGATCGTAAGAAAAAAGTGTGGGATAAAAATGAAAACATTGTGGGAAATTGTTAAAATAAGTAGTGAATCTAAGCAAAATAGAGGAGATTAAACTGTGGAGACAATTGGAATCATTGGATATGGAAGCATGGCAGATATGATGGTGCAAAAATGGTTGGAAAAAGAAGTACTCAATGCCCATCAAATCATGATCCATACTAGAAGTGAAACAGACCGCCTGCTTCAACTCAAAGATAGGCATCAAGAAATAAATATCTGCTCATTAAACGAACTTTCTGCATGTGATGTACTTTTTATCTGCGTACCGCCGCTTGCTGTACTTGATGTACTCGATCAACTGCCTTCAGCAGCCAAATCGGTTCATACTGTGTCAGTAGCCGCGGCTGTGACGTTAGACAAGTTATCAAAGCATACGACTCAACCAATTTCAAGATACATCCCAACGCTCACGTCAGCTGTTGGAACAGGCGTATCCCTCGTTGCGCATGGCGAAACTGCTGGAGAGGAAGAAAAGGCACGTTTGCATCGTCTCCTTTCAGCTTTTAGTATCGTACGTGAAATAGAGGAAGATCAGTTTGATGCGGCGAGTAACTTGACAAGCTCATCTCCTGGTTTTATCGCTGCTCTTTTTGAAGAAATGGCGAAAGCCGCTGTGAGAAATAGTGAGCTTTCCTTAGAGGAAGCGTATGAATTTTTAACATATGCGCTTTTAGGCACAGGTCAAGTCCTTGTAGAACGAGGCCTCACCTTTGCTGAAACCGTCGATAGAGTGGCGACAAAAGGGGGCATTACAGGAGAAGGCGCCGAGGTGATTCAAAAGCAGGCACCTCAGATGTTTGATGATCTGTTTACACAAACCATGAAGAAATATGAACAACTGAAATCACAGATTAACGAAGCGGACAAACACCACTAAAGACATAGTTAGTGGTGTTTTATTTGTTAAAAAAATCCTTTCGCACTCAGTCTATTGACCTGTATTATCTGAGTCTAATTTCCTTATTTTCAGACATTGTATTGAAAAATCAATCAAGTAATCATATAATTTTTTAGAAAATTTAGAAAAATATACACAAATTTTAAGTTTAATTAAAGGGGGATGGGGATGAAGCTCTATGTATCTGTCGATATGGAGGGAATTACTGGTCTAGCTGATCATACATTTGTCGATGCCCGTCAGCACAATTATGAGCGGGGCAGAAAGATCATGACGGGTGAAGTGAATGCCTGTGTGGAGGCACTTCTTCAGCATGGCGCAACCGATATTCTGGTCAATGACAGTCATTCTAAAATGAATAATTTGTTGATTGAAGAATTGCATGAAGAGGCATCTCTTATATCTGGTGACGTCAAGCCTTATTCAATGGTTCAAGGGTTAGATCAAACCTATGCCGCTGCTGTATTTTTAGGCTATCATGCGAGGGCGTCTATGAAAGGTGTGATGTCCCACAGTATGATTTTTGGTGTCAGACATTTTTACATAAATGATCATCCAATTGGTGAAATGGGTTTTAATGCGTATGTTGCAGGCTACTATGGTGTGCCGGTGATTCTTGTTTGCGGAGATGATCAAGCAGCACTTGAAGCAGAAAAGCTGATGCCTGGTGTGAAAACAGTGGCAGTGAAAGAGACCATCTCAAGATCTGCTGTGAAATGTCTCACTCCTGCCAAAGTCAACCAACAAATCTCGCAGCAAGTGGAAGCCGCAATGAAACAGATTCATCACATCAAGCCGCTGACGCCTCCTGATCAGCCGCTACTGAAGATTGAGTTTGCCAATTATGGACAAGCTGAATGGGCGAATTTAATGCCTGGTACTGCCATGATTGAAGGGACAACAACGGTGACGTATCAAGCAGAGAATATATTAGAGGCCTACCAAGCGATGCTTGTCATGACAGAGCTTGCCGCACGTACAACATTTTGTTAAGCGAGGGGGAGACGGCAGATGACCAGCTTTTTGCTCAAACGTTTTATTGCGATGATTGCCACGATTTTAACGATTACGACGTTAACGTTTATTTTAATGAAGGTCATCCCAGGATCGCCCTTCAATGAAGAACGAAATACAAACGAAACCGTTCAGCGAAACCTCGAAAGCTACTATCACTTAGACGAACCACTGTATGTTCAATATGTCATCTATTTAAAATCCATCGTTACCTTTGATTTTGGTCCTTCCATTAAAAAGCCTTCTGAAAGTGTCAATGATCTATTGGCGAGAGGCTTCCCAGTCTCATTAGAACTTGGTCTTATCTCAATATTGATTGCTGTCATCTCCGGCATCCTGCTAGGGGTCATGGCTGCCCTCCGGCACAATGGCTTGATTGATTATATCGCCATGACCATTGCTGTTTTCGGTATATCCATTCCAAACTTTATCTTTGCTACCTTATTAATTCAGCAGCTTGCTGTGAATTTGAAGCTCTTTCCTACAGCGATGTGGACAAGTCCGATGCATATGGTGCTACCAACCATTGCTCTTGCCGTTAGTCCGATGGCCATTATTGCCCGGTTAACAAGATCGAGCATGATTGAAGTGCTGTCTCAGGACTATATTCGCACTGCTAAAGCAAAAGGACTTTCTCCCTTTAAAATTGTGTTCAAACATGCGCTTCGAAATGCGCTTTTGCCTGTTGTGACCATTCTTGGCACACTTGTCGCAAGCATTTTAACAGGAAGTTTTGTCATTGAAAAAATCTTTGCGATTCCTGGCATGGGAAAATACTTTGTCGAGAGTATTAACAACCGTGATTATCCTGTCATTATGGGAACCACTGTTTTTTACAGCATCATTTTAATCACACTTCTTTTCATTGTTGATGTGGCGTATCGCCTGCTTGATCCGAGAATTCAGCTACATCAGAAAGGAGGAAAGGCATGAGTATACATTTGCAGCAGGATCAACCGAATCCGCATCCTGAAGTGCCGGACGATTGGTTTTCTCCGAGAGAGCAAAAGAAAATGGAGGCACATGCCATTAAAAGACCCTCTCTTTCGTATTGGGCGGACACATGGAGACGACTGAAGCAAAATAAGCTTGCGATGTTTAGTCTATCCGTATTGATTTTTCTTTTTATCATGGCACTATTAGGCCCATTGCTTGCACCTAATAGCGTGACAGAACAGCGTCTTTCGATGCAAAATCTGCCGCCATCCGCTGCTCACTGGTTCGGAACGGATGAGCTTGGACGAGATGTGTTTACACGTACATGGTACGGGGCGCGTATTTCTTTATTTGTAGGCGTCATGGCAGCCCTGATTGATTTTGCTATCGGCGTGATTTATGGAGGCATTGCCGGTTATAAGGGCGGGAGATATGACCATGTCATGATGCGAATCGTCGAGGTGCTCTACGGTCTTCCTTATTTACTTGTTGTCATTTTATTGATGGTTCTAATGGGACCGGGTCTTGTCACCATTATTGTAGCGCTCACTGTCACCGGATGGATTGGAATGGCAAGAATCGTGAGAGGTCAAGTTCTTCAACTGAAAAGCCAGGAATATGTCCTTGCCTCAAAAACTTTTGGTGCAAAGAGCCTGCGCATCATTCGCCGCAACCTGCTGCCGAATACGATGGGACCGATTATCGTTCAGATGACTTTAACTGTACCAACTGCGATATTTGCAGAAGCGTTCCTAAGCTTTCTTGGTTTAGGCATTCAAGCGCCGTTTGCAAGCTGGGGCGTGATGGCCAATGATGCGCTGCCGACAGTGCTATCAGATAATGGACATTGGTGGCGTTTATTTTTCCCTGCGTTTTTTATTTCACTCACGATGTTTTGCTTTAACAATTTAGGTGATGGCTTGCAAGATGCGCTTGATCCGAAGATGAAGAGGTGATGGCGCTTTGAAAAAAGTTCTACAAATCATCGATCTGCACGTCAGCTTTCGGACATATGGCGGCTCAGTTCGAGCGGTACGCGGAGTGAATGTGGATGTATATGAAAAAGAAACCCTTGCCATTGTAGGAGAGTCAGGCTGCGGGAAAAGTGTCACTTCACAAAGCATTATGAGGCTGCTACCAGCTTACAGCGCTCATGTTGATCAGGGAGAAATATGGTTTGAAGACCGCAATTTACTGTCTTTATCTGAAAAAGAAATGCGCGCCATAAGAGGTGTCGATATTTCGATGATTTTCCAAGATCCCATGACCGCACTGAATCCAACTTTGACAATCGGCGATCAGCTCATGGAGGCGGCAAAGGAGCATCAAAAGCTGACGAAAAAAGAAGTGAAAGAAGCCGCCATTCGAATGCTTGATTTGGTCGGTATTCCGCAGCCGAAGGAAAGGCTAAAGCAATACCCTCATCAGTTCAGCGGAGGAATGAGGCAGCGGCTTATGATTGCCATGGCGCTGATTTGCGAGCCTAAAGTGTTGATTGCTGATGAACCAACGACAGCGCTCGATGTGACCATACAGGCACAAATATTAGAGCTGTTTAAAGAGATTCAGAGAAAAACAGGTGTCACCATCATTTTAATCACACACGATTTAGGGGTCGTAGCCCAAGTCGCAGACCGAGTGGCGGTCATGTACGGGGGGAAGATGGTGGAGGTCGGAACGAGGCGAGATATTTTTTACAGTCCGCAGCATCCTTATACAAAGGGACTTCTGCAATCCGTTCCAAGACTTGATATGAAAGACGAACTCGTTCCAATTGAAGGAAGCCCGCCTGATTTATTTGCTCCGCCAAAGGGCTGTCCGTATACAGATCGCTGCCCTGCCGCTATGAAGGTATGTGATCATATCATGCCGCATGAAACGCAGCGGTCACCTACTCATACAGTGCATTGCTGGCTCCAAGATGAGCGTGCGCAAACCGTTTTATCTTCAACACAAAGGGGGAGTTTTTAATGAGAAAAAAGGGATGGATCATCAGTATATGTATATTCACAATCATGCTGCTCGCAGGATGTACAGCCAATGAGCAAGCAGGGAAAGGATCATCAAGCAAAGAGGGTGAAAAGAAAGTATTAACCTTAAATAACGAAAACGAACCGACGTCGTTTGATCCTCCGATTGGTTTTAATAATGTATCGTGGCAAGGACTCAATAACCTAATGGAGGGATTAACAAGACTGAATGAAAAGCACGAACCATCTCCTGCAATGGCGGAAAAATGGGAGATTTCAAAGGATGGAAAAACGTACACGTTCCATTTAAGAGATGGCATCAAGTGGTCAAATGGTGATCCAGTGAAAGCGAGTGACTTTGAATATGCGTGGAAGCGGCTGCTTGATCCGAAAACAGGCTCCTCCGCATCGTTCCTAGCGTATATGATTGAAGGCGGAGAGGCATTTAACAGCGGAAAAGGAAAGAAAGAAGACGTTAAAGTTAGCGCTGAGAATGACAAAACGCTTAAGGTCACACTGGCATACCCGCAGAAATCGTTCTTGAATATGACCGCAAACCCTGCCTTTTTTCCTGTCAATGAACAGGTAGCGAAGAAGGACCCAAACTGGGCAAAAGACGCCAAAACCTTTGTCGGAAATGGACCGTTCAAGCTGACAGAGTGGAAGCATGATGAGAGCTTTACAATGGCAAAAAGTGAGACGTATTGGGACGAAAAATCAGTTAAGTTAGATCAAGTGAAGTGGCTGATGATCAGTGATCGAAACACAGACTATCAAATGTATCAATCAGGAGATTTAGATACTGCCTTTGTCCCAGCAGAACAAAGTGAAAATCTGCTGAAAAATAAAGATGTACAAATTGAAGACCAGGCTGGATTGTTCTTTTATCGTCTGAATGTAAACATGGAACCTTTTCAAAATAAAAACATCCGCAAAGCATTTCAAATGGCGATCAATCCGCAAGATATCGTAGATTATGTGACGAAAAATGAAGAGAAGCCAGCACACGCCTTTGTCTCGCCAGGCATTCTAGATTCAAAAGGTGAGGATTTCAGAAAAGCTGGCGGTGATCTTGTGAAGAACGATAAGAGTGAAGCTGCAAAGCTATTAGAAAAAGGGCTGAAAGAAGAGAACTATTCAAAACTGCCAGCCGTCACATTGACATACAGTACAAAGCCTGAGAATAAGAAAAAAGCTGAAGCCATCCAGCAGCAGCTGAAAGAAGCGCTAGGTGTAGATGTGAAGCTTGCCAACATGGAAGCCAATGTATTTGCTGAAGATCAAAAGGCACTGAAATTTCAATTCTCACAAAGTTCATTTTTAGCAGACTATGCAGATCCGATCAATTTCCTAGAAAGCTTTCAAACAGGGAATGCCATGAACCGGACAGGGTGGTCAAACGATACCTATGATCAACTGATTAAAAAGGCAAGTCAGGAAGCAGACGAGCAAAAGAGAAACAACATTCTTCATGATGCAGAGGCACTTCTCATTGAAGAAGCACCGATCATCCCGATTCATTTTTATAACCAAGTTCATTTACAAAAAGAAGGCGTGAAGGGGATTGTTCGTCACCCTGTTGGGTATATCGATTTGAAATGGGCGCAAGTAGATGGAAAATGATATTAGAATCAAAAGACGCTTTGAAATAAAAGCGTCTGTTCCTTTATTTGTTCATGTTATGAAGCAAAAACCCATAGATTGAAAGAAACAAAGAGAAAGAGGGGATACGGCATGAGCCAGCTGCCAGTGGCACTTCAAACAGGGGATACAGTGGGGGTTATTGCCCCAGCAAGCCCGCCTGATGAGCTGAAATTAGCAAAAGGGATTGCCTTTTTAGAAAGCCTCGGGCTAAAGGTGAAAAAAGGGAAGTATTTGGACCGGCGGTATGGATATTTAGCAGGTCATGATCATGAAAGAGTGGAAGATCTTCATTGCATGTTTCAAGATCCAGAGGTGAAAGCGGTTATTTGTGCTTGCGGAGGATACGGGACTGGCAGACTTGCGGAAGCCATTGACTATGACCTGATTCGCCGGAATCCAAAAATCTTTTGGGGCTACAGTGATATTACGTTTTTACATACGGCGATCCAGCAGCAGACAGGTCTTGTGACGTTTCATGGTCCAATGCTCTCCTCTGATGTGGGACTTGAAGAGGTCCATCCTTATACGAAAGATACCTTTTTACAATTGTTCGCACCGAAAGCCTTTACGTATGCGCACCACTTGTCGCCCCTTCATACTTTCTATCCGGGCACCGCTTCAGGTGAGATTGTAGGAGGAAATCTTGCCCTCATCGTCACAACACTTGGTACACCTTTTGAAATCGATACGAAGGGAAAGCTTTTGTTCATTGAAGATATTGACGAAGAACCCTATAAAATTGATCGAATGATGCAGCACCTCACTTCTGCTGGGAAATTGTATGATGCGGTTGGATTCATCATTGGAGATTTTCATCAATGTGAGCCAAAAAAGAAAGATCAGTCCCTCACATTGAATCAAGTATGGGACACATATATTGTGCCGCAAAAGAAGCCTGCACTTGGGGGCTTTCGGATCGGTCATTCTTCTCCGAACTTTGCCATTCCAATGGGCACACAGGCTGCATTAGATGCGACAGGAAAAAAACTGGACATTTCTCCAGGCGTTGCAGCGAAAGAGGCGATCACATGAAAATCGTCGATGTTCGCACATGTAGAATGAGTGTACCACTAAAAAAGCCTTTCAAAACCGCTTTGCGAACGGTGTATGACGCAGCATCTCTGATCGTTATCGTCACATATGATCAAGGTGACGTCAGCTACGGAGAGGCAGTTCCGACTGCCGTGATTACAGGTGAGACGCTGGAAAGCATCGACTATGCCATCTGTGAAGTGATCAGACCGATCTTACTTGGGGCTTCCTTGTCTGAGTATGAACAAATTTTTTCTCGAATGAATCGTGTGCTCGCTTGCAACACAAGCGCAAAGGCAGCGGTTGACATGGCCATTTATGATGGCTTAGCGAAGCAGGCAGGACTTCCCCTTTATCAATACCTTGGCGGATATCGCAGTCAACTTGAAACCGATTATACGGTCAGTGTAAACCGTCCACTTGAGATGGCGGAAGATGCGAAGCAATACGCAGCAGAAGGCTTTCAGACATTAAAGATCAAGGTAGGAAAAGATGACATAGACACGGATATTCAGCGAATCAAGCGAATTCGAGAAAAGGTCGGGCCAGATATTCAGATCAGGCTTGATGCGAATCAGGGCTGGACGTGGAAGGAAGCGGTCGTAGCCATTCGGAAAATGGAGTCACTGAATATCGAACTAGTCGAGCAACCAGTGCCAAAAGAAGATATCGAAGGCCTGCGCCGTGTGACGGAGGCAACAGATACACTGATTATGGCAGACGAAAGTATTTTTAGTTTTCATGATGCGATTAAAGTGCTTGAAACGAGAAGCTGTGATTTGATCAATTTAAAATTAATGAAATCAGGCGGCATAAAAGAGGCTTTAAAAATTAACGCTTTAGCAGAAGCATACGGCGTCAAGTGTATGGTTGGCAGCATGATTGAGTCAAAACTTGGGATTACAGCAGCCGCTCATCTCGCCGCAAGTCAGCCGAATATCACCCGCTACGATTTTGATGCTCCGCTGATGCTAAAAGAGGACATGGTAGACGGAGGTATCTTATACAAAGGAAAAGATATCTTTTTCCCGCCGCAACATGGGTTAGGCATTCGAGGGGTGAAAGGAGTCTCATGATGATATTTGAATCAAAGGTTGCAGTCGCGAACGTATGGACAACGCCGCAGTCACCGAGAGAAATGGATCAAAAGGTTCTTCAGAGCTCCTTCAAAATGAAAGAGTGGATTGACAAGCAAACATATGAAGAAAAACTGGCTTTATGTGAAGAAAATCTGCTCCAGTCGCAAGTACTGCTCGGTGAACGAGTCATTGGCTTAGAAGAGACAGGCGGCTGGTTGAAAGTCGTCATTCCGCAGCAGGCCACCCGGAAACATCCGCAAGGCTACCCTGGCTATATACCTGCGAACCAACTAAAGCAAGTGACAGAAGGAAGTGCGCCAGCTATATCTCATATCGTTTGTCAGAAAAAAGCCATGCTCTATCGAAACGGGCAAGCGGACATGGAAACTAGTTTTTTAACAGAGCTCGCAGCTGTAGAAGAAACGAGTGATCGCTTTCGCGTTGTCACACCAGCAGGGACGAGAGAAATCAATAAAACAGATGTGCAACCAGTTTCATCCACTTCCGCTATGACTGGAAAAGATGTTGTAGAGAAGGGAAAACAATTTATTGGTCTTTCGTATTTATGGGGTGGTATGAGCAGCTTTGGCTATGACTGTTCGGGCTTTGCTTACAGCATGTATAAAGCGTGCGGATATCTTTTGCCGAGAGACGCAAGTGACCAAGCAGTGCAAGGTACACCGGTCACATCAAGCCATTTAGAACAGGGCGACTTATTGTTTTTCGCCAATGATAACGGAAAGGGAGCTGTACGCCATGTTGGGATTTATGCAGGTGACGGTATGATGCTTCACTCGCCTAAAACCGGCAGAGAAATTGAACTTCTTTCCCTTTCTGGCACTTCATATGAAAAAGAATGGGCAGGTGCAAGACGGTATTTGCCAAGCGAAGGGAGCAAAGGTCATGGCAGTTGAACCACTTTTACAAGTAAACAATCTCAAAAAACACTTTCATCTATCGAAGGGAAGAATGTTAAAAGCACTAGACGGTGTCTCCTTTCAGTTAAAACAAGGCGAAACATTTGGCCTTGTTGGCGAGTCCGGCTGCGGGAAATCCACACTTGGAAAAGTGCTTATGCGCCTTTATGAACCGACAGATGGAGAAGCCTTGTATGAAGGGAAAAGCCTTCATCACCTTTCACAAAAAGAATCCTTTGATTTTAATCGGCAAATTCAAATGGTGTTTCAAGATCCGTATTCTTCCCTGAATCCGCGGCTGTCTGTCAAAGATATCATGCTGGAGCCAATGGAGATTCATCACCTTTATGGGAGTCAAAAGAAAAGGGTGGCCCGGGTGAAAGAACTACTGGAAGCGGTTGGGCTTAGCTATGACTTTGCCACGCGCTACCCTCATGAATTCAGTGGAGGGCAGAGGCAGAGAATCGGTATTGCAAGGGCACTCGCCTTAGCACCGAAATTTATTGTGGCAGATGAGCCCATTTCTGCACTAGATGTCTCCGTTCAAGCGCAGGTTGTGAATCTGCTAAAAAAATTGCAAAAGGAGGAAGGGCTGACATTTCTCTTTATTGCGCATGATCTGTCGATGGTCAAATATATCAGCGACCGAATCGGTGTCATGTATTTAGGTCATCTCGTCGAATTGACCAGTAGTGATGCGTTATATCAAACACCGCTGCACCCATACACACAAGCCTTGCTGTCAGCGATCCCCATTCCAGATCCTGACGTGGAGGACAAGCGCAAAAGGTTCATTTTAAAAGGAGAAATTCCAAGTCCAGTGAATCCGCCAAGCGGCTGTGTATTTCGAACAAGGTGTCCTGCAGCGATGGATGTGTGTGCTGAAAAAAAGCCAACATTACAAGCGGTAGAAGAGGGGCATGATGTCGCCTGTCATTTATACGACCGGACATAAAAATAGATAGAAAAAAGCCAGCAAGTAGACAAGCTGTTCTACACGCTGGCTTTTTTAGTGGATGAACGCCGAATCGGTAATGTGCAGCATCTAAAAGACCCACCAGATTTAATGATTTCTGAAAAATCCACTTCAATGACAGTATACCCGTGAGCGGTTAATGCAGCATTTGTTTCTTGATTGATGGGCAAACTGATCACTTTTTTCTGTCCAATAGATAAAACGTTAGGTCCGAGTGTGAATTGCTCTTGTTCACTTATTTCAATGAGATGATAATGCATGTTGAGCAAGTGAAGATCCTCTTTTTTGAACGCTTCAGGATAAATCAACATCTCATCATGAGAGAGAATATTCATCACACAATCGAGGTGCAAAATGTGAGGAGGAAGATGAATGGGAATAATGTCATGATCCGGCAGTTCTTTTTTGAGCTCATGGATAGCGGCTGGGTTTGTTCTTTTGCTCATTCCGACAAATACACGTGTTTGGTCTACAAGTACATCGCCGCCTTCAATCGTTCCGTTTGTCAGGCTAACAGTTTTGAAGCCATTTTCCTGTGCCCACTCTTTTAATAATTGTTCTTCTCCTTGCCGAACCGGAGCAGCCATGCTTGAAACAAAGAGTGTATGTCCAATCGTAAACCCAATATCCCGAGTAAAGACTTGCTCAGGATAGCGGTCATTTGCAGGAAGCATAATGGGACGTACTTGATGGTTTTTTAGGATTTGGATCAATTGCTTATGCTGAGCAATGGCTTTCATTTGAGAAATATTTTCTCTTGCAAAATGTTTTTGGGTTTCGTTGATGATCTGTTTGATTTCCATATAGATGGGGCTGCATAAAAGGACTTCTTGTAAATTGTCATATTCACTCATACATTGCGGCATTTTGTGTATTTGTTCTGCTCTTATAGAATGCATCAAATGGCCTCCTTGTTTGTTCATAGTTCTATTATTCCTCGCTTTAGTCATGGTTGAAACATTTCCGATAGAAAATCTCTCACGAGAGACTAAAGCAAAAAGTTTAGACAAACCTAAAAGAATAGTGTTTAATAAAAGTCGTTCCGCATTCACGAAAACAGCAAGAAGGAGCTATGATGATGAGTGAAGAAAATTTCAAATACTGCAAGGAATCAAAAGTTGTTAAAACCAGCAGGGTATTTCCTCTCGATACGAATAATCACCAAACCTTATTTGGCGGAAAATTAATGAGTTATATAGATGACATTGCCTCCATCTCGGCAGCAAGGCACAGCCGAAGTGAAACGGTTACGGCTTCGATGGATTCTGTTGACTTTTTAGAGCCGATTGGACAAAAAGAGTCAGTATGCTTGGAATCCTATGTGACATGGGTTGGCACGTCTTCCATGGAAGTGTTCGTTAAAGTCATGAAAGAAAACTTGATGTCTGGAGAACGCAGACTTGCAGCCACTTCATTTCTGACATTTGTCTCGTTAGATGAAGACGGAAAACCTAAACGAGTTCCGCAGGTGATGCCTGAAACAGAGGAAGAAATCATGCTGCATCAAACAGCAAAACAGCGAGCTGAAGAAAGAAAAAGCCGCCGAAAGCATAGCAAGGCGCTAGCTGACGCACTTGGGACAGATAAACCATGGGCGTAAAAATCACCCTTTAAGCGGTGATTTTTTTCTAGGGTGGTATCTTGCATGGCAAGATAGTGTGTGGTAAGATGATGCTATCTTGTGATGCAAGGGACTGGAATCGGAGGAACAAATATGACAACATCCACACAAATGCTAAAAGGAATTTTAGAAGGCTGCCTGCTGTCGATTATTTCAGAGGGTGAGATTTATGGATATGAAATGACGAAGAAGCTTGCTCAATATGGGTTTGATCAAATTAGTGAAGGAAGTATCTATCCGATCCTGCTGCGTATGCAAAAGGAACAGCTCGTGACCACTGTCACAAAAGCATCAGCAAGCGGTCCGAAAAGGAAATATTATACGCTCACTCAAGCTGGCGAACAAGCGCTCACAGAGTTTATTACCCGCTGGAGTGAGCTTTCAAAGAATGTAAATTGTTTACTACAAAAAGGGAAGTGAGATTATGGTATCAAAAGAAACAAGACACGTTCTACTAGAGCTGAAACTCTATCTCATCTCAAAGGGGAAAAATCAGGATGAAATTGATGAGCTAATGGATGAACTGACGACACATGCGGTTGAGGCTGAAAAAGACGGTAAAACAGGCGAGGCTTTGTTTGGCGGTGATCCGCGGGGCTATGCTGATGAACTGGCAAAAGAGATGTCAGGAAACCATAAAGATTGGGTTCCCTTCGTTAGTGCCTTCTTAATTGGATCACTCTTTTATATGATTTTATCAGATGCGATCAGTCAAAGCTTATCCTATTCTTGGTATGCATTGATTGGTTATCCGCTCGTTTTAGTGGCTAATGTCATCATGATCATTGTGATGTTTAGAGCGTCTGCCTTTCAAACAGGCAGCCGGGCATTTCTTTATTTTTGGATCTTAGGCATTTTTCAATTGACTTCAATGGTCACAATCAAACTATTGGATCAAAAACTAGGCACACCATTACTTGTGCTGACATCAGGTCAAAGATGGGGCGTCATCCTGCTTATGCTGTTTTGTATCATTGTCTTTAATGCGATTATGAAAGCGAATTTCATTTCACTGATTCCGATCATCTTTTTCGGACCGCAGCTCATATTCGAATGGATTGGCTGGACATCACAAGGCGTTCTTCTCTTGCAAAGTCTACTATCTATTGTGATCATAATTGGGCTTGTGCTCATTGTTTTACGCCGGACGAATAAGAAAAATGAAAGCACGATGTAAAAAACAGAGCACATCCCATCGGATGTGCTTCAGCGTGTAGACAAACCCTCGCATTCGGTGTCAGATCTGCGCTTCGGTGCTCACGAATGTTCAATTCGCTCCGCTCCGATGCTCGTCCTTCCTAAACTGCAAAGGTTTTCTATCACGCTGAAAAGAAGACAAAGGGCTAAAATCAAGATCATTTTAGCCCTTTGTCAACAATCTGAGCACATCCCATCGGATGTGCTTTTCTTTTTCTAAAAAAATGTAGAAATGGTAGCGTATTTTTCATTACAATGGGAAGAGGACAAAAATGAAAAGGGGTTCTGTATTTGGATATTTTATGGGGATATGTACTTGTGTTTGTATTGGCTGCTTTGCCTTTTTTTGAAGTGGTAGGGGTTGTTCCGTTAGCGATTTTAAGTGGCATGCATCCTGTACCGGCAGCAGTTATTGGATTCATCGGTAATTTTTTTACTGTTTTCCTTCTCATTGTTTTCGTAGACCGTTTTAAAGCATGGCGGTTAAAGAAGAAAGGGAGCAAAACTGATGAAAAAGGAGAAAAAAAGCAGCAGCGGGCGAGAAAAATTTGGGAACGCTATGGTCTCCCAGGATTAGCGCTATTCGGACCTTTTATCATTGGCAGTCATTTAGCGGCGTTTATGTGCATGAGCTTTGGAACAAAAAGAAAGCAAGTCGCAGTGTGGATGACAGTCAGTTTAATCATGTGGACAGCGCTGGCAGCTAGTTTAACCGGTGCGGGATTCCATTACTTTGCCCCAGATTCAACTGGATTGTTCGGAGATATATTTAGTCAGTAAGCAAGGGGAGGATGAGAAATGCAACATCAAACACGGACGGTGCTTGAAACAGAGCGGCTCAGGCTGAGAACGATGAATGAACATGATGCCCCATTTTTATATCACATGTTGTTTCAAGATGAAGAAGTGATGAAATATTATCCTTCTTTGAAGGATGAGCAGCAAACGAAAGAGTGGATTGCATGGAATCAAAAGAATGACCGCGTGTATCATACTTCTCTCTGGATCATTGAAGACAAAGAAACGAATGAACCATTTGGACAAAGCGGGATTGTTTTGCAAAACATCGAAGGACAAACCGAACTTGAAATCGGCTATATGCTTAAGAAAGCAGCGTGGGGGAATGGCTATGCTGCTGAAGCCGCAAAGGGCTGTCTCACCTACGGCTTTGAAGAAATGAAGGTCAGACGAATGGTGAGCTTAATTCGCCCGGATAATGAGGCATCGGTAAAGGTCGCTTTAAAAATGGGCATGAAAAAAGAAAAAACCATTTCAAAATGGGACCAAATCATTGATGTATACAGTATCAATCGCAACGAAGAAAACGGCTCGCTTACAAAATAAGCAGAGCCGTTTTTTTATATCCGCTGTTCTAGCTGAAGTAAATATTTCTTTCGTTCGATCCCGCCGCCGTAGCCGCCGAGCTCACCACTTGTTTGAATGACGCGGTGGCATGGAATGATGATCGCCAACTGATTGGCACCATTTGCATTCCCTACCGCCCGGACCAAATGCGGGTCTCCCAGCATCACAGCAAGATCTAGGTAAGAACGAGTTTCGCCTGAAGGAATGCGTGTGAGCAGGTCCCACACCTTCATTTGAAAAGGAGTGCCATGCAAGGAAAGTGGGACTGTAAACTGCGTCAGTTTTTTCTCGAAATATAAGGTCAATTCCTTTGCCAATTGTTGATGGGCGTTTGTTTCCCCGACTAAAATGCGGGCATGATGCTTTTTTCTCATGTTTTCAATTTCCTTTTCAAGTCCCCGCCTGTCCATAAATTCCAGTAAATACACATGCGCGGCATCTGTCACGCTGATCATCCGTCCAATCGGTGTAGAAATAAAATTGGCATGAAGAATCTTAGTCTGCGCCTTTTTAGGGGGATTGCCCATAATTTTTGTAAAGGCATCATTGAAGGCACTCGAAGATTCATAGCCCAAGGCGACCTGCTGGTCAATCACTTTCTTTCCATTCAGAATTTCTTTAAAGGCAAGTCCCATTCGGCGTGATCTTGCATATTGAACAAAGGTCATGCCGTAGATTTCTTTGAATTTCCGCCGTGCTGTTGCAGAGTGAATGCCTAGCTGACGAAAGTCCTCTTCTTTCCAGCGTTTTTCAGGATGTGTTTCAACTGCTGAAACGAGTGTTTTAACTTCTTCTGGAATGCTGTTAGGGTATGTTAATGGTGTGCAGCGCTTGCACGGACGATATCCTGCTAGCAGTGCTTCCTCTGCTGTAATGAAAAATTCACAGTTTTCATATTTGGGTTTTCTAGCGGTACATGTGGCATGGCAGAAGATACCTGTAGTCTTAATGCCGGCGAAGAATGTGCCGTCATATTGCGGATCCTTGTCAACAAGTGCTTGATAAAATTCATGTTTCTGTTCGTCGGTTATCATCATACGATCCACCTCTTGGTTTTCATTTTTTTGCTGATGCAACGGATGATCTGTAATGCAGCATCCTAAAGTTAACGTTCATCACTTCAATCTGAGTTCATTATACCAGCGATATGATCGTTCCTTTGACGTCTGAGCGTGTCTAGCTTGGTCTGAGTTCCATTTTTTTTGTTTTAGTTCATATACTTTAGTTGTTTCTGTTTCATTTCTTCATATAAGGTTTCAACTTCTTGTTCGTAAAGTACGGTCTCTATGTCCTTGTATTTACGCTTGATCGTCAATGTAATAAAAATTAAATGGATTGTCATATACGCCATTTCCCTTCGGTTAGCAGCACGCAAATATCCCGCAGATCTTCTTGATCAGTTGATCTGTTTCTAACATTTAGTATACGCTGGTTCGAAATCATTTCTTTCGAAAAATGAACAAGTATATTTGAACAGGGAGAGCAAACTGGTAGACCGGCAAATTGGGGTGTGATAAGATTTTTAATACAGAATCTGCTCTCAGTCAGGTCTGTTTATGATGAATTGGTTTTCTAGGGTTCCGTGCGCAGGTGCAGTCTGGTCCGATAGAAAACACATAAGGTCTTTAGAAGAGACCATATGGACACGGAGGGATAAAAGCCCCGGAGATTTGATCAAACGATCGATTTCCAGGCTTTTTTTGTTGGTTGGAATCGTTCAGAAAGGAGAAGATCAGATGAAATGGGGAAATGTCTTTATTGCGGCCATCTTTGAAGTCGGCTGGGTGATGGGGCTGAAATATGCCAACTCGCTCATAGAATGGGGCGCAACCATCGTTTGTATTATCGTGAGCTTTTATTTACTCATGAAAGCAACAAGTGTACTGCCAGTTGGCACACTTTATGCTGTTTTTACTGGTCTTGGGACAGCAGGTACCGTCGTCATAGGTATGATGCTTGGTGAGCCGGTTCAGCTTGTCAAACTGCTTTTGATTGTCATGCTTTTGTGCGGTGTATTAGGACTGAAGCTGACAACAGGAGAAAAGAAGGGAGAGGCTGAATCATGAGCTGGCTTTTACTAATTGGAGCAGGCATCTTAGAAATGCTTTGTGTGACCATGATGAATCAATTCCAAAAAGACAAGCATGTCAAATGGATTTTATTCATTGCGGCTGGCTTTTCGATGTCCTTTCTGATGTTGTCTCTTGCGATGAACACGATTCCGATGGGAACGGCGTATGCCATTTGGACTGGAATCGGAGCTGCTGGAGGCGCCATGGTCGGTATGCTTTTTTACGGAGAGTCGAAAGATGCAAAACGTATTTTTTTTATCGCATTGATTTTATCTGCGGCAGTAGGATTGAAAATCATTGAATAAGAAAAGGCTGGCAGATAGATGCCAGCCTTTTGTTACATCGAATGATGATTGGAATCGTTTTCATTTTTGCGATAAAGCTGGCTCACAAGTAGAAAACACACACCAAATGTGAGAAAAGGAATAAGTCTTTCACCGGCTATAAAAAGGGAAATACCTGTGATCAGACAAACGATGCCGAGCCAAAAGCTCACTTTTCCAAACAAAGTCATACTTTTCATCTTCATCACTCCTTTTATGATAAAAGGTCTATTCACATTATATCACGCTAGGTGCAGAATTGAATGAATATTCAATAAAAAATAGGGCTCTACATTGCTTTTTCTCTTTCCAGTCCAGTATAATATTTCATTAGAATGAAAACGTAAATGAGGTCATGATACATGAGAACTTTGATAACAGAGAAACTTGAATTACACAGACAAAAGCATGAGCAAAAAGGAAGATTGCTTGTCAGCTGCCCGGATCAGCCTGGAATTGTATCCGCTGTTTCTTCTTTTTTATTTGAGCATGGAGCAAATATCATTGAATCCAGCCAATACACAACAGATCATGAAAGCGGCAGGTTCTTTTTAAGAATTGAATTTGATTGGAAAGACATCTCAGCAAATATGGATCAGCTGAAGCAGCAGTTTGAGCCAATTGCATCTTCATTTCAAATGACGTGGAGCATGTCGCGTGCAAGTGAGCTTAAAAAGCTGGCGATCTTTGTGTCAAAAGAGCTTCATTGTTTGCATGAGCTCCTATGGGAATGGCAAAGCGGCAATTTGATGGCTGAAATTGCGGTCGTGATTAGCAATCATGAAACGGCAAAAGACACAGTAGAAGCGCTTGGGATCCCGTTCCATTTTGTGAAGGCGAACAAAGACATTCGCAAAGAAGCAGAAAAAGAGCAGCTCGCATTATTAGAAGAGTATGATATTGATGCCATTGTGCTTGCTAGATACATGCAAATTTTAACGCCTGGCTTTATAGAACAGCATCCGAACAAAATCATTAATATTCATCATTCCTTCCTGCCAGCGTTTATCGGTGCAAATCCATATAAGCGAGCATATGAGCGAGGAGTCAAATTGATAGGCGCGACTTCTCATTATGTGACCAATGATTTAGATGAAGGACCGATCATTGAACAGGATATTGAGCGAGTAGATCACCGGGATGATGCGGAAGCTTTAAAAAATATCGGTCGAACAATTGAGCGGAGTGTGCTTGCTCGTGCCGTCAAATGGCATCTAGAAGATCGAATTATTGTACATGAGAATAAAACGATTGTATTTAATTGACCGCTTGACTTTTCCTTTGCAATTGGTGATAATATAAAAAAATTAACGAGCGTTGAAAAGGAATAGTAAGCAAGAACTGATGCGTAAAGAGAGCAAATGACATGCTGAAACATTTGCCGCAGACAGCTGCTGAACCTGCCCTTTGAGCCTTAGAGGAAAAATCTAAGCGCATGCCTGGCGTTACAGGAATTGAGTGGAATAAGCTGGATGTATGCTTATTCAATGAAGGTGGTACCACGGAAAATCCCTTTTTCGTCCTTTACATAAGGAGAAAAAGGGATTTTTTTGTGCCTAAAGGTATAGCGGAGGGAATCAATAATGAAAAAGCAAAGGATCGTCATCAAAATTGGCAGTAGTTCATTGACAGAGCAAAAAGGAGCCATTGATGAACAAAAAATGCAAGATCATGTGAGAGCGATAGCAAAGCTGAAAGAGGCTGGACATGAAATCATTTTAATTTCATCAGGAGCCGTCGCAGCAGGGTTTGGCAGCTTAGGGTACCCATCAAGACCTGTGACCTTAAAGGGAAAACAGGCAGCCGCCGCCGTTGGTCAGGGCTTGTTAATGCAGAAATATACAGAACTATTTTCACAGTTCCACATGACACCTGCTCAAATGCTTTTAACCCGTAATGACTTTTCAGATCGTACAAGATATCGCAATGCTTACGCAACGATGATGGAGCTACTGGAAAGAAAAATTTTACCGATTATTAATGAAAATGATTCTGTTTCTATTGAGGAGCTTACCTTTGGTGATAATGATATGCTGTCAGCTCTTGTCAGCGGTTTAATTCATGCAGATCAATTGATCATCTTAACAGACATTAACGGAATTTATAATGCAAATCCAAATGAGCATCCTGACGCAAAGCGTTTTGATGTCCTAACACACATTTCAGAAGAATTGTTTTCATATGCGAAGAGCACAGGCTCAAAAGTGGGGACAGGCGGGATGAAATCAAAGCTGTCTGCTGCACAAACGGCACTTTCACTAGGCGTGAAAGTCTTCATTGGTACAGGTACTGGTGAGGATAAGCTGCTTCATATTCTAGCAGGTCAAGGAGACGGAACGTATATCGGAGAACAGGACTTATCAGCTGTTAACAACCGCCGTCAATGGATTCAATTCCATTCACCCGTTTCTGGGAAAATCATGATAGATGCAGGAGCAGAAGCAGCGATTTTGCATCATGGCAGAAGTCTTCTTCCAGCTGGTGTCATTGATGTCGCTGGTGACTTTTCTAAAGGAGAGGTCGTTGAAGTCGTCGGTCCAAACGGACTAGTAGGTAAAGGACAAACCTTGTACGCATCCGATGAACTTCACGGTATTAAAGGACTGCGAAGTGATGAGCTTTCTAATGAAAAGCCTGAAGTTATACACAGAGATCACTGGGTACAGCATGTACAAAACTGAGGAGGGAATATGATGAACGAAGTTCTTGAAAAAGCAAAAAAAGCAAGTATAGCCAAAGATCAGCTGCTCCTAAAAACAACGGAGCAAAAAAATGCAGCTTTACATGCCATTGCAACTGCACTTAAAGCATCTTCCACTTATTTAATCGATGAGAACAAAAAGGATGTGCAAGCTGCAGAGGAAAAGCAGCTCACGCCTTCTGTTATTGACCGGATTACACTTACAGAAGAGAGAATTGAAGCCATCGCAGACGCGACCCTTCAACTCATTCACCTAAAAGACCCAATTGGTGAAACATTAGAAACCATTCAAAAAGAAAACGGTCTGTACATCGAAAAAGTACGTGTGCCTCTTGGAACGGTTGGAATGATTTATGAAGCAAGACCAAACGTGACCGTAGATGCTGCCACCCTTTGTTTGAAAACTGGGAATGCTGTTATTCTTCGCGGGAGCTCTTCTGCTATTCATAGTAATAAAGCGATTGTGAAAGTGATCCATGAAGCGCTTCACACAACAGATATTCCAGTAGACAGTGTGCAATTAATTGAAGATACAGGTCGTGAAACGGCGAAAACGCTGTTCACTTTAAATGAATATCTGGATGTCCTCATTCCGCGCGGTGGGAAAAATTTAATTGATCTTGTCGTGAGAGAGTCTACCGTGCCAGTGCTTGAGACAGGTGCAGGGAACTGTCATATCTACATTGATGAAACAGCGAAATACGAAATGGCTGAGCAGATTGTGCTGAATGCTAAAACCCAAAGGCCATCTGTTTGCAACGCAATCGAAAGCATTGTCATTCATGAAACATGGGCAAAAACATATGGCGCTTCGTTATTTGAAGCCCTTCATGCAAATGGGGTAGAGATACGGGGCGATGAAGCTGTATGTGCCCTTGCGCCTAGTGCTTCATTAGCTACTACAGAAGACTATGAAACAGAGTTTTTAGCACCGATTGTCAGTATTAAAATCGTAGATAACATAGAAGAAGCGATACAGCATATTCAAACGTATAGCTCCAAGCACTCCGAAGCGATCATTACGGAAAATGATCAAAACGCGTCACTTTTCTTAACAGCTGTCGATGCTGCTGCTGTCTATCATAATGCCTCTACTCGGTTCACAGATGGCTTTGAATTTGGCTACGGAGCAGAAATAGGAATTAGCACACAAAAACTGCATGCAAGAGGACCTATGGGTCTACCTGCCTTAACCTCTGAAAAGTTTGTCATTCGCGGTCAAGGACAAATAAGAGAATCATGAATTCAAAAAGAGAGTCTTGTGACAATAGGCTCTCTTTTTCCTTTCATTTTTGTATTTCTCCGGTCAAGTATGATAAAATATGGTAATGTTTTATATTTTGAGAAGATTGGAGAAGGCAACATATGGCGAAAATCATTCCCTCTTCGGATATTGGAGTGAAAATCAATAAGTGGTATGAATTAATCCGCAGATTTGATTCAGAACAAGCAGAACAATTAAAGCAGGAAATTCGCACCTCTCTTGATTCAATGGAAGAAGATCAGAATTTGCTTCTCTATTTTTCTTTAATGGAATTCAGACATGAGGTCATGCTCGATTATTTAAAGCCATTAAAGGAAGGAAAGCTTCGCGCCAACTTTTCCGAGCTTTCGAAAGAAATAGATGAGCATCAAACACATGTCACAGGCATGCTTGAATACTACTATCATTTTTTCAGAGGCATGTATGAATTTGGCCGTAGGCAGTACATTGCTGCTATTTCGTCTTATCAAAAGGCAGAGCACAAGCTTTCTTTTGTGTCAGATGATATTGAACGTGCGGAATTTCATTTTAAAATGTCAGAAATATATTATCACATGAAACAAACACATATCTCGATGCATCATGCCAAGCTGGCGCTGGAAGTCTATATTCAGCATGAGCTATATGCGCTTCGCACGATTCAATGCGAATTTATTGTGGCTGGTAATTATGATGATATGAGAAGACATGAAAAGGCATTACCACATCTCGAGAGAGCGCTTGCGAGATCAAGAGACTTTCAAAATGTGCGTTTTATTGCTTCCTCTTTGTTTAATATGGGCAATAGTTATTACCGAATGGGAGATCTTGACCGCGCACTCGAACTAATGAAAGAATCCATCTCGTTATTTGACCAAAATCAATCCGATCACCTTCGTCGATCCATAGACCCTCTTTATACAGCCGCTCAGATATTATACAAACAAGGTAAACACGAAGAAGCCTTACACTACAGAGAAGAATGTATGAAGCGAGCAGAAGCACTTCAGGATGACATTCATATTCAAAAGACGATATTTTTAGAAGCATTGTATTTAAAGCAAGATGCGGAGCATATTAAACGAATTTTTCATTTTTTAGAGTCTGCCTATGCATATCCAGATATAGAGGAGCTAGCATTAGACACCGCAAAGTATTATAATGATATGGAAGATTATGAGAAATCTTCCATGTTCTATGGAGAAGCGGAACATGCTCGAATCTATATTCAGAGAGGGGATTGTTTATATGAATTTTAAAAAATGGGCAGTCGTCTGTACAAGCATCACCATCCTAGCGTTATGGCTGACAGCAGCAAATGCCGACCCAGATAATAGAAACCATACGCTACAACAACCAAATGCGCAGCATGACATCATCTAAAAGCCCTTATTAAAGGGCTTTTTAGGTTGTTGACAAAGGGCTAAAATGATCTTTATTTTAGCCCTTTGTCTTCTTTTCAGCGTGATAGAAAACCTTTGAAGTCTAGGAAGGACGAGCATCGGAGCGGAGCGAATTTGACATTCGTGAGCACCGGAGCGCAGGACTGACAACGAATGCGAGGGTTTGTCTACACGCTGAAAGCCCTTATTAAAGGGCTTTTTTACTGTCTACATAAAAGAGAGGCGAGAAGGAAATCTTAAAAAAAGAGTGTGTATTCGTTGACTCTTGATTTTAAATTGTGTACAATTCAATTGTAGAAAATATTAATGGAGAGAAAGAGGGTTATATACATGTCAGAAGTTTTATTTACTGCAACGGTTTCAGCTGTCGGAGGAAGAGAAGGAAAGGTTGTTTCAAATGATGGAGTGCTTGAGCATGATGTAGCAATGCCTGGAACACCAAGAGCGAAAAAAATAGAAAAAGCAACAAACCCAGAGCAATTATTTGCAGCAGGCTACTCTGCATGTTTTGATTCAGCCCTTCAAATGGTCGCAAGACAAGAGCGTATCCGTTTTGAAAGTGAAGTAACAGCACATGTGAGCTTAGTCAAAGACAGTTCAGATGGCGGCTTCAAATTAGGCGTTAAGTTAGAAGTAAAAGGAACTGGAATCGAGCAATCTGCATTAGATGAGCTTGTTCATAAAGCACACGGCGTCTGCCCATATTCAAAAGCAACTCAAGGAAATATCGAAGTAGAATTAGTAGCTGTCGCACAATAATTGATATCATAAAAGGCTGAGGGAATATTCCCTCAGCCTTTTGATTGTGTTAATTTTTGCAAAAGCTCATGCAAAGACGCGCGCAATGTTTTTAACTCTTCGTCCGATCTGCCTGTCCCAGAAAGCATCTGAAATGGAATGGCAGTAGCCTTCTCTTTTAGTTGCTCGCCATATTCCGTTAAACGAATTTGCACAGAACGTTCATCCTCTTTCGAGCGCTCGCGGATGATGAGACCGTTTTGCTCCATCCGTTTCAGCATAGGTGTGAGTGTACCGGAGTCTAAATATAAAAGTTCTCCCATCGTTTTCACATTTAATGTTCCATGCTCCCACAATAAAAGCAGTGCCAAATATTGCGGATACGTAATGTCTAACTCTTCTAATAACGGTTTATACTGCTTCGTCATCTCTCTTGAACTTGCATATAACAAGAAACAAAGCTGATTTTCCAGCTTCATATGTTCGAATTCATTTGTCATGTCAGTCACCAACTATTTTTTGTCATACTTATTATTGTATAAGATTTTCTTCTTTTTTAAAATAAATACAGCCCAAAAACGAAAAAAATCTTGAATGTGCGATAAATGTTTGAGAAATGGATAGAACGTGAAAGGAATAAATAGATAAAGGAGGAGATGAAGATGAAACCATTATTCACAGCAAAAGTAAAGGCACAACATGGAAGAGCTGGACATGTACGTTCAGAAGATGGTGTGCTCGATCATAATATTGTCATGCCTAATGCAAAGAAAGATGGAGAAACTGGTACGAATCCAGAGCAATTATTTGCAGCGGGCTATGCAGCTTGTTTCGGAGGGGCACTTGAGCAAGTAGCGAAAAAGCAAGGGATCGACATTGAATCAGAAGTTGAGGGACATGTCAGTCTTTTAAAAGACGAAAGTGATGGCGGATTTAAGCTTGGTGTCAAGCTAATTGTGTCTGCAAAAGGACTTGACCATGACAAAGCGAAAGAGCTAGCCCATGCTGCGCATGAATTCTGTCCATATTCAAAAGCAACAAGAGGAAATATCGAAGTAGAGCTTGAAGTGGCTGAATAAAAAAAGTTCACTATCATGATGAAAAAAGACACCTGCTCATGAGCAGGTGTCTTTTTTTAATATTCTTTCTTTTGTTCGTATGTTGCCCATGCTTCAAATGGTGCAAGGGTTTTTTGAAGTGTCAGCTGATAAAATGGAATATTTCTTGATTCGTAATCTTTATTGATTTCTTCGTAAATAAACGAGTCATCAAAGCCAGAAACTGCTGCATCCTGATGTCCAGCAGCAAAATAGACCGCTTTTGGTCTAGCCCAGTAAATAGCGCCAAGGCACATTGGGCAAGGCTCACAGCTTGTATATAAAATACAATCTTCTAATTGGTATGTATTCAGCGTTTGGCACGCCTTTCGAATGGCTGTGACTTCAGCATGTGCGGTTGGATCATTCGTTGTTGTCACATTGTTGCTTCCCTCAGCAATAATCTGTCCATCCTTGACAATGACTGCTCCAAAAGGGCCGCCAGTACCACTATTGACTCCTTCTACTGCAAGATCAATTGCGCGTTGTAAAAAATCTTCGTGATTCATTGTCTTCCTCCCTTTGTTCGACTGACTTCTCTAGTATAAACGAATCATGCTAGAAAAGGAAACATCCTAGTAAATGGTCACAAAGGATAATTTGCACATAAAAATCCCCCGCCGTGATAGCAGGGGAGAAGGAATCAATTATGCATGCTGCGCCAGCTTTTTACGAGCGACTTCAGCTGCCGTTACCATGTTTTTCAAAGCAGCAATGGTTTCAGGCTCTTGTCTTGTTTTTAGTCCACAGTCAGGGTTCACCCAGAAGCGATCTGTCGGGCATACGTTCAATGCATCATCTATGATTTGACTCATTTCTTCGACAGATGGAACGCGCGGGCTATGGATGTCATATACACCAAGTCCCAGACCCTTCAAATACGGATGTTTCTCTAAATAATCGAGGAATCCGCCATGACTTCGTGAATGTTCAATTGTGATCACGTCGGCATCAAGGTCTTCGATCGTGTCTACAATATCCTCGAAGTTACTGTAGCACATATGTGTATGAATTTGCGTTTCATTTTGAACAGATGATGTTGATAGTCGGAATGACTCTGCTGCCCAGTTTAAATAGTCTGCCCAATCACTTTCCTTGAGCGGAAGACCTTCTCTAAGTGCAGGTTCATCCACTTGAATGACTTGAATCCCTGCTTCTTCTAACGCTTCTACCTCTTTACGTAATGCGAAAGCGATTTGGAAGGCAATGTCTTTTCGTGAGATATCTGTTCTTGGGAAAGACCAGTTTAAGATGGTGACAGGACCTGTCAGCATTCCTTTGACCTTTTTCTCCGTTAAGCTTTGTGCGTATACCGTCTCTTTCACGGTCATTGGTGCTGTAAATTCGACATCTCCATAAATAATTGGCGGCTTCACGCAGCGTGATCCGTAGGATTGTACCCAAGCAAATTTCGTAAAGGCAAATCCGGCTAGCTTTTCACCAAAGTATTCAACCATGTCTGTACGTTCAAATTCTCCATGTACGAGAACATCCAGACCGATTTCCTCCTGAATATCAATCCATCTTTTTGTTTCTTTCTTAATAAATTCATCATATTCTGCATTTGTCCATTCATTTTTACGCCATTTTTGTCGAGCGCTGCGCACTTCAGCAGACTGCGGGAAGCTGCCAATGGTTGTTGTTGGTAAGAGCGGCAGTTCAAGAGATTCGTTTTGGATACGAAGGCGTTCTTCAAAGGCAACAGGACGCTTAAAGTCTTTCGATGAAAGGTTGTTGCGTTCCGCTGTGAAATCCGCATTGGTTCCTTTTGCAAATTCTTTTAAAGTAAGAAGTGCTTGCTCGGCTTCATTGATGGCGGCTTCAATCGCTGCGGCGCCTTTTGTTAACCCTTCTTTTAATGTTGTTAATTCAGCCAGCTTTTCAGTGGCATAAGACAGTCCGTTTAATAGTTTTTCTTCAAGCTGTTCGCTTGGGTGTTTTGCAACGGGTACATGAAGTAAGCTGCTTGAAGGCTGTAACCATACTTCCTTCGGCTGAGCGCCGGCAATGACCTCAGAAACGAACGTCAATCTTTCGCCAAGATCTGACCTCCAAATATTTCTTCCATCAATGACGCCTGCTGCTAAAATTTTGTCTTTCGGGAATCCGTGTTTTTTCACTTGATCAAGATTGCGTCCTTGATCATGGACAAAATCAAGACCGATAGCTTCAACAGGGTATGTGACAAGCTCTTCATACGCATCTACTGAATCAAAGTATGTTTGAAGAAGAATATTTAAGGCAGGTACGGCTTCTGTGATCGTTTGATAGATTTCTTTGACGGCTTTCACGTCTTCATATGAAGCTGTGACAAGTGCTGGCTCATCAATTTGTACCCATTTGACGCCGGCTTCTTCAAGTTCTTTTAAAAGCTGTGTATAAAGAGGGATGAGGCGCTGCTGAATCTCTTTTACTTCATTTGGTTCATAGCCTTTAGAAAGTGATACAAATGTATAAAGACCAAGTACAACAGGTTTTGTTTCAACACCAAACGCCTTTTTCACCTTTTCGTAAGCTTCAAGCGGTTTGTTATGTGTGAGTTTGAATTCGGTGCTTTTTTCGTATTCTGGAACGATGTAGTGATAGTTTGTATTAAACCATTTTGTCATTTCACTTGAGACAGCATCTTTTGTTCCTCTTGCTATCGCAAAGTATGTATCTAGCGGGTCCTTTAAGCTGCGGAAGCGCTCTGGAATCCAATTGAACATAACAGCAGTATCGAGCACGTGATCGTAGAAGGTAAAGTCTCCAGAAGGAACAACATCAATTTGTTGATCAATTTGTGTTTTAATGGCAGTTAAAAATTGTTCATCAAGTGTGCTTAAGAGGGTTTCACGGTCCGTTTGACCTTTCCAATAAGACTCAAGTGCTTTTTTCCATTCTCTGTTTAAACCAATTCGCGGAAAACCTAGATTACTTGTTTTAACAATTGTCAATTCCAATTCCTCCTCTAAATATAAAAAGACATTTACACTCACGGTGAAGATTGATGAGGGCAAATGTCTGGTTTAAAAAGACAAAATGTGTGTGCGAAATAAGGCGTGAGCAGAACTGACGCTTTTTCCGACATCTCCTATCAACCGTAGGGGGTTTGATGTGATAGAGCGGCTGGTATCCTGGCTGGTGAATCTGCAAGCTTTTCATCCTTCCCGTCCTGATGACAGTGGATTCATTAGAAAAGCTCTCCTCACTCACAGTGGCGGGACCGCGCCGGATTTTCACCGGTCTTCCCATTTAAAATTCGACGTGTGATCGAATTACCGACTCTCAAACTATGAATTTATTGTGTTCGATTATATAACGTCCACTTCATTTCGTCAAAGTAAATTTTGAATAATTTTAATTAAAAAAATCCTGAGAAAATTCAATCTATTCTCAGGACCTCTATTCAAGTTATAGAGATAAAAGATCTGCTTCCAATGTCTTTTCTAAAAGCACATCAGGTGCAGTTAAATATAAAAATCCATTCCCTACGAGGGCTTTCGATTGCTTCAGTGGTAGGGTTCTTCTGACAAGTTGAGCATAGACCTCAGGCTCTGACAGCTTGCGCTGGAACGCTTCTTCTTCGGCATTTTTAATAATGGCTAGTGCACCGCTTACGTGAGGGGCGGCCATCGATGTGCCTGTTAGTCTGCCGTATTTATGGTTAGGGAGAGTGGATAAAATGTCTTCTCCTGGAGCAACGAGGTCGATTTCTTTATTGGCGTTGGAGAATTCAGAGGATTCTCTTGCAAGTGAGACAGAGCCGACGGCAATGACTTCATTGTATGCTGCTGGGTAGGAGAACTCTTCCGTACGCTCGTCTCCGTCTCCTTCATTTCCTGCTGCGCACACAACAAGTACACCGCTTTTCACCGCGTTTTGAATGGCTTCCTGTAAGGCAGGCTCATTGCTTGGACCACCGAGAGACATAGAAATAATATCCACCTTCTGCTCTGCGGCATAGTTGATGCCATTAATGATCCATTCGTATTTCCCGCTGCCGTTTTCACCGCCAAGAACTTTCACGATCAGCAGCTTTGCTTCAGGAGCAACCCCTAAAATTCCACCATTTTGATCCGTTGCAGCAATCGTTCCCGCAACATGGGTACCATGCCCGTTGTAGTCTTTCACATTTTCAGCATCTCCGTTGTCATCATCGGTAAAGTTTTTACCTCCGATAATCTGATCTTTTAAGTCGGGATGCTCTGTGTCGCAACCTGTATCAAGGACAGCAATGGTTATGCCTTTTCCTTTGAAGCCACTTGACCAAAGTTCGGGTGCTTTAATCTCCTGAATACTTTCCGGCGTCTCTTTCGCTTCCATCACATTGGCTTTTACTTCATACGGAATTAAGCGAATTTCACCTTTCATAAGAAAGCCCTCCTTATTTTGTTTTCAAAGTAGATTCAGGCTGCGTAATGTTATTGTATAAAAGAAACTTTTGATCGGAAAGGGTCAATTGTAATAATTTTTCAAATAATCAATCTATTATCGAAAATGCAGTTCTCCTCACATCTTGACGAAAGAACTCAGCTTTTGAGGAAAACTCTTGATATCATATGAAAAAGAAGGAAATGCTGCATAGTGAGCTTGCACCTGTTCAGATGAAAATGGGTGAAAAGAACTAAAAGAGGCAAACTAAAAAATAATGAAATCAAGCAATAAAAGCGATGTGAAAGGGATGTGTAATGTTTTTGTTCAAAAATAAATGTGTCTTTCATAAAAAAATAGACATGAAGATTATGTCTGTTCCAAATGCGATAGGCAACATATAATAATGAAAAGACAAGCTTGCCTTTTAGATAGGAGAGATAGAGATGAACAAAGGGAAGATACTCGTAGTCGAAGATGAAAAGAAAATTGCAAGGGTGCTGTCACTAGAGCTTCAGTATGAAGGGTATGAGGTGACGGTCAAAGAGACAGGAATAGATGGACTTCAGGCTTTAGAAGAAGAAAGCTTCGATTTGGTGCTGCTTGATGTTATGCTTCCAGAATTAAGCGGTCTTGAAGTGCTGAGAAGAGTTCGTAAGACAAATACGGCGACACCTATTATGTTGATTACAGCAAGAGATAGTGTGCCTGATAAGGTAAGTGGGCTTGATCTTGGAGCGAATGATTATATTACAAAGCCTTTTGACATAGAAGAATTATTAGCGCGAATTCGTGCGCAACTCAGATTGAATATAAACGAGCAACAAGAGAAGGAGACAGAGCTGAGCATAGCAGATTTAACTGTCAACGAGAAAACAAGAGACATACAAAGGGCAGGTCAAATGCTTGAACTCACGCCGAGAGAATATGACCTGCTTGTCCACTTGCTGAAACATCAGCAGCAAGTGCTCACAAGAGATCAGCTTTTAACAGCTGTTTGGGGTTTTGATTATTTTGGCGATACGAACGTGGTGGATGTCTATATCCGTTATTTAAGGAAAAAAGTCGATTACCCATTCGAAAAACAACTGATTCACACAGTGAGAGGTGTGGGTTATGTGATGAAAGGATAAAGCATGAGATTAAAAAATAAGATCCAGCTTTATACGTCGTTGTCTTTGTTTTTAATGGTGCTCTTATTTCATACAGCCATTTATTTTATTTTTTCAATCACCTTGACGCAAAAAGATATGTCCAGGCTGTCTGAAGTGGCTGAAAATATCGCCATCGCTTTAAAAAAATCAGAAGAAGAAGGTCTTCCATCATCAGAGCTGCTGAAAGCATACCTGCCCCAAAATGGTATGATCCGTGTCGTGACAGAAACGGATGAATCAAAGCTGACTGTCACAAAGGAGTCAACGTTTAGTTCATTGCCTTTTTCATATGAATCTGGGCAGACAGCAGAAATCAAAGAATATAACAAGCATATGGTTGCGTTCGCTGCGATTCCTGTGATATGGACAAATGGCGAGATTGTGTCGCTTCAAGTATATGAAGAAATCGAAAATACGGAAGAGAACTTAGCACTATTAAAAATGATTTTAATGGCTGCGGGCGTTTTATTTATTGTGCTTTCTTATTTTGCAGGCCACATTTTAACAAAACAAATCGTCCGGCCGATTAGTCGAATGACGAGTACGATGAAGGCGAGTATGAAGGAGAAGGCGTTTAAACGAATCGAATTAACAGGCGATTCAAAGGATGAATTGTATCAAATGGGCCAAACCTTTAATGAAATGTCAGAAATTCTCGAGAAGCATTATGAAAAAGAGCAGCAATTTCTTCATGATGCCTCACACGAATTAAAGACGCCGATTACGGTCATTATGAGCTACAGTCATTTACTCAAGCGCTGGGGGCAAACACGTCCAGAGGTTGTAGAAGAATCCTCCCAAGCGATTCATGATGAAGCGGAAAAAATGAAAAGACTGACAGATCAATTGCTGACACTTGCAAAAAATGGTCAGCCGCTCTATGTGGATATGAAGCCAGTTGATCTTGGTCATATGTGCAATCAGCTTTGTCATACACTTGAAGTGGCCACCAATCGAACCATTCAATCTCGTGTGCAAACAGATCAGCCGCTTATTGCGGAAGGAGACGAAGAGAAAATCAAACAGCTTTTGACCATCTTGATTGATAATGCGGTCAAATATAGTACAGCACCAGTTGATGTGACCTGCGGATGGAAAGAGGAGAGGCCGTTTATTTCAGTCGGTGACCATGGGATTGGCATAAAAGAAGAGGATCTTCCGAAAATCTTTGACCGCTTTTTCCGTGTGGATGAAGCAAGAAACAGTGAGACCGGCGGAACGGGTCTTGGTCTTTCAATTGCGAAGCAAATTGCAGAAGAGCATGGAGCTGAGCTGAAGGTAGATAGCCGAATCGGCGAAGGGACAACCATGACCATTCTTTTCCTGAAATAAATAGGTCTTTTCTCATCAATTTCTCATTTCCTCCTTATAAAATAGGAAATAGGAAGGAGGCGCTGCATGTCTAGAAAAACGAAAATGATGCTTGCGCTCGCAGGATGTCTCGTCGTTCTTGCGGCCTTTGCAACGCTCATGATTCAAACCATTGATCAAAAGATATTGAGTGAAGCAGAAATGAAAAAAATAATTGCAAAAGACTACAATGGAAACATTACACAAATTGATTTAATCAATCATAAACAGGACTATACATTGACGCTGGAAAATGCAAATGGCATTTATCAAATCATTGCATCTTCCGCAAGCGGTCAAATGAAAGAAATTAGACAAATAAAAAGCTATCAAAAACCAAATGAAAAAAATGCTGAGCTTCAGGCAGAAGAAGCGGCTGTTAAAAAAGTGAGCGGTACAGTCATTCAAAAGAAAGAAAAATCGGATCGTTTTATCTTTACGATCCAATCAAAAAAAGAATTATATCAAGTCGATGTCGACAAGCAAACGTTTAAAGTGCTTGAAGCAGAAAAGAAAAGCCCGACCTCCAAAGAACAGAAAATGACAAAAATCACGGTCGAAGAAGCCATCCGAATTGCAGTAAAAGAAGTCGGAGGGACAGTGGATGATGCCGATCTAGAAACATTTAGCGGTATGCTCGTATTTGAGGTGGAGCTCGATTTGCCTGACGGGCGAGAGGCAGAGGTACTTGTAAACGCTTATACAGGGGATATTGAAGGAATTACGTACGAAAACTAATCCTTTTCTCATGATTTTCTCATGTTTCTTTCCTTCCTTTATCATCTTGTTTCTTTAAGATAAAGGAGAAATCAAATAGAGGAGGATATGAACATGATGAAAAAAGTACTAGTAGCTACAGCATTAACAGGAACTCTTGTCGCAGGTGGTTTCACACTTCAAGCGCAAAATACAAATCAAACAGCACACGCGGAGCAAGTGGTGCAAAAGAAATCTTCGTTTGTCTCAAAGAAACAAGCAGAAAAAGCAGCCCTAAAAGTGGTGAAAGGGTATGTAGATGATGTGGATCTTGAGCGTAAAAAAGGAAAATGGGTGTATGAGGTCGAGATTAAAAAAGGCGGCTTTGAATATAAAGTATATGTCGATGCTAAATCAGGAAAAGCGCTGAATGATCCGGTCAAAGAAAAGAAACAAAATGTGAAAATCACTAAAAAGCAAGCTGAACAAATTGCTCTTGCAAAAGTAAAAGGGACAGTCACAGATTCTGATTTAGATAAAGAAAATGGCGTGTACTTATATGAAGTCGAAATCACCACACCAAACGGCGAGGAAGTTGATTTTGAGATTTCCGCTAAAACAGGCAAAATCCTAAAGCAAGAATGGGATGATTAAGCCACAACGAAACCTTACACTTTCATGTGTAAGGTTTTCAGCGTGTAGACAAACCCTCGCATTCTTTGTCAGTCCTGCGCGCTGGTGCTCACGAATGTCAAATTCGCTCCGCGCCAGTGCTCTTCCTTCCTAGACTTCAAAGGTTTTCTATCACGCTGAGCTGAAAAGAAGACAAAGGGCTAAAATAAAGTTCATTTTAGCCCTTTGTCGACAATCTGAAACCTTACACTTTTATGTGTAAGGTTTTTTCATTGGGACAAACTACGGGAAAGGAGGCGAGAGAATATGAAGAAAAAAGAAGAAGAGCAAACAATGGACCATGCGGAATATGTTCCGCACCCTGACGGAGAAGGATATGCTTTGTTTTTGCATGATTCCTTTCATCTCCTCTCCCAAGAGGATATGAATCAGCCAGAAGAGGAATAAAAAACAGTGAAAGGGCGATGGTCTACTTTGTCTATCGCTCTTTTTTTGAAAAGTAAGCGAATACATAAGGAAACTGGGCAACTTGCTTATTGACATCACTGCACTTTTTCTGTAATCTCAGTGTGTCAACAATATGAGACTTCGTTAGGTGAGGCTCCTGTATGGAGATACGCTGCTGCCCAAAAATGTCCAAAGACGCCAATGGGTCAACAGAAATCATCGACATAAGGTGATTTTTAATGCAGCTGGATTTTTCCTATGCCATACAGTGCTAAAGCTCTACGATTGAAGGAGCAAGTGTTTATTTGTCATGCTTACAAAGCGCCTTCATTCGGTTGAAGGTGTTTTTTTATGGGAAAAGGAGGTGTGGGGATGGATCATCCCGATTCGAGACACATAGAGAATATGTCAAAAGATCAGATCGAGACATCAGATAGAGGAGATCCTGACCCCCGCACATTCTAAGGGATTCGGGTATCTCCTGACTTTGGGGAGGTAACAGCGATGATACAAAATATAACGTACGATGAACTCATTTTACGCATCATTATTTTATTAAGAGATGGAAAACGAAAAGAATTTAAAAACATCATGGAAGAACTTCAGCCATATGATATGGCCTACTTATTTAAAGAGCTTCCAGAGAAACACCGCAGCCGCTTCCTCAGCTTTTTACCAGTCGATGACGTGACAGAAATGATGGGTGAGTTGGAGCGGGAATATCAAGAAATCGTCCTTGAAAAAGTAGGGAAAGACAAAGCGACCTTCGTCACAAACAAAATGGATAACGATGATCTAGCCAACTTGTTTGATGAGATGGAGGATGAGCTAAAGGATCAGCTTTTATCTAACATGGAAGCAGAGGAATCCAAAGCCGTCCAGCTTCTTATGAATTACCCTGCTGAGACAGCGGGACGGATCATGACCAACCGTTATGTTTGGATACCTCAGCATTATACAGTACAGGATGCAGTTGTGAAGCTGAAAAGCTTTGCTGAAATTGCAGAATCAATCAACTATTTATATGTGATTAATGATCAAAAACAACTCGTAGGCGTGCTCTCATACCGGGATCTCATTTTAGGTGAACCGGATGAAAAAGTACAGGATCTTATGTTTACAAGAGTCATTGCCGTTGGAGCCTTTCAAGATCAGGAGGAAATCGCAAAACTGATTGAACGATATGATTTTCTTGCGATTCCTGTTGTGGAAGAAAACAATGTCCTAGTCGGAATTGTGACAGTCGATGATATCATTGATGTTGTCATTCAAGAGGCAGGCGAAGACTATGAAAAGTTTGCTGCCTCTGGTAAAGATATCACGTTCGACACACCGGCATTTGTGGCGGCATATCGCCGTCTTCCTTGGCTCATTTTGCTCTTGTTCATCGGGCTGATTTCAGGCAGTATTTTAAATTATTTTGAAGATACCCTTCAGCAAGTTGTAGCTTTAGCATTCTTCATGCCGATGATTGCTGGTATGACAGGGAATACAGGGACACAGTCTCTTGCTGTTGTCATTCGAGGGCTCTCAAAAGAAGAATTAACAAAAAAAACCATTGTGCGCCTTATTTTTAGAGAGTTGAGAGCAAGTATTTACATTGGGATTGTTTGTTCCATTATTATTACAGTCGTCGCAATGGTGTGGCAAGGCAATATGATTTTAGGTTTTGTTGTCGGTTCCTCGCTGCTTGCAACACTGATTATTGGGACAATGGCAGGTACGGTCGTGCCGATTATTTTACACAGATTAAATGTGGACCCGGCCATTGCATCTGGGCCACTGATCACTACATTGAATGATATTTTATCCTTACTGATCTATTTTGGAATTGCTACAGCATTCCTTCATACACTGATGTAGCAAGAAGACTGTAAAACGTGACGTTTTACAGTCTTTTTTGAATAAAGATTGCATATAGCGCTTCCATCCTTTACATTTTAAGGTGAAGGTGGGAGAGAACAATGAAGAAGATTTTATTCATTTTCATGTGCATTGTTTTGCTAGGTGCATGTTCAAGAGAAGACGAGGGGAAAGACAGAAGACTAGTGGCAGCAGAGCAGATGATTAAAGCTATTGCCGAAGGAAATAAACAAAAAATAGAAAATATCTATGTTGAAGGCGCTGTCCCAAGCCCAAATGACATGCTGAAAATGAAAAAAGAATGGGGTATAGAGACGCTTTCTTATGATGATTTTCAATTGGAAGAAGCCAGCATTCATGTCTTTCATGCGAATTACGAAGATGAAAAAACAGGAAAGAAAAAAGCACTGGCCATGCGGGTCATAGAAGATCCTGAAAAAGGCGGTGTACGGATTGACTTTGTAGGGCTCGTTGAAGGATCTGAAGCTTCCTCTCAATGAAAGCTAAAAGGATAGAAGAGTTGAAAGAATTTCGCTCTATCTATCCTCTTTTTTATTTCAAATGACTGATCACATATGAGTTATGCCTATGAATTCCATAAAATGTGAGAGGGCACTGGTCATGTAAGAATCGCTGCGTCTTATAAACACAGTGGGCACTATTCTATATGGTTCCGGTAATGGATGACAGGTAAATCTTCCTTGCATCCGAGATTCAACCATAGATTTTGGTAATACGGTAACCCCTAAGCCATTCTCAACGCATTTAAGCACGCCCTCTAAAGAGCCATATTCCATTACCTTCATCGGAGCAAAGCCTTTGCTCTCTAACCATCGCTGCCAACGCCCCAAATAGATGCAATGAGCAAATGACGATAGCAAAGGTTCATGTAAAATTGATTCTACATGGAATTCCTCCTGGGAGTAGCTTGTAATGAGAACAAGTGATTCTTCCAATACAGGATATTCAATAATGTCGGGATGAAGAATGGGCCCATCAACTAGTGCACCGTCTACCTTGTAGTTGAGAATAGCATCGACCTGATCTACAGTAGGTGCCATATACATGCTCAATTCTACTTGTGGAAATGTCTTATGATATGCCGCGAAAATGCTGGGCAATCTTGTCGAAGCAGTAAATTCTATAGATCCAATATGCAAAGTTCCTCGTGGAGAAGAGGAAAGCTTTACTGCCTCTATCGCTTCTTCAAAATCGTAGAGTAATTTGTTTGCATATGGCAACAGTTCTCGTCCTGCTGGCGTTAAGGATATCTTTTTGTGATATCGATAGAAAAGAGGAACACCTAATTCTTGTTCAAGACGCTGGATTCGTGCAGAGACATTGGACTGCACATAATTTAATTTCTCAGCAGCTTTTGTAATGCTTTGTTCAATAGCTACTGCTTTAAATATTTCCAAAGATGTAATATCCAAAATAATGCTCCTTTTTGCATCACTAATTGTGATGAATGATACCCTATTTTTTGATTTTACGTGATCCAATAGAATAAGTAAACTTAATCATACAAGAGGTTGATGCACATGTGCCCCTTGGTGTCTGATGAGGAGGAGGAGAATTTATAAGGTAGGGAGTTTTAGCTTAGAAAACATAAAAAAGACGTTTCCAAGTAAATGAGGAGGGAATCTATTGATTTCAAAGGTGAATATCCAAGAGAAATTTTCGCAAATAAATGATTATTGGAACCCTAGAATAAGTGGAGAATTGAATGACTCATACATGAAAATGGTAAAAATTAAGGGTGAATTCATTTGGCATCACCATGATGATGAGGATGAAATGTTCTTTGTATGGAAAGGCAATCTAGTCATCCGTTTTAGGGATAGAGAAATAGCGCTTCATGAAGGAGAATTTCTTGTGATTCCAAAAGGAATTGAACATCAGCCAGTTGCTGAAGAAGAAGTTCATTTGCTCTTAATTGAACCAAAAACGACGCTAAACACGGGGAATGTGGTCAATGAACGAACTGTTTCGCTTCCTGAACGAATGGATGAACGCTAGATCGCTGCACTTAACCATATACTTAAACGCTATGTGATAGAGTGTGGAAATGAGCAATAAATAAGGGGATAAAGCAGTGAATGAATTTTATAACGCGTTAACGTATGTAAATAAAATGTTTTATGAACCTAATCGTATGTCTTTGAAAGCTGTCCGAGAAGAAGTCCAAAATTCGGAATATGGAGCTGGTGTGTTTCAGCTAAACTCAAAGCCGATTCGTTTTAGAGTGGCAAAAATAACGCCTACTAAGATAGGACAGTTTGTTGCTTTTTGGGAAAAGGATGAGGAAAATAAAAATGGTGATCAATACCTTTACTCATGAAAGTGATTTTGGTCAATTCAGATAAGCCTGCTAGCAAACAAGCTATCGAAACGCAGAAATGGCAATTAGAATATTTTGTTGGCATGAGCAATACAAATAGTTTGCCAGTACAAGAGCTATTAAAGCGATACTCTAACGAAAATAGCTCTTAGTCGTAAATGGAACGGAGACAGCAAAAAAGCTGTCTCTTTTTTATGAAACCATGATCAAAACCAACTACAAACAAAGCCTAAAAGAGTCAGCGATATTTTATTTGTTTATCGATTTTTGTACCGGAAGTGTGCGTTAATTTGACCTTCCAGCATCTTTTTCTTATATTGTCCGCTTTTTAAGGCCTGTTCTTTTTTCTTCATGTCTTTCAAAATCTCCGCTGTTTGCACACCGTCTTCTCGTTTGTTGGCGATATCCATTAATCGTTCTACATCAGAAAAAGAATATTTACGCGTGCCTCTTGTTGAGCGCTGGGGGTAGATGAGTCTGCGTTCCTCATAATATCGGATTTGCCTGACAGATAGCCCTGTTAATTCACTGACAATCCCGATTGAAATGACTTTTTTATCTTTATAAGATACGTCTTCCTGCGTCATATACTCACCCCTGCAAGTCTTTTCTTCATATTATACAGAATAGCAACGAAAAAAATCATTGTTTGTTAGAAAATATAACACAAAAACATGGAAATGAAAAACAATGGAAGGAAAGTTGACAACAGATGTGAAAAGAGTGTTGCGCATGCATATAATGATGATGAGTTGAAATAGGAGGAGGAGCATATGATGGAGCAAACGCAGATCATCTGTATGGCAAAAGAAATCATCGCATTAGATATAAAAAGGGATGAATTACTGGAGCGATTCATGCAGGCGGCAGGTCAGAATGCACATGCTCTTCTAAGAGCCGTACAAAACGATTTGTATAAAAGGTCTTCATAAGCACCTAGTCCATATTATATTGATAGGAGGGGATAATCGGTGAGGCGTATCTTAACAGAAGCTTTAGCAAAGGAAAGACATTATTATACGAAACAGCTCTGTTCATTGGGCGTGTACAGTCCAAATACGGCAAAAAACATGACAATTAGTGACTTAAAAAAAGAGTATCACTTCTTTTTCAACAAAACAGAGCGTGAATTGTGAAAATCCCTTGAAATGTGCGCAAGTCACATTAGGGATTCTTTTTTTGTTTAATATTATAGCAATATTGAATTTTGTAGAAATTTGACGAATGCAGTGTAAGAAAACATAGAGTCTTTACAGATTATGTTAAACCATGTCGGATCTTGATGGTTTGCTAAAAAACCTTTTTTTCGAGATGGTTATGAAAAATAAGAAGGATTTTAAAAGTTTATATCGAAATCTTATACATAACACGAATGGAGTCACTTATGTGGTTGAAAGGGTTTTCAAAAACGTACTTCTATTTTTTACGAAAGGCTCCAACTGCACCGCAAGAAAGCCTTGAAGTTAAAAAAATATTATAAGAGGTAGATATGTGATGAGACTATCGTTTAATGAAGAAGAAGTAGAACGTTCAATGACACTTTACAAAGTATTTGCAAGAGCATTTAAAAGCGTTTCAGAACACAGTATTAGAGACAGCAAAGAGCATGGATTTAATCCAACTGAATTTGCGGTTCTTGAACTGCTGTATACGAGAGGTGCTCAAAAACTTCAGCAAATCGGCTCAAGACTCCTGCTTGTGAGCGGGAATGTGACGTACGTAATTGACAAATTAGAACGAAATGGTTTCATTGAAAGAGAGCAGGACCCAAAGGATAAACGGTCGGTTTATGCCCATTTAACAGATAAAGGGCGCAGTTATCTTGATAAAATTTACCCGATTCATTCTCTCCGGATTGCGCGTGCTTTTTCTGGCCTCTCGCGAGAAGAACAAGAACAATTGATTAGTCTATTGAAAAAAGCAGGTATTCACAGTCAACATTTATTATTTAGATAGAACGAAAAGGTGCCATGATTGGCACCTTTTTTATGTGTCCAGCTGATGCGCTGGATAGGCAATGAATTTTTCGATATCGCTTGCTGGAAGTGGCTTTGCATAATAAAAGCCTTGCAGGTCGTCGCATCCTTGTGCAGATAAAAGCTGCGCTTGTGCAAAGGTTTCAACACCTTCTGCTATGACTTCAAGAGATAGTTGATGTCCCATCGCGATAATAGCACCTGTAATTTGTTCAGATTTTGAATCATTTAAAATATCTTCAATGAAGGATTTGTCGATTTTTAGTCGATGAATGGGTAAATCCTTTAAATAGCTTAAGGAGCTATGACCTGTACCGAAGTCATCAATACTAATGCGAACGCCTAGATGTTTCAGTGACGTCAGCACTTGTTTTGATTGCTTGATATTGTCCATTGTCATACTTTCTGTGACTTCAAGCTCGAGTAGTGACGGTGTCAGATCGTATTTTTTCAGTGTTAGCTTAATCAAATCAATTAAGTCTTCAGAATTAAATTGTTTCGCAGATAAATTAACAGCCACAGGAATTTTCAGACCAGTATCATACCACGTTTTAGCCTGCCTGCATGCGGTATCAATGACCCATCTGCCAATATCAATGATCAGTCCTGATTCCTCTGCCAGCTCAATAAAAGCCTCAGGTGATTTTAACGAACCATCTGGTGCTTTCATTCTTAGAAGAGCTTCTACGCCAGTCATCTCTCTTGTTTTCGCACTCACTTGAGGCTGGTAATGAAGCACGAACTGTTCTCTTTGAATGGCATCCCGTAACTCAAGCTCTCGGTTCAACCTGTCTTCACTTGATCTTTCCATTGATTCGGTGAAAAACTCATAACGACTTTGTTTATGTTTTTTAGATAAATACATCGCCATATCGGCTTTCCTCATTAATTCCATCCCATCTTTCCCATTCTGAGGTGAAATAGCAATTCCAATGCTGATAGATGTAATGAGCTGATGATTCTGAATGAAAAAAGGACGCTCAAATTGACGAATGATATTTTGAGAAAGCTGTTCAATTTTCTGTGTGTCATGCCCCATATCAGGGAAGATCATTAAAAATTCATCCCCACCTAGTCTTGCTATAAAGCCGTTGTCTGGTAAACATTGCGTCAGTCTGTTCGCAGCTGCTTTAAGAAGTAAGTCCCCTATGTTATGACCAAGTGCATCATTAATAATTTTAAAACGATTCAAATCAAGAAAAAGAACAGCCGTCGATGTACCCGTCTCTTCTTGAGCGGAGAGAACATCATTTAAATGGTTGATGGCATGGCGCCGATTAGGAAGCTCAGTTAACGCATCATAATGTGCCATGACATGAATTTCTTTTTCTGCAATCCGCTGCTGCGTTAAATCTTTTAAGACAAGATAAATACTGTCAAGCGAATTGTTGACATGAACAGGTATGTAAGTGACATGATAATAATAAAAGCGATCTGCTGCTTTTAGTTCTGCTTCACGTGTGATGGCTTTCTTTGACTCATAAATAAATTCTTCCCACATGTCAGTCGGCATGACGTATTGGCTGACATCGTCACCAATCCAAGAATTGCACATTTTTAAAATTTGTTTACCTGAGTCGTTTGCAGAAAGCACCTTTCGATTGACCGATAACACGATAATGCCATCGATATTATGTTTGATGAGTGATTGAAATCGCTGTTCATTTTCCTTGAGCTTATCTGCCTGCTTCATGATTCGGTGATCGATATAGGCACCAAAAATCATCAGTGTCTGGACAATCAGTGTCATTAAACCGATGAAAATCGACAGACTGAATGGTGATAATTCAAGAGAACCACCCCCGGAAGACTGACCATCTGAATGAAAAAACATAGTAGAAGCAGCCATACCGGTATAATGCATCCCAGCAACAGCCCCGCCCATCACAAGTGCACCAACTATTTTTAACAGATGATCCTCCTGTTTTTTTCCGGATCGATGGAGCCGAAAAAAGAGATGAAGCGAAAAGAAAGACGCTATCGTAGCAATGAAAAACGAAAGAAAAAAGAGGACTGGATCATAGCTGATGGAGACATTGGCCATTGATTCCATTCCAAGGTAATGCATGCTGCAAATAGCTGAGCCCATGGTGATTGAACTAATGAGCAGCCGTCTTGTGGAGAGCTGTTCTTGAATGCATATTGTGAATGCGATCAAGGATCCGACAAAAGATGCCAAAATCGATAAAATGAGCAAGGGTGTTTCATATGTGATGCCAGCACGCACGTGAAATGCCATCATGCCAATAAAATGCATCGACCATATCCCCATTCCCATGATCAAGGCACCAACGATCAGCCATACCTTTTTCTTCGCACCGCTTGACTGTGCCACTCGGCTGGCTAATTGAAGAGCTGAGTAGGAGGCGAGAGCGGCGAGTACGATTGACAGAAAGACAAGCCATCCATTGTAGCTTCCTGTTAAATGGGTCATGTAAGAAAACCTCCAGTATCTTAAAACAGACGTATACTTAATATATCGGATTGAATGGCTTCTGTGTTCACTTTTCCTTCACTTAAATACCATAATCATCGTTTTTTCACCTGTTTTTATAGTAAAATCAAATTTAATGTAAAAAAACGACGAAAAGTGAATCGTTTTTTCTGTTTTATTCGTTTAATATATGTGCGATTCTAAAAGAGAGAGAATCAGTTAAACGATTATGTGTGAAAGGGATTGATAAACATCGAAGATTTTATTATTTCTTTAGCTGATGCCTTTAAGAACTTGTCGTACTTTGGCATCTTTCTTGCATTATGTATTGAATTTGTTCCTGCTGAAGTGGTTCTGCCTCTTGCGGGTTACTGGGTCTCCAAAGGGGACATGGCCTTCATCGGTGTTGTAGCAGCTGGCTCTATTGGCGGCGTGGCTGGTCCTTTGACTTTGTACTGGTTAGGACGTTATGGCGGCAGACCCTTTTTAAATAAATATGGAAAGTACTTTTTTGTGAAACCGGAGTCGCTTGATAAATCGGATGCCTTTTTTGAAAAGCATGGTGGGTTCGTCGCATTTAGTGGCCGGTTTATTCCAGGGGTTAGAACGCTTATTTCCATCCCGTGCGGTATTGCCAAAATGAATGTGTGGGTATTTTGCCTGTACACGTTTTTAGCGATTACACCTATTACATTTGTGTATGTGTATCTTGGATTTGTGCTTGGGGAGAACTGGAAAGAGGTTGGCGCAATGTTAGATCCATATCTCCTGCCGATTGGAATCGGGATTGTGTTGCTTTTCGCGATGTATATATGGTTGAAACGTAGAAAAAGAAAAGCAGAAACACCAACTGCCTAATCGTTGGGCCAGGGTGAAAGTCACCTGTTGACAATACAGTGTGTATTGATTAAAATATAAGTAATCTAAATATTCTTAAATCCCACCAAAGGGGAGTAGCGTCCGGTTTTTACCGGAAACAAAGTCGTCATTACATGGACTTAAGTTCCATCGGCTTTGTTGGCATGATTCTACATATCACATGTCTAGCAAGACCTTTGCCATTACAGGCAAAGGTCTTTTTTGCATTCATAAGCCTTTGTCTGTTGTGGGACAATAGATAAAAAACAAGGAGGAATGATGATGGATGCAGCAATTATTTTAGAGTACGGGTGGGTTCTTCTCGTACTGATTGGATTAGAAGGAATTTTAGCCGCTGATAATGCGCTTGTCATGGCTGTGATGGTGAAACACCTTCCTGAAAAGCAAAGAAAAAAGGCACTGTTTTACGGGCTTGCGGGTGCATTTGTCATGCGATTTGGTTCTCTATTTCTTATTTCGTTTTTAGTGGATGTGTGGCAAGTTCAAGCCATTGGCGCAATTTATCTTCTTTATATTTCCATTCACCATATTTTAAAATCGCACGTATTTAAGAAAAAGGAATCAGACACTAACATGAAGCAAAGCGGATTCTGGGCAACAGTTGTAAAAGTCGAGCTTGCTGACATCGCTTTTGCTGTCGATTCCATCTTAGCGGCCGTCGCATTAGCCGTAACACTGCCAAAAACAAGTCTTCCGCAAATCGGTGGACTTGATGGTGGTCAATTTATTGTCATTCTTTTAGGTGGTATCATCGGTTTGATCATCATGAGATTTGCAGCGACGGTCTTTGTGAAATTGCTCAAAACAAGACCGAGCCTAGAAACAGCTGCTTTTGTCATTGTCGGGTGGGTTGGTGTGAAGCTCACGCTTTATACACTGTCACATCCAGCCATTGGTATCGTGTCCTCTCACTTTATTCATTCAACATTATGGAAAGTGATTTTCTGGACAGTGCTTCTCGCAATTGCAGCATTTGGCTGGTTTTTATCAAGCCCATCAAGAAAAGGCGGGCAACAAATCAAGGAAAAACAAGAGAAACGCCTAGAAGAGTAGGTTTTTTGAAAGAAATATCATTTCATTTTCATAACACGTATATTACAAATAAGGGGGAGATACCCCCTTATTTCTTTGCTTTTAGACGAAACATTGTAAAGTAGATGATGATATACATGTCATAATTGAGTAACAGGAAATGAATTCCTCATTTCTTCCTTTGCGCTTCCCTCATAAATTAGCTATCATAAATGAGTAATATAGGGAGAACTGAGGTGAAACCATTGCTTAGCCTTTTGTTTAAAAAAGGAAAGAAAAAGCAAACATTAGAGCAGTCGGCTATCAGTATCCAACAAGGTGATACCGAGCTGCAAAATGCATTAATAGAGCAATACAAACCATTTGTCGCTAAGACGGTTTCATCCGTTTGTAAACGATATATAGATGAAAAAGATGATGAATTCAGCATTGGCTTAATTGCCTTTAATGAAGCGATAGAAAAATACTCTGCCGAAAAAGGAAACTCACTCCTTGCCTTCGCAGAATTAATTATTAAAAGAAAAGTGATCGACTATATTCGAAAAGAAGCGAGAAATGCGCCAACGGTTCAAATGGACCTGCAAGAAAGTGAAAATGGCGAGTATTCTCAAAGCATGATTGAAGCAGAGCTGTCTACAAATGAATATAGACGTTTAATTGAACAAGAACATAGAAGAGAAGAAATTGAACATTTTAAAGAAAGATTAAAAGTATACGGTCTCACGTTTCAAGAGCTGCTTGAACATTCACCAAAGCATGCAGATGCCAGGCAAAATGCCATTAAAGTAGCTCACACACTCGTTGAACACGATGAGCTCCGAACCATTTTATTTCAGAAAAAACAATTACCTGTCAAACAGCTTGAAAAACTAGTGGAAGTCAGCCGCAAAACGATTGAGAGAAATAGAAAATATATCATTGCGATGGCGATCATTATGACGGGTGATTATGTGTATTTGAAAGATTACCTTAAAGGGGTGCTTAATTCATGAGAAGAGGCATTATAGTAGAAAAAAACAAAAAATATGTCACGCTGCTGACCCCTGATGGACAATTTCTGCGGACAAAATATGAACAGCAAGATTATGAAATCGGTCAAGAAGTGACATTTCCGAATGAATCACGTCTCGAAAGAAAAAAAGCCGGTTTTTTTGACTTGCTTCGTTTACGTCCTTTAAATGCAGGAATCCTATCAATCGCAGCGATTATTGTCGTGATTTTTACTATGATGCCATCTTTCTCAAGTCAAAAAGCATATGCATATATGACAATTGACATTAATCCAAGCTTTGAACTGAAGCTTGATCACAATTACCAAGTGATTGGTGTCACACCACTGAATAAAGATGCGAAACAAGTACTGGCCAGTATGAAGGATTTGGAAAAAAACGACATGACCAAAGTTGTGCAGGAAATCATAGATGACTGTGATAAAAAAGGTTACGTGAACCACTCTAAGAGTATTTATATTTCAACGGTTTATGAAAACAAGCAGGACCATACATATAAAACCAACGTCAAAAGTAAAATTAACACCATTTCTGGTGAATATCAAAAGCGCGATTACAAGCTAGAAACTGTAGAAAGTGACCTGGAAACAAGAGAAAAAGCTCAAAAGGCAGGCATTTCAACAGGCACATATATTAGAAATCAAGAAATGCAAGACAAAGAACAAGAAGACATTCAAAAGGATGAAGACGCAGCAGAGAGTGATGCTGTCAAAGAAGAAGAGCCTAAAAAAGATGATGAAGACCAAGCAGATCAAGACAAACAAGAAGACATCAAGTCAGGCGATAGCGAAGAGATGAAGCCAGATCAAGAGGCTCCTGAAGCTGAAGACAAAGAGCAAAAGGACCAAAAGAGGGAAGAGCAAGGATCTATTGAAAAGCCTCATCAAACAAAACCTGATGATAAAAGCAAAGACAATCAAATAAAAGAGGAAAAGGATCGTTCTATCGATAAAGAACAAAAAAAAAATCACTCGACGGAACCTGATGACAAAAGGAATCCAAACGGCACATCGCGTGGTGGCGCTGAAAAGCACGCAAAAAAAAACGACAGGGATCAAAAGCAGCCGTCCTCTGAACGAAAAAAAGAACATATGAAGAAGCAAGGAAAAGGTGCACCGTCCCCGTATCGTGAGAACTGGTATGAGCACACATATGAACAATAAAAAAACGCCAGAATCACTCCGGCGTATTTCACCATGCTTTTATTTAGATTGATTACCCATTTGTGATTGAGCCTGTTGAACGAGTCTTTTAGTAATTTCACCGCCAACAGAACCGTTTGCACGTGCGACTGTATCTGAACCGAGAGTCACGCCAAATTCTTGAGCGATCTCGTATTTAAATTGATCTAATGCTTGTTCTACTCCAGGAACAAGAAGCTGATTTCGATTTGCCATGTCCGTATTCCTCCTTTCACCTCATAATGTTTGTTGCGCCTTCTTATTTTGAAGAAAACGGCATGCAATTATGCTGGCAATTGCTGTACAAAAAACCGAGGTGATGATTCACCTCGGTTCTTTTAATCCTGATGCTGTAGTGTATGAAACATCATTTCTTGTGCTGTACTTTGCAAGTGTGAAGTAAAGACAGAAAAAACGGTTGAACTGATAATACCTTTGATCAAACGCCATTGGTGCTGCGATAATTCAGCAAATTCTTCACGTAGCTTATCTGTCTGAACCTCTGTGATTTCCCGTAAGTTTGTTTCTTTTAACGGAAAAGGCGTGTGATGATAAATAAAATCAAGGACATGCGCATATGCTTCATAAAAACGCAATGGACTAATAATATCATCAGTTCGATCCGTAATCGTGTTAAATAAGGCAGATAAGATGGTGCGGATGGCATCAAAGTCAAAAACTGATTTTAAATCTCTCACAATTAATAAAATAACGACCTGATCAATTGAGTACTTCTTTCCAAGCTCAGGGTGGCCAATCATATCTTTAATATCACGCTTGATCCAGTTTTGAATCGCTGTCGATTTAAGAGAAGTCAGTTCGCAAAGATTTCCTAATTCTACAATTTCATTTGTGGAGAGTCCATGCTCTGATTTTTGTTTCCGTCGTTCAAGCCTCTCAAAAAAAGAAGGGATGATGAGCTCGTCAAGTTCGTGATGTTTGTCTTTTTTTACAGATAAATTTAATAGCTGAAGCGGAGTTAGATCTCCCTCTCCTTTTAGAGAATAAAGAAGACTTGTCATGTCAATTCTCGTTAATTTAAAAGCACCCATTGTTCCACCTCGTTTGTATGTCAAAAACGTCATCATTGATCTAATTCAACATCATAATCTCTTTTTGGTAAAAATGCAAAATAAACTAAAATCCACAAAGTGACGTCACAATTTATTCACTTTTTAGCTGTGGTATATGTCATAAATATTGAAGTGACGGGGCTTAAGCCGTTATGATAAATAGAGGAAATGATTCCTTTTTCCTTGCAATTTGAGACGTTTATTTTTATAATTTTATTAATAAGTTCAAATGAACTTAATATGACAGCGGAGGTTATGTATGGGTAAAAGAATATTTCTGTTTATATTAACGAACATTCTTGTTATCACTACGATTGGTATTGTACTATCGGTTATTAGTGCAGCAACTGGTGTTGGTTCTTATATAGGAGCAGACGGTAGAATTAGTATGGTGGCACTGTTAGTATTCAGTGCAGTTGTCGGTTTTGTTGGCTCGTTCATGTCACTTGCGATGTCTCGCTGGATGGCAAAAATGATGATGGGTGTACGTGTGTTGAACCCTGAAAAGGATTCCTTAACATATGATGAGCAGCAGCTTGTCGACCGTGTGCACAGACTATCAAGAGCAGCAGGTCTTTCTAAAATGCCTGAGGTTGGTATTTATCAATCATCTGAAGTAAATGCTTTTGCGACAGGTCCTTCTAAGAGAAGATCACTTGTTGCGGTTTCCACTGGATTGCTTCATGAAATGGATGATGCAGCAGTTGAAGGTGTCATCGCTCACGAAGTTGCTCACGTTGCGAACGGAGACATGGTGACAATGACGCTGCTTCAAGGGATCGTCAACACGTTCGTTGTCTTCCTTTCAAGAATTGCGGCATGGATCGCAAGTCGCTTTGTTTCGCGTGAAGAGCTTGTGCCGATTGTTCATTTTATTGCAGTGATTGTTTTCCAAATCATTTTCTCTGTTCTAGGAAGCCTTGTCGTGTTTGCATATTCTAGACATCGTGAATTCCATGCAGACCGCGGGGGAGCTGACCTTGCGGGTAAAGATAAGATGGTTCATGCACTTCGCTCGCTTGAGGCGTATACGTCACGAATTAAAGATGATGATCAAACAGCAGTTGCTACGCTTAAAATTAGTGGTAAACGAAAAGCTTCTCTTTTCTCAACACACCCTGATTTAAACGAAAGAATTAGAAGACTAGAAGCAAAATAAGAGAGACGAAAAGACATTCTGTTACAGGATGTCTTTTCTTTTTTGATGAAAAAGTAAATAAAGCATAAAATATCTTTAAAATCATGTCTCTTTTCATTAAAATGATAAGTATTGAAAAATGAAAGTTAAAAGAAGGAATGACAATGAACCCAATTAAAAAGCTAATTGACCGGCTATCGGCTTTCCAGCTGATTGCCCTTTATTATTTTCTCGCTGTAACCGTCTCACTTATTCTTCTCAGTTTGCCAGTCGCTCATCAAGATGGGGTGAAGTGGACATTTATCGATGCATTATTTACGGCGGTGAGTGCTGTGAGTGTCACAGGACTTACTGTGGTTGATACTTCGCAAACATTTAGTGTGGCAGGTATGTGGATCCTTGCGTTTGTCCTTCAAATCGGGGGTATCGGCATTATGACGCTCGGTACCTTTGTGTGGATTGTCATGCGAAAAAGAATCGGTATTAAAGAAAGAAAGCTCATTATGGCAGATCAAAACCAGAGCAATTTATCAGGAATTGTGAAATTAATGAAGCAGGTTTTATATTTAATTTTGCTTATTGAGTTTGTAGGCGGTCTGATCTTAAGTATGTATTTTCTCAAATATTACGATGTACAGACAGCATTCTTACATGGCTTCTTCTCAAGTATAAGTGCGACCACCAATGGTGGCTTCGATATTACAGGGAACTCGCTCATCCCATACAAAGATGATTATTTCGTCCAATTTATTACGATGCTGCTGATCATCTTTGGCGCGATTGGCTTTCCTGTGCTCGTGGAAGTAAAGGATTACTTATTTAATCAGGACCGAAAGCATGCATCGTTCTCGTTGTTTACAAAAATCACAACGATTACGTTTGGCAGCTTAGTCATTGTTGGCGCTATTGGGATTTATGCTCTTGAAGCACGGTTTACGTTTTTAGGAAAGAGCTGGCACGAAGTGTTATTTTATTCATTGTTTCAATCGACAGCTACAAGAAGTGGGGGACTTTCCACATTAGATATTACTCAATTGACAGAACCGACGCTGTTATTTTTATGTCTACTCATGTTTATCGGGGCTTCTCCAAGCTCTGTCGGGGGCGGAATTCGGACAACCACGTTTGCCCTTAATTTACTCGCATTGTTTCATTTTGCCCGGGGAAATAAGTCCATTAAAATTTTCAAAAGAGAGCTGCATCAAGCAGATATTAACAAATCTCTGATGGTGACGATGATGGCCTTTATATTGGTGTTTGGTGCTACATTCTTATTAACCTTATCCGAACATAATACGCTTCTTCAAAATTTATTTGAAGTCTGTTCTGCTTTCGGAACAACAGGTCTATCATTAGGGATTACCTCTGAGCTCTCTGTTTTTGGTAAGTGTATCATTATGATGGTCATGTTTATTGGACGTATCGGCATTCCAAGCTTTTTATATTTAATTGGCCGAAGAGAAAGCGAAGCGAATTATCATTATCCGAAAGAGCGTGTCATCATCGGCTAACAGCATTCCGAGCGAATGCTGTTTTTTTATTTCCATTATCTAACTGGCTAAATCACATACGATGTTCGCAATCTATAGGTAAGAGGTGAACGAGACGTGCTGGATGTAATATGGAAAGCGATTGTCATGCTGCTAGTTGGTACCTTGCTGCTGAGAATAGCAGGGCCCAAATCCATTAGTCAATTAACTGTTCAACAAACAGTGATCATGATTTCAATCGGATCGATTATTATCCAACCCTTTATTGAGCATAATTTACTTGAAACGATTTATGCAGCCGCTACCTTTATTGTGGCGCTTGTCATCATGGAGAAGCTGTCGATTCAATCTGATTTCTTTGAAAAATTAGTTTCAGGGAAATCGGTGGTGATTCTACAAGACGGAGAAATGCTTGATCACAAGTTGAAGAAAACGAGGCTTACAAGAGATCAATTTAAAATGCGCCTAAAGCAGCAAGGTATTACAGAGATCAGCAGTCTCAAAAAAGCCACCCTAGAAGCCAATGGACAAATCGGCTATGAGTTAAAGCCAGAGGAAAAGCCGGTGACGGTCAAACAAATGACGGAATTTCTAGACCAATTAAGAGAAGAACTAAATATGTTAAAAAAGGACTGATTTCAGATGAAAAGAAAAGCAGCGAAAAATGAAGCACTGACAAATAATATGACACCGACAGAGAGCATGGCACATGATCAAGGACAAACACAATTTGATGAACAATCAAGAGACCGTCAGGCAAACCGAAATTCTCATAAAGGGAAACAAGGGGGAGGATCTCATGACTAAGAAGCATGTAAAAAGCAAGGACATGAAAGACCATAAAAAGCCGATGGACCCAGATATCTTAGAAGAGGAATTTGGCAGTGAGCTTGGAGATATCAACAGCAGCAAATGGATTGATACGCTTGTAAAACCTAAGAAAGATGATGAATGTCACAAAAAATAGAAAAAACGATCCTCGCAGGATCGTTTTTTATTTGCTATAACTGCCTTGTCTGCCGGTAATTGTACGCATAAGATTGGTCATTTTGAGCTCAATCACTGGCTGTGCAACGGTTTTAACAAAGGTGCTAGACAGGGTAAAGGTGAGCAGAATGGTCAGTAGTAATAACATGAGCACACTTGCTGCATTCAGGGCCCAATCATCAAACCAAGTCGTTCTAAGGAGCTTGATGACAAAGCCATGTAATAAATACACATATAGCGTTCTTGTGCCCCATTTTGTAAAGAAGAAACGTCGTGTTGGGACTAAAGCAAAGAAGCTGAATGTAGCGCCGAATGCAAGCAAATACCATGCCATTCGTTTCATTGCCGCAATGACTCCTTCATCACCAAGAGAAGCATATGACTGTGATCCAAATAAGAAGGAATAATCAAATTCATATAAATAGCAAAACAAGAATACAGCCATTAATACAAGAAGTGCTGCCAGTTTTCCTTTACTTGTACGGATGAATTCAAAATGCTGCTTTTTTAAATAGAAGCCAGCTAAAAACATCGGCAAAAAGACAAATGTACGCGACAAGCTCAGCGTATTGCTAATACTGTCTACGTAACCGACAAGTAACGCAATTGACAAACTGACGATCATCGCCCACTGAAATGGCAGTTTAGAAAAAGGAATGAGTAGCAAGTTCCAAAAGAATAAACTAATTAAAAACCATAAAGACCATTGCGGGTCAATTGGATTTAAATTGGCGATGCTTTGATCCTGCAAGAGATAATAGTAAACGGAATAGATCACCTGAAAAATGAAATATGGGATGATCAGCTTAACAGCGACTTTTTTCATAAAACCTGGTTTTCTAAACCCTTTTGCAAAGAACCCAGAAACCAAAATAAAGGCAGGCATATGAAAAGTATAAATAAACTTGTATAAATAAAGCATCCAATCATTATCATGAATGAATGATCGTAACAAATGACCAAAAACCACTAGAAAAATCAGAAGAAACTTCGCATTATCAAAATAACTATCTCGTGAAGATGCCATAACATCACCTTTCCTGCTTGATTTTAAACATAAATGTTCTAAGTGCACTGTTCCCGTATTTGCCCCATTTTAAAATACTTTTTGGCTCGTTTCGCTATTTGATGTGAAATTGTAGAACGGTTGTAAAAAAAGCGTAAGAAAAGAGAATCGAGGTTCAATCCTGTCATCCAAATGCAACAAAAGAGACAGTCTTCGTGTAAAAAGTTATCTTTTTTTATGAGTCGAATGAAGGAACAATGAAAATATTGTAGAAATATTGTAGAGGAATGAGGCTGGAAAAGGAGTGTAAGAGAATGACTGAAACGCTCGATGGCGCAGAAGATATCAGAAAATTAGCAAAAGAGAACGAATATTTGCGAACAGAGTTGATGCAGCAAAAAATGCTGTTAAATAAGACGTTAGATGCCATTTTCATATTTGATCAACACCTCAATATTATCCAAGCCAATGAAGCGACATGCAGGCTTGTACAGACATCGAAAGAAGACCTCCTCAATAAATCCGTTCTAGATTTCCTATACGGCATCCCGAAAGACAAAATTGAATGCTCCCTTGATTTATTTTTTCGAAAAGGAACGTTAAGAAGAGAAATTTCCATTCAGCTTGAAAACGGAGAAACAAAATATATTGAATTTGTCGCAGAGCATGACGTCTTGAATCAGCAATATATTGTGGTCATGCGAGATATTTCCTCAAAGAAAATACTAGAACGAGAACGATCGATGAATGAGCAGCTGTTCAAAGATTTGTTTGACCGAGCCATTGACGGCATGGTCATTTTTGATCAGGATGGCTGCATGATCGACGCCAATCATTCTTTTTGTCAGAGCTTTGAACTGCAAAAGACTGATTTAACCGATCGTTATTTAAATGAATTTGTCGAAGATGAAAATCTTCCAGCCTTACAGCACCTTTTAACATCACTTAAAGAGACTGGGAAAGCCAAGGGAGAGCTTCCCGTTACCCTTCAATCTGGCCAGTACAAATTATTCGAGCTCACCATTACATCAAATGTGATGAGCGGTTTTTATATGTCCATCATGCGGGATATTACAGAAAAAAGGTTAATGGAAGAAAAGCTGTTAAAAAGTGAGGAACGCTTTAGAGAAATTTTTGAAAATGCAATGGATGCAATCATCATATGGGCGGATGATGGAGAGATTGTCAGAGCAAATGAATCAGCCTGCCGCATTTTTGAATTGCCTATGCATTCACTGATTGGCAAAAAACTCACAGACTTTCTCGTGAAATCTGATCAGAGATATAGACCGACTAGAAGGCGATATATTCGGAATCATGAAATAAGGGAAGAGCTTTTGTTCAGAATGGCGAATGGGCAGTTTAAAGAGCTTGAGTTTACATCAAAGCATGCGGTATTAGAAGGACAGCATTTAACCATTTTACGTAATGTGAGTGATCGAAAAAGGATGGAGGAGGAGCTGCGGGAAAGTGAGCTCAAATTCCGTAAAGTATTTAATGGATCAATGGACGGCATTGTTCTTTTTGATAACCAATACCGCATTATCGAAGTCAATCCCTCCGCAAGCGAGCTGCTCGGGTTAAAAGATGATCATTTAACGGAAATGAATCTTTTCCATATCCTTGCGCCTTATCAAGTTGAACATTTGGCACAGCCTGCCCAAGCGATGTCATTAGATGAAATGGACAATGAAGTGCCGTTTGTGCTGAACCACCCAGATCAGCGGATATTAGAATTCTCTTTTAAACGCAACATCATTCATAATATGAATTTGGCGATCTTTAGAGATGTGACAGAGCGGAAGGAATTAGAAGAGCGCGTGAGAAAATCAGATACCCTTCATGTGGTCGGTGAGCTTGCCGCTGGCATTGCGCATGAAATCAGAAACCCAATGACAGCATTAAAAGGCTTTATCCAACTGTTAAAAGGAAATATAGAAGGGGAGTATTCCCTCTATTTTAATGTGATCACTTCAGAGCTGAAAAGAATTGAATCGATCATCACCGAATTTTTGATTTTAGCGAAGCCGCAAGCCATCGTATATGAAGAAAAAAATGTGGTGCAAATTGTGAAAGACACGATGGATCTGCTGCACGCACAGGCGAACCTTGGCAACGTTCAAATGCATCTCAATGTGATGGATGAGATACCGCTCATTTATTGCGAACAAAATCAATTAAAACAAGTCTTTATTAACATTCTAAAAAATGCAATTGAAGTCATGCCGAGAAAAGGAAATGTCTATGTGACCATTCAGAGGAAGGGCGAAGAGCATATTGTTATATCACTGCGGGATGAAGGCTGCGGAATGGCAGAGGACAAGCTGAGGCGTCTAGGAGAACCATTTTATACGACAAAAGAAAGAGGAACTGGACTTGGCTTAATGGTTAGTTATAAAATTATTGAAGAGCACCAAGGAACCATTGAGGTAGAAAGTGAGGAAGGGGTAGGAACCGTCTTCCATCTCACGCTGCCACTTAGACAGAAGAAACAAGAAGGAGAGCATTAACGTGTATTATACCGTCTATCACGCACCAATTGGGGCACTATACATACTAGAAAAAGACGATGCCATCATTGAAGTGATGTTTGATGATGAGCCGTTTTTAGCAAAAAAGCAAGCATCCAATCTAAAAGAAAAAGAAACGTCTGTATTACAAGAAGCGAAAAAACAGCTAGATGAATATTTCAAGGGTGAGCGACAAGTATTCGATCTCCCGCTCAAGCAAACGGGAACTTTGTTTCAAGAGCAAGTATGGGAAGCACTTTCGGCTATTCCGTATGGTGAATCAAAAAGTTATGGAGATATTGCAGAAACGATTGGTAACTCAAAGGCAGTGAGAGCGATTGGACAAGCCAACAGACGCAATGCAATACCTATTTTTATTCCGTGTCACAGAGTGATTGGAAAAGACCGATCTCTGACGGGTTATGCAGGAACGAAGACAGATATGAAAGCGGTTCTGCTTGAATTAGAAGGTATCCCATTTGTTCAAAAATAAATCGATTGACCTGTTCCAAAAGTTTTCCAAGCGACATATCCTTTTATTAAGCTAAAAAAGTTGGTTGAGGGAAAAAGGAGGGCGCTAGGGAATGCTTTGGGACAAAAAGAATAAAATGTATGCCATCACTTCACTATGTGTCAAAATGAACGTTTTGACAGAAGAACAGAAAAACGAAATCTTAGCAAAAACGAATGAAATAAAAAAGCGCAGTGCTCTTAAATAAGAAGTACACGGCGCTTTTTTTATGATCAGAGTGAGATGTTTTCAGCAAACAGAGCATCAATCTCTTCAGTATAGTTCGACGTGATAATCCCTTTCTCTGTAATGATCCCTGAAATGAGATGGTGAGGAGTGACATCAAAGGCGGGATTGAATACCTGAACATCAGGTGGTGCAATTTGGACGCCGTTAAATTCCTTTACTTCCAGCGGGTCGCGCTCTTCTATTGGAATATCTGATCCGTCTTTAGTCGAGACATCAAAGGTAGATAGCGGTGCAGCTATAAAAAATGGGATTTGAAAATGCTTGGCTAAAATAGCAAGACTTAACGTGCCAATCTTATTCGCCGCATCTCCATTACGGGCAATACGATCAGCTCCAACAATGACAGCAGAAATTTGCTTTTCCTTCATCGTGTGGGCTGCCATGTTATCTGTAATGAGCGTCACATCTACGCCGCCTTGCATGAGCTCCCATGTTGTCAGTCTAGCCCCTTGGAGAACAGGGCGTGTTTCGCAGGCATAAATGTGAAGATCGAGATTTTTCTTTTTCGCTAAATAGAATGGAGCAAGGGCTGTTCCGTAACGGCTTGTGGCGATGGAACCTGCATTGCAAATGGTCATAATCCGATCACCTGATTTAAAGAGCTGGAGTGCATTTTGACCGATTTGTCTGCATGTTTCTTCATCTTCGATTTGAATTTGAATGGCTTCATGGACAAGGTCTGTTTTGGCTGCATTGACTGAAGCTGCACGCTCAATGCGCCGCAACAACCGCTCCAATGCCCAGGCTAGATTCACAGCGGTTGGACGAGCACTGTTTAAATATTCTTTTATCTGAATGACTTCTTTTTTAAACACATCAATGTCTTCTGTCTCAATATCTTGGGCACTGAGCGCCAGTCCGAAAGCTGCTGTAATGCCAATGGCAGGTGCTCCACGCACTTTTAACGTGACAATGGCATCATACACGTCTTCTTTTGTATATAGATGCTCAAACACGGTTTCTGCCGGTAATTTTTGCTGATTCAAAATGTTAATATGGTTTTCTTCCCATTCGACAGAACGGGGGACTTCAAATTCTTTAGACAAAACCCGTCACTCCTTTACAGATTGCTGGAATAATGCGACGAGGTCAGACGCTGTTTCCACTGCATGATATTGTTTGATGAATGTTTTTCCGAGCGTAAGTGCTGTTTTTTTCTGCTGAATCCGTTTAGATGGTGATGGAATCGCATCAAGATCAGCGGCATGAGCAAGGCCAATCGTTCGGCGGACAAGCTCACAGCCTGCAAAGCCTGTCGCTTCTTTTAAAATACGGTCAAAGGTTGTTTCTAAAAAGCTGTCAGATACACTAAACGCTTCAATGCTGTCTTCTTTCCAAGCTTTTGCGAACACTTCCTTGAAGGTCGCCCATACATTGACGACATGGTCAAAAAGGTGCTGCTGATCGTGTTCATTTTCACGAGACAAAGCGTTTAGGAACAGGTTGGCGATAAAGTGACCGATATCGAATCCGAAGGGACCATAAAAAGCGAATTCTGGATCAATGATCTTTGTTTCCGTCTCACTTGCAAAAATACTGCCTGTATGAAGATCTCCATGAACAAGTGTTTCGGCAGATGTCAGGAAAATACGCTTCAATTCAGCTGCTTTTGCTTGCACTTCAAGATCTGCCCAAAGCGCTTCGGCGGCTTCTCTTAATTCTTCTTCAAAATCATTTGTGCTGCTATCAAAGAAAGGATCTGTGAAGACAAGCTTTTCGGTAATGTCACAAAGATCTGGATTCGTAAATTGCTTCACAAATTGTTTTTTGATTTTAGGATTTGTGGCAAAGTCAGAAGTGTAAAAAAGTGTTTTTCCTAAGAATTCTCCGACATGATCAGATAAATGCGGATATTGTTTTCCGGCAATTAGCCCTTTTCTGACGATTTCTATGTGTGATAGATCCTCCATAGCCGTCACAGCAAGAGCTGTATCTGAATAATAGACTGCTGGTACAAGGTGCGGCGTATATTCTGACTGCTTGATTAGGGCAGCACTTTCGATCCTCGCACGGTCTAATGTAAGTGGCCAGCTCTCTCCGACCACTTTGGCGTAGGGAAGTGCCTGCTTGATAATCAATCCTTTTTCTTGTTTATGGTCAAAAATATGAAAGACGTAATTTAAATTTCCGTCACCGATTTCCGTACATGTCAAATGACTGCTTTCTTGGATCAAGCCAAGTCTAATTGCGAGTGCAACTGCCGAGCTTTCTGTTAATTCTTCATATGATGCCGTAAGTGTAACCAATTGCTTCCCCTCCAAATCATATAAAAAAGCCTCTTTCTCCTGAGAGAAAGAGGCTTGATGTCGTGTATGCTCAAAGCCTCTCTTATCTCTCAGCACATACGTCTGATGGAATTAGCACCGTGCCCTATAAGACAATTGTCTTGGCGCTTACTTGCTGCGCCCCACTTCACAGTGGTATTAACGGTCGGTTGCTGTTGGGGTCAAAAGGCCAAATCCCTCGCCCAACTCTCGATAAGAGAAATCAATATGTAATTGTTTCGTGTCTGCTTGCATTTCTTAATTCAAGATATTATCAGAGCTGCAGTTCACATGTCAATCCTTTTTCAAAATTGCTTTACAATTCGTGAAACAATCCATTACAGTGTTTGTATTGCTACGTAACTTGAATAGAAGGTGAAGAAAAATGGAATTTCAGCAGTCAGATGTATTGAAACAATTACCGACACAATTTTTTGCATCCCTTGTGCAAAAAGTGCAGAAAAAAGTGGAGGAAGGCGCAGATATTATTAATTTAGGACAGGGAAATCCTGATCAGCCAACTCCCGTGCACATTGTAAAAGCGATGCAAGAAGCGGTCGCAAAACCTGAAAATCATCAATACTCCTCATTCCGCGGAACAGCGAAATTAAAAAAGGCTGCCGCTGCCTTTTATGAAAGAGAATATGGGGTTACACTTGATCCGATGACGGAAATTGCGATTTTATTTGGCGGGAAAGCGGGACTTGTTGAGCTGCCGCAATGCTTGCTGAATCCGGGTGATACGCTCCTTGTTCCAGATCCAGGTTATCCTGATTATTGGTCAGGTGCCGTGCTCGCTGGAGCTCAGATGGTGACGATGCCGCTACTTGAGCAAAATGATTTTTTACCTGACTATGACCGGTTGCCTGAGGATGTTAAGAAAAAAGCAAAGTTGATGTATTTAAATTATCCCAACAATCCGACAGGTGCTACGGCAAGCCAATCATTTTTTGAAGAAACCGTGACATTCGCTAAAGATCACAAACTCTGTGTTGTCCATGATTTTGCCTACGGCGGCATTGGGTTTGATGGGGAAAAGTCGATCAGCTTTTTGCAAACAGATGGAGCGAAAGAGACGGGGATTGAAATTTATACATTGTCTAAAACGTATAATATGGCGGGCTGGAGAGTCGGATTTGCAGCAGGAAATCCGTCTGTTATTAACGCGATTGAGCTTTATCAGGATCACCTGTTTGTTTCACTGTTTAAAGCCACTCAAGATGCGGCAGTGGAAGCTTTGTTAAGCGACCAAACGTGCGTACAGGTGCAGAATAATCGATATGAGAAACGGCGAAATGTGTGGATTGCTGCGTGCAAGGAGATTGGCTGGGAGGTCACTGCACCAAAGGGGTCGTTTTTTGCTTGGCTAAAGGTGCCAGAAGGATATACATCTGAATCTTTTGCTGACGTATTATTAGAGAAAGCACATGTGGTTGTGGCACCTGGGAATGGGTTTGGTACTCACGGTGAAGGATACGTCAGAGTAGGACTTTTAACAAATGAGGAGCGGTTAAAAGAAGCCGCTCAGCGAATTGCTGCCTTGAATCTGTTTGAAAATAAGCCATTGACAACATGAAAAAACGGTGCGATAATTCAGACAATATTTAAGAAAATTGAATATTCTTATCAAGAGTAGGCAGAGGGACTAGCCCAATGAAGCCCGGCAACCGACTTCTATGAAGCACGGTGCTAATTCTTGCAGCAAGCGCTGAGAGATAAGATTCGGATGAATGATACGAAACAACCTCTTTAAGGCGCTGATTAAGCACTTGAAGAGGTTTTTTTATTGACCATATGTATGACGCAATCGAAAGGGGATTCCTAGTGAGTGAATTACTGGCAACATACGTATTAACACATCGAGAGGATGAACAAGTGAACCGAAAAGCGGAGCAGATCGCGCTTGGTTTAACAGTTGGATCATGGACGGATTTACCGCAGCTCAAAAAAGAGCAGCTTCAAAAGCATAAAGGCCGGGTAGAAAAGGTAACAGAAAAATTTGCCCCAGCCGAGAACGGTCTATATCAATCTGAGGTGACCATTGCTTATCCTGAGGCTAACTTTTCAGCAGATATACCGGCTGTTTTGTCGACGATCTTTGGAAAACTTTCACTAGATGGAAAAGTGAAACTAGTGGACATTCAATTCTCGGATAGATTTAAAAAAAGCCTGCCAGGACCGGTATTTGGTATTGATGGCATACGAAAAAAAACAGGCGTGTTTGATCGACCTTTGTTGATGAGTATTTTTAAAGGTGTCATTGGCCGTGATATGACAGATTTAAAAGAACAACTCCGTTTACAAGCATTAGGCGGCGTTGACTTTATCAAAGACGATGAAATTTTATTTGAGAGCCCGCTAGCCCCTTTTGAAGATCGAATCAAAGAAGGAAAAAAGATATTAAAAGAAACATATGAAGAGACAGGACACCGAACGCTATATGCTGTTCATTTAACAGGAAGAACCTTTGAACTGAGGGATCGAGCAAGAAAGGCAGCTGAACTCGGAGCGGATGCACTCTTATTCAACGTTTTTGCCTACGGGCTAGATGTCATGCAAAGCTTAGCTGAGGATCCAGATATTCGATTGCCTATTATGGCCCATCCTGCAGTAAGCGGCGCTTTGACATCATCACCTGAATATGGATTCTCCCATTCTCTTCTTTTAGGTAAATTAAATCGATATGCTGGCGCTGATTTAAGTCTTTTTCCCTCACCGTATGGGTCGGTCGCACTTCCGAAAAAAGATGCTTTTGGAATCTATGAAGCTTGTGTAAAAGAGGATTCGGTTCAAAAAACGTTCCCAGTCCCGTCAGCAGGCATTCATCCTGGAATGGTTCCAGTTTTGATGAAAGATTTTGGACTCGACCATGTGATAAATGCTGGTGGAGGAATTCACGGACATCCTCGTGGAGCGATCGGCGGAGGGAAAGCATTTCGATCGATCATTGATGCGGTGATACATGGTGAGTCAATCCAAGAGAAGACAGCTTCTTGCCAAGACTTAAAAGCAGCACTTGAATTATGGGGAAGGGTAGTAGAATAAATGAAAAAACCAATTGTATGTTGTGATTTTGATGGAACCATTACGAAAAATGATAATATCATTCGCATCATGAAGCACTTTGCACCAAGTGAATGGACGAAGCTGAAGGACGATGTTCTCACAAAGGAGATCACCATTCAAGAAGGCGTCGGGCAGATGTTTCAATTACTGAAGAGTGATCAAAAAGAAGCCATTCAATCGTTTATTTTAGAAGATACAGAGATTCGAGAAGGATTCAAGCAATTTGTTGATCATGTGAAAAAGGCTGATATTCCCTTCTATGTGCTAAGCGGCGGGATGGACTTTTTTGTATATCCCATACTCGAAGGCATTGTGGAAAGAGAGGATATTTATTGCAATCATGCCTCATTTCACGAAGAGCATATTCAGATTGAATGGCCACATGCCTGCGATTCGCAATGTCAAAATGGCTGCGGATGCTGTAAGCCGTCAATCATTCGAGAACTGACCCGTGAGAATGACTTCATTATCATGATTGGAGATTCAGTCACCGATGTGGAGGCGGCAAAGCATGCGGATCTCACATTTGCGCGTGACTACTTGCTAAACGAATGTAAAGAACTCGGGCTTGTTCATAAAGAGTATGAAACATTTATTGATCTTAAAGCACAATTTGATCAAATAAAGGAAGTGAAGGAATGGCAGACGAAAAGAACAAGCGCTGGCAGGAGCTAGCAGACGTCAAACGTGAACTGGCACAAAGAGACTGGTTTTACGGAACAAGCGGCAATTTATCGATTAAGGTGTCGGATGATCCAATCACGTTTTTGGTGACGGCAAGCGGCAAAGATAAACGAAAAGAAACAGATGAAGACTTTGTTTTAGTAAATGCAGCAGGTAACCCTGTTGATCCTGACGTACCGCTTAGACCATCAGCTGAAACACAACTTCACACATATGTGTATGAGCGGACGAATGCAGGCTGCTGTCTCCATGTCCATACTATCGACAATAATGTGATCTCTGAGCTGTATGGGGATAAGGGCGAGATTCGTTTCAAAGGAAACGAAATCATCAAAGCGCTTGGTTACTGGGAAGAGGATGCAGAAGTGTCGTTACCGATTATTGAAAATCCAGCCCATATTCCGCATCTTGCAGCACAATTTGCAAAGCATCTCACTGAAGAGTCGGAATCAGGTGCTGTGCTTATTCGAAATCACGGCATCACAGTCTGGGGAAAAACTGCCTCTGAAGCAAAACGAGTATTAGAGGCGTATGAATTTTTGTTTAGCTACTACTTAAAATTAACGCTTTATCAAAAGCAGCTTGTCACATAAAAAGGAGGAAAAGCACATGGCGACGATTTTGATTCATAATGAAGAGAATACATTACTTGAAAGCGAACAAGAGGTGGCAGCCTATTTAGAAAACCAAGGGGTCATTTATGAACATTGGGATATTGCAAAGCTGCCAAACCGATTATCAGAAAAGTATGATTTAACAGATGAAGAAAAGGACGAGATTTTGACTGTTTTCCAAAAGGAAATCGAGAGTATATCAGAGAAACGAGGGTACAAATCACAGGATGTGATTTCATTATCTGATGCCACACCAAACCTAGATGACCTGCTCCAAAATTTTCAGCGTGAGCATCACCATACAGATGACGAAGTCCGTTTTATTGTAAGTGGTCATGGAATCTTTGCCATTCAAGGGAAGGATGGCGTCTTTTTTGATGTAAGACTGAACCCAGGCGATTTAATTTCTGTTCCACCACATATTCGTCACTACTTTACACTTCAAGAGGATCGAAAAGTGGTCGCAGTTCGCATATTTGTCACAACTGAGGGCTGGGTGCCAATTTACGAGGAAGAAACGGTTTAATGACAAGAGCTGATCATTCCGCATGAGGCGGAAGATCAGCTTTTTTTTAGGAAAATAGGTATAAAACGAGAAAGAAAATAGTTGATTTTGATCTTCAGCATAGGATAAAATTCTGTTTAATCCATGTGTCAGTCCTGTCCAAATTTGAAGTTTACCCCCAAATAAGAGTGGGTAAGAGGTCTTTAGGCTGTAAAAAATTAAATAAAATAAGCATATTTAATTTAATTTACAAATAAAGTATAATTTTGGTGTCGGATCAATTTGAGCATAGACAGTCGAATTTATTGCGGGAGCTGAGATCATGAATAGTTATGTAAGAAAAGAGCAATTGCTAATGTCAATTGACGAGAAGAGAAAACAGATGGTAGAAGCTGCTCAAGCAGAAGGCTACACTGGTGAGACGACAATTAAATATAGTCAAGAACTGGACAACCTGATGAATGAGTATCAGTATCTCCTTTTTCATGAGAAACAATCTGCCCCCTCCTTTCATGATCTTGTCTCTCAAATGAGTCTGCTATCTGTGAACCGTCCCTCTTATTGACATAAAAAAACCGGTCTTGCCTAAGCAAAACCGGCTGAATGTTTCAGCTATGCTGAGTGAGCAGAAGGAAGCATGATCATGACAGTTGTTCCTTTATTCACTTCGCTCTCGATATCAATTGTTCCGCCATACATCGAAATGATTCGTTTACACACGACAAGTCCAAGACCTGTTCCTTTTTCCTTCGACGTAATAAAAGGGAGGAAGATATGTTTTAACATTTCTTCTTGTATGCCCTCGCCTGTATCTTTCACTTTAATAATGACATGGTCTTTTTCAGCCTCAATCAAAATCTTCAAATGACCGCCATTTGGCATCGCTTCTAACGAGTTCTTCGCAACATTTAATACAACTTGTTTAATATGATCCTTTGTGCAATAGACCCCAACATCTTGAATTGTATTAATTTGCAGATCAACCTCAACATTATACAGGTTCGCCTCAGAGAAAACGATCGGCATGATCTCACTTACAATTTCTTTTACAGAGTTATTCTGCCATTTTTCTGCTGTTGGTTTCCCTAATACAAGAAACTCACTGACGATTTGGTTAATTCGTTTAATTTCTTCTTCAATGACAGAAAAATAGAGCTGATCTTCTTCAGAGTGATACTTCTTTTGCAAAAGCTGTATAAAACCACTAATCCCTGTTAAGGGGTTGCGAATTTCATGTGCCGTACTTGCTGCGAGGGTTCCGATTAATTCAAGCTTTTGCGCTTCATTTTGGTGACGTTCCTGCTGGGTTTGCCGCCTTAAAATGATATATTGAACAAGTGTGAATAAAATATTTAATAAAATAAAAGCACTGGATAAAGGGATCAGCATAACAGACAGCACTTCACCTGTAGAAGCGCGCTGCGGATAGACCTCCAGCTTCCAGCTGTTTTCATCTAAATATGTAGACACAGTGCTACCATTTTCTGATGCTGGTTGTGGGCCACTTGTAAACACAACATGTCCATTTTGATTCAGCATCTGAAAATGAAGATCAGGGTTCAATACATTCATTATATTTCTTAAATAATCAATTTGAATGGCGGCGACTAGCACATTGGTGACTTCTTCGTTTTCATCCAGCACAGGCACACAAATGGAAAGAATCCGCTGTTTCGTAATTCGGCTCACATAGTTATCTGTGATCACCGTCTGCTTGGTCACTTGAATGCGCTTAAAGTAATCTCTGAATGATAGGTTAATTTTTTCCTTTAAAGGTGTGGTGCTTACAGTTACATTTCCTTTTTTGTCTAGGAGATACAGACCTGAAAAACGAGGTTCTTGTTTATAGATTTTCTCTAGGATGTTATGTACTTTTTTCGTCTTGAGAGGCTGGTCAAATCCCATGGCAAGTGAAGTTAATCTTGCTTCTGTTTCACTAATTAAATAATTCATTTGGTTTTTGTGAATATTTAACATAAGTGTAGCAGTTTGTTTGTTTTTTAAATCAATTTTTTCCGTTTCTTTTTCGTAGATAAAATAACTAATGATTAGGGTTGGAATCATGACCAAAATAAGGTACAGCCTGATCTTCTTCCAAAGCCCTTTCAGTATACTCATCATTCATCGCTCCAACGTATTACCTAATAGACTTATTATAGCATTGAACCTATCTTTATTACGATGACTTGTGTGATTTTTAAAAAATTAGGTGATTCGTTCTGGTCTCATTTTCATGCTAAAGATAGATCAAGATGTTGACATTTTACTTATTGTTTATTAATGTCACATTAGTGGGTTGCATTTCATAAAGGATGATAAAAAAATGGAAAATCATAATGTTGAAAAATCTTTAAAATTATTTATTGTATTATCACGTGCCTATCGCTCAATTAATCATCACATGAACAAACATATTGTGAAGCACGGACTGAATCCGACTGAATTTGCGGTATTAGAATTACTGTATCATAAAGGGGATCAGCCACTTCAGCAAATCGGTGATAAGATTTTACTTGCAAGCGGCAGCATCACGTATGTGGTCGATAAATTGGAGAAGAAAGAACTCCTCAGTCGTAAGGCCTGTGCAGAAGACCGCAGGGTCACATTTGCGCATATTACCGAGCAGGGACGAGCTTTGCTTGATGATATCTTCCCAGATCATGCGAAAGAAATTCATGAGATGATCAGTGTCCTGAGCGAAGAAGAGAAGGATGCCTGCATTGACATGCTTAAACATGTGGGACTGCGTGCAAAACATTTATATGATCATAAAGAATAAATAAAAAAGGAAGCCGAGGGCTCCCTTTTTTATTTTGCTTTTTTTTCGATCGGTAAAATCAGTACTTCTACGCGTCGGTTTTTACTTCTGCCTTCTGCTGTATCATTTGAAGCGATTGGCTTGAATTCACCGAAACCTTTTGTGCTAAAGTTCTCTTGGTTTAAATTGCTGTTTTCAAGAAGAATACTCAAAAAGTTTACAGCACGTATGGCACTTAAATACCAATTGGATTCAAAATCTGAATTTCTGATCGGTACATTATCAGTATGTCCGCTAATGACGATGTCACGAGCGGGGTTAATAACGAGTAGTTTTGAAATTTCCTTTGCTAACGGGACATCTTGAGGGCGAATAACTGCTCGGCCAGAATCAAAGAAGATACTGTCTTCTATCGTAATGAGCAAACCTTCGTCCGTCAGCTTTGTTTCGAGCTTAGCTCCAAGTTTCTTATTAGCAATGAAGGAATCCACTTGCTTTTTGACCTTTGTGAGAACAGCATGATCTCGAGCTTTCGCTTTAGCTTCTTCATCTTCTTCCGCTGCTTTCTTGGTCTGGTTGCTATTTTCAGTTTCTTCAGTACTTTGCATGCTGGATTGATCCATGACACCAGTACCGCCTGTAAAGACGACATTAAAAGACTTAGCCATCTGTTCATATTTTGCCGCATCAATCGAACTAGATGCAAAAAGCACAATGAAGAGAGCGAGTAGAAGCGTTAGAAGATCGGCATAAGGGATCAGCCAAGATTCATCTACATGGTCATCGTGATCATGTTTTTTACGTTTCCTAGCCATTTTGTTTTTCTCCTTCTTCAATGACAAGATTTGCACGTTCTTTCGCTGGTAAGTACATGAGAAGTTTTTGTTCAATCACTTTTGGAGATTGACCTTCAAGAACAGAAAGGATCCCTTCGATCATAATCAGACGAAGTTTTACTTCTTCCTTTGATTTACGCTTCAGCTTGTTGGCGAATGGATGCCATAACACATACCCAGTAAAAATCCCAAGCAGTGTCGCAACGAAGGCAGCACTGATTGCATGCCCAAGTGCTTCAATATCTCCCATGTTAGCAAGTGCAGCAATAAGTCCGACAACGGCGCCAAGTACACCAAGCGTCGGAGCGTATGTACCAGCTTGTGTAAAGATTAATGCGCCTGACTGATGTCTTTCAGCCATGGCGTCAACTTCTTCTGTTAAGACGTCGCGAATAAATTCCGCACTTTGACCATCAACGGCCATGCTTAAACCGTTCTTAAGGAAATCATCATCTACTTCCTCAATGCTAGCTTCTAAAGCCAAAAGACCTTCACGACGCGCAATTTGTGCCCAGTTTGAAAAAAGAGGGATCATTTCTTGAATCGTTGGAAGCTTGTTGTCTTTGAAAATTTTGCCGAACAATTTTGGTGTTTTCTTAATTTCACTAGATGGGAATGCGATGACAACAGCTGCAATCGTCCCAACCACAATGATCAATATAGCCGCTGGGTTGATAAGAGCGGTTAGACTTACACCTTTCAAAACCATACCGACACTCAGTGCAATAAATGCTAAAATAATACCTATTAACGATGTTTTGTCCATTATCTCACCAAATCCTTTAACTATCTTTTTCTATAGTTAATATCGGTGTCTTCTAGAAGGGTTTTAGTCTGAATATCAAATTAAGACAGTTTCTGTGAAGAAATTTTGACGAAAGCGCTTTCTATTGCTTTAAAAAGAAACTCCCTCTAATATAAAGGGAGTTTCTTTTTAATTTCTTTGAGCAGTTTCATTTAAAAGCAGCTCTTTTAATTTTTCCTCATACATGATTTTGACAAGATCATAGCTCCAATTCATCATGTGATCCACCTCTTTTTCTTTTATCTTAAATGAAAAGAGGCGGGGGAGCGTCGGCGTGCGGATGGAACTTAGACACCGCCACATGATGGAGCTGTAAATCCTTCTTAAGATGTACTTATCCTTTTTTAACGACAATTTCGTTATCTTCAACAGCTACAGTAAATCCTGAAAGCTTATCTTCTTCAAGCAATATCTCCGTCATTTGATCTTCAACGTGCTCTTGAATGGTTCTTCGCAGTGGACGAGCACCAAATGCAGGATGATATCCAAGTTCTGCAATTTTTTCTTTCGCTTCTTTTGTCACATGGACTGTTAAATTTTGCTCTTTTAATTGTGCTGACAGCTCATTGAGCAGAAGATCTACAATCTTCACTAAATCATCTCGATCTAAGGAGTCAAACTGAATGATGCTGTCAAAACGGTTCAAGAATTCTGGTTTGAAATAGGCGCTGAGTGAATCAATGAGTGATTGTTCCTCGATTGCTTCTTCCTGATCAGACTGGAAGCCGACTTTAACCGTTTTATCTGTGCTGCCTGCGTTACTTGTCATGATGATGACTGTATCTTTAAAGCTGACAGTTCTGCCTTGGCTGTCTGTTAACCGGCCATCTTCCATGATTTGAAGGAACATGTGCTGCACATCAGGGTGTGCTTTTTCGATTTCATCCAGCAAAATGATGCTGTATGGTTTTCTGCGCACTTTTTCTGTCAGTTGACCTGCTTCATCATGTCCAACATAACCAGGTGGAGAACCGATGAGCTTAGATACTGAGTGTTTCTCCATGTACTCACTCATATCTAATCGGATGATCGCCTCGCGTGAACCAAATAATTCTTCAGCTAGCGTTTTTGATAATTCGGTTTTCCCAACACCTGTTGGTCCAACGAATAGGAAGGAGCCAGTTGGTCTATGTTTTGATTTTAAGCCGGCTCTACTTCTCTTCACAGCTTTTGCGACTTTTTCAACCGCATGTTCCTGACCGATCACTCGTGCTTTTAAGCGGACGTCAATTTCTTTCATTTTGGTTTGTTCGTCTGCTTGCAGTTTGCCAACAGGGATGCCTGTTTTTTGTTCGACAATGGCTTGAATGTCTTCTGCTGTGACGACATGTTCTTTGTGATTTGTTTTGTTTTGAAGTCTTGCTTCAATGGCTTCTTCTTCATCTCGAAGCTTTGCTGCTTTTTCGTATTGTTCTTCTTTTAAAGCAGCCTGTTTTTCAGCAGCAATTTCACTCAGGCGATTTGTTAGTTCATCTTCACTTGCGGCATCAATGGAGAGGTTCGCCTTTGAACCTGCTTCATCCATTAAATCAATGGCTTTATCCGGCAAATGCCGGTCCTGGATATACCGTGAAGATAATTGAACACAAGCTTGAATCGCTTCGTCTGAATAGGTGATACCATGGTAGCTTTCATACTTATCTTGAATGCCTTTTAAAATATCAATCGCTTCAGCTTGTGTTGGCTCATCTACAATGACGGGCTGGAAGCGCCGTTCAAGTGCGGCATCTTTTTCAATTTGACGATATTCTTTTAATGTCGTCGCACCTACTAGCTGGAGCTCGCCTCGTGCAAGGGCTGGTTTTAAGATGTTTCCAGCATCCATTGACCCTTCGGCAGACCCTGCGCCTACAAGAAGATGAATTTCATCTACAAATAAGATAATATTTTTACGGCTTTGCAATTCTTTAATTAACTGCTTCATTCTTTCCTCAAATTGACCACGTATTCCTGTGTTCGCGACAAGGGACGAGACATCTAATAAATAGATTTGTTTGTTCTTTAATTTATTTGGTACATCGCCACTTGCAATTTTCAGTGCAAGTCCTTCAGCAATCGCTGTTTTCCCAACACCTGGTTCACCAATGAGGACGGGATTGTTTTTATTTCTTCTATTTAAAATCTCAATGACTCTTGCGACTTCTTCATCACGGCCGATGACTGGATCAATTAAACCAGCATTCGCGCCATCTGTTAAATTTCGGCCAAGTTCATCGAGTAAGCCTTTATGCTTTGGTTGCTCTACGTTTTGCGTATGTCCTGCTTGCTCAGAGAAGAATGAGCTTCCTCCGAACAATTGAGGTCCCATTTTCATTTTTGATTGCTCCATCAAAGAGGTGTAGCAGTCTTCACATAAAACCATTTGGCTCCGGGATGAATTCACTTGCATATTCAGGCGAATTGTTGCTTCATTTACTTGACAATGTTGACAACGCATTTGCCATGACCTCCTTATATTTTAAAGTTTGACTTTATTTGACCAATGAATGTTAAAGAAAATGGTCTGTTGTTTGACCATCTTTGACTATAGTATACTCTGACCTATTTTGACTTTCAACTGTTTTGCTCAAAGGCAGGTAAAAATCCTTTTTTGCATTTAATCATGGTTTGTCCTTCTTTTCAAGGAACTTGTCTCATAGGATAAAAAAAGACAATCGAAAGTGATGGGTGCGGAGGGGTCACATGAAACGTTCAAATGAATCCGCTTTTCAGCTTGCCTTTGTATATGTAGGAACAGTGGTTGGAGCTGGGTTTGCGACCGGAAAAGAAATCGTAGAATTTTTTGTTCGTTTTGGCTGGATTGGATTATTCGGAATCTTGATTAGCGGCGCTATTTTTACTGGACTTGGGGCAAAAATGATGCTCATTTCTAAACGAATTGAAGCAGAGTCTTATCAAGATATGAACCGGTTTTTATTTGGCGCAGCTGCCAGTCGGTATATTAATGTCGTCATGTTTTTTATTTTACTAGGCGTCACTTCAGTGATGATTTCTGGCGCAGGTGCTATATTTGAAGAGCAGCTTGGCATATCGAAGGAATATGGGATCTTTTTAACAATCATTCTGAGTGTGATTGTGCTTTTGAAAGGATCAAAAGGATTATTTGGTGTGAATGTTCTCGTCGTCCCAATGCTTATTTTCTTTTCATTGATCGTGTTTCTTGATTCATTCGTTTTTAGCAGTAGTGAAAGTTATGTTCTTGCATTGCAAATGGGTGAGGGAGAGTGGATTTTATCAGCTATCTCATATGGAGCTTTTAATTTGGCACTTTCTCAAGCCGTTTTAGTGCCCGTCGCAAATGAAATGACCTCTGAAGCGGTGATTAAAAAGGGAGCTGTGCTTGGGGGCATCATGCTGACAGTTATTTTATTCGTATGCTTTTTATCTCTTTCTTCATTAGATATGCTAGAGGCGTTTGATATTCCAATGGCGCAGGTCGTGTATCAAGTAGCAAATTCCATACACCTCATTTATTTATTTGTGATTTTCGGCGAAGTTTTTACATCTGTCATAGGCAATTTATATGGACTTGAGAGACAAGTGAGGGCGTATATACGAATGAACAGTGTCTTGACGATATCCCTTATTCTCTTATGCTGCTATGTGATAAGTAAAATTGGTTACGGTACATTGATATCAACGGTTTATCCTATTTTTGGCTATGTGAGCATCTTTTTTATCCTCTTTCTTTTTCTCAAAAAAGTGCCTGCCTCTTTAGATAAGTAAAGAAGGGATAGCCTGCATGACAAATATGTGGTACACTATCCTCTGTGAAAATTGAACAAAAATCCGTGTAAACGGGAGAGGTTCTAGCAAAACCCTCTATAAAAAACTAAGGACTTGCCGTATCCTTGGATGTGGCATTTTTTATTTTTTATGGCTGGGACACCTCATACACATGTAAAGGTGTCTTTTCTTTTGAGAAAAATAGGGGTTTTCATGAGCCTTTCAGATGCAGCTTTGTACGATGGTATAGATCTGCAAAAGGAGGAGAACAGAAGATGAAAAATGAAAAAGCAGTCGTTGTCTTTAGCGGGGGACAAGACAGTACAACATGTTTATTATGGGCACTTCAACAATTCGAAGAGGTAGAAACCGTGACCTTTCATTATAATCAGCGTCATCAAGAAGAAATTGATGTCGCCAAAAGAATTGCGGATAAGTTAGGTGTGAAGAATCATCTATTAGATATGTCACTTTTGAATCAGCTGGCACCAAATGCTTTAACAAGAGATGACATTGATATTGAAGAAAAAGAAGGAGAGCTGCCTTCCACGTTTGTACCAGGAAGAAACTTAGTGTTCTTATCCTTTGCTTCTATTCTTGCATATCAAATCGGAGCAAGACATATTATCACAGGTGTATGCGAGACAGACTTTAGCGGCTATCCAGATTGCCGTGACGAGTTTGTAAAGTCATGTAATGTCACAGTAAATTTGGCGATGGAAAAACCATTTGTCATCCATACACCACTTATGTGGCTCAATAAAGCAGAAACATGGAAATTGGCAGACGAGCTGAATGCATTAGATTTTGTGAAAAATGAAACGCTCACTTGCTATAATGGCATCATTTCTGATGGCTGCGGGGAATGTCCTGCGTGTAAACTTCGGAAAAAGGGCTATGACACGTATATGGAAATGAAGGAGGCAAAATAAATGCTTTCTCAAATCTATCCACAAACGAATCATCCATACTCATTTGAATTGAATAAAGATATGCATATATCAGCTGCCCATTTCATCCCAAGAGAAGATGCAGGTGCTTGCAGCCGTGTACATGGTCATACGTACACCATCAATATAACCATTGCTGGAGATGAACTAGATGATTCGGGTTTCCTTGTCAATTTCAGTACACTGAAAAAACTTATTCATGGACAGTATGATCACACACTGCTGAATGATCATGAGGAATTCTCATCAACCAATCCATACGCGATGCCTACTACAGAGGTTGTGGCAAAGACAGTCCATGACAAAGTCGCAGATTATTTATCGACTTTAGCAAATAAACCGGTATGTGTTCAGGTCTTTGTGAGGGAGACACCAACAAGCTACTGCATTTACCGGCCGAAACGAGTTGAGCACAATGGCTAAGGCGATACCTGTACTAGAGATCTTTGGTCCGACCATTCAAGGAGAAGGGATGGTGATTGGACAAAAAACCATGTTTGTCAGAACGGCTGGCTGTGACTACTCTTGCAGCTGGTGTGATTCCGCCTTTACTTGGGATGGTTCAGCAAAGCATGACATTCAGTGGCTTCACGCAGAAGACATTCTCAAAGAATTAAAAAGAATAGGTGGACAGGCTTTTTCTCATGTCACCATTTCAGGGGGAAACCCTGCGCTTTTAAAACAAATGGAATCACTCATTGATTTGCTTCACGAAGAAGGAATTGATACAGCGCTTGAAACACAAGGGACAATGTATCAGGACTGGTTTTTGAAAATTGATGATTTAACAATTTCTCCGAAACCGCCAAGCTCAAATATGAAAACAGATTTCGCGAAACTCACACGTATCATAGATGAGCTGAAAAACGGAAATAGATTAGAGCATGCAAGCCTGAAGGTCGTCATTTTTGACGATCATGATTTAGCCTATGCAAAGGATGTTCATGCGAAATATCCAGAGCTTCCTTTTTATTTGCAAGTAGGAAATGATGACACGACAACAGGTGATGATGCGTACTTATTGACGCATTTATTAAAGAAATATGAAGCGCTTGTTGATCAAGTAGCGCAAGACCCAGACTTAAATCGCGTAAGAGTTCTGCCGCAGCTTCACACATTATTGTGGGGAAATAAACGAGGCGTATAGAAAGGAAGAGATGACATGACGACAAGAAAACCAGAAGAATTAGAAGGCGTCACTTTACTAGGAAATCAAGGAACCAATTATTTGTTTGATTATGCACCGCAAGTGCTTGAAACATTTCCGAATAAACATACAAATAGAGATTATTTTGTGAAATTTAACTGCCCAGAATTTACGTCACTTTGTCCGCAAACAGGTCAGCCGGATTTTGCGACAGTTTATATCAGCTATATTCCAAACGAAATCATGGTCGAAAGTAAATCATTAAAATTGTATTTGTTCAGCTTCCGTAACCATGGTGATTTCCATGAGGATTGTATGAATATTATTATGAACGATCTTATTGAATTGATGGATCCAAGATACATTGAAGTATGGGGCAAATTTACTCCAAGAGGCGGTATTTCAATTGACCCGTACACAAACTATGGAAAACCTGGTACCAAATATGAAGAAATGGCGTCATATCGTATGATGAACCATGATATGTATCCTGAAACGATTGATAATCGCTAATAAAGAAAAAGACATGCCTAATGACATGTCTTTCAGCGTGTAGACAAACCCTCGCATTCGGTGTCAGTCCTGCGTGCTGGTGCTCACGAATGTCAAATTCGCTCCGCTCCAGTACTCGTCCTTCCTATGACTGCAAAGGTTTTCTATCACGCTGAAAAGAAGACCAAGTGCTAAAATCAAGATCATTTTAGCACTTGGTCAACAATCTGAGACATGCCTAATGCATGTCTTTTTTTATGGGTTTAAAAGGGATGGATCAGAATGAAGTGATAAAAAAAGAGAAGAGTCATGTCGCTCTCCTCATAAAAATGGGAATAGAACTTGCTAGGACGGCTGGGGGCTACCAGCTCGTAAATTTATTATACATGACAGAACGTATGTTTGTAAAGGCGAATTGTGTTTTTTGCTTATTTTATTTGCTTTGAGATAAAATAGGGGCAATGAACGAATAACGGAGGCGTTTGAGTTGGCAAACAATGAAGAAAAGACAGAGAAGCTGCTGATGGAGCTAAAAGAAGAGCTACAAATGCTCGAACATCAAAACAAAGAACGATATAAATGGAGTGCCTCCACATTGCTTGGAGTGATTGCACTTTTGATCGATAAAGGCGTTATCACCCCAGAGGAAGTTGATATGTACAAAACGAAAGCGGAAATGCAAACCTTTCATACGCAAAAAGACTGACACTCATACAGATGAAATAATAACAAAAGGACATAACAAATTGTATGCTATGTCCTTTTTTCTGCATTTATTTTTATGCTATTAAACAAGTTTATACATTAAAACATCATCCCAGTATTCATGTTCACTTATTTTAAATTCTTTTATTTTACGTCCTTCTTCTCTGAAGCCCATCTTTTTGTATAAAGAAATAGCTTTTTGATTTGTAGAGAATACGGCTAAACTAACCTTTTCGATCGAAGGGTTCTTTTCTGCCCAATCTAATAACGCTGTTAGCAACACTTCCCCTACGCCTAAACCTCTAAAGTTCTTATGAACCAACAAACCGAATGAACCTGTGTGGGCAGTTCTTTTTCTATTTGATCCATTTTTAAATGCTATAAACCCAATGACTTTTCCGTCTTTTTGAGCAACTATGTACGTTTCGTTATCGTTCTCTATTCTTTTTTGTATCCAAGCCTTGTGTTCTAAAAGGGTTTTTTTGTTTTCTTCAGGCGTTGTAAGTAAATAATCTGATTCAGCAATCACTGATGACTGTATGTCTAAAGTAGTTTCAGCGTCTTCCATATTCCCAAAACGCACAATGATATCATTTGAATTTTGCATTTTAGTTTCTCCTATCTAGAGCTAATACTGCATTTCATCACTTTATAAAAATAGAAGGTTGTCTGAAATACTATTTACCATTTCAAAAATAAATGATTTGCTTCGTATTTACGTATGTATCGATAGTCTGAATTGAGGATTGCAAATTAATGTACGGAGTCTTTGATGATTTTATAGTTTTTATGATTAACGACTGTTAGTGAATCCAGTTCTAAATCTCTATAGTTGTCCATAATGGTGACATCTACAATGACAGAGTTTTCGTTCACTTTTTCAACTACACCTGTTAAACCATTTCTAAATTCGATCACATTTCCAATTTTTGCAATCTTCAACCGATCCCTCTCCTTTAAAAACAGATTTCATTCCCTATTAAAAAGTATTTTGCAATATTTTCATACCAATGTAAAGGATAAAGACGTTTTTGTTTCGTTTTCGTTGTATGCTTACCTAACGGATGGTATATTTAATATTTGATGATGGCTGTAAAGGAGCGGTTTTTTTGACGGAAGAACAAATCCTCACAATACTTGAGTCGTTACGAAATGGGACAGAAAAGCAAGTAAACATCCAAAAAGATGATTTTTTAACGTTTCGTTCGATTTTGGTGAATCAAGATGATTTTAAGCATTTTCGCGGGATTGCGAAACATGGTGGAGATGTTATTTTTGAATATCTTACAGAAGCAAGAAGCTAAAGCTTTCTCTCATGAATGAGAGAAAGCTTTTTTATTTTAGTTCTTTTGTCACACTTCAAATGGTCTTGATACATGTGAAAAGAAAATGTAATAACCCATAATCAGGTGCATAAGGATGATTATAGGCGGAAAATAGACCTTTTTAAGCGCTAACAATTCCAGTTGATACGCAATTCAACTAGGACATGCCATTTAATAACGGAATTTGGACAGGCATGAAAATCTTTGTGGGTGAAAATAGAAGAAGCTCTTGTTAGAGTGGACAAGTATCTTACCGCCTACTTTAATTAAAGGAGGAATGAGGCGAATGATGAAAATTCATACAGCTCTTTTTGTCATCCTAATGCTGGTTGCAGCCATGAAGATGGAGAACATCCAAGAGCAGCAAGGCACATTAAGTCACGAACTTTCACAAGCACCTGTTAAGCATGAGCTTTCATATATAAATCAAGATGATCACGATCAAGTCATCCCAGCATTTTCAGAGGAGAAGCGTCAGCCGAAAGTCAAAATGCTAAGTACGTCTACAGAAGAAAAGTCTTCAAAACCAAAGCAGAAGAAAAGAGTAAAATCAGAAACGACGAATGAGGAAAGCGCCAAACGCTATTCTAATGAAGAAATGGAGCTGCTCTCACGATTGGTACATGCTGAAGCGAAAGGTGAATCTTACGCAGGTAAAAAAGCTGTAGCAAGCGTCGTCTTAAACAGGGTGGAACATCGCTCTTTTCCTGACAGTGTCAAAGGTGTGATTTATCAGCGAAATGCTTTCCAGCCAGTATCGAATGGAAGTATTCATGATAAAGCAGATCAAGATTCTGTTAAAGCTGTGAAACAAGTAGTGAAAGAACATGACAGAACAACAAAAGCCATTTATTTTTATAATCCTAAAACGGCAACAGATAACTGGATTCGTTCTCGCAAAATTGTAGAACGTATCGGTCGTCACGTATTTGCCGTATAAAGAAATGAAGCGATCAATTAGATCGCTCCAGCGTGTAGACAAACCCTCGCATTCGTTGTCAGGTCTGCGCTTCGGTGCTCACGAATGTCAAATTCGCTCCGCTCCGATGCTCGTCCTTCCTAGACTTCAAAGGTTTTCTATCACGCTGAAAAGAAGACAAAGGGCTAAAATAAAGATCATTTTAGCCCTTTGTCAACAACCTGAAGCGATCAATTAGATCGCTCTTTTTTTGTCTTCATTTATCAAAATATTTTCAGGACTTGTCTCATAGAATGTGAAAAGAATTTGCTTTAGATAAAGGGGAGGCTACATGAATCGATTTGTAAAAGGGGTCATTCTGCTATCTGTTGCAGCTTTTATTGCGGAGTGTATAGAGTTTTTAGTCAATATGATTTTAGCGAGAGAGCTTGGAGAACATGGAATGGGTCTATATATGAGTATCCTTCCAATTATTATGCTGGTCCTTGTGATTGCCAGCTTAGAGCTGCCAGTCTCTATTTCTAAATTCATTGCAGAATCGCATGAGCGGCTCCATAAAAGTATGCTCCGCCATGCATTTAAAATGACGCTCGTAGTGACATGTACAACAACAGGGATCGCTGCGATTGTCTTGCCGTTCATTCCTGTGTTTCAGTCGTATCATCCGCTCATGAAAGGGCTTGCGCTGTCTCTTATTCCAATCATTGCGTTTACCTCGATCGCACGCGGCTATTTTATGGGAAAGCAGCAAATGGGCAGAATCGCTCTGGCGAATATGCTGAAGAAAACGATCCAGCTGATCTGTTTGTTTTTGTTCTTTCATTGGTATTCCTTTGATATTGAAACTGCGGTTCTCATTGCCATCGGTGTCATTGTCGCGAGTGATCTCGTCGTTTTTATTTATTTATACTCCCAATACGTCATGGCGAAAAATGCTGTCCATGTCAGGTCTGTTGAATTAAGAGGGGGTGACGTGAGAAAGCGATTATTAGCCGTCTCTATTCCGACAACGGGCATGCGGATTTTTCATGCGATTGCCAATGCCATAGAACCGTTTTTAATCAAAGGCGCACTTATTGCCGCAGGCATCTCTGGCACACTTGCTGTTGATCATTACGGCATGCTGGCTGGTGTCGCGATGTCGATCGGTTTTTTTCCGGCGTTTATCGCTCATTCCATCATGATCGTGATGATTCCGAATGTCTCTGAAGCCTATGCTTTAGGTCAGTATGATCTTGTGAAAAAACGTGTCAGGCAGGCGATTCTCATTACATTTGGGTACGGCGTACCGGCAGTCATGGTGATGTATTATTTTGCTTATCCGCTCACACAGCTCTTTTTTGATTCACCGCAAGCTGCTGTCTACTTACAGCTGCTTTGGCCGTACTTTTTATGCCACCTGTTTGTGATGCCATTTCAAGCGTGCTTAATCGGTATGGGACTCATTAAAGATGTGTTCCTACATAATATATGGGTGCATATCGTCTCGTTTTCAATGGTGTATTTTCTTGGATCAATTGAAAGCTTAAATATGATGGGAGTGATATTAGGGATGAATACGGGCATGCTTCTCTTGACTGCCCTGCATTATGCGACGATTTGTAAGGAGCTCGGTGTTTCCATGTTTCTTAGAATGAAAAAAGCATGAATGCCCTCTTCCACGAGCGGGCAAGCTATAAGAAAACTGGGAAGGAAGATCCTCATGAATCGTAAATATCTACCCGCCAGTCTTCTTATGATGACCCTGCTTCTATTACTCATAGGCAGCGAAGCTGAAGCGAAAGAGCCCGTTAAGGCGCCAAGGATAGAGGCTCCTACATTAACTGGTGAAACGCAGATGATTCCGCCAAAAGGAAAAAAGACCATTTTGCATTTTTGGACAACATGGTGCCCGTCCTGCAAAATGGAGCTGCCCGTATTTGATCAGATCGTAAAAGAAAATCAGAGTGATGTTGATATCTTAACAGTGAATTTATTAGGTGCTGAACAAAGTAAACATGCGGTTGCTCAATTTGTAAAAGACAAAAAATTTACATTCCCGGTCGTACTAGATGAGCGAGGGGACATGATGAAGAAATACCAAATCATCACCATACCAACCACCTTTTTGATAAATGAAAAAGGGGAAATAGTGAAAAATCATGTAGGTCCACTAACGAAAAAACAAATCAAAGAGTGGACGAATTTTTAGAAAGAAACCTTATTTCAAGAACCAAGGCTCATTCCTTTGGTTCTTTTTTGTGTTCAATTGCTTTTCATCTGAATAAACTGTGCTCAGAAGAGATGGAATAACCTACAACAATAATGATAATTATTATCAAGAAGAAATTATAATAATTATTAATTGAAAATTGATCAGAACCTGTTATAATGAATGACAGACCTATAAAAAGCTTGAAATAGCAGAAAATATAGATGAAAAAAGGAAACGGGTAACGATTGATGATGTGAAAATCATTATCAATTAGAGAGGAGAAAACAATCATGAATGAGAATGCAGCACTTGATCAAACAACAAATCAAAAGGAATCGAAATGGTCCCTTCATCAATGGGCACAGCACGGAGAATTAATAGCAGCAGGTATCGCGGGGATTCTCATTTTGATTGGATGGATGTTAAAGGATGAGACCATGTGGAGTATTCCTTTATTTATCCTTGCGTTTATTATTGGAGGTTTTGCAAAGGCGAAAGAAGGAATTGAAGAAACCATTTCGTCTAAAAGCTTGAATGTTGAACTGTTAATGATTTTTGCAGCGATAGGCTCAGCGATCATTGGATACTGGGCAGAGGGCGCGATCTTAATTTTTATTTTCTCACTAAGTGGTGCGCTTGAAACGTATACATCAAATAAAAGTAAGAAGGATTTAACAACTTTAATGAGCATCGCACCAGATGAAGCGACTTTAATTGAAGAAGATGGTACAACTATTCAAATCGCTGCTTCATCATTAACACCAGGTGATCGTATCATGATCAAAGCTGGGGAACGTATTGCTGCAGATGGTGTGATTTTAAGCGGAAGAACAAGTGTAGATGAATCTGCGCTCACGGGCGAGTCTGTGCCACAGGAAAAAGGGCAAGGCGAAGACGTATTTGCAGGAACAGTAAACTTAAATGGTTCTTTAACAGTAGAAGTCACCAAACATAATGAAGAAACGCTTTTCCATAAAATAATTAAACTTGTCGAATCGGCTCAAGAAAGTGTGTCACCAAGCCAGGCATTTATTGAAAAATTCGAAGGGGCATATGTAAAAGGTGTACTGATCACCGTTGCAATTTTAATGGTTCTGCCTCACTTTGTACTAGGCTGGAGTATGAGTGAAACCTTCTACCGGGCCATGGTGTTTATGGTTGTAGCCTCACCTTGTGCGCTTGTGGCATCTATTATGCCAGCTGCTTTGTCACTGATCTCAAACGGTGCAAGAAACGGAATGCTTGTCAAAGGGAGCGTCTTTTTAGAAAAGCTCGGCACAAGTAGCATGATTGCTTTTGACAAAACGGGGACGATTACAAGCGGAAAGCCAGCTGTAGAACAGGTGTTGATCGCGAAAGGACAAGAAGAAGCTGCTTTTTATCAAGCGCTTTATCAAATTGAAAGTCAATCAAACCATCCATTAGCGAAAGCAATATCTGATATGGCACAAGAGCAACAAATAGAAAGAACAGCTCATGTCACCATTGAAGAAACCTCTGGTTTTGGTGTAAAGGCACAATTGAATGGTGAAACGTGGCGGATTGGGAAGAAAGACTTTGCAGGCAAGGCTCCAATGGACAGCGAGATTGAAGAAGCTGGTGAGCAACTTTCTGAAAAAGGATTTACAGTGGTGTATGTTCAAAAGGATCAAGTAGTCGTTGGGTGCCTCGGCCTTAAGGATCAAATTAGACCTGAAGCGAAGAAAATGATTCAAGAGCTGAATGATTTAGGTATCCAAACCGTCATGCTAACAGGAGATCAGCAAAAAACAGCTAAAGCCATTGCGCAGGAAGCCGGCATCCAAACAGTTGTTGCTGAGTGTCTGCCAGATGAAAAGGTCCATGAGGTCAATCAACTTAAAAAACAAGGAAACTCGATCATCATGGTAGGAGACGGAATCAATGATGCACCGGCACTTGCCACAGCAGATGTGGGGGTTGCGATGGGCGGGGGCACAGACGTGGCCTTAGAAACAGCAGATTTGATCTTAATGAAAAACAATTTAAATAACTTAACAAAGATGATTCGTCTTTCAAGAAAGATGAATCGAATCATTAAGCAAAATATTATTTTCTCATTAACGGTGATTTGTTTGTTAATTTGTGCGAACTTCTTACAAGTGCTTGATTTACCGTTTGGCGTTATCGGGCATGAAGGAAGTACGATTTTGGTCATTTTAAATGGACTGCGTCTACTTCGTGCATCTTAAGCAAATCATCATAGCGTACTTGGCTTCTGCCAGTGCGCTTTTGTGCGAAATACAGCAAAAACTGATACAATAGATCAGTAGTAAAACGTGTGAGGAGGATGACGATGAACCGAATGAACAGCATGTCTTCTTGGCTAAAGGAAAAAGACATTCAAGGTGCATTTATACATACAAAGGAAAATGTGTTTTATCTATCTGGATACTTCACAGAGCCGCATGAAAGAGTCATGGGGTTGTTTGTGTTTCAAGAGGCAGATCCATTTTTTATTTTGCCTAAAATGGAAGTCGAACAGGCGAAAAATGCTGGGTGGTCAGGCGATATCATTGGTTATGAAGACCATGAGAATCCATTTGATTTCATTCAGTCAGCAGTCGAAAAACGCGGTGTAAGAGCAACTCGACTTGCCATTGAAAAAGAGTCGATTCCGCTTCAAAGAGCAGAACAGCTTCAAGCTGCCACTGGGGCAGAAACTTTTGTCCGGGCAGAAGAAGAGCTGAACCAGTTAAGGCTGATTAAAGATGAATCTGAAATTGCTACACTGAAAAAAGCCGCTCAATTGGCAGACGAAGGGGTCAAAATTGGGGTGAACGCCTTAAAAGAAGGGATCACCGAAACAGAAGTGCTCGCTGTCATTGAATATGAGCTAAAGAAAAAAGGCATTCAAGGCATGTCCTTTTCGACGATGGTTCTCTTTGGCGAAAAATCAGGAGAGCCTCACGGAAATCCAGGACAGGCAGCCTTAAAAAAAGGCGACTTCGTGTTATTTGACCTTGGTGTCATCGTGGATGGTTATTGCTCAGATATTACAAGAACATTCATCTATCAGGAAGCTTCTGATCAGCAAAAGGACATCTATCAAACCGTCCTAAAGGCAGAAATGGAGGCACTTGAAATGAGTAAGCCGGGCGTGAGAATTGGGGACCTGGACTTAAAAGCACGCGGGCTGATCACAGATGCTGGATATGGAGACTATTTCCCTCACCGCCTTGGACATGGTCTAGGGGTGTCTGTTCATGAGTTTCCTTCGATGAGCCAGGCAAATGATGATCTTCTCCAAGAAGGCATGGTGTATACGATCGAACCGGGAATCTATGTCCCAGGAGTCGGCGGTGTCAGAATTGAAGATGATGTACTGATTACAGCGGATGGTCCAGTCACTTTAACCAATTATCCGAAAGAGCTGACGATTATCAAGTAATAAAAAAATCACGATGAACGTCCATGTCTTGGAAGTGTCATCGTGATTTTTTGTCACTCTTTTCGATCCTTATCAACAAAAAAATCATCAATTGATTGAAACGGTTTGATTTTATGTTCTTTTCCTAAAGGATGTAGTGCAAAACGAGCAGAAAACAAAACAGTCATACATAATATAATCCATATGATGAACCCCATCTTGAATTCCCCTTTCCATCCAGTGATTTGTTCAGCTCACATACATCTTAAAGTATGAAACGCTTACCATATCAAGAGAAAGTAGGAGAAAAAATGGCAAACATAAGGGAGATTGCAAAAAGAGCGGGCGTATCTGTGACAACTGTATCACGTGTGTTGAATCATCATCCTTATGTCAAAGAAGAAAAACGAGAACGTGTTCTTGATGCGATGAAAGAGCTCAAATATACGAGAAACATTCAGGCTGTTCATTTAGCCAAAGGTTATTCAAATATGCTTGGCATCGTTCTTCCAACGATTGATCATTCTTATTTCAGCAGACTTGTCACAGGTATTGCAGAAAAAGCACAGGCGCGCGGTATGCATTTTTCTTTGTTTCAAACAGGATATGATCCATTAAAAGAAAAAGAAGCATTGATGAGTTTAAAAGAGCGCCGCGTGGATGGATTAATCTTTTGCTCAAATGCATTAAGTGACCGAGACATTTCAAGGTGGCAGGAATTCGGGCCTATTATTTTTTGCCACCCGGTGCCAAGTGAAAACTGCTCAACCGTATCGATTGCGCATGATCAAGCATTTAAAGAAGGGTTACATCATTTAGCAGCATGCGGACATCAGCGAATTGCGATTGTCCTTGCCAGAATAGAAGGCGCAAACAGCCAGTCGCGCCTTCAAGCTTATCAAAACATGATGCGATCGCTCGGGCAGGAGATTGATGAAGAATGGATCATTGAAGGGAAGCTAACACTTTTTGATGGAAAACAATTATTTGCAGAGTGGCAGAAGATGAAGAATCGCCCCACAGCATTATTCATCACAAATGATGACGTATCAGCAGGCTTTTTATTAGAGGCGCAACGTCATGATATCAAAGTAGGTGAATCTCCAGCCATACTCGGCTTTCAAAATGATCAATTGAGTGAGGCGCTTAGGATTTCCAGCATTGATATTCCGCTGAAACGAATGGGACAGGAAGCGTTTGACTTGTTCGACCAGGCCATAAAGGGGGAGGCACCAGAGAAAAGAATGCTGCCATTTCGCCTGATCGAACGATCAACTACCGTTTTCAAAAACAATTCGTTGACGCACGTTTCATCTGTTTTGTACGATAAGAGGGATTGAATAAGAAGGAGGTGGGGATGTTCATGGAATCCTTCACCGTTGATAAAGCGTTAAATAATAATGTCATCATTGCAAGACACCCTTCTTTGGGCGAAGTAGTTCTGATAGGGAAAGGGATCGGCTTCGGAAAAAAATCGGGTGATGTTCTCGATCAAGATACATTTGAAAAAATGTTTGTCCTTAAAAATACAAAGGAACAAACAGAATATAAACAGCTGCTTCACCACATTGATGAGAACATGATCGAGCTTGCCAATGACGTCATTTATCATATACGAGAAAAAATGGGACACCGTTTGAATGAGCATATTCATATTGCCCTGACTGACCATATTGCCTTTAGTTTTAAGCGAGTGCAGCAAGGATATGATATCACCAATCCCTTTATGCTTGAGACGAAGTCGCTGTATCCGAAAGAATATGAGGTCGCAAAGGAAGTTGTTGAGCTAATTAACAAACGCCCTGATGTCAAAACAAAGCTGCCAGAAGGAGAGATTGGTTTTATTGCGCTCCATATTCACTCAGCTTTAACGAATCGGCCATTATCTGAGGTGAATCGTCATTCGCAGCTCATCACACAAATGGTCCAAGTCATAGAAGATTCATTTCATATGAAAGTAGACAGAGAAAGTATTCATTATTTACGCTTATTGCGCCATATTACATTTTCGATTGAGCGTATTAAACGGGAAGAATCTTTAGAGGAGCCAGAAAAATTGCTTCATCTATTGAAAAATGAATATCCTTTATGCTACAATACTGCTTGGAAAATGATCAAAATATTACAACATGCATTGAAAAAGCCTGTACAGGATGCAGAGGCTGTCTACCTGACACTTCATCTGTACAGATTGACAAATAAAATTTCATAGTTTCCTTGAAACGTGTAACTGATTCGATCAGGCATGAGTGACTTAAGGTAAATACAGGATAAGATCCTGTTATTTGCGCAACCTTATATCACCATGCCTTTTTTTGTGTTTGAAAGTGAAATGTAAACGGTTAACTATGAAATGTATGTCAAGGAGCGTCCCGCATGTATGTTGTAAGCGAAAATAAAAGGAGGTTCAACTAGTGTTTAAATCACTTTTTGGTGTATTGCAAAAAATTGGACGAGCACTTATGCTTCCAGTTGCGATCCTTCCTGCTGCTGGTATTTTACTAGCACTTGGGAATGCGATGCAAAATCCGCAACTGATTGATGTAGCTCAATTTTTAAGCAATGATACAATTCAGCTTGTTGCAAGTGTCATGGAAAATGCAGGGAACATTGTCTTCTCGAATCTTCCGCTCTTATTTGCTGTAGGGGTTGCCATCGGTCTTGCTAATGGAGACGGTGTGGCAGGGATTGCCGCAATTATCGGTTATCTAGTTATGAACGTAACAATGAGTGCCGTATTAATGGCCAATGGATCGATTCCATCCGATTCCATCAAATTGGCTAAGTTCTTTAAGGAAAGCCATCCAGCATATGTTAATATGCTCGGAATACCGACCTTGTCTACCGGCGTCTTCGGCGGGATTATTGTCGGGGTATTGGCAGCTTATATGTTTAATAAATTTTATAAAATTGAGCTCCCACAATATCTTGGCTTCTTTGCTGGAAAACGTTTTGTTCCAATCGTAACATCTATTTCAGCACTTATTTTAGGGCTTTTGATGCTCGTCATTTGGCCGCCAATTCAAGGGGCACTGAACTCGTTCTCAACAGGACTGCTTGCAGCGAATGAGCCGCTTGCTGCCTTTGTATTCGGTGTCATTGAACGCTCATTAATTCCGTTTGGTTTGCATCACATATTCTACGCACCATTTTGGTATGAGTTCTTTAGCTATAAGAGCTTATCAGGAGATATTATCCGTGGTGATCAGCGTATCTTCATGGCACAGATCAAAGATGGTGTTCAGCTCACAGCTGGTACATTCATGACAGGAAAATATCCGTTCATGATGTTTGGTCTGCCAGCAGCAGCACTTGCGATTTACCATGAAGCAAAACCAAAGAATAAAAAGCTTGTCGCTGGAATTATGGGATCAGCAGCCCTGACTTCTTTCCTAACAGGGATTACTGAACCGCTTGAATTCTCATTCTTGTTTGTTGCACCAGTGTTATTTGCAATCCACTGTGTATTTGCTGGATTATCCTTTATGATAATGGATATTCTAAACGTGAAAATCGGTATGACCTTCTCAGGAGGGTTAATTGACTTCTTCTTATTCGGAATCTTGCCAAACAGAACCGCTTGGTGGCTTGTGATTCCAGTTGGTCTTGTACTTGCTGCTATTTATTACTTCGGATTTAGATTTGCTATTCGTAAATTTAATCTGAAAACGCCAGGCCGTGAAGACGAAGCTGATGACGATGCAAGTAGTGCTAAGTCTGAAAAGGGTAATGACTTACCTTATGAAATTCTTGAAGCAATGGGTGACCAAGAAAACATTAAACACCTTGATGCTTGTATTACCCGTTTACGTGTTACTGTGAATGATCAGAAGAAAGTGGATAAAGACCGTTTGAAAAAACTTGGTGCTTCAGGAGTTCTTGAAGTAGGAAACAACATCCAGGCCATCTTCGGACCACGCTCTGATAATTTAAAAACACAAATGCAGGACATCATTGCAGGCCGCACGCCTCGTCCAGCGAAAGACCCTTCTGCAAAAGAAGAAGTCAGCCAGCAGGTCGAAGAAGTCATTGCAAAACCGCTTCAAAATGAGCAAGGTGAAGAAATCTTTGCTTCACCAATTACAGGGGAGCTTCATCCGATTACAGATGTACCAGATCAAGTATTCTCAGGGAAAATGATGGGTGACGGTTTCGCCATCTTACCAACAGATGGAACGGTGGTTTCACCGGTAAAAGGGAAGATCTTAAATGTATTCCCAACGAAACACGCAATTGGCCTGCAATCTGATGGTGGACTTGAAATTTTGATCCACTTCGGTATTGATACGGTCAGCCTCAAAGGAGAAGGGTTTGAAGCATTTGTACAAGAGGGAGATCAAGTAGAAATCGGTCAAAAACTCTTAGTGGTTGATATTGATAAAATTAAGTCTGAAGTACCATCTTTAATGACACCAATTGTATTTACCAACTTAAGTGAAGGACAATTTATTGACCTTCAAAAAACCGGTGAAATCAAAGCTGGTCAAGAAAACATCATGAAAATTTCAAAATAATTTTCATAACTGCCGTTCTTGTTAGATGACAAGCTCGGCAGTATGATATAATATTGTGGATGTATTAATTGTATAAAAAGGAGATTGATAAAAATGGCTCAACAAACATTCAAAGTAACTGCAGATTCTGGAATTCACGCACGTCCTGCAACAGTTCTTGTACAAACTGCTAGTAAATATGATGCTGATATCAACTTAGAATATAATGGTAAAACAGTGAACCTGAAATCTATTATGGGTGTAATGTCTCTAGGAATTGCGAAAGGTGCTACAATCACAATCTCTGCTTCTGGTTCTGATGAAAATGATGCACTTGCTGCGCTTAAAGACACAATGAAAAGTGAAGGCCTAGGCGAGTAATGCAACAACTGAAAGGAATCGGTGCTTCAGCAGGCGTTGCGATTGCAAAAGCATATCGTCTGGAAGAACCAGATTTAACAGTTCACCAAAAAGACATCAATGATCCAGAGACAGAAGTGAAGCGTTTTGAAGAAGCAATTCATGTTTCTAAACAAGAACTTGAAGCAATTAAAGAACATGCGCTAAAAGAGCTTGGCCAAGACAAAGCAGATATTTTTTCTGCACACCTTCTTGTGTTAAGTGATCCAGAGCTGCTAAACCCAGTAAAGGATAAAATCAACTCTGATAAAGTAAATGCTGAATTTGCTTTAAAAGAAACAGCAACAATGTTTGTCACGATGTTCGAAGCAATGGACAATGAATACATGAAAGAACGTGCAGCGGATATTCGCGACGTAACAAAACGTGTAACTGGACATTTGCTAGGCGTTGACATCCCGAATCCAAGCATGATTTCTGAAGAAGTCATCATCATTGCTGAAGATTTAACTCCTTCTGATACTGCTCAGTTGAACAGACAATTTGTCAAAGGTTTTGCGACAGATATCGGAGGTCGTACTTCTCACTCAGCGATTATGGCAAGATCAATGGAGATTCCAGCTGTTGTTGGAACAAAAGAAGCAACAAAAACAGTGAAAAACAATGATCTAATCATTGTGGATGGTATTAGCGGAGACGTCATCATTCAGCCTTCTGAAGATGAAGTGAAAGCGTATCAAAAAAAGCATGAAGACTACTTAGCTCAAAAAGCAGAATGGGCGAAACTTGTTGATCAGCCAACGGTCACAAAAGACGGCGTTCACGTAGAGCTAGCTGCAAATATCGGAACACCTGAAGATGTAAAAGGTGTACTTGAAAATGGCGGCGAAGCAGTTGGATTGTACCGTACTGAATTTTTATACATGGGCAGAGATCAGCTTCCTACAGAAGAAGAGCAGTTCGATGCGTATAAAACGGTTTTAGAGAAAATGGAAGGCAAAGCAGTGGTTGTCCGCACACTAGATATTGGTGGCGATAAAGAACTACCTTACTTGCAACTTCCAAAAGAAATGAACCCGTTCCTTGGCTATAGAGCGATCCGCCTTTGCCTTGAAGAACAGGAGATTTTCAGAACACAACTACGCGCCTTACTTCGTGCAAGTACATATGGAAACTTGAAAATCATGTTCCCTATGATCGCGACGTTATCTGAATTTAGAGAAGCAAAAGCTATTTTACTTGAAGAAAAAGAAGCATTGGTTGCCGCTGGTACAGACGTTTCTGATTCCATTGAAATCGGAATGATGGTGGAAATTCCATCAACTGCTGTCATCGCAGACCAATTTGCAAAAGAAGTTGATTTCTTCAGTATTGGAACGAATGACTTGATTCAATACACAATGGCTGCTGATCGAATGAACGAACGAGTGTCTTATCTTTACCAGCCTTACAATCCAGCCATTTTACGTCTCATTACGCTTGTTATTGAAGCAGCGCATAAAGAAGGTAAATGGGTTGGCATGTGCGGTGAGATGGCAGGAGATGAAATCGCCATTCCTCTTCTACTTGGATTAGGATTAGATGAATTCTCAATGAGCGCAACATCTATTCTTCCAGCAAGAACTCAGCTAAGCAAGCTTTCTAAGGAAGAAGCTGCATCATTTAAAGAGCATATTTTATCACTTAGCACGACAGAAGAAGTGGTTGATTTCGTAAAGAAAACGTTTCAACATAACTAAGTGAATTCAAACCAGACAGTGACCCTGTCTGGTTTTTTTGTCGAATTTTATCATATTGGGTCATATCCGTCAGAGAGAAGGGCATTCTATAAGAAAAATGGAGGTGACCAGATTGCCTTTCTCAGACTATAAACCGGGTGATCAAGTATATGTGATTTATCGAAATCCACATGCAGCTAACGTAGCACAAATTAAAGAAGCAGAAATTGTTTCACATCCATACAATGAAGAGGAGCTTGCCCTCTTTTTACTTGAAACGTACCATCCCTTAGCTCCAGATGATGCGGTCTTTCCAACATATGAAGAAGCAGAAGCTCTTTATCAAGATTTGTTTGAATAAGGGAGATTTTAGAAAGGATAAAAGCCATCCTGCACGGTTAAAGTAACGGTATGAAAACCTATAAGGTAAGGATGTGCTAAATATGATCAAACCTTTTGTACCCCAGCTTGTGTACATTGAACCACGTGCATTAGAGTACCCGTTAGGACGAGAGCTGAAGGAAAAGTTCGAGGGTATGGGGATTGAAATAAGAGAAACGACTTCACATAACCAAGTAAGAAATATTCCGGGTAAAAATGACTTACAAAAGTATCGTAATGCAAAATCAACGCTTGTCATTGGTGTGAGGAAAACGTTGAAGTTCGATACGTCTAAACCATCGGCAGAATATGCCATTCCATTTGCGACAGGATGTATGGGTCATTGTCATTATTGCTACTTGCAAACGACGATGGGAAGTAAGCCATACATTCGAACCTATGTAAATGTTGAAGAAATATTAGATCAAGCGGAGCAGTACATGAACGAGCGTGCGCCAGATATCACAAGATTTGAAGCTTCTTGTACGTCAGATATTGTCGGAATTGACCATTTGACACACACATTAAAAAGAGCAATTGAATACTTCGGTCAGACTGATCTTGGTAAGCTTCGTTTTGTGACCAAATTTCATCATGTCGATCATTTACTTGATGCAAAGCATAATGGCCGGACAAGATTCCGCTTTAGCATCAATGCGGATTATGTCATTAAATATTTCGAACCTGGTACATCACCGTTAGATCAACGGATTGAAGCGGCTGTCAAGGTTGCGAAAGCAGGTTATCCGCTTGGCTTTATTATTGCCCCAATTTACATCCACGAAGGCTGGCAGGAAGGGTATAAAGTTCTTTTTGAAAAGCTCGATGCAGCTCTTCCTGAGGATGTGAGACACGATATCACCTTTGAAATGATCCAGCATCGTTTTACAAAACCAGCGAAGCGTGTGATTCAAAAAAACTATCCGAAATCAAAATTAGAACTAGATGAAGAAAAAAGACGATACAAGTGGGGTAGATATGGAATTGGGAAATATATCTATCAAAAAGATGAGGAGCAAGAACTAAGACAGACGTTAGAATCATATATCGATCAGTACTTTCCGAATGCAAAAATTGAATATTTTACTTAAAGCAAGCCTTTATGGCTTGTTTTTTCTATTTAAATTTTCTCACAACTATTGAATGCGGTATCAATTATGCCGATATATACAATAAGGTATGAAAGTAGGATATAGGGGTGTGAGGAGATGTTTAAGAAACTTCAAGTGAGAATAGCTGTTTTCATCTCAGTTATTTTAATTTTAACCGTTGTGGCAGTTCAAGTGGGTTCCAATTTGGTATTAACACCACTGATTGAACGAGATGCAAAAACGACCGCCACAGCAACGGCAGAAAGCCTGAAAGACATTATTACAGAAAAGCTTGATAATTACGGCAATACCATTAACAAATTGGCAACAGGTAAAATAACTGAAGAATTTGCGCAAAAACAAACAAAGCAAACACTTGATTTTGAAAAAAGTGCAATAAAAAACCTGCAGGAACAGGATAAACTCATTTCATTTGCTTATATTGGAACAACTGATGGCAAAATGCTCGGCTTCCCGGAGTTCGATCTTGGCCAAGGATATGATCCATCTAAACAAGGCTGGTTTAAACAAGCAGTCGAAAAGCCTGATCAAGTTGTTTGGACAGATCCATATATTGATGAAGCAACGAAAAAAGTGATTGTCTCAGCCACGAAGGCGATTGTCAAAAATGGAAAGGTCATTGGAGTCGCTGGACTTGATTTGAAGCTCTCCTCCATTCAATCTTATATAAATGAACAAGAGATCCCTTATAAAGGGACCGCTTTCTTAGTTGATAACACAGGCACCATTTTGGCGCATCCAACGCAGCAAGGAAAAAACATTTCAAAGGTCGCCTCTGTAAAAAAAGCGCTTGACAACTCAGGTATTGATGACAGCAAAGAACTGACGGTCATATCTAAAATCAAAGAAGCCGATTGGACGGTTGGCGTGAGCTTTGAGAAAAAGAAACTGCTTTGGATCACAGAACAAATGAATCAGACAAGTATCATTATATCCGTCATTGCCATTATTCTTGCGATGATCCTTAGCTTCTTATTGGCAAGAAGCATTACAACACCAATCAAGCGTCTAACAGGGCATGTGCGTAAGGTGTCAGAAGGCGATTTAACAAGTACGCTTGAAGTGAAGTCCAAAGATGAAATTGGTCTCCTCACGAAAAGCTTTAATCAAATGATAGAGGACATCAGGGAGTTAATTGAAAAAGTGAAAGGGGCTTCAGATCAAGTTGTGACATCAACAGATGAAGTGACCCAAATTTCAAATGAAACCTTGCTGTCGAGTGAGCAGATCGCAACGGCCATTCAAGAGGTGGCAACAGGGGCGTCTAAACAGGCATCAGATGCAGAAACGATTAATGAGAAATCAGAGCATTTGTATGAGAAAGTGCGCCATATGGGTGAGCTTGCCTCACAAATGCAAACCAACTCAAAATCATCTGAAGATGCAAGCTATAAAGGGCTAGATGCACTTGGTGTGCTCGTCCAAAAATCAACAAAAGCGAGCGAAGAATCGAAAAAGGTAGAGCAAATGCTGCTAGACCTTGAGCATAAAACGAAAAATATTGAAAACGTGGTGACAGCGATTTCTCAAATTTCGGATCAAACGAATTTACTTGCACTGAATGCAAGCATTGAAGCAGCGAGAGCTGGAGAAAGCGGAAGAGGCTTTGCTGTTGTTGCAGAAGAAGTTAGAAAGCTTGCTGAACAATCTGCGCAATCAACAAAACACATTAGTGAAACCGTCAAACTCATTCAAGATGAATCGAAGAAGGCGGCTGAAGCGATGACAGTAGCAAGTAAGATGAATGAGGAACAAGGTGACGCCATTAATGCAACAGGCGAGGCACTGAGCAGCATCACAATGGAAATGCAGGCACTTGTCGGATCAATCGACAGTATTCATTCACAGATCAATGAAATGACAGAAGAACAACAGAAGATGAGTGACTCCATTCAAAGTATTGCGGCAATTTCTGAAGAATCTGCAGCTTCAGCTGAGGAAGTGCACGCGTCTACAGATGAACAAGTTCAAGCGTTAGAAAGAACGAAAACTTCGACCGAAATGCTGAACGAATCAAGCCAGGCGCTACGTCAGGCGGTTGACCGATTTAAAGTGTAATCAAGCAGAAAGGAACCTTGCGACGTGAGCAAGGTTCTTTTTGTATGATAAAATAAAGCAGAGGTGGTGTTGACATGAATGTCAATTTATCTGGAAAAAAAGCATTGGTCGCTGCAAGCAGTCAAGGTATCGGAAAAGCGATTGCCTTTGCTCTAGCAAAAGAGGGAGCAGATGTCATGCTTTCAGGAAGACATGAGCACACGCTGAAAGAAACGGTGAAAGAATTATCTCCGCTTGTAAAAGGAAAGCTGACTTATCAAGTATGTGATGTGTCTGACGCGCAGCAAATCAAGGCGCTAGTTCAAGTGGCAGCTGGTGATGAGAAGTGTCTCGACATTCTTGTGAACAATACAGGCGGTCCTAAAACAGGGACACTTGAAACCTTAACAGATGAAGACTGGATGGAATCATTTCAGCTTCATTTACTCAGTTATATTCGATTATTAAAAGAGGCATTGCCTTATTTGAAAAAACGCGGTGCACGCGTGTTAAACATTGCGTCTATGTCAGTGAAAGAACCGATCCCAGGCTTGATGCTGTCAAATACGTTTAGACCGGCTATTGTCGGCTGGACAAAAACAGCCGCTCAGGAGCTTGCCAATGATGAAATTTTGATCAATACGTTAGCCCCTGGGAAAATTGAAACAGACCGCGTCAAACAGCTCGACAAGCACCGCGCGCAGGCAGAACACCAAACAGTTGAAGAAATCAAAGCACAGGCTGAACGTACGATTCCGCTTGGCCGTTATGGACAGCCAGAGGAATTTGCAGCATATGCAGCTTTTCTTTTATCTGAAGCAAATACATACATGACAGGTCAAACACTCATCATTGATGGTGGATTGACAAAGTCTCTTTAAGGAGGAACAAGTGATGACACAAATCAAAACAGTTGGTTTTATTGGAATTGGTGTAATGGGACGCAGTATGGCAGAGCATTTAATGGATGCTGGATATGAAGTTCTCGTTTATACAAGAACAAAAGCGAAAGCAGATGCACTCATTCAAAAAGGCGCATTATGGAAGCCGGAAGTGAAGGAAATTGCACAACATGCAGATGCTGTCATCACAATGGTAGGATATCCATCGGATGTAGAAGAAATCTATTTAGGTGAAGAGGGGCTTGTGGCACATGCTACGCCTGGTACTTATCTGATTGATATGACTACATCGAAGCCTCAGCTGGCAAAAGAAATTGAAGAGAAAGCGAAAGAAAAAGGGCTGTTTGCATTAGATGCACCAGTTTCGGGCGGAGACGTGGGCGCAAAAAATGGAACGCTTGCGATCATGATTGGCGGAGAAAAATCAGCCTATGAAGCGTGTCTGCCCTTATTCGAGAAAATGGGCGAAAACATTCAATATCAAGGACCTGCAGGAAGCGGTCAGCATACTAAAATGTGTAACCAAATTGCGATTGCAGCAGGTATGGTAGGTGTCGCAGAGGCGATGGCCTATGCCGAAAAATCAGGACTTGATCCAGAGCATGTGCTTAAAAGTATTACGACGGGTGCAGCAGGAAGTTGGTCCTTGTCAAACCTTGCACCAAGAATGCTGAAAGGTGATTTCGAGCCAGGGTTCTACGTGAAGCATTTTATTAAAGATATGGGCATTGCTCTTGAAGAAGCAGAGCTCATGGGAGAAGAAATGCCAGGGCTCTCGCTTGCGAAGTCGCTTTATGAAAAGCTGAGTGAGCAGGGGGAAGAAAACAGCGGTACACAGAGTATATATAAATTGTGGGTAAAATAAAAAGCCTGTCCCATAGAGGAACAGGTTTCAGCGTGTAGACAAACCCTCGCATTCGTTGTCAGTCCTGCGTGCTGGTGCTCACGAATGTCAAATTCGCTCCGTGCCAGTACTCGTCCTTCCTAGAATTCAAAGGTTTTCTATCACGCTGAAAAGGAGACAAAGGGCTAAAATAAAGATCATTTTAGCCCTTTGTCAACAATCTGAAAACCTGTCCCATAGAGGGACAGGTTTCAGACCGTAGACAAACCCTACCTTTACTTCAAGTAAAAGTGGGGTTTTCACATTTTTTTTGAAAAACATCATGTGTTTTACGCTGGACATGGTACTTTCCATGTCCAGTTTGCTAGTTTTTTAACCATGCGGTTCAAGGAACTATCCGGTATTAGCTCCGGTTTCCCGGAGTTATCCCAGTCTTACAGGCAGGTTACCCACGTGTTACTCACCCGTCCGCCGCTAACATCCGGGAGCAAGCTCCCTTCTGTTCGCTCGACTTGCATGTATTAGGCACGCCGCCAGCGTTCGTCCTGAGCCAGGATCAAACTCTCCGAGGTATGCAGGATGCATATCACACATGCGTTGCTACACGATGTAGCGAACTTAGCATGTGATCATTTCCTGCCTCGTCAGCGTTTGACTGACTACCTATGAAACATCATAGGATTTTTTATAAAAACTCGAATTAACAGGTACGTTTTGTCTTGTTTAGTTTTCAAAGATCATCTTCGTCGTCTCTCAGAGGCGACTTTCTCAATATAACATTTTGACGCTGTGGGCGTCAAGTGTTTTTTAGAATTTCTTTTTGTCAGCTTTTCATTCAAAGCAACTTGGTTGCTCGTTAGCGACGTATAATAATATACCATCATAATATTCAAGCGTCAACATCTTTTTTCACAAAATATCCTCGATGATAGATTTTTTGTCCCTTTGTCTCAATCGGCTCCACTTGAACAATTCCTTTTTCCACAAAGAAATCAATCATGACGCTAAGGTCAGGCGTAAAATACTTGAGGTCAGGATGCGCGAGAAGCTCTCCAAAAAGCCATATATCTTGCTGTTCCATGACATGACGCAAATGAGCGGCGCCAATTTCTGCTTTTGAATGGATCAAAAAGTCATTTGCTAAAAATAAAAGTTCCAAACGCTTATGAAGGCTTTCATGGCTTTCAATGAGTTCTGAATAAAGTTTATAAACTTCCGGTTCCATATGTCGTACCTGATTCCAAACTGTCACTTCTGGATGGAAGCCTTTATCGATGACTTCAATACGTGCCAAATGATGCAGCGCATGCACAATTGAATTATATGCATCAAGGAATTGATTTGACTCAAAAAATGCTTTTCCTTCTATATACCTTCGAATAAGCTTGCCGTATTCTAAACCGATTTTAAGTTTGCGGTTTGAAAATGGGAATGTACTCAGGTCATCAATTAAGTTGAAAATATATTCATTTCGATCAAATAGGACTTTCCCATTTAAAATCCAATCAATGATACGGCGATTCGTGCCAAGGGTAATCCATTCCTTCAACTGCTCATCTGTGACAACATTTAAAGAAGCTGTTTGGTGAGCAGATTCATAGTGCTTGATAAATAACGGCTCTTCCGCTTCTTTTACAATGACTAAAAGTGCTGCATCAAAGTTATCCGTCTCAGAAGATACTTTGTGTCTTCTTTCTACTATAATCACAGCCAATGTGTCTGGGTGACTTGCTCTCTCTTGATAAATAGGACGGAGAAGATTTTCCATAGTGATTCCTCCAATACTCGGGTGTAAAGTTCTTCTCTAATGCTATGTATTTCTCCTCATAGAATCAAAATTCCTTCAATTCAAGAAAAAAGATCATTGAATCATTATAAGCAATTTATTCACAAAACTCTATAACTAATTCAAACGGAAAGGTAAAATGTGCTATATTGTAGACAAGGGGGACTAGGGATGGCGAAATACTCCAGTAAGATTAATAAAATCAGAACATTTGCACTTAGTTTGGTTTTTGTTGGCTTTCTGATCATGTATATCGGTGTGTTCTTCAAAGAATCGATTTGGCTGTCGACTTTCTTTATGCTACTCGGCGTCTTATCGATCGGATTGAGTACAGTGGTTTACTTTTGGATCGGTATGCTTTCTACGAAGGCAGTCCGTGTCGTATGTCCAGGCTGTGAGAAGGAAACAAAAGTGCTTGGGCGGGTGGACATGTGCATGCATTGCAGAGAGCCGCTTACACTCGATCCAGGATTAGAAGGCAAAGAGTTTGATGAATCCTACAATCGAAAAAAGTCATAAAAAAAGCTGACCGGTTAAATGGTCAGCTTTTTCATTAATGATTTTCTTTTTTCGCACATTCTTGACAAGTCCCATAGATCTCCAAGCGATGATGACTAACTTTAAAGCCCGTCACATGGGATGCAAGCTGTTCCACTTCATCAAGGCCAGGATAATGAAAGTCCACTATTTTTCCGCAGTTTTCACAAATCGCATGGTAATGGTCGGATGTCGCAAAATCAAATCGGCTTGAGGAATCACCGTACGTTAATTCCTTTACTAATCCAGATTCCCGGAAGACTCGTAAATTGTTGTAAACCGTTGCGACACTCATATTTGGAAATTTACCTTCAAGTGCTTTATATATATCGTCCGCGGTTGGGTGAGTCATAGAATTTACGAGAAACTCCAAGATGGCATGGCGCTGCGGAGTAATTCGAACACCGGTTTCTTTTAAAGCATCTAAAGCGTCTTTTAGTTCGTGAGCAGCCATTTCATCATGCACCTCTCTTCAAAAATATTCTTATATTATAATCTTTATAAATAGTGTACCCCCAGAGCCGAATCTTTGTCAATTACAATCCTCTTTTTTACCTATTCTACTTCACAAAAAAAGACCGGCATGTCTGCCAGTCCGATCCTGTGAAGATATTAAGCGTGAGCTTTTAGTTCCTCAAGCGCTTCTTCTACGTGGTCTTTCACCTTAACTTTTCTCCACTCTTTCACAAGCGTTCCTTCTTTATTAATAAGAAACGTTGAACGTTCGATGCCCATGTATTCTTTGCCAAAGTTCTTTTTCAGCTTCCACACTCCAAAGGCTTCAGACAATTTCTGTTCATCATCTACAAGAAGTAAGAACGGTAAATCATGTTTTTCTTTAAACTTTTGATGCTTGTCCTGACTGTCTGGGCTTACGCCGATAATGACAGCATCTAATTCTGCAAAGCTTTGATGGCGATCACGGAAATCACATGCTTCTGTTGTACAGCCGGGTGTCATATCTTTTGGATAGAAATAAAGGACAATATGTTTTCCTTTAAAGTCGGAAAGCTTTACTTTCTCCCCGTTGTCACCAGTTAATTCAATCTCAGGTACTTGCTGGCCTACTTCGATTGTCATAACACAATCCCTCCAACCTATTTTTTAAATAGCCTATCCAATTTTGAGAGGATATTCAACTAAGGACGCTTGCATCGACATGTTAAAATAATGATAGACGACGTGATACGTTGAGATAGGAGGCTATTTATGAAATTCACAGAATCAGAAAAATTACATCAAGAGGCGCTGGAGCATATTGTTGGAGGTGTCAACAGCCCCTCTCGTTCATATAAGGCAGTAGGTGGCGGTTCACCCGTAGCTATGGAAAAAGGAGAAGGCGCTTATTTTTGGGATGTTGACGGAAATCGCTATATCGATTACTTAGCAGCATACGGCCCTATTATTACGGGACATGCCCACCCTCATATTACAAAAGCGATTACAAAAGCGGCTGAATCAGGTGTTCTTTACGGAACGCCAACGAAGCATGAAGTCACTTTTGCCAAAATGCTGAAAGAAGCTATGCCTGCTTTGGACAAAGTTCGCTTTGTCAATTCAGGTACTGAAGCCGTGATGACAACGATTCGTGTGGCACGTGCTTATACAGGCAGAACAAAGATCATTAAGTTTGCCGGGTGCTATCACGGTCACTCTGATCTTGTACTTGTAGCAGCTGGCTCTGGTCCTTCCACTTTAGGAACCCCTGATTCAGCAGGCGTACCAAAAAGCATTGCCAATGAAGTCATTACCGTTCCATTTAATGATATTGACAGCTACAAAGAAGCATTGGATCGATGGGGCGATGAAGTCGCAGCTGTCCTTGTCGAGCCAATTGTCGGGAACTTCGGCATCGTGGAGCCTAAGGACGGTTTCCTGCAACAAGTCAATGACCTCACTCATGAAAAGGGCGCACTTGTGATCTATGATGAAGTGATTACAGCTTTCCGCTTTATGTACGGAGGCGCACAGGACTTGCTTCAAGTAAAACCTGACCTCACCGCATTAGGAAAAATCATTGGTGGCGGACTCCCGATCGGTGCTTATGGGGGTAAAAAAGAAATTATGGAGCAAGTCGCTCCTCTTGGACCGGCCTATCAAGCTGGCACGATGGCAGGAAATCCTGCATCCATTCTTTCTGGAATTGCCTGCTTGGAAGTGTTAAAACAAGATGGTGTTTATGAGCGTCTAGATCAGCTTGGCGCTATGCTAGAAGAAGGCATTTTAGCCCATGCCAAAAAACATCAAGTAGATATTACAGTGAATCGCTTAAAAGGGGCTCTCACTGTATATTTCACAAAAGAAACCATTGTAAACTATGAGCAGGCTGAAAATACGGATGGCGAAATGTTTGCCCGCTTCTTTAAATTAATGCTTTCACAAGGGATTAACCTCGCTCCTTCTAAATATGAAGCTTGGTTCTTAACGATCGCACATACTGAAAAAGATATTTCTGAGACGCTGCAAGCAGTAGATCGTGCGTTTGAACAGTTGAAACAATCATAATAGGGTCAAAAACAGGCGTAAAAAAATGCGCCTGTTTTTTTATTGACCAGCTCTTGTTTGTCAAAAGCGTGTGAATCTGTTACATTTCTTCTCAATACCTTCTTTTGATGTTTTCATGAACTTTCAAAAATCACTTGAATATTTCGGAAGACCGCTGTATATTACTTAGTTGTTCATCAAAATATTTATAATAAATGACGAGTGATCATCTATTATCTAAAAGAAAGGAATGCAGGGACAAAACCAATGAAACTTGGAGCCCGTATTTTAAAAACTGGTATTGCCATTGTACTCGCGCTTTACCTGGCAACATGGCTTGGGTTGCCAACACCCGTCTTCGCGGGGATTGCAGCTGTATTTGCTATCCAGCCATCTATTTATCGATCTTTTTTAACGATTGTTGATCAAGTGCAAGCCAATATTATTGGAGCAGCACTTGCCATTACGTTCGGCCTGCTTTTTGGCACTGGACCAGTCATTATCGGTTTAACCGCCGTCATGGTCATTGCCATTAATTTAAAGCTGAAGATTGAACACACGATTCCAATTGCACTTGTAACCGTCATTGCGATTTTAGAAAGTGCAGGGGATCATTTCCTTTCCTTTGCCTTAATTCGAACAGCTACTGTGGTGTTAGGAGTTCTTTCATCATTTTTAGTAAATTTAATCTTCCTGCCGCCAAAGTATGAAACAAAGCTTGTTCATCACATTATGGAAAATACGGAGGAGATTTTAAAATGGATTCGACTGAGCTCCAGACAGTCTACTGATCATTCCACTTTAAAGGATGACATCGATCAAATAAAAGAACGCATGATCAAATTAGATCACATTTACTTGTTATACAAAGAAGAACGAAGCTATTTAAAGAAAACAACCTATGTAAAATCAAGAAAGCTCGTTTTGTTCAGACAGGCCATCATGGCATCGAATCGCGCTCTTTACTTGCTGAAAAAGCTTCATAAATTAGAAAATGAAATTCACTTGATGCCAGAGCATTTCAGGGAAAGCTTAACAGATGAAATTGATTACTTACTGTATTGGCATGAGCGCACCTTGATGAAATTCGTCGGTAAAATGAAACCGCAGGATGATGAATTTCAAAATGAATGCTCTCTTCGCCTTGAAACGTTAACGAAATCTTTTATCCAGCATCAGCAAAACCAAGAAAATGACTTGCTCGATTACAATATGCTAAATGTTATGTCCAGCATCATCGAATACCGTGATGAACTAGAGCATTTAGATACATTGATTACAAGCTTCCAGACGTATCACCCAAAAGACAGTGAAATTGAGACAGAAGAAAAAGAAGCATAGACAGAAAAGACCAATTCATAGAATTGGTCTTATTTTATTTTCTTCATTTTAGGATCCAGTGTGTCACGTAATCCATCTCCCATCAGGTTAAAACCTAAAACTGTCAGCATGATCGCGACACCTGGGAAAATTAATGTCCAAGGAGCTTGAACGAGATAAGGTCTCGCATCGGCGAGCATTTTCCCCCATTCTGGGCTTGGTGCCTGTGCACCTAATCCTAAAAAACCTAAAGCCGCTGCTTCAATAATCGCTGTTCCGATCGCAAGCGTTGCCTGTACGATGACTGGCACCATACTGTTTGGCAGAATGTGACGCAGCACGATGCGGCGGTGTGACATCCCAACCGCCTTTGCTGCTAGCACATATTCTTCTTGTTTAATACTCAGCACTTTTGAACGAACGAGCCGTCCAAAGGTTGGGACATTAATAATCGCAATGGCAATAAGGGCATTTTGTAAGGAGGGGCCTAAGATGGAGACGATCGCAATCGCTAGTAGAATACTAGGAAAAGCGAGTAAAATATCAAACAATCTCGAGATCACAGCATCTAGCACTCTTCCGCCATAACCTGCAATCAACCCAAGCAGTGTGCCTAAAATGACAGACCCGAGAACCGAGAAGAAACCAACCCATAAGGAAATCCGCGCGCCATGCACAACTCTTGAAAATATATCTCTGCCAAAATCATCTGTACCAAACCAGTGCGCAGCTGAAGGGGCGCTAAATCGTTCACCGAGAGATTGTTCATTTATTCCAAAAGGAGCAATGAGCGGTGCGAATATCGCTAAGATGAGAAATAAAAAGACAATCACACTACCAATGACCGCCAGCTTGTGCTGAAAGAACAGCTTCATCGATTCAAGAATCAATGATTGAGAGCGTTCTTCTTTTGGTTGAGGTGGTTCAATCTCTTTTTGTGCTTCCATGTGATCACTCTCCCTCCCTAATATTTAATCCTTGGATCAATGACCGCATACAAGATGTCCACAATGAAATTGATCAGGACAAATATGAGCGCAACGACGAGAATGCCAGTTTGAATGACGGGGTAATCTCGATAGCTGATAGCGTCATATATATACCGTCCAATGCCCGGCCATGCAAAAATGGTCTCTGTTAAAATGGCCCCGCCTAGCAAGAGACCTGTCTGAAGACCAATAATCGTCAAGATCGGAATAAGTGCATTTTTCAGCCCATGCTGATAAATGATGAAAAATGAACGTACTCCTTTTGCTTTTGCTGTTCGAATAAAATCTGAATGAAGCACTTCCAGCATACTTGCCCTTGTTATCCTTGCAATAATCGCAGCAGGGATTGTGGCAAGTGCTGTACTTGGTAAGATCAAATGCTTGATGCTGTCAGTAAATTGATCAAATCGGCCTTGCAAAAGCGTATCCAGCGTATGAATATAGGTGATTGACTCCACTGGATTTCTGACGTTTTCACGGCCCGTTGTCGGTAAAATACCCCATTCAATTGAGAACAACCACTGCCCCATTAAGCCTAACCAGAAAATCGGCATGGACACTCCAATGAGCGCAATAAACATCGCGACATAATCAAAGAAAGAATGTTTAAACCAAGCACTGATGATTCCGGCATTTACCCCCACAACGATCGCCAGCACCATGGCAAAAAAGGTCAATTCTAACGTCGCAAATAAGTACGGTTTCATTTCCTGGGCAATAGCCGCTCCTGTTCGTATCGAAGTCCCTAAATCTCCTTTTAAAAGGCCTAGCATGTAATGTCCGTATTGAACATACCAAGGCTGGTTTAAACCGAGCTGGATGGTTAACTGTTCTACTGCTTCTTTCGTTGCCCGCTGCCCTAAGATAACCTGAGCTGGGTTCCCTGGAATAAACCGTATAATTGAAAACACGACCAATGTCATTCCGATCAATACTGGGATGAGCATTCCTGCCCGCTTCATACAATAAGCAAACAAACAGCTTTCACCGCCTTTTTCTTTGTTTGAATAAGGGAGATACAAGATCTCCCTTATTTGCTTATTCGAAATACACGTCAGTCAAAGCTTCTGAACCAGTTGGATGCGGCTGGTAGCCTTTTAATTCACTAGATGCTGCAAGCATTGGGATCGAATGCACCAATGGAATCCAAGGTGCTTCATCATGAATGATTTCTTGTGCTTTTTTATATAGCTCATTTCGTTTCTTTTGATCTGTGTCTGTTTGCGCTTCAATGAGGATGTCGTGCATTTTATCGTTTTCGAAGAATGTATAGTTGTTGCCGCCAATGCTGTCTTTGTCCAAAAGTGTGTAGATGAAATTATCAGGGTCGCCATTATCCCCTGTCCAGCCTAACAAGAACACATCCGCTTCCCCTTTACTTGCCTTATCTAAATAGGTCGCCCAGTCATATGTCACAATTTCTGCTTTGACCCCGACCTTTTCAAAGTTTGATTGAATGACTTCTGCTACCTTCATCCCATCTGGCATATATGGACGCGGTACAGGCATAGCCCAAAGTTTGATGCGAAAGCCGTCAGGAAAGCCCGCTTCTTTTAAAAGTTCCTTCGCTTTTTCAGGATCATACGGGTATGGATCAATGTCGTCATTGTAGCCTTCTAAAGCTGGCGGAAGAGGATTTTTTGCTGGCTCGGCAAGCCCGCCATAAAATGACTTAATAATGGATTCTTTATCGACCGCGTAATTGAGCGCTTGACGAACAAGCTTGTTATCAAGCGGCTTTCTTGTAACGGTTAGTCCGATATAGCCTACGTTCATTGATGGTCTTTCAATGAGCTGGAGGGCTTTATCCGTTTTAATGCCATCTAAATCTGACGGATTCACGCCATCCATCAAATCGATCTCGCCTGTTTTCAAAGCATTTAAACGAGCCGAGTTTTCTGGAATCGAGCGGAAGATGATTTGATTCAGTTTTGGCTTATCCTTCTGCCAGTAATCTTCGTTCTTTTCTAATACGATACGGTCGTTTTGTTTCCACTCTTTAAACTTGAATGGTCCTGTTCCCACTGGATTCTCTCGAAAGGAATCGCCGCTTTTTTCAACAGCCGCAGGACTTGCGATGCCAAACGGTGACATGGCAATGTTTTTAAGAAATGTCGCCTGCGGGCGCTTTAGCTGAAATTCTACTTCATGCTCACCTTTAACAATGATGTCTTTAATCACATGTCCTTTATCTTTTTTATAGCCCCCAAACATGCCATAGTAAGGGAATTTTTCTGCATCGCCATTCATCCAACGATCAAAGTTGAATTTCACTGCTTCTGCGTTAAAGTCTGTGCCATCGTGAAATTTCACACCTTCTCTTAAGTAGAATGTGTATGATTTTCCGTCCTTTGCAACATCCCAGTCTGTTGCGAGACCTGGGTGGATGGTCGTGTCTTTTTCACCATAATTCAGGAGCTTTTCAAACATATTCTCTGTGACCTTGAAGGTTTCGCCTTCTGTTGTTGTGATTGGATCTAGTGAAGTGGAGTCTCCTCCTCTGCCAAATACGAGAGTATCTTTTGTTGCCTTCTCTTCTGATGACGGAGAGGACGAGCATCCCCCTAAAAACAGTGCAAGCACCAGCACAAAAATGAAACTACTGAACAACCAAGTCTTCTTCATTGTGTTCCTCCTTTTGATATAAGTAACACGCCGCCGCATGCCCCGGTTTCTCCTCATACAAAGCAGGTACTGCTTTTAAGCATTTCTCCCACCTTTTTGGACACCTTTTGTAGAAAGGACAACCGACGCTTGGCGTCATGGCAGACTCTTCTGCCGACACATCTTGCGTCTCTAGCACGTGATCCATATGTGGAATGGATTTCAGAAGTAGCGATGTATAAGGATGAAGCGGACTGTGAAATACGTCTTCGGCAGGCCCCATCTCGACAATGCGCCCAGCGTACATAACGGCGATTCGGTCGCTCATATACCTGACAACGCCAAGATCGTGAGAAATAAATAGATACGTCAGAGAAAGCGTCTTTTGCAATTCAAGCATCAAATTCAAAATTTGTGCTTGAACGGATACATCTAAAGCGGAAACGGGTTCATCGGCAATGACAAGACTTGGATGGGTAATGAGTGCTCTAGCGATCCCAATTCGCTGCCTTTGTCCGCCGCTAAATTGGTGCGCATAACGCTCCCCATAGGAAGGGTCAAAACCGACAATATGCAGCATCTCTTTTACCCGCTTCCGCCTTTCTGCTTTTGTTCCATGTCGATGTACAATGAGCGGTTCCTCTAAAATATCTTTGATTTTCATTCGTGGATTTAATGAAGCATATGGATCTTGAAAAATCATTTGAATGTCTTTTCTTAAAGAACGCATCTCTCTTTCTTTCAAAAGAGTAATCTCTTGCCCTTTCAGTTGAATAGAGCCTGACGTCGGTTCAGTCAATCTCATTAAGCTTTTGCCAAGTGTTGATTTCCCGCAGCCTGATTCACCAACAATGCCAAGCGTTTCCCCCTCCTTCACGTGAAAGGACACTTGATTTAAAGCCAAAGTCGAATGTTTGTGTTTAGAAAAAAAAGCGGCTGTGTCATACCGTTTTGTCAGCTGATTCACTTGCAAGAGTGGGTGACTCAGTGTCTTCTCCTCCTTCCATTAGAAAGCATGCCACGCCGTGATCCTGTTCAATGGATTGTAAAACTGGATCTTCTTCAAGACATTGCGCTATTTTGTAAGGGCAGCGCGCGGCAAATTGACAGCCGGATCGAATGGTCCCTGGCTTCGGTACATGGCCTGCAATAGAGATGAGCTTTTCTTTTTTCTCTTTGAACGATGGAACTGAGGCGAAAAGACCTTTTGTGTAGGGATGCAGAGGTTTTTGAAAAATACGGTCAACGGTTCCTTCTTCTACGATTCGACCGGCATACATAATCATGACTCGCTGGCATATTTGCCGCACGACGCCTAGATCATGGGTAATAAATAAGATCGCGGTATCCATCTCTTCATTCAGCTTTTTGAGTAGACGAAGGATTTGTGCTTGGATGGTCACATCAAGTGCAGTTGTTGGTTCATCTGCGATCATGAGCTTTGGGTGACAAAGCATCGCCATCGCAATCATCACACGTTGGCGCATGCCGCCTGATAATTCATGTGGGTATTTTTTAAGCAATGATTCGGCTTGCTTCAATCCGACTGTCTGAAGCAGATCAACCGCCTTCGCTTTTGCTTCTTTTTGACCGATTGCTTGATGTGTGAAAAGGGCTTCCGCCATTTGTTTACCGATGGTCATTAATGGGTTCAGAGAGGTCATTGGTTCTTGGAAAATCATCGAAATGTCATTTCCTCTTATTTCTCGCCACTGTTTTTCTGAAAGTGACAGCAGGTTTTGCCCTTCGAATTGGATCTCCCCCGTTGTCTCTGTTTGCTGGTTTAGTCCCATTAACGACATAGATGTGATACTTTTCCCGCAGCCAGATTCGCCAACAATTCCTAAGGTTTCTCCTTTTTGAATCGAGAACGATATGTGATGGACGATGGGTACTTTTTGCTTTTTTTGCTGAAATGCAATGGACAGCTGTTTAACATCTAGCAGCACGTCTTGTTCTTTCACATATTCACCACCCCGTCATACTTTTTAAAATTGTATTGAGACAAGCTGGGAAATATGTCATGTTTTTGACAAGCATAAAAAAGCCTATCCGCTAGAATCGGATAGGCTTCTACTAATTTAATGTTTGAATGGTAAAAAGATGGCGATAGTGGCTGTCTCTGTTCATTAATTCTTCGTGTGTTCCTTTTTCCACAATCTCGCCTTGTTCCATGACGACAATGAGGTCAGCATGTGTAATTGTTGACAAGCGGTGCGCGACAATAAAGGTTGTGCGGTCCTTTGCTAGCTTTTGCATCGCTTCTTGAATGTAATGTTCACTTTCTAAATCTAGTGCAGACGTTGCTTCATCTAAAATCAACAGCGGTGGATTTTTTAGAAAGACCCTTGCAATGGAAATCCGTTGTTTTTGACCACCTGACAGCTTCACGCCCCGTTCTCCTACCTTCGTGTCATATCCTTCAGGAAGAGACATAATAAAATCATGGGCATTTGCCGCTTTTGCAGCCGAAACAATTTTTTCAAAAGAGGCTTCTGGATCTCCAACCGCAATGTTTTCTTTAATCGTGTCACTGAATAGGAATGTATCCTGCAGCACCATGCCGACTTGATTTCGAAGGCTTCTTGCTTTGTACTCTTTTATATCAATGCCGTCAATTTCAAGTGATCCGTTTGTCACATCATAAAATCTTGGAATTAAGCTGACAAGCGTCGACTTCCCCCCACCGCTCATTCCAACAAGTGCAACCGTTTGTCCTTTTTCTACTTTCAAGGAGATATTGCGGAGAATCTCTTCCTGCGTGTGTTCATAACGAAATGACACATGTTTAAATTCGACCTCTCCTTTTAAATGATCGGCTTCTTTTGCATTCGGCCGATCGGTTACCTCGTATGGCTCATCAATAAATTCAAAGATACGATCCATTGACGCTACCGACTGAGTTAAAGTCGTGGATGAATTGATGAGGCGGCGAATCGGGTTGTACATCCGGTCAATATAACCAACAAAGGCAATCATGGTCCCGATCGAAAGTGATCCATTAATGACAGTGTATCCGGCAAATGCAATGATCAATAGCGGTGCAATATCAGTAATGGTATTGACGACGGCAAATGTTTTGGCGTTCCAATTCGTATGGTTGATCGCTTTGTTTAAGAAATTTTTATTTTCATCATGAAAATTCTCTTGTTCATATTCTTCAATGGCAAAGCTCCGAATGACTGGCATTCCTTGTACCCGCTCATGTAGATGCCCTTGCACTTCAGCCAGCGCCTGTGACCGCTCTTTTGTCAGCTTGCGGAGCCTGCCGTAAAAAAACTTCACTGCAAACGCATATAACGGAAAAATAATGACAGACACGATGGTGAGCTTGATGTCCAGTGTACACATAATGGCGATCACGATGAGCACGGTCATCAAATCAAGCCAAATATTCATAAGACCTGTGATGACAAACTCTTTTGTCTGCTCCACATCGTTGATAACTCTAGAAATGATTTCTCCTGTTCTCGTGTTGGCATAATAACGAAGGCTGAGTTTTTGAATATGCGAAAACAGTTTTTCCCGAATATCAAATAATACTTTACTGCCTGTCCACTGCGCATAGTATTGTCTATAGTATTCAACAGGCGGTCTCATCACTAAAAATAAGACGAGCATGATTCCCATAATCATCAGTAGAGATGATGTCTTTTCGTCAGCCGACCCCGAGCCTTGAATGACATCATCAATGACATACTTTAAAAGCAGAGGCAATGTTAAGGGAATCGAGAACTTGATCATCCCGATGACCATTGTCAATGCAATCTGTTTTTTATACGGTGTTACAAAAGCCATGTAACGTTTAATGACCCCCATGTAAATCTCCTTCCCAATCTATCAGTGCCTCTTATCCGTACGCAATCAAAAACCTGTTAGCCTAAAAAGCTAAACAGGTTTTTGTTGCTCTTGCTTATTTTGTATAATGTAAAAAACGTTCATACCACATATCCACAAATTCAGGAGCAAACGGACCTTTCCGCTGGTGAATCCAATGCAATAATGTATTCAGATGCTCTCTTAAGATACTATCGATTTCCTTTGGATAATTCATTTGCCTCTTATGATCTGCATATTCATCCTCATCCAAAATATTGTACGTCATGTCCGGAAAGACTTTGACATCTAAATCGTAATCAATATACTTAATGGCTTCTTCATCTGTTGCAAAAGGAGAGCTGATGTTGCAGTAATAATATACCCCATCATCTCTAAGCATCCCAATCACATTAAACCATTGTTTTGCATGGAAATAGCAAATAGCCGGTTCTCTCGTCATCCAAGTACGGCCGTCGGATTCAGTCACCATTGTCCGGTCGTTTGCACCAATGATACACAATTCCGTTGCTTTCAGAATGGTGGTTTCATTCCAAATCCTGTGGATCAAGCCATTGTGTTTATAGCTTTGAATTTGGATGGTTTCTCCTTCCTTGGGATAGCCCATATTTTCTCCCCTACTTTCTATAACAAAAAAACCTAACAGTCCAAAGACCTAAGTTCCCAACTAAACATGTCTCTATTATATTATACCGTTACATCATTAAAAAATGAAATGAAAAAGCCATTCAACCCAATTGAACGGCACACTGTTTTACATCACGGTTGAACTCTTTTCCATTTGCTTATATGAGTTGATGACCTCTTCTGTCTGTTTTGTAAACAAGGTTTGGACTTTTTGCAGTTCTTCACGTTTCTCTTTGATTTGATCATGAAGCTTGGTCCACTCTGCTTTTTTTTCATCTTGTAGCAATTGTTTTTCTGTTTCTAAGCATAGATCGAGTTCTCCCTGTACATTGAGCAGTTGATCCATGAGTTGCATTTGTTCTTTTACAAGCTGATCGAAATCAGACATCTAACTCCTCCCTTTTATTTTCATCCACTTTTTGTCTGTATATCATTTCTTGAAAGTTCGCCGAAATCCTTTGACTGTTTATGTAGAGGTTTTACAGGTTTTGTCGGATGGTGGGAGAGGCAAAAAGAAAAGCACTTCATTCGTAGATGAAGTGCTTCAGCGTGCAGACAAACCCTCGCATTCGGTGTCAGGTCTGCGCTTCGGTGCTCACGAATGTCAAATTCGCTCCGCTCCGATGCTCGTCCTTCCTAGACTTCAAAGGTTTTCATGTCACGCTGAAAAGAAGACAAAGAGCTAAAATGAAGATCATTTTAGCCCTTTGTCAACGATCTGAAAGAAAAGCACTTCATTCGTAGATGAAGTGCTTTCTCTGTTTCAGTGATTAGCTGTTTTGTTGTTTGTTTTGCTCAGCTTTTTGGTTATATTTTTTTACGTGCTGCGCGTCAGTCTCGCTAGCAAATTCAGTGCCATATTGACCACCTTGTGCAGCAGCTTGGTTTTGTTTCTTTACTTGTTGTGCGTTTGTTTTGTTTTGTTGTTGATCCATCATTATCACCTCCACGCACATTAATTTGTGCAGAAGGTGCAAATCCTATTCATGATTTTTTTAAACAAGCAAAGAACGTCCGCCATCCACGATAATCGTTTGTCCTCTAATCATGTCTGCCTTGCCTGATACAAGGAATTCCACGCTGTCGACCATATCTTTAATTTCCACCATTCGGCCAGCTGGTGTATTTTTCTTGGCATCTTCTAAAAGCTCTTCTCGGTTCGGGAAGTGCTTGAGTGCATCGGTATCGATCGCGCCGCCTGATACAGCGTTGACGACGATATTTTTTTGTGACAGCTCAACAGATAGATAACGCGTCAATGCTTCTAATGCTGCTTTTGAGACGCCAACTACTGTGTAATTTTCAAGATAGCGAATAGAGCCTAGTGAGCTAATACTGACGATATGACCGCCACCGTTTTTCTCCATTAGCTTTGCCGCTTCTTGTCCGCAGAATAATAAAGCTTTCGCATTGATATTCATCGTCCAGTCCCAATGATTCTCTTCAAGGTCCATGATAGGACGCTGAACACCTGATGCCGCATTGTTCACAAATATATCTAAACGGCCAAAGGTTTCGTCGATTTGCTGAAACATATCTTTGATTTTCTCTGGCTGACCTACGTTGGCTTTGACAACCAATGTTTTGACACCCATCGCTTCAATTTCTTCCGCTGTTTCAAGTGCGGCTTTTTTGCTTCTCGCATAGTTAATGACAATGTCATATCCTTTTTCAGCTAGGCGAAGGGCTACTTCTTTTCCTACACCTCTGCTGCTACCTGTAATTAATGCACATTTACGTTGACTCATTATGGTTCATCTCCTGATTTGAATAGTTTTCGTCCATTCGCTTCACACTAATAGGAAAGTTCCTATTAGGAGGTTACATTCATGTATGTCGGACGCGATTTAAGCCAGCTTGGCATGATGTCCAAGGATCAATGGAAAGATACTGAGCTTGCTTACTTTCATCATGCTTTCCAACAAATTTTACCTTATTTAAACGAAGAAGGGCAATCTAAGTATCGAGAAATCATTTCTGAAATCGAAGACCGCGGGGGTCTGCACCGAAATGAAGCCGATTATACCCACGGTACAACGGTTAAATACGACTAGGTTCTTCAAGTGCCATCTTCCAAATTTTTTGGTGTGAGACTGGCAAAGCATATGCCTCAAATTCTTCTGTTGTCACTTTTTTCAGCATCGTGTCATCTGATACAGATGTCACACGTCCAAAGAAAACAGAAATATTCCAGATGAGGTGGGTAAATACATGCTGAATGGTGCCTTCTAAATCACCAAGTTCGGCTTGTACACCTGCCTCCTCTTTTAAGAAATCCATTAGCTGCTCTTTTTCCGTTTTTCTTCCCTTTATGGTTTCCAAGTTAGGGAATTCCCATAAATTCGCAAGAAGGCCTGTACTTGGCCGCTTATGAATATAGAGGTTGCCTGCGTCATCAAATAACACCGCTGCTGCCATTGATTTTGCAGTCGGTTTTTTCTTTTTACTTTTCACTGGGAGCTCATGCTGAACGCCTTCTTCGAGTGCCGAGCAATGCATGTTCACAGGACAAATGAGGCATGCAGGGGATGTTGGGGTGCAAATGAGCGCACCAAGCTCCATCAGCCCTTGATTGAATTCTGATGGCTTTTCCCGGGAAATGAGCTGATCGACCGCAAACTCGAAAATATTTCTCGTTTTTGGTTTTGCAATATCATCCCATATGGACAAAATACGGGAAATGACCCTCATAACGTTGCCGTCTACCGCAGGGTATGGCTTGTTATAGGCGATACTCAGCACTGCGCCGCTCGTATATGGGCCTACACCTTTGAGCTTTGAAAATTGCTCTTTCGTATCAGGGACAACGCCCTCGTAGGATTCATATACTTCTTTCACAGCTGCCTGTAAATTACGCACTCTTGAGTAGTAACCAAGACCTTCCCATGCTTTCATGACTTTTTCTTCATCAGCTAAAGCAAGATCTTTCACTGTCGGGAATTGCTCCATAAACCGGTTGAAGTACGGAATGACCGTATCCACTCTCGTTTGCTGAAGCATCACTTCTGATACCCAGACTCTGTATGGATCTTGATTTTCACGCCACGGAAGTGTTCGTTGTTCTTTTTCGTACCAATCGATTAAATCATGCTGAAATCCCGCAATATCTTTGCGGTCCAGCTTTTCTTGAATGTCTTTCATATCTATACTCCTTCTCATTGAACCGAGGGCTAACGTTCTGAAAAGAACCTTATTTGTTGTATACTGTTTGTAGATACGTTAACATGTTACATTAAATCAAGACAAAGCAAAAGTGCTTTTGCACATAGTCTTGAAAGAAGGCGTATACTTTGTATGATTGTTCCTAAGCATGACAACTAGGAGGTAATCAATTGGATACTGGTACTCATGTAGTAATGGGCATTTCTCTTGGGGGACTTGCACTTTTAGATCCAGCCGTCAGCGCAGATCCACACATGGCACATGCCGTGATGATCGCGACCATCGCCGGCTCCCAAGCACCAGATATTGATACTGTGCTAAAACTAAAAAATAATGCAGTTTATATAAGAAATCACCGAGGATTTACACATTCCATTCCAGCTGTACTGTTTTGGTCATTGCTAATTCCGGCTGTGATTTTCCCATTCGTGCCGGGGGCGAATTTACTTCACCTCTGGTTATGGACACTATTAGCCGTTGTGCTTCATGTGTTTGTCGACATATTCAATGCATACGGCACACAGGCCATTCGTCCATTTTCAAAGAAGTGGGTAGCGCTTGGGATCATTAACACGTTCGATCCATTCATCTTTTTTACACACCTTGTCGCCATTGTCGTTTGGGCGATTGGCGGACATCCTGGCTATACTTTTATTACGCTGTATGCCGTGATTTTCTGTTATTATATCGTCAGGGTGATTATGCAGCTTCAAATTAAACGTCAGCTGCGTGCACGATTTGATGAAATTGAAGACATTATTATTTCGCCTACGATGAAGTTCAGACAATGGCGCATTGCCGTGAAATGTAAATCCTCTTTCCATGTTGGGCGCAGTATGAATGGAGAGGTCGTCATTTTAGACACCTTTAACCGGGTGCCGGTCCCTGACACCGAAATTATGAAAATTGCTAAGCAAGATGAAAACATTTCAGCCTTTCTCTCCTTCTCCCCTGTCTATCGGTGGGAAGTGGATAAATACAAGGATCATTATGAGGTGCGGTTCATTGATTTACGCTACCGCAGCAAAGGTCACTATCCTTTCGTCGCGATCTGCCATATCGACATGGACCACCAAATCAAAAATTCCTATACTGGCTGGATTTTCAGTGAAGAAAAACTGCAAAAAAAATTAAGACTCGGCTCTGTGTGAGCGAGTCTTTTTTTGTGCTTACAATTCTTACAACTTCGTCATATATTCCACAATAAACTCCCAAAATCCAGGTCCTTCTTGGTAAATTAGCCGGTCTATTTTTTCGATAAGTTTGATATAGAGTTCTTGTTCGAGGTCTTCTCTTTCTTGATATGCCGTGTTTTGTAGTTTCTTTTTGATCATGGGTGTGAAGGTTTCAATGAGTTCTTCCATTTCTCCATTCGTCATTTTTTCTTCGTTCACGGACATCTCCCCCTGTTTCTTCTTTTAGTTTGTTGAGCGCTTTTTTGTGGATGTTTGAGATGTTTTGTCTCGTTTCGCCTAGCCGGTCGGCTATTTCTTTCATTGTTTGACCTTCAACATAAATATGGGTTAAGACCATTTTTTGTTTGTCTGTGAGCTGCTGGTAGGCCTTGTACAATCTTTTGTCTTGCAGGTGCTCCCCTAAGTCTTGCTGGTTGAAGAGCACGGCTTCATACGTATCTGTTTGAACAGGATCTTTCACTTCTTGCGTATCAGGATGATCGAGTATGAGCGGAAAACGCTGCTGCTTTTTTTTGACTCGTTTGTCAAAGTCGACTGAAAAGATGCGGATCATTGTGGAAATATACTTGATGATGCGGATTTTTTGATAAAACTGCTTGAACTCGGAATCTAGTTTTTTCGCATTTTCTTCGTTTGGCTCTTCCATGACTTGCCGGAGCAGCTGCTGGTTTTTAGGGTTGCTTAAAAATTGCTGAATGAGTGGGTGATCAATGATTTCATTCCATTTTGCTTTCAATAACAGCCGATAATCCATGTGCATCCTCCCCTTTGTTCTCTCTACTTGCATTAAGTGGACAAAAGTTAAAAAAAGTAAACTTTGTGAGACGGGTCTAATGATTCATTTTCTCCCCCTTTGATTTCCTATTTCTTCTTTCATACCACTTATAGAGAAGACGAGCATCCGCTGGGAGGTGAGACAAATGGAGACCTTTTTTTCGGAGGAATGGCTGAAGCAGCTCGGTCAAGCTGGCTTTCCTGCCATTTTGACAGTTTACTTGCTGACACGTTTTGAACGAAAGTTTGATGAATTAAGCAAACTCATCCAACGATTGGTCGCTGTTCAAAAAAATGATGAATCAGATTGACATCTTCTTGATTCGTTTCACCTTATGAAAACGAGGACGAAATGAAAGACCTTTTGTCACCTCACACAATACGATGTTGAAAGGGGATTTTATCATGAGTGAAAAACAAAATGGTGTACCGCAGCCGATTCGAGGAGAAAAAGGTGCAACGGTCAAAATTCCACGTAATCTCGAGCGAGACAGACAAAACCCAGATATGCTCACGCCACCAGAAACCGATCATGGAACGGTTCCCAACATGAAATATTCTTTTTCTGATACGCACAACCGTTTAGAAAAAGGCGGTTACGCCAGAGAAGTCACGGTACGTGAACTGCCAATCTCTAAAAGTCTTGCCTCTGTGAACATGCGGCTAAAGCCTGGTGCAATTCGCGAGCTGCACTGGCATAAAGAAGCGGAATGGGCGTACATGATTTATGGGGAAGCCCGAATTACATCGGTTGATGCAGAGGGACGCAATTTTACAGAGGATGTGACCGAGGGTGATTTGTGGTACTTCCCTTCCGGCTTGCCGCATTCTATTCAAGCACTTGAACCGGGAGCTGAATTCTTGCTTGTGTTTGATGATGGTTCCTTCTCTGAAAATAGTACGTTCCAAGTGACTGATTGGCTTGCCCATACGCCAGAGGAAGTTGTGCTCCAAAACTTTGGAATGACAAAGGAGCAATTTGAGAAACTGCCAGAGAAAGAGAAGTATATTTTCCAGCAAGGAATTCCTGGTTCCCTTGAGTGTGACAAGGTGAAAACAGAGCAAGGTGAAGTCCCAAATTCCTTTAAATATGAGTTGTTAAAGCAAGAACCGATTACGTCAAGCGGTGGACAAGTGTGGATTGCGGATTCTACCAATTTCAAAGCGTCTAAAACGATTGCCTCTGCTCTAGTGAAAGTCGATCCAGGCGCCATTCGTGAGCTGCACTGGCATCCAAATACGGATGAATGGCAATATTTCATTTCTGGAAAAGCTCGAATGACGGTATTTGCTTCTGATGGACATGCGAGAACCTTCAACTATCAGGCGGGAGACGTTGGCTATGTGCCATTTGCGATGGGGCATTATGTAGAAAATACAGGTGACGAACCGCTGTATTTCTTAGAAATCTTCAAGAGCGACCATTATGCAGATATCTCGCTCAATCAGTGGCTTGCGGTCACACCGAAACAGCTTGTTCTTGATCATTTAGATCAAGGTGAAGAATTCTTGAAATTGCTTGATACTGAAAAACACCCTGTCATCGCTGCACCTAAAAAAGAGGATTAATTCCACCTTCCTGCAAAAAGGCTGTCCTTTTTGCAGGTATCTTCATGTAAAGGAGTGTTGTTTACCCATGCAACAATCTGTTCACGCTTTATGGCAAGGGTTGAAGTGGCTGATGGCGACGTCGGCTGTCTGTTACATATTTTTGTTGTTTTGTGTGCTGTTCTTTCATTTGACGGGTGCTTTTTATCAATCGATTTTATCGCTACTACTGTTTATGGGCATCTATGTTGTACTCGGAATCTCTTTTGAACATCTGGAACACGTGCTCATGCGGTTTGTTCGCAAGTGTCGGTCCAAAAAACGATCTATCGTTTTCTATGCTGTTTTATTTCATCTTTTGTTTAATTGGGGTGCTGTCTATGTATCAGACGAATTGGTTGACGGCATTTTGCTGACTACTTCTGAAGAAATTCTCTTTGCCATGAGTCTTTGGCTATTTCATTTTTTGTTTGATTATGCGACGTTTCCATTTGAGAAAGAAGCTTAGTGACTCTCTATCTTCTTTTTGTGGAGAGCGCTTGTTTGACCTGCTCCATATGATGAAGATTATGCTTAATCAAACCTGGAAAATAACTTGATAACGTCAGCTCGGTTTGACCGATCAGAAAGGGTGTAGTCCAGCGAGATGCTTCGATTTTCTTCATTTCTTGAAGCAATTCTGTTCTGACAGCAATAAACCGACCGATCGTCGCGCTTCTCTCTTCGTGCCTTGCCCTTTCAGCTGACTGTCGATTCATTTCATGCACATCCGGTGCCTTACATAAGGCCCGATCGTTCCAAAATTCCTTTAGGCGATCGTGTAAAATAAATTCATCCCACGGAACGAAATGTGCGATGATCTCAGCAATGCTCCACTTTCCATCAGCGATGGCGCTACGCCATTTTTCGTCTGTTACTTCCACTAATGACTGTACCCATTCAAGGGTGTGTTCATAGTGTTTTATCACGGTGTCTTTGTTCATGTTTTGTTATCCCCTTCATGTTTTTAAAAGAAGTTGATTAGAAATTGGTTAGTTTCATTCTTGCTAAATCGTTTATAACATATTATCATATACTTTAATTACCAAATGAAAAGGGGGAATTGCGATACTCTGTCCTATATGAAAAAGCTTATTTTTTTGCACTAAAATAAACCGACCGGTCTGTTTATGAAATAGGAGGTAAAATAATGAAATCTCAAAATGTGATTATTATCGGCAGTGGTGTAGCAGGATTGGCTACTGCGTTATTTTTAAAAAAGGCTGGAATGGAAAGTACGATTTATGAAAGCAGGTCAGATGAAGAATTAGAAACAGGAGCAGGTTTTTTACTGTCTCCAAATGGGGTAAAGATTTTGGATGGAATCGGGTGTAAAAATGAAGTGATAGCAAATGCAACCGTGATAAAGAAGATCCAGCAAATAAACAGTGAAAATGAAGTAGAAGCGATCTTTTACAATTATAGTGAAAAATATTATGATGCCCCTTTACTGAACGTCATGAGAGACCAAATCATCCAATCACTTTTAAAAGAAGTTCACCGCCAAGGAATAGAAGTGAAATACAACAAAAAGTTAACCTCGATCAAACAGCAGCCTCATTCCGTTCAGGTTCTTTTTGAAGATGAAACTGTGATAACAGGTGATATCGTAATAGGAGCAGATGGAACTTTTTCTAAAACAAGAGAGGCTATTGCGTTTAATGCTAAATTAGACTATAGCGGTTTTTGGGGACTACAAGGAGTATCGTTTGTGAAGGATTTTGTATTGGATGAGGCAACAAGTTATTTTTACAATGACGGAAACTTTCAATTCATTTTTGGGAAAGCGCATCCAACAAATAAAATGAATATTTTATGGCAAGCTTTCTCTCAGTGTCCTGAGAAGTTACCTACAAAACATTTTGAGAAAGCCAATAAAGAAACAATCTTACAGTTATTATATAAACAAATGGAAGGCTGGAATATTCCGAAGCACCTTTTTGCCATTATCGATCATACAGAGATGTTTTTCCCAAGAAGTATTTATGAAATCAAGAACCTCTCTGTGTGGTCAAAAGGACGTGTTGTTCTTGTAGGTGATGCGGTACATACGGCGAATCCTTTTGTTGGTCAAGGAGCATCATATAGTCTAGAAGATGCCATGCTCATAGCAAAGATGCTAAGGGATCATGATTATCGAGATGCGTTCTATTATTATGAAAAGGATCGAAGAAAGAGGACAGAAGAATTGAATGCGCTATTTCAGCACATGAGTATTCAAAACGATATTGATAAAAAAATGAACGAATACACGATTGAATGGGATGAAGAAACTTACGTATGAGATGAAAGAAAAAAAACACCACTTATGCTGAAAAGTGGTGTTTCTTGTGTTTTCTCCGTGCATAGAGGATCGCACCAATCAAACTGACGAGTGAAATCAATGCGAGAATTCTGATATAAGGCGGATAGTAGGTTAGCACAATCTCGTTTTTTCCTTTTTCTATTGGAAAACCAATAAACGTGTAGTTGGCTTGTTCAATATCGGTTTTGTGTCCGTTCACCGTGAGCTCCCAGCCTTTTTCATATGGAACAGGCAGAATCATATAATCATCGCCGCGCTTGTTCTCATATGAAATCGTAAAGCGGTTATTTTTAAGTTTCACCTGCTGGCTGCCATCATCCAGTTTTTCTTTTTCATATGCTTTCTCTAGGACGCGGTAAGGTTCATGATACAGCTTCAGTTGATTGAGCTCATATGTCCCTTTTGGTACTCGAATGGAGAGGATTTTTTCCGCAGGGACCCGAATCGTCACTTCATTGACGCCAGTTTTGTAGATGGATGTATTGCTTTTTCGTGATGTGACATAGTCGTCAACGGATAACTGAAATCCTTCGTTACGATCTGTCCGTTTCACATAAAAGCTCACATACACATCCCCAGCGCGAGCGATGTCATCTGGTAGTGTGATATTCAGACCGCCCATTTCTCCGTATACATCAAGCACGCCATGTTCGTATACAGCTTGTTCCGTATGGATATTCGTATCTTTGACTCGATCTTGCGCACGCTCGATTTCAGCGTTTCCTTTTTTGTTTAAAATGATGCCTTGCAGCATCGCATGCTCTCTATCAAGTGCTGAGGCATTCTTTAATGATTGTTCTGAATAAATGGTGCTCGTTGTTCTTGCAAATGGCAGTGACCGTGTATTTTCATATACCTCATAATGCTCACTTTTCAAGATTGGCTTAAAATAAGCTGGCGGTGAGTAAGGCATCATACTGTTTCTCATATAATACTTCCCGTAGGTCAGACTGTATAAATTCGCCCTATCCCCCATTGTTGCATACCGGCTGACACTTTCCCGCCCCATATCGATTTGCAGGTCATTCCAGTAGAAATTGAGCAAATGCTGATTCAATATACTTGAATACACACTCATGCCCTGGAAGCCTTCAAATAATGGGGTATTGTTTCGCACGCCATTCATCCAATCAATCCGAGCGAGCGGGTCTTTTGAAGAGCGGCTTTGAATCTGCTGAATGAGCTTCATTTGCTCATGTCCAGCATATGCCTCACTATTCAGATACGTATCTGATACGCTCTTTATATTGCTTCTTTCAGATAAGTAGCCCTGCTGATACACGCCTGCTGTCATTAGGCTGACAACGATGAGCACTGCAGAAAAGAGACGAAGATGCTGACGTTTTTCCGCATGCATCCATAGGAAGAACAAGCTAATGACAAGCAGTCCTATACCTGTAAACACAACGACATCCATGTTTCCCTTTGCTCGTTCTGAAAGGGCGACTGCAAGAAGGAACACGATCCAAGCGCCTAAGACCGCACGCTTTTTCCACTTCCACTCGATTTGCGAGAAATGCTTGATCGTGATGGCAACGACCGCTCCAACTGTAAAGGCAAGAATGTATTCAAACCTGTACTGTGGTGCTGAAAAACCATTAAATACACTCGCTATCTTCGGGCTAAAGTGAAAAATAATGAGCAGGATACTGATCGATGTGAACATGAAAAACCATCTGTTCCGGTAAAGCGGAACGAGGAACATACAAATGAGAAAGATCACAGGTAATAAATACACCCTGCTCGTAAACAGCAGATGATCATGCAGCTCGAACCAAGGAATCGCCTGTTCATACGGCGGTCTTATATTGTTAAGAAAGCCATAAACAGACGGGATAAAAAAGGCGGCACTAATCCCAAAGGATAACAGTGTAGAGATCGCAAGGGTCCAAAACACCTTCCACCCGCGCTCCTCACTTCGCAGCTTGATCATATATCTGAAGACAAGATAGATCGCTAAAAAGATAAAGTGAATATAAGCAAAGTAAAAATTGTTGATCAGCATGAGACTGCAAGCCGCAATAAACCAAGCCGGCTTACCTGTTTTGAAAATCCGCTCCACCCCAAGTACAAGTAGCGGAAGCCACATCATGCTGTCGGTGAAAAATTCCCAAAACGTTTGATGCCGGAAATATACAATAGATAGTCCATAAATTGCGGCACCTGTCAGGGCACCTAGTCTATTTTGAACCATTGAAAGAAGCACACGGTAAGCGATGAAAAGAATAAGCGTCAGCTTGATCACACTCAGCCAAATCACGGCATTTGCCCAGAAATGAATATCCGTTGACTGTATGAGATGAAGCGTATTCATCAGCCAGACGACAGCGACTGTCACCATAAAAACCGTCGACGTTGTGAAATAATACCCTAATTGCGTGTATGTACCGCCGCCTAGACCGAATTGATAGGAATAAAAGAAATTCCCTTTGACATATTCATCGTAAAGCAGCTTTTTAAAAGGGAGCATTTGTGAGATCCCGTCTCCATCTCCTGTCATGTACCGGCCTTGCGTATATTCATATAAGAAAAAGGAGTGGCCTAATAATGCAAGAATGAGGCACATTCCAATGATTATCCATCTACGTTTCATCATCTAAATCCTTTCCACAAAAGATCCATTGTTCTTTGAAACAAAACAACCCAGCAAGCGATACGTGCTTGCCGGTTATTTGACTCCACGTTATTTAAATAACTGTGTTAACACTCGGTCTTGTTCCTTAGAGCTTGTCTCTTGCTGCATGACATTTGATTCTTGGATCAAATAATGCGGCCTCTTTTTCGTTTCATAATAAATGCGGCCAATATATTCTCCAATCACACCTAGACTCAAAAGCTGGACACCTCCGAGGAAAAGTACAGCCGATATTAAAGTGAAATAACCAGGTACCATCACGCCCGTTCTGACGATTTGAATAAAGGTGGCCACGATGTAAATCAAAGAAAGGAATAAGATCAGTATGCCAGTATAAAAACAAATACGCAGCGGGCGGTTGTTAAAAGAAATGACGCCATCTATGCCGTAGTTAAACAACTTCTTTAGTGACCATTTTGTATCACCATGCTGTCTTTCTACATTTTCATAATAGATCACTTTTTCTTCAAACCCAATCCAGCAAAAAAGCCCTTTTGAAAAACGATTTCCTTCTTTTAGCTGAAGCAATGCATCGATTGCTTGGCGAGAAATTAAACGGAAATCTCCGACACCATCACGCAAGTCCACTTCGACTACCTTGTTCATCACTTTATAGTACATGGATGATAAGTAAGAGCGAAGCTTGCTGTCTCCTTTACGGTTCCGTTTGGCAATGACTTGGTGGTAGCCTTCTTCATATCCTCTGACGAAGTCTTGAATCAAATACGTTGGGTGCTGCAAGTCGGCGTCCATGATGATCGCAGCCACTCCCTTCGCATATTCAAGTCCTGCCAGAATAGCGGCTTCCTTCCCAAAGTTACGTGAGAAGGAAATGTATTTGACCTTTGCACTTTTGCGAGAGAGCTCTCTCATGTATTGAAGTGTATTGTCTTTGCTTCCATCATTCACAAAAATGATTTCAAAGTCATAATGAAAATCGCGAAACTCTTCCTCGAGTGCCTCAAAGATTCGTCTGATGTTTTCACCTTCATTGTAAGAAGGAATTATAACAGAGAGCAATTCTCGTTCCATATCGCACCTTCTCTTCACTTTTTTCACATAGTCTGATATGTTCATTATTCCTTTTTTGTCAGGAAACGAAACCCTTTTTTATTATCCATAAATTACATGTCTCTTTAATCGTTCCATTATATCAAAGTTTTATTTCCAGTGATTTTCAGCAAGATGAATTTAATGTAATTTTAAGTTTAACCATTGTAAAAAGCCTGTAATTCCGATCACAGACTGGGTATTGCATCATAAAATTGTTTGCTTCTTTATATATTTTCCTATTTATTGAAAAAGATGAGAGGGCCCTTCTTTTAATGAAGTAACCCTTTATTCTGCCCTTGTAGATGATCGTTTGCCTTTGATTGTTTATTTTGGAATAAATGCAGCTGCGCACCGTAGCTCTCAATCCATTCTTGGACAATCCGTTCAGTTGTGTCCTGTCCTTTATACTTGTGGCCAGCCTTTGCATAGGTCGTTTCAAAATCACTCCAAAGCAACTCTACCCATGTACGCGCTTCGTCATATGTCAGCATATTATTTTTTTCCATTAGTTGTTCTGTTAATCGCTCAAAGTATTGTTCCATATCGGTTCCTCCTTCATCTAGCAGAAAGTGCCTTTTTAAAAAAACCTCTTTTTTCATATACTACCCTTACGTCTTCAAAAGACGCAAATGATTTGTATTGTTTGGAGGGAATCGATATGCGTAATAAAGCAAAAGGCTTTCCAAATCAAGTGAATCACAAATTTGAAGGCGAGCCAGGCGCCACAGATGCTTATGCGTCTAAAAGGCCGAATGGTGAGACGAATACACGTCCACAGGAACGAATGAGGGCATCAGGGAAACGCTAATTTTTCCAAAGGGAGTGCTTGAGATATGAGTTCAAATGGGAAATCGTATATGGAAGACTTTGTTCAATTAAGGACAACCGCTTACCCTACACCATGGGCGAATGCAAAGCATTCTGCCTCTCAGGTCAATGGAGAAACGCAGCAATCGCAGCACGACATCGTACTTCAGAACAACGTCCGTAAACAACGTTCGAAGTAAAGAAAAGGACTGATCTCTCGGATCAGTCCTTTTTCGTCAGCATTGAAATCGGCAGGGCATCTTCTTTATTTGGAGCTGATAGTCTATATCCCCACGCAAATACACCATTTAAATATTCCACATAAAACGCTTCGTCTGTATCTTTAATTTGATAGGTCGTTTTGGTTTGAATCAAGGCTGGATCTACTAAGTAGGCTTTGGCCATATCGATTTTCCGTTCTAAGACGGCATATTCATTCACAATGCCAAGCTGCTCAGCCTTTCGTGCTTTTTCAGAAAGAGAGGCAATCTCTTGCTTCAATTCGTATTCCGTCATCTCACTATAACGTTTGTCCATCTGTCATTCCCCTTTGTCTAAAACGTGATCAATTGTGTCGAGATCAAAGCCTTTTCTGAATAAAAATTGCTTCACCTTCATCTTCTTTTCAAATGATCCGTCGTATCCTACCTTGCGTTTTGCCTTCTCCATCATATAAAGGAGTGCTTCTTCTTCCTTTTCCTCTTCTTGTCCATCATAGGCTTCTTGAAGGGCTTTATCAATGATCTCAAACGAAAATCCCTTTCGTTGCAGCTGCAGTTTGATGCGCTGCTCGATTTCTTTTGTGGAACGATTTTTTTCTTTTCTCACAAGCTTCTGAACCTGCTTCACAGCCTCCTCCAGCTGTAAGTCATCAGGATATTGCGATAGTGCTTGTTCAATGTGGTCATCCTCTATTCCTTTGAGCTTTAGCTCTTTTATCAGAACGGATGGCCCTTTGCTGTTCGTTTTACGGTGAGTACTGACATAAGCTTCTGCAAATTCGAGATCATTTACATACTTGTAATGCTTTAATTTGTGTATAATTTCACTAATGGCAGGTGCCGGGATTTCTTTTTTCGTCAAATAATCGGTGACTTCTTTCACTGATCTCATTCGGTAGGATAAATAATCGACGGCCTGCTGAAATCCTTTTTTGACAGCATCACCGAATTGAATGTCAATGATATCGGCTTCGTCCAGTTCTTTTCCTTTTTTCAAATCGTGCTGGACGAGCACATCTAGATCCACGCTAAAGGCGTACTTTTCATCAAGAAAGATGTTCACCCGCTCTGTATTGTTTTTCTGAGCGGAGATTTTTGTAATATAGGGCATCCTGTAATCACTCCTTTTTTCAAACAGTCAGGATGTTTCTTCTGATTCAAAATCGTGAAAGATATAGGTATGTATATGAGAGGAGAGATGTCAATTGAATATCGCCATCACCGGAGGAACCGGTTTTATCGGGCAGCACGTCATGAAAGTGCTCGCTGCTGAAGGACATCATCTATATATTTTAACAAGAAATGCAAAGGAATCCGAACAAAATCATTTACACTATGTGCAGTGGCTGACAGAAGGTGCTGCGCCTGAGCATGAATTGCCTGCGATTGATGTCTGGATTAACCTTGCTGGAAAATCCATTTTCACCCGCTGGACAGACAAGGCAAAAGAAGGCATTCTCTCTAGCCGTATTCAATCCACACAAGAAGTGAGACGCATTATAGAAGCGCATGAATCGAAACCTTCTGTGCTCATTCAAGCAAGTGCTGTCGGCATTTATGGCACGTCTCTAACAGGAGATTTTACAGAGGAATCACCTCCTGCGGATACTGATTTCTTAAGTCATACATCTAAACTTTGGGAAGCTGAGGGGCAAAAGATTGAAGCACTCGGCATTCGTACGGTCTACACACGCTTCGGCGTCGTATTAGGAGAAAAAGGGACACTGCCACTGATGACACTGCCATATAAACTATTTGCGGGCGGAACGATTGGCTCCGGCTCGCAATGGGTTTCATGGGTTCATGTCGAAGATGTAGCACACCTCATTGCTTATGCCATACACAATGTCGACATCTCAGGTCCACTCAATGTCACATCACCGAATCCTGTTCAAATGAAGCAGCTCGGACAAACGATTGCATCTGCCCTTCACCGCCCTCACTGGCTGAAGGTCCCATCCTTTGTCATTCGAACGGCACTTGGCGAAATGTCATTACTTGTTTTAGAAGGTCAGCGTGCGCTGCCGAAGAAGGCATTGCTTTCTTCTTATGACTTTTTGCATCCTGAATTAAAAGAAGCGATTTTGCATTCAAAGGAATAAATGTTGTCAAAAACACCCATCCTATTAAAAATGAGATGAGGGGGCGATTTTGATGAAGAAAAAAGAACACCAGCCAACTTCAAAGCTGAAGAAAACCCAGGAAGTCCTGTATCAGCAAGAATTCAAAAAAGCGGAAAGAGCAGCAGAAAAAAGAAACAAATAAGATGGATATTCCACTCCAACAAGCACATAACTAAAGTGATCTTGTAAAGGAGGGAAAGGCTTTGAAAAAAGACCAACACCAAAAAACCAACCAAGAGCTTGCAGCACAAGAATCGGATGGCGAATATGTTGAATTTTCCAAAGAACTTGCAGATCCGAATGACGTAAAAGCAATGGCACGTATGAAAGCAGCCGACCAGCGCGCCAAAAAACAATAAGTAAAAAAGCAGACCCTACAGCGGTCTGCTTTTCTTTTATTTAATTTCTGTAAGAAGACTTGATGCTTTCTGACGTGATTTTTCCTCAGGCACCTCTTCTGGATAACCAATATGAAGGATGGCAGCAAATCGCTCGTTTTCCTTTAAGCCCATGTCCTGTTGAAAGGCTTTGTCGTATAAGATGCGGCCGCTCTTCCAGACCATACCGATTCCTTGATCCCAAGCAAGCAGCTGGAAGTTTTGAATGAGTGCGCTCACAGCGGCAAAATCATCATTTCTCACCACTGGGTTCTCGTCTTCTTTTAACACCACAAGTAAAAGGGCTGGAACTTTTGAAAAGTAATCTCTATATTGATTGATCTTTTCTTCCTTTGCATCTGGGTTGTTGCGCTTGAAGAACGCAATGAAGCGTTCAACAAATGTTGCTTTCGCTTCATCCGTCACCGCATATAGAAAGCGCCACGGCTCCGTGATTTTATGATTCGGTGCATAGACTGCATCCTCTAATAACGGCTGAAGCTGCTCGATGGTCACCGGCGTTTCTTTAAATTTCCGAATGGATCGTCTATATCTGACAGCGTCTCGTACCGTTAACGCTTCTGTTTTTTGTTTGATTTCTGGCATATGTGTCATCCTTTCAATCAATCTTAATTGAAATTGATTCTCATTCACATTATAAACATCATTTCGTACAGTTGCAAATGGTGTTTCCCCTCCCGTCTGCTAAAAAGTTGTTTGAGTTTTTCAAGTAATGTTACAATCATATTACGTTTTAAACAAATTTTGATAAAAAAACCAAGATGATGAAATGATTTCAGGTATTCCCATTTTGTCTAATTCGTTTTTTTGTCAAAAGGCTTTCAACCCATGATTGGAAGGGAGGCTTCTGGATGGAATGAAAATCAATATCGGGCAAATCATTAAGCTCTACCGGTATAAACAAAATATGACCCAATCTGAATTGGCAGAAGGAATTTGTTCTGTCTCTCATTTAAGTAAAATCGAAAATGGCTCAAAGGAGGCCAATCAAGATACGATCAATTTACTGCTAGAACGACTTGGCATCAGTCAAGAAACGCTGTCACAAAAGGCGCGTCATCTGCTGTCACTCTTGGATGAGTTTCAAATGAATATGTATTTCTATGCACTCGATCAAGCTGAACAAAATGCAGAAATGATCATTCAGCATGAGGAACAGTTCTTTTCGCTCGATTTAGGCATTCAGTATCATTTGTCCTTATTTCAATTTTATTTATTATCGGACAAGCAGCCGCTTGCCTTAAAAACACACCGCGTGCTTAAAAAGTTTGAAAAAACCTTTATTGAAACGGAAAAAGAGATATTTGAATATCTAGATGGCATTCATCTTATTCAAAATGGTCAGCTTGAAGAAGGCATAAAGAAACTTGAGAGCTGCTTTTCTTACGCGTCTGTTGAACAAAGTGACCTGTATTATCACTATGCAAAAGCACTTGGAAACATGGGACAACTTGGTGATGCGCTTGAAGCAACCCATCAAGCGATGGATTTATATAGACAAAAGAACAATTTCAAACGGATTATTCACTGCACACTCATTCATGGCGTGATCTCACTGGAACTAAAAGCCTTTCAAACGGCGAAGAAATATTTAAAAGAAGTGATTTTGCACACATCCCTTTATCCTGATGCCTATATTAAAATGACCGCTTATTTTTATTACGGCGTGCTCTTAAAACGGGAAGGTGATTTCTCTTCAGCTGTGCCATATTTACTAGATTCACTCAATTACTTTAATCAAGAACAGATAGAAGACCGTTATTGTGAAACTCTTTATGAAATTGCGACATTATATGCTGAATACGACCGCAAAAAGGCACTTCCCTACATACATGAGCTGTTAAAACAGCCTCGTATTCAGCCAAACTGTTTATATATGATCAAAATCTATAAATTGATGATTGAGGAAAATCCTCTTGATTTGAAAACCTATTTGATCGAAGCAGCCCTACCTTACTTTAAACACAATGAGCTACACAGTGAGTACTTGTTTGCTCTTAGAACTTTGCTTTCCTATGCGGCTTCTGAACTTGATGAGCATGCGTTTATGTCCTACACGAGAACGCTACTTCAACATCTTGCATCATACGTCCCCTATTACAAAAAAGCATGACCTTCTGCCGATCGAAGGTCATGCTTTTCTTATTCATTAAATGGTCTTCTGTTGATCTGTATCAGGACGGGTGACTTGTTTGACTGAATGAACATACCGTTTTTTCGCAAAGTAATCGTACGCATGCTGACCAAAGCCTAACCAGATGCTGAGTACAATGAATGGGATCGTTCCCCATAATGCAGGGATATTGCAAGCAATTTTCAGCAATGTATAGATCCCTGAGTTTTTTTGGTTTTTGGCTAATGCAATTGACACGATTCGCTTTTCTGCCTTTTCTTCACTTATTTTGTTCAGTTTGAGCAGCTGCGAGTGTCGAAAGGATTCGAAATGAATACGGTTCTTCCAGTCGAGAGCTTTCAACAAGTCCATCGCTTTTGCACATGAAGGGCTTTGCCCGTCATAAAACACAAGCAGTCTAAGTGATTTGATGGAACGCTGTTCTCTTTTTTTCGATTCAGCGAGCTTCTTTTTTTCTTGATCGAGATAAATGATTTTTTTCATAGATTGATCGCCAGCCCTTTTCCGTCATTTGTTTTTTAGTTCGTTCAAAGGAGATTACAACTAGATTACTATAGTTGCTGGGCCTCTTGTATTGGGAAAAAGCAAACCAACGTGCGTTATATGAGCCTTTAGATAAGGGCAAAATTGAGGTTTTCATGGCACATATGAGGTTTTTCAACTAAAAATGGTTGGGAAAATCGTGATGCGTTGCGGTTTTCTGCGGTTTTCGGTAGAATTCTGCGGTTTTTCTACATCTTTATGCGGTGTTTTGTAGGTGAGACGCAAAAACAAGATAAAAAAAGACTACTTCCCGTTGCGGCGAAGTAGTCTTTTGGTTTATATTTTTTCCAAAACTTCTACTATTTCTTTCTCAATATCTTTCCATAAGTAACGATCTGTCGTATAGTGATGTGCGGCTTCTTTCGCAAATACTTGAAAAGCTTCCTCAAAATTAGGTGCATCCTTGTCTGGTTTTTTCTCATCAACAAAGCGCTGTGCATCAGTTGAGCGTGGTCCCCACTTACCTACTTCATTTCCGTCCTGATCAATGATCACGATAATCGGAATCGATCTTGCGGTCCCGTTCGTTAAATACTGATCCATCAGATCTAGATGCTCGTCCCGAATGAAATAGCGCGAATCAATGAGTGCTTCACTTGCGATACGCATGAAAATTGGTACATTGACCATCGCATCTCCACACCAGTCCGCTGTAATGACAAGCGCTCTGAGCTTTTTCTTTTGCAACTTTTGAAGCAACTCTTTTTCTTTTTGATGAATTGCGTACTGGTTGTACACCGTGAGTAAATTTTCTCGATTTTTCTCCATGTTGTGTACATATGTACGTTCAGTTAATCCCTTTTTAAACCATTCATTTAATGTCATATTTACATCCCCCTTACTCTTCAACTTTACCACTTTTGCTATTCTTTTGTCTAAAAAAACCTTCACCTAGTGAAAGGTAAAGGTTTTTGATCTATGGACGCCGGTTGCGATTTGGGTCCATCCCAATCAGCTTGGTGACAAGCACCATTGTGACAGGTAATGATGTATTCTTTTTATACGCTAAATATTTTCCGCGCCATTCAGGTTTATATTTCTGTTTAAACGAGCGTAATCCGCTGAAGCTGTACATAAATCTGACGTTGTTGAAAATAACACTCGCCAAACGCTCCGTGAGAAAGGACTGATGAAATGTTCCTACATTTGATAGAGGCGCCATTCCCATGTTAAAGGATTTGTAGCCTTTTTCTTTCGCCCATTGAAAAAGGTGGATAAACAGCGCATCCATCATCCCGTTCGGTGCATCATGCATATGACGCATCAGGTCGATGGATATCTCCCCTTCTTGATACATCGGCATAAGTGACACAAAAGAAATGATCTCCCCTTGTTCATCCTTCAGGATCGCAATTGGTGCTTTTTGAAGATAATCTTCTTGAAAATAGCCGAGCGAAAATCCTTTTTCTTTTTTCTTTCCGAGCCAGCTATCAGAAATCTGTTTTAACGTTGAGATGAACTCGTCTGAAAAAGGCGGTTCCAGCATGTCAAACGTATAGCCTTCTCGTTCAAACTTATTGGCCACAGCCCGTAAATTTGATTTTTTCTTACCGGAGAGAGAGAACGTTTCTAAATCGACCATGGCTTCTTCTCCAAGCTTAAAGAAATGAAAGCCTAAGTCATGGTAGAGCGCCATCCCTTCCCGTTCTACTTGATAAAAAGCGACGCGATAGCCTGCTTTTTCTGTCTGCTGTAAAAACTCTTCTAGCACAAGTGGATAGGATGCTTTACGCCCAGAAGGATCTCCGAGCACAATGACGCAGCGGCCAATGCGCCCAAATTGAAGCATCGCCTCTCCATCACTTGAGAAAAATAATTTTTTATCGCCTAAAAAGCCAAGATGACTAAGGGCATTGCCACCCTTTTCTTCTAAAAATGTTTTTAATTTTTCCTCATCTGCTTTTTCTCCAATCGGAAATGCTTTTTTATTAAAAATCAATTTACTAATGAAGAAGAAAAGCGGTACACCGATGAGCGCAATCATGCTTGTCATTGTGATATGCCGTTCATTATGCACAAGGTAATCCTTACTCAAGAAATGCCCAATTTTGGTCCAAATAAAGTTGCCGATGACATTATAGTTAAATAGCACGAGTAAATAACCAGCGGCAGCCGCCACAAACTGATACAACGAATAAGGGGCCTGCTGCTTCACAAATTGATTTCGAAGAGAGAAAAATACAGCCATGATGACTGGCAATATAAAGATCAGACTCAGGTTAAATCCTTTTAACAAAGTAAACACAAAGCCGCCTGCTAGGGCGATCATTGTTAGCACGTACGATCTTTTCGTTCGTTTATACACTTCAATGGACAAAACCATCAGGATAATGCCGAACATTAAAGAAAGACCATTAAAACCTGATAACAAAAAGCGTGGAATACTCGTAATCACGCCTAATCGATCGACAGGAAGGACAACAGACGCCATAATAAGCAAGCCGCTTCCGAAGGTTAAAATTGATAGTGATCCGTACAATAAACGGATTAATAAAGCACGGTGCAACACAATTAAGACGTTCGTTGTTTCTACGGCTGGTGCCATTCTCGGATTGCCTTCAAGACGTCTAAGCGTCGTTCCCGTTAAATCGTAAGCAGCTAGACAAAGCCCTAGGATAAACGGGAAGATCGAGTACACGAAGCGGTACAAAACGAGCGCAGTCAGTACCATCTCTTTATCAAACCCAATGTACTGCATGCTCAGTAAAAAGATAAGATCAAAAGAACCAAATCCGCCCGGAACCATACTGATTAAACCGCCAATTGACGCAATCGCAAATATACCTAAAACAATCCGAACATCGACATTCATCCCCATAGAGACCACAGCCATATACATAACGAGACCAGCTGCCAGCCATTCTAAAAACGATGCACCGATGTAAGCGTAAATCGGATGCTTCAGTCCGCTTTCACCGCCCTCAATCGAGCTTTTTCGAATGGATGCCATAATAATGTAAATGGGCACGATACAGGCAAAGATAATCACAAAGGCCCATAGCCACGGCTCTTGGCTGATAATACTTTCAACAGGAAGCACCCTCACCAAGATCAGGTCGCTGAAAATAGATAAGCCCAAAAGGACAGAGGAGGTCAAAAGGGCAATGCCTTTGAGTAGTTTTTTCGTGTCGGTTATGTACTCCTTGTATAGAAGTGTTCTAAGCCCTGCTCCTGATAAACCACCGAACCCAAGGACACTGTTGAAGGAGTTCGCAATCCAAGAAATGCGAATCGTTTTCCAGCCGCTAATCGGCATATTCAGGCTTTTTCGTAAAATAAAATCATATAAGGACATAGATAACACTGCGACAAGACCAAGAAAGACAAGAATAAACAAGTCCATTCGATTCAAGCTGTCAATGATATAAAACGTTTTTTTAATGGAAAGGCCGCTCAGTTCCTTCTTGGCGACAAAAATTAAGACAAGGATAATCACGATCGGAAAAAGCATTTTTAAGATCGTCATACCCGTTTTTTTGTTCCACATGTTTTTCCCAACTTTCTAAGTTGCTTCATTTATTTCGACTGACCATTATTATACAACAAATACCACTTGATTCATGCAGTTTAACATTCAAAAGCTTGACGAATCTTTCAATTAGAAGTAAAAATCAGTAATATAGAGAAAAGAGCCGCTTAAAGGAAGTGAACAAGCGTGGAATATAATATTCATGACACCACCGTATTAAAAGAAGAGATTCTATCTCCAGAGGAAAAAAAGACATGGGTGCTTTATATGAAAGTACTCACAGCTGCAGGTCTTGGAGATGTGTCAGAATGGATGAAGCTCGATATGAGTATGCCTCAAATGAAGGTGCTCATGCTGCTCAATAACCATGGCTCTCTCAAGGTATCCGAAATCGCTGAAAAAATGGGCGCTTCTTTGTCCAATATGACAGGTCTGCTTGACCGGTTAGAACAATCTAAATTTGTTGAACGAAAGCACTCTGAGCGTGACCGGAGAATCATTGTCGTCGAACTAACTGAAGAAGCGAAAAATATTTTCAGAAGCATTTATCAAAAAGGACACGAAAAAATCAAAAACTCCCTGCAACGGCTCAATGACGGGGAAAAAGAAAAAGTCAACGAAGGGCTGGCTATTTTAGAAAAAGCACTGCGTCCTGAACGCGGCTAAACATGTAAAGAAAAAAAGACGGTCACTTGAGATCCGTCTTTTTTAGTTCTTCTTCTACTTGTTTATCTGAGAGGATGAAGGTTTTTTGAAGAACGACTCTGTCATCCCATAAAAGATAGGCTAACCCGATGATGAGAAATAGAATGCTGATCCACGTACCGCCAGGCAGCACCTCTTCTAGAAGTTGAAAATTATTTACATCTTCATCAAAGCTCATTCCAGAATAATGAAGCTCGAAAAGAACATATTTTGCTAAATAAAACAATGCTGCCATACAAATAAACATGGCGCCGACAATTCTTCTCCCAGACATGTGTTTACTCCTTTAATTCCATTGATTTCTTTTGATTAATTCCGTGATATGGGCAAGGTGATGCGTTGAGTGCCAGACGTACATTCCTGTTGCGTCATATAAGGACACCGTTTGTTGATCGGCTGGGTGATAATAAGACGCTGTGAAGTCTTCCGCTGTCATCCCTCTAAGTAATGTCACCCACCTGCGATGCAGACTGCTGATGAAGGGCAGTGATAGGCTGATAGGTGCTTTGCTATCTGGAAGCTCGGCGAATCCCGCCTGATCATATGGACGGATGTGCGGTGTTTCTTCTGTGAGCGCAAGCTTGAATCGTAAGTAGGCATTTAGATGACTGTCTGCTACGTGATGAATGAGCTGACGGACGGTCCATCCTCCAGTCCGATAGGGTGTATCCAGCTGAGCATCTGTCAATTGATTGGTGACCGCTTCATATTGTTGTGGAATCTCAGCTAACTGATCAATCCATGCCTCTAGCTGTTCCTTTGTTTTATTTTCAACCGGTCCATATAAGCCAATCGGGTATTGTAATGACGTCATACACTCCCCCCTTTCTCAAATCCTTCTAGTACAAATTTACCTATCATCTTTCCTTTTTCAAGGGTTTGATGTGCCTGCTTTAAATGAGCGGCATTGATCGGACTGAGAATCTTTGTTAACGTATGCGTCAATGACCCCTGTTCAAATAACTCAGCAGCTTCTGTTAAAAGCTCATGCTGTTTGATCATGTCCGCTGTTTTGTACATAGGGCGTGTGAACATAAACTCCCATACAAATGCAGCACTTTTATTTTTGAGTAATTGAATGTCTAAGTTGTGCTGATTCTCGACAATGGTACAGATCGTTCCTTGCGGTTTGATCGCTTCTGCCATGCCTTTGAAATGTCCGTCTGTATCATTTAGACATAAAATGAAATCCACTTCTCCTATTCCTTTTTCCTGAAGCTGCGCAAGAAGCGGCTCATGATGATCAATGATATGATCAGCACCTAATGACAGACACCACTCTTTTGTTTCAGGTCTTGATGCGGTGGCAATCACAGTGGCATTTGCTAATTTGGCTAGTTGGATGGCGATAGAACCTACTCCGCCTGCACCGCCGATAATGAGCAATGTGGCCCCTTCTGCATTTCGCTTCATATGCATCCGTTCAAATAACGCTTCATATGCCGTAATCGTTGTCAGAGGCATCGCGGCTGCTTCTGCAAATGAGAGATTAGCAGGCTTTTTTGCCACTATCCGTTCATCCACAAGCTGATACTCACTATTTGAACCTTGACGCGTGATATCTCCCGCATAATACACATGATCACCTGGCTGAAATAAAGTACACGCTTCGCCGACTTCAACAACCGTACCACTTGCATCATAGCCAAGAATTTTCAGTTTTTCTTCCTTCTGATCCTTCGGTGATCTCACCTTCATATCCACTGGATTCACTGACACAGCTTCAACCTTCACCAGTATATCCCTGCCCGCTGCTTTAGGTTTTTCAACTTCCTGATCCACCAAGCTTTGCTCATGCTCGATCGGTAAGTACTCCAATAGTCCAACAGCTTTCACTCGCTTGCACTCCCTTTCTCTATGCTTCTTTTCCACATTTTATCATAATTTTCTGATGTTTATAGGTAATCAAACGAGTGAATGCACATTAAGAACTCTTCAAAGCCTTTCGCTCCCTAGCTATATAAGAAGGGCGTGCCTTTTGCCATGAAGGAACATAAGAGAACCAGCTTTTGGATTTAAAGAATAGCTGAACGTAATAAAACTGGATGTGTTGCAGGAAAACAATGATGTAGAAAAAAGTAATGAAGAAGAGGTTAGACATATCTGCTATCCCCTGTATCCATTCGTTGATAAAAAACACCACAAAACTGATCATCATCAGCTGTTCAAGCCTTTGTGCGATCTCGGTCAAGACATGTCCTCGTTTCGATAGATCACCAGACTGGTGCTTTCTGACCTTTCTCGATTTATAAAACCAAATGATACTTTCGGCTAAGTTATGAGTAATAAAAAGGGCAATGAGCGTAATGAATAAAAGAGATGGGCGATAAAAGAATGGGATCAAAAATGGGATGACAAGAAAATAAATGGCAACACATGCGTGTCTCACTGCTAAGAGAAATAGTTCTTTTTCTATGTATGGTTTCATCTGTTTCACCTCCATATGTACTACGTCTGATCTACCAAAAAGTTCCCTCTGCCTATCAAAGAAGGATGCCAAAAAGGCATCCTTCCTGAATCATATTTAAAAAGCAGCGCTTAGTACGACAGGTCCTTGCGGCAGCTTGTTATCCTTTTTTGGTTCAAGAGTGACTGCCACGGTATCCCATGATTCGCTCGCTTCTTTTTCAGATAACGCATAGGTGACGGTTCCTTCTCCTTTGTTATCTGTTTTAAAGGCACCAGCTGGTATCGGCTGATCGCCTTTAATGAGCCACACTTGATAAACAGCAGATGAATCAAGCTGATCCTTTAATCCATCTGCACTCACAACCAACTCTTTTTTGCCGTTATGTTCAATCACTGAGAAAGCACCCGTTGTTTTTGGTGATGCGGCTGATGCCAGTGATTTTGTCGCTACAACCCTGACAGGTTCTTCCGCCTGTTCTTTTCCATTCGATAAGAAATACACGTTTCCAGCTGCTGAAATGAGAAGCAGTGCGGCAACGAGCGGCAAGAGCCATTGATTTCGTTTCTTTTGTAGTGGTTTGATCTCGTTTTGTTCACGTGCTGCCTTGAACTCTTTCCTATGGCTATTCTTTTCTTCGACTGTCTCTTCCTCAAACACCTTGGATAAAATACGGTCTTTCATCCCTGCCGGAGGTGTTTGGTCAACTGCTAGAAATGGAATGTCAGACATGAGCGATGTCAATTCTTCAAGCTCTTCTTTGCAAGCTGAGCAGTTCTTGAGGTGCTCTTCAAATTGTGCTTTTTCTTCTCCTTGGATATGTCCGTTGAAATAATCAATCACTTGATGTTTACACTGAGTCATGCCTCTTCCTCCTTTCCTCCGCGAGACAGTCTCGTCCGTAAGTGCTTCAATGACAATCGAACCCTTCCCTTCACCGTTCCAATGGGGATGCCTAGCTTTTCAGCAATACTTTTTTGTGTCATTCCTTTAAAATAGACATCTTCTATGATGGTTTGCTGTTCTTTTGACAATGTAGATACTGCTTCACGTATAATTTGTTTTTCCTCGTTCCATTCGACTTCCTTTGATACATCTTCTTGATGATCGGCTAAATATTCAATATGCTCATCTTCTAGTGCCGTTTCGTTCCTGTTCTTTCTTAGGAGATCAATGGCTGTGTTGCGTGACATCATGAATAACCACGAGGAGAATTTACCTTTATCCGTATGATATTCTCCTATCCCGCGCCAGAGCTTGATAAAGACTTCTTGAAGCACTTCCTCCGCAAGCTCACGGCTTCCAGTCATTTTATAAATAAACGAATATAACACACGTTCATAGCGATCATATAGCACTTCAAGCGAAGGCTTGTGACGATCAATTTTGATCTTGTGATACAGCTCAGAATCTTTCAGTGTATCCATGGTCATCTCCTTCCTTTTTCATGAGAAAGAGCATGCTGCCATTCATCATGAAATCCTTCACGTATTGCTTATCACTTGATTTACTGAAATAAGCCTACTTTGTACTTTACTCTTTTTTCAAGGAGAAAAAAAGAGCGCCGAAAAAGGAAGTGTGCTCCTCATGAGAATGTACTTACTTTACGAAAAGAAACGTCATTTGGATCATTTATTTCCAAAAAGTCAAGAATCCATGTGTTTCCAATCATTGTCCAGTTGATTCTAGCAAACTCTCGTCCCCATCACAATGTAAATGAAGTAGAACGCATTTTTTCAACATGTCATAATAGAAGGTAACGAATTGAATTGGAGTGTCTTACATGATGTTGACGATCGTTCTTTTTTTATTAGCAGGAATAGCAGAAATTGGCGGCGGCTATCTCGTGTGGCTTTGGCTGCGTGAAGCAAAACCTATTAGCTTGGGGATCGCCGGCAGCCTCATCCTCGTCGCTTATGGGGTCATTCCTACCTTCCAGCAGTTCCCGACGTTCGGACGGGTTTATGCGGCCTATGGCGGTGTGTTTGTGGTTCTTGCTGTGTTTTGGGGCTGGTGGGTCGATCGAAAAACGCCTGATCTCTACGACTGGATGGGTGCTTTGATCTGTTTAGCCGGGGTCAGTGTGATGTTATTTGCACCTCGCCATTCATAGCCTCATATAAAAAGTGCTGCCACATATGGGCAGCACTTTTTATGAGATTATTTTTTAACGAGCACCAACCGTTTGTAATTCTTTGTTTTTCTCTTTAAAGCGTTCGTTATGAGAAGAAACATACGCCACTTTTTCGGCTTCTGGTTCGATGTAAAGCTTCGCGCTATTGAGCGCATTGACTCCGTCAACAAATGTCCCAGCAATTAAACGAACTTTGCTTTTATGTGTACATAAATCGCCTACCGCATAGACGCCCGGTAAATTGGTCTCCATTTTTTCATTGACCTCGATGAGTCCCCATTCACCTTGCTTGAGGCCCCATTCTGATAGCACGCTCAAATCACCTTTCATGCCGTGATTGACGATGACAGCGTCTGTTTCTATTCGTTCGATTTCACCTGTCTCTAAATGTTGAATCGTGACCGCATCAATTTTGTCACCTTGACCATGAAGGTCGGTCAGTTCATGCGGGGTTAAAATTCGTGCGCAAGATGCCTTCATGTTGGCGACGTTTTTCTCATGTCCACCAAACATGTCACGGCGATGCACGACGGTGACACTTTCTGCAATTGGAACAAGGGCATTTGCCCAGTCAACCGCTGAGTCGCCGCCTCCTGAGATGACCACTCGTTTTCCTGCAAATGTCTTAAGCTCCTGCACTGTGTAATAAAGGTTTGTCACTTCATAACGGTCTGCATGCTCTATTTCAAGTTTCCGCTGGACAGGAATGCCGTGGCCCATCGCTAAAATGAGGGTCTTCGTCAAATGGCGATCACCATTTTCAGCCGTCAGCAAAATGTTCTGATGTTCATCTCGTTTGAATGACGTGATTTTTTGATTCAGTGCGATCTCTGGTTCAAATGTTTTCGCCTGCGTTTCCAGCTGCTGAATCAACTGTTCGCCTCTTGTTGGCGGCAAACCGCCTACATCCCAAATGACTTTTTCAGGATACAGTAGGATTTTTCCGCCAAGGCTTTCATTATACTCAAGTACCTTCGTCTTTAAATCCCGCATCCCACTATAAAAGGCAGTGTACATACCTGCTGGACCGCCGCCAATAATGGTGACGTCAAACAATTCAAGTTGTTCTGTCATTTGAGTCCCTCCAGTTTTTCATCGATTGATCTATTTAAGTGATATTGATTCTCATTATCATATATACCTATTGTAGTCTACTCTGGCGAAGGGAATCAATAGCTTTCTGCAAAAAAGAACAGGACGAGCGCTTTCTCGTCCTGTCATCCATCACACAATCGTTAATCCAAGGTCTTTTAATTCCAGTGAAACAAGTCTTGCAATCGCATCTGCTCCTTCTTTTGTAAAGTGCGTGCGATCCTCTATGCCTGTTGACAACATAAAGTAAGAAGTCGTTTTCTCTATGCCGGAAATTTGATAAAACTGAAGGCTTGCCGTATTTAAATCGACAAGAAGGACTTCTTCTTCATCAGCTAGTTCTTTCATAGCGGCACAGTAATCAGGGAAATCGTTGATATATTCTCCGTCTTTTTCATGAAAGCGACCGACTGGCGTTAATAAAAGCGGTGTAGCACCTTTCGCTCTTGCTCCGTGAATATATTGTGACAAATAACTTTTATATGTCGTAAAAGGATCTGTATGCCGCTCAGGCTTCTCCGTTGAAGCATCATTGTGCCCCATTTGGGTGAACAGCCAATCCCCAGGCTGAATGTCAGCCAATATTTTATCAAGCCGTCCTTCTTCAATGAATGTTTTTGAGCTTCTTCCACCGATTGCGCGGTTGTCGACGCTCACGTCTTGCGCTGTATAGCGATGTAAAAACTCTCCCCATCCTCCTTGAACAGGACGATCTGGGTAAGATGCAACAGTTGAATCACCAGCTAAATAGATGGTTGTCATGTTCATACGCCCCCTTGTTCATATAGCCACTCTTATAAGCGATGCGGACATCCTAGTGGCTGCTGAAAAGATATGAAACAATCAGCATCGCTACTTCATTGATTCTCTTTTTGATGATGAAAACCCTGCTTACCGGTCGATGTGAACACGTTAAATATGCGGCGGAAGTTCTACTTTTGCCTCAACAGCTTGCTTTAACGCCTGAAGCATGTAGCCAATTCCCTTATATGGAGCTAGGGGATAAATCGCTATCTGATGAGGAAGTAATAAAGGATCGATCACCTTTCGATATTTCTTTCCACCTAGTATCACTAGTTCATCATATGCAGTGAGATGTTTTTCATGAAATTGCTCACTTAGTCCTTCACGTGTTATCTGATCAGCATGCGGTATACCAAAAGCCACATCATAATTCTCATGAATGATTTCATCTGCCTTTAAGAATCCATGCTTCGCTGATATGATCAGCCAGTCTGAAAAGAACGTTTGGGCATAACTTTTCGTACGCTGATGCAGCGGACTTAAATAAACAAGGTTCGCCGGCTGGCTCCCTGATTCTGGCTGAACGTCCCAAATTTTCTTCGCCCCACATGGAATGATACAAACTCGCTTCACTTAATTTTCTCCTTCCTTCGTCGATACATTTGATACAACATACAACCTAGCACTGTGCCGAGTGTATTTAAGAGAATATCATCAATATCGCTGCTTCTTGTAATCATACCAGATTGCGAGAACACCCATTGAAGCACTTCAATCATTGTTGATAAGAAAAAGCCAGCAAGAATCGCTTTTTGCCAGCGCAAGGTTCTGAATGCTTGATAGAGGAAAAAACCAAGTGGCACAAATAACAAAATGTTCCCTGCCAAATTTAAAAAAACAAGATTGGGATAGCCGTGATGATAGGCATGGAGATTTTGATAAATGGACTGCAAAGGCATGAGGTTGACACTCACTTGATCCCTTGGTGCGGAAAATCGATTTGGAAAGACCGTCAAATATAATAAAACATTCGTATAAATAAACAGACAGGCAAGAACGATTTCAGTTCGTAAATAGATAAATCGTTTTTGCTTTTTCGCTTGTCTGTATCTCATATGTAAATAGAGCGGGACGAGCAAGAGAAAATAAGTCATGGAAAACATCGCACTGAATGTCATACGGAGAGCTGCCCCTTTCTCGCATAATGCTTGACCCTATTTACAGCTTATTCAGGCCTGCCCGCATCTATTCATCACTTATTCTCCTATTCAATGACGAGAAACCCATATTGACAAATCGTCATTTTTTAGATAAACTGACTGACATTCAGTCATTTAAGGTCGGTGATGATATGTCGAAACGAGAAAAGATTATGCTTGCTGCCATTGACGCGTTTAAAGAAAAAGGAATCGAAAAAACAACCATTTCGGATATTGTGAAAGCAGCAGGAGTCGCGCAAGGAACGTACTATTTATATTTTCCTTCAAAACTGTCTGTCATGCCTGCTATTGCAGAACATCTGATCTCGCAGATGGTGCCTGCCATTGAAAAGGAACTCACTCAGCATGCGGATGTCCTCGATCAAGCAGATGCACTTGTTGAATTCATCTTCTCTTTTACAAGACAATACCGTGACGTCCTTGCTCTGACCTACTCAGGTTTAGCTGCGACGGAGCATTTAAAGGAATGGGAAGATATTTATGAGCCGATTTACAACTGGGTCGCTGCTTTTTTAGAAAAAGCAAAGCAGGACAAAAGGGTCCGTGCGAATTTGAACTGTCAATATGCAGCCAAATTCATTATCGGTTTACTTGAATCGTCTGCTGAGCAAATGTACTTATTTACAGAAACAGATACAGAAGAGGTTCTAATTCAAAAGCGAGAGGTGAAGCAATTTCTTCTTTACGCACTTGGCATAGAGACATCTTAACTTAGTACAGCACTTGCTGTACGCTCTTTTTTGGTTTCAAAATGACGAATCGTCAGTTTTAAGTTTTAGGAGGAAATACGATGAAAAAAAGCTGGATGTATGTCGCACTCACTTGTTTATTCGAATTACTCTGGGTGTTTGGTTTAAATAGAGCTGATGCGGTGTGGGAGTGGGCGATCATTATTTGCCTGATCCCGGTTGATTTTTATTTTTTAATGAAGGCCTGCGAGAAGCTGCCGACAGGGACCGTGTACGCTGTGTTTGCCGGAGTTGGAACGATTGGTACGTCTTTGATGGATTATGCGCTGTTTGGCGGTTCGTTTTCATTAGAAAAGCTCTTATTTATGGGGATTTTGATTCTCGGGATTATTGGGCTGAAAGTGTCTGATGGAGATGCACATGAGCAGAAAGGAGAAGCGGTATAAATGGGCTGGTTTTTTGTACTATTAGCCTCTGCCTGCGAAATTGGCGGCACCATTGGTCTCAATATGTTTAGTAAGAAGAAACAAATCACGACAGGTATTTTATTTGTCGGCGGATTTGCCTTATCCTTTTTGTTTTTATACGCCTCGTTCTCGTCCGTTCAAGTATCCGTCGCCTATACGGTCTGGATTGGGCTTGGAACGGCGGGTTCTGTCTTGTTGAATATGATTCTATTTAAAGAGCCGAAAAACATGATTCGTATCCTCAGCTTGTTGCTGATTGTGATTGGCGTCGTCGGGCTGAAGTTATTTGCATAATTAAATAACAAAAAAGGAAGGGAATCAAAGCCCCTTCCTTTTTTGTTTCTCATTCAATGGGTATCCTGCTGCTCGAGCAAGAGATCCATTGCGTAAATCGTTTCGCCTCTTTCATCTAATAAAAAGTACACAATCAAAGGCTCTCCAAAAACGGCTGTTTGCTGCGTGAACAAGACACAGGTGAATTTTTCGATACCAATTGGTAGCTTTCTTTTTAATATAGGATGAAGAATAGGCGAAGTCCGAATTGTATCTACATCAACATCCCAACGTTCATTTTTTAATGTTGGATAATGTGCTGATAACAATTGGTGTAGCATGCCAGTCGTGAGCGCTGCTTTTCCATCGTACCCATCATCTATTATGTTGATGTTATACATCCGAAGGTTGCTCACCCTTTGAAGCATTGATTCGTATTCCTTTTAAGACAAAGCGTTTCTGACCATCAAGAGTACAAGTAATCAATGTCAGTTCATTTTTCCCGCGATCCTTGAGTACATCAACATCTGTCGGTTCAATCGTAGCTGAGCTGACAATTTTATATTCGTATGTTTCTGCTTGATGATGTAAGACGACTTTTTCTCCTTTCGGTACCTCTGGCAGCTGCCTGAAAAGACGATCGCCTCTATACCCTCTATGGCCTGCAATCGTGAAATTTCCTTCACCCGGCATTTGATGAGATTTAATTTGAGTCAGTGCAATACCTAAATTTTCTTTTGATGTAACAGGAAGCACTTTTTCGTTTAAATCGATTGACGGGATCTCTAGCTCCATCACATCTCGAAGGTCTTCTTCTGACACAGTGAGATGTGGAATAGAAGAAAGGGCATCACTGTCATTTTCTTCAATCATCTTTAATGCCTGTTCCATTGCTGCTGTCTCTTGAGAAGTTCGCCACTCATATATTAAAGGAACAGAGATGAGCATTAGTCCCGCGACCACCAAAAAGCTGCCTAATAAGGTTCTTTTTTTCATCTATACACTCGTTCCTTCCTTTTACTGAATGGTTCTTCTTCTAAGAACAAGAAGAACAGTTCCAGAAGCTACTAGTAAAATCCCTGCATACATCATATAACGTAGCCATTCTTCCCCAGTCTTTGGCAGCTCCCCATTTGAGTTTGAATCATGAGGCGGATGTTGATCCCCCTTATCTGAAGCTGGAGGATTCGTGTGGTCCACTTCATTCTTCATTGGAGCATTTTTCACAATCAATGTCTTGATCTCCACTTCACCCTTTTGAATTGTAAAAGCGAGTGGTTTCTTTAAAGCTACATAACCATTTGGCGCTTTCGTCTCTGTGAGTGTATATTCACCAGGTTTAAGCCCTTTAACAATGGCTTCTCCGTCTTCTTCTGTTGTCACAGATTTTATGGTTTTCCCAGCTTTTGTACGAATGTCAAAGGCTGCACCTTTTAAAGTTCTATCTGTCTGCTGGTCTACCTTTATGATACGCAGACTTCCTAAAATCAAGTGATTCTTCGCAGTTACTTGAAGTGGCTTCTGCTGATTTTTCTCAATTGTAAACAGGATCGGCTGATCATCCAATTTGTAGCCGTGAGGTGCTTTCGTTTCAACGAATTGATAGTCTCCCGGTTTTAGATCGTTGATATGAATCTTTCCTTTTTGGTCCGTTACAAGTGATTTCTTCAACGTTTTCCCTTCTTTACTCAGAAGCGCATACTCTGCATGTTCGAGCGTATGTCCCTCATCATCGACTTTGGTCAATTCCACTGCTCCCGGCGTCAGTTTGTTGATCATTTCTACTTTTGCTGGTTTGTCTTGACCTAAACGAATCGTAAATGACACAGGTGTCTGATCCAATTCATAGCCGGCAATGCTTGCTGTTTCGACAAATTGGTAGGTTCCTGGCTTCAGTTGATCGACTGTCAGTTGACCGTTTTTGTCTGTCTTTAAGTCTTTCTTTATACGCTGATCGTGGGCATCAATCAGCTCAAAGGTCACGCCAGCGAGCAACTGACCATCCTCCCCTTTTTTCTGAAGCTTTACAGCACTAGTCATCCGAACATTTTCTTTTGTCACTTTCACCAGTTGATTTGGATTGAAATCAATCTTAAAGTCTACTGGTTCTGCATCAAGTTGATGTCCAAAAGGAGCCTTTGTTTCAACCAATTGGTAAGCGCCTGGTTTCAAATCGTTGACAGTGATGATGCCTTTTTCGTTGGTTGTTAAACCTGACATCAATTCTTTACCATCGTCATTGAAAAGGGTAAATTCTGCGCCTTTCAACCTTTCTTTTTCTTCCCCTATTTTTGTGAGTTCTACAGAACCTTTCTTGAGTTGATTGATCGCCTCTACTTGAATCAATTCTTTTTGACCTAAATCAACTTCAAAGACAAGTGGTTTCTCACTCAATTCATAGCCTTCAAGACTCTTTCTTTCAACAAATTGATAGGTTCCAGGTTTTAGACCTGTGAAGGTAATCTTTCCATCCTGATTGGTTGTAATCCCTTCTCCTCCTGCCACAATCTTTCCTTTGGCATCAGATAGATCAAAGACAACCCCTTCTAATGATTTCCCATCTTCACCTTTTTTGTGTAACAGCACTCCGCCAGTTGTGCGGCTATTTTCTTTTGTCACACTGACCAGCTTCTCAGGGTTAAATGGCATAGCAAAAGTGACAGGTGTTTCGTCAAGCTCATGACCGAATGGAGCCTTCGTTTCAACAAACTGATAGGTTCCAGGTTTAAGATCGTTGACGATGATCTTCCCGTTCTCATCTGTGACGAGACCTGTTTTTATCTCTTTTCCATTTGCATCTACAAGCTTGAATTCTGCTCCTTCAAGCGCTTCATTCTTTTCACCGAGCTTCGTGAGCTGGACAGCTCCAGTTTTGAGATCATTGATCACTTTGATCTCTGCCGGTTTTTTTTGTGCGATTTCGATGGTAAACGGATAAGGTTTATTTTTCTTTTGGTACCCATCAATACTCTCTGTCTCCACAAGCTGATATTTGCCCGGTTTGAGGTTATCGACCAAAAGCTTCCCATCTTCATCTGTTGTCAAATCTTTACGCACGACTTTGTCATTTTGATCCGTGATTTCAAAGCGAACACCTTGAAGCTTCTTACCATCTTCCCCTTCTTTCATCACTTCTAATGCACTTGTTTCATATAGGTTCTTTTGTGAAATGATGACTGGTTCTGTTGGATCGAGTGGTACTTCAAATGTGATGGGTGTTTCATCTAATACATAACCATCAGGTGCTTTTGTTTCAATGAGCTGATACGTACCCGGTCTTAGTTCGTTTATCGTGATCTTGCCATTTTCTCCTGTGACAAGCGAACCTTTTAGCTCATGTCCGTCTTGATCTAAGAGCTTGAACTGTGCACCTTCTAGTCTCTCTCCGCCTTCACCTATTTTGCTCAATTCAGCAGAGCCTTTGATGATGTCATTTACAGCGGTGACAATCGTTGTTTCTGTTTGATTTTCTTTAATGGTGAACGGCCATTTTTGCTGATTTAATTGATAGCCTTTCGGTGCGTTTGTTTCAACAAAATAATAGGAACCCGGCTCAAGATGTTTGAAAAGGATTTCTCCTTTTTCGTCCGTTTTCAAATCGGTTTGGACGGTATCTCCAGATTCATTTTTCAGTTCAAATTCTGCATTCTCTAATGCCGCACCCGTCTCTTTGTCTTTTTTCGTTAACTGGACATGCTGGCGGATTTCTTGGTTTTGAACCGTCATGCTGTTTCCTGTTTTCGCTTGATCTCCTGATTCGTAAGGCTGATCAATCGTGACATTGATCGGTTCCTTCGTTTTTATATAACCATCAGGTGCTTTCTCTTCTGTCACGATATAGTCACCATACAGAAGACGATCAAATCGAAGAGATCCTTCTTCATCTGTTGTCTTTGTTCCAATGACGATACCGCTCGCAGCATCAGTCAGAGAAAAGCTTGCTCCTTTTAGCGCTTTTCCACTACTCGCATCTACCTTTTTAATGGTTAAAGCGCCAACCGCTCCTGTGCCATCTCCCATGCCAGCGGTACGTTTGACCACAATTGAGGCTTCGGATTCCTTTTTGATTTCTTTTACATTTTCACCTCTAAACGTTACTTCGTTTTGAAGTGTACTTCCCACCTTATCTAAAATGAGAGATTGGTATTCTAAAATATACGGTCTCGTGATTTCTTCTTTAAATTTGATTTGAAAAGAATCTGGATCGAATTCAAGGTCTAGTTCATAATCCTTCCCTTTTTCCAGCTCTTCCTTTTTGGTCACTTGCCCCTTTTCATCTATTGTTGTCGAATACAGATGAAATGAGTTTTCTATTATGGCTTGGTTACTGCTCGGATGGTCTATAATCGTCGCATCTTGGACTGTTGATTGACCAAAGTTGATATTCAGTTTCCAATCAATGACTTTTCCTTGTTGATTTCCTGATTTGCTCGTGTATTTCCCTCCATTTGGAATAGATACCACAGCATTCACATCTGATTCTTTTGTCTTTCCATCATAAAGGGTCGCTTTATTTTCGTAAGTTTTCTGTACTAAATCCATTCCTTCAACACTTGTTTGATACGTGATTTTGTATGGGGAATCAATGGCATGTTTGAAAATGACTTCGAAGCCTGATTCTCCCTTTTCATTTTCAAGGAATTTGATGTCATAATGTTCTTTCCCTAATACTTCTTTTTCTTCCGCACCATTTTCCCCGCCTTGTAAATCAAGCGAGTAGACGATGATTGAATCTTTAAGCAAACGCTGATTTCCTTGAATGAAATCCTCGATTTTCGCCTCTTCTAAATGTTTCAAGTTATAGTTCACACCGATATTCCATGTGATCTCTTTTTTCTTTGCATCATATGTTCCATTCTTGAAACCATTTGACTGCGTGTATGTGTCAGGCGTGAAGACAGATTGATTCTCCTTCGTCAAATCCTTGCCATCTTCATTTACCCATTCAAGCTTTACGTGGTTACGCAAATTCTTTTGACCTTTATCTGCTCTTTTTTCATAATCAAAAGACGTTGTATATGTGATGGTATGTTCTGTCTTGATTTCTTTCGTAAATTGAATATCAAATCCATTTGCATGTTCAACGATTTGATAATCTGTGCCTTCTTCTAGCACTGTATTACCTGTCGTCACTTTTAAACTATCTTTTTGCAGCGTCAATCCTTCGTTTGTAAACGTATCTTTTAATATCACGTTGTTCATGGTTTGTTGATCTTTGTTGAAGATGATACGCCATGGAATGGTCTTGTTCTTGTAATTCGGTGTTCCATGATTTTTCGTTAGGATTTGCTGGTCAATTCTTTGCTTCCCTTGTTTGCTCTCTTTGCCAGCTGTTACAGTATTGATAATGTCTTCAGCTTCGAAAATTCGCTCGGTTGCTTTTGTTTGATATGTGATGAGATAAGCCGATTGAATATCTTGATTGAATTGCAAGGTAAACCCGTTTTGTTCATCCTTTTTTTGAGGTTGAACCACATAATCTTCAAACGCTTTTGTTCCTGATTCTTTGCCATTCTGATCAATTGTGACTTCCTTGACTTGAAATGAATCAGTAATCAGCGACTGTGTGCCATTAAAGAAGTCTTCTAACAGAGCATCCGTTTCAGCAATCTTTTTTTCGTTATAGTTATAACGAATTTCCCACGTAATTGTTTGTGTGACTGGGTCGTATTGAGCGGCTTTTTTATTTAAAGGACTGCCTCTTGTCACATTCACTGTTCCTTCTGCTGAACTAATCACTTTATCAGCAGAGACAAGGGACGCTTTATTACGAAACGCAGACTGGTCTTGATTCGTAATGTCTGTTTCATACATTAAACGGTAAGCGAGATGCACGTCATCTTTAAATTCAATCGTGAAATCTTGACCATCTGCTGTTTGGCCAATCGTGTAGTGGTTTTTGTCAAGTAGCTGACCAATCGATGTTTCACCATTTAGTTTTGTATCAACACGATAAAGCTTGATTGAATCTTTCTTTAACGCTTGACCTTCTTGAATCGGATCCAACAGTTTCGCTTGTTTCACATCGTCTAAGTCCATATTAAAATCGACTGTCCATTGAATGGTTTCAGCATTGTAAGATCGATTTGGTTCTCCCTTTTTCGAGACGTTTGGACCATTTGGAATGTATTGAATCGGGATCGATATCTTATCTTTGCCCTCAATCGGGGTAATGACCACTTCTTTTTCTTCAGTAATCACAGTTTTTTTATCTAATTGTGTCCATACTTGAAGTGTTCCATGGATATTTGAATATTGTTTAATAAAATCAGTGAATTCGATGGAGGCATTGCCGCTCTCATCTACAGAAAAATAACCAATGGTTGCCTGATTAAATTTCATCTCAAGACGATCGATTTTTTCGTAAATCACTAATTCCTCTGGAACCTTGAAATGGAATTCATCCCCGCCATTATAGCTATGACCGTTTGGGATCGCCCACTCATAGTTAATGGAAATAAGCGAGTTGACGTCAGGTTTATCAACTGAATTTCCTTCCTGATCTTCAAAAATTAATTTCGCATCAGTGAGGAGATTTTCTTGTATCTGCATTTGTTTTGAAACACTTTGCAGCCCTACACGCTTAGATACGCTCACTTTGTTTTTTAGTAATTCCTCTTCATTACTTTGTTTCGTTTGAGCGGCTTCTTGATTCTTATCTTCTTTTTCAGATGAGGTTGAATCATCTTTTGGAAGGCTTTCTTCATGCTCGTTTTGCTTTGTTTTTTCTTTTTGCTCAGCTATACTGGTGACATCGATGTCTATTGATCCTTCTAAATTCGGATCAAGCTCAACATCTTCTTTAAATATGACCGTCACTTCATTTTGTTTTGAAACAGTATACTCGCCAACAATGATGCCATCCACTGTAATGGATTCCTTTTGCTCCTTCTCTACCTGTATGGCTGAAGGAAGAGTGTGAACATACGGATATTGTTTTTTTAGATCTATTCCTTTAATCGACCAATGAACAATTGCCTTTCTAACTTGCTGATCTTCTATGTTTGATAACTTGTTTCCTTCGCTATCAACAAACTCAATATCCCCATAAATGTTTTCTTGGCTTTCTTTGGCTTGTGCCCCTGCTAAAGGCAAAATTCCTAATATACTAGACTGTATGACTAACACCGCGATGAGAGCCAATGACAATATTCTTTTCAATACATCCACCCTTTTCTAAAATTAATTTTCAACAACGATAAAAAAATCAGTTAATCACTCCGCTTCTGATCAAATATTTTCTAAAAAATTGCACCTTAAGACCCTATGAATAAAATGAGTTGATCAATCATGAGGTTGAAAGGAAATCACAGTAGTGGAAATAGTAACTGGATAGGGGTCTATAGTAATGGGGAATAGTGAGAGGATCGTGATTGTGAAAAAGAATAAATGTGAATGTTTCTATTTATACTGGAATAAACAATAAATTATAATACATGCATATATAAGCATGTACTCACATATGGGTCATTCATATGAAACAAGCGTGTATCATACCGTATGTAAGGCGAGTCAGTTCAGCATTATGTAGATCGCATTCCTTTCTACTCCCTTTCATATGGTAATCAAAAAGCTGTTGCGTTTTATTCTTACATTTACCGTTTCAACAGCAAAAAAATAAACTTAAATATCTAAAATGATCCATTTTTATAGGATTCATGGCTTACTTATCACCTTTTAAAAGAAATATATGGAGAATCAGGGCATAACATTTGTTTTCGTCTAATTTTTTTCTCTTTTATCATGAAAAGTGAAGACAAAACGATTTAGCCTAAACATTAAAATCATTTTATGCCTATTTAGAGAATCAAATGTTCTTTAAGTGAACTTCATAATATAAAGGCAAACCAAGGGAAGGAGATAGTTGTTTAATGGAGCTCATTGATAGTAAATCAAAGAGATGGATAAAAATTTTAAAACTGCTTGTATCAAAAGATAAGTGGTGGAGCCTTCAAGAGATATCGAATGAACAAATCGGTTCGGTTCGTGCCATTCAAAGCGATTTAGAACAAATGAAGTCGTTCCAAACAGAGAACGGAGAGCCGTTAATCCACATAAAGCCAAGACAAGGCATATCCATTTCTTATACACAGACGATACGAGTCGACTACTATATCAAAGAAATTCTAAAAGATACGATTGAAATTCGATTGATTGACGGCGTTTTCTTTGAACAAAACAGGTCTTTCTATGAATGGATGGACACGCTGAATATCAGTAGATCCACATTGTATAACACCATTCATAAAATCAATTCGCTTCTTATCTCGTATGACATTGAATTACGACCAGATAGTATGCAGTTCCATGGAAATGAGAAGGAGATTCGTCAATTTTTTGTGGAATTTTTGTTTGAAGTGTATGGAAGCAGGCTTTGGCCATTCGATGATATTCAAAAGCAAGATGCAGTTGATTATTTACAAAAGCTATTTCAGGTGCTTGAAGTCAATCTACCAGATGTGGCGATAGATAAATTTTGCCTATGGCTCGCCGTTTCCATTCACCGAGTGAGGAAAAATTTTACCATTCGACGCAATTATACGTACTCAATGGATAAGGAAAAACAAACATCTACAGCTAAAGGTATCTATAAACAAATCAAAAACTTGGAAGAACAAGTTTGCCAAATGACAAAGGACATTTTTGGTGTTACGTTGGATCGTCATGAATTTGTCTTTTTACTATTGATTGAACCAGCTATTGGCCATTATAAATCAATTGAAACGGTCGAAGAAAAATTGACGTTCTTTCAATCGCATACACCACACCTCTTTGAAGCCATTCATTCCTTTATCAATCAATTGGAGTTGATTTTTCATCAAGAGGTGGCTAATCGCAAGGCGATGACACTGATTCTTCTCCAATATTATGTGTATTCTAGGGAAATTACCGTAAGAGATGGATTCCTTTTCAAAAAGAAATCGAGTTATTTATCAGAGGTAAAAAAACAGCTCCCTTACTTCTATTCGAGGATTACTCATATCATCCAAGAGTTAAAAACAGACGATATACTCGCTTCTTTTGTGAAAAATGAACGAGAATTGATTCGTATCATTACTTCTAACTGGAGGGGGCTTGTTCATTTGGAAATGAATCGGAGAAACGTGTTGAACATTTTTGTCATTTCAACATTAGGTTATAATCATAGTTTGTTTATTGCGGATTTAATTAAATTAAGATTGCCTCCTCTCATTCATATTTTCACAAGTCCAGAAAATACATTAAATGAAGTGACAATGGATCGACTTGGGATTGATATGATTGTGACCGATACTGAGCTTCCTCATCAATTAGGACGGTCTACGCTACTGATCAGCTCTTTTCCAACAAAGAAGGAATTGGACAACTTGCACTCAAGATTGGTTGATATGACAAACTAAGATTCACCAAAAAAAGCTGCTGAGGAGCCCTCTAGCAGCTTTTTGCTTCTGTATTAATGAAGCACGATTTGTTCATTCATCAAATCAATGGCATAAAGCGATTGCTCATATTCATCTAATAGAAGGTATACTTTGAGCGGTGCAGCCGTTTGATCTGTCTGCTGCGTGAATAGGACACAAGTGAATTTTTCGATCCCCTCTGGCAGCTTGCTTTTCAGAAAAGGATGAAGAATAGGAGAGATTCGAAGGGTATCAACATCTTTTAGCCAAAGTTCATCTTGTAACGCAGGATAATGGTCAACCAAAAACTGACGAAACACTTCCAATGTACTCAAGGTAGATATCCTCACTTTCTTCTATCATGGCTTCAAGCTTACCTAAACCAAACATGTTCAAAGTCATCCTATGATGTCAGCCCACCAAATGTCGTATACGACTAGAGACACGATTTCATTTTTTTCAAACAGCATTGTAGATCAACTTGACTGTCATGAGTGTTTCATATGTATGACGTCTACTCATATTCCAACCGATGGACCTATGATCATATTCTTATTTGTTTCTTTCGTGATGAAACGACAACTTCCTGCTACAAAATTCCAAATTTCTTCAAAAAATTGGGGCAACGAGTCAAAAAAGAACAGCTCCTCACTGTTCTTTCAAAGAAAACACTTCGCCGCTCACTGCATCAACACCATCATGGCAATCGAGCTTTCCGCATAGAACATATTGTTTTTGCACTTCGTCATAGACGTAGATAGGTGTAAGTTCAAGACGTTCTCTCAATTTTTCAAAGGCTTCTTTCTGAGATATAGAAATTTCATTTGCCGCTTGAGAGGGGCTGAGTATCCCGCACACTTGAAACATCTCTTTTTTGTCGATGTAATTAACGGCTTCAAACGAGCTGGCGTCAATGAAGACTTTGAGCTTGTCCATAAACCCACTGCTTTCTTGCCCGTTCGTTTTTAATATCGCATGGATGTATCCATGATCACGATGGAGTGTTTTCAGAACCCACTTTCCTGAATCCTTTGGATATTTTTGCGCCAAGAAGGTTCGAACTGCTTTGATACACTCGGCTTGCTCTTCTTTTGATATCGGTAAGGCATCTGGTGACGGTTCCAATGAGAATGCTTGTTCAGCTGAAATATTCTCATGAATGTCTATTTCTTTTTTTTCAAAGGTATTGTTTAACGGTTCATTCCATTCAATGACCTCATTCACATGTATACAATGCGTTTCTTCACGTCCAATTTCATACGGAATCGTGCCTGTTCCATCGTTTTTCACATAAATTTCTTCTAACGCATAAATAGATCGGATCCGGTTATGCTCGAAGGAAGGCCATTGAAACAGCTGGACTTGCTGCTTAGCTAAGTTTTCCAGCTTATCAAGAGAAAGCGCATATTCCTCAGCTTTCAGTAATGTTTTAGCTAAAAATGGGCCGTGGTGTGTAAAGTACATGAGCTGTCCATGTTCATTCCATTTCACTTCGATTCTGCCTGAAGGTGTGACTTTCACACCATCTATTGCTTCTTCAAAAGAAAGTTCCCCTCTCTCCTTATGGTGCATATGAAAATGCTCTCCATAGATCAACCCTGTTTCTTGTTCGATCCATTGAATGACATGAGCTGGATAAGGTCTCTTAAACGTGACACCGTGCCGCGCATAGGTTTTGTCCATAACAAAAATAACCGATTCGATCTGTCCTGTATTCAAATTCACTTCAATGACAGCTGTGCCGTCTGGGTTGACATCGTCGTCTTCAGGTTCAGCTTCATGAGAGGGGAACCATTCCATATTCAATGTATAAATCGTTTCATTGAACATGTTGACGTAACGATAAAAACTGTGTCTTTTTAAATAGTAAAGATCTAAGCCAAATTTCACCTTTGTCTGATCGATTAGTTGTTGAATGTTTGCATTCAATGGTTTCACCTCAAAATGGTTTTGTTTTATGGAAGAAGAAACATGACGATAAAGCCGAATATGGCGATTGCCATAAATAATCCTAAAGCTATTCCCATCATATTTGACTCTTTTGTATAGCCAATTAATTCACCTTCAGTCGATCGGTCGATTTTTCTAAATCGAAAAAGCATGCTTATATTCAAAATAGCTAAAACCATCAAAAACAAGAAAATGATCAATGTAGGATCGACGTCACTAAATGTATTATCGACATTTTGAAAAGTGAATGATTGAATAAACATCATGCCGCTCAATACGACTTTCCAAACAAGATCTAACCGTTTTTCTTTTTCCCACTCTTTCCCTAATTTCTCTTTTTCATAAATAGCCACCTTCTCTAAAATAGGTATGAAAGACTTTGTTTTATCTTTTTTGATAAAACCTAAAATGGCTTGGAGAAGCATGAAAATTCCTAAACAAAAAAGGAAATGTGTGAGTTGTATTTTTAAAATTTCAATCGCCATAAAAAAAACGATAATTAGAAGACCGACTATTAAATTAGAGACAGCGATTTGTTTTGTCCTCATCTTTTTCAGTGCAGCTTGTTCCATGTCATAAACTCCTCTCCGTTTTCAATGTTTCTGTTGAACGCTCTATCTTTATTACGATTCCACCGAAAAAACGTTTCAATATTTTCCCTTTCTATTGTCAATTCGGCTTTTTTCGCAAATGAAAAGACGCCCATCATTTAATGAACGTCTTATTCTTCTTCATGAAATCAGCACATCATATTTGAGCAACTGTTCTATCTTTTATTTGTTGAGCCGCCATGTGTTGAAAGTTATCAATAGACAGCTGTTTTGAAGTCTTTTCTCCATGCTGTCTGATATTCAGTGTTTTTTCTTGCATTTCTGTATCGCCAATGACAGCGATATAAGGGATTTTTTGCATTTGTGCTTCTCTCATTTTATAGCCGAGCTTTTCATCCCGTTCATCGATTGTGACTCTGATGCCGATCTTTCTTAATTGCTGCTGCACCTCGAGGCAATGATCAAGGTGAATCTTTGAGACAGGAATGATTTGTACTTGCACTGGTGCCAGCCATAACGGGAAGGCGCCAGCGAAATGCTCAATGAGAATGCCAAGGAAACGATCAAGAGAACCGAAAATGGCACTGTGAATCACAACTGGCCGTACCTTTTCATTCTTTTCATTGATATATGTTAAATCAAATTTCTCAGGCATTTGAAAATCTAGCTGGATTGTGGCGCACTGATGGCTACGCTGCAAAGCATCTTTAATATGAAAATCGATCTTCGGGCCATAAAATGCCCCATCTCCTTCATTTAGCTGATAATCGACCTTTAGCCGATCAAGCACATTCTTTAGTGCTGATTCAGAAATATCCCAAATGGCATCATCCCCTAACGCCTTTTCTGGACGAGTAGATAGTTCCACAGAGTACTCAAACCCAAATGTCCGATACACATGATCAACTAATTGGAAAATCCGTTTGATTTCAGCTTCAATTTGATCTTCTCTCAAAAAAATATGGGCATCATCTTGGCAAAATGTTCTGACCCTGAACAATCCATTTAATGCGCCGCTAAATTCATGACGATGCACCTGTCCAAACTCAGCCATTCTGATCGGAAGGTCTCTATATGAAAATAGGCTGTTTTTAAACATGAGCATATGTCCTGGACAATTCATCGGTTTTAAAGCAAAGCTTGTATGATCTACTTCTGAGAAATACATATTTTCATGGTAATGATCCCAGTGACCTGACTTTTCCCATAGCTCTTGGTTCATCATAAACGGTGTGCTCACTTCTTCATATTGCGCTTTGCTTCGAACTTCTCTTGAAAAGGCCATTAATTCATTTCTCACAATCTGACCTTTTGGTAAATAAAACGGCATACCTGGCGCTTCTTCTGAAAACATAAACAGAGATAATTGTTTCCCTAATTTTCGGTGATCACGTTTGCTTGCTTCTTCCATGAAATGAAGATACTCGGCTAGTTGTTTTGGATGTTGAAACGCGACACCATACACTCGCTGCAATACATCTTGCTGACTATCGCCCCGCCAATAAGCCCCTGCCACACGTGTTAGCTTAAATGACTTTACGAATCCAGTAGAAGGTAAATGAGGCCCGCGGCATAAATCGATAAATTCACCTTGCTGATACACTGTGATGGCTTCTTCCGATGGGAGACGTTTTAAAATATCCAGCTTATATGGATCATGCTCAAACATCGATTCAGCTTCTTTGTAGGAAATCTCCTTTCTTTTGATATGATGATTCTCGTTGATGATGATTTCCATTTCTTTTTCAATTGCAGCCAAATCCTCTACACTTAATGTTTGATTCAGCTTCATGTCATAGTAAAATCCATTTTCAATAACAGGCCCGATTCCAAGTGTGACATTGCCGTATAACCTTTTCACAGCTTGGGCTAATACGTGTGCAGATGTATGGCGCAGTACTTCAAGCCCTTCTTTTGAATCGAGTGTGACAATAGACAGCCGAGTATCGCTTTCCAGCTGATGACTGACATCGACCATTTGTTCATTGATCTTTCCTGCCACTGCTTTCTTCCTTAAGCTTGGGCTAATATAGGAGGCAACATCTGCGACAGTCGTACCTGCAGAGAACTCCTTTATCTTTCCATCTGGAAATTGAATCTTCACCATTTTTTCTCTCATGACTGACACACCTTTCTTTTTTTAAAAAATAAAAAACACACCCATCCCGTGTAAAGGGACGAATGTGTAATCCGTGGTTCCACCCAAATTCCCATAATGCATACTCGCTTTATGGCTCTGGTGCCGTAACGTGGCATTGACGGTATTGGATACTTCAATTTTCCCCAATACAGCTCAAAGGTGGTAAGACAGCTTTTCTGCGTTAGGAAGATTTCAGCGTGACTTCCCTCTCTGGTAACCGATAAAAGCTGCTCATGTCCTTTTCAAAGCAATGATCATAGTTGAGTGAACAAAAAAAACACACCCATCCCTCATAAAGGGACGAATGTGTAATCCGTGGTTCCACCCAAATTCCCATAACGCGTATTCGCTTTATGGCTCTGGTGCCGTAACGTGGCGTAGACGATATTGGATACTATGATTTCCCCAATACAGCTCAAAGGTGGTAAGACATTTTTCTGCGCTAGGAAGATTTCAGCGTAACTTCCCTCTCTGATAACCAGTAAAAATGACTCATGTCCTTTTCTTCGCTTTTAATTTCTCCATATTTTACATGAAGGCGATGGATCATGTAAAGCTTTATTTTTTGCAATTCTACCGAATTTCATGCTTTAAATGACATATTGCATGTATTTGGACATTAATTAAATTTTGTCTGGTTGTATGATAAATTGCTGGTGGAATAATTAAATCAACCACAATTCACTTCGATTTCTTAATCCTGATAGTAAGAGTATAACTGGGAAATTTCTATATCTATTCCACCTTTAACAAGTCTATGTCTCCTACTGTTAAATAGCTTATCTAATATTTCTCTCTTATCCTCAAATCGTCCATAATGGATTTTTTTATGACAGGCTAAACAAATTGAGACAATATTAGCATGGATGTCTAAACTATGATCAAATTGATCTTGATATTGCATTGGTATCAAATGGTGAGCCTCTACATAATTCTTTCCATTAAATTTAGAAATAAAATGTCTGTGTTGATTGTCAAACTCACATAAATAGTTAGCATTAGCTACAGCTTCACTTGCATATTTAGGATTTCTACGCCATACCATTTTATTATTCACTAACCTATGTTTAGGCTTATCTTTCGGCTTATCCTTAATATCAAAACTTCTTACTTCAGTGGGATTTTCTATTAGGTACTTATCAAATTCCTGCTCCTCTTTAAATAGTTCTGCTTGTAACTCAGAATCATAATAATACTCAATGTATTTTTTCAAATGATTTAGAGCTACACTATACATCCTATGACCTTTTTCATTCTTCTTTTTAAATTTAGCATTACTAAGGATTGCATCTATAAAGGATGTATCAGTTAAAGTAAATAAATTAATATTCTGTAATCCATAATCTCTTAATTCTAATGATATTGTACCAATAGCTTTAGAGTATCTCCCTATAGAATATGGTTTTAAATTTGCATAAGTTTTTAACCATTCAGCAAAAGTTTCTTGAGTCATCAATGGTACTATTCACTCTCTCTGTATATTGTTTTCTATATAAAAGATATTATTTTTAAAGTTAGTCAGCAGAAATAATATGATCTTTTGAATTTTGTATTATAAAGAAATTTCAGTTCAATTTCTTATTCACAAATTCCCCTTCACAATCGTTCTCTTGGCTTTCTTCACAATTCTGCTAGTTGCTTTTGTGTTAGAATCCTTTGACCACTGGTCGCACAGGTTTGTTACCCAATTTGGTTGTGTTTTACTCGCGTCATTGAGCCAGTTTCCTACAGAATCTTGAACATATGTGGATGAATCGGATTTGAGTAAATTTAGAATAGGCAGTGCTCTCTCTGGCACTTGTTTTAATAACTCAATATGCTTTGTCCATACTCCTCTTGGACGGATCGACTCTACAGAGAAACGGCGAAGATTTTCATCCTCACTTTTTGCCCATTCTGTTAAATGCTCTATACTTTGATCGAGCTGAAGACTGAGACTTTCTCTCACTGACATCCACGCAATTTCTCGAACACCAAAATGATGATCAGCTGCAAATGGCTGAATGTACGCGAGTTTCTCTTCCAGTGTTGATAAACTCTGTTTGTTCATATAAGCAGCCCAACAGCGAACGCTATCAGATACGTGGTGAGCAAATGCCTGCAACACTTCCACTTGTTTTTCTTCATTCTCTTCATGTAGCACGTCATCTAACAATTGACCAATGAGCCGAATGGCTTTCATTCCTGATTCAGCTTTTTGTTTAGTGATCTCAGATAATACATCGTCTAAACGATGCTCTAATCCAACGGACGGCAAAACATGCTGTATTAGCGTCATATGATTGACAGCCAACCATTCGGTTAAATTCACACTTTCGATCTCTCCCTGATTCAAAAGGGTCAAGACGTCATGAGGGATATCAGTCCCCTTTCGAGCGCCTTTTCGATTGATGATTTCCTCACTTATTGGCATGCTGTATTCTCTCCTTGTCTAGCGGATTGGATATTGACTCCTATTGTAGCAAATAACCAACTTCACTGGTGCATTCTTCAAATCAAAAAGGAACTACCCGAAATAAGTAGTTCCTTCCATACAGCATTGAAATCCAGTTAACTTCCTTGCCCGATCACCTTCAAACTCTTACGCTGAGAAAATCGGTCAAACGCTACCATTAGAATGGTCATGAGTAAAGCAAGGAAAACCGTACCAGCACTGATCCAGCTTAGGTTTAATATAGATGTTTCGCTTAGCACAATTCCTCCTACACCAGAACCTAAAGCAAATCCGAATTGAATAAATGATGTATTGACACTTAATGCGATATCAGGAGATTTTGGTACAAGTGTGACAAGATATAGCTGCTGTGCTGGTGATGTGCTCCATGTAGCGATCATCCATATCATGATGACAGCCACCATGACCACGAGATTCCCTGTGACAAATGATAGCAGCATGAGCATGATGATTTGCAAAATGATTCCCGAAAAAATTGTGAATATTGGACCTTTTTTATCTGCCGTCATCCCTCCAAGGCTGGAGCCCAAAAAGCTGCATATTCCTGCTAGTAACAAAATGCCACTAATTTCTGTGATGCTCAGATTTGCTGATGCTTGCAGGAAGGGTGTTAAATAGGTAAACAACGTGGAATATCCACCTACATAAAATAGCGTCACTGCTACCGCCAGTAATATTCGCTTATCTTTTAAAATCGATAACTGCATACGAAGCGTCACCGGTTCTTGTTCTTTCATAGAGGGAATCCGCCTATACACAACAATCAGCGGAATAAGCGTGATCAATCCAATGGCTGCGAATAATGCTTTCCATCCGATCATACTGCTTAGAAATGTCCCAATCGGAACGCCTAAAACCAAGGAGCTGCTTAACCCCATTAAAATGATACCAATAGCTGTTCCTCTTTTTTCACGTTCTACAAGACGAGTCGCAACAGCCATTGCCACTACAATAGCCGTCCCCCCACTGATTCCTTGTAAAACCCTTGTCATCATCACCATTTCAAATGAATGGCTGACACTTGTGATGATATTGCTTAAAATAAAAATCATCAGCATCCATGACAGTATTTTTTTTCGATCTATATTAATGGTCAGTGCAATGACAATCGGTGCACCGATTGCCGCTGAGAGCGCTAAAGACGTGACCAATAATCCAGCAGCTGACGTCGTGACCTGTAAATCATCTGCGACCATTTGAATAATGCCTGTAATGATATATTCGATTGTTCCAATTAAAAAGGCTGCTAATGCAAGTAAATAAACAACGGTTTTATTCTTCATTGTGACGTTTCTCCTTTGTGCAATGATTACGATTTGATTTTCTCTATAATCGGAATTTGAATTTCAATGAGTCTGCCTTCTTCAGTTTCAGACAATGGATAATAAATCTCTCGGCCCGGCTGATCTTCTTTCATGCGGTATCCGTTATTTTCGATCCATGTCGCTAGGTCAATACAAGCTGTTTGTGCGGATGGAGAATGTGAATGAAATAATAGTGTCGCCATGGTTTCTTCAGCAGGTAACGTTCGTATCGTGATTCCTTGAGGAAGATTGCCTTTTAACGCTTTGATGGAATACCCGACCTCAAATTCAAACTCACTTTCCTTTTCGAATGATTCCCTCCATAGCACTACTTGTGGTCCCGAAATCGATTCTTGTTGATGTTTAAGTAATAAATGATGAAACGTTTGAAAGAATGAGGGAATCTCATCAACCGTTCCGTTAGATTGGAAAGACAGGATACGTTTGCTTTCAACGGATTTGATGATGACCTCCTGTTCTTTTTCAACACATCCCTCTCTTTTGATGAGGTGCATCCGTTCCTTAATACGCGCCAATTTCTGTTGTTCTTTCTCGATCAATTGCTGAATTTCACTTTCTTTCAGCAGAAACATGCCCTGAATCTGCTCTACTGAGATATCTTCACGAAGAAGCTGCGCCATTTGCTTCAACGTAAAACCCAATTCCTTGTACAGAAAAATTCGGTTAACCTCAAGCAGCTGTTCAGCAGAGTAATAACGGTATCCTGAATCTTGATCAATCTGCTTAGGTTTTAGTAAATCAATTTGGTCATAATATCTTAAGGTTTTAACAGGCACTTTACTTAACATTGAAAAATCGCCAATCTTGAACACCCTGCATCTCCTCCGTTTTGTTGATCTGATCAAAGTATAAACCTTTCAGTTAAGGGGAAGGTCAACATGAAGTTGAATAAATTTTTCAAAAGCGCAAAAAAACCTAGATTTCTCTAACATCTAGGTTTTGCTCATTATTCTAAAATTTTTCTAATAAGCCCATCTCTTCCACAATCTTTATATCATTCATAAACCGTTGCAAACTTACTTTGTTCTCTTTTTTCTGTAAATCCGAAGAATAACCTAAGCATAGATTAAAAATACTATCTAACCTTTCTCCGACCCCACTATAAAAATAATTCGTCAATATTCCATTATTTTCACTTGCAAGAACTACAACTGTAGCCATCTCTAATACATATTCTATATCTTCTTTAGAAATCGTTCGATCTTTTTTCTTAGCACTGATGAATTCATGACTATGAATAGAGCGAATCCTACCTTCAAGTAAATTGAGTATAGACTTCTTATAAATGACATACACCCTGTGAATATGATGTTTATCAGGACAATAGGAATCTTGTAAAATGAATGTTATACGTTCATCATCTTTTTCCATTTTTATTGCATCAAGATCATTTAATAAAATATGCTCAATTTCTTCTATTTTCATAGGATGAAAAGTATAGGCTGCATCTGTTTTACTTTTCATTTGTTGAATCCAAACAATCCAATCTTTCTAGGCACTTGACAATAGCTCCGCTTTTAAGAAAATTGAGGATGGCACCCTCGCTAAATCGTTCGGCTCTCACAACCTCCATCATCAGAGCAAGCACACACTGCGCATTTAAGTTTGAAATGTCCACATTCTCCATAACGTTCATTCCCGATTCAATCCCATTTTCTTTCAGGATTTCTCTGTAGCGGATAAGCTCCATCTCTTCGTGTTGTTCTGCAAAGGTGTAAATATCTGCAATCAAGTGACGAACCGTTTCGGAATAATTCACAAAGGGCATCTGAATCGGATGTTCAGCTGTACCATTATTTTCTCGATCGATGACCCATTTTCCAATAGGATCTTCCTGAAGCACGGGTATGTATTTTGTTAGAATATCGAATTGGCTCATTCTCATTCTCCTCTATTCCATTGATATGGTTCACTTTGTTTCTCGCGATTTCATCAAATATTTTACTAGTGAAATGATTTAGCCACGCTGGTCTACCTCAAACTTTTTTTGTTCCCCATACTTTCATCTGCTTTATGACCAATGCGGCTGTTTCACTCGGATGGCTAAGAGGGAAATGATGACCATATGGAACATAATCAACCTGACCAAGATGTGATGGGGCTGAATAGCCTTTGTCATCCTTCCCCCAAATGATATGAAGATGATCCTTTGTGACCTTATTGAAATGATCTTGATTGATTTTCTGTAGTAAGCTGTTAAGCTGAACCGTCGTATTTAATATTCTAGGAGACGTCAAACTATTTCTGACTTTTTCAATATAATGTGCAGGGATGCTCTCCGTATTTTCAAACAAACCATTCCTTAATACATAACGCCCTATCATATTAGTCGAAGCCCATTTCAATGTCCATTTGTTCATAAATTGAGGAACATTTCGTGATGCAGCATGTCTCTTCTCAACAGGCGGCTGAAGTAAAGTGATTGAATATTTCTTATTAATGTACCCTTTTACCAATGCTTCCATAAGAATATACGCACCGAATGAATGACCGATTAGATGTGCACCATTTGCCGCTTTCTCCAATAACTTTTGCACTACATTCAAATACATATCTAGAAGATGTTTCTCTCGTTTAAAAGGAGAACGTCCCAAACCCGGAAGATCCAAGATCCATACAGGTTGTCCCGTTTTTTCATGAAGCTCTTGTGCTAAAGGGAATAAATCCTCTCCATCGCTCAATAAACCATGTAGTAAAATAAACGGTTTACCTTCTCCTTGTAATTGATAAAGAGTCGAGTTATCACATAGTGTTCGTTTAAATAAATGATCATCCTTACCGTTTGGATTCATCATTCGATAATCCAGATCAGCTACTACAGCAGGGAAAAATTTCATGACACTCGTCTTCTGAAACCAATCTTGTCCCATTATTTTTTTCGCTGAACCATTTGAAAACGTTCGTTTTGTCATAAAGTTCAGTCCATCCGAAGGAATGTTTGTGATTTTACTTACGCCACTATTCATTATAGCTTTCATCAGTGGCATTGGGACAAACATTTTTGGTGCCCTCATATTCATACTTTCTGACATCACACTCAATAATTCGCCAATATTCTGATCGCGCTGCTTGTCTTCAACCAGCGTATATGTTTGAATAGCCGGTTGCTCCAATTTGAAAACCTGCACAATAAACTTCGCAAACTCATCGTTTGAAATAAGTGGCAACCTATAATCGTTACCTCCAGGAATCACCGGCATGAGCCCTCTTCGCATACTTTTCACAAGCAAACCTACTCCTGCTATTTGCTCTGTACTCCCCGTTTGACTACTACCGACGACAGTTGGCGGATTAATGACAGAAAGCGGATAACCTACTGCTGATGCCTGTTGACGAATATACAGATCTGCTAAAAATTTTGTTCTCTCATATGCATTTTTTATTTTCAAATAGCTGTTTCCTTCTTGAAACACATCAATTTCAACCTTGCTATTTTGATCATCAAAGGGACTCATATAGCCGACAACATGAATAAATTGCTGCAAGCCCTTCAATTGATGAATACGTTTCGCTAAGTCACTTATATGTTTAGCGCCATTTAAAAAGACGGAAGCTGCCTCTTTACTTGTTGCTTGAATATCCATGGGTCCTCCTGCGTGAATGATCACATCCGTTTTCAGTACCCTCTCCTTATCTTCAGCACTTAGACCCAAGTCGACTTTCGTCAAATCACCTTCAACAAAGTGCATCACTACCTCTTTTAAGATGCCTCTTTCTTGAAAAGTGCGTGTTGCTTTCCTTTTTGACCTCACTAAAAGAAGAATATTCACATCCTCTTTGACTAATTCTTTCACTAATTGCCTTCCAATAAAGCCTGTTCCACCAGTTAAAAATACTGTTTTCATATGAAGTCTCCTTTTTAGTACTACTCAGTACTAATTTAGTGTAAAAAAAATGCTTCATTATCGAAGCAAGTTAAACATATGATCGGCTGTTTTCGTAATGACTGTTGCATCATTCAATGTTTCTGAAATAAATAATGCGCCTTCAAGATTGGTAATAAACAGTGATGCCACCTCATCAATATGAATCGTCTTTCGGAATTCTCCACTGTCTACCCCTTGTTTCAGTAATAGAGAAATCTTCTTTTGTAATCCTGTAAAGAACAGACCTATTTTTTCTTTTATTTGTGTGGCCTGTGTAGGACTTTGAATATATAGAGTAATAAATGGACAGCTCCCTTTATAGTCTCTCGAATGAACCCCTTGTGATAATTGCTTTAAAAATAGTTGGATACGTTCTTCAACTAAGAATTGGTTCTGAGATAGTACGTCATCAATGGCAGATTGATACATGTCAATCCAATAATCAACGACCCCTTCTAATAATTCCTCCTTGTTAGAAAAGTGATAATACACATTAGACTTTGACACTTTGCTTACACGTACTAATTCATCCATGCTAGTATAAGCAAATCCTTTTTCTAAAAATAAAGTTGCAGCTACTTCAAGCACACGTTTTTGATTCATTAATTTTACTTTTTTCATAATTAGAACTATATAGTACTAATTTAAATATAGCAAGTGTTTTTATTCATTTAGAAAAAAGTTTGATGAAAGAAATGTCCACAAAAAAAGGCTCGAAAATCTAATATTGATTTTCAAGCCTTGATTAAAGTCTATTTTTTCACAAGTGATACAACCGTCTCCACATGACTAGTATGCGGGAACATATCGACTGGCTGCATGTATTCGATTTTGTAGTCTTTTGACATGTATTCGAGGTCTTTTGCTAGTGTTGATGGGTTGCAAGAGACGTAGACAAGACGTGTTGGTTTGACTTGTTTGACCGTGTCTAAGAAGGTGCGCTCGCAGCCTGTTCTTGGCGGGTCCACGACGATGACGTCAGGACGGAAGCCTTCTTTGACCCATTTTGGCAGCCAATGTTCCGCTGTTCCTGTCACATAGGTCGCGTTTTTCATGCCGTGTTTTTTAGCATTTTTCTTGGCATCATCTATCGATTCTTTGATGACATCCATTCCTCTTACTTCTTTGGCACCATCTGAAAGCCACATCCCAATCGTTCCAACGCCGCAATACGCATCGACAACTTTTTCTTTGCCAGTCAGTTTTGCCGCTTTTTTCGCTTCGTCGTAAAGCTTTAGCGTTTGCTTCGGATTCAATTGGAAGAAAGCACGTGCACTCAGTTCGAAGGAGACATCTCCTAAAAATTCTTGGATAACCATGTTGCCAGCCAGGTGAGATGTCTTATGACCAAAAATGACCGACGTTTTTTCACCATTGATGTTGTGCATAATGGACGTCACTTCTGGCAGACGTTTTTGAATGGCTTCGGCGATTTCTTTTTTCTTTGGAAATTCAGGTTTTGATGTGACTAGAACGACCTGTACTTCACCTGTTTCAAAGCCGACACGCACAACAATTGATCGTACGTCGCCTTTTCTCGTCCGTTCATTGTAGACCGATACACCGAATTTCTCTAAAATTTTGCGGACAACGCCCGTTGTTTTGTTCGTTTTTGGATGCTGCACGATACATTCCTTGATCGGTACAAGCTTATGAGAGTTCAGTCCGTATAGCCCCGCAATGATGTCACCGCTGTGAGAACGCCCTACTTGGAACTGACTTTTATTCCGGTAGTGCCACGGATCTTCCATACCAATCGTTGGCCTGATATCCAGCTTTTCAACTGATAGCTTCGTATGTCGTTCCATTGATTGAATGACAATATCTCGTTTTTCCCTTAGCTGCTGCTCGTACGCCAAATGCTGAAGCTGACAGCCGCCGCACTCTTCGTAAACTGGGCATGGCGGTTTTACTCGATGCTCGGAGCGCTTTCTAACTTTCCTAACCGTACCTTCTGCATATTTTGCTTGGACATTCGTTGCTTCCACAACCACTTCTTCACCTGGAAGCGCACCTGGGACAAAGACCACTTGCTTTTTAAAATAACCGACCCCTTCCCCATTAATGCCAAGGCGTTTAATGGTAAGCGGGAACTGCTGCCCCTTTTGCAAAAGGGCACCTTGCTGATTTTCCTTCACTTCATTCTCTCCGTTCTATCTGAACCCTTGATAGGTTGTCTTCATTTTATTCCATCTCATTAGTATACCATGACTTGGTCAAAGAGAGAAAATCCCTTTCATTTATCTGTTTCAATGCTTCTCCATAAATATAAAGATGCGTAGCTTAAATAAGGCGTCCAATCCTTACTTAATGCTGCCATCTCTTCTTTTGTCGGCTTTTCAGGCAGGTCAAAATGCCGCTTGATGGCGTTTTGAATTCCGATATCTGCCATTGGAAAGAGATTTGGTCTTCCAAGTCCATTCATGAGCACATTTTGAACTGTCCAAGGCCCAATCCCTCTAATCGGAAGCAGGCGTTCTTCCACCTCTAGATCAGTTAATTCGTGTAATTCGTCTAAACAAAGAGATCCGCTCACAATTCGCTTTGAGACATCGATGACATATTCCGCTTTCCGTTGACTAAATTGAAGCTTTCTCAATTCCTCAGTTTCAAGTGAGGCGATGGTTTCTGGTAAAGGATCAAACCAAATCCCCTCTATTTGCTCGCCGTACGTATGAACAAACCGTTTCGTGAGTTCATAAGCAAACGACAGATTGAGCTGCTGATGAATGATGCATTTCATTAAACAATGATATAAGTGAAAATCTAGCATAAGCGGTGTCCCCTTATGTCGTTCAAAAACGGATGCTAGATTGGTTTCAGAAAAATGCTCCTGCACAGCGTCTAATTGATGCTCCATGCCAAAAATCCTTTTTACCTCACAGATGAGAGGTTCCTCAGGGCCGTTTCCTTGCACCCGAAACGTGGGCGCTTCTTTTGTTCCGGTGGCTTGAACGACGACAACGTATGGTGTTTGTTCTAATCTGATGGGTACTTTGATCTCTCTTTTATTTAAATCGACTGCTTTTAATGGATCACTTGATAAGCGACGAAGCACTTGATCAAAGTGATATGGCGGTTCAACGGTCAGTTCCTTTTTCCACATAGTTTCTTCTTCCTTTCTGCAAACACGCAGATGCGATTGTTTCACTTTGCATGAATGATTCTCTATATTGAATACTTTCTAACATAAAGAGTACAAGAATTTATCAGTTATATCTTCCTTATTTCCGGTCATTTTCCTTTTGGATGAAGGAACATTTTTAGTCGAATTCAGCTAAAATTCGACAGCACCCTTCAAGATTTTAGTCTCTTTTTCCTTAAATTAGAAATAGACCCTCTGGGTGATAGCTTCGATCGTGAAAACATTTGTATAATTATGACATATCAAGGAGGTGAACAATGGAATTAGCTGATTAGGCAATCATTTGTTTTATCTTGCAGGAACATATTTTACCTCATTGATCACCGGCTTCACTTAGTTTCACTTTTTACGAAAAAGAAGACCCAAACTTTTTTTAAAAAAGGAGATCTGACCAATGAAAAAAACCATTCTTTCTATTGCCCTTGCCACTGCTGTTTCTTCGACACTACCAGTATTCGCCGACGCTGCTGAGAAAAAAACATCAGCACCCGTCTCTACTACACTACAGCAAACTGTATTAAACAAAGCAGCTGAAGGAAAAGCTGGAACGACCGCTAGTCCTAATGTTAACGTCAACTTCGATGTTCTTGGGATTGCCAATGCCATTGTGAACGCAGTAAACTCAAATGCAAACCGCCCTGGATTCGTTAAAGGTGTGATGGAAAGCACATTCTATGCTGCTGGTGGCAGATATAATGTTATGGTCTTTAACTTAAGCCAAAATTATGAAGACCGCTTTAACGGTGTGAAAACTTTTGCAACTGCTAATCTTGGGAATGTTGTTTATGGTATTTGGGTATTTGAAAGTGGTACCTTTAAAAACAACGGCCATGGCGGCTGGGATAACTGGGCGTTCAGAGGCTGGTTTGACCGTCAAGATAAATTTGTTACGTTCCATCGTCCTTAATTCTTGGTTTTATCCATCAATCATACACGCACATTGGACCGATCTCAGGGATGAGGTCGGCTTTTTTTATGGAGAACACGTATAAGTTCACCGGTGCTGCTTCATGATATAATGCAAGTCTGGAGGGGTGCACATGCTGAAGAAAATTGCAGTGACAAAAAACGGCGACTTGATTGAACATGCAACATTGCAGCAGCTTTCAAGCCCCGATATCGCCTGGTATTGGATTGATTTTCATGCGCCTACGGAAAAGGAAGCAGCACTTTTGAAGGAATACTTTCAGTTCCATCCGCTTGCAATTGAGGATTGCTTCCATTATTTACAGAGGCCGAAGCTTGATTTTTATGAAGGATATTTATTTTTCGTGCTTCACGCCCTGAATCAAAAGACGCTACGCTCTGAGGAAATCGATCTGTTTGTTGGGGACAATTATATCGTGACCTTTCATTTGAAGGAAGCGCCATACATTGATCGTGTCCTTCGAAAACTCAAAGAATCTGATAAAGCCAGAAACAGTGGACCTGAACATATCGCCTACATGTTGATAGATCAGCTTGTCGATGATTATTTCCCTATTATTTATCAAATAGAGGATAGACTGAATGAAATCGAGGATGAAGAGGGTCATAAAACATATGGAACACTGATGAACGAAGTATTCGGGATTCGATCCGATTTGCTCAAGCTGCGAAGAACGATTATCCCGATGAGGGACCTTTTATATCGTATTGTCAATACGAATATGATGAGAAGTGATGCGAACCGGCAGGCATACTTTAATGATATTTATGATCACCTGTTGAAACTAACCGAGATTGTCGAGTCAAATCGTGATATGACAGCCGATTTACGAGACAGCTATCAGACGCTGAATTCTAACCGAATGAATGCGATCATGATGACATTGACCATTGTATCGACCATTTTTATTCCACTGACCTTTATTGTTGGAGTGTACGGAATGAACTTTGATAACATGCCTGAATTACACTGGAAGTATGGCTATTTTGGCGTACTGATTTTCATGGGTCTGCTCGTCTCGGGCATGCTTTTGTGGTTTAAGCATAAAGGATGGTTCCGCATATTCAAATAATGTGTGGAGAGAATGGCTGAGGAGGCGGTTAGATGAAAAACTGGATTCCATTGTCTCATCAAGAACGAAAGCTCGCATGGGAGACGCTCTATCGAGATTTCAAATTTCATCCGAGCATCTCTCGTTTTCCCTCATTTCGCGTACCTTCGCCTTTCATTACATATGATATTTCTGCACATTTTGAGGACCCTTCCCTTCTACATGCTGATGAAGACCTTGAAGAGAAAGCATTACTTGTTTTTCAGGAGCTTATCAGAACAGACGAGTATATGCTAGCACTTGATTGGCAGCACGAATGCTACTGGATCACACCATACGGCTCATTTGAAAAAGATGAATTCGGAGAATGGACAGTGCCTGTGCTTCCGAACGGAGATTATTATTTCTTTTTATCAAAAGAGATGCATTGGGGCTTGCTAGGACATCCTTGGGAGCAAAGCATCACGATATTCGGTGAGGGCTTGATTGACTCTTTCTCGCGTCATCATCCGATTTTGTTTCAACGTAAAATAAGGGAAGGATAAAGAAAAAGCTCGCAGGTGTTCTGCAAGCTTTTTTCTATAGCTGAGGCAGATGCCATACTTTTTCAAGCATGAGATCGTCTAGGCTTTTAAAGGAATAACCTTGTTTTTTCAGTGCCGTGATGGCATCATCCAATGCCTCGGCATTGTCTCTTGAGACGGTATGAAGTAAGTAAATGGCACCTGGGTGCGCCTGCTTCATCATTTGATCGTAAGCATACTGTTTTCCTTTTTGATGATGAATATGCCAGTCCACAAATGCCACTGACCAGAAAACGGTTTGATAGCCGAGCTCTTTTGTTTCTTTCAGCACTCTTTCACTGAATACACCGCGCGGCGGACGAAGATAGAGGTTGTCTTGTTTTCCAGTGATTTTGTACACGGCTTCATCGACACGCTGAAGCTCTTCTTTGATTTCTTTCGTACTCTTTGTTGTTAGATCTGGATGGTGATAAGAATGATTGCCGATGATATGACCTTCCTCTGCCATACGTTTGACGAGCTCCGGCTGATCCTTTACAAAGTGTCCTGTCACAAAGAAGGTGCCTGGCACTTGATGTTTTTTCAGCACATCTAAGATTTTCGGTGTATACCCATTTTCATAGCCGTTGTCGAAGGTAAAATAGATCTCTTTCTTTTTCGTGTTGCCTAAATAGAAGGCATCATACTTTTTTAAAAGGGCGTTCAGTTCTTTACCCGCATCTGCGGGCTTATGTTCTTTGCTTTTCGCAAATCCCCAATGAACAGGCTGATTAGACACGGCTTCCGTTTCTGAGAGAGGCATGGATACAAAAAGCGCACATAAACAGATGAGCATGGTTTTTTTCATTTACGTCACTTCCCGGTTTTTCTTCTATTGTACAGAATAAGACCGAGACTCATACACTGATTCACCTGCCAATTTAAAGAAAAAAAGCCCGCACCGCGCGAGCTATTCTTCCTTCCAATCATTTTTAAACCGTTCATATTTCGCTTCTAGGTCGTCAATCATCTGGATAAGTCTGTCTATATCCTCAACATCTGTTGATTCAGGATCTAATGAATCAATCACATTCATAAACATATCTAATCGGTTCTTTAAATAATCAACCTGCTGCTCTTTGCTGTCTGCTGCCTTGCCCATAGATACACTCCCTTTAGCATTTGTTTCTAGCTTATCTTTTTTTCCCTTGTAAATCAATGAAACCCCACTTGCGTATAACGGTGATGGGGCTTAAAATTAACTGTTGGCGGGTCCACGTTTGCCCGAATGAAAAGGAGATAGATACCATGAACCAAAAAACAGCACTTCGTCCGATTACACCTGCATATGACCCTTGGGAAGCCTATCTCGATGTGCAGGATTACGGAGAGATGAAGCTGACAAATATTGAATTTACAACAACAACGTTGTGTAACATGAGATGTGAGCATTGTGCGGTCGGCTATACTTTGCAGCCAAAAGACCCGAATGCACTGCCACTTGATTTACTGCTTCGCCGTTTAGATGAAGTTCCGCTCTTGCGTTCCATCAGTATTACAGGCGGAGAGCCAATGCTTTCTCTCAAATCTGTGCGGGAATATGTCGTCCCTTTATTAAAGTATGCCCACGAACGCGGCGTCCGTACACAGATCAATTCAAACTTAACACTTGATTTGGCGCGATATGAAGAAATCATTCCATACTTAGATGTCCTTCACATCTCACATAACTGGGGAACTGTCGAAGAGTTTGCAACGGTCGGTTTTGCGATGATGGACAGAAAACCGACCTTTGAGCAGCGCGAGAAATTATTTAACCGCATGATTGAAAATAGCCAGGCACTTGTTAAAGCAGGTGTGACCGTTTCTGCTGAAACCATGCTGAATAAACGCACGCTTCCATATATTGAACACATCCACCGGCAAATTGTGGAGGAAATGAAATGCCAGCGCCACGAAGTGCACCCGATGTACCCAAGTGATTTTGCCAGCGCCCTTGAATCATTGACGTTAACGCAAATGCGTGATGCGATTCATCAACTGCTTGACATTCGTGATCAAGATACATGGATGCTGTTTGGCACCCTGCCATTTTATTCTTGCAGTACAGATGAAGAAGACCAGCGCCTCCTCAAACGATTGCGTCAGGAGAAACTTGTCACAGTACGAAATGACCCTGATGGACGCTCACGGCTGAATGTGAATATTTTTGATGGGAATATTATTGTGACAGACTTTGGTGATACACCGCCGCTTGGAAATATTGAGACCGATACATTGCAATCCGCTTATACTCGCTGGATGGATACAAAATTAGCAAAAGAGCTGAATTGTCATTGTCCAAGCGTACAATGCCTTGGTCCGAATGTTCTTGTGAAAAACAGCTATTATCAAGATGTTGATTTTACTTCTCGCACAGCCAGGGGGTAACCGATAAATGGACGATACTTTTCTGACAGTAGTCAAGAACAAATACATTGAAATTCTTCTTGTTGGACTCGTACTTTGGCTTGCCGTCTTTTTGATTAACAAAGCGCTTCAACTGTTCTTTAAACGAACGGAGTTTATAGAGGACAAGAAGAAAAAAACAATCGAGAGCTTGGTCAAATCAGTTTCGAAATACACCGCTTCGATTTGCTTTGTACTATATGTCATTTCTCTCTTCTTTCATGATTTCGGAAAAATTCTTGCAGGTGCTGGTGTGGCTGGGATCGTTATCGGTTTTGGCGCCCAGACGCTCATTCGCGATATTTTAGCAGGCATTTTTCTGATCTATGAACGTCAGATTCATAAAGGGGATTATGTGACAGTGAATAACCTCTTTAATGGAACGATTGAAGAAATTGGTCTCCGTTCTCTGCAAATTAGAGAATGGAGCGGCAAGCTGTTAACTATTTCTAACGGAGATATCCGGCAAATTCAAAACTATAACATGCACTACATGCGGATTACGGAGTCTGTATTAATTCGTGCGAATCAAAACCCAGACACAGCCTTTCAAGCACTCGAAACGGCCTGTGACAATTTAAATCAAATGCACCACGATTTTCTCAAAAAAGATGAATTCCAGCATGCGATTGAACCGTTTCAAGTCCATGGCATTATGGGTCTGAACAAGCTAAACCGCGGGATTGAGATCACAGTGAAAGGCATGGTCGAAGACGAAAAATACTTCGATGCTGCCCTCGCTGTCCGAAAAGAAATGATCAAACAACTTCATCAGCATGATGTCAAATTGCTTGAAGATCTCGTATATCCCCAGCCTGCAAAATAACCTCATTTATGATGGGGTTATTTTTTTTGATTGTTTTTTGTTAATCGGTTAACTATAATGAAATATAGTTAACCGATTAACAAAAAGAAAGGATGTCGATTCATGACAAAAAAAGAGGCGCTATCATTTATTAAAGAGATGTATGAAGAGGTGTTAACCAAATTCAATATAGAAAAAGTGGAGACATATTTTTCACCTGAATATCAGCAAGTGACAGATGGAGAGGTTTCGACACTTGATGAGTTTAAAAAGCATCTATCCACATTAAAAGGATTGACAAAACAGCTTGAGATCCCCGCTTTTCATGATGTGTTATTTGAAGAAGAGACGCAGCAAGGGTGTTTTCGTTACACGGTACATGTGGAACTAGCAAACGGAGACAGGGGTTTTATTGATGTCATGGCTCTTTTCACGTTATTAGACGGAAAGATCATTCGATGCGATGAACTGACGCGGGCTCATGAAAAACATGAAACGTTTGAACAGCTTGGACACATCAGCTAAGAAATCTTTTCAGTCAGCCCCTCTAACTCCTATCCTCTTGACTAATTCATGTATAATAGAAAATAGATTGATTTCATGCAGCATGGGGACCCTCATACTGTGTATTTTCTAAGTGAAAGAGAGTGAATAAGATGGGTCGTAAGTGGAACAACATTAAAGAAAAGAAAGCATCAAAGGATGCCAGTACAAGTCGTATTTACGCAAAATTCGGGCGTGAAATTTATGTGGCTGCCAAACAAGGTGAGCCAAACCCAGAATCAAACCAAGCACTTCGTTTTGTCCTAGAACGTGCAAAAACATATAGTGTCCCAAAACACATTGTAGACCGTGCCATTGAAAAAGCAAAAGGTGGTGCGGAAGAGAATTTCGATGAGCTACGCTACGAAGGATTTGGTCCAAACGGATCAATGGTCATCGTTGATGCCCTTACCAATAACGTGAACCGTACAGCATCAGATGTTCGTGCGGCATTCGGGAAAAACGGTGGAAACATGGGCGTAAGCGGCTCTGTTGCCTACATGTTTGACCAAACTGCTGTCATCGGTGTCGAAGGAAAAAGTGAAGAAGAAACGCTTGAGCTTTTAATGGAAGCAGACGTTGATGTACGTGACATCATGGAAGAAGATGAAACAGTGATTGTATACGCTGAACCAGATCAATTCCATCAAGTACAAGAAGCATTCAAACAAGCCGGCGTAGAAGAATTTACTGTCGCTGAAATCACAATGCTTCCTCAAAATGAAGTGACATTAGATGATGAATCTAAAGAACAATTCGAGAAACTAATCGATGTATTAGAAGAGCTTGAAGACGTGCAGCAGGTTTATCATAATGTGGATTTAGGGGAATAAAAGGGAATTTTGCCATAACATAAGTTTATTTAAATAAACTTATGTTATGGCTTTTTTATTTAAAACTCATCATTTCTTTTGAAAGCAAAACTTTATATTCAAATTAGGAAAAACGTATCTTAATAGAGTAGAGTTAAATATTATATTTTTGTGTAAAATTTAACAAAAAAGGTTTGCTACTCCTTTGTCTAGTTGTATTATAGTGATTACGAGAAATAATACATAATTTAAGTTAGGTGGTTTTATTATTTTTAAAATATGGTGGAGACAATATTTTGGATTTATGATCATACCATTTATTACTATGGGGCTTATCTTTAACAACTTCTCTCACTTTACAAAAATTATCTATTTCCTTTTCCTTGCTTGGTTATTATTTAATGTGATTGACTTTTATAGAAGTGAGGTAAGAAACAAAAAGGACAAAAAGTCATGAAAGGGAGTGCGCCTGACATCCATAACTTTACGACAAATGAAACCCCCTCTTCTATAGTGAAAGAGGGGGTTTACTATGTTAATTCATCCCTTGAAATCCAAACGTCAGATGATCCTGAACAGGAATCCAAGCGCCGATTCCTTGCGAGGTCACGTTTTTTACGACGAGTTTGCGTTTATTTCCTTTTAGCACAAGGTACACTTCTCCGTATGTGACCTTCCCTTTTTCGTTAATGGCTGGTGCATAGGCATGAAGCGACGCGGCTTTTTTCGGAGAGACATGGTACGACTGATCTCGTTTTGTCCCTGCGCCAATGACTGTGTCAAATGCGAGGGGCAGCTTTGTTTTTTGAATCGCTTTTTGCATCATCAATGTTTTCACATCTTCCGGGTTTGGCACCTTTGCTGTGAGCCCGCCGCTTACTTTCACTTGCTGCTTTTGAACGTATTTGCCAATGGCTGTTTTGTTGCCGCCTCTGTTATCAATGTGATTCGTATTCACTTTTTTGTATTCCCAGTTGGCGACCGTCTCGTTTGAATCGTAGCTCAGTGCCCATCTTCCAAGGAAAATAGTCGCGCGGTAACCAACAGCTAATGGCGTCCCTGAAATGCTGGATTCATTCAGCATTTTGATCAAATGGGTATTCTCAATCGGCACATCCGTTGTTTTAAACAATTCGGCTGTCAGCTCGCTCGGCTGGAGCAGGGGCTGATCCTGTGACGCGTTCGGATACGTATTCTCCTTGGAGATACTGGCGACAGACGATGGCACCTTAAATGGCTTCGCCGCCTCCGCTGGAAAGCTGTATAGAAAACTTAAGGATAAGAGAACAACAAACATGATGCGGGGCATCTTTTTCATATCATCACTCTTTCTCATTCATTTTTCCATAGTATTTTCCGCAAAGACGTCCCTTATCCACAAAAGATTATAAAAGGAAAAATCCAATCGCCATGATGAAATAGGCAGCAAGTAATGTGGCACCTTCAAACCAATTGGTATCTCCGTCATTTGATAAAATGACTGTGAGTAACACAGCCGATGCCATTGCAATGAGTTCTGGTAAAGAGAAAATGAGCGGCATCTGCGTATTAAAAAAAAGCGAACTGATGACAAGGATTGGTGCCACCATCATCGCAACCTGAAGTGTGGAACCAAAGGCAATTTCCACTGCGACATCCATTTTGTTTTTATACGCCATAATGACAGCTGAGGCATGTTCTGCCGCATTGCCGACGATGGCCACAATAATGACTCCGATAAACAGCTCACTCCAGCCAAATTGTTCTCCCACTGTATCAAATGTATGGACGAGGCGCTCTGAAATGTACGCAACGGCAATCGTTGCAAGCAGCAAAATCAAAGTGGCAAACTTACCAGACCATTCAGGAATTTCTTCGGTCTCCGCCTCTCCGTCCATGCTCTCCTGCTTGGCAACATAGACACCTCGGTGGCTCACCAGTTTGAAATAGAGTGCTGCAACATAAAGCAAAATCATCACAATGCTAATACCAATACTTAAAACAAATTGCTTTTCCTCAGCCATCTCCACCGAAAACACTTCTGGAATAACAAACGCCACAATAATGGCAAACATGAGCAAGCCCGAGTTGTGCCTTGCATCGTGGACATTGAACACTTGGCGCTTATATTTTAAACCACCAACGAAAAAAGACAGTCCCGCCACAAGCAGTAAATTTCCGATCACTGAGCCAGTTAATGATGCAAGGACGATGGCTGTCAGTCCTTGCTTTAATGCAAAAAACGATATGATTAACTCCACCGCATTCCCAAATGTGGCGTTTAAAAGCCCACCAATTCTTGGACCAGCTATGATAGCTAGACTTTCTGTGGCTCTTCCCATAAAACTAGCAAGGCCAATAATCGCTATACAATACACAGCAAACATGACGACTTGCGGAAAATGAAGAAAACTGCCAATCACAGATAACGGCACACCAATTGCGACAATCACAAGAAACAAACGATTCATACAGCCATTCTCCTTTACATATGTCTGACTGTTATTCTTTCGTGAGTGCCGACTTCATATACATTTAGGTTTTCTCGTGTGAGAAGGTGATTTCAATACTTCCTTTCACGGACTGCACCATCGCACAATGCTTCAATGCAAGTGTAATGACTTTCTCTATTTGTTCATCAGATGTACGGACACCTTCAAATAAAATATGTAAATGGATACGGGAGATTTTGTTTACAGCCCCTGCTCTTGTCGTTTCAGGAGTCAGCGTCAGCCCTTCATAAGATATTCGCTTTTTTCGGCATACATGAATGAGCATCTCTCCAAAACAGCCTGCAATAGCCGAGATGAACAATTGAGATGGTCTGTATCCCGTTTCTTCATTTCCTGATATATGCAGTTGCCTTTCATCTATTTCTGTGATCCACCGATCCGTTTCGTATCTCAGTTTCATTCCTTTTCCACCTTTCTATTGAAACCACTATGGTTCCATTGTACGATGAAAATATGAACTTGTAAGGAGCTTCTTATGTCGAGAATTCACTTTATGATTTTAATTTTACTTGTATCTGTATCTGGTTTTTCACAGGGAGCGTTACTGCCTGTCATTTCGATTATTTTTGAACATGCCGGTACTTCTCCTACGTTAAACGGACTGCATGCCACAGGCTTATATATCGGCGTACTGCTAGCATCTCCATTTATGGAAGCGCCGCTTCGCCGGTTTGGGTTTAAGCCGTTAATTGTCATTGGAGGCGCCGCTGTCTTTTTAAGCTTGTTCAGCTTTGTGTTTTTTGAATCTTATGTTGTCTGGTTCTTCCTGCGGCTCATGATCGGGATTGGTGATCATATGCTCCATTTCTCTACACAGACGTGGGTGACCTATGCGTCGTCATCGAGAAACCGCGGGCGAAATATTTCATTGTATGGGTTATCTTTTGGACTTGGTTTTGCCGCTGGACCTTTTTTAACACCACTCATTGAAATCAGCCCATCATTACCTTTCATTGTTTCTGGTGCTGTTAGCTTATGTATTTGGCTGCTTGTGTTTGTTTTGAAAAATACATATCCAGATACGGGCGAAGTGCAGACGTCAGAGCAGACAAATAGTTTGAAGCGCTTTAAGAAAGCCTTGCAATTTGGCTGGGTCGCCTTTATGATGCCGTTTTGCTATGGCTTTTTAGAAACGACACTTAATAGCAACTTCCCTGTGTATGCACTCAGAAGCGGGGTGACAGTGGATGCAGTGGCGTTTATTTTACCTGCGTTTGCTATTGGGAGTATTGTCTTTCAGCTGCCTCTCGGGATGCTTAGCGACCGGTTTGGCAGGCGCCGCATCATTTTATGTGTCACTCTCGTTGGATCTTTCTTTTTCTTATTAGCAGGAATTTTCATTCAATCAGTTTTGGCTGTTGCAATTTGTTTCTTTATTGCCGGAATGGCTGTAGGCTCTACCTTCTCACTTGGCATCAGTTATATGACCGACTTATTGCCAAAGCATCTGCTTCCTGCTGGAAATTTGATGTGCGGAATGGCATTTAGTGCGGGAAGTATTCTCGGGCCTGTTCTCGGTGGAATCTTTGTGCAAACGTTTGAAGGTATGAATTTACTTTACCTTGTCAGTATCGTGATATTATTCGTGTTTTTCTGCGTTCGATTTGGGCGAACGGCGGCAGTTCTGGAAAACTCCAATGAAGCCATTTCTAAATAAAAACTCCCCTGCACCTATGCAGAGGAGTCTTTTTCATTTAGTGATATCCATTTTGCCCGTTCGCACTGCCGCTTGTTTTGTGCTTAGGCTGATGGCCTTTGTTTTGTTTCGTATTGCTTCCGCCTTTTTTCGATTGTTTGGACATATGTGATTTCCCCCATCCATTTAGTTTGAACTTGATCGTTCTTCTTTAGGATGCCCGGATTTCTTTATAGTTTGCCTGGTGCAATTTTACGCTTATGTAAAAGCGCATTGAGTTCGCCGCCAAGGATAATCATGATGCCGGTTAAATAAAACCAGATCATTAAAATGATGATTCCCCCAATGCTTCCGTACATCGCACTGTAGTTGGCAAACTCGCCTACATAAAATGAGAACAGCATGCTGACCAAAATCCAACCAATCGATGCAAAAATGGCACCTGGCAGAACAAATTTTAATTTCAGCCTCATGTTTGGAGCAAAATAGTATAAGGATGTAAAAACAATCAATAAAATCAGCGGGCTAATGATCCATCTCATCGCAGTCCATATAGTCAGAAAGGCATCTGACTGCCCAACTAATTTAGCGACAAATAAACCAAGTTCTTTGCCAAAGACAGGCAGCATTAAGGCAAAGATAATGGTCAAAACCATCGCGATCGTTAAAATGATCGATGTTAAACGTACGAGAATGAAGGAACGATTCTCCTCAACTTCGTAAGCATGGTTAAATGCTCTGACGACGGCATTAATACCGTTAGATGCAGACCAAAGGGCGGCAATAATCCCGAACGACAACAACCCGCCGTTCCGATTATTTAGCGTCTGTTCGGCAATGGATTCAATCATCGAAAGCGCTCCTTCTGGCGCATAACCAGAAATGACACTCAGGACATCCTTTGACGTCAGTGGCAAATATCCAACGAGTGTCAGTACGAAGATGAGAAACGGAAATAATGAAAGCAAAAAGAAATAGGCAAGCTCAGCAGATTTTGCCGGTCCTTCATGTAGCAAAAAGCGTTCAATTAACGCTTTAATAAAACCCATACGCCTCATCTCCAATGATCAATCTGTCTGTTTCGATTGAAAGTGATCCTTTGTTTCTTCAATAATTTCTAATACCCTTGGGGTTGTTTCCTTTAACTGATTGACTTGTTCATTTAAAAATGACAAATCATCTGAGACTGTTCGCATCAGCTGCTTCGTTTCTTCCATCTTTTCTTTCATGCAAGTTGATATCCTACTTGGCTCTTGGCAGACCTCTTCCAGCTTTTGCTGGCAGGCATTCCATTTGTCTTTGAGTGCAATTCTTGTTGGTCGATGAAATAAAGTCAGCAATGCGCCGCAAGCTGCACCTAAGAGAGCTCCTCGGAGCACAATTTGATTTTTTTCTTCCATCTCGTCTGATCTCCTTTCAGTTAAAGGTCGTTCTCTTTCTTTACATACGTCAAAAAACGGTCAATTCCTGTTTCAATTAATTCATGGACTTCCTCAAAGTTCCCAGTGTAATAAGGATCTGGCACATCATCTCGATCGTCGTCTTCTACAAAATCAAGAAGACGGCCAATAAAGTGATGTTTCCCATAGCCGGCTATACTGCGAAGTGCCCCAACATTTTCAGCATCCATCGCAATGATATAGTCGTATGTTGTAATGTCTTCATCCATGATTTGTCTTGCGGACATTCCTTCATAGCTGATGCCTTTTTCATCAAGCAGATTTCGCGTTCCTTCATGAGGAGGACTGCCTTGATGCCATCCGCCAATACCTGCTGAATCAATCACAAAGTGCTCGCTAAGCCCCTCATCTTCTACTTTTTTTCTAAACATGGCCTCTGCCATCGGTGACCTGCAAATATTGCCAAGACACACGAATAACACATGAATCATCCTTCATTCTCCTCCTATCTTTTCCCTAAGAGTTCTTTTCGAAAACCTTTTCTCTATCATATCAACTCCCTTTTCTTTTGAAAACTTTGCAAGAAAAGCTCTCATCGCCATTGACAAAATACACAAAAACAGGAGAAACTTTAGGAGAATTACACAAACAAAGGGGGATATTAGATGGGAATAATTGAGCAGTTTGTCACAACGATGAACAATTTTTTGTGGGGGCCTCCCCTGTTGATTTTGATTGTTGGTACTGGAATATACCTCACCTTTCGCGTTCTCTTCATTCAAATTAGATTACTTCCTTATTCTTTAAAACTCGCTTTTTCAAAACAAGACAAAATGTCAGAAGGGGATATTTCCCATTTCCAAGCGTTAATGACGGCTCTTGCTGCAACTGTCGGTACAGGAAATATCGTAGGTGTGGCATCGGCTGTTATAGCGGGTGGACCTGGTGCAGTATTCTGGATGTGGTTTGCCGCATTTTTCGGGATGGCCACCAAGTTTGCAGAAGCTGTTCTTGCTGTAAAATACAGGGTCAAAAACGAAAAAGGCGAAATGTCTGGCGGACCTATGTATTATTTAGAGCACGGGTTAAAACAGAAATGGCTAGGGGTGCTATTTGCTGTTTTCGGTGCCAGCGCTGCCTTTGGGATCGGCAATCTGGTACAGTCGAATTCCATTTCAGGCGTTATGAATTCTACTTTTCAAATTCCAACATGGGTTACAGGTATCATCATTACAGCTTTTACGGCTCTTGTGATTTTAGGCGGAATTAAAAGCATTGGCAGGGTCACTTCTATTTTTGTACCGGTCATGGCTTTATTTTACGTCATTTGCGGTCTGATCATTCTTGTTATGAATGCTGATCTTGTTCCAGGCGCAGTCGGTCTTATTTTCTCAGATGCCTTTACCGGTCAAGCCGTGGCAGGTGGTGCAATTGGGACTGTCATTCGCTGGGGTGTGGCACGAGGAGTATTTTCCAATGAAGCAGGTCTTGGGTCAGCACCAATCGCGGCTGCGGCTGCGAAAACGGATATGCCTGCCCGTCAAGCTCTCGTCTCTATGACGCAAGTGTTTATTGATACAATTATTGTTTGTTCTATCACTGGCATTACCATTGTGATGGCAGATATGTATTTAACAGTGAAGAGTGATGCACTGACCTCGTTATCCTTTGCTCACTTCCTTGGTCCAGTTGGCTCAACCATTGTGGCAATCGGGCTGCTCTTGTTTGCCTATTCCACCATCATTGGCTGGTCCTATTATGGCGAAAAATGCTTTACATATTTGGCGAAGGATTCGTACGTCATGTATTATCGTATCGTGTTTGTGATGGCTGTCTTTTTCGGTGCCGTGTTTAAAAATGACTTCGTCTGGGGTGTGGCAGATATGCTCAATGGACTGATGGCGATTCCAAACTTAATCGGGCTCATCGGTTTATCAGGGGTGGTCGTATTTGAATCCAAACGAATCATTGATAAGATTAAACAGGAGAAAAAGGAGAAGAATATCTCTGTGTCATCTTAATAGCCCTTTTATTCTTGTGCATTTCTGTTAAAATAGACATATTATTCGACACATATGCAGGAAAGGACGTGCCGCCCTTGTCAGAGCAAAAAGCGGCTGAAGTCAATCAGCTGATTGAAGACATTTCGCAAAAGTTAAATATGCTGAACATTGGAGTCATCAAAGCAGAGGACTTCAGTCCAGACAAGTACGAAGATATTGAATTTCTTCACCAAATGGTGATGAAAAAATCTTCATTCAGCCCAAGTGAAATGCAAGCCATCGCAAGCGAGCTAAAAAACTTAAGAAAATAATGGTGAAAAAGGAAACCTAGTTTCCCTACATCATGCACACAAAAAGCCAGCCCCCCTGAAAGGTGCTGGCTTTTTTATATCCTTTTACAACTGCGATTTATTTTTCAAGCAGTTTTAATGATTCACGGTTAAAGGCTGGAATGTCATCAGGTGTACGGCTTGTCACAAGCTGATCCTGACAAACGACGACTTCTTCGTCTTTAAATGTAGCGCCTGCGTTTTCCATATCAACTTTGATGGATGTATAGCCAGTCGCGCCTCTTCCTTCAAGCGTTTTTGCTGTAATGAGCAATTGCGGTCCGTGACAGATCGCAAATACTGGTTTTTTCTCATCCATAAATGCTTTAGTGAATTGGACGTAACGATCATCTGCACGCAGAATATCTGGTGAGAAACCGCCAGGAATGAGAAGTGCATCGAAGTCTTCAGGCTTCACGTTGTCAATAGACGCATCCACTCTTACTTCTGCCTCTCCTTGCTTCCCTTTCACTGTTTTACCTTTTTCATTTTCAATGACTGTGATCTCATGGCCTGCATCTTTAAAGGCTTTTGCAGGCTCGGTGAATTCAACATCCTCAAAGTAATCTGTTAATACAACTGCAATTTTCTTACCCATGTAGAAACCCTCCTGCTTGATTATCGTTTACACTACACACTATACCCCTGCATGTTGAAATCAAACATCCTACCCCTATCAGAAAACCCTTTATGATAAAAATAAGCATTTAGACTCATTCACATTCCCTTAACAAGGTAATTCGTATGATTTATGTTATCTTTACAATAAACTTCAAAAAATAACTACAAAAGTTAACGAAACATTTCTACAATAGGTATTGTGGTCAAAAAAATTAGAAAGGCGGAGATCAGGTGAAGAAGCAAGCACATAGGTCTAAACGAAGGAAAAACCTGTCTATTCTGCTCACTTCCATTATGATGATTAGTCTCATTCTCCCAGCAGTACCTATTCATGCAGAAACAGAAAGCGGCAAAGCCGTAAAGGTCAGCATATTAGCCACAACCGATGTTCATGCGAACATGATGAATTATGACTATTACAGCGACAAAGAAACAAATGAATTTGGTTTGGCAAAAACAGCCGAGCTAATTGACAAGCACCGATCACAAAACCCAAATACACTCCTTGTTGATAACGGAGATTTGATTCAAGGAACCCCTCTTGGAGAATACGTTTACAAACAAGAGAAAGACAGCATCATTAATCAAACAAAGGTTCACCCTATTATCCATACACTTAACAAACTTAAATACGATGCAGGAACACTTGGTAATCATGAATTTAACTACGGATTATCCTTCCTTGACGGTACCATTGCGGGCGCTAACTTCCCGATTGTCAATGCGAACGTCAAAAAGCTTAATGGAGAACACCGTTTTACACCTTATGTGATCCAAGATAAAACCTTTAAAGATGCAAACGGAACCTCACAAACTGTGAAAGTTGGTTACATAGGATTCGTTCCACCCCAAATTATGACGTGGGATAAGAAGCATTTAGATGGACAAGTCCAAGTGCAGGACATCGTCGAATCTGCCAATGAAACCATTCCTGAAATGAAAGAGAAAGGCGCAGATGTCATTGTCGCTCTTGCTCATACAGGAATTGAAAAAACCGCTTCACCTAAAGGATCAGAAAATATGATCTTTGATCTTGCCACGAAAACAAAAGGTATCGATGCCATTGTATCAGGCCACCAGCATGGCACATTCCCAAGTGCTGAATATAACGGCGTCGACAAATTCAATGTCTCAAAAGGAACCATCAACGGCATCCCAGTCGTCATGTCAAAAAACTGGGGCAGCTACCTCGGGGTCATTGATTTAACACTAGAGCCTGACGGCAGCAACTGGAAGGTCACAGACGGAACAGGCAAGATCGAATCTGTTGCCGGAGTATCATCTCAAAACAGCACCGTAAAAGATGCCATTCAAACAACGCATCAAAACACACTTGATTACGTGAGAAAGCCTGTTGGAAAAACAGAAGCAGACATTAACAGCTTTTTCGCTCAAGTGATGGATGACCCTTCGATTCAAATTGTGACAGATGCCCAAAAATGGTATGCACAAGAAAAAATGAAGGACACATCGTATCAAAATTTACCGATTTTATCTGCAGGTGCTCCGTTTAAAGCCGGCGGCCGAAACGGTGTAAATTATTATACAAATATCGCAAAAGGAGATTTAGCGATTAAGAACATCGGTGATCTCTACCTTTACGATAACACTGTGCAGATTGTGAAACTGAAAGGCAGTGAAGTGAAAGACTGGTTAGAAATGTCTGCTGGCCAGTTTAATCAGATCAAACCGAACGATGCAAAAGAACAACCGATTTTAAACGAGGAATACCGCTCGTATAACTTTGATGTAATTGATGGCGTGACATATCAAGTCGATGTGACGCAGCCAGCTAAATACAGCACAACAGGCACACTTGTCAACGCCAATGCCAACCGCATCAAAAACCTGTCTTACAACGGGAAACCCGTCTCTGACAATCAAGAATTTTTAGTCGTAACAAATAACTATCGTGCTTCTGGCGGCGGAGGCTTCCCTCATCTGACGCAAGATAAAGTAGTGCTAGCCTCAGCAGATGAGAACCGCCAAGTACTGATGGATTATATTATTGAACAAAAAACGATCAACCCAAGTGCAGATCAAAACTGGTCGATTGCACCGATCAAAGGCGCAACCGTCACTTTTGAATCTTCTCTTTTAGCCAAACCGTTTGCTGAGAAATCAAGTAGCGTAGACTTTATTCGTAACGCAAGCACAGATGGTCTTGGTGTGTACAAGCTAGCCTTTAAAGACGATGGCACAACAGAACCGCCTGCATCAGACAACTGGAATTTAACAGTGATGCATACGAATGATACACACGCACATCTTGATGATGCGGCAAGACGCGCAACAAAGATTAAAGAAGTCCGTGCTGAAAATAAGAACAATATTCTATTAGACGCTGGAGATGTCTTCTCTGGTGACCTGTACTTCACAAAGTGGCAAGGACTTGCTGATCTGAAATTGATGAACTTAATGAAATATGATGCCATGACGTTTGGGAATCATGAATTTGACAAAGGTCCTTCTGTACTCCGTCAATTCCTGACAGGTGATGCATCAGATGTCGATCCGAAAAACCGTCATCAATTTGAAAAGCCTCGTTTCCCGGTCGTGTCATCAAACGTGGATGTCTCGAAGGAAAAACAATTGAGTGACTTAGTGAAAAAACCAGCCTCATTTAAAGCGGGTGAGAAAAAAGAAGCCGGAATTTACCCTTACATCCTTCTCGATGTAAACGGTGAAAAGGTGGCCGTATTCGGCTTAACGACTGAAGACACAGCCATTACATCCAGCAGCGGTCCTAACATTCAATTTAAAGATGCGTACAAAAAAGCAAAAGAAACTGTCAACACCATTCAAACAGAAGAAAAAATCAATAAAATCATAGCGTTAACACACATTGGCTACAACCGTGACCTTGAGCTCGCTCAGAAAGTCGATGGAATTGATTTAATCATTGGCGGTCACACGCACACCCTTGTTGAAAAATTAAAGGTCATCAATAAAAAAGAACCTACGATTGTCGCTCAGGTGAAAGACTACGGTCAATTTTTAGGAAAAGTAGATGTGGCCTTTGACAAAAAAGGTGTCGTCCAGCCAAAAGAATCCTCTTTTGACCTGATCCCGATTGATGACTCTGTCAAAGAAGATGCGGAGGCAAAAGCGATTCTTGATGGGTACAAAGCAGATATTCAAGATTTAAAGACAGAAAAAGTCGGACATACAGATGTCCTTTTAGACGGTCAACGTGAGCACGTCCGTGCGAAGGAAACGAATCTTGGGAACTTTATTGCCGACGGCATGCTGCAAAAAGCGCAAGAATCTGCTGGAGCTGACCTTGCCATCACAAACGGCGGCGGTATTCGTGGAAGCATCGAAAAAGGTGATATCACTTTAGGTGATATTTTAACGGTGATGCCTTTCGGAAATACACTTTATGTCGCAGATTTAAAAGGCAGTCAAATTAAGAAAGCACTCGAACAAGGGCTGTCAGGCATTGAAGAAGGCGGAGGGGCATTCCCTCATGTAGCTGGCATTGAATATACGTTTACGCTCAGTAAACCAGCTGGCAGCAGATTAATTGATGTGAAACTGAAAGACCAAAAAGGTCAATTGACAGACATTGATGATGAGAAAACATACCGCGTAGCCACAAACGCATTTGTCGGTACAGGCGGCGACGGCTACAGCGTCTTTACAGAAGCTTCTCACGGCGAAGATTTAGGGTATGTTGACTATGAAATCTTCAAAGAGCAAATCGAAAAAGCAGACGGACAGATTTCGCCTGTCATCGATCACAGGGTGAAAGAAGTGTTCCTTCCTCGTGCGAAAGGAAAAGGCGCTTATGACATTCAAGATGATGAGAAATTCCAAACGTATGTGCAGCATACAAACAAAGCTTTGCTCTATTTAGACAAAGCAAGCAATGCAAAAAACGTTCAATTGTCTTTATCAAAAGCGCAAGTAGCCGAGCTGAAGAAAAGAGAGCAAGATCCAAACGTCACCATCTATCATGACAAAGTGGGACTCGCATTGCCACTCTCCAATTTATCCGAGAAAAACGCAGATATATGGATGACAAAGACGGATAAAGTGAAAAACGCTTTAACGGATACGTATGACTTCCAAATCAAACAAGACAAGAAAAAGGTTTCAACCTTTAAAGACCCTGTCACACTATCCTTTACACTAGACGAGCCTCAAAAGGCAAAAAAACCTAGTGTGTATTATGTGGATCGCAAGAAAAATCGTTACACCAAAACAAGTAATGGATCTTTTGAAAACGGAGTCGTTTCAGGTCAAACTGATCACTTCAGCGAATACACGGTCCTTAACCAAAGCGGGGCTGCTGGCACAACCCCAGATCAAACTGGTGGAGACGGCGGAACAACAGCACCAGGCGGAGGCACAGGTACAGATCAAAACCAAGATGGAACCGGCATCCCAGGCGGCACACTACCGAATACAGCCACAATGATGTATACAGCTGTACTAATCGGTGTGCTCATGCTCGGAGCTGGCGGTATCCTATATTACTACCAGCGCAAGCGCACAAGAAACAATGTATCATCCTAAAGGAAGAGGACAGAGCCTAAGCTCTGTCCTCTTTTCATGGAATAGTTGGAATCCCAAGAAGAATAGCTGTTGTGGTAACACCTTTTGCGACTGAAATTGTTCAGCGACCAGCAAAAGTTACTGGTAGACATTGTTGCAAAGATACTACACCAAAGAGATGTGGGCGTAACTAGTTATTCCTTTGAACCTATATCAAGCCAGTGGCTCAATCAATAAGTGACTTACATGATATGATAAATAGATTAAGTTGTATATCGAAAAATAGAGTTTATTGAAATTTCATATGAGGTGGAATTATATGCCTAAAATTGACAATATGTTAGCAATTCTATGGATGCTCCATTCAGGTGAAAAAATTACGGCAAAACAAATTTCAGAAAAGTTAGAAATGAATGTAAGGACTGTGTATCGTTATATTGATACACTTTCAACAAGTGGCGTACCTATCATGTCAGAACCGGGACATAACGGTGGATACACGTTATTGAACAATTTTATTAAGGCGCCTCTTTTTTTTGATTTTGAGGAGCAAACTTCACTATTTCATGCTGCTGTATTTGCAGAAGAAGCCGGATATTATGGAGGTGAAGCACTAAATCGGGCCATTTCAAAACTAAGTAAATACTCAAATCAAGAGCAGGAAACAAAGATAAACCAACATTTAACTAGTCTTGAAGTAATAAATCGGTTAAGTCCACTCTCTTTGAAACCTTTTTTGAAGGAGTTAGAGCAAGCTGTAGCTGACGGGTTTTCAGCAAAAATTCTTTACGATAAAAGTGGCGTAAAGCAATTAAATGATAGATTGGTCGATCCGTACAGAATTACCTATTGGAATAATAAGTGGTATGTGATTGGATTTTGTCATCTTAGGAATGATATCCGCAGTTTTAGAGTAGACCGAATCGAAAGTCTAACGCTAACCGAAAATAAGTTTAACCGGCCAAAAAATTTTTCAGCACGTGACTTTTTTATAAAAAATCTCCTTCCAACTATAGAAGATAAGGAAGAGATTATTTCTTTGGTTATTCATGGGGATCAAAGTGTATTGGCTGATATTTGCCAACATTGGTTTTTAGGACATTATTTACAAGAACGAACTTCAAATCAAGCAGTTTTTCTTCTTGAAAAAGATATGTTACATACATATGTACCTTATTTACTTTTACCGTACAATAAATCTATTAAAGTGATTGAGCCAATAAGTCTTAAGAAAAAACTTATTGAAGTTCTGACTGAATTAATAAAATTTTATCAAGAATGATAAACTTCCCTGACGTTAACTGTCAGGGAAGTTTTATTATAATAGCTATATCAATTGTGATTGGAGTGCTATTGGATGCAAACAAAAAAAGCTTTTCTATATGTATTTCATACAATGTCGGACTGGGAATATGGATATTTAATTGCTGAACTAAACTCAGGAAGATATTTCAAAAAAGATTTAGCACCTTTAAAAGTAATTACAGTAGGAGCTAATAAAGAAATGATTACTACTATGGGAGGACTAAACATAAAACCAGATATTTCTCTTAATGAATGTACTCTTGAGTGTAAAGATCTTTTAATTTTACCAGGAGGAACGACTTGGAATGAAGAAATGCATCAACCGGTCTTGAAAAATATTGACCAAGCTTTAAAGATTGGCACTATTGTTGCTGCAATTTGTGGTGCAACTGATGCCCTTGCGAACATGGGATACTTGGATACTAGAAAGCATACAAGTAATAATTTAGAATATACCAAAATGGTATGCCCTAACTATAAAGGAGAAAAGTTCTATGAGTTGGGACCTGCGGTTTCTGATGCAAATTTAGTCACTGCATCGGGAATAGCTCCTCTGGAATTTGCAATGGAAGTACTGAGAAAGATAGATGTATTTACACCAGATGCATTACATTCATGGTATAACCTAAATAAAACTCATAAACCTGAATACTTCTTACAGTTAATGAATTCAATAAATGAATAAATGAAGTAGCTAAAAAGCTCAATTACTCTATTTTGATTTGTAGAGAAGTTGAGCTTTTTCATTTGGCATTTCTTTGTCGTTGTAAATCCACATTTTCCTGACGCTACTTCATTAATAATCATCAATCTATTTTATTCTGATAGCTTGACTTTCAAGAAGTTCTAAGAATTTTCCTTTTTTTCTCTTCTTGCAAAATCAACGAATCTGAAGCGGTCTAATCGGTGACGGCTTTCAGTGTATTGAAATAAACTTGTATCCTCTAAGAACACGTAATTCTTCACGACGACAACATGGTCAAACCCGTTCAAATCAAGATACTTGGCGTCCTCTTCTGTACATGGCTCTACCACAAATTCCTTTTGGGCATAGCTGATTGATACACCAAGCTCTCCTTCAATATACTCGTAGATGGACCCTTCGCATATGTCTTTTGACAAGACGGACACATGCTTTTGCAAAAAGTAATCCTTGTCTAAAATCACTTCTTCTCCGCTAATATTACGAGACCGAATGACTTCCCAGACATCCTCCTGCCCACTTATTTTCAGCTGAGACTGAATATACTGATCCGGTTTGATTAAACCAAATTCGTGAACCGTCGTAACAGTCTTCCGGCCAAGCGTTTGAGAAAGTTCTTTAAAGCTGACAAGACCCGAGACTGGAAATTGCATTTTCTCTCGATTCAGTAAGACAGAGCCTTTCCCGCGGATTTTTTGGATATAGCCATTTTGCACAAGGATATTTAATGCCTTTCTTACCGTCTCACGGGATGTGTCATACATCAAGGACAGCTCATGCTCTGATGGCAGAATGCCTTTATCCTGCCATTCACCTTGTTCAATTCGTTTTGCGAGCTGATCATAAATCACTCGAAACTTATTCTCTTTCATTTTCCCTCCGCCCCATTTTCTAGCGTTTGGTTAAATGATAAACGATTGACTCATATGGACGCAACGTAAATCCTTTCATATCTTCCGGTGCATCCTCATAATTGGATAACAGCACTTGCCCCTCCATCTCGTCTACAGCCTGCACAAGCTCATCAGGAAGCGTAAAGTCCGTCTCTCCTGCGTAAAAGTGATTGATCACAAGAAGCTTCTCCTCACCGCTTTCTCTCACATAAGCAAAAACCTTCGGGTCATCTGCTAAGAGTAAGGTAAAGCTTCCATATGTGATCACGTCAAGTTCTTTACGCAGCTTACAAAGGGCTTGATAATGGTAGAAAATAGACGTCTTGTCTTTTAATGAAGCTTCGACTGAAATGTCGTTATTGGCTGGCTCAATCCATGGTGTTCCTTTTGAGAAACCTGCGTTCTTTTCTGAGGTCCACTGCATCGGAGTTCTCGCATTATCTCTTGACTTGACCTGTAAAATGGCAAGCGCTTCTTCCTTTGATTTCCCTTTTTCAAGCATGGCTTCATACATATTGAGTGATTCAATATCACGGTAAGACAAGATGTCCTCAAACTGAGGATTCTTCATACCAATCTCTTCACCTTGATAAATATATGGCGTCCCTTGCATGAGATGAATGGTGGTCGCCAGCATCTTCGCTGATTGCTGATGGTACGTTTCGTCATCACCGTATCTTGAAACGATACGTGGCTGATCATGATTACACCAGAAGAGCGCATTCCAGCCGCCACCCTCATGCATTTTCGTCTGCCACTCAGACAGAATCGACTTCAATTCATGAAAATCAAATGGTGCTATGGCCCATTTTTCTCCGTTTGGATAATCGACCTTTAAATGATGGAAATTAAACGTCATATCCAGCTCCTGCCGATCCGGTCTTGTATACCGAATGCAGTCTGCGATATTCGTTGAAGACATTTCTCCGACGGTCATGCTGTCATATTTCGAAAAAACCTCTTGGTTCATTTCGTGCAGAAACTCATGAATTCTTGGACCATCCGTATAATACATCCGGCCGTCTCCTTGTACAGACTGTCCAGCATCATCTAAGAAGCGCTGATCTTTTGAGATGTTGTTGATGACATCCAGCCTGAATCCATCAATTCCCTTTTCAAACCAAAAGTGCATGATGTCATATACTTGCCTGCGCACCTCTTCCTTTTCCCAATTGAGATCTGCTTGGGTGACATCGTATAAATGAAGATAATACTCACCTGTTACTTCATCTAACTCCCATGCTGGACCGCCAAATTTTGACTGCCAATCATTTGGCGGGGAGCCGTCTGCCTTGGGCTCCTTCCAAATATAATAATCTCGATAAGGATTATCCTTTGACTCGCGTGATGCTTGAAACCACTTATGGAAAATGGATGTATGATTGACGGCTAAATCCATGATAACTCGTATACCTCGATCATGGGCTTCTTTCAGCATGTGTTCAAAATCCGCCATTGTGCCGTACATGTCATGGATTTTTGTATAATCACTAATATCATAGCCGTTGTCATGTTGCGGGGACTCATACATTGGCGTGAGCCAAATACAATCCGCCCCCAGCTCTTTAATATAATCGAGCTTTTTTGTCACACCATTGATATCGCCTGTACCTGAGCCTGTTGTATCTAAAAAGCTCTTCGGATAAATTTGATAGACCACCGCTTTTTTCCACCACGGTTCGTTAGTTTGTTGTTTCAATTTCATCCACCACCACTAGTTAAGTTCTTGTGATACATCTTTCTTCTTTTTCAGCTTTGCATACAAAAGGGTTCCGATGAATGGGACGATGAGGACAATGACCATTCCTATCGCAAATGCGCCCCAATATTTCGGGATAATAGAGAAGATTCCCGGAATGCCTCCAACACCAACTGAGCTTGCCAGCACCCCTTGAGAGGCGATAAACATACCGGCTAAACCAGAGCTAATAAGGGCGAAAATAAATGGGAACCGGTAGCGTAAGTTGACACCAAACATCGCTGGCTCGGTAATTCCTAAGTAAGCAGAAATACTTGATGTGAGCGAGAGACCCTTTTGTTTTTCATCTTTCAAAACAAACATCATCGCAAGTGCGGCTGACCCTTGTGCGATATTAGACAGTGCGAGCATCGGCCATAGAAACGTGCCGTGCAGTTTTGAATTAATCAATTGAATATCAACAGCGAGGAACGTATGATGCATTCCAGTAATGACTAACGCTGCATACAAACCGCCGTATAATAGACCGCCAAGTGCTGCGAACTGCTGGAATACAGCAACAAGTCCAGATGTTAACACGTTGCCGATTGCAAATGTGATAGGTCCAATGACAATAAAGGATAAAAAGCCAATGACTAATAACGTAATCGGAGCAACCACTAATAGCTGAATGCTTTCAGGTGTCCGTTTTGTGATAAACAATTCGAGCTTCGCTAGTAAATACGAGGCGACGAGTATCGGAAGAACCTGTCCTTGATACCCTACCTTTTGCACTTCAAGTCCAAACAAGTTCCAGACTGGAATCTCACCGGACTTTTCTGCCGCTCCATAGCCCCACGCATTTAATAAGTCTGGGTGTACGAGCATCAGCCCAAGGACCATCCCTAAGAGCGGATTTCCCCCAAACCGCTTCACGGCTGACCAGCCGATTAATGCGGGCAGGAATGTGAAGGCAGTGCCTGCAATCAAGTTGATCATATTCGCTAAATCAGCCCAAGCCGGATACACATCGACAATCGATTTTTGATCAAAGAAAATGTCAGGAGCTGTTAGAATATTATTAATCCCCATTAATAAACCGGCGGTGACGATGGCAGGAAGAATCGGAATAAAAATATCCGCAAGCGTTTTCACAGCACGCTGCAATGGATTTAATTTTTGATCAGAGGCACGCTTCACGTCCTCTTTTGTGGCTTCACCAATCCCTGTCTGTTTCACCATTTCGGCATATACCCGATTGACGACCCCTTGGCCGATCACCACTTGGTATTGACCGTTCGCTGAGAAAGATCCCTTCACTTCTTCTATTTGTTCAAGTGCTTTCTCATCAACCTTTCCTTCATCCTTCAGCACAAAGCGCAGCCTTGTCACACAATGTGTCGCTTGATCAATGTTTTCTTTGCCGCCGATGGCTTTCACAATCTGATCTGCTGCTGCCTGATAATCAGCCATGCTATCCCCTCCGAGATCGTTTTTATAAGAAAAAAGAACCAAAAAACTTGTATATACATGTTTGATTATTATTTTATATTTGTATATACATGTAGTCAACAACAAAATGTAGCGCTTTCATAAAAAAAGCCCCCTCAATGTGCTCAGGAGAGGCAGCGTGTCATCATCTTTTTTTATGCTCCGTTAATTTTTCGTAGACCCTGTTTTTATAAAAGGAGGAGGCTGGACGAGCAAAAGTTTGCCGCTTAGATGTGAGTTCATCCAGTCGTTTTTGTTTTTCTTCACATATGAGAGAAAGCTTTTTTCTTTCCTCACCGTCTATACTGGAATGAAGCAGTTCTTTGACGGTCATGAGTTCTTTTTTCAGTGCTGTTTCTTCCCCAGCAAAGCCAGCATTTTTCATCATCCGATAGCCCATTCTTAGTTCTTCAGGTATATGAGCAGCGTCATCTTTAGGCAGAGGTTTGCCAAAGCCAGATAATCCTTCAAAAGCCCCGTTATCCATCGCTTTTTTGATCCGTTCTTCTGATAATCTCTGCGCAAAATCCATGGCGTTCTCCTTTCGCCTGCAACAATTTGTTTAAGCATAGCAAAAAAGCTGACTCTCTCACAAGAGTCAGCTTCAGCGTGTAGACAAACCCTCGCATTCGTTGTCAGGTCTGCGCTTCGGTGCTCACGATTGTCAAATTCGCTCCGCTCCGGTGCTCGTCCTTCCTAGGGCCGCAAAGGTTTTCATGTCACGCTGAAAAGAAGACAAAGGGCTAAAATCAAGATCATTTTAGCCCTTTCTCGTTATTTATTGTCGATTTTGAAAGTAGAAACCATATGTGCTAAGTCCTCTGACATATCAGAGAGCTGTTCAATCGCACTTGAAATTTGCTGCATGCCAGCACTTTGCTGTTCTGTTGCTGCCGCTACTTCTTGAGAGCTGGCTGCATGTTCTTCCGATACAACAGAAATTTGCTCAATTGATGTAGAAATCGTTTGATATGCTTGCTCAACTTGCTTAATAGAAGCAAGCAAATTGTTCGTTCTTCTTGAAAACTGAGATACACCGTCGTAAATCAAAGCGAAGTTTTGTGACGTGCCTTCCATTTGCTCACGTCCTTCTTCCACTGCTTTACTACTTTCCTCTACACTTTCAAGAACGCGCTGACTGTTTTCCTGTGTGCCGATGACAAGATCTGAAACGGTTTTAGCCGCATCCGCTGATTGCTCAGCTAACTTACGCACCTCATCTGCCACAACAGCAAACCCTTTTCCTTCTTCTCCAACACGTGCTGCTTCAATTGAAGCATTCAGTGCGAGTAGATTCGTTTGGGCTGAAATGTCCGTAATGATCGAGATGACACTTTCAATCTCCGTTGAATGAGATTGTAATTCTTCTGCTGCCTGCTTGGAGTTGGTCATCTTGTCATGTAGCATATTCAGATGATCAAGCACATGGTTCACTAATTTTTGACCAGATTCTGATTGCTCTTGTACGTCAGATGAAACAGATTTCATTTCATCGACTTCTTTTGTGACGCCTTCGATTTGAGTATCAATCTCTGCAACGGATGTCGTACAATCCGTAATATTTGCGACAGAATCATTGATTCCTTCACTCATATTCGTCATAGCTTCTGATACTTGCTGCGCACTTTGACTTGATTCAGTCGTCACCGTACGAAGCTGTGAAGACATTTTCGATACTTCACTAGATGAGTTTGAGATTTTCGAAATGAGCTCTTTAATCCGTCCCTGCATCTTTTGGAAGGATGCGGCAAGTTGACCGATCTCATCTTTACTTTCAACCTCTACCATACCAGTTAAATCACCGTCAGCAATTCGGTTCGCTGATTCCATCAAGGAACGTGCTGGTTTTGCAATCCTTCTTCCCATGAAGTATGAGAAGAGTAATCCACCGATCAGCACAATGGCAGATGCCGCTGTGATATAGATCATCAACTTCTGCGTTGTTTGAGGCACGACAGACGCATCTAAATCAATGCCTAAAATCCCTGTCAGCTCACCGCCTGAATCCTTGATTGGCAAAAAGACTGATTTATGTGTTCCAAATGAGTCTTTGTAAATATCACTTTTGACCATTTTATCTTCAGAGAGCGCTTGTTTCATCTCATCTGAAAAGACATAATCTTGATCAAAATCATTTTCTTCTCCGGTTAAGATAATAATTCTTTCTTTGCCGCCTTTATTAGAAAGCACATATAAGTTCTCAAGCGTATGATCTTCTTGAAGCTCTGTGAATTTCTTTTTGACCTCCACATAAAGGGGATCATCTTTCCCGCTAACACCAAGGACGTTTCCATCCACATTATCGATCTCTTTCTTCGCTGTATCAATATCTGTTGTTAATCGATAATCAAATTGCTTTAATAACTGGGATGATAAATCCTGGCTGACTAGATAGAATGTTAGAACGAATAGTGCAACGGTTGCAAGTAATGTTACGACAACGACTGACATGATTTTAGAGGATATCGTGTATCCTCCAAATTTCCTTTGTTTCGCCATTTTTTCCTACATCTCCACTCTCAGATTTGATTTAAGCATGTACATGTTCAAATTGTCCACAAACAGATGCGATCACATCTTTTAAATAAGATACGATATGTGGGATATGCTCTGGTAACGTATAAGGTGAGATGACAAAAAACTTACTAACACTTAGATAGAATTCTTGTCCTTCTTTAGCATTTACAAGTAAAAACTTCGTTGTATCACCAAAGAACATTTCGTCTCTTTTCTCTCCAAGCTTTTCAAACAGCATTTTGTTCAATTCATTGTTCCGCTCAATTTCCATCGCCGTCGCTTCGCCTGAAATTTCTTCTTGAAAGCGCGGTGAGCCATCTAGGTAAATTCTAAACAATGTAGCCATTCCGACGTTGTCATCATTCACGACTTCTGCTTGCGGAATTTCCCTACTAAGTGCTTCTCTGAAGGCAAGGTTCACTTCTAAGAATTGACCGAGCAAGCGCTGGTAGCCTTCAACCCCAAACGTTAACAGCACACTCAGCATACTAATCGAGCTTCCCATTCTTGAGCATTCCAGTGTATAACCCGTATGGTATTCTCCGTAGCCTCTATGACCAACGTATGGTGTCTCTTGTTCTTCTAGATCTAAACGTTTTAGGTCTGCCGCGTTTTTCACTAAGAATAAACTAGATGTGTAAGGTGTTTGGCCGAGCTTTTGAAAGTCAAAGCACATCGTGTCAGCAAGAGAAAGATGCTGGAATTTCGCTTGGATTTCTTTTAGCATACGAAGAACACCGTCTGAGAATTGCAGCGGGTTTTCAGCTAGATCATACTCATTAAAGAAAGCAAAGAATCCGCCGAGTGCTGAATCCGCATGAATATGCGGCACCTTTAGACCATATTCCTCAGCAATGGCTTCTGCTGTTTCACGTACCCCTTTTACATCATCAATTGCAATGGCATCTGTTGTTCCGGTTGTTGCGACAATATAAACGGGAATCCCGCCACCCTGTGCAACACGTTCCATTTGACAACGCAAATCTTCCATATCCATCGAATGATCTTTATTCGTTTTAATTCTGATCAAGTTGTCTGTGCCAAGTCCTGTTGCTTCCATTGACTTAAATAAGCTGTAATGTGCCGCATCAGAACAAAACGCATAAAGGTTTTGCGGAACTCCTTTTCGCAGTGACTCTGGCGCAACTTTTGCAATCGCTAAACGCAGTCCTGAGAAAATGGCTCCTTGACCTCCCCATGTTGTATATCCCCCGCTCACATTTGGATCATATCCGATGAGTTTAGACATCATTGAGACCACTCTGACCTCAGCTTCCGCTCCTGCTGGTCCATACACATCCCATAGGTTGTTTCCGTTTACCAGCATCGCCGTTAGCATGCCTAGAATTCCTGGTGTACTTGCCATCGGCAAAATGTTCGTGAAGAAATACTTTGTGTGATAAGGATGGTTATGTAAAAGCTTCAGTAATTCTTCATTCACAAGTTCCGCTTGTTGGCCGTTCATCGGAATTTGACTTGTTTCTGTGAGCTTTTGGTAAAAATCCTCCTCACGATTCTTTTCACCCTTTAGGTGTGCACGGTTCGGATCTTTCAGGTGATCGACCCCTGAAACAATCTGCTCCATCAATTTGATGAATTCTTTACGCTCTGCTGCATTTCCGTCCTCACTCGGAAACCAGTTCTGAACGAGGTTGTTTGCTCGTACAGTCATATACTATCAATCCTTTCAATGGAAGATTTCCTGTCAAAGTCTATATCGACCCCAATTCAAAAGTTTATAGTCTCGAAATGTTTACTTAAGTATATTTAGATAATTTGTTCATTCATCAAAATAGATAAAACCCTTACAAAACACATCAAAACCATTATGTTAATGAAACAAAAAAATATATTGATATATCTCAACACAGGAAATATCCTCCATATCCCTTTTCCGTTCTTCTTCTCATTTTTTTTACTTAACCTGCATAAACATTAAGAAACACTGGAAATACTCTCTAATTCATCATTGTAGAAACCAAATTAATTCTTTAGACTCGTGCCTTTTTACCTGTTTTATTGATATAGCAACTGGAAAATTGCTGAATTTTCTGTTAATAATAGGATGAATTTCACAAAAAGTTTTTCGAAGAGCGAAAATTTTCGTTTTCTCCCCTTTTATTGCTGGGACGAGCTGTTAGACATACTTCGCCGGTTATCACTTTTCTATTTGCTCATTTCATGGTATATTCTAATGGTTCGTTTTCTTTCGTTCCGCCTCTTCCGTGTATCGGAGAAAAGGAGTGTTTTTATGAAAACATTTATTCAAAAACGAGGCCTCGGCTTCTTTGTTATTGCAGTCATCTTACTTTGGCTCAAAACGTATTCGGCATATTTAATTGAATTTAAACTTGGTATATCAAATGTGCTTCAGCATATTTTGCTTTTCGTGAATCCTATTAGCTCCAGCTTGTTCTTTCTTGGCTTTGCTTTATTGTTCAAGAAAAAATGGCAGCCTGCCGCTATCATTGTGATTCATTTTTTCATGTCTTTTTTACTATACGCAAACATCGTGTACTATCGATTCTTCAATGACTTTATCACACTGCCTACCGTGATGCAGGCAGGAACGAATGGCGGACAATTAGGTGATAGTGCATTTTCACTCATGCGTTGGACTGATATGTTTTACTTTATGGATACCATCATTTTGATCGTACTCGCAGTCCGCATGAAAAAGCAGCAAACAAGTACAACTACTGTACCTGTTCAAAAGTCAAAATCGTTTAGACTCGTCCTTGTGTCTTCTGTTGTCATCTTTGTGATGAATTTAGTCGCTGCAGAGATTGATCGTCCAGAGCTTTTATCAAGGTCGTTTGACCGCAATTATTTAGTGAAATATTTAGGTGCTTATAACTTTACAGTGTTTGATGCCATTCAAAATGTGAAATCAAACAGCCAGCGTGCTCTGGCAAATTCAAATGACGTGACAGATGTAGAGAACTATTTAAAAGCGAACAGTGCTGATCCTAACCCTGCTTATTACGGGAAAGCGAAAGGCATGAACGTGATTACGATTTCTCTTGAATCTCTGCAAAACTTTGTCATTGATTACAAAGTAAACGGAAAAGAAGTGACGCCCTTCCTTAATTCATTGGCACACGACAATAAAACGTTTTACTTTGATAACTTCTTCCATCAAACAGGGCAAGGAAAAACGTCTGATGCTGAATTTATGATGGATACTGGGCTATTCCCATTATCACAAGGCTCTGTTTTTATTAACAAAGCGCAAAACACGTATCAAGCCATTCCTGGCATCCTGAAGAAGGATCAGTACACGTCAGCAGAATTCCACGGCAATACAAAAACCTTCTGGAACCGTAATGAAATGTTTAAGTCGTTTGGATATGACAGATTTTACGATTCTGAGTACTACGATATGAATGAGCAAGATACGAAGAACTATGGGTTGAAAGACAAACCATTCTTCAAAGAATCTATGCCAATGCTTGAAAACTTAAAGCAGCCGTTTTATTCGAAATTCATTACGTTATCGAACCATTTCCCATTTGGAATGGATGAAGGGGATACCGATTTCGAACCTGGTGACTTCGGAGATTCTGTCGTCAATAACTATTTCCAATCCGCTCATTATTTAGATGAAGCCATTGAACAGTTCTTCAACGACCTGAAAAAGTCTGGTCTCTATGACAATACAGTCGTCATTATGTACGGTGACCATTACGGCATTTCTGAAAACCACAATGAAGCGATGGAAAAAGTGACAGGACAAAAAATTGGAGATTATGAAAATGCGCAGCTTATGCGTGTACCGCTCTTTATCCATGTACCAGGCGTAAAAGGCGGACAGATTCATAAATACTCTGGTGAAGTCGATGTCGCACCAACCCTTCTACACCTGCTTGGCGATGATACGAAGAACTATTTAATGTCTGGTTCAGATATCTTATCGAATAATTTCAAAGAGCTAGTGCCATTTAGAAATGGTGACTTCGTCTCTAAGGATTACACAAAAGTAGGCAATAACTATTACAGCAACAAAACAGGTGAGAAAATCGAGCCGACTGATAAGGCATCACAAGAAAATGAAACGGTGAAAAAGATGCTTGAGACATCTGATAAGATTGTCACCGAAGACTTACTCCGTTTCTACAAGCCTAAAGGCTTTACACCAATTGACCGCAATCAATATGACTATACAAAGAAAGTACAGGATGAAGAAGATTCCTCTTCCGCCAAAGATGAATCAAGCTCTTCATCAAAATAATTTACTCATTTTAAGAACCAGCCGATCTCTGATCAGCTGGTTTTTTTCACGTTTGCCCCCTATTTCACCGGGTATAGAAAGAAGAAGGAGGGATTTTATCATGAAGAAAACAACCGCTTTTGTCATGACTGCTTCACTCGCTACGTCCGCCTTCATTGGATTCAGCCCTGTAGCCCCAGCACATGCCATGAGCAAATCAGCAGTCGAGCAATCCGTTCCTCAAGGTCCGACAACCGCTTTAAACACCATTTATGAGCTGGCACATAAAGGACAAATGCCGTATTATGCAAAAGGCTTTAAAATTGGTGTTCAAACAAAGAAGGATGTCCATCATAAACTAGGAAATCCATATCCAGAAACAGGCCAAAGTAGCTTTGATTTGTATCATGCTGAAATGGGGAATCCGGGATTTGCTTTTCATTATGATGCAAAAGGCAAAATTGATGAAATTCGTTATTTCGGCACAAATGTAGAAAAAGAAACGAATATCGGCGGAATGACCCCTTCCCTACTAAAGAAACAACTTGGACAAGCGGATTCAGTCAGTACCATCCCACAGACAAAAGAAAAAAAATACGTGTATCGAACTGGAGATTATGAGCTGGAATTTATCGTCGGTCATGATCCAGATATCAGTCAGCAGAAGCTCACCGTCTTGCATATTAACTTGGTGAAAGCTGATTCCTAAATAAAAAAGCATCCTGAGCAAAAGCTGAGGATGCTTTTTCTTTATTATGAAGCCACTTCTAAATGCGGCTTTCTTTTCATTGTTCGTTTCAAGACTGGACCTGCGACATAATCAAGTCCAAATTTGCCTGCATTTCCTTTCGCAGCCATGATGATGATGGCAATGAGCAGAAGAAGCGGGTTAACAGAGACGGTACCAGCTAGTAAGAAAGAGACATTCATCATGCTTCCGAAAAATGCTGCGGTTGTTGTGAATAATCCAACAATTAATCCTAGACCTACTAAAATTTCTCCCCACATGACCATGGCACTAAATAGTCCAGCATTCGGCAAAGCGACATTTTCTAAAAACCATACATAGAACGGATACACAAGGTTTCCATCTTTGACAACAGGTTCAGCTATCGCAAATTGTAAATACCCAGATGCATCGAATCCGCCTGTTAGTTTTCCTATACCAGATGTGAGCCAAGTCCAACCGATATAAAGTCTTGCTGCCAAAAGGATAACCGCTGCCCATACATTCGTTTGTAAGAATTTTGTAAACATGATGATGCCTCCCTTTAATTTATGTGAATTTCTTCACATTTTCTTTATGATCTTATTATACTACTTTAAAACTAATTTGTGATCTTTTTCACATACGTATTCACAAATTGTTCATGAATATCTAAATGAGGTAACTTTTCCCTTGCTAAATCCGTCTTAGTCATTTCAGACAATGAAAAGAGGGTTCACTTTGTATGAAAACATTATTTCATTTTGCTTATTTACAGGCCATCTCATGTCTATTCCCCGTCATGATCTTTGCGGCGCTTGCCATATCAAAGATGGTTTCTATTCCTTTTCTTCACCGGTATGATGTCATTCTACTGCTTTGCCTCGCGGCTCAGATCCTGATGATGACGCTTCGGCTGGAGACATTGAATGAATTGAAGGTGATCTGTCTATTTCATCTGATAGGTATTAGCTTAGAATTGTATAAAGTTCATATGGGTTCTTGGTCCTATCCTGAAGAGGCTTATACAAAAGTCTTTGGGGTTCCGCTCTATAGCGGATTTATGTATGCAAGTGTAGCAAGCTATATTTATCAGGCACTGTCCCGGCTTCACGTACAGGTCCGTTCATGGCCGCATCCGTTTCTTTCGATTGGAACCAGTTTGAGTATTTATCTCAACTTTTTTACGCATCATTGGTTCTATGATCTGAGATGGTGGCTGACATTACTGCTTGTTGTCGTATTTCGAAAAACATCTGTGTCGTTTCAGGTTGGTTCTTCTACTTTTCGAATGCCGCTTGTCGTCTCATTCTTGCTGATTGGGTTCTTTATTTGGATTGCCGAAAATGTCACCACCTTTTTAGGAGCATGGCAATATCCAAATCAACAGCACGCTTGGTCGCTCGTCCATCTCGGGAAAATTAGTTCTTGGTTTTTACTTGTTGTGATCAGTATTGTGCTCGTCATCGAACAACGCAAACAAAAAAGCGTACAGCCGATTTGACCCGACTGTACGCTTTTTTTAATCTCGTTCGACTTCCTTGCGAAGATCATCTGCGACAAATTCTACATTCGTTCCAATGATGATTTGTACAGAGTTTTTTCCTGAAGTCAGTACCCCTTTGGCACCTGCTTTTTTCAAAGTACTTTCATTTAATAATTGTGTATCTTCTACTGTTAAACGTAGACGAGTGGCACAATGATCAACCGTCGTGATATTTTCTTTGCCACCAAGTCCCTCTAGAAGCATACTTGCACCTTCTGTCTTCGTATCATCGGCTGCAATATCTTCAATTTCATCATCTTCTCTTCCTGGTGTTTTGAGCTTCAACAGTTTAATGAGGAAATAGAAAACAACAAAGTACAGAATGCCATAAAGCACGCCAACTCCAAGTAGCATAAGTGGTTTTTGGGCGATACCAAAACTTAAAATGTAATCAATCGCTCCTGCTGAAAAGGTGAAGCCGCTATGAATCCCAATGATATTTACAATAAAGAGCGATAGACCTGTCAGCACAGCATGGACACCATATAAGAGTGGAGATAAAAACATAAAGGAGAATTCAATAGGTTCAGTGATTCCTGTAATAAATGACGTCAGCGCCATCCCAATCATCAAACCAGCGGTTGCTTTTCGCTTTTCAGGTTTTGCTGTCACAACCATGGCTAGACATGCCGCTGGCAGACCGAACATCATCACTGGGAAAAACCCAGTCATAAAGACACCTGCACTAGGATCTCCTTTAAAGAATCGTGCTAAATCCCCTGTTGCTCCGCTGAATTCCCCGAATTGAAACCAAAATAAGTTGTTCAGTACATGATGAAGTCCTAATGGAATGAGCAAGCGGTTAAAGAAACCAAATAGCCCTGCACCCGTTGCACCAAGACTTAAAATCCATTCCCCTAATCCATTGATCCCGCTTTGAATTGGCGGCCATACAAATCCGAAAATAGCGGCTAATAAAATGGTGAAAAGTGCAGTCATAATAGGAACAAGCCGTCTTCCGCTAAAGAACCCTAAGTATTCGGGTAGTTTTTTATCCTTGAATCGATTGTACACATAACCTGCCAGTAGGCCGCATAAAATACCGCCAAATATCCCCATATTGTTCGTTGAATTAATTGATGTTGTACCAGCTGATAAAATAAAATAAGCAATCGCTCCTGATAATGCCGCTGCCCCGTTGCCATCCTTTGCAATACCGATCGCTATACCCATTGCAAAAATCAAAGCCAAGTTTTCAAAAATGGAATTTCCCGCTGCATGAATAAACGGGATATCAAATACATCCTTCCGTCCAATAGCCAAAATAATTCCTGCTGCTGGAAGCACAGCGATTGGAAGCATAAATGATTTGCCGAGCTTTTGAAGAAACTGAAACACCATTTGCATTCTCCCCCTTTGTCATCATCATGACGAAACGTCCATGATGCTCATAAAAAATATATCATATACACATCTAGTTATCTATACCAATTTGTCCACATTCATTTGAATTCCGCTCTTTACTCTTTTTGCGTAAAATGTGGTAAGCTATTGAATAGAATGAAGTTATAGAAAGCGGGAATGAACAGTGATTGTCAAACATGATCATGAGTTAGAAGCCTTAAAAAAAGTCGGCCGAATTGTCGCTTTGGCAAGAGAAGAAATGAAAAGCCAAGCGAAACCAGGCATGTCTACAAAAGAACTAGATTTGATTGGGAAAAAAATATTAGAAGAACATGGGGCGAATTCAGCACCTGAAAAGGAATATGACTTCCCTGGAACGACTTGTATCAGCGTGAACGATGAAGTTGCTCACGGTATTCCAAGTGAAAAAACCATTTTACAAGAGGGCGACCTCATCAATATTGATATTTCAGCAGAGCTGGACGGCTATTATTCCGATACCGGCATTTCCTTCGTATTAGGTACAGGTGATGCTCGTCTTGAAGCATTATGCCAGTGTGCAGAGGATGCATTCCTCGAAGGATTAAAGCATGCAAAAGCCGGCAAAAGACAAAATCAAATTGGCCGTGCGGTCTACAATACAGCAAAAGAACAAGGATTTACTGTCATTAAAAACCTGACAGGACATGGCATTGGGAAAAGTCTCCATGAAGCACCTAACCATATTTTGAACTATTATGATCCATTCGATAATGCTTTGTTTAAGAATGGCACCGTGATCGCCTTTGAACCTTTTATTTCAACAAATGCTGAATCGATTTATCAGGCTGATGATGGCTGGACCTTTAAAACACCAGATAAAAGCCTAGTCGCACAGATTGAACATACCATTGTGATTACAAAAGACGAACCAATTATATTAACAAAGCTGTGAGCCTGCTAATCCCCTTCTTCATTGGAGGGGATTTTTTCATTTCCCTTTCACGAATCTGTCACGACTAAACAAAAATGCCTGTGGTAAAATAGGCAAAGATATGCGAAAGGGGTCTTATTTGATATGTGGTTCATCATCATCGGCGTTATCTTTTTGATTGAAAGTATTATCTTAACGGTTGTAGGTATTAAGAAAAAACAATCCATGATGACTTACCTTGGTATTGTCATCATGATTATGACGGTCGGCATGATCATCGTTACCCTCAACCCACCAAATTCATAAATGATTATTTCCAGCATATACATGGATCATAGGAAGATAGAATCAGTTTTCATTTATTCATACCTGCACACTTTTCACGTCCTTTTTTGAGATGTTACAATGCAGGCAGTTTCAATTGAAAGGAGTTTTCTATCATGCATTATGGTAGCAAAGGCTGGTATGTCGAAGAATTAAAGAAGCTTGGTGTGACCAAGCATGAAGGAAGAAAGCTTCAAAGCTTAAAAACATATTTCCTTGCAAATCTTCTTGAGCAAAAGAAACCTAGCTCATAAGCGCTAAAAAACCGTACATCTTATACTGATGTACGGCTTTTTTTAAATGGGCTGAACTCGCTTTTCTAAAGACTTCCTCACGACATCTGCTAAGGCATCTACTTCAAGAACGGCTTTCAGCCTCTCTGGACTTGTTTGACGATATTTGACCTCGTTCACTTCATGGACTGTAATATGATGAGATGCTTTTTCGACTAATACAAGAGAAGCATCAGCAGGCACTAAGCCTTCTTTCAGCACCCGTAAATAAAAGCCGGTATACCCCGTTTGCTGCACTTCCTTTACAAGCTTCATGTTGCCATGCTTAAAAGATAGTTTCACACACGGCTGCCTTGGCTGACTCACTTCAACAAGTGCCTCTCCAAGTTGAATTACATCGCCAATTCGCACTTCTGTTTCAACTAGTTGATGAACGGTCACATTCTCACCGAAGGCAGCTTCCTGTAACGGAACCCCTAAAAACTGCTCGAAATAAGTATAGTGATCGTATGGAAAGACGCAGACGGCTTTATCATATCCTCCATGATGAACCAAATCACCTTGACCATCTCCCTCAAAATTGACCTTACTCAAATAGACAGGCTCATGTATTCGCTTTTTGTTGATGGCTGTTTTGATTTCTTTTCCGTTTGCATAGGTCGTGATGGGTTGTCCTACTTGAATTCCTACTATGTCATATTTCTTATGTCCCACGATGACCATCTCCTTTGATTGTCTCATGGCTATTATTTTACATCGTTAGACAATGAAATCATAGTCGGGTGCGTGAAGGTCAGTTACATGCTATGGTACGATGAGAAAAAAGGAGAGATGACATTGATTCATTATCATGCCATTGTCACAGGACGGGTGCAGGGAGTCGGCTTTCGCTATTTTGTACAAGGAGAAGCCGTCAATCGCGGGATGAAAGGCTGGGTACGCAACACAGATGAAGGACATGTCGAGTTAAAGGTAGAGGGGGAGCAGCAGGAAGTGCTTGATTTCTTAAAGACAGTCCGGAAAGGAAGCCCTTTTTCAAAGGTCACAGATATGCAAATGGAGCAGCTCCCTGAGTTCGCTCATTATCAGGATTTTCGCATCAAGGGATGAGCTTTCATCAAAAAACAAAGAAGACAAAGTGCTAAAATCAAGATCATTTTAGCACTTTGTCAACAATCAAAAAACCTAGCTTTCGCTAGGCTTTTTCTGTTCCATGATAGGGCTTTTCTTGATAAAAATAATTCGGCTTCACAATGGTATTGTCATAATGCTTGTGGAAGATGTGGGTCGCAGCTGGTGAGACCGGTGGAATCAGCCAAGTCCAGTCACCAGTAAGCTTACGGTCAGCCTTTTCTTCTTGCTTTTCGAACTGTTTGAATTGATGTGCTGCTGTATGGTGATCAACAATGGTCACCCCTGCTTCTCGGTAAGAATGAAGAACCGCCACATTCAACTCAACAATGGCTTTGTCCTTCCAAAGCGACGCATTCTTTGTCGTGTCCAGTCCTAAAATCGAAGCGACTTTTTTCAGCATATTGTAGCGATTTTCATCGGCTAGGTTACGTGCGCCAATTTCTGTGCCCATATACCAGCCATTGAACGGCGCTGCATTGTAATGAATACCGCCAATCTCCAATTTCATATCAGCAATAATTGGAACGGCGTACCATTTCAGTCCTAAATCACGAAATCCTTCATATTCCGGATGGGTGATCTCGACTTCTTGGACAATTTCTTTCGGTAGCTCATACAGAACTGGCGGTTGATTCTTTAGTTGAAACATGAGAGGCAGGATATCAAAATGCGTGCCTTCACCTTTCCAGCCATGGGCTTCACACAGCTTAGTTAATTCAAGAGAAGCCTCGTCGCCGATGATACCATACTCCGTCTCATAGCCTGCATAACGAACGAGCTGATGATTATAAATGATGACTTCCTTTTGCGAATCATTTTCTGGAGGAAAGATCGTAATGGATGGTTTGATTTTCCCATTATTTGTCGCATACTCAATATGATGAAAGAGTGCCTCTTTCACCTCTTCTTCTGTCTTCACATGACGGCAGTCGTGAACATGCAGGGTTGACCAAAATAAACGGCCAATGCAGCGGTTGCTGTTGCGCCATGCCATTTTCGCTCCGTGCGCCAATTCCTCTTGTGTGTGAGTATACGTCCCTTTAGAGTCAATTTCTTGTTTTATTTCATGCAGTCGTGCTGCCTTCTCTTCATTTGACTTGCCCAATTCTTCATAGCATACAGAAATAAAAGCTTCTGCTTCATTCCAAAACGCTTCTTGATTACTCAAACATACTCGCCTCACTTTAATACGAATATATCCATTGTAGCGGTTTCTATTTATAAATTCACTAGTTTCAAACCATTTTTTATCATATCATCCGACCATTGTCCTTAGAGCGCAGATGAATCAATCCGTTTAAGGGTTTGCTCGAGCCAGCGGACATAGCCTTTTTCTCTTTCAATTGCCCTTGTCAGCACTAAATAATGCCCAAATTGCGCTGAATAAAGCGATTCAGCACCCGGATCTTCCTCTGTTAACGCGAGCAGCTTCTGCTTTAGCATGTCTACTTTCTTCGTGCGCTCTAGTAGTTGATGTGTAAGCAGGTCAGCCGCTTCCTTTTTGTCCATAGAGGAGATGAAAAATGTTTTGAGCATGAATTCATCCTTTGTTGTTTCTGGGATCGGGTCTTTTGTCCTTAACCATTGATGCAATGCTGCTTGTCCTGCCTCTGTGATTTGATAGACCTTTTTCTCCAGCTTCTTCCCTTGTATACGAACATCAAATTCAATAAACCCTTCATCTGTGAGCCGTTTCAGCTCAGGGTAAATTTGGCTATGTTTCGCACTCCAAAACTGTCCAAGGGAATCCTTAAAATGTTTGGTGATATCGTATCCAGTCAGCTCACACTGATCTAGTAAGCCAAGAATGGCATATTTCAAAACTCTCATGATGTGCCTCCAACGCTTATTCTTTGACAATAGTATACCATAGACTTTAAAATAAACATGTAAATCACAACATGTTTGAAACAACATCATTCTAATGAAAGAAGGAATAAACATGGATCAATTCGTTGGACTTCATATGATTTATACGTATGAAAATGGCTGGGAATATGAGATTTACATTAAAAACGATCACACCATTGATTACCGCATTCATAGCGGAATGGTTGGGGGCCGCTGGGTCCGTGATCAAGAAGTAAACATTGTAAAGCTGACAAAAGGCGTTTACAAAGTTTCTTGGACAGAACCAACTGGGACAGACGTCTCTCTGAACTTTATGCCTGAAGAAAAACGCATGCATGGCGTTATATTCTTCCCAAAATGGGTGCATGAACGTCCAGATATCACCGTTTGCTATCAAAATGACTACATCGATCTTATGAAAGAATCTCGTGAAAAGTACGAAACATATCCAAAATATGTTGTTCCAGAATTTGCGGACATTACGTATATTCATCATGCAGGTATAAATGACGAAACCATTATCGCTGAAGCACCATATGAAGGCTTGACTGATGAAATAAGAGCCGGACGAAAATAAAAAAGCAGCACGCACTGTGCCGCTTCTAAATTGTAGACAAAGGGCTAAAATGATGTTGATTTTAGCTCTTTTTTATTTAATGCCTAACGCCTTTTTAGATAGCAAGAACCGGTACACTGGCAGTTCATCGCCTTCTTTTGAAGCAATCAATCCAGATGACATATAGCTATCTTTTGATTCTGGCTCAAGGGCAAGTGACAATAAATTCGTTTGCGGCTGCGCCGTGACATATACCTTTGTCCCTTTTGGTAGCTGACGTTTCTTTTGGATGAGTTCTGTTTCAAGCTGAATATCTTTTTTGCTCTTTTCGTCTCGTTTTGTTACTTGATAGGCTTGTACCGGTACTTTAACACTGACAGGCAATGTGACACTTTTTAACCCTAAGATTTGCAGCTTCCGTTCTACCCCTTCATGTCCAGGTAAAACAAGATAAGCTGTCGGTCGTTCTCTCGACATGACAGGATTCGCATCGCTTGCACTGTGAAAACGTACAGGGACATTGATGGTCTGTCCTTTTTCAATATCTACCATTTCAAGCGAATCATCCACAGGCGCTTTGAAATCATCTTGAATGACTACTTGGTCGTCATCATTCGATTGGAGACCTTTTTTCACCAGCTTCAAACGCTCCGTCACCATTTGCTGTTTCACCTGCTTTGCATGTTTCACCGTTGTTTCAATGATTTTTTCATGAGTGGTGACTTGTGCTGCCACGCGGCGGGTAAAGTCCTCTCTTCCAATTCCAATTCCTCTGCTTTCTACAAGAAAGGATAGCGCTGGCGAGAGTCCCAGAGCATTTCGACCAATTCTTGCATCCGTTCCGCCTTCATAGAGATCGATCTTTCCATCTTTTCCTTTTGTGCTTGTATAATATAAATCATTTGAAAACCCTTGATTTGTCAACGTTTCACGGACGCCGCTCACGTATAATTCATTTGACGTCAGCCGAATGCTTTCTGGAATATTCAAGTTCTTCCCTGATAAGATCAATAAATCGTGATATTTGAGTGCACCCGCTGAGCCGATATCATCAAACTGCTTTTGTCCTACATCGTATTCATGGGCATCAATGACCACTTCTGGAGCATACCGATTAAATTCTTGATGCAAGGCTGTCAGCTCTGGAGATTCTAATGTCATATGATCACGGTTCCCATCCATTCCGTTTGCCAGCCTGCGGTCAAACGCATAAGAACCGTCAGGATTAATTCTCGGAACAATGATGATATTGACATGATTCAGTATACGCTCTCCTTGTTTACCTGCTAATCGTTTTGCGATGACGAGAGCCGACTCACCGGAGGCTGGTTCATTTCCGTGTATTTGTGCTTGAAGCCAGATCGTTGGCTTTTTTGAAAGTGGAGAAATATGACGATCCTTTGTGAAGTAGAGGGCTGGAATGGACCGTCCTTCAATGGATGTTCCAATCTGTTTCTGCGTAGCGTAAGGACTTTTGCGGACAATGTCACGTAAGAATTGTTGAAGCTCTTCTTGCGTGGTGAAGGCTTCTCCTTTTTTCTGAAATGCGGGGGTATCAAACGTCTCGTCAGGCTCAGGGTATAGCTTCTTCACTGAAGCTGGCTGTTCATAACTTTTTCCATAATAAGGGGTATCTGCATGAGCTGAATCTGGGCTCACCATCGACAAACTTCCTGCTATGAGACATACTGCAGCAAAAAGAATCTTGCCTTTTCGGTTGGACATGCTATCCTCTCCCTTCGTTGATTTGCATTATAAAGAAAAAAACAGTAAAAGTGTCAGTATTTTTCAAAAATATATCTTTTGGAGGAACAGACATGCTTTTTGTATAGGGCAAATGAATCGAGCCTGCTCGGCAATATGACCTAAAAAAAAGTGCCTGCTCAGGTAGCAGACACTCTTTTATTTACCAAATGGAGATGGCCCCAATGAGTACCGACATGACCGTCATGGCGACAACTGCAAGCACAGCCCATTTCATCCCAAACTTCTGATGCTGATCCAGTGATACACCAACTAGTCCAACAAGTAAATGAGTGGATGGTACAAGTGGGCTTAACATATGAATCGGCTGGCCAATAATAGAGGCTCTTGCGATTTCAATTGTATCAACACCGTATGCTGCCGCTGTTTCTGATAGGATCGGCAGGACCCCGTAAAAGTATGCATCATTCGGCATAAAGAAGGTAAATATCCCGCTCGTAAGCGCCACAATAACCGGTATAAAGCCGCCAAGCTGCTCAGGAATGGCAGATACAATCGATATCGCCATTTCATCAACCATTTTCGTGCCAGTTAAGATGCCTGTAAAAACCCCTGCTGCAAAGATCATGGAAGCAATCGCTAAGACGTTGGTTGAGTGAGCCGCAATCCGCTCACGCTGCTGTTCAAGGTTCGGATAGTTCACGATAATTGCTACACAGAAAGCAAGAACAAATAGGACTGTTAAGCTGACTTTTCCTGAGACGAGAAGGAGCACCAATAACAACGTAAGCGTTAGGTTAAACCACCAAAGTTTCGGTCGCTTGATGTCATCCTGTAGTGCCGCTGCCATTTCATTTGCATGAATCGGCTGTTCGAGTTCAATGACACCAAGACGCTTTCTTTCAGACTTCCCAAGAAAGTATGCCACCACAATCATGCTCAAAACCCCTGCACCAATGACTGGAATCATCGGGCCAAATAAAAGTGATGGATCCACGCCAAGTGCACTTGCCGCTCTAGGTGTGGCTCCTCCCCATGGAATCGTATTCATAATTCCCATGCCGACTCCGGCAATCCCCGCTAAAATAATCGGACGGATGCCAAGCAGCGTAAATAATGGAAGCATCGCTGTTGTTGTAATCATGTATGTTGTTGTCCCGTCTCCATCAAGTGCAACAAGCATGGTCAGGACAGCTGTTCCGACGACAATTTTTAAAGGATCGCCTTTGACAATGTTTAAAATTTTTGCCACCATCGGATCAAATAAACCAGCGTCAATCATAATGCCAAAGTATAAAATCGCAAACATGATCATGACCGCTGTTGGTGCGACTTGCTGCACACCTTTGACAATCATGTCAGAAATCTCTGTAAAATGAAAACCTGCAATAAGAGCAAATGCAATTGGCGTTAATACCAATGCCGTTAAAACAGACATACGTTTCGTCATAATCAAAACCATAAATACAACCATCATAAGAAATCCTAAGATTGCTAGCACTTTGTTCACCCCTTATGTTGTATACGCTTTCATTAAATGTTGGTATCCCATTTCCAACCCTTTCTGTCATGATATCTGACGCCTGAATTGAAGTAAATATTATGAATTTTAATTCTTTTTCGGGCAATAAATGCTTTTTGTTCATTTTGTTCAAACCTTGATTTTAATGGATTCCATGAAAAAAAGCGGTCTCACTCGACCGCTTGTTCTCCTTGAATAAACTGTTCATATCGCCTTAATTGATCTTCCATAAAGATCTTTGTTTCTTTGCTGTTCATATAACGACTTGTCCAGCCCTTTTGCTTTAATTGCTTTTTCCACGACTTCGTTTGTGTCATTTTTTGAAGAAGCTGATCCCATTCACGTATATCTTTTTGACTCATTTGTTTTGGGCCCATCACACCACGCCAATGAGAGAAAATGAGCGGGATGCCTTGCTCTTTCCAAGTCGGCACATCTTCAAATCCAGCTAAACGCTTGTTCGTCGTGGTTGCCACAAGCTTTAGCCTTTTCTTTTCATAGTCATGACGAACCTCTGTAATCGTGGTCGTTGCTGCATCGACTTCATGATCTATGAGCGCTTGGAATAAATCATCTGCACTGTCAAATTTCAAAAATTGAATACGGTATGGATCAATTCCAGCCATTTCTGCCGCACGTGCGAACGAGATTTGATCATCATTACCGAAATCTGGGGCAAATCCAATTTTTAAGGAATCTGGTTTCTTCTTTAGAGTGTTTAACAACTCCTTCCCGTTTGAAAAGGGCGAATCGACTGGGACTGCGACGACCTGCCACTCCTCTGCCAAAATGGCGAGCGGTGTGACATCGTTCATTGTCATGTTACTGCTACCAAGCAAATTACGGCTTAACAATAAACTTGAATTTAAACTAATATAGTTGGTTTCTCGCTCTAGCATATATGTCCATCCTTTATCCACCGTTCCGCCTCTTTGATAAAGGATATTCACCGGCTGCTTCACCAGCTTTTCTTTCTCAAGCACTGATTTCATCACTTGAGCTGTTTGGTCAAAGCCGCCATCAGGAACACCAGACACCACAATATATAATGGGCTGTGCTCCAGGAAAGAGTCGCCTCCCTTTTTTTCATTAAAGGTGAGCGCCAGACAAAGACATATGATGATCACGATAAGGCATATTGCTTTTTTCATGTTTTAAGACTCCGCTTGCTTTTTGGCAGGATAATATTTTCGCTCTGGTCTGCCAATGATTCCATACGCAAGTTCTGCCCGGCATTCTCCAGTTGTCACTAGATACTCCACGTACCGCCTCGCTGTTGTGCGTGATGCCCCCATTTTTTCTCCGAGTTCTTCTGCTGAAATTCCATCATTCTCTGATTCTATCAACGTTTTCACCTTGTCCAAGGTCAGTGAATTGATCCCTGTAGGCAGGTCTCTGTCACCCTTTTCCTTTGGTTCTTCTTGCATCTGTCCAAAAAACAAATCAATCATCGTTTGATTGACTTCATCCTTGGAATTGATCATGTCTTTCTTCTCTTTATATTCCGTTAAAACTTGCGCAAACTTTTGTGCAGTCACTGGTTTGATTAAATAATGAACCACTCCGTATTGAAGAGCATCTCTTAAAAGTGTCGTTTCCGTCGCAGCTGTGATAATCATCACATCTACTTCTGGATAGCGTTCTCTTAAAAGCGGCAACAGGTTTGTGCCGAGTTCATCGGGCATATACACATCAAGCAAGATGAGGTCGACTTGTTCCTGTTGAAGCGCCTCCCACATATCTTTTGCACTCTTTGCCTTTCCGGCGACTTGAAATCCTTCTATTTGTTGTATATAAGATGCATGAATGGCTGCGATTCGAAAATCATCCTCCGCAATGAGTACCTTCATCACCATTTATTCCCCCTTTGTGCCTTTCGGTATGTATGCAGTGAAGATGGCACCGCCTTCTTTTTGGTTCGTCACTTCAATCCAGCCTCCAAGTTCATCCAGCACTTCTTTCACATTCGCTAGCCCGTAGCCTCGTCCTTCCCCCTTTGACGAATGGCCTCTTGTGAAAATATGTGAAAGTTCTTCCTCGCCTACTCCATCACCTGAATCAGATACTTCTATGATAATATCAAACCCAATATCTGTGATGAACAGGCTGACCTCGCGCGTATCCTTATTTAGTACAGCCTCAAAGGCGTTATCTACCAGATTACCAATGATGGTAATAAAGTGAGATAAACTTAAATGTGCTGGAAGCGGCTCCAATGAACTATTTTCGTCAATGTGGAAATGTACCTTCTTCTCAGAGGCTTTCCCTAGCTTGCCAAGTAGAATGGCTTGAATTTTAGGAGATCGTATTTGCTTCATCAGTAAATCGTGCTGACGGTTTTGCAGCGTATATTCTTCCTTTATTAAGTCAATGGCTTCATCCACTTGCTTCAGCTCAAGTAAACCTAAAATGGCATACAGCTTATTTGAGAATTCGTGCGTTTGTGCCCTCAGGTCTTCTGAATATTGGCTGACCTCTGTTAATGTATCCAGCAGCTTCGTCAGCTCTGTTTTCTCCCTGAAGCTCACAATCCCTCCAAAGACATGGTTGTCTTGCACCACTTTTTTCACATTTAAGACATAGGTTTTATTATTTACGACGGTTTCGATGTTCGGTTCAATCGTCTCTTCCTTTAAATAGAAAAGGAGATTGGCTTTTGGCAAGACTTGATCAATATGAAGCGGCAGCTCGGATGAAACGCGAAGCATCTGTTCAGCAGATGTATTCATCATCGTCATCGCGCCTTTGCGGTCAAATGCAATAATCCCTTCTTTTATCGCAAGCAGCATCGCTTCTCTTTCTCGGAATAATGAAGCAATTTCATGCGGTTCAAGCCCTAATGTATCTTTACGAATACTTCTTGTTAAAAAAATCGCTCCGAATATACCTGGCAAGAGGACAAGTAGAGCAATATAGCTAAGCTTGAATAGTTGATGGGCTGTCGCTTGATCGATTTCCTTTTTTAAAAATTCGACGGTGACTGTGCCAATAATTTCTTCATGCTTGCCTGTTTCTTTCATAATTGGGGCACTACCTCTGACAACGGTTTCACCATTAGAATCACCCGCTGATATGGAGGTTCCCCCAAATAGCAGGGTACTTCTCCCCCTAAATACACTGATTGTTTTTCCTACATTCTCATGGTTCGTATGAAAAAGGACCTTCCCCTTTTGATTGGTAATGAAGATGGCATGTGCTTTGACTTGATCTTTCATTTGCTCAAGTACTGCCTGTTCCTCGTCCTGAGACACGGATGAGGTAGCCACCGATGTTTTAATGGGCGGCATATATGAGATTGTTCTAGCGGTTTGCACCGCGAGCTGTTCAGCTTGTCGCTGCCTTTCTGACGTCTGTAGAAAACCAAAGCAAATGGTCAATAACGCAATGACAACAAGCAAAAGCCCGATAATTAACCCTAAGATTTTCGTTTGCAAAGTGACTTTCCTTTTGCCCATCCTCACCGCTACAACCCCTAATTCAACTAATTTCATCAACTAGACTCTAAGAAAATCATATCATTTTTCTCACTAAGTTAAGAGAAAATTCATTCAAAACAAAAAAGGACGACTCATGATTGAGTCATCCGAATGTGTTCATTACGTGATTGATAAACCAGCACTCGCATAGCCTGCTACAGTATTCAGTAAAGATAGACCTGTAGCTGTTGCAGAGAAGACAACGAGCAATCTTGTTTCAGGTGTGACTGGTACATTTAAACCAGTCGCAATACCATTTGCAATAGCACCCAGTGTTAAAACTCCGGTTAAAGCTGGGGCTAATGTGACACTCGCTACTTGTGTGAAACTGTTATTTGGTGTCGGTGAAGCGAATAGACTAGCCGTTACGGTAACACTTGTGCCGACCAAAGAAAGTGCTGCTGTTGTACTGAAATAACCGGCAAATGACGTAATCGTTCCAGCTCTCGGAACTGAGAATGCCATGTTGAGTAAAGTGCCTGCAGCACCTGTTAAATCAATAACACCGCCTAAAACACTGACACCTGTCGCTGAGTTACCAAACCCGATCAAGCTGGATGTTCCAACGAGACCGCCCGCAACTGTCGTCAAGACAGCAGGTGTTCCTGAAGCAAACGGAATGATCGCACTCGATCCCGTGGCGCCAGTCACTCCGGTCGCTCCCGTGGCTCCTGTTAAACCTGTGGCTCCGGTGACTCCAGTAGCTCCCGTGGCTCCTGTTAAACCTGTGGCTCCGGTGACTCCTGTGATACCGGTCGCACCTGTATCTCCGGTTGCTCCGGTAGCTCCTGTACCCGTGGCTCCCGTAGCTCCTGTATCACCCGTTACACCGGTTGCTCCGGTGACTCCTGTGACACCGGTCGCACCTGTATCTCCGGTGGCTCCGGTAGCTCCTGTACCCGTGGCTCCCGTAGCTCCTGTATCACCCGTTACCCCGGTGACTCCTGTATCTCCGGTTACCCCTGTGGCACCAGTAACTCCGGTGGCTCCGGTCACACCTGCGGCTGCCAACAACGTATAGTCTGGCGACGTATCTGGTGTACCTGTTGGTGGTGCTGTATTCACAACATAGGTTCCACCATCAAATGTCACCACTTGACCTACTGGATAGGTTGGAGCTGTTGCTGGATCAAATGCCACAATGCCAGTTAATCCCACACCGGTTACTCCGGTCGCACCAGTATCGCCCGTTACCCCGGTAGCTCCGGTGGCACCGGTGGCTCCAGTTAATCCCGTGGCGCCTGTATCACCCGTTGCACCAGTTGCTCCCGTGGCGCCGGTTACTCCTGTGGCGCCTGTATCTCCGGTTGCACCGGTCACTCCTGTACCCGTGGCGCCGGTGGCTCCTGTATCACCCGTTACACCAGTTGCACCGATGGCTCCCGTGGCACCTGTATCACCCGTTACTCCGGTGGCTCCTGTAACACCTGCGGCTGCCAATAACGTATAGTCTGGCGACGTATCTGGTGTACCTGTTGGTGGTGCTGTATTCACAACATAGGTTCCACCATCAAATGTCACCACTTGACCTACTGGATAGGTTGGAGCTACCGCTGGATCAAACACTGTGACTCCGTCTAAACCTACTCCGGTTGCTCCTGTGACTCCGGTCGCTCCTGTATCGCCTGTTGCACCTGTGGCACCGGTTACTCCTGTCGCACCCGTATCGCCCGTTACACCGGTTGCTCCTGTAACGCCAGTCGCACCTGTACCGCCTGTTGCACCTGTGGCGCCGGTTACTCCGGTCGCTCCTGCAGCTGCCAATAACGTATAATCTGGTGACGTATCTGGTGTACCTGTTGGTGGTGCTGTATTCACAACATAAGTTCCACCTTCATATGATGTTCAAACCTAAAAACCATCTATACGCCATGTTATAGTAAATTTCTTTTTCGAGTTGTCTTTCAGAACGGATACCGTAAAGGTATCCGATAAACATCATTTTGAACAAAATAAGCGGATCAAGAGAAGGACGACCTTTATTCTCACTATAATAGGGTTTTACTTTATCTACGATAAATGAAAAATCAATGTACTGATCAATTTTACGAAGCAGGTGATCCTCTTCGACCAGTTGATCGAGCAATACAAATTCGGCTTCGTGCTGAGAAGAATTTCTAGTGTGGAACATGAGAAAAACACCTTCCTTTAGAGTGATATGTGAAGTATCTTATCAAGTCCTTCTTTAAGCATGTTCCTAATAAAACTTTCAAATAACCCTGTGTTCATTTGATGCCTCCTTTTGATTTAATTAAATAAAATATCTATAAATATATTTTACTTTATTTTGGAAAATTTCGAAATATAAAATAAGAACAAATGTTCGGTTGGCTGTTTTGTTTTAGTTATAATAAGAATAGGATTGACCCCTTTGTGAGCCTGGCTGACACTCAGTCAGGTCTTTTTTATATTCAATTTATCACTACACAATGGTCGATGTCGGGTTTGTTTTTTTCTGCACTCATTATCATACATCTTATATTACATTGGTGGTCATTCTATTGGTTCCAAAATAATCCATGGGTATATTTTCTGATTCAAGGGATTATCGTTTTACTTTGTGTCTCAGTCATGCAAGCAGCCTCCCCTGTCATCCTAATAGGTCTCTTACCGGTTCTCATTGCACAAAGTATTGGTGTGTACTATCATACCTTGAAGGTGATATTGACAGGGCTTAGCTTTTATGTGCTTTTCTTTCTTGCACTTATTTTAGTTAATGATACAGATGATCTGACGGTATACATTCCTATTTTATTTTTAATTTTAATTGTGGTCTTCGCGTATTCTATTTTATTTTTTAGACAAGTGAAAGCTAGAATTAGAACACAAATCTTTCTAAAAGAGCTAGAGCTCGCACACCGACAAGTTGAGGAGCTGACACTTGCAAATGAACGTCAAAGAATGGCGCGAGACCTACACGATACTCTAGCCCAAGGACTTGCAGGTATTATTATGCAGCTTGAAGCAGTTCAAGCACACTTAGACAAGCAGAATGTGACGCGTGCTCAAAATATTATTAAAGGTTCAATGAGCCAAGCGCGAAAAACATTGGCTGAGGCACGAATGGTTATTGACGATCTTAGAATGCAAGGGAAAGATCAACATGATTTAGCTGATTCGGTTAAGAGTGAAGTTAATCGCTTTATGGAGGCGACGAATATTCCAGTTCATAAGAAAATATCTGACTCTTATCAAGTGTCGCCTTTTCTTATAGAACATACTATTTATATTGTCAGTGAATGCTTAACAAATATCGCAAAACATGCCAAAGCCAGTCTCGTTTGGGTGGTCTTGGAACAACAAGACGACCAAATTTATTTAGAAGTTAAAGATAATGGAGTGGGATTTGATGAGAAAAAAAATGAATCCACTTTTGGACATTATGGCATAATTGGTATGACAGAACGTGTACGACTCGTAAACGGACAAATCTGCTTGAAAAGTACAAAAAATGAAGGTACACAAGTAACGGTTACCATACCTTTGAAAAAGGAGTAAATACATTGTCTTATCGAATTGTGATTGTTGATGACCATTATGTAGTTAGAGAAGGATTAAAATTAATTCTTGAAACAGATCACCGGTTTGAAGTAGTTGGAGAAGCGGAAGATGGAGATATTGGACTGGATGTGATGAAGAAGGAAGCGCCGGACCTTGTGTTACTCGATCTGAACATGCCTAGAATGAATGGGCTTGATATGCTGAGAGAAATGCAATCTCTTCAATTAAATATTCCAGTGCTCATACTGACTACATATAATGAAGATAAATTGATGGTTCAAGGGCTGAAATTGGGTGCAAAAGGCTACCTATTAAAAGATGCCAGTAGAGAAGATTTATTTAACACGATTGAAGCTGCTATAAGAGGAGACATTTTACTTCAATCAAATGTAGCTACAAAAATTTTTGAGTCAACAGAACATCAGGAAACTCAAGAAAAAACAGAAAGAGAGAACAGCTTGCTGACTGGAAAAGAGCTGCTTTTTTTGCAAGCGGTGGCAAGAGGTTTTAGAAGTAAAGAAATCGCATTTGATATGGGGATTTCAGAAAGAACGGTAAAAGAACATTTAACAAATATTTATCAAAAACTAGAAGTTACATCAAGAGCTGAAGCAATTAAAACGGCAGTAGAATTTGGCATCATTCATTTTTAAATGAATCATTAGGAACTTCTAATTATCCACAAAGACGATACTCCAAAAAGTATTAAAATAAAACGCCTATCCTTAAAGGGGTGGGGTCTTTTTTTGTTCATTAGGGGAAAATTGGTTATGTAGTGAGGTGAAACGTGATAGGATTGAAAAAGGAGGTCAAATAAATGACATTCAAAAAAGCGTTCAGCATAGGTTATTTTGTTTTGCTTTTATCTTTTATTGTCGTATATTTCTTGCTTCCAGTCGATCAGATATTTACTGCAATTATCACCTTAACCGTACTATTTGGATTATATCAATTTGTGGTTTTCAAAAAACTAAAAGATCAATAAAAGACATGCTCTTATGCATGGCATGACACAGGCGTGTTTTTCAAAACCTTCGCATCAAGAGGTAGCTCTGTATGGATAATTGGTTAATAAACAATAAAATGGATTAAAGTGTCAGGCTCCTTATGGTATTCTAGTAAAAGAATATTCCATAAAAGGAGTCTTTTTATATGAAAATATTAGATGCTCCATCTTTACTATCAGCTGTCGAACAGAGGTCAAAGGCCTATCATGAGCTTCAAGAAGAGATGAAACTTGTGAAAAAAGCACTGAAAGGTGTATCGGGATTAGGTGATGAGTTTACTGGAAAAGGTGCTGATAATATCAAAGCTTTTTATAATGATCTTGCACTATACACAGACACTTATCTTGATTTTATCGATATGCAAAAGGCTTTTTTAGATGGAGTGAAAGGGAAGCTAGATGATGAATCATTAGGAGGGAGTACATTTATTGATGAGCATTTCCTAGATGCTCAATTGAAGCAAGGCATTCAAAACAATAAAGATATGGTCAAGGAACAAAAAGAAGCTCTATCAACGATTTTTGACGATATTAGTGATTTGATTGAATTACAGACATTTTCCAGCAAAGAGGTAGATGAGCATTTAGATGATGCTAACAAAAAAAGAAAAGATGCAATTGAGGCTATACATACATTAGATCATGCGCTAAAAACAGAACACGAAAAATCAGAAGCGATTGAGAAGCACCTTGCAACTTTTTATACAAAAAAGATGGCTGCTACAGGAAAAGGTAAGAACGCTCAGCCCATGTATTATGATGCAAAAGCATTTCATGAGACAGATGTGTACAAGAATCATGATAAAATCGATGCACAGGTGAAAGCATATTTAAAGGCGAAAAAAGAAGAAAAAGAGAAAAGAAGAATCAAAGAATTGAAAGAAAAGCTCAATGATCCTTCGTGTCTATCAGTAGAGAAATACTTTGAGATTGTAGACGAAATTGGATATGAAAATCTTTCTTACGATCAAAAATTGTATTATAGCCAGCTGCTCCAAATCAAAGCGCAGGAAGAAGCATCAGATGTATTCGTTGATAGTGTAAAAGGTGCTGCAGTGGGTCTATATGATGTGGCCAAAGATACAGTAGTAGGCATCTACGATCTTGTAACAGATCCTGGTGGCGCCGTAGAATCAGTCGTAACGGCTGTTTCTCATCCAATTGAAACATCAAAAGCGATTGGAAAAGCGATTTCAGACTCATTCGAAAAAGAAGTCATAGATGGTGATGCGTATTCACGGTCACACTGGTTCGCCTATGCGACTGGTTCACTCGCAGAAATTGTCTTTGGTTCTAAAGGGGCGGGAGCCATCACAAAAACGTGGACAACCGCAGCGAAAACTACAGTGAAGAAAGGGCTTGAACAAGGAGCAAAATCATTAGACAAAGTCTCTCTTCCGAATCTATTGCCGTACTCACCAAAGTTTCAAATGGCTGGTGGAGGGAAACTTCCTTACAATGTGTTTGATGGGGAGAATCTAAAAAGTAAACTTCTTTCCATGGCAAAACACTTGGACAATCAGCCTGTATATGGTATCTCTAAGACAGGTAGACGATTACCTGCACCAAAATCACCACCGACTGTTGTCAGTTACGGAGATCAATATGTGAAATGGAAACGCAAGAAGGTATTAAAACCAAATGTAGTTTATACAACAAAACAAGGGTACTCATACACTACCGTTCACTATGGACGTATTGTCAAAGTCGAAGCAAGTGATTTAAAATACGGGGAGGTCAAAAGAAACCAATATGCTCAGTCTAATTCAGGTAAGCCAGACCGATTATTAAAAGATGACGGAGGTCATTTGATTGCATCTATTTTTAAAGGGTCTGGGGATATTGATAATCTTGTGCCGATGAGTTCACAGATTAATAGAAGTGGCGGTAAATGGTACAACATGGAGCAGGAATGGTTGGCTGCACTAAAAGAGATTCCACCAAAACATGTAGAGGTAAGTATTGAGCCTATTTATCAGGGTGATTTGTTAAGACCCGAGAGTTTTTTTGTAGAATATAAAATCGGAAAAAGTTATGTTCAAGAATTTATCAAGAATCAACCTGGAGGTTAAAGATAATGGAATCAATAGAACACTATTATAAAAAAATAGCAGAATCAATTAATGAATTAATACCGTGTGATTGGGATAAAGTTTGGATGTATGCAGAAATACTAGATGATTCGGCTGGAATTACATTTTGTTTCAACGAGACTAATAGTGAAGAGTATGTTTATGGACATGAAATTCCACTTAAATATAATGTAAGTAAATCAACATACATTCACTTATTATACGAACTCAGTAAAATTTTTGAAGAATTGAAAAAAGCATATGTACAAATTAATTTAGGTGCTTGGACAACAGCTACCCTCCAATTAGATAAAACAGGTAAATTCTCAATTAATTATGGCTATGAAGATATTTTATCTATAGGGCTTTATGGTATCCAGAGAAGAGCTGTATGGGAGTATAAAACGTTCGGGTTTTTACCCGAAGACGAGAAAGATAAAGAAGCCGTGCTGAATTATCTTAAAAATAAAGAAGAAAACAACTAACACACTGCCCTCCAAAATAAAGGAGGGTTTTTGTATTAGATATGAATTGGCTCTAGAAAAAGTAGGCTAAGAAGATCCAACTTGTTCCGACTGACTTACATAAAAATGTGCCACATATTGGTGGAGCATCAGACTTAAGAGGAGGCTACAAAAATGATTTTTCAATGGATTAAAGAAAAACTTGATCAATACACTATTGATATCAGATCAACCAAAACAAATAGTTTATTATACGAAATGAATAAAATAGAAGAAGAAAACGGATATCACATTTCTTCTGATTATAAAAGTTTTATTAATGAATACGGGGAATGTTGGATTGAGGACAATGTATATACCTCTCTAAGAGAAAAACCAGTTTGGTTAGTTGGTGAATCAGTGCCAGTCGAATTGTTTTATGGATTGGAACAGAATGATTATGATATACGAGAAGCCATAAAAACATATAAAGAACAATTACTAGAACAAATAATTCCTATCGCAGACGCAGATGGCGGAGACCTAATTTGTTTAGATGTTAGTGAAATAAATCAAGGGGAAATTTATTTTTGGGATCATGAACTTAGAGATAGAGACCAGGATCTGTTCCTGATTGCTGATACTTTTACTGGGTTTATTGAAGGGTTATTTGTTGTTGAAGATGATGATGAAGATAGTGATACAGAAGATATTGATATCCAACTTAGTGACGATCTCATAAAAATGTTAAAGGAGAGAGACTAAAAGTTATACAAACTATCTATGAATGTTGCTTTTAATTTAATGACATTTAAGTTTAAAGGTTGCTGAAATGCATCCTTTTTAATTTAAAAAACACCAAAAAGGGGTGCCTTAGTTTGAATTAGCTATAGAACGCAAAGCATCATCATAGTCAGCTAGATCATAATGAGGATTTGCTTTTAAAAATGTATACTTAACAGTTTTATCAGGATTGCTCAAAAAGTATTCAGCAAGTCTTATAAGCGCAGCACGAATATCTTGGTCGTTGATATCATTAAAATCAAAGTATTCACATTCGCCGAATCTTGCTTTATAAAGACAAATTTTACTGAATTCAATGTCATCGAAAGGAAGGCTTTCTGATACGTTATAGTTGTGCTCTATTTCCTTTAAAAGTTGATTAAGAAGGAAGTATCCAGTTAGCTGAAGAACGTCCGCAGACTTGTATCCCACATCTTTAACCACTTTGAAATCATATAACACATCATCAACTAGAATATCTGCATCTTAGGGAAGCAACCCCAAAGTGAGGATTGAAAACTACTTTGCTGTCTGTTTTAACAAATCCACTGCTAATGAATTTTTCTTCAAATGTCTCCATTAATCCAGTGAGTTCATTAGTTAACATGTCTATTTTTTGTATATCGAAAATATCAGCCTCAGTAACCCCTGGCACATTCGCTCTAGAATATCTCTCTAGATTCCCAAGTTTTAAGGCGGTCACACAAACATCACTATTTAATGCTAAATCACCTTTGACATACATATCAATTCCTTTTTGAATAGACGAATAATATTTATCTTCTAAGCCATTATTTCCAGTGTCTTTCTGCAATTTTTTTAGTCCTTTATAGGCAACAAGTTCTTCGAATCTCATTTTTTTATTTATTATTTGGGCTATTCTAAACCTTGCCAAGTAATCAAAGGCAGTCCCTATTAAGCTTGCATCAGATGATTTCTCCAATGTGTATGGCACTAACATTTCATACTCTTTAGAAAAGGGATTATTCCCACTTGCAGTCTTGAAATCTTTCTTTTTAGGCGCAATAGCAGCAACTATTTCTTTGAATTGTGTTACTTTGCTTAAGTTCGATGTAAGTGACATTGTTAACCTCCTAATTGTTATACATAAATTAACAGAAGGATAGAATTTGTATACCAATTTTACATCGAACAAAAGTTCTGAAAATACATTGATAAAGAACGTTTGTTCTGTAACTATTTAATCATTCAAGAAGGAGTGATTAAATGCTTAGAGACAGAGGTGCGATTAAATGGACAGCTATGATGTTACCTGAGCATGTTGCACGACTTAAGCATGATTTAGCAGAAACGAAAAAAATAGATAAACCAATTATAGATGAACAACAAGCAGAAGAGTTTGAAGCAACAATTGCTTACGCAATGAGTGTTAACAAGCCGTTAATTTTTTCAATTTATGAGTCAGGAATTGTCAATAAACTTAAAGGTTTCACACAATACATCAATTACGAAAAAAAGGTGCTGCATATAAAGGATATGTCAGATGATATTCACTTTATTTTATTAGATGATATAGTGGGAGTTTCTTATGATTGATTACACCAAGTTTCCACGTCAAAAATACTGTGTGTAGACATGAAATCCTTCTACGCTTCCATTTCAGCAGTTATGATATTAGAGTGTTATTTAGCTGTAGTTGGCAACACAGAGAGACAGGGGAGTGTCGTGTTAGCAGCAAGCCCTAAACTCAAACAAGATTTTAAGATTAAGACAGAATCGAGGCTATTCGAGATTCCCAATGATTCAAGAATCCATATAGTTAACCCTAAAATGGATACCTTTATAAACGTTTCAACGAAAATCACTTAATTGTTTTATCGTTACGTTCCAGATTGTGATGTTCACACTTACTCCATAGATGAATCCTTTTTAAAAGTTGATGGTGTTATGAGAATGTGGAACAGTGTTGAAGAAATAGCAGAACACATACAGGATGCTATCATGCGGAAATTTGGCTTACCTTGTACAATTGGGATCGGTGACAATATGCTGATCAGCAAACTTGCTTTGGATTTAGAAAGCAAGAAAGCGTCAAATGGTATCGTCAGATGGAGATATGAAGACATTCCAGAGAAACTATGGCCAGTTAGACCAATCTCTAAAATGTGGGAAATTGGGAGACGAATGGAACAAAATTTGAATCGAATGGGAGTATTCACAGTTGGCGCATTAGCTAAATATTCACTTGAAACTTTAGAAAAGAAGTTCGGAGTGATGGGGAATCAGATGTTCCACCATGCTTGGGGAATTGATTTATCTGAAATAGGTGCACCAGTGTTACAGGGACAAGTGAGTTTTGGGAAAAGTCAGATTTTACTCAGAGACTACACGACAAAAGATGAAATAAAAGCAGTCATTCTCGAAATATGTGAAGAGGTTGCTAAACGAACGAGGGATCATAACAAAGTAGGAAGAACGATTAGTTTAGGTATCGGATATAGCAAAGAAGAATATGACGGTGGGTTCCACAGAAGCAAGACAATTGAAAGTCCAACCAATATCACTATGGACATCTATAACACGTGTACGGAGTTGTTTAACACGTTATATCAGCATAAGACGGTCAGAAGTATTTCAGTCACATTAGGGAAAATTGAAGAAGATGCCAATCAACAGTTAACTTTATTCGATGAAAGAGGATTAGAGAAAAAAAGACAGTTGGGTTATGTTAAGGATGGCACTAGAAATAAATATGGTTCAAAAGCATTGTTGAGGGCTGTTTCATACACGAAAGGCGGTACTGCATTGCACAGAGCTGGTTTAACTGGTGGTCATAGAAGCTAATATTGAAAATATGCATTTTTTCAGTTATATATAAGTAATACTGCATTAAATCACCAATCATTTGCTGATTTGTTCACATGTTATAATTTTGAAAGTGACAATATTGTTATATAGATACAGTAATTGTCACATAATATTGTAGTGAGCCTTTATTATAATATGATATGTTAAAGATGTAAGGAAAAAATAATGGATGTCTAAAAAGCATCTCAGATAATGAAGTTATTATACGTATGCAATTTAGAATTTAAAAGGAGTGAGCAATGAATAAAAGAATAAAGAGTTTAGATTTCATTAGAGGTTTTGCAATAATATACCGGCATTATGTTTTACTGGGATTTATTGTTGTGGTTTTATATGGATTATCATCTAGTATATTAATAAACATAGCCCTAAGCATTATGTCTGTTTATCTTATTAGTGTTATTATAAAAACTTTTCGTGTTTATGGGATGAGATTTTATCGTGAATGACAGTATACAAATTCTTAACTTCTTCATAGTAGGATTATATATGGTTAAAAGTCGGTATATGTACAGTGAAGATTCTACAGTTTGAAAAATAAATAGAAATAAGTATATATTCTTATCAAGTGTGTCAATAATGATTATTGTTGTAATTATATATACAGCAATTTATTAGATTAAAGAGGAGAATAAAATTATGAATAAGTTTGCATTAATATTATTTTTAGTTATTTTAGGAATGGCATCATTCGGAGGGTATTATTTATTTTCTGATCAAGGTTACTATAAAACAAATGATTATTATATTTATAATACTGAAGACCCTAAAATAAAACATGAGACAAATGATCAAGGGAAGTCAATCAAGTATTATATTTATGAAGTATCAGGTTATAAAGATGGTAAGAGTGAAAATCTTAAAGTGAGCTTATTGAATCCAATTAAGAAGAATCAAGCATACCTTGTTAAATGGGAAGAAAGAAGGTCTATAGTAAGTAAGATTGAAGAAACATCTAAGTCTAATTTTGAAAAAAATAAGAATCCATAAACATTATAGCATGTTTATGGATTCTTAAATAATTATGAATTGGAGAATATTATGGATATATGGCTGATTTTATTTTTATGGTTTCTATTTATATTATCAGTAATCAGTTTAATACTATCAATATTGTATGATCGAAGAAATATGATTAACGGTTTTTTAGTAATAACCTCCGTAGTTTTATTTCCCTTTAGCCTCATCTCATTGCTGGGTAAAGTTTCTATAATCCCCATTCTAGGCGTACTTTTACTAGTTATCCTTATGGTCTTCTATTTAAGTTTTTTATGGTGGTTTTTACCTTTTCTTTTATATAATGGAATCAAAGTAAGGAAATTAGAAGGTAAAAAGTTTGCAAATAGCTTAACATTAATCGTTTTAGTTAGTTTAATCTTATATATAGTATGTATTGCGATTTTAAATAATTATCAGTATATTAGGGAGGTAGGGTTTATTAGTATTGGAATTACAATCGTTTATACATATTTTATAGTACATATTATAGTTTTTGTAAATACATATTTTTTGCAAAAGTTACCTATAATTGAACGGCCTGATTTTATTGTTGTCTTAGGTAGTGGCTTAATAAATGATAAAGTACCCCCTTTACTAGCAAGTAGAATTGATAAAGCTATAGAAATCCGTAACAAATATGAGAATAATGAAAGTATTAAAATAATATTTTCTGGCGGCCAGGGAGAAGATGAAAGTTTACCCGAAGGGAAAGCAATGGCAAACTATGCTAAACAAAAAGGTTTAAATGATAATGTCATAATAGAAGAAACACGCTCTAAAACAACGGAAGAAAACATTCTTTATTCAAAAGATATAATGAGTAGATTGAGTAAAAACTATAAGGCTGTACTAGTATCGAGTAATTTCCATATATTGAGAGCGTCTTTAATAGCTAAAGAAATGGGTTTAAAAATATATGGTTATGGTTCTAAGACAAAGCTTTATTTTTGGATAAATGCCTTTATAAGAGAGTATGTAGCTATTATAAGTATGAAGAAGCGACAACATTCATTAATTATTGGTATAGTTATGATCTCAACAATTTTAGCTGTTTTAATAAGTATAATAGCAAGAGTTATATATTAAGGAAAAGACGTAATATCTTTAATTTATTCCGTGATGCAGCGGTGGAGAGGGGGACACTGTTTATTTCATTCGTTAACATCTCAGTAATTCGAAGTCTTCGAGAACATATTTTAGGTGAATCAGAAGAAGCTGTATTCAATTATTTAAAAAATAAAGAAGATAACTAAAGTACAAAACCCTCCAATTTAAGGAGGGTTTTGTCATTATGTTTCAAAAAACCTCATTCCATTATCTAAACTGATAAACCGTCACCTCACAATCACCCAGTACATCTTCAATCATCTCTTCCACAATCGTCCAATCGCCACCCGCCAGTCCACAGCCGATCCCGTAAGGAATGGCGATGGACGTTTGGTTTGAATGGGTTACTGTGTCTTTTAGGCTTTGTAAGCAGCTGCGTAAGGCATCGTAATCCGTTTGCATTCTTTTTCTTCCGTATCCGGTTTGAGCGAATAGGTTGGCAATTGTTTTTCTGTCATTTGTTGAGATGAGTTGAACGGAACTTAGCAAGTCATCTACTTGTTCTGTACATAATTGTTTATACTCTTTGTATACATTGGGGTATTTGCTTTTGATTTGTTTGGCTAATCCAGCGCCCATGACGCCTTTACAATTCACCTGGTGACAGATGATGTCTTCACTTGCCTCTAAAATGTTGCCATCCACTGTTTTGATCATATCGTGTAACCCCTTTTTCATTAAAATAGAAACATAGGTTCTATTTTATCAGTTTTGATCAAATTATTTAATAGCAAAATATTTTTAATGAGTTTCATTTATTGAAGACAGTTTACGATAACTTGATTGTCAAAGTCTGTCCATGTCATCTAAAATATGGAGAGGCTAGAAAATACGAAATGATGCAAAGAGGAGTTATTTATGAATCAAATAGAAACGAATCGTTTAATTCTTAGACCGTTTTGCGATGAAGATGCAGCAGGAATGCTTGAGTACTTGTCTAATCCAAGAGTAAATTGTTTTCTCACTGATCGAATTTCTACATTAGAAGAAGCTTTGGCTATCGTGCAAAAGAGAAAAGAAGATCATTCATATATAGCGGTTTGTTTAAAAGAAAGTGGGCAGACGATCGGTGAGTTGTTTCATTTAAAAGAGGAGCCTGATACGTATTCAATCGGCTGGAATTTCAATGAAGCTTATGAAGGAAAGGGATATGCACGAGAGAGTGCTGAAGCATTTTTGTCCTATTTGTTTGTAGAAAAGAGAGCAAGGCGGCTTTATGCTTATGTAGAAGATGATAATGTCCGTTCCCAGGCATTATGTGAGCGACTATGCATGCGAAAAGAAGGCTTTTTTCTTGAGTTTATTTCTTTTACTACATATGAGGACGGCACCCCTAAATATGAAAACACGTACCAATATGCTTTACTTAAAAAGGAATGGGAGCAACATCACTCTCTTTAGACCAGAAAGTGAATAATGTTTAGTGATAGCAAAGTGACAAACATGTCATATGATTCCATAGTTTGTTCGTTCATTCGATGGAGGAGTTATCTTATTTCATTTATCCTTGTCATAAATCGGGGAAAAAGGAATGAAATGAGATGCGGCGATTCAATGAAGATTTATTTAGGTGGGTGAATCAGCTCAGTATTGATCATGGTTACTTGAATCCGATATTTATTGGACTAGCTGAATATACAGTGCTGTTAGCAGCGCTCATGTGTCTGTTTGTATGGTTTCAAAATCGCAGCAGGTACAATAGGGCGATGGTCGTATCTGCCGGACTGACCTTCATATTAGCAGAGTTACTTGGGAAAATCGCAGGGATCTTTTATTTCAATCAGCAGCCCTTTGCAGAAATGAGCCACGTCAATCTTTTGATTCAAAAGGAAGTGAATAACTCTTTTCCGAGTGATCATACCATCTTTATTTTTTCTGTTTGTCTAATCTTTTGGCTCTTTCACAAACGCCATGTTTACTGGCTGCTCATAGCGTGCGCCGTTGGTTTTTCAAGGATTTGGGTCGGTGTCCATTATCCATTTGATGTCTTAGCAGGTGCTATCATAGCGAGTTTAACAGCGGTCACTGTTGTCTATTTGCCGATATGCCAAAGGAGCGTGAATGCCATCTTGTCTTGTTATGAGTGGCTTGAGCAGAACGTTGTAAGGAAGAGTACAAAATAACATGTTGTAGTAAAATGCCCCGATCTGTTTATGGCTCAGATCGGGGTTCTTTTTATTTTCGCCAAAACGTTGTACAATCCGCTTTGTCTTCGATATTAAATTCGATGATTTTCTTTAGGAGAGGATAGTCAACTGGCAAGCTTTCCTTCATGCGAAACATCTTTTTTCCATGATCGTAACCCGCTTGTACAATGTCAGCTGAAAAGTGTTCAATTCCTTTACCTTCTGGTGCGACAGAAATGTGATGTTTTGCCACGCTAAACCCAATAATAAATGTGCCATGGTCTGTGAACATGGGCTGATTCCAAGCAATTCTTGGCTCTAGTTCAGGGAATGTGTCTAATATCCATTGTAAAATGTCTTGCGTGCGTTGCTTCAGCTCTGGATTACCAATGTTGCTTACATATTCTTCAAACACATGCATGATGTTTTATCCTCCCATTCCATTTACCTCATAAGCCTCAGACGGGATTCGAACCCGCACCCCTTTCGTAAGCATAGGCTAGGGGCAACACGCTTCCCTACGGAATTTCACCGACAGGAATTTCACCTGTCTCAGCTCGTGTGCTTTTCGGTGCTTCTGAAACCCTTGCCTTGCGACCCGTTAGCTACAATTTGTTTTACGGCGCTCTTCCCTTCTAGAGCTACTGAGGCGCGGAAGTTATTGTTCATATTATATAAAGAAACTGGATAAATGAAAAGCTGCGCTGATAATTAGTTACTGATCTTTAGGCGAATCGCACAAAATAGTCAAAGGCACATATGATAAAAGACCATATGGATTTGTATACAGCATTGAATTGGGCTGATGGAAAGTGACAAACCTGTTGATGAGTAAACTGAAAGAGATAAACAATCAAACAAAAAATGAAAGCTTTACTCACAAGCGTTCAATGAGTCCTCCTTTTTTGCTACTCATGGAAGATGGAGAACCTTTCTACTCATGGGTGTTCTTTGAAAAAAGTGTGTTTAAGACTTGCTATTTTTCTCTGCTTTCCATCAATGAAGAACAGAATTGTGTGGTGCTAGAGCTTCTTGTCCCATGCTGCATGCGATCGACATGTTGTCAGAAAGTTTTATATCGATCCAGTTCAAAGATCCTTGTTGATCTTTCTTTTTTATGCGGAATGATTGAAGCAGATCTGCCCGTCTATGATGCACTCATTTTAAAGAACATAGAACCTCACCACATCCTTCTTGGTTTTTCAACATCGCCCAGTTCGGTTGAAATCTGGCGGAATGGAACAAAATTACTCAATACAGCAACAGTGGTTTTGCATCATCATGATGATCAAGATGTGCCAGTTACTATCACGATTCAAACGAAAAGAGCATGTCATGATATATGTGTTCAAAAGGGAGAAAGTCGCTCGATTACTGTCAAAGATATGATGTTGATTTTCAACCATCAAACCGTTGAAAAGGTGCAAGCATGCCTAGACATTCAATTGAACATGGTGCAAAGGAAAAAAATAAGGCTGTGAGTCTGGGATAATCGCACAATCTTCGTAGATCACTAGATCATAGTCTATCAAGAATAGGTTGAAGGAGGGTTAAAATGGCTATATTAGGCGGGTGTAGTAATGAGCAAACAGGATTTGTGAATGATGCGGTATGTTTCACAGTCGATTTAGCAGCAGCAGCGGATCCAGTAGTCGTTTGGACGGATGGAACACCATTTGTCATAAACGGGACCATTATGGTGGAAAACAACGGAATCGTGGCTGTAGCTCCAACTGTGACATTAGAGGTCAACGGTGCGGCTGTTCCAGACTTCACTGTAGCTCCAGGAGAGAGCCAATCCATTACACTTAGTGATCTGAACTCCATTGGGATTGTAGCTACTGGTGGGACCTCGACTGGGAGTATTGTCGTTTCTTTTTCTCTCAATTATCAGTATTAGTGTGTATGTCTTGAAGATTCCACAGTTTGAAAGAAGTGAGAGGCATGTGCGCCCAGCTTAATATGTGTGGAGGAATAACGGGTCCAACAGGCCCGACGGGAGCAACAGGTGCAACAGGAATAACCGGAGCAACAGGCTCAACCGGAATAACAGGTTCGACGGGAGCAACCGGAGTAACCGGAGCAACGGGGGCAACAGGCGCAACTGGAATAACAGGTGCAACAGGAGCAACTGGAATAACAGGTGCAATAGGAGCAACAGGAGCAACAGGTGTAACGGGAGCAACCGGAGTAACCGGAGCAACCGGAGTAACCGGAGTAACCGGAGCAACAGGCTCAACCGGAATAACAGGTTCGACGGGAGCAACCGGAGTAACCGGAGCAACGGGGGCAACAGGCGCAACTGGAATAACAGGTGCAACAGGAGCAGCCGGAGCAACGGGTCCAACTGGGTCAACCGGAATAACGGGTCCAACAGGCCCAACAGGTGTAACTGGAGTAACCGGCGCGACCGGCACAATTGTAACCGCTAACTCAATGTACGCATCCAATACGTCGGGAAGTACAGTGCTTGTTGTCTTAGGCGGAACAGCGGTTTCTTTGCCTAATAATCAGAGCTTAGATGGTTTTACAGCAAGTGGAGGAAATACGATTTTTACAGTGCCAGTCTCAGGTCGCTATTTCATCACATATCAAGTGAACACAAATGCAGCGCTGCTTGCTGGAACAAGGCTGATTAACAGCGGATCTGCCATTGCTGGTTCTATATTAACACCCGCTTTATCGGCATCTACCTACAATGTCTCACTTATTACAACACTTGCAGCGGGTAACCAAATTTCTCTCCAAATTTTCGGTTTAGTCGCAACAGTGGTGTTACTTGGGGGAGGGTCTGTTGGAGCGGCACTTACCATCATACGATTGGAATAAGAACTAAAAGCCCAAAAAAGGGCTTTTTTTTATTTCATCACGAGGGTGACTGGTTACTTTAAAATTGAAAAAAGGCGGAATTTTTACGCAAACTTCATTGACTAGAAGAAAGAAACGCATTTTCAAAGGAAACGGTTATTGAAGATTCAAGTGATTCATATTAAAATGATCTCAAATGGACTAATTAGCAATTGCTAATAGAAGTTCCATATTTAGTGAAATCATGTGTTGCAGCTGAAGGTGATTGGGGGTGTAGAATGAGCAAGATTCCTTTTGCGGAATTGGCATCATTATTAAATGACTGGAACATGGAAATTAAAAAAGATCATGCAGATGAGGCAGAACGGCTATTTGCTAAAGCGAAACAAGCAGTAGAGGAAATTGATGATGCGGACATCCTGATGTATTATTCTCTTCTTGAGAAGAGGCATCACATTCTCATGTACAATTTAAGAGGTCAAAAGGGCAGTGTTTCAACCAAAAGTATAGAAAGTCTTCACGGAAAAAAAGAGGAGGACTTATCTAACCGACTTGCCTACTATTTTGATTTTTATGAGGGTGTGTATGAGCAACATCAAGGGAATTACGAGGTTGCATTGCAAATGTATCAAAGTGCTGAAAAGCTCTTAGATAAAATTCCAAGTGAGATCGAACGTGCCGATTTTGATTTTAAGGTGGCCTGGCTTTACTACCGGCTTAGTCATATCATGCTCTCATTAAGCTATATTCGCAGAGCTCTTCACGTTTATAAACGGCATAAGCATTATGAAAGAAGAACGGCACTTTCGTATTCTCTCATAGCGGCGAATCAGACAGAGATCGGCCGGTATGAAGAGGCACTTGAAAATTATCGTCTGGCGGAAGAGGTTTTGACAAGCGAGCAGGATGATTTTATGCTGGCTCAGCTTCATCACAATGTGGCCATTTTGTATTCATTTTGGAACAAACCGAAAGAGTCAGTACGTCACCTTGAAAAAGCATTGTCTCATCAAGAATATTACGAGTCGGATTTCTTTTTCCATTCTACGTATCTGATTAGCCGGGAACTCTGTGTGATTGGTGAAAAGCAGCGTGCAAGCCAATATATAGAGGCTGCGTATGCGAGAATAAAAGATGCTTCTCATGAAGTGTTTCAGCTGAAAATAGGCATCGTCCATGACCTTTACTTAACGAATGCACCACAAAGATTTCAGCAAATTGATGAGAAATTAAGAAAGTTAGAAGAGAAGAATGAATATCATGAAGTAAAAGAGCTTTCACATTTTGCGGCTAAGTATTGTGAAAAGCAAGCACTTTATGAGCAGTCTGTTTTTTACTTGAACAAAAGTTTAGAAGCGGATTTACATATGAAAAGAATGGGGTTGATTTAAGATGAAAACAGGTCTAAAAGTATTATTCGTTGTAGGTTTAGCGATCGCTGCGTCAGTTCTGACTCAAAACGTTGCGGGTTCTTTCGAAGTAGCAGAAAAAATCATTGGTGGCTAATCCACTATGTATCTCTTGCCCTTGTTGATGATCGTCAGCAAGGGTTTTTTTATGTGGTTAATAGGCTCTTCTTATTAAACGCTACAAGAACGTTTAATAAGAAGAATTCGCAACAAAGGGGGTGTGCAAATTTGTTACCTGCCCCATTATTCTAAATAAATATAGGGCAAGGCAACAAGTTAAAAAGGTCACCTTTCTTTGCTTAATTTAATTTTTTGCAGGACTTTTCATTCAAATTTTCTCGAATTGGTCTATTGTACATAGAAGTAATAGAAAAAGCCGGAACACCGCTCCATTTGTCATGCATATGATGTGATAGGTGTTAGCCGAAGGCAGGTGATTGTATGTATCCACGAGTATACGGAGGCTTTCATGGAGGCGGTTTTAGCGGCGGAGGAGCACATATTGGGCCGGTTGGTTCTCATATCGGCTTTGGCGGGTATTATGTGAGCCCTGGTGTGTTCTTAGGTTTAGGCGGTTTCCCTGGATACGGTGGATTCGGGACATTTTCTGGATATCCGTACGGCTCCACGTTCATTATGGGGCGTCCTCCTGGTTTTTATGTAAGAAGTCATTAGTGTTTCATTACAGTGATTGAAATAGCCATCTAATGATTGGCTATTTCAATTGATGAAAGTGCTTAATTGAAGCAGTTATCACAATGATGCCAAGGATAGAGATAGGCAGCCAAATGATGATAAACGGGTCGAATGCATCTGTGTATGCCGCTAAAGCAGCACCTAAGCAGTAAAAGACAATAGAGCCTATTCGCATGAAACTGACATGCTCAATGGGAGCTTTTCTTTTTTCCCGATGTGAAATGCGCTGAGCCAAATCCTCAAATAGGTTAGCGAGTGTACTTGTTAGAACCGTTGTGGAAATGCCAGCCACATTTAATTTGCGGGCGGCCGCTGTCTGCAGGCCCATGGCCATACTTAAAAGGATAATCAGCATAAAATAAGCACCTTGTGTATAAGGGAAAATGGTCATGAGAGCAAATAGAAGTAGTATCATGACTTCTATGATAAAGATACGTGTAACGGCTTTTGGCCAAAACGTTTTCTCATGCTTACCGCCTATCACAACAGCTAGTAAAACCCCTAAAACAAATCCACTTAGTGCGGTGATGGAATGAAGGGCCGTAAGCTGCAAGGAGCTTCCTGCTGCAATGCCAAGCAGCACGATATTACCTGTCATATTGGCTGTAAACACATGCCCTAAGCTCAAATAGCCAATCACATCCACAATACCTGCTGATAGGCACAAGAAAATAAGTGCGATATTTCGAAATGAATGTGCGGTCAAAATGGTCATCCCTTTCTTACTCTCTAATGAATAAGTGTAACGCTTAATGACCGCGTATGTCCATCTTATGTGCTGGGATCATGTCCTCAAGTCGATGCAAAACTTGTCTGAACGTGTCATCATTTACAAGGTGCCTCATGCGGCGGAATGGATCGCCTTTTTCCTTTAGACGCTCTATCACAGATGGCATGGTAAACAAAGAAGGGTGAAGTCCATCTTGATGGAGTTCGTCCCATTCAAGCGGTGTCGCTACAAGTCCAAGTTCATTTCCTCTCGGTGAATAAGGCGCAATGATTGTTTTTCCAGCATCGTGCTGAATATAGTCTAAATACAAGCGATTGCCACGTTTTTTTTTAAGACGTTCCAAAGTAAATAACTCAGGTGCTTGTTCACATAAAAATTGACATATAAACGCGGTAAATGTTCTCGTTTCTTCGTATGTGAAGGCATTTTTCTTTAATGGAATATAAACTTGCAGTCCTTTACCACCGCTTGTTTTAATAAAGGCTGTGAGAAAAAGACCGTCTAAAAGCGTTTTGATTCGCTTAGCAGCTTCTATGGCTAGATGAAACTCGTTAACAGACGGTGGGTCTAAATCAAAGACGATTTCGGTTGGCCTGTCCGTATCCCTTGTTTCAAAAGGAATATGAAATTCCATTGCCAACTGGTTGCCGAGCCAAAGAAGCGTCTGAGGATCATTACAAACTGTGTAAGCAATATCATCAGCTTGATCGGTCAACACATAATCTGGCGCATAATCAGGTGTCGACTTTTGATAAAAGAATTCATCCCCAGCACCATGAGGAAACCGAATTAAAGTCAGCCGTCTTTCACGTAAAAAGGGCAAGAGATAAGGAGCAGCTTGTCTCAAATAAAGTAAGTAATCTGCCTTATTCAGATGAAGAGCCGGCACAATTGGTTTTTCAGGATGAGTGATCTCAATGACAGTAGGAAGAGGATATAGCTGTTTGAGCATTTGCTGAAACGTACACGCCGTTGGATCAGTATCCAGTAAAAAGGAAGAAAAACGTGGCTCTCTTAAGGCGGACCCATCAAAGGAGATACAAGCAATGCTCGCGACGATAGATGGTGGGATTTCATATGCTGATGCCCCTGTTTGCTTGCCATTTGTCTGAAAGAGTGTACGTAGCGTTTGTTCTTCTTCTTTAGAAAATCCATGCTTGAATTGGACAACCTCAGTGAGATGATGATCTTGATAAATACAGCCCTGAAAGTAGCCATTTTCTTTATCAAAACGAGTCACAATGACAGAAACATATCGCCAGTTTTTGACTTTGAGCCATTCTTTTGACCGGGTATGGTCGTGCCATTTACTCGTCCTTTTTTTCGCAACAAGTCCTTCTGCAAGATAGGTCGTCATCAGTTTTTTCATATGTTCAGAATTTGTGTCTGTATGAATGAGTTGAAGAAGGGAAGGGTGCTCAAGCTGAACAGATGACGGGAGTTTTGCTGCTTTGAAAACTTGCTGTAATTGTGTTTTCCTTTCCATCAACGGCAAATCAATGAGAGATTTCCCTTTGCATCTTAATAAATCAAATGCGATCAAATGACATGGAAACCGCTCAGCCTGCAGCTTAATCGCCTCTTTGTTTTTCAGCCTGCCCCTTTGCTGAACCCTCGCAAAGTCGCTTTGTTGTTCATCCAGCAAAAAGACCAATTCTCCATCAAACGTCAATGGTAATAAAGGAGCAAAATGATCCCTTAATTGTTCGCACTGTTCAATCACCTCGGGAAACTGTTCGTTTAATCGTTTTCCGGCTCTGCTTTCTAAATGAATTTCGTTTTGATCCCACGTCAGAATGACTCGAAAGCCGTCATATTTTAATTCATACACCCAGTCTGCACCGGTAGGAACATCATGTGCAGCCGTTAATCGCATAGGTTTCATTTGTGCATGTCACTTCCTCATATGATGTGTTCTTAGAGTGGGATGAAATTTTCATTCGCATACATAAGTCTGACGAAAACATTGCATAGTAAGGAGAAAAGAACGGAGGCGACGCGATGCATACGGTTTGGAAAGGCGGCATTAGCTTTGGGCTAGTCAATATTCCAGTGAAGCTGTTTACCGCTACAGAGAACAAAGATATTAAATTAAGACAGCTGCATAAAGAGTGTCACACGCCCATTAACTATAAAAAGGTTTGTGCCAACTGCGGGGAAGAGGTGGCACCAGAACAAATTGTAAAAGCGTACGAGTATGCAAAAAACAAATTCATTGAATTAGACGAGGAAGAGCTTGAAAAACTTCGAAAAGAAAATGAAGAAAAAGCCGTTGAAATCATTGATTTTGTGAAGATAGAGGAGATTGATCCAATCTATTATGAAAGAAGTTATTTTTTATCACCAGATACCGGCGGTGCGAAAGCATATTCATTATTAAGAAAAGCTTTAGAGGAATCGGGGAAAATTGGTGTGGCAAAGATTATGATCCGCTCAAAGGAGCAATTAGCGATCGTTAGGTGCTATGAACATATTTTGCTGATGGAAACCATTCATTTTCCAGATGAAATTAGACAAGTATCAGATGTACCGAATATCCCCCAAGAAGAAAACATTGTGAAAAAGGAGTTAGATACAGCCCTTCTTTTAATCGAACAGTTAACCACAACTTTTGATCCAGCAGCCTATCAGGATGAATACAGAGAACAGCTGATGAATTTAATCGGAGATAAAATATCTGGAGAACATACCGTTCAGCCAGAAACGACAGGTAAAAAAGATCCGGCATCCAATGTGACGGATTTAATGGCAGCTCTTCAGGCTTCAATCGATCGATCAAAACCAGCCAAAGCGAAAAAGGCAGCGCCTAAAAAAAGAAAAACACCAGCGAAAAAAGAAAAGAATGCATAAGAAAAGACCGCTCATGGGCGGTCTTATTGCGGTTTTAACACGTCTTGAATGTTCCCATCTTTGCTATGGATAACAACGGAAGTCCCTTTATTAGAGGCAATCTCCTTTGCCCGGTCGATTGCTTCTTGTTTCGTTTCTTTGATCTCACTTGCTCGTTTTGCTTTCTCTGTTTGAACCGCCCAGCCTTCTTCGTGTTTGACGACATGCTGCGCATGATCCATAAGTTCTGGTCTTGCGGAGCTGCTGTCTTTAGATGGCGTCACAGAACCATGAGCTGTGAAATCCTCGATCTCTTTCTCCGTTGCGTTCTTTTTCCATTCTTTCGCTTGACTGATTGCAATTGGAATGGCTCTACTTTCGTCATAGCCTTCCTGTATCATTTTATTAGCAATCTCAAGTGCTTTTTTTCGAATAATGCGGTCTAACGATTGAAATGAAGCCGGATAATCATTCATCGTCCAAGGCATATAAAACGCTCCTTTCTTTTATTTGAACACCTTCCCCCATCTGTAATGGATCAAACATATCATTTTTCTCAAACCAATGAAGGGGATAAAATACATCGTTTTACTGAGGCGGAATTTTTTCAAACCCCGCAGAATAGAAGGTAGAAAAGGAGTGGTTTTGATGATGATAAAAGGTTTGTATGAAGCCCATTTACCTGTGAGTGACTTGAAGGCGTCGATTGCGTTTTATGAAAAATTGGAATTGACACTTGCTCACGAAAATGAACGAGTTGCTTTTTTATGGATTGAAAAAGGAAAGAGCTGGCTTGGCTTGTGGAAAGTAGATATCAATGACTTCCCGTATCATCCTTCGACCCGGCACGTTGCTTTTCAAATTACAACGTCTAGTATCGAACAAATCAAGGCTTGGCTAGTTGAAAAAGGCATCGGTGTTCACCCAATGTTTGGCTTTTCAGAAGAGGAGCAGCCTTTAGTTCTTGATAATCCGCCGCAATTTCATGCAGCGATCTATTTTCTTGACCCAGATGGGAATCTACTTGAATGCATTGCGCCGCTTGAGCTTGATACAGAAGAAGACTACGATATCATGACATATGAAGACTGGGATCGAAAGAAAAATCCGTATATTGATTGACAAAATCACTTATTGTAACTATATTGATTACAACGGTGGTGAAAGATTGTGAAACAAATTAGCAGTAGGTATCCGATTGCTGTTCATATTATGTCATTTATTGCAGGTGTACCAAAAGAGTGTACAGGAGATTTTATTGCAGAAAGTGTGAATTCAAATCCAGCCATTGTTCGAAAAATGATGGCAATGCTCAAACGGGCGGATCTTATTGAGATACGACGCGGAGTAGGCGGTGCTTACTTAAAAAGGCCGGCAGAGGAAATCACGCTATTAGATGTGTACCGTGCTGTCGATGTAAGCGAGGATGAAGAATTGTTTAACTTTCATCAGCCAGTCATCGCATGTCCAATTGGTCAAGCGATGGATACAAGACTGAGAAGTGAACTAAAAGAAGCTCAAGCAGCGCTTGAAAATCACCTCAAACAAGTGACAATCCAGCAATTGTTGACAGAGGCGGAATAAAAAGCTCGTACATTAGAGCTTTTTTTACACCTTTGTTGTAACCATTTTGATTATAACGAATACACATCACCGTTGAACAAAAAATGAGGAGGTCAAACATTATGAAGTTATTAGTAACAGGCGCAACAGGACAGCTCGGATCGCTCGTTGTCCAGCATTTACTTAAAAAGGTACCAGCTGAACAAATTGCGGTGAGTGTTCGAGATCCGCAAAAAGCAGCACATTTAAAGGAAACTGGGGTAGATGTACGCCACGGAGACTTTACTCAGCCAGACACCCTTAAGGCAGCCTTTCAAGGCATTGACCGCCTTCTGATCATTTCAACAGCCGATGGAGACCGCGTCGAGCAGCATACGGCTGCCATCCAAGCGGCGAAAGCAGCTGGTGTATCCTTTATTGCATATACAAGCGTTGTGAATGCAAGAGAGAGTCAGCTTGTCCTTGCACATGACCACGCAAAAACTGAAGAAGCTATTGTTGCCTCCGGCATTCCTCATGTGTTTCTAAGAAACAACTGGTATGTAGAAAATGAAAAAGATACGATACTAGCAGCCGTGAGTGGCGCACCATTTTTAAGTCCAATTGGTGATGGCAAGGTTGGCTGGGCAACAAGAAATGACTACGCAGAAGCGGCCGCAAATGCGTTAACACTTTCTGAACATGACAAGGAGACATATGAACTGTCAGGACCTCTTCGGACGCATACTGAACTTGCTCACATTGTTAGTGAAGTGAGCGGAAAAGAGATCAAGGTGGAGCAAATTGATGTCGACACATTTGGAGAATTTTTAGCTTCTAATGGTGTACCAAAAGAAGCGGTGCCATTTGTCAAAGCCATTCAAAGCGGGATTCGCGATGGTGCATTAGCCGTTGAAAGCCATGATTTCGAAACCTTATTAGCCAGACCCTTAACACCTATTAAAGAAAAAATTGGTGAAATGATTTCAAAATAAACATCAAAAACGCCCAATTAAAAGGGCGTTTTTTTGTCCAAATTTAGACAAATCACTTCGTTGAAATTTCAGAAATTTGGGATTAAAATGAAAATAAGACTTGTTATTTCGTCATCAGAGGACCAAATTGATGAATCAAATTGCAGCAAAGAAGGGAAGTTCGCCGATGAAAGTCCATTTATTCGTTACTTGTTTAATTGACACGATGCAGCCAAATGTAGGAAAGGCGACAGTGGAAGTGTTGGAAAGACTCGGTGTTGAAGTGGAATTTCCAGAATCACAAGTGTGCTGCGGACAGCCAGCCTTTAACAGCGGCTATACAAAAGAAACCATTAAAGCAGCAAAAAACATGATCAAAGCCTTTGAAACAGCTGAATATGTCGTGACGCCGTCAGGTTCTTGTAAGGCGATGTTTTTAGAATATCCTCAACTTTTAAAAGAAGACCCAGTGTGGTCAACACAAGCTGAAGCACTTGCTGAAAAAACATATGAATTAACCGAGTTTATTGTTGATATATTACACGTCACAGATGTAGGCGCGAGCCTGAAAGGCAACGCAACCTATCACACATCCTGTCATATGACGAGGCTGCTGCGAATTAAGGAAGCCCCTTTCACACTGTTGTCAAATGTCAAAGATTTGTCGATGACACCATTGCCGCGCGCAGAAAATTGCTGCGGATTTGGAGGGACCTTTTCAGTAAAAATGACACCTATTTCTGAGCAAATGGTCGATGAAAAAGTCCAAAGCATAGAGGAGACAGGCGCTCAATACATCATTGGTGCCGACTGCGGCTGCCTTCTCAATATTGGCGGGAGACTGAATCGTCTTGATAAACCCATTCAAGTGATGCATATCGCAGAGGTGTTAAATAGCCGCTGAGTTTAAGAGGGGGAACGGCACATGAGTATGAAAATTGGAGCGAAGGCCTTTAAAGAACGAATCGGGGAAGGATTAGAAGATACAGTTATGAGAGGAGCAGTCTCCTCAGCGCAGGAACGCCTGTATGAAAGGCGGCTATCTGCGAGCGAAGAGCTTGGTAACTGGGAAAAGTGGCGAGAACTTGGCGAGGAAATCAGGCAACATACGCTGGCGCATCTCGACGACTACTTATACCAATTAAGTGAAAGCGTTAGTGCACGCGGAGGACATGTCTTTTTTGCAAAAACAAAAGAAGAGGCATCAGCGTATATTCAACATGTGGCACAGAAAAAAGAGGCCAAAAAGATCGTTAAATCAAAATCAATGGTCACAGAAGAAATTGAAATGAATCAAGCCCTTGAAGAGATCGGCTGTGAGGTGGTGGAAAGTGACCTTGGCGAGTATATTTTGCAAGTAGATGATCATGAACCCCCTTCACATATTGTGGCACCTGCTCTTCACATGACAAAAGAACAAATACGAGAAGTCTTTCACGAAAAGCTCGGATATGAGATGTCAGAGACACCTGAAGATATGACGAGTTTTGTGAGAGCTATATTACGTGAAAAGTTCCTCGAAGCAGATATGGGTGTCACCGGCTGTAATTTTGCTGTCGCCAATACAGGTTCCATTTGCCTTGTGACAAATGAAGGGAATGCGGATCTAGTCACGGCTATCCCGAAGACACATATCGCCGTTATGGGCATGGAACGGATGGTTCCAACGATGGAGGAACTAGATGTCCTCGTTGGTCTTTTGTGCAGAAGTGCAGTCGGTCAGAAATTAACGAGTTACATTTCTGTCGTCGGACCAAAAGGAGAAGAAGAAGTCGATGGACCAGAAGAATTTCACTTGGTCATTGTGGACAATGGGCGGTCCAATATATTAGGTACGGCCTTTCAGCCTGTTCTCCAATGTATTCGGTGCGCAGCCTGCATCAATGTGTGCCCAGTTTACCGGCATGTGGGCGGACATTCATACGGATCGATTTACCCGGGGCCAATTGGTGCTGTTTTATCACCGCTTCTTGGCGGCTATGATGACTATCAAGAGCTTCCCTTTGCATCCAGCCTTTGCGCAGCCTGTACAGATGCTTGCCCAGTAAAGATCCCGCTTCACGAGTTATTAATAAAACATCGACAAGTCATCGTTGAAAAAGAGGGAAGAGCGCCTAAAGCTGAAATGATGGCGATGAAAATGTTCGGAATGGGCGCATCGACTCCCGGGATGTATCAATTCGGAACAAAAGCAGCCCCTCTATTGATGAATCGTATGGCTTCAAACGGACAGATTTCAAAAGGTATAGGTCCTTTAAAGAATTGGACAGATATTCGTGACCTGCCAGCTCCAAGTAAAGAAAGATTCAGGGACTGGTTTAAAAAGAGACAGAAGGAGGAGCAGTGATGAAGGGAACCATTTCTCACCGAGAATCGTTTTTAACTCATATCCGTCAGCAATTAGGAAAAGATTCATCCTCGTCTGCCTCTATTCAGCGTCCGGCTTGGAAGCATCAAGTTCAGTGGGAAACAAACGGACTTTTGTCTAAAGAAGAGCTAGTCGAGCAATTGAAGATGCAATGTCAACGAATTCACACAAGAGTGGTCGAAACAACCCCAGAGGAAGCGCCCTCTGCACTACGATCATTGATGACAGAGTATGGAGAGGGTTCTGTGATGACATCGGGCGATCATCGTTTTGAACAGTATGGATTTTATCCGATGTTTGACAGCTTGCAGCACGAAGGATTCGCAGTCACAAGCTGGAATGCTGAGGCATCAAGGGAAGAAAATATCAGGCTAGCAGAACAAGCGGCGTATTCGGTTGTATTTAGTGATTACACTTTAGCAGAATCAGGGACGATCGTCCTTTCATCCCATCAGGGCCAAGGAAGAGCACTGCATTTTTTACCGATGATGTATATCGTGTGTATTGAAAAAAGCACGGTGGTTCCGCGGATGATTCAAGCTGTTTCGACTCTCAATCGCTTGGTAGAAGAAGGAGAGCAGGCGAAAGGTGCGATTCATTTCATATCAGGTCCGAGTAACTCTGCGGATATTGAGATGAATTTGGTAGTAGGGGTTCATGGTCCCGTTCGGGCGGTTTATCTATTGATAGATGATGAATAGGGCTTTCGAGATGAAAGCCTTTTTTCATGCAAAAAAGCTTACATAAGTTTAAAAATCATCTTGCCTCTAGCGGATTTGACATAGTAAGATGACGACATACAAGATGAACTTCTCATCTACTGCTGATGTAAAGGAAGCTGCTGCTTATGGACATGAAGTCTACTGCTCAAAAGAAATCAATTGCTCTACCGCTTGTGATTTCAATTATTGCCATTTCGTTTTCTGCGATTATTGTGAAATGGTCAAATGCACCTGCTGCTATTTTAAGCATGTATCGAATGATCTTTGCCGCGGTTATTATGCTGCCGTTTATACTGCCACGAAAAAAAGAATTTCTCTCGATTCAGCGAAGAGACTGGTTTTTCTTATGTATGTCAGGCTTCTTTTTAGGACTCCATTTTGTGTTGTGGTTTGGCTCACTAAAGCTGACGACTGTGGCAAGCTCTACAATTATCATCGCTCTTCAGCCGATGGTCTCTTTATTAGGCGGATTTCTCATTTTCCGTGAACGAACGACGCTGCCCGCACTTTTGACGATGTGTGCAGCGATAGTTGGTGCACTTATGATTGGGTGGGGAGACATAGGTCATAGCCAGGAAGCCATCCTAGGAGACATTTTATCCTTTTTAAGTGTGATCGCAGTTGTTTGTTATTTATTAATAGGTCAACAGGCTGTCAGAAAGATATCTCATTGGATTTATAGTTTTTGTGTGTTTGGATTTGCCGGTCTTTTTTTAATTTTATTCAATTTGATTCAGCAAACTCCTTTTACAGGTTATCCCGGTAAAGAGTGGGGGATCTTTTTATTACTTGCGATCATTCCTACCATGTCTCATGTCATTAATAATTGGCTTTTAACCTATGTCAATGCCACAACCATTTCAATGAGTATCCTTGGCGAGCCTGTTGGAGCCACGATTCTTGCTGTATGGCTACTTGGAGAAAAAGTCACACTACTCCAAATGTGTGGCGGTTTTCTTGTCCTTTTAGGTGTCTTTTTCTTTTTGATGCAGCAGCGGCAAGGAATTGTGATGAAACAAAAAAAATCCGGTTAAATCCCGGATTTTTTACTCTTTTAAATCGTTTTTTTCAATCACTTTGTTCAATCTTTCCTCAACCTTCTTCAATTCCATTCGTTTTCTTCTGATCATTCGAAAAGCGATGACAATGATCGTCACGATCGTAGCGATGAATAGAAGAGAGAACACTTGAAATAGAAGATCACCTATGTTAAATGCCATATTCTCTCCGTTAGACATACGTAAAACCTCCCTTTCTATCTATATATTACCATAATCAATAAAAGATTGAGATTTATCCATTATTTATCTATAATAGGTAAAATATCACTTATTAAAGGAGAACCAATATGAGAACTTTAGTCCTTTTACGAGGTCTCCCAGGCGTAGGGAAATCAACTTGGATCAAAGCCCAAGGCTTAGAGCCTTACACGTTATCAGCGGATCAAATCCGTCTTTTGACCCAGCCCCCTCAGTTATCTGTCAATGGGAAACCAGAAATTTCAAGCAAACATGACCACAAAGTCTGGTCTTTATTATTTGAATTGCTTACAGCACGTATGGAACGCGGAGACTTTACTGTGGTCGATGCCACGCATATTTCAAGCAAATCGATATCTCAATATAAATCGCTGGCCACATCGTATCGTTACAGAGTGTATGTCATCGACTTCACGCAGGTGCCGCTTGAAACAGCTCTCCTGCAAAATCGCTCACGTGAAGCTCACAAAGTTGTACGGGAGTCTGTTTTATATCAAATGAACGAGCGGTTAAAAACAGAAAAGGTCCCATCATGGGTGACGGTCTTGCAGCCTGAGGAATATTCGCAAGTGATGACCTATCAGCCTCGATCCTTCGATCAATATGAGGCTATTCATGTCTTTGGAGATATTCACGGCTGTCATACCGCTCTGACCACCTATTTGCAAGGAGACATTAAAGAAAATGAACTTTATATCTTTGCAGGTGATTTGCTTGATAGAGGAATAGAAAACAAGGAAGTATTAGAATGGATGCTCGCACATAGAGAATGCCGGAATGTCATTGTGATTGAGGGTAATCATGATCAGCATTTATACCGGTTTGCACATGGTGAAAAAGTAAGAAGCAATATGTTTAACAGGCATACAGCACCTGAAATTGAAGCAGCAGAGTTTGATTTAAAAGAAGTACGGAAGTTTGTCAGAACATTTCATCAGCTTACTTATTTTACGTACCATGGCAAGACATTTCTTGTTACCCACGGAGGTCTTGCTCATTTGCCAGAAGATCTTCTACATGTCTCAACACAGCAGCTCATCCACGGTGTAGGTGAATATTCAGATGACATTGATCACTTGTTTGTTCAAAATACCGCTGGATTAGATGTTATTCAAATTCACGGGCATCGCAATTTATACAGGCTACCTACTCAAGCAGCGGAAAGGTCTTATAATCTAGAGGGTCAGGTTGAATTCGGGGGACAGCTGAGGGTGTTGAAAATCACAGCTGACGGGATTGAGACTCATGAAATCGACAACCCAGTCTATAGAGCTTCTGAGAAAAAGACATCGGCTGCCATTCAACCAGATATTTCACTGGACGACTTTTTAGCTCACTTAGATCAGCATGAATATGTACAGGAATTAAAGCTTCCGCATCATATTTCATCTTTTAATTTTACGAAAAAAGCGTTTAGTGAGCGGCAATGGGATGATGTGAATGTAAAGGCAAGAGGCTTGTTTGTCAATATGGTGTCAAAACAGATTGTTTCAAGAAGCTACAACAAATTTTTTAACATTGATGAGCGTCCTGAGACAAAAATGCATCATTTAGTGAACCACCTTCAATTTCCTGTTACCGTCTATGATAAAGCAAATGGATATTTAGGGACGGTTGGGTATAACGAAATGGAAGATGAATTGGTGTTTACGTCTAAATCGTATACATCTCATGTGAAGCAAAATCAGCATGCTTCTTGGGTGGAAGAGTTATTCTATCAGACATTCGGAGACGTGCAGGTCGACTACATCAAATCATACGTACGTGACCACAATGTATCTCTTGTGTTTGAAGTCATTTTGCCAAAGAAAGACCCACATATTATCACATATGATCGTGATCAACTCATTTTACTTGATATTGTGAAGCGTCAGCTAAGCTATGAAAAGGCACCATTTACTGAAGTGCAAAGAGTAAGCGAACAGCTTGGAATATCCAGCAAGCAGGAAGTGGCTGTGTTCCAAGATTGGACGTCTTTTTATAAATGGTATCAGGCCGTTTCTCATGACGATTCGATTAAAGAAGAGGGATATGTCATTGAGGATCATCGCGGCTTTATGACCAAGCTCAAACTTCCTTATTATCAATTCTGGAAGCAGATGCGCGCGATCAAGCAGCGCGTTGCAGAGAAGCGTTCCACGCAAAAATATATGCTAGCATTGCAAACAGCAGAGCAAGCTAGATTTTATACGTGGCTTCTTGAGCAAGATGCCCATGCTGTGAGAAATAGCTCTATTATCGAGTTGCGCTCACAATTTGAGCAAAGCGATGCTGCCCAGTTGAATAAAGATGGAATAAATGCATAGTCTAAAAAGGAGTCTTTTCTAAGGAAAAGGCTTTTTTTGTTGCAAATGAAAGGGGTGGCCCTGACATGCCTGACCATATTGAAGTCATTTTACGGACGATGTTTGCTTTTGCGATTTTATTTGGCGGAGCACGTCTTCTTGGAAAGCAAACCATTGCTCAAATGAATATTTTTGATTTTATAGCAGCCATCAGCTTAGGTTCAATTGCGGCGAGTCTCGCGTTTAATACAACGCTTCCATTTCATCACACGACGATTTCCTTTGTCACACTTGTCATCATCATTTATGTGATTTCACTGATTGCTTTAAGGAGCCGGAAATTGAGAGGATTTATGGCTGGTAAACCAACCCTTGTCATACAAAATGGCAAAATTCTTTAAGAGAATATGAAGGGAATGAGGTATACCCTTGATTATTTAAATCAGCAGCTGAGAGAAAAAGACATTTTTGATATTAGCGAAGTTGAATTTGCCATGATCGAAACAGATGGACATATGTCAGTGAAAAAATATCCTTCATTTGAAAATGTCACTCGAAAGGATCTTCAATTGTATAAGAAGGCCGAGGTCTACATGCCGATCGAAGTGATCATGGACGGAAAGCTCATTTTGAAAAACATTCAAGAAAATCAATTAACTGTGGAATGGATAGATGAAGAGCTTAAGAAAAGGCAGCTCTCCTTAAAGGACATTGTATACGCAGTTCGCTCAAGTAATGGCAGTTTATATATTGATACATATGACGACCACATTCACTCTCCGATTGATCAAGAATGAAGGTGTAGTGCTGAAGTCACCTGCATGACACATATCTGTCAATGTTTCTGAGTCCTTTGGGTGCTGACTGACTAGGCACCATTTCTTAATTATTATTATTTTCAGAAAATGTGATGACGAAGAAAAATAAGTATGTTTAAGTATATATAGAAGAAATTAAAATATTAATATAATATACCGCATGCGGAATGAATGTTCATTCCTATTAGATGAGGAGGGGATGAAGTGCCAGCAGTGACTGATAAACAAGAACAGATCATGAAGGCTTCACTAGACTTATTTATTGAACGGGGATTTGATGGCACCACGATGCCGATGATTTCAAAAAGAGCAAACGTCGGAGCAGGAACCATTTACCGTTATTTCGACAGTAAAGAGGCACTCGTCAATATTTTGTATCAGCGTAGCCTTTCTGCTTTTATCGAAAAAATGAACACAAACAGTCCAGATCCAAAGGCAAGTATCCGTGCGTACTTTAAGCATGTATTCTATTGCCTCGTTTTATTTACAAAGGAGAATCCAAGCGGGCTATATTTTTTAGAAATTGATAGACGATCCCATTACTTAGACGAGACGAGCAAAGAGAAAATGCAGCATTTGTTACATGAGCTATTCCTGATCTTTGAAGAAGGAAAAAGGGATGGGATTCATCCAAATCTCTCAGGTAGAACCATTTTATCGATTGTATTTGGTGCCTTTGTACAGCTGCATAAACAAATTCTTGCAGACGGAATAGAGCCAACAGGTGAATTTCTAGAGGACATTGAGCAAAGTTTATGGCGCGCTATCAGCGTTGCATCTTAATGAATGAAAGGGAGCGGGACCATGCAACAAACATCAATCATTCCAAAACCAAAAACATACGGACCTTTTAAAAATATTCCTCATATCAAAAAGGGGGAGCTTTCTCAAACCTTTTGGCGGCTGGCAGACGAATTAGGACCGATCTTTCAATTTGAATTTTCAAAAGCAACAAGTATTTTTGTTTCCAGCCATGAACTTGCCAAAGAAGTATTTGATGAGAGCCGTTTTGATAAATTCATCGGGAGCAGTCTGAATAAAGTAAGAACATTTTCAGGGGATGGGTTATTTACAAGCTGGACAGAAGAACCGAACTGGAGAAAGGCTCATCACATCTTGATGCCGGCGTTTAGTCAGCAGGCTATGAAGGGGTACCATGAGATGATGCTCGATATTGCCACACAGCTTGTACAAAAATGGCAAAGAACAGGCCGTGATGAAGAAATTGAAGTAGCAGAGGATATGACAAAGCTCACTTTAGATACGATTGGACTTTGTGGTTTTGACTTCAGGTTTAACAGCTTTTATAAAGAAAATCAGCATCCTTTCATCGAAAGCATGCTGAACGGGTTAAACGAAGCGATGGAACAAGCAAGTAGGTTGCCGGTTGCAGATAAATTAATGATCAAAAGAAGAAAAAAATTTGAAGAAAATGTAGATTTTATGAAGACATTAGTAGACGACATTATTCAAGAACGGAGAAAACAAGATAAAACGGGCAATGATTTACTGTCCCTTATGCTTCATGCAAAGGACCCTGAAACAGGTGAGCGCCTGTCAGATGAAAATATTCGCTATCAAATCATTACCTTCTTAATAGCTGGGCACGAAACAACAAGCGGGCTGTTATCCTTTGCGATTTATTTCTTATTAAAAAATCCAGAAAAATTAAAGAAAGCCGTCCAAGAAGCAGATGATGTGCTGCAAGGCGAACTGCCAACATTTAAGCAGGTACAAAAACTAACTTACACTCGTATGGTTTTAAATGAAGCCCTCCGCCTCTGGCCAACAGCGCCTACGTTCTCTCTTTATGCGAAAGAGGACACAATCATCGGAGGGAAATACTCGATTAAAAAGAACCAAAGTGTTTCCGTTCTACTCCCTAAATTACACCGTGATCAAGCGGTATGGGGAGGGGATGCGGAAGAATTTAAACCAGAGCGTTTTCTGCACCCTGAAAAGATCCCGCAGCATGCCTACAAGCCTTTTGGGAATGGACAGCGTGCATGTATTGGTATGCAATTTGCTCTTCATGAAGCCACTATGGTACTGGCAATGGTCTTGCACAACATGGAATTGATTGATCACACATCATACGAACTTAATTTAAAAGAATCTTTAACGATTAAGCCAAACGATTTTAAAATCAAAGTGCGGCCAAGGAAGCAGCAACTCTTTATGGCACCGCCGAAAGAAGAAACAAAAAAAAGCACCACCATTGAAGAGTCTAAAGTGAAGAGTCATGGTACACCACTACTTGTTTTATATGGATCAAATCTTGGTACAGCGCAGCAAATCGCAAACGAATTGGCTGAAGACGGAAAAGCAAAAGGATTTGATGTGACCACGGCTCCGCTCGATGACTATGCGCGCCAATTACCAGATAAGGGTGCAGTTCTTATCGTGACCGCTTCATACAATGGACATCCGCCTGACCATGCGAAAACATTTGTGGATTGGGTCACGCAGGATAAAGAGAAGGATTTAACAAACGTGACATTTGCTGTGTTTGGATGCGGGGATCGAAATTGGGCAAGTACCTACCAGCGTATTCCTCGTCTCATTGATGAAGCACTTGAAAGTAAAGGGGCAAAGCGTGTAGCTGATTTAGGAGAAGGTGACGCAGGCGGAGATATGGATGAGGATAAAGAAACATTTCAGAAAATAGTCTTCGAGCAGTTAGCAAAAGAATTTCAGCTCACCTTCCAAGAGAAAGGGAAGGAAACCCCAAAACTATCAGTAGCTTATACAAATGAGCTAGTAGAACGTCCTGTGGCGAAAACATATGGTGCCTTTTCAGCTGTTGTACTGAAAAATGAAGAATTACAATCTCAAAAAAGTGAGCGGAAAACAAGACATATAGAGTTGCGACTACCTGAAGGGAAAAAATACAAAGAAGGGGATCATATCGGAATTGTTCCGAAAAATCGTGATGTACTCGTTCAGCGGGTGATTGATCGCTTCAATCTAGATCCTAAGCAGCACATCAAGCTTTCTTCTGAGAAAGAAGCAAATCACTTACCTTTAGGTCAGCCCATTCAAGTAAGAGAATTACTTGCGTCACATGTTGAGCTTCAAGAACCGGCAACACGTACGCAGCTAAGAGAGCTCGCCTCGTATACAGTTTGTCCGCCTCATCGCGTGGAGCTTGAGCAAATGGCTGGTGAAGCATATCAAGAAGCTATTTTAAAGAAACGAGTCACCATGCTGGATTTACTAGATCAATATGAAGCATGTGAAATGCCATTTGCGCACTTTTTAGCACTTTTACCAGGTTTGAAGCCTCGTTATTATTCTATTTCTAGCTCACCAAAGATCGATGAGAAAAGAGTCAGTATCACAGTGGCGGTTGTGAAAGGGAAAGCGTGGAGCGGCCGCGGTGAATATGCAGGAGTCGCATCAAACTATTTATGCGATCTGCAAAAAGGAGAAGAAGTCGCCTGCTTCCTTCACGAAGCGCAGGCAGGATTCCAGCTGCCGCCTTCATCCGAAACACCGATGATCATGATCGGACCTGGTACAGGAATCGCTCCATTTAGAGGATTTGTTCAGGCAAGAGAAGTGTGGCAGAAGGAAGGCAAGCGACTAGGTGAAGCTCACCTGTATTTTGGCTGCCGTCACCCTCATGAAGATGATCTGTATTTTGAGGAAATGCAGCTTGCAGCGCAAAAAGGAGTTGTTCACATCCGCCGGGCTTATTCTCGTCACAAAGACCAAAAAGTATATGTCCAGCATTTGTTAAAAGAAGACGGCGGTATGCTCATCAAATTACTCGATGAAGGTGCGTACCTTTACGTGTGCGGAGACGGAAAAGTCATGGCACCAGACGTAGAGTCTACATTGATCGACCTCTATCAACACGAGAAACAATGCTCGAAGGAAGATGCTGAAAATTGGCTAACAACCCTAGCAAATAATAATAGATATGTAAAAGATGTATGGAGCTAACAAGAAGAAAGGCCGCCAATTAGGCGGTTTTTCCTTTTCATTAAGAAAGGTGAGATCGATAGAATGAAAGTTGGAAAGATTCAAAACACCTAATTTAATAATGAAATATTTTGAAAAAATAAGAATATTCTCTCATTTACTCCAATATGAAACAATCGTATGATTTTTGATATAGGATATAAAGGAGGAATATGATGAAAAAGGTGAAAATGTTACTCCCTTCTCTACTCGTTTTTGGTGCTTTAAGTGTGCCTAGTTTTGCCCATGCGGCATCGGATTCAGTACTAACGTCTGATTATGACATGGTGACTTCTGATGGAAAGGTGATCTCTTCAAGTGATTTCCACAATGATTCGAAATCCCCCTCATCCTTTGACAAAGTGGATGATCTATCTTCTACTGTTGGCGAAAAAGTAAAACCACTATCAAAATATTTAAAAGACTCTCAAACGAAAGTCGTCATTGGAGACGATGGTAGAACAAAAGTAGCAAACACAAGAGTAGCACCATACAATTCAATTGCTTATATTACTTTTGGCGGCTCAAGCTGCACAGGGACACTTATTGCCCCTAACAAAATTTTGACAAACGGACACTGTGTGTACAATACAGCATCAAGAAGTTATAGTGCAAAAGGATCGGTGTATCCAGGCATGAACGATAGCACAGCAGTGAATGGCTCAGCAAAAATGACGGAATTCTATGTGCCAAGCGGATATATCAATACAGGTGCGAGCCAATATGATTTTGCTGTAATCAAAACAGATACGAACATTGGCAATACAGTCGGTTACCGTTCCATCCGTCAGGTGACAAACTTAACTGGGACAACGATTAAAATTTCTGGATATCCAGGTGATAAAATGAGATCGACTGGCAAGATCTCGCAATGGGAGATGTCAGGTTCTGTGACAAGAGAAGATACGAACCTCGCATACTATACGATTGATACATTTAGCGGAAATTCAGGCTCAGCGATGCTAGATCAAAATCAGCAAATCGTTGGGGTTCATAACGCAGGGTATTCAAACGGAACGATTAATGGCGGTCCAAAAGCGACAGCTGCCTTTGTTGAATTTATCAACTATGCAAAAGCGCAATAAAAGCTAGAGGCTAAAGCTTGTTTCCTTCATAGGGGACAAGCTTTTTTATATGGAAATAAGTGTCTATCTGTATACGCTTGAAAGATCCATTGACCTCTCAGCCTCTTCATTTTTTCACATGTCATTCGAGAACGACTCATACATTAAAATGACACATTCCCTTTAAGTCAAGATTCTGCTTGAAAAAAATGAGGAGGTCTCACACTTTTGAAGATGAGAAGAGGCTGGATGACTGCTGTCGCTTTATGCTTTGTGATATGGATGGGCACGCTGTTAAGTGGATTTGGGGAGGAACATGCAGCAAAAGGTGCGGATCGATATGATCATGTCATTCAATTTCCAAAAGAACGGTACCCTGAAACAGGCAGTCATATTCAAGAAGCCATTCGAAAAGGGCATTCAGATGTGTGTACGATAGACCGAAATGGTGCAGATGCCCGCAGGCAAGAATCTTTAAAAGGCATTCCGACTAAACCAGGATTCGACCGAGATGAGTGGCCAATGGCCGTTTGTTTTGAAGGAGGAAAAGGGGCGAGTGTTCAATATGTCAGCCCTTCTGATAATAGGGGAGCAGGCTCATGGGTTGGACACCAGATGAGTGGGTATCCTGATGGGAAAAGAATATTATTTATTGTGAAATAAAACTAAAAGAGAGGCGCCTATGAGTAGGTGTCTTTTTTGTTCGCTAGAGCGTATTGGAGTTCGCAGGGACACAAGATTCAGTGTACAATTGACCTATAAGATACAATTCAATGACAGAATGTGAAGGGATATATGCTTATGGATAAGAACCGTGCATTATACGACTATTTCATGCAACATGCAGAGAAACTGACTGAAACTTGGTATGATTCAATTGAGGATGATGATCCAGAATCAATCTATCGTTCAACAGATTCCAGCATCATATCAGAGCTGAAACGGCAAAATCAAGATTATTACCAGCATTTTATACGTGCGCTTATTGAAGACAAGACGTATTTACATACTGAGTTTAAGAAGTGGTCTGAAGACTTAGCCAGTGATCCGAAGCATTTAAACACACCATTAGATTATGTTGTGAGAGAATACATGTCTAATCAAAGAGTGGTCCTTCATTACTTAAAAGAATTTATTAAGCAGCGCCAAGATGATATTGATATTGACCGCATCTTTTATTGGTATGATTTAATTTCAGAGGCATTTAATATTTCAATTCATGTGTTCATTCAGCAATACGTGAAAAATACAACGAAGAAGCTCGTGGCACAAAGAGACATGATTTACGAGCTAAGTTCACCTGTCATTGTTTTAAAAAGCCATATTGCGTTATTGCCGTTAGTAGGTGATATTGATACAGCGAGAGCAAAGATTATTTTAGAAAATACGCTGAAACAGTGCTCACAAAAAGGTGTGCAGCATTTATGTATTGATTTATCGGGCGTTGTCATTATTGATACAATGGTGGCTCAGCAAATTTTTGATCTTGTCACATCACTTCGGTTAATTGGAGTAGAGACAACCATTTCAGGAATCAGACCAGAAATTGCCCAAACCGCTGTACAGCTCGGGCTTCCTTTTAATGAATTTCGCACGGCAGCATCACTTGCTCACGCATTAGAACGCATGACTGAATTTTCTCCAATATAAAAACCAGGCCGATTAATGGCCTGGTTTTTATTTAGATAACAGCGTCAATTTTTGTGACTTTCCAATCTTTTTGTCCTTTTTCGAACGTAACTGTTCTTTTTACTTTGCGCCCGTCAAGTGTTGGGACAGTGAATTCATATGTGCGGACTGTTTGTTTGTTAGAGACAAGTTTAGGTGTTGCTTTATCCCAATTAAGCATATTGTCTCCGTCGCCAACTGGAACAGCCATTTTACCTTTATGAACAATGAACTGGTAGTCTTTTAAACCTTGATTGATGGCTTCTTTTGTGAAAACTTGAGATAGGTAGCTGTTTAGTTTTTTCTTTGTATCAAATGTTTTAGAAAGATAGTTGTAAGTCATGTCTTTATAGCTAAATGATTTTAATTTGTAATCAGAATGTTCCTTAATTTTGTAGCCTGACATCGCACTCCAAAAGTGTTCTCGTGCATCAAGGGCAATATGTAACGCTTCTTTATTTGTCAAAGTGGCTGGTTTTTTAGAAGCGGCCAATGTTGTAGATTGTAATGAGATCATAAGCATAATAGCAGTTAATAAAACGAATAATTTTTTCAAGGCAATTGCCTCCTTTTCTCAATGAAAACTTCTTATGTTACAAATGTTACAATAATTACAGTGATATTACAAGTGTTAAATTAAAATGTTTTTTATTTCTTTTCTTTCTATATATATAACGTTTGAGGGTGGCAAAAAGTTTTCATTTTTTTATTTTTTCTTTATATCTAGTATTTAACCGTTCTAAAGAAGAACAAAACGTTTTTTGGAAAAGTTTCTTTTTGGACGTTTAACACGCTTTTTCATTTATGTCATATACTATCGTGATGAATGACTAAGAAAGTGGTGTTGAATATGTATTATCCGTATGAAGGTATGTGGAATGGGTACTCATATGATAGGCAGATGCAAGGTTTTCCGTCGTTTCCTTCACAAGTTGGAGGATTTCCAGGATTCCCATTCGGGGGAGGAGGCACCGGGCACGGATCTAGTGGCTCAGCCCCGCCAGCTCCACCACAGCATATTATTTCGCAATATCAGCAAGCATTATCACAGCCTCAAAGCATGCAGTCACTAATTTCAGGGCAAACAGGTGGAGGGCAGCAATCGGTTCAATTCGCTGCGGGATGTAATAGAAGATGGACGATTGTCTTAATGAGAAACGGTCAAGTATTTTTAATGTATGTCTTATCTTCACAGCCTTTCGGGAGAACAACGGGCTTTATTTGGCCGAACTTTACATTTGGTTCCTTCCCAAGCTCGAGTATTCTTGCCTATTCTTGTTCATAAAAAAAAGCCGGTTCTCATCATTAGCTGATGAAATACCGGCTTTTTTTAGTGAATATTTCTAAATACGCCAATCACTTTACCTAGTATACTTACATTCTGTAAAATAATCGGTTCCATAGATGGGTTTTCTGGCTGTAATCTAAAGTGTGTATCTTCTTTATAAAAACGTTTCACTGTCGCTTCATCTTCCTCTGTCATGGCGACGACAATATCTCCATTGTTAGCAGTGCTTTGCTGACGCACAATGACATAGTCCTTGTCCAAAATGCCTGCATCAATCATACTTTCTCCCATAATTTCAAGCATAAACACTTGTTCATCCGGTGCTGCAAAAGTTTCAGGAAGAGGGAAGTATTCTTCTACATTCTCAACAGCCGTAATAGGCAAGCCTGCTGTTACTTTTCCGATGACTGGTACGTTCATTACAGCACTCTTTGGAATATTCAATTCCTCTTCATCTAGTACTTCGATCGCTCTAGGTTTTGTCGGGTCTCTTCTTATTAAGCCCTTCGTTTCTAGTCTAGCTAAATGTCCATGAACCGTTGAACTGGATGCTAGACCGACAGCTTCTCCAATTTCACGAACGGATGGGGGATAGCCCTTACTTTTTACTTCTTCTTTGATGAATGTCAGGATATCGAGTTGTCTTTTTGATAGCTTCGTCATCTTTTGCACCTCAAAACGTCAATTTTAAAGAAATTATAGCATGTTTTTCCTAACAGTACAAACATAGGTTCGAAAAAAACGTTTGACAGAAACGTTTGTTCGTATTTATAATAAGTGACAGAAAGAACGAACACACATTCTATTAGGAGAGATGACATTATGAGGTTAAAAGAATCTATTATTTTTATTGGGGTATTCTCATTCATCGTTGGCATATTTCTCTCACTTATTGCAGTCACAAGCCATAATGATCCAAATCAATATGTTAAAATAGAAGTTCAATCAGGTGATACGCTTTGGGGGTTAGCTGATCAAGTAAACGACAGCAAATCTATTGATAAAAATGCGTTTATTGACTGGGTCACTCAGCACAATGATCTTGCTTCAACAGAAATCCAGCCTGGTGACATCCTTGTCATACCAGTCAAAAAAGAGCATCCAGTCGTATATCAACTTGCAACAGTACAGTAGAAAGGTCGATTGAAGACATGAATGCAATCATCTATGCGAGAGTAAGCACTGTCAAAGAAGAGCAGGAAACCTCGCTGAAGAGACAAGAAGAAGAATTGCTGGCTTTAGCTGCTATGCACAAGATGAATGTGGTTAAAGTTATTAAAGAAAAAGCAAGCGGGTATGATCTAGATCGCGATGGTGTGTTTGATATGCTAGCTACACTAAGAGAAAAGTCAATTGATGCTGTTCTTATCCAGGATGAAACACGTCTCGGAAGAGGACAAGCAAAAATTGCGCTTCTTCATTGTCTTTTTAAAGAAAATGTGAAAGTGTACAGTACGTTTCATAGAGGGGAGCTTGAGCTTTCAGAAGCTGATGAAATGGTGATTGAGATCGTCGGAGTCGTTGAAGAATATCAACGAAAAATTCATAACCTGAAAATCAAGCGGGGAATGAGAAGAGCCGTAGAAGGCGGGTATCAGCCCGAACTGAATTTAAAACAGCAGGATCATGCGCCTGGCCGTGAGCGTATTGAAGTGCCGATTTCAGAAATTGTTCGATTAAGAAAGAACAACATGACCTTCGCCGAAATCGCAGCAACTCTTCAGGCACTAGGTTTTGACATTTCAAAAGCAACGGTTCATAGAAGGTATCAAGAATATGAAAAAGGTTTGATCACCTAAAGCTTGATTTGTTGTCAAAGTGATCGATATTTAGTAGTATGTAGAGAAAATGTTTTAAAGGAGTTAGTCATGATTTCTAAAAATCAGCTTGCAAGAATCAATGAGCTTTCAAAAAAGTCAAAAGAGACCGGATTGTCAGACGCTGAAAAAACAGAACAAAAGCAATTAAGAGAAGAGTATTTAAAAGCTTTTCGTTCTTCTATGAAAAATACACTTAAAACCGTGAAAATCGTTGACCCTGAAGGAAACGATGTCACACCAGAAAAATTAAAAAGAGAAAGAGATCAAAACCTTCATTAAGCGTATGATTTCTTGAATTTTGAAAAGATGGGAAAAACATTCTCATCTTTTTTCATTTTTGCATAACTTTTTAGGTGATCGATAAACTAAATGTGATAAAATCACTCTTTTTCAGCGTGAAATAGTTGTGAAAAAAGGACAGTAGATTTATGATAATGGTGTACACAAGATACGGAAGGGGATTTATATGGAAACGATTGAATTGAAATCTATTGCAACAATACGTACTCTCTCCATAGACGCAATTGAAAAAGCGAATTCCGGTCACCCTGGAATGCCGATGGGTGCTGCACCAATGGCATACGCTTTATGGACGAATCACTTAAACGTAAGTCCGCAAAACCCAAATTGGTTTAACAGAGACCGTTTTGTATTATCTGCGGGACATGGTTCTATGCTTCTATATAGCATGCTTCATTTAAGCGGATACAACCTGAGCATCGATGATCTAAAACAATTCCGCCAATGGGGTAGCAAAACACCTGGACATCCTGAATTTGGACATACAGAAGGCGTAGATGCCACAACAGGTCCTTTAGGACAGGGGATTGCCATGGCAGTTGGTATGGCACTTGCAGAAAGACATCTTGCGGAAACGTATAACAAAGACAACTTTAATGTTGTAGATCACTATACATACAGCATTTGCGGAGATGGAGACTTAATGGAGGGGATTTCCTCTGAAGCTGCTTCCCTTGCTGGTCATTTAGGCTTAGGACGTTTAATTGTTCTTTATGATTCAAATGATATTTCTTTAGATGGCGACCTAGATCGTTCATTCTCTGAAAATGTGAAGAATCGTTTTGAAGCGATGAACTGGGAAGTTCTTTACGTAAAAGACGGCAACAACATTGAAGAAGTGACAGCTGCTATTGAAAAGGCAAAACAAAGCACAGACAGACCTACACTGATCGAAGTGAAAACAACCATCGGTTTCGGATCGCCAAACCGTGCAGGAACGTCTGGTGTGCATGGTGCACCACTTGGCAGCGACGAAGCAAAGCTGACGAAGGAAGCATACTCTTGGACGTTTGAAGAAGATTTCCATGTACCTTCTGAAGTGTACGATCATTTCAAAGAAGCTGTAAAAGACGCTGGTCAGAAAAAAGAAGCAGCTTGGAATGAACAATTTGCGCAATATGAAAAAGAATACCCTGAGCTAGCAGCTCAATTGAAGCTTGCGATTGAAGGAAAGCTTCCTGAGAATTGGGATCAAGAGGTTCCTGTTTATGAAGCAGGCTCAAGTCTTGCCTCCCGCGCTTCTTCAGGCGAAGTCTTAAATGGCATTGCGAAGCAAGTACCTTTCTTCATTGGTGGTTCTGCTGACCTTGCAGGTTCAAACAAAACAACGATCAAAAACACAGACGATTTTGGGAAAGATCATTATGCCGGCAAGAACATTTGGTTCGGTGTCAGAGAATTTGCAATGGGTGCCGCATTAAACGGTATGGCACTTCACGGCGGCCTTCGTGTATTCGGCGGAACGTTCTTTGTTTTCTCAGATTACTTAAGACCAGCGATTCGTCTTGCTGCCTTAATGGGACTTCCAGTTACTTATGTCTTTACTCATGACAGTATCGCTGTTGGTGAAGATGGCCCGACGCATGAGCCGGTTGAACAGCTTGCTTCATTACGTGCGATGCCAAACCTTTCTGTCATTCGCCCTGCGGATGGGAACGAGACAGCTGCAGCGTGGAAACTTGCTGTATCTTCAACGGATAAACCGACAGCACTAGTTCTGACTCGTCAAAACCTTCCAACGATTGATCAAGCACCTGAGAAGGCATATGAAGGAGTAGAAAAGGGTGGATACGTTGTCGTGGAAGCAGCTGATGCACAGCCAGAAGCACTTCTACTCGCTTCTGGATCTGAGGTTGGTTTAGCGATTGAAGCGCAAAAGGCACTTGAAAAAGAGGGTATCCGCGCATCTGTTGTCAGTCTTCCTGCATGGGATCGATTCGATCAGCAGTCTGACGAATACAAAGAGTCAGTCCTTCCGACAGCAGTGCGGGCTCGTGTTGCGATTGAAATGGGAGCTTCACTTGGCTGGGAGCGTTACACTGGTCTCGATGGTGACGTAATTGCCATTGATAAATTTGGTGCATCTGCACCTGGTGAAACCATTATTGAGAAATACGGCTTTACGGTCAGCAATGTCGTCAGCCGTGTGAAAGCGAAGCTGAACAAATAATCAGTCTCCAAGCATCATGCTTTTTTTCAACTGTTTGCAGAGCATTTTCATCCGCTCTGCAAACTTTTTTCTTTTTTCTTGTTTTTTTGACAAAACTAGTTTCTTCTTGCTTCATATATAGACAATTCTTTCTTTCACATTTTTGTATAATACAAGCAATATACGAGATTGACGAAATGTGAAAGGAAGGGATAGACATGGAACGCCATTATTATATTTATTGGATTGAGGATGAATTTGCGCATCATTATTTTGGTAGAGAATCAATTTTGTTTCATTTGTTTGAGTCGTTACACTGGACGAATCGCACGGAAGATGAATTGGTGATGCTTGTGAAACAAGTGGATTACGTGACGAAACGAATCCCTGCTTTTCATATGCACCAGCGATTAATGAACAACTTAACGAATATTCACTATACACAAATTGGCTCGATATACAGCGCTTCCTTACCTGATGGAAAAGGAACGGCTGCATTTATCATAAAAGATCGCTATATCCAAATGTCTGCCACCGGCAGTTATGAAGCAGAAGCAGTGTTTTTTGAAGTGCTGAGAAAAATTAGTCCTTGCTTCCTTGCGATGGACTTCGGTTCAAAGAAGCACGGGTGGCTCAATCCGGTAAAAGTGAGGAATTTTGTTTAAAAAAATAAAATTGAACGCGAAATGTTGTATAATAGCCTTTTGTTTAGTACACTTTATACGAGACAACATGAAGGAGGAAGAATTATGGATTTATGGGTTGTCATCCTTGTAGGCGTTGTTGCACTGCTTGCAGGAGTTGCACTCGGATTCTTTATTGCTCGTAAGTATATGATGAGCTACTTGAAAAAGAATCCACCAATTAATGAACAAATGCTTCGAATGATGATGATGCAAATGGGCATGAAACCGTCCCAGAAGAAAATCAATCAAATGATGAAAGCCATGAACAACCAAGCGAAATAATACGTACGATATTATGATCATAGATGGAACATGGTTATAAAGAATGGACAAGCGTTGTCCCTTCTTTATTGAATTCACCTTCATCAGACGCTTTAAAACCACTGTACTTGCCTAAATGAAGCAGGGAAGGTGGTTTTTATTTTGGCTTCAACTTCCTTCTAAAAAAACAAAAACCCCTGTGATCAGAGGTTTTGTTTCGTTTATGTTCACACATATCAACTGATCTAAAAATCGTGCGGCATGACAAATTCCATGAGATATGATTAGTTGGCTGAGTTTGAGTGTAAGTGTCGTTGATATTGTAAGAGGAGATGATCTAGCTGCTGGCTATGTTCGATGGTCACTGTTGATGTCATCCCATTGTGCAAGACAACTTTCATCAGCTCTTCTCTTTTTTCTTCGATTTGAGTTAATAATGATGTTTTTACCAAAGTCATGTTCCTTTCATGCAAATCTTGATAAAAAGAATCGATTCTATTATATCCATTTTAAGGTTTATTTTCAAATTTAAAGGATTCGTTATCTTGATGTCAAATTAAATTATATAAGGTTTTAAGAGAATAGACCATCTTTATTGAGAGGATGTAAAAAAAATGAAATGATTTTGTCATCTCTTATTGTATATTGTAAGAAGGGGGTGTTCTTTTGACAGATTTGAATTTCTTTTTAGCCTTTGGAGCAGGGTTCCTTTCTTTTATCTCACCATGCTGTCTGCCGCTTTATCCAGCCTTTTTATCTTATATTACGGGTGTTAGTATGGATGAAGTGAAATCTGAGAAGGTGATGCTGAGAAGAAGAAGTCTACTTCATACTTTATTCTTTTTAGTTGGGTTCTCTATTATCTTTATTGCGATTGGCTTTGGGACATCGTTTGTTGGGAAGTTTTTTGATGATTACCATCAAGCCATTCGTCAGGTTGGAGCCATTCTTATTATTTTCTTTGGCTTTATGACGCTCGGGGTATTTCAGCCTTCATTCCTCATGGGAGAAAAGAGAATGCAGTTCAAAAACCGACCTGCGGGTTTTTTTGGGTCGATTCTCATCGGAATGGGCTTTGCCGCTGGATGGACACCTTGTACAGGACCAATTTTATCTGCCGTTATCGCGCTTGCTAGTAACAATCCAGAGTCGGCTGTGCCTTATATGATTGCATATGTCCTTGGCTTTGCCGTCCCGTTTTTTATTCTATCTTTCTTCATCACGAAAATGGCATGGATCAGAAAGCGTCAGCAGCTTATCATGAAAATTGGTGGGATCATTATGATTGTGGTAGGGTTATTGCTGTTCTTTGATCTTCTCACATGGATTATCATCATGTTCTCTTCCTTATTTGGCGGATTTACTGGCTTTTGAAATCGTTTTCTACAGTCGCGGCGAATGGTTTTTTTTCGTCAATTGGAGTATATTATACATAGGCTGACCTTAAAGAATAAAGGAATGATTTGATATGATGGTCTTAATCTCTTCTATAATTGCGGTATGTATGGCGGTAGCTGTTATGTTTATTCGCATTAAGTCATCTGCAAAACCGGCAACTGCGAAAAAAATTATATTACCTCCTATTTTCATGAGCACTGGTGCATTGATGTTTTTTGTTCCAATGTTTCAGGTAACTGGGGCTGAATTTCTCGAGGCAATCACAGTGGGGATGTTTTTCTCCATCTTTTTAATCAAAACATCAAAGTTTGAAATTAGAGGGAATGAGATTTACTTAAAGCGGTCAAAAGCATTTGTGTTTATTCTCATTGGACTTCTTGTTCTTCGTATCGGAATGAAGACGATCCTGAGTTCTTCTATTGATTATGGCTCTCTAAGCGGAATGTTTTGGATACTTGCCTTTGGCATGATTGTGCCTTGGCGCGTTGCCATGTATTTGTCGTTTAGAAAGATGTCTAAGCAATTAGATCCACAACAGGTTCAAATGAATTAAACCTCCTTTTTATAAGGAGGTTATTTTAATAATGCTTCATATGGCGTATGATCGATGTTTTTTTCTTGAAGGCGCTTCAATAAAAACTTATGATCACGCTTTGGTGTAGCGATAATATAGCCGCGAATGATTAAGTCTAAATTAATGCTGGCAGCTTGTTCTTTTAATGCCAACTCGCCAATTTTTCCTGCAATTTTTTCTTTGGCGACATCTCTAAACAGCTCTGGAACAGGTAAGACAAGTTCATTTAAAAGCTGTTTGTCTTCTTCCCGCCATAAATGGAGGCTCTTTTGAATATATTCATCCTGCCAATCAAGCTCTGATTTCCCATCTTCCTTCGGCAATCGTTTTAGAAATTTGCGAAACATAAAAAAGCCACCGATTGCGAGTAATCCGATCATCACCGTACCCCAAAATAAAATGAACCACAAAAACCAGCCGCTTAACATGTTCTCACTCCTTATACCCCTAGTATCTCTATCTTATTTTACATGAAGAGATGATAGAAGAAAATAACAAAAATGTATGTCTCTTATCTCTATGAACGCCTTTTTTCAGTCATAAGTGCCCATTTACTAGAAAGACCCAAACCATCTAGTAGAAAAAGAATACCTTATCATATAGCGATTCTACTATTTGGCCATGGTGGTTCGCAAAAGGTATTGACTTGACACGAACGGAAGAGAGCCCACCAAATGAAGGTGGGCTCTTAATGTTTGAAATGCGGGATTTGAAAAGAATGCACCGCTTGAATGGTCAGAACTTTTTTTAATTCTTATCGAAATGATTCGGTTTTCGTATTCTGTTTCAATCTCTTTGTCGTTCAAGCAAAAAGGGAGCATGACACTTTTTCCAATTGGCTGGTCGCCTTGATCATTTGGCTTTTGTACAGTGTAAGTGAGAGTGAGCTCATGTCCAGCGAAGGTCAGCTTTACATCAGTGATCGACAGAGTAGAGACATCAATCTCAACAATATAATCACGGCTTGTTTCATAAAGGTCAATTGGGAGGTGTTCATCATACCAGGCAAATGGATCGTCCATTAAAACATTGAGCCAATCGTCTATTTCAAGAAAATCAGAGGAATTCGATTGCTTTTCATTCTCCATAAACACTCCTCCATCACATCTCATAATAAATAATATGTTGAGAACTGAAATGTGTGAAAGACCTAAAACATCCCGCTTTGCAACGGGATGAGAGGAGAATGCTTACATATCGTGATGAGAATTGTGCTTTTGTCTTGTATGGTTACGGTTCTTCACTTTTTTACTGCCTGATAAGGGCTCAGGCTGTCCGCTTTGATGTTCTTTAGGCGAGTTTTGACGGATGTCTTTTCCTGTGTTTTTATTCGTCATGATACTGGCTCCTTTCTTATTGATTTTTTTTACGTTTTTTATTGTTTTGTCTTTGTTCTTCTGTTAAAACGAGCTGATCATCTTCAATATAGCCTGCACCATTTCCTTGGCTTTTGGCTGCGTTCATGCCGTTAATCACATGATTGGCTTTACGTTTTGTCATGTTCTATCACCTCAATTGTAGTATGAACCCGCTCTGCCTCGATTATGAAGAGTAATCATTTCCTAATGATAAGATAAACTTATTGAATTTAATAAAAGCATTGTTATTTACTTATGTATGAATTTGTTTTAAGATGAAATTGTGAGAAAATTGTGGTGAAATACGACGATTTTTCTGAGAATTGAAATTGATCTTGATCATCAAAAGGGGGATTTTGGATATGTCGAAACAGCAGCAAGTCGCTAAACAAGACGCTTTTCAATCTAGAAAAACGTTTTCGACAAATGGGAAAACGTATCACTATTATTCGTTAGAAGCACTAGAGAAACAAGGAATTGGAAATGTTTCTAAGCTGCCTTATTCCATTAAGGTACTTTTAGAATCAGTGCTTCGCCAAGTAGACGGTAGAGTGATCAAAAAGGAACACGTTGAAAACTTGGCAAAATGGGGAACTGCCGAGGTCAAAGAAATCGATGTTCCATTCAAACCTTCTCGTGTTATTTTACAAGACTTCACGGGTGTACCAGCCGTCGTTGACCTTGCTTCTTTAAGAAAAGCAATGGCAGATGTAGGTGGGGATCCGGATAAAATCAACCCTGAAATTCCAGTTGACCTTGTCATTGACCACTCAGTACAAGTTGATAAAGCTGGAACTGAAGATGCATTAAACATTAACATGGATTTAGAATTCGAACGTAACGCAGAGCGTTATAACTTCCTTAGCTGGGCAAAGAAAGCGTTTAATAATTATCAAGCTGTTCCGCCTGCAACAGGAATTGTTCACCAAGTAAACTTAGAGTACCTTGCAAGTGTTGTTCATGCGATTGAAGAAGATGGCGAGATCATCACTTATCCAGATACATTGGTTGGTACTGACTCTCATACAACCATGATCAATGGGATCGGCGTACTTGGATGGGGCGTTGGTGGTATTGAAGCGGAAGCTGGTATGCTAGGTCAGCCTTCATACTTCCCAGTACCAGAAGTCATTGGTGCTAAATTAGTTGGAGAGCTTCCAAACGGAACGACTGCAACTGACCTTGCACTAAAAGTGACACAAGTTCTTCGTGAAAAAGGCGTAGTGAACAAATTTGTTGAATTCTTCGGACCAGGCGTTGCACAGCTGCCGTTAGCGGATCGTGCAACGATTGCGAACATGGCGCCTGAATACGGGGCTACTTGCGGATTCTTCCCAGTAGATGAGGAAGCTCTTGCTTACCTTCGCCTGACTGGACGCGATGAAGAGCAAATTAATATCGTTGAAGAATATTCTCGCGCAAATGGCTTATTCTATACGCCAGATGCAGAAGAGCCAATTTTTACGGATGTTGTGGAAATTGATCTTTCTCAAATTGAATCAAACTTATCTGGTCCAAAGCGTCCACAAGATTTGATTCCACTTTCTAAAATGAAAGAGACTTTCCATGAGCACATTGAAAGCCCAGCTGGTAACCAAGGGTTTGGCTTAGAAAAATCAGAGCTGGATAAACAAATTGAATTTGATCTAGCAAATGGTGAAAAAGCTGTGATGAAGACAGGTGCAATTGCGATTGCAGCGATTACGAGCTGTACGAATACATCGAACCCATACGTCTTAATCGGAGCAGGTCTTGTTGCGAAGAAAGCAAGTGAGCTTGGTATGAAGGTGCCAAACTACGTGAAAACGTCACTAGCACCAGGTTCTAAGGTTGTGACAGGGTACCTCGTGAACTCAGGACTTCTTCCATACTTAAGAGACCTCGGGTTTAATATCGTTGGGTATGGCTGTACAACATGTATCGGAAACTCAGGACCGCTTGCACAAGAAATTGAGGATGCTGTCTCTGAAAATGATCTGCTGATCACTTCTGTTTTATCAGGTAACCGTAACTTTGAAGGACGTATCCATCCGCTTGTGAAAGGAAACTACCTTGCATCTCCACCATTAGTTGTGGCGTATGCACTTGCTGGTACGGTCAATATCGATTTAACAAAAGATCCTATCGGTGTGGACAAAAATGGTGAGAACGTTTATTTCAATGACATTTGGCCATCAATGGACGAAATCAACAGTGTCGTGAAAAGCACAGTTACACCTGAACTCTTCCGTTCAGAGTATGAAACTGTTTTTGACAACAATGAGCGCTGGAATGAAATTAAAACGACGGATGATGCATTGTACAAATGGGATGAAAATTCCACATACATTGATAACCCGCCATTCTTTGAAAACCTATCAGTTGAACCTGGTAAGGTTGAACCGCTTAAAGGCTTGCGCGTCGTTGCCAAGTTCGGTGACTCTGTGACGACTGACCATATTTCTCCAGCTGGAGCAATTGGTAAAGACACACCTGCGGGTAAATACTTGCAAGAAAGAGGCGTATCGCCTAGAGACTTTAACTCATACGGATCTCGCCGTGGTAACCACCATGTCATGATGAGAGGTACTTTTGCAAACATCCGTATTAAGAACCAAATCGCACCAGGAACAGAAGGCGGATATACAACTTATTGGCCAACTGGTGAAGTAACATCCATTTATGATGCATGCATGCGTTATAAAGAAGATGGTACCGGTCTTGCGATCTTAGCAGGTAAAGACTACGGAATGGGTTCTTCACGTGACTGGGCTGCAAAAGGAACAAACCTTCTTGGAATTAAATTTGTTCTAGCTGAAAGCTTTGAGCGTATCCACAGAAGTAACCTTGTCTTCATGGGTGTACTTCCTTTACAGTTTAAAGACGGAGAAAGTGCAGAAACTTATGGTCTAACAGGAACAGAAACATTTGAAGTTCATGTTGATGAAACTGTTCGTCCACGTGATCTTGTCACTGTCAAAGCAATTGATACAGATGGCAATGAGAAAACATTTGAAGTGGTTGTTCGTTTTGATAGTGAAGTCGAAATTGACTACTATCGTCATGGCGGTATCCTTCAAATGGTACTTCGTGAAAAATTGGCAAGCAACTAATACTCATACAGCAAAGAAGAGAAGGCGCCTAGACAGCTTTCTCTTCTTTTTTTAAAAATAGTGGAGGATCCATCATGTGGAAAAAAGGAATAGCAAGCGCTGTTTTACTTTTGTTGATTGGTTTACTTGTGTGGAATTTACTTGAACCAAAAGAGCCCGCAATCGGTCTTGAAAATGGGGATCAAGCCCCTGATTTTGAACTGAAAACCCTAGACGGTCAAACGGCCTCGTTATCTGATTATCAAGGGAAAAAGGTGCTCGTCAATTTTTGGGCGACATGGTGTAAGCCATGCAGGACAGAAATGCCGGATCTAGACGCAATTAGAAGCGAATATGATCAAGTCGAAGTACTTGCAGTGAATTTGACGACCACTGAAAAAAGTGTAGATCATGTTGCAGCATTTGCAGATGAATTAAAGCTGAGTTTTCCTATTTTATTGGATCAAAAAGGCATTCAAGCACGATATCAAGTGCTTTCTTACCCCACGACATACATATTAGATGAAAAAGGACGTATCATGTCTGTGAAGCATCAAATGCTGACAAAAAAAGAAATTGAGCAAGAGCTGGATCTATAATGATTCAGCTTTTTTGCTTATTTTCTAAATGTTTTGGCGAAAATGAAATACAAACAATGGAGGTGAGTACAATGAGAAGAAGAAAACGACGTACATTTGAAGAGCTTGTACTTGAAAATAAAAAAGAATTATTAAGCAATGAGGAATTTTTAAACCAGCTTGAAGAAAAGTTGGAAGAGCGTTTTAGACAGAAATAAGTTATGAATTCTCCTTTTTCGTTCATCCTAAAGAGGAGGGAGGGATGAATGATGGGTAGAGAGCATGATAAACAAGCGCAGTTTACACCAGACCATTTAGGGACAAAATCTGTCGCATACAAACGCAATAAAGGTAAAAAGATGCATAATAAATCAAATGAACAGCCTGATGTGATCCAGACGAAGGGCGAATAAGGAGGGTATTAAGATGAATGAAAAGTCATATCAATCCAATCCAGATGATCGTTCTGATAATGTTGAAAAGCTGCAAGATATGATCGAAAACACCCTTGACAATATCGATGAATCTGAAGCAGCGATGGCCCTTTCGACAGATCAAGAAAAACAGATGATCAAGCAAAAAAATGAAAATCGAAAAATGAGCATTGATGCTATGCGTTCGGAGATTAAGGACGAAGAAGCAGCAAGAAAAAATGGCTATACTGAATAAACCAGGGATTCCTGGTTTATTTTATTGCCTCCTTTTAGAAGAACCATTTCGATTGTGGTAAAATGGCAGAGACCTTAGGTTTTGATAGGAGAGCGATGAAAACGTGTATGTATCTAAAAAAGAAATAGAAGTCCGTTATGCGGAAACAGACCAAATGGGCATTGTGTATCATGCCAATTATTTAATCTGGATGGAAGTCGGCAGAACAGCCCTGATTAAAGAATTAGGATTTTCCTATGCACAGCTAGAAGCAGAAGGCGCTCTTGCACCCGTTATAGATTTGCAGGTGAAATATAAAAAACCACTCCTGTACGGTGAAACAGCAACAGTTCATACTTGGATTGAAGAATACAATGGACTCAAAACGGTATATGGTTACGAAATTCAAAAGCCTGATGGACAAACAGCGATTACAGGGACAACCTCGCATATTTGTGTAGATAAAGATACCTTTAGACCGATTCAATTTAGAAAAGCATTTCCTGCCTGGCACAAAGTATATGAACAGTCGAAGAAGCAGGTTTAATTCATGGCGTTTGGTATTAAAAGAAGCGATTTAAATGCGTGGAAAGCAGCTGTTCAGCAAGGAGAACTAGCGTTTTTAACCCATTATTGGCTTGATGACCGTTTCCCGCATGCCAATACTGTCACTAAAGCAGCCTGTCAGGATATGAAGCAGTTAATTGAATGGGGAGAAAAACATGGACTCAAAAAAGAATGGATTCACGACCGCGCAGGGTTTCCTCACTTTGACTTAATCGGTGAAACGCAAAAAAGAATCCTGCAAAAGGAGCGGTCTTTAGGAAACATTCAGGAATATGGGCTATATATTGAAGGATAAAACAAAAAAGATACCCGAGGGATGAGGTATCTTTTTTGTTTATTCATAATGAAATTCTGGTTCTTTTACAGACTCGTTATAATCAATATGCAGATCATGGTTGTCAAAATACCACATATCACTTTCTTCCACGAAGAAAGTAATACCTTCTATTTCAGCGGTTGCGCCTGCATTTTGAGGTTCATCTTTTGCGACGCCGAGAGAAAAGCCTTTTTGTACATTACTGCACCCGCCATATCTCACAAAAAAGCGAACTTGATCACCTTTTTCTAAATCTAATTCATCCTTGTACCAATTGAGTGCATCTTCTTTAATCGTTAATTTCAATGTGATCGCCCCTTTTTTGAAGTCATGCTGTTTTTTTAAAATGCAGGATGCAAAAAACAGCTTTTCTTTACTTTTACCACAGAATGAAACTTATGAAACGGCTAGAGCCATTTGATTTTCGGTTCAGTTTTGTTGAGGATTCGTTTGAGGTTGGCGATGTGTCTGTAGATCACAAAACCAGCAAGAACGGCAACAACAATGATTAAAAATACGTCTTTGGTGAATATGCTGTAAATGAATGTATAGATGCCGGTCAGCATAGATGATAATGAAACATATTTACTAATGTATAAAAATAAGAAAAAAGCAGCGATCATCGTGATAAATAAGAATGGGGCATAAAATAATAACACGCCGCCAGATGTAGCGACTGCTTTTCCCCCTTTAAATTTTGCAAAGATAGGAAAGCTGTGACCGATAACAGCAGCAACCCCCGCTAATAAGGGATGAATGTCCAGTTGCATGAAAAACGGTAAAGCAGAAGCGAGAGTCCCTTTTAAAATATCAGCAGAAATAACAATAGACCCTGCTTTTACGCCAAGCGTACGAAATGCATTCGTCGCACCTAGGTTGCCGCTACCATGTTCACGGATATCAATACCCTTTGCAGCTTTCCCGACAATGAGACCGGATGGAATACTGCCGAGAAGATAAGCCAAAATAAACATCAAAGCAATTAACATCTGCATAACTCCTTTATATTCTCCCTCTTGTCTTACATTTTAACATGATCTTATGAAAAACATGGGGATCTTTTTTTGAAAAAATCAAATGCAGATGGATTCAGCTTTGTTTTTAAGCAGAAGTTCGCTAAAATAGAAGAAAAGGGGTGTTTGGATGAATCATCCTTCGAAACAAGAAATTGGTCGTATTTTAAAGAGCAGTAAACGAATTGCTGTTGTTGGATTATCAGATCAGCCGCACCGAACGTCATATATGGTATCTAAAGCGATGCAGGATGCCGGTTATGAGATCATTCCGGTGAATCCAACGATCGATGAAGCACTTGGTGTGAAAGCAGTCGCTTCACTAAAAGAGATCAAAGAGCCTGTTGATATCGTGAATGTTTTCAGACGTTCAGAGTTTTTGCCCGAAGTGGCAGAAGAATTTCTTGAAATCGACGCACCTGTTTTTTGGGCGCAGCAAGGCATCTATCACGAAGAAGCGAAAAGGCTAATTGAGGAAAATGGCAAGGTTGCCATCATGGATTTATGTATCAAGGTAGCTCATGCAATGACAAAAACTCATTAAATCGTCAAAAATCCTTGGTTTTCAAGGATTTTTGCTTTTTTGTTGCAGAAATATATTTGCGATTCTAGAAGAAAGCGATAAAATAAGGCGACAGGGACATATCGGTGATCTTGCATATCAACAAAAAGAGCGATAAGATAAAGATAGAACATTTGTTCTGTTTTGTAAAAATCATCATATGATTGCATTTGGCTTATCAAACAGTCTTGTTTATAATGGACTTCTAGTTCTCATAGCCGTGCAAAGGAGCATGTTTTGTTGAAACACATGCATGGTGATGATGCAGCTTATTAAAGTGGACAGTAATGAGCAGCATGATCATCATTAAAATCTAGAGAGATCATTTGATGATTTGCCGGTTATGTTTGTTAGTGAAAGGGGATTAAGCATTTGGTTAAAAAGCAGCAAGTAGATTATAACGATGATTCTATTCAGGTGCTAGAGGGACTTGAAGCGGTCCGTAAACGTCCGGGAATGTATATTGGGTCAACGGATTCACGCGGCCTTCATCACCTTGTCTATGAGATTGTAGACAACTCTGTCGATGAAGTACTCGCTGGCCATGGAGATCATATCGTTGTCAAAATACATAAAGATAACAGCATTTCCGTCCAGGATAAAGGACGTGGAATGCCTACTGGTATGCATAAGCTTGGAAAACCGACACCCGAGATCATTTTAACGGTCCTTCACGCAGGCGGAAAATTTGGTCAAGGCGGATATAAAACAAGTGGTGGGCTTCACGGAGTTGGGGCGTCTGTTGTAAACGCGCTGTCAGAGTGGCTTACTGTCACAATTGAACGTGATGGCTATATCTATCATCAGCGGTTTGAAAACGGCGGAAAACCTGTGACGTCACTTGAAAAAGTCGGAAAAACAAAAAAAACCGGAACACTGATTCATTTTAAACCAGATCGCTCCATGTTCAGTGTCACCACTTATAATTTCGATACGTTATCAGAACGTTTAAGAGAATCTGCCTTTTTATTAAAAGGATTAAAAATAGAGCTGATTGATGAACGACATGATGTACAAGAAACCTTTTATTATGAAACAGGCATTGAAGCCTTCGTTGCTTATTTAAATGAAGAAAAAGATGTTCTGAGTGAAGTGGTCTCATTTGAAGGAGAGCATCAATCCATTGAAGTAGATTTTGCATTTCAATTCAATGATGGCTACTCGGAAAATATTCTTTCTTTCGTCAATAACGTCAGAACAAAAGATGGCGGTACACATGAGTCTGGTGCTAAAACGGCAATGACGAGAGCCTTTAATGAATATGCGCGCAAAGTCGCCCTTTTAAAAGAAAAAGATAAAAATTTAGAGGGCACTGATATTCGCGAAGGGCTGTCTGCTATTATTTCTGTCAGAATTCCTGAAGAACTGCTTCAATTTGAAGGTCAGACAAAAGGAAAGCTTGGGACAAGTGAGGCTCGCTCAGCTGTTGATGCTGTTATTTCTGAAAAGCTAGCTTATTTCCTTGAAGAAAACCGTGAAACAGCGACTCTTCTTGTGAGAAAAGCGATTAAAGCGCAGCAGGCGAGAGAAGCTGCTAGAAGAGCACGTGAAGAAGCAAGGAGCGGCAAGAAACGGAAGAAGTCCGAAGCAACCCTGAGCGGAAAATTAACACCTGCTCAATCTAGAAACCCGGCAAGAAACGAGTTGTACCTAGTAGAGGGAGACTCAGCAGGCGGGTCAGCAAAACAAGGACGTGACCGTAAATTCCAAGCGGTGCTGCCGCTTCGTGGAAAGGTCATTAACACAGAAAAAGCGAAACTTGCTGATATTTTCAAAAATGAAGAAATCAACACCATTATTCATGCGATCGGTGGAGGCGTCGGTGTCGATTTTAATGTAGAAGACATCAATTATGACAAAATCGTGATCATGACAGATGCTGATACAGATGGAGCGCATATTCAAGTGCTTCTGCTCACATTCTTCTACCGCTATATGAAGCCGCTGATTGAGCATGGCAAAGTGTTTATTGCACTACCGCCTTTATACAAAGTCAGCAAAGGCTCAGGGAAAAAGGAAGTGATTGAGTATGCATGGTCTGATGAAGAAATGGATGACGTACTGAAGAAAGTTGGAAAAGGGTACACGATTCAGCGCTATAAAGGTTTAGGTGAAATGAACGCCGACCAGCTATGGGAAACGACAATGAATCCAGAATCGAGAACACTTGTCAGAGTCAAAATCGACGATGCTGCACGAGTGGAACGCCGTGTCACGACATTAATGGGTGACAAAGTAGAACCACGTCGTAAATGGATTGAGAAGAATGTCGCCTTTGGACTTGATGAGGAAAGTAACATTCTTGAAAATGAAAACTTGTCGCTAGCTGAGGAGGTTTAAACATGGCACAACAAGAACGATTTCATGATTTACCATTAGAAGAAGTCATCGGAGACCGGTTTGGTCGCTATAGTAAATATATTATCCAAGACCGTGCGCTGCCAGATGCGCGAGATGGATTAAAGCCTGTACAACGAAGAATCTTATATGCGATGTACGCAGAAGGAAACACGCAAGATAAAAACTTCCGTAAAGCTGCGAAAACAGTCGGTAACGTGATTGGTAACTATCATCCGCACGGAGACTCATCTGTTTATGAAGCGATGGTGAGAATGAGTCAGGATTGGAAAGTGCGGAATGTGCTCATTGAGATGCATGGAAATAACGGGAGTATCGATGGTGATCCGCCTGCTGCAATGCGTTATACGGAAGCAAGGCTATCTGCGATTGCTTCAGAGCTTTTAAAGGACTTAGACAAGGAAACGGTCGAGTTTGTCGCAAACTTTGATGATACAAGTAAGGAGCCCGTTGTTTTACCAGCGATGTTCCCAAACCTTCTCGTGAATGGGTCAACAGGTATTTCTGCTGGTTATGCCACTGATATCCCGCCGCATCATCTAGGAGAAGTGATTGATGGTGTCATTAAACGAATCGAACAGCCGCATTGTACGGTTGAGGATTTAATGACAGTCATCAAAGGTCCAGATTTCCCAACAGGCGGTATTATTCAAGGGGTAGACGGCATTAAAAAGGCTTATGAAACAGGCAAAGGAAAGATCATGATTCGCGGAAAAGCGGAGATTGAAACCATCCGCGGCGGACGCCAGCAAATTGTGATCACAGAGATTCCATATGAAGTGAATAAAGCCAACCTTGTCAAAAAGATGGACGAGTTCCGAATTGAAAGAAAAGTGGAAGGAATTTCAGAGGTTCGAGACGAGACTGACAGGACTGGCCTTCGAATCGTAGTAGAGCTGAAAAAAGAAGCAGATGCAAATGGTGTTTTGAATTTCTTATATAAAAACTCTGATCTGCAAATTCCATATAACTTTAATATGGTAGCGATACATAATCGTAGACCAACCTTAATGACGCTGACAACTATACTTGATGCATATATTGCCCATCAAAAAGAAGTGGTGACGAACCGTTCAGCATATGAGCTTCGAAAAGCGAAGGAACGCCACCATATTGTAGATGGATTAATTAAGGCGCTATCTATCTTAGATGAAGTCATTGCCACAATCCGCTCCTCTAATGATAAGAGAGATGCGAAAAACAATTTGATGGAGAAGTATGACTTTACAGAAGCACAATCAGAAGCGATTGTGTCCCTCCAGTTATATCGTTTAACGAATACAGATATTACGCAATTGAGAGACGAAGCGAATGAACTTGATGTGCGTATAGCAGAACTTGAAGACATATTAGGTAACGAGAAAAAGCTGTTAAAGGTCATTACAAACAGTTTGAAAAAGCTTAAAAAGACATATGCTGATGACAGACGATCTGTCATTGAGGAAAAAATTGAAGAAATTAAGATTAACCTAGAAGTAATGATTGCCTCAGAGGATGTTTACGTCACGGTGACGAAGGATGGGTACATCAAACGGACAAGTCAGCGCTCCTATGCTGCTTCTAACGGTAAGGACTTTGGCATGAAGGATACAGACCGCCTGATTCATCAGTTTGAAATGAATACAACGGATGTCCTCCTACTATTCACGAATAAAGGGAGCTACATTTATTGTCCTGTGCATCAGCTGCCAGACATACGCTGGAAAGACATGGGACAGCATATTACGAATATCATTTCGATTGACCGTGATGAATCTATCCAAAAAGCCATTCCAATTAAAGAATTTGATGAAACATCTTATCTTCTGTTCTTTACAAAAGGCGGAATGGTGAAGAAAACAGAGCTTCTTCAATATAAAGCGCAGCGCTATTCAAAACCGCTTGTCGCCTTGAATCTAAAAGGGGACGATGAGCTCGTAGATGTCCATGTGACAACAGGACAGCAGGAATTGTTTATTGCGACGAAAAATGGTTATGGTTTGTGGTTTGATGAAGAAGAAGTAAGTGTTGTTGGTCCGAGAGCGGCTGGTGTCAAAGGCATCAACTTGAAGGATGGGGACGAAGTCGTCTCTGGCCAGATCATTGATCCAAAGAACGATGTCCTCGTGCTGACGACGCAAAGAGGGGCTGTGAAGCGAATGAACCTCTCTGAATTTGATAAAACATCTAGAGCCAAACGCGGAGTTCTGATGCTTAGAGAATTAAAGAAAAACCCGCATCGTATTGTGTCTGTCATCGCTGCATCACTGCACGATACACTTGAGATTGATACAGAGAAGGGTGCAACAATTCCACTTGATATCTCTACTCTAAGAGCGAATGACCGCTATAGCAATGGATCATTTATTGTAGATGAGGAAGAGCAGGGAGAAGTAACACATGTTCTTGTCGCACCTCAACCTGCACCAGATGACAATAAATAAACAAACGAAAACCCCCTGCGATCAGCAGGGGGTTTCTTTTATATACAGGCCTTAGCTCTCGTGATTGCCAAACATGCTTGTAATGGCGTGCACTACTTCAATTCCTTGGTAAACGAAAAGAGAAAGTGAAGTGACAGAGAATAGACCTAGAATGAATACTCTTAAGAAAAATAACATCGTGTAAAACCTCCCAATTTTTGTTTTGATTTAAATGGTTGGGTTAAACACGAGATAGTCGGAAATAAGAAGATTGATAGAACACTGCAAGTAAATGCTTCTTTTTCCGGTCATATTGATCAGTATGAGTGATGCGTGCAAATCCAGCTGTCATACTGCCAATCATCAGCAGTACTGTAAATGCGGCAAATACTGCGCTCACATGTTTTTGTTTCTTTTCATCGCCCATTGTTTGAGCGATTTTCATCTCATGTGATTCTTGATCGGCAACCACCTTTGCATGATGGTATACCTGAACGGAATGAGGCATTGAGAACAAATGAAAACTTGCGAGTGCTATGAATAAGACAGCTAATTTTAGCAGCATATTTTTTTTCATTTATCTCACCCCTTCCTGTTTATTTTCATGATCTTACCACGTTTTCTGTTATTTGAAAAGTCTTATTTTTTTACTTTCCCTCTTTAAAAAAGCGATAAACATCAGGACATTTATAGGACTGTTTCACTTCATGAAAGGTTTCAATTTTATTTTTTTAATTTAAAAAAAGTGCCATGATCGAGGATCAGACACTTTTAGTGAACTTGTGATGCATGCGGTTTTGCGACAGCTTTTGTAAAGATTCCCGCTATACATATGGCGAATAAAACAAAAATAAAGGCGTGAAGCAGTCCAACTTGATTTGCAAGAAGCCCTAATATAGGCGGACCAGAAAGAGAGGCGGTGTAACCTGATAAGGTCACAATGCTGACTCGTTTCACGGCATACCGGCTATCATCACCAGCAGCAGAAATGGTTAGTGGGAAGCCTAAAGAAGCGCCAAGTCCCCATAAAAAGATCGATATCATGCATACCACAAGAGAGATCTTTAAAATGACCAAGAATAGTCCAGCAGCAGCTGATACAATCGCAACTCTTAGCAATAACACCCTGCCGAAACGGTCGATCAAACGTCCGCTAATTAATCTACCGCTAATCATCCCGCATAAAAATAACGCATAGATGACTGTACTCATGGAATGTGAAACCTGGTATCCATCCACCATTGCAAGTGGAATCCAGTCATTAGCAGATCCTTCGACAAACGCAAGACATAAGGCGATCATGGCAAGAGAGATTGTTCGTTTATTCAGCCACGGCGTTTGATGATGATCTAATGTATCTGGCTGCGAGTGCTTCTCATGCTGATCCATTCCAGTCCCGTGCGGAATATACCTGGTACAAATGAAGATGCTGAGAAAGAAAAGAAGGGCAATGACAAGTAAGTGATTCAACACAGAGATCCCTAAATGGATAAAAAGAATGCCAGCTCCTGCTCCAATTAAAGTACCAATGCTAAATGAAGCATGCAATATAGGCAAAATGGTTTTCTTAATCCTATATTCAATTTCTGTCCCTTCTAGGTTCATCGCCACATTGCACATACCTGAACCTGCTCCAAAAAGAAATAGCCCGGCTGTGACGACAAAGATAGAAGAGAGGGTCGAACCAACAGCAAGTGTGATGAACCCCAGAAACATCAAAAAAGCACTAATGACAATCGCCACTCGTCCGCCTTTTTTTCGAACAAATACATTTGAAAGAACAAGTCCAACAATTGAACCAACGGATAAGCCGAGTAGGATAAGACCCATCGTTCCTGTATTGGCTTGTAACAAATCTCTCACTTCTGGTGTCCGTGAAAACCATGTGGAAATGGAGATACCAGACATCGTGAAAATGATAATGATGGCTTTATACCACTTTAATTCCATGTAAATCCCTCACATTTAAAGATGTATCTGTTCCTGAACAAATCTACTCGATTATAAATGAGACAGGGCGATTCGTAAATAACTTGGGGCAGGAACAGGGGCAATCTTAGGCAAAAAATTCATACCTTCCCAATTCTTCTGATAAGAAGATAAAATAAACATATAGGTGATATGATAAATAGAAGGGGAGGAGAGGATCAATATGAAAAGTGAGAAAGAAAAAATGATTCAAGGAGAACATTATGTATCTAGTGACGAAACCTTGATCGCAGATCGAGAAAGAGCGAGACAATTGACATTTTCATATCAGCAAACCAATCAGCCTGAAAAAAGAACATCCATTTTAAAGGAATTATTAGGTGCTTGCGGCGATGATGTCGTTTTTGAAGGAAGACTGCAGTGTGATTACGGATACAATATCGAAGTTGGCGAGCATTTTTTGCGAATTTTGATGCGGTGTTATTAGACGTATGCAAAATTGCCATTGGACATCATTGTTTATTAGGACCGAATGTACATATTTATACGGCTGGTCATCCGCTTGATCCAATAGAACGTGCAAAAGGCATTGAATTTGGTAAACCAGTCACCATTGGAAACCACGTATGGATTGGCGGCGGCGCTATTATTAATCCAGCTGTCATAGCATCTGGTGCCGTTGTGACAAAAAGTGTCCCAGCAAATGTCGTGGTTGGCGGAAATCCAGCGAAAATCATAAAGTATCTGGATGAATCAAAATCTGGCGAATAAACGTAGGATTTTGATTTTTCTTTTTTGTCTCAATAAGATAAGTATACTTAGAATTGAGACAAAAGAAATGCTTTCATTGTTTAACTTCCTAGAATATATATTATGTAAACTAATAAATGAGAATACATACTTTCGGACATGTACAACGGTCCTGTACAGCGAAGTAAACATGGATCCATTAATGAACTAAAAGTGGATCCATTGTTGTACAGGGACATGAATAAGGGTCCATTCAGGACGTGAACAAGGGTTCATTCTGAACCCCCTTCCTGCTTCTAATAATTTATTTAACATTTTCATACCTGTTCACTAATTGGTTGTTCTGATGTACAACGAAGTAAACATAGATCCATTAGAAGTGTTTATTTACGGGGTTTATTGTAGATCCACTTTTATTTCAATAATGTACTCACTTTTACTTATATGTAATGAAATTGCTCTATGACCAATACATTATCGAATCAGGGATTTTAAAGTAGCTTACGAAAAAGGTGCAATGAAAATTACCAAATCATTGCACCCTTGAGGTTGTAATAATATTCTATTTAGAAACCAGCTTCATACTGTTTTGGAACCAATTCGTCAGTTGATTTTCTTAATTGTTTTGCTGCTTCCAGTGCCCAATATGGATTACGGAGCATCCCTCTTCCTACAGCAACTAGATCTGCATCTTCCGTACCGACAACTGCATTTGCTAAAATCGGATCATCTAAACGTCCTACAGCTATAACTGGCACATTTAATGCTTTTTTAATTTCTCTTGCTAATGGAACTTGGTACGCTGCGTGTGTTCCAGGCCTATTCATCGCAGGAATCTGCCCTTCTCCGCCTGAGGAAATATCGAAAATCTCAGCACCTGCTTGATGATATGCTTTGGCTAATTCAATAGCATCTTGAATATTATAACCTCCATCTACATACTCTTTAGCAGAAATACGCATAATGAGAGGCATATCATCTGGGATTTCCTCTTTTGCAGCTTTCAAGATTTCTGATCCGAATTTTGTAAGATCTTGACCGAATTCATCTGTTCTCTTATTTGTTAATGGAGAGTGAAATTGATGAATTAAATAACCGTGAGCGCCATGAATTTCAATAGCGTCGAACCCTGCTTTGACAGCAAGCCTTACAGATCTACGAAACTTTTCAATCAATTCATAAACTTCATCTGTCGTTAATTCTCTTGGTGTTTTTGAATTCTCATCAAAAGGGATGGCTGAAGGAGCTACTGGCACCTCTGCATCTTCAGCTTTTCGACCAGCATGGGCAATTTGAATAGCTGCTTTAGCTCCGTATTGATGAATGCCGTCTACAATTCGTTTTAATGCCGGGACTTGTTCTTCTGACCATAAACCTAAGTCATAATCTGAAATACGTCCATCAGGTTCGACATCTGTCATTTCCACCATTACTAACCCTGCCCCCCCAATAGCACGACTTACATAGTGAATATAATGCCAATCAGTTGCTATGCCGTCTTTCTTATCTACACTGTATTGGCACATCGGAGACATCATAATACGATTCTTTACCTCTAACCCTTTCAAAGTAAATGGATCAAATATATTCTGCTCTTTCATTGTGGTCAACTCCTCATAAAATTTGCATGCATCTGCATTTACTTTCCTAATCTAACATCTCTAGTTGTTCCTGTCAATAGTCATGTTTACATGAGGGATCAAAAGATCTCCCTCTTCTTAGTTGTTCCCTTTTTTCTTTAAAATATCAAAAATGATACTTTTTTGATTCTCTTCGATTTCTTTCATGGCTAAATTAAAGGTTTGTAATGCTCGTCCAAACCTTTCTTCCCCAGATTGTGTTAAAGAAGTATAAATACCACGCTTATCATCCTCGCAAGTGGATCTTTCTAATGAACCACACGTTTTGGCTTCGAGCCTACCTACTAATCGTGACATTGCACTTTGACTTAACCCTATCAACTCTTGGAGTTGTTGTAATCGCAACTTACGATCAGTTTCTTGTGATAAATAATACATCACATAGAATTCTTTCAGGGATATATTATTTTGTTCTTTTAAAGCAGTTTCTAATTCATTTATAATCTTGTCTGTCATCGCGTTAAAATTCACCCAGTTTTTTAAAACTTCCAGCTGCAACTCCTTACTCATAACATCACCCTTTTAACATATAAATAGCTACTACTGTACTATGCGCTTATTTGCTTATCATCTTACAAACACATGTATGATAAAATCATATCACTTAAATACGTAAGAAACACTGATTTTCTTATTTGTTGTCTCAACATCTAAAATAGAGCTTGATACACTATATAGACTTATAGGTAGGGAATAACAATAAAAAAACAGATATAACCATTGTGTGTGATTTTTCATTTGGATTTAATTAAATAAAAAAGCCAATATTGCCCAATTGATTTGAGGATTCAATTCCACTGAAAGCTTTTTTGAATTCATTTAAAGGATAAACTCGATCAATACTTAATTCCATGTTGTTTTATAAATTCAATCATTTCTAGAAACTCTTCATTGCTTCCCATAGTAGAGCCTAAAAGGGTCACCTGTCCATTGAAAAAATCACGCAAATTAATTTGGGCTATATCTCCAGCGGAGGCACCGAAGGTAACGATCGTCCCCACTTGTATTACCTGGTGTAGAGACTTGTAAATCGTAGCAGCACCAACTGAGTCAATTACAAGATCCACTTTTTCTCCATCAAGCAACTGATCCCAAATTTTCATTACTATCAATCGCTTTATCTGCGCCAAACTCAATCGCTTTTGGGCTCTTTTCATCTGATCGTGCAGTCACATAAACGATTGCTACAAAGTGACAATACATCCCAAGATAAGTGTTTAGGCTTAGGTGCTACATTATCAGCAGTAATCGCAATTTTTTCTGCAAAAGTGCCATGATCAGGATGGCCAAGTATTGAAAAACCTTCAGGAGGTCATTTGTGTTATCCTTCCACCCAATTCCTGGATTTATGATGACTTGATTTCCCACTCGAACAAGATGCACCTCAGTACCAACAGCATCGATTACTCCAGTACCATCTAATCAAATGATTACTGGTGGTTCTGTAGATTTGTGTCTATCAAGAATAAATAAATCACAGTGATTCAGTCCCGCGGCTATCAAATTTAATATTACTTCTGTTTCTTTCGGTTTGGGATTGAATTAATCGGCATTTTTAGCGCCTTTTTAAATCCCATACATTTTCATTAATTGTAAGGGGATTTTACATTATTTTAGAATTAGTTGCTCTTCAATGCAATTAATTTCTGAAACTTAATATTGTAGTGGATACAAAGTTGTTATTTCTGTATGTATATAGCGTGTTATAACTGATATTAAATGAATTCAATGGGAGTGAAAACATGAAACAAAGAGAAAAAATTCTTTTAGCGTTTAAAGCTGCTTTTCCAAGTATCCTGCCTTTTCTGACTGGGTTTTTATTTTTAGGTTCAGCTTACGGAATATTTATGAATTCACTTGGATTCCACCCTGTTTATGCTACATTAATGAGTCTCTTAATATTTGCGGTTTCTATGGAATTTGTTGCAGCCATTCTGTTACTGACAGCTTTTAATCCATTAAATGCAGCATTTTAACAATGAGGCTGAATGCCCGCCATTTATTTTATGATTTATCAATGTTGGATAAATATAAAGGGACAGGGAAAAAAGGGCTATTTAATCTTTGGTCTGTGCGTTGAATCTTTTGCGATTAATAGCACAGCTAAAATATCTAAAAATATAGATAAGAGCTAGTTCTTGTTTATCACCTTACTTAATCACTTTTATTGGGTATTTGGAGCAACGATTGGAGGTTTATTTAGATCCTTTATTCACTTTCAAACAAAGGGTTTAGAGTTTGTTATGGCTGCATTGTTTGTGGTTATTTTTCTAGATTAATGGATGAAGGGAAAAAAGCATCACAGTTTACCTGCAATGGCATTAATATTAAGCATTCTTGCATTATGAATACGAGTACAAAAAGACGAGTTATGGAACAATGACATTAGCGCAGAAAATTATCACTTTAGGAGTTGTCGTATTAGTCATCATGCTTCCGTTTATTATATTTTCTGCAAATAAGCCTAATCCTACAATCAAACAATATTTAGGGAAATTCTTACCACCAGCTGTTCTTGGACTATTGGTCATCTATTGCGTAAGAGATGTCAATTTTCATTTAGGAACACATGGTATTCCTGAATGAATCGCTATTTTCTTAATAGTTGCTCTGCATTACTGGAAAAGGAGTATGTTGCTTTCAATAGCTGGTGGCACAATTACTTATATGTTGCTTGTTCAACTAGTTTTTAAATAGATTGTAAAAAAACACTTCTTTCATTTAGATTAAAATCAACTCTCTATAGTTCAGAACCAAAATCTTGAGTGTTGTTTTGCTTGCATACATAATTTGATTTGTTACCGAAAATTGTTGAAACAGTAAATTAAATATTTTGAGCTATTTCTTTTAAAAATATCATTCTCTTTTCATCTGTTGTTAAGTTAACTCTCGAAAAATGAATCCATTTGGTGTCTTCATTTTTAATTCCCAAGTCAGCTAGCGTTCTGTTAATAAAAACGCTTTGAATCGCATTTCCAGCTTCAGACTCTATATAATCCTTATCTGTTGTAGATGTTGAGATCACGGTTGTTTTTTTTATATTTGTCAATAAGCCCTTCAAAGCACCAGTATTTTTATCTTCCAAGAATGCGAAACCTCTTAACATCACTTTATCAATAAATCCTTTTAAAATAGCAGGTAAATCCCACCACCAGACAGGAAATATAAAGATCAATTCAGTTGACTGATTTAATTTCTCTTGATAATCCTTTACTAATTGATAAGGCGTATCTCCTTTATTGAAATATTGCAATTCTTCAGTTGAAAAAACAGGATTAAACCCATCTTTATATAAATCGATCACTTGAAATGGTTTTTTCTTTGTTTCTAGATTTTCTGTTATAGAAGTCAAAATGGCATGATTATAGCTTCCATCCCAAGGATGTGCATAGACAATCGTTTTCATTATTCATTCACCCTTTTTCTGAGATTTGCATCATATTTTGATGTACATTCATTTTATTGTATGCTATAACAAGCTACAAGTACGGTAATTAAAGTGCGATACTAACCAAAAGGAGTGTGTAAAATGAATGAGGAGTCCTTTCAGACGAAAGCTGACCTAAAAGATACTGGTTTTGGGTATACTTTGTCATTAATTGGCGGGAAATATAAAATGCCAGTTCTGTATGCTTTATATACAAACGATGGTCCTGTTCGCTATAATCAGCTGAAACGTATGCTAGGAACGATTTCTTTTAAAACATTAACCAACACACTTAAAGAGCTTGAAGCGGATCACTTAATTCATCGTAAAGAATATCCTCAAGTGCCTCCAAAAGTAGAATATCGTTTATCTGAAAAGGGTTTATCACTGATGCCTGTATTAGATGAGATATGTTATTGGGGAGAGGAACAAATGAAAAATAATTAGGTAGACTGGGAAGAAAGCTACTGCGATTTAACCATGCTTTCTAAAGTAGCTTTCTTCTCATCTTATTTCAATCCCATTGGCTCATTTTGTTGATGCGCTAACTCCATTCCTTCTGCCAGATAGAGAGCGTTCTGCGTGATTTTTCTCTCAGGTTATTTTGATTTTATCCCTGCACCACAAAGAGGTATGACAATGGTTTCTTCTGGTTTCTTTTGATATTTCATGTAGCCAGCCAAATTGACTGCTGAGGTCACTTCGACATAAAATCCTTTCTCACTTAATTTAGAGCGAGCATTCAATATCTCATCTTCTTCAATATCTATAAATGTACCATTGGTATCTTGTACAGCTTCTAAAATTTGTTTAGAGCGCGCCGGGGCAGCAATGGCTATCCCTTCTGCTAAGGTCCCTTTATTTGTGACAGGCGATGCTGATTTCTCTTCATTTTGATAAGCTTTCACAAGAGGTGCACAGTTTTTCGCTTGTATGGCAATGATTTTCGGTATTTTAAGAATCAAACCATTTTCAAATAACTCTTTAAAACCATCATACGCCCCTAGGAGGAGAGTACCGTTTCCAACCGGAATGATTAAAGTATCAGGTGCTCCATTTAGTTGTTCATAGATTTCATAGGCGTATGTTTTAGTGCCTTCAAAAAAATAAGGGTTATAGACATGACTTGCATAAAAAACCTTTTCATTGTCTACTGCCTTTTGTGCTGCAGCTGCAATGTCCTCTCGCGTCCCGTGAATTTCTTTAATCGTTGCGCCATGGGCTTTGATTTGAGCGACTTTTTTGGGTGAAGTGTCATCGCTTAGATAGATGTCACAGGCGATACCGCAACGTGCTGCATAAGCTGCAATCGCCGTTCCTGCATTCCCACTACTATCAGCAATCACCTTTGATACCCCTAATTCTTTTGCATGTGTCATCAATACAGCGGCTCCTCGGTCTTTAAAGGATAATGTCGGCATCATATAATCAACTTTTACATAAGTGTTTGGCTCATGAGGATCAAGTACGATTAAAGGGGATTGCCCCTCCCCCATTGTGACCGTTTCCCAAGTGTTAGAACCTTTTGAAAATGGCATGGTTTCAACATAACGCCATAAGGAGTTTGGATAGTGATTCCATGCTGCGACGTCTATTTTCGGGGTATCTTTCACTAGATTTAATACGCCATCACAATCACATTTCCATAGAGTTGGTGTCATCTCATATTTTTTCCCACAATGGTGACAAATTAATTGATTCATCAATCATCTACCCCTTTGAATATTTTTTTATATGAAATATAATTTTTTATATAGAGTAGGCAAAAAAATATCTTAAATATATGCAATGGCATCCATTTCAATTTTAAAACCAAAATGTAATTCATTCGTTGGAACAATCGTACGCGCTGGTTTATGTTCACCGAAAAGTTCCGTATAAACAGCATCGACTTTGTCCCATAAATGAATATCCGAAATGTATAATGTCATGCGCAAAATCTTCTCTTTTTTACTTCCCGCAGCCTCTACAATCATCTCTACATTCTTAAGCGCTTGTAATGTCTCTTCTTCAATGGGACCGAACTCTTTTTCTGTCGTTTCGGGATTGATGGCAAATTGTCCCGAAACATAGACTGTGTTTTGATGAATGGTTGCGAATGCATAGTGCCCGTTTGATTTTAGATTTCCTACCTCGAGTATGCTTTCCATGTTGACACTCCTTACCTCGATTTATTTTTAATTTCATCCAAATAGCTATAGACGGTTACTTTGGAAATGCCTAGCATAGATGCGACCTTTTCAACAGATCCTTTCATTAAAAAAATGCCCTTTTCATCCATGAATTTAATTAGTTCAATTTTTTCATGACGTTTCATGACTGGATGAACACTATTTTGAATGATTTGTTGAATCAATTGATCCACTATTTCTTCCACATTTTCAAGATCATCATTTGATGTTGTTTCTGCACCTTGAGCTTCCACTTGTGTAGTAAGAAAAGTATCTATAAATTGCTGCATTTGATTTAGGGCTTCAATATCAAAATTAATACAGAAAGCGCCAATCACTTTTTGCTTTGAATCACGTATTAATGAAGTCGAAGAACGAATTTTACGCTTATCTTCTGTTACAAATGTATAACCAGCCAGATAATCTTCTTTAAAATCTTCTGATTGTAATACAGTCTTGACTAGATGATCAAATGATTGGCCGATTTCTCTTCCTGTCACATGGTTATTTACAGTAAACATGACAGATGCTTGAGGGTTCGTTAAATCATGAATCACCACTTCACAATTTGGTCCAAACATTTTTGCAGTAGATTTTGCTAAAGGAATATAACTCTCTAATAACTTTTTAATATGTTCCATGCCTAAGCACCTCATTTTTTTATTCCACTAGATTATATAATTTTTTATATATAAAAACAATATATAGATTTATTTATATGTTTTGAAAAATACCATATAAAAAAAGCAGCCATTGACTGCCTTTTACTTGTGCTCCTTTCTAATTGTCTTTTTGCTGGATTCCATACAAAATGACGTCAATTCCCCATCGGAATCGTTCCATTGAAACGGGATCACCTGCAAACAATTCTTCTTTTACACGATGAATAAAAGGAAAATGCGTCTTGTCTGCATCATGAAATGCTTTTTTTGTGTCTGAAACCTGCGAAGAGTCATGTTTTTTCCAAGAGACCTTTTCGTATGCTACCGAAGATACGTATAACAGCAATAGGTCTACTCCCCATGCAGCGGATGTAGATTTGATCCCGCCTTCATGCAATGCAGCGAGAAGATGTTCGGTCAACTGAAGAAAGTTCGTTCCTTGTGGAATGGTGGAAAGAGAAATTTCAGCGAGACCAGGTTTCTCGAATAGCAGAGTGTTCGTTATAATTATTTGTTTTATGATTGTGTTTTAATGAAAAGAAACCAATCCCCCACCATCATATGATACACTTTGGATCAATTGGTCTCCATGGTTCTAAATCTAAGTGTAAGAGGTGTTTCTATGAATAAATTATTGGCCATGTTGATATTAGGATTAGGCTTTAGTGGTGCCGCGCTTATTCTTTCTATCCCTTTGTTATTCAAAGCCAAACCAGAACAAACTGAGCTGATGTTTGCTGCTGGATCAGCGGGCGCTTTCGTAGTATTTGCTGTCTCATGCTTAGTTCTTCGAAGACGATTCAATCGCTAAAAAACCTAAACAACATCATCATTGGAACAATGGAGATTTGTTTAGGTTTGTGACTTACCTTGATATGAATTTAAAGAAAGTGGTATAGACTGACCCCAATACTAAGAGCGAATAAAACAAGTGCAGGAATTGCTTTTTTAATGGGATCTCTGGCCAATACGATCAGAGTAAATGCAGCTGCCAGCATCGTGCCTCCTAACAATAAGCCTGATAATAATGCTAATGTTGGCATCCATATGCCGGCGAGCATTCCAGCGGCGCCTATTAGCTCAAGAGCCCCCGTTAAAACATTGAAAAATGCAGGTAAACCAAATCGTTTGAACTCTTCTGCCATTTTCCCTGATATGATTTTCGTTCCTGTGAGGAAAAAGAAAACGGCCAATACAATTTGTAAAATAAGAATGAAAATATTGATCACATCTTTCTAAAAAGTGAAATTTATATGTCATAGCATATATCGTGCGAAAATAGAGGTTGTTCCTGCTTTACAGATTTATCAAGACGGATAGTCTGAATGAAATAATTTGTTTAAAAGTAATTTTAATTGTTGAATCTCTTCATCGCTTAATTGATTTGTCACAGTTCGATGTGCATCGATGACGACAGGAAGAATCGCCTTTTTGATCTCGTCTCCTTTTTCTGTTAAAAACAAATGATGCGAGCGCCGGTCTTGTTCATTAAAGATTTTTTTGACAAGCCCTTTTCGTTCCATTGACTGGATCATTCTGACGACAGTGGTTTGATTTTTATCAATGCCTTCTGCCAATTCTTTTTGAGTCGTCCCTTTTTCATGGTTAAGAATACTAATAATACCCCACTGTTCTGGTGTAACTCCGTACGGCTTTAACCTATTCGTAAAATAATTCGTCATTTTCACATCAGTGCGATGAACGAGATAACCTATTAAATCGTGTAACTTCATGTAAACACCCTCTCACCATTTTATATGCTATAGCATTTATATTAGTGGAGCGGTGAAACATTGTCAAATTGTCTACCTGTTATGCTTAAAATCAATACCTGACATGATATACGGCAATGCTGATTTGATAAATTTTTCTGAAGAAATGTGAGAACTATTCTTTCTCCATTCAACAGAAGCTCCGTGAATCCCCCAGCTTAAAAAAACAGCCGTGACCTTCAACACTTGTTTTTCGACATTAGTATATTGATTCACTAACAATTGATAAAAAATAATTTCAAGCTGTTCTCGAACAATTGGAGCAAGTTCAGTTTCATATTCTACTTGGCACCGGTTATACAGAGATTGTTGAAAACTGGCTAGCGCTTTAAAGATATTCATCATTGTATCTTCATCTAGTTTACTATTATTAAAATTGATACTTTCTAAATTAATCGACAATACTTCTGATAGTGTTTTATCTAATAAATCGTATTTATCCTCAAAATGATAATAAAACGTCGCTCGGTTAATCATGGCTTCTGCTGTCACATCTTTCACCGTAATATCCTTAAATTCCTTTTTTGATGAAAGCTTGATAAATGACTCCATTATTAATTTGCGTGTTCTTAATACGCGCGGATCTGTCTTTGGCTGCGTCATCTTCTTCCCCCTTCTTTTTAAACACATGCTTCAATCTGTTGGATAAACAACAAATTGAAGAAATTATTGGTGTTGATCTCACTCATTCTGTCTTAAGATTCAATTGTAAAGCAAATGATGGCTTGATTCAAACAACCGATCAGGAAACGAGTATTCCTGAACAATTGAGGAGGAAATATCATGATTAAAATTGGGATTATCACTGGTAGTACAAGAGATTCAAGAGTTAATATTCAAGTAGCGGAATGGGTAAAATCCATCGCAGATAAACGAACGGATGCTACTTTTGAGATCGTTGATATTAAGGATTATGAGCTGCCTCGCTACAACGAACCAGCACCTGCCCTCATGTCAAAGGATTATCAAACACCAGAAGCGCATGCATGGTCAAAAAAAGTGAGTGAGCTTGATGGGTTTATTTTTGTCACACCTGAATACAACAAAGCGGTCACAGCTGGACTGAAAGATGCGATTGATTACTTATATACTGAATGGAACAACAAGGCAGCTGGAATTGTCAGCTATGGTTCTTCTCTAGGTGTGACAGCAGCAAATAACTTACGGTTAATTTTATCTGTTCCGGCTGTTGCAACAGTTCGTACTCAACCTGGGCTAAGTCTTTTTACTGACTTTGAACATATGACAACGTTTAAGCCAGCAGCGTTTCATGAAGAAACGGTTGATACGATGCTGGTTGAAGTCGTATCTTGGTCTACAGCTTTAAAAACCATCAGACATTAATACTTAAACAGAAAAGAGGAAATAACTTGAAAAACAATGACATGTTTTGTGATTTAGAAACTGGTGTATGTGGTGTAGGTGAAGAGGAAGATGATCCAAGTCATTGACTTTCACCAACCTAAAAAAACCATTACACTCTACTATGTAACAGATCCAATTTGTTCTCATTGCTGGGCAATTGAACCTGTCCTACGTCGTTTGAAAGAGGAATATGGACATTATTTTCATTTCCAGACTGTGTTAGGTGGACTGCTAGAGAAATGGCATTACGGTCCAATTGATCCTGCAAACGGAATTTATAAGCCTGCTGATGTTGCGGGTCACTGGAGAGAAGTCGGAGAACATTCTCGCATGCCAATAGATGGGTCCTTAATGATTGACAATCCTGTTCAATCCTCCTACCCATCCTCTCGTGTGTTCAAAGTGATTCAAAAACATCACGGTGATGAACAAGCCTATACGTTTTTACGCCGTGCAAGAGAAGCGCTATTTTCATTCAATCAAAATATATCGGATATCGCGGTTTTGATTGATATCGTTAACAACCTTGGACTGAACGGAGATGTGATTTTACATGAAGCGGAGCTCCCAAGCGGACAAGATTTATTAAATCAAGATTTTGCTCTTGTTCGAGACCTCGGTGCAAGAGGTTTTCCGACCATCATCTTCGTCAACGAAGAAAATAAAGGAGTTAAAATCACGGGTGGTCGACCATTAGACGTCTATATTGATGGATTAAAGCAAGCTTTAAACACAGAAGAGCTTCAACCGAAGAAGCTCCCCGTGGTTTCTGCCTTACTCGAAAAAGAAAAATGTCTATTCTCTAAAGAGATTGAAGTGATGTACGATGTTGATCAATCGGATGTGCGGTCTTTTATGGAGAAAGAACTTTCACAAGAATCGTTCCAATTGAAAGAAGTTCTAGGAGAACAGTATTTCACAACTTCAACATAAGGAGAATGATGATGGCTTACGTATTACAAGTGGATTTTAAGATGAATGGTCCTTTCGGAGATGAATTGGCAAAAGAGTTTTCTGATTTAGCGAGAAGTATTAATGAAGAGGACGGGTTCATATGGAAGATATGGACGGAGAATCCTGAGAAAAATGAGGCTGGCGGGATTTATTTATTTGAAACAAAAGAAGCAGCCGAAACATATCTCGATATGCATTCTAAAAGAATCACGAGCTTTGGCATAACAGACATCAATGCGAAAATCTTTGATATAAACTCTGAGCTGACTCATATTACAAAAGGTCCATTCAAAACGCATAAAGATTGAGACACGAAAAAAGAGCAGTCGCTGGCTGCTCTTTTTGCTTATGAACTAATATTCAACTTTAAACCGACTCTTTAAAAGGTTATGATCAGCAGTTTCCTCTATCTCATTTGCTGTTTGTTTTTTTGATTAAGTTTACACCATCATATGATAGGTTTTCTACATGTGCAGTCTTTTGCAGGATGTAATGATCAAAAAACGTCTTCGTATAGTCCGTCACAAGATGACGCATTTCTAATGCATCCCTTGTGCCTCTCAGTTCCTCATCTACACCTGTAAACACGATGTCACAGTAATCTAAATGTGCAGCACCATCAACAGTGAAATAATAGGTTTCCATGCTATTGTTAGCACCAACGATCGCATTCATATCATAATTCGGTTCAGAAAACAGGAGCAAAAAGGGTTTATTGAGATCGCTGTCGAGAAGGCCGAAGGCACCACTATCTAAGCCAACCCCGCAGACAAACCGGTCGTCATCCCGGCAAACAATAGCCGCTGTAGGCCCGCCATAAGAATGTCCGGCGATGCCCATGCCGATGTCGAGCAGCAGTCTGTTGTGAAAAATAGACTTCCATTTGGTTCTGGAAATGTGTCATACCTTTTCATTCTTTTATGCCCCTTTCATCATGAAAATGGATATCTGTTCTTTGCTGGGTGCGTATCGTTTTGTGATATAATTTTGAGTCAAAGACAAGCGCTAAGAATAATGAAATGAACTTGCTAAATGGACATCATGATTGTGAAGAATTCCGAAGAAATGATAGGGTGATAGCGATGAGAAGAGTAGAGTCAGGTATATCAATAGACAACGAAACATTTTCTGATGTTACCAGGTATGAAAACGAAACAATCAGCAGAACGACAATCATCAACTCAAATGTTCGTTCTCCTATTTTTGGAGTTGTCACTTGGATCATCTTGTATTTGATACGTGTGATCTCACGAATGCAAGATTTTTTGCCGGTAGTACGATTGATCATTGTACTTTTATTCGTTCCGACTTGCGCTCTGTGGGCATTGGCAAAAACGAAGCCGTCTTCACCAATTGCGTATTTTCTTCCTGCGATATGAGAGGAATGACATTGGAGAATGCTACTTTTATCGATTGTGCTTTCTCTAGATGTAGATTCAATGACCGCGTTTTACAGGTTGCGAACATCGTCAATTGTACTTTTGCTGGTAAGCTAATAGATATTACGTTTGAGGGAAATGGCAAACAAAAGCTGATCGCCGATTTTAAATACTGTACCCTTGACGGTGTTCGTTTTATAGGCTGTGACCTGTCGGCATGTAATCCGCCAGCATTCAAAATATATGTTGAAAATGTATCTGAACGTGTGAAAAAGGCCTTAGAGAAGATAGGTGATGACCCTACTCTGTCTGACGATGATCGGAAAATACTAGTGCGCAGTCTGCGCAAGCTTGAACAAATGGAACAGTATATTTTTAACACGAAACATATGGAGAAAATATATGGGCCTGCTTTTGTTGAGCGATTTTTTAGTCATCTTGGATGTAGCAAGGGTCACATTTAGCGCTTGCTACATCTCTTTTTCTACTTTATCTTTATGTGGTACATCAGCTTCGAGTATATTTGAGCGGAATGAGTTCTTCGATTTTCACCTTGACCAGCTCCCCATCGATCTCAAGGATGACAAAACATGCCGGTCCAAAGTCTGAAATGAGCTCTCGGCAGATGCCGCAAGGGCTTACTACCCTAATGCTTCTATCTTCTTCATCTGAATAAGGGTGTCTCACTGCAACAATGGTATCAAAATCCTTATATCCATTTGATAAAGCGCTACCAATCGCAATGGCTTCTGCGCAAACAGTTACCCGTCCGATATAGGCTTCTATATGGACAGCTGATATGATTTCTCCTGTTTTCATACGGATCGCTGCCCCTACATGATGTTTGTCATCTTCATAAAGACTAATAATCTTCTTTTTTGCTTCGTCGATTAATTCTATATCTTCTTGTGATAGATCAAAAGTTTTCATCGCGTTCCCCTTTCACCTCACTACTCGTATGTATTATATCAAACATGAGGTGATGAACTGTTGCGTGAGATGAAATGAATGGGAACAAAAACAGCTTATGTTTGCATATATCATCTTCTTATCCTTTTTTATAGCGACGAATCATATAGTGGATGATTTTTGTGATGACAGAGGTACACATGCATAAAAAGGTCATCGTAATGACCCAATACATATTCGACATATCAAACCCCGTATAGGCAAAGATAAAAATGGTTGAAGCTGCAAAGGTGATCATTAGAACGATGTAGACCCGCTTAAAGAGGATATAGCCTACAATCCCCCATATTAAAATTAACAAAGGCAATGTAAATAAGATCAGAGCCATAGGTTGAAGAAAAGACATCATCATTATCCACTCTCCTTTACTAACTACCCATTTGTTTCATTCCATTGATAAAGCGATCAATCTTCATGTTAATGGGAAAGATGCTCCTTGTAAACATAAATTGGAATTTAAGGAAAGTTTAATCTGTCATGAATTGATATTGTGATTGTATTTAAAAAGACTGCTTACTTGTAAGCAGCCTTTTGGGTGTGAACCGAATCCCTAACGATTGATCACTTGAATGATTTTCTCCTCGGCATCTTGTGCCTCAGGAATTGGCATAACAACAAACACATGCAGCATTTCAGGATAAACAAAGGTTTTGATGTCTATTCCTTGTTCTGTTAGTTTTTCATCGAGCTTTATGGCATCTGGATATAACATATCATGTGTTCCAATGAAATGAGTAATCTTCGCAAGTCCTTTGAAGTCACCGTATATGGGACTGATCAATGGATCAGTGACATGTTGATCAGCTGTCCAAATCTTTGCAATGACTTCCATTCCTTCATGACCTAGAATCGGGTCCTTCTTTGCATATTCAAACATGAGAGGATTGCTTAAGCTCATGTCAACACATGCAGATAATAAAATAATATCCTTCGGCTGTGGCAGTCCTTCCTTCTTTAAAAGGTGCGCCAGACCAAGTGAGATATTTCCGCCAGCTGAATCTCCCATGATCGTCAATTGATTGGCACTTCCGGCGGTTTTCAGAAGGTCTTTATATAGGTTAAGAATTTTCGGATACGTATCCTTGTAGCTATAATGAGGCACTTTTGGGTAGATAGGAGCGACCACTTTCGCATCGAGTGATTGCGCCATTTTATCCATGAACCACCAATGGACATTTAAAGGCTGATTTGTCCACGCGCCACCATGCAGATAGAGAATGACTTTTTGATTTTGTGATGCTTGTTCATTCAATGTGAACACTTGCATTCCTTCGAATGTCTGCTCTTGTACCTCACTGATTAACTTCACATCATCCCCAATGGCATAAGGCTGCGTATTTTCAATTCCTTTTTGCTCAAGAAATTTTTTTGTATGTTCGATACTAGAAAAACTCTCTTTATTACTTTGCGAAGCGAATAATGTTTCAAATTGAATACTTTCTTTAGAACGCTCACCATAATAAATTTCTACACTCATTTTTTTCTCTCCTAACACTCAATATGATGATTAATCATCCTGATTTGGTACACGAAATGATTCCAGGTAGACGTGTACTTTTGTTTCAGGGGTTTTTAATAAGTTAGATAAAAGGTCTTGAATGAGACGAAGGCTTTTAATTTTCTTTTCAATTTCTTCATGTTTAAGATGGACAATTTCCCTTAAGGTATCAAGGTCTATGTCTTGACTTAGCATGTTCATAATTTCAGCTATTTCCTTTAATGAATAACCCAGCGTTTTTGCATCTTTGATCAATTGAATCTTCACAACATAGTCTTCTGTATAGAATCTGTAACCGTTTGAACGTCGTCTTGGAGCAGGCAATATGTTGTGCTCTTCATAGTAACGAATTGCGGCAGGACTTACTCCTGTTTTTTTGGCAAGTTCTCCTCTAGTCATCAACTCCATCGTTACTCCTTTTTCATTATTTTTCTTACTATATGTACATTATAAAGGTTGAACTATACTTCAAGGTCAAGGTGAAACATTTTTTGACCAGTTTTTGTTTATTGTAGCGAGGAGATATCTAGTGCTTTTATGACATGATTTGTGTTACTTTTCAGTTAACAAATAAAACACCATCGCGCCCGTCAAATAAAGGCGGGCGCAATGATGTTTTCATCATTCATTCTAGATTATGATAAATCTTCTCCATTTGTTGCAATCACATTTTTGTACCAGTAGAAGGAATCCTTTCTGTAACGATTCAATGTACCATTCCCTCTGTCGTCTTGATCTACATAGATCAAACCATAGCGTTTACTCATTTGAGATGTTCCGCAGCTAATTAAGTCAATGCAACCCCAAGGCGTATACCCCATTAAGTCGACACCTTCTTTGACTGCTTCTTTCATCTGTTCAATATGTTGTTTTAAATAATCAATTCGATAATCGTCGTGTATTTCTCCGTCTGATGTCAGTGTATCTCTTGCACCAAGTCCGTTTTCACAAACAAATAAAGGTTTTTGGTATCTGTCATACAGCTTAATTAATGAAATGCGCAGACCCATCGGATCAATTGGCCAATCCCATTGTGATAACTCCAAATGCTCATTTTTGATTGGGCTATCAAATGTACCCGCTAGCTCTGCTGCATCTTCTCGCGCTTCTGCTACGTGGGACATATAGTAGCTGATTGCCACAAAATCAACGATGCCCTCTTTTAAAATTTGCTCATCTTGCTCTTCGATATCGAGCTTTATGTCGTTGTCAGCAAAATATTTCACCATGTATGTTGGATATTCACCTCTAGCTTGAACATCCGGATAGAACATATTCAATTGGTTCGATTTTACCGCTTGCAGCTGGTCCTCTGGCTTCGTTGTTTTTGCATAGGCTTCAATTTGGTTAATCATACAGCCAATTTGGACATTTGGAATGATTTCTTTTGCAGCCTTCACTGTGAGAGCACTGGCGATAAATTGGTGATGTGATGCTTGATACGCAGCCTGTAATTTATGGTCTACTAGGTCCTCTAAAATTCCAGCACCGGTGTAAAGGCTGTTGAGGTTCATATTCATTTCATTGAATGTAATCCAATACTTCACTTTATCTTTATATCTTTCTAAAATAGCGCGGGCATATTTTTCAAACAACGGGACAAGCTCTCTACTCATCCAGCCATTATATTTCTCTGTTAAAGTAATCGGCATTTCGTAGTGAGACATCGTGACTAATGGTTCAATTCCATATTTCGCACATTCATCAAATACTTGATCGTAAAAAGCCAATCCTTCTTCGTTTGGCTTGTCTTCTAAACCAGTTGGAAAGATTCTTGCCCATGAAATAGACAAGCGAAACACTTTAAAGCCCATCTCTGCAAATAGTGCAATATCCTCTTCATATCGATGGTAAAAATCGATTCCGCGTCTTTTTGGGAAATCAAATTCATCAGGTTGTTCCTTGTATCTTTTTAATTCAGCTGAACTAACATCGAAAGTAAAATTGTTCACTTTTCCTTTTTCATAAGGATCTTTATATGCAGCAAAGTCTGATGTCGACAGGCCCTTGCCACCTTCTAAGTATGCGCCCTCTATTTGATTGGCAGCAGTTGCGCCACCCCATAGGAAATTATCTGAAAATCCTTTTTTTAATTCTTTCATTTCAATCATCCCTTCTCTTTATATTAGTGAATAAGCATTAAGAGCTTATTTTGACCTGCGGTGACATGAGCGTCACCTGTATGAATCACATCAAGGTATTGCGTAGAATTTGTGACGATAATAGGTGTCACTACATCTAAATGGTTTGATTGAATTCCTTCTATATCAAACGATAATAAATGATCCCCGGTTTTGATCTCATCGCCCTCTTTTACGAGTACATCAAAGAATTGGCCGTTTAGGCTGACGGTATCAATCCCCACGTGAATCAATAATTCAATCCCATCATCTGAAACGAGTCCGATGGCATGTTTAGTAGGCGTAACAGTCACTACTTTTCCTGAGAACGGTGCTTGTACCACCCCCTTATCAGGCAAAATTGCGACTCCCTTTCCCATCATTTCACTTGAGAACACGGAATCATTCACTTCAGATAAAGGAATGACCTTTCCGCTCATAGGTGCTTGAACTTCGAATGGGCTTGTTTGCTTAGATAATTGTTGATTCTCTGTACCCACAGCGTGATTTGGCTTTTCTGCTGCTTGCTCGTTAACGGCTGTAACAGACTCCTTAAATCCAAGGAAAATGGTGACGAGAAGTGACACGATAAAGCTCAAGGCGATTCCAATCAGAGCCAGCTGGAAATTATTCGTCCCTTTCATCATGTAAGTGGGCAGTGAGGTGATGCCTGGAATCGAAAAGGCTGTTGTTTTAACTGAAAATAAACCGTAAAAACATCCACCGACTGCGCCGCCAATTAATGAAGCATAAAATGGTTTTTTTAGTCTAAGCGTGACTCCATAAATGGCTGGTTCTGTGATACCGAAGAAACTAGGAAGCAATGTTGAAAGCGCTAAAGACCTTGTTTCTACTCGTTTGGTACGGATGATGACACCTAACACAGCGCCTGCTTGTGCCATATTCGCGATGAAATTCATCGGAAGCAGCATGATATCGTAACCCATTTTTTCAAAGCTGGCTAACGTGCTTGGGAAAAATGCGTAATGCATCCCAGTTAACACAATGAGTGGCATCAGGCCTCCCATTAATAAACCGGCAATCGGACCAGCGAAATTGAACAAAGAAGTGAAAAAGATTTCTAAATACTGCCCGGAAACGTTTCCAATAGGAGCGATAAAAGCCAGTGTAAGAGGAGCCGTGATCATTAGGCTCAGTACTGGTGTAAATACGATACTTAAGGATTTTGGGATCGCTTTTGTTATCCACTTATCGACAAAACTTAGTAATAGCACACCTAAAATAATTGGTAATACAGAAGATGTGTAATTATTTAATGGAATACTTAACCCTAAAAAACTTAACGGATCTGCTCCTTTTGCTGCACCTTCGATCATCGCTGGATATAGTAAAATCCCTGCTAATGCGAGCGCAAGAGATTCTCGCGTTTTAAACTTTTTCGCTGCCGAATAAGCAATGAGGAAAGGTAAAAAGTAAAACACAGCATTTGAAAAGATTTGAAGTACTTGATAGGTAGAGCTTGTCTCCGTTAGCCAACCTAAGCTAACAAACAGTGCCATGATCCCTTTGATCAATCCACTACCAACAATCGCTGGTAAAATAGGTGTGAAAATTCCGCTGATTACATCGAATACAACTTCGATTGGATTCATCTTTGACGTGTTTTTAACAGGAGTAGAATCATTGCTACTATGACCGACCAGATGATCGATTTCCTCATAAATCTCTGCTACCTTTGCTCCAATAATGACTTGAAATTGTCCACTTTGGAATTGTGCACCTAAAACACCATCTAATGTTTTCAGCTCATCCACTTTAACCTTGCTTTCATTGTTGAGATTAAATCTTAGCCTTGTGATACAATGCCAACTTTGAGATATATTTTCGGTTCCACCGATTAATTTCACAATTTCTTGAGCCAATTCTTTGTTTTCCATGCCTTCACCCCTTCATTTTCACAAAAAAAACCTAAACAAAATCCACCATTAGAAAAGATCATTCTTCTTCATGGAGATTTGTTTAGGTTAATGCTTTTTCATAACACGCCTAAAAGAAATCATTTATTTTTTTGGTGTTCCTTTGTAATTCTTTCAATATGGATGACTAAAAAAACAAGCTCGTCTTCTGTCACATTCCAATTGAATTCTCGTTTTAACATTTCTTTGATAATCAACCCACACGCATAACTCTTCATATAACGATCCTGTATTAATTCTTTTAACGAGTCATCCATCTGCTGTGGTGGTTGATTGGTTTCCTGCCTGACAATAAAATATCTCAAATGTGTGATAAACCTCGAATAATTAATGGATGATTTATCTAATATCATCTCAAAAATATTTTGAATGATTTTGACGATTTCTTTTGTGAGGTGAGTCATCTTAATGGTGTCTCCCATAGACTGACCATCTATTTGAGCGTTTACAAAATGCAGGGCAATGAGTGAAGCTTCAGTATCTTCAAAAGAAATGCCCATCATCTTTTGAATAATTGTCAGTGCTTTTTTCCCGATTTGATATTCTTGAAAATAGAGATGTGGAATCTCCCACACAATGGGGTTTTCATACGCTATTTTTTCTTCGTGCCTTTGAATAGCAAAGGTAAGATGATCGGAAAGCGAAAAGAGCACGCTGGAACCTAACTTCTTATTCAACATCTCTTCGCCCACGCGAATGATTTTTTCAGTTAATAAAAGGATATCAGTTGGGATAGCGGTAAGTTGAGATTCTAATGGAGACGTCTGATCAGAATAAAATGTCTTACTGATAGCGCTCTCATCAAGAGTATCACCTTTCTTCTTTTTAAAACCTATTCCTGTTCCAAACACAACAACTTCATTTTGAGCCTCTGTTAGAGCTAATACGATATTATTATTTAAAACTTTAACGACGGTGAACATCCTCATCCCACCTTACCTAAAATGCTAAAAAAAGCATAAAAAAACACCAAAATCTCAGCAAACAACGTACAAATGTACAAACTGTTTACCTGACTTGGTGGTGCCTGATCATATCAGTAACACTCCTGCATCGGTTACGACTTTATTTTAAACAGAGGAATGACCAAAGTCAACTATTTTTTCTGAAAAAATAGATGGAAATACCTATAATGATTTTATCTTGCATGGATCATTCTACAGTTTAACATATTTAAGGTTGTTGTAAGGTTCGGATTAATACAAGTTAAGGTTGAGGTTGTACAATGGGTTTGTAAGGAAGTGAGGGATGAGTCAAATGGTCCCCTCTTCTAAATCAATCATAGAGGTGAAAAGGTTTGAGAGAAAATAAAATTTTGTCTTCATTATGTTACTTCAGTATCTTTTTTGCACCGTTTCTGTTTCCGATTATCGTCTATTTCTTAGGAAAGGACGAAGTGAAATATCATGCGAAAAAGTCACTGTGGACGCATGTTATTCCATATTTGATTTTCGGTATTGGTATTGTCGGATCAGGTTTACTTGGCATGAACGATATCAGTCATGCTGGTCCGTTCTTAATTGCAACATATGCTGTGACATTCCTTGTGGCGATCTACTTCTTCATTTGGAACATTGTGAAAGGAATTAAAGTGTTTTCAGAATAATAGATGGAAAAAACGGTTCTGTCATTGAGCAGAACCGTTTTTTTGTATGTCTCTTTATGCGGGTAACTGGATATCAATCGTAGTCCCTTCTCCAATGATACTCTGTATCGTCATATCTCCGCCGTGTTTTTGGATGATATCTTTTGCAATCGCCATTCCAAGACCAGAGCCAGCATGTGTCCCTCCTGTATTCGTCCCTCTATAGTAGCGGTCAAACACTTTTTCTAGCTCTGCTTCTTCAATTCCTTTGCCGTTGTCTTGAATTGTGATGTGGGTATGGTCTTTTTGTTCAAGCTGTACAATGATTTTCACATCAGCATCATTGTGGACCAGGGCATTTAATATGAGATTGGTGACCGCTCTTCGTATGAGGATCGTATCAATATTCAGCATAAGCTTGTCTACATTCGTTTGCAGCTCAATGGTCTGATTAGCATATCTCGAATCATTGAGGATATCAATTAACGTTTCACGCAGCAACGGCACAATGTTCACCAGCTCTTTATGCAGCATCACGTCGTTATTTTTAAGCCTTGTTGTTAAATTTAGATCCTCCATCACATCTTTAATGTACAGTGATTTATTCTCAATGATATCAGCGTAATGTCTGATATCTTGTTCTGAAAGAGGATAACTTGGATCTTTCATGATTTCTGCATAGCCTTGAATAGAGGATAATGGTGTTTTAATATCATGAGAAATATGGCTGATCCACTCTTCTCGCATTTGCTCTAATTTGTCTTTTTCCTTTTGACTTGAAGCGAGCTGCTCTGATAAGTGATTGACATTATAGAACACATCTTTATAGATTCCCTTCGTTGGCAGCTTCGTCGTATAATCTCCGTTTGCGAGTCGCTGGATGCCGTAAATGGCACGGCCGAGCGGTTTGATGAGCTGCCGGCTGAATAAGTATCCAATGAATAAGGCAATGATGGCATCAATCGATAATAAAATCATCGTCCCGATATTGAATTGCGATATTAAGTCTTTCGTATCAAAAGAAAATAAATATTTTCCGATGGAAGGGTCCTTAAATCCGATAAAGTAGCTGTATTCCTCGCCCTTTCCGTTTTTCCCCCCAGCATAAATAGTAGACATCAATTGCTTATCTTTATATTTATGTAAGTTCACGATTTCTATAGGTGTGTATTTGCTCTTTAAACCTTTAGGTGCTTGTGCATGATAGACGTCTTGTCCATTTTCATCTAATATTTGAATCCAAGCGTTTTGTTGTTTTAAGGCTTGTTGTCCTTCTTTACTCACAGTAATATCTTGATCAGACAAGGTGATGTATTGTTCAAATGTTCTTGTGAAGGTTTCCGGCGTATTTTCTTCGTTTTGCTGGCTGCTTGCTTGTAGTACAAGCCAAATCATGAATCCAAATAAGTTAATAAAGACTGTGATAATGGTCACGATAATGACAGAGACCATATATCTGCCTGTTAATCGCCATTTCATCTTTACGCATCCTTTACAACAAATTTATAGCCAAGCCCTTTAACTGTCACGAGAAATTCTGGTGTAGATGGGGAATGTTCTATTTTCTCCCGAAGTCTTCGTATATGTACCATCACTGTATTATCAGAACCGAAGAAATCCTCTCCCCAAACCGTTTGATATAGCGTTTCTTTACTGATCACGCGATTCGGATGCTGCAAGAAATAAGTCATCAACATAAGTTCTTTCGGAGTGAGCTCAATCGCCGCTCCGTTTTTCGTTAGTTCAGCTTGCTGCTCGTTTAACTCAAAAGGTCCTTTTTTAATCACGGGCTCCTCTTGAGAAGGCTGTAAGTATGATGACCGTCTTAGCTGAGCTTTTACCCGGTAGGCGACTTCTTTTGGGCTGAACGGTTTTGTAATGTAATCATCGCCGCCAATGGCAAGTCCTACAATTTTGTCTGATTCTTCTCCCTTTGCTGATAAAAAGATAATGGGAACATGCGAGACGTCTCTGATTTGTTTGCAAATATCGTAGCCTTCACCGTCTGGCAGCATAATATCCAGTATGACGAGATCGGGTTGTTCTTGATGGAATTGTGAGAGCCCGTCACGGGCAGTTGAAGCTGTTATCACCCGGTCAATGCCTTCTCTTGTTAATACGGTATGGATTAATTCCAAGATTTCTTTTTCGTCATCTATAATCAAGACTTTGTTTTGAAGTTTTGGCATTATGATCACTCTCCTGAAGTCATTGTGATTATTATACCCAAAGTGGAGACGTCGTGAAAAATCAACTTTCTATTTACACAGAAAAAAAGCCAATTTTCTTTTTTAATGAGAAAATTGGCTTTTGGTGTTTATTTAGCGTTTGACCACAAATGTTGTCACACTTTGAGCAGGGAGATGTGCCCAAAATTGATTTCCTGATATGTTTAAGTCAGTTCCAGGCTGAAGGTTACTGTTACTGCTTGTGACCCATCTTGACGCTTTCGAAGCAGTTCCATTTTGCATAACAAAGTGTTGATTGACTCCTGCATTGTTTTTGTTAATCGCGACAATGACGACCTGATTGTTTCCTTTATAGGCTGACACGAAAACATTCGGTTCAGGGCTTTTTGTTGCATCAACTCTGACGAATCCTGGACGCACAAACTTGGAGAAATGCGCCATATTGTATCCGCGCTTGCTAATCATTCCATCTTCTTTCATAGGACCGTATGATCTGCGGATGTACCACCACACATACGCCTGAAAGTCCCCTTCCACCATTGAATGGTGAATATGCTCTGATACCCCTAATGCCTCAGGCCAGCGGTCCGCAGAATTGTTATCGCTATTCGGGTAGTAGACCTCTGTCATCCACAGCTCTTTTCCCCCTCCTTTTTGTTTGAAAAGAGGATACGGAAGCTGGCTAATTTGGGTTCCGTACAGATGGGCTCCGAGAATGTCCATATTTCTAAGCGCCTGCGAATCGTTTAAGATAGGATCTGAGATATTCTTAAGGTATTGAAAGGATTCTGGTGCAATCACGCGTGCGTTAATGGAGCCGGCATTTTCTCTCATGAATCGCAGGATTTCCTGAGGTGTCCACCATGTCCATTCATGTGCATAATCAGGCTCGTTTTGTACAGAAATGGCATATAGATTGACGCCATTATTTTTCATGTATGTCACAAAATCATTCAAATGCTGAGCGTATGCGGCGTATTGATTGTATCTTAGCCGCTTTGCAGACGCACCATTACGGTTGAAAGTCTCCACCATATGGCTTGGAGGATTCCAAGGTGAAGCGATCACCAAAGCGCCGTGCTCTATCGCTCTTTTAGCGGTGGCGACTTCTCTGTGCCAATTATTTCTGTTCTCGTCTACATAAATCCGTAAAATGGAGAATCCTAACTGATTCTGCCCATTACCAAATGCGGTTTCCCTTTGAGGTCCGGTCAAATCACCAATCCAAGCCGGATGGTTCATTCCGCCAAAGCCGCGGATCATTTGTCTTTCCGCGTTGACATTAATATTCGCATCACTTGCCGCTGACACCTCAGTTACGCCGGGGCCTATGAACATGACAGACAGCATAGTGAAGCAGACCAATAAAGTGCAAATTGGTTTTTTGATTATGGACATCAAATTTTCCCACTCTCCCATCAACTAGTTTTGTTTATCTTTGAGTAAACTGCCAGGAATCAAATTGGAATAGGTTGGCACCATTTCCTTTGAAGACAAAAAATACGTTGTGTACTCCCGTTGCCCCGTTTACTGTTGTTTCTATTTCTCGCCAGTTTCCACCTGAGGAAGGGACATTGAGTGTTCCTACCATTCTGCCGTCTGGACTGCCAAGACGTACTTCAATTTGTCCGCCTGAGGCTGCTGCTACATTGGCTTTAAAGGTTCTGGCACCCCTAGAGCCGAAATCGACATTACTGACAGCCACCCAATCGCCATTTTGAATGTTTGTGACATGCTGGTTATTGACTGGCCCACCAGGTGCTGAGGAAGCCTCTGTTAAAATGCGTCCATTCCAAGCGAATGTTTCAGCTTCTACCCGCTGATATGGATTGAGGTTAGAAAGCTGTTTAACGCCTTCAAAATTGGCTGCGACCTCTCGAAGGGAGCCGTCCGCATTATGGACAAGCTTATTAATGTGGGGAGATCTGTAGCCTTTCCCTGCTCCGTATAAGGCAGAGCTCACCGTTTGCGTGTGATACACGACATACCATTCGTTTTTAAAATTGAACACCGCATGATGGTTGTTACCGCCGCCACCGAAAAATGAACCTGGATTTTTCAAGAAGTGTCCTTTATACGTAAAGGGCCCCATTGGACTTGAGCTCGTCATATAACCGATCTCGCCTGGCGGTTTATCTGCTGGGTGGGAGCCGCCAAAATTGATGCAATACGAATAGTAATAGGTACCGTTATACTTATGCATCCCTGAATCTTCAAACATAAAAGGAGCATCAATGGTTGATGCGCTGCCGGCCACACTTGTCATGTCAGGCCCTAGCTTCAGAACTCTTGCTGTTTTAGGATTGGCCCATTGCCCCTGTGTTGGATTTGAACCGCCTGGAACGCCTCCGCCGGCATATAGATAACCGGTCCCGTCATCATCTACAAATACAGCTGGATCAAACAGCCATACAACACCGGACATTCCTGGTGTATTTGGTGTGACGAGCGCTTTTCCGATAGGGTCTTTCCAAGGACCAATCGGACTATCCGCTGTCAAGACGCCAATCCCTCCGCCGCTGTTAGCAAAATAAAGGAAAAATTTATCCTTCCCATTGATCTTCTTCACCGCAGCCGCTGGAGCCCAAGAAGCGCCTGCCCATTTGGCAATCCCTTTCCCGCCATTTGCCCCATTTGCGCCTGCTACTGGAATCGCTCCGTGATCTGTCCAGTTCACCATATCTGCCGAAGAGATGACAAAGACCCTATTCAAATTCGCAAAAGAATTGTCCTTAATCGTTCCATTGCTTTGATATTCATAGTCATCACTCGACATATAAATGTACACTCTGCCGTTATAGGTGAGCGCAAACGGATCTGCTCCCAGGTGATGGTCTATGAGCGGATTTGCATTTCCTACTCGTTTTGCAATGGGGGTACTTGCTGCACTCGCATCATATACGGGTATACAGCTTAGTACCAAAGCTAGAATTAAAAAACATAAACCGCACTTCATCCTCTTTCTCATCGCATCATTTTCCTCCTGTTTTCATCTTCCTAATATTGGGGTTTACGCCCAATTTCAAATTATGTTGAAAGACGCTGATGAAGAATGAATACAAAGGATGATTTCTTAGGGGGAATCATTGCTGAAACAACTATGTAAACCCTTACTTTTAGACTAGGAGACAACTAAAAAATGCAGTTCTCCTTTTGGAACTGCATTTTCTTAGTTAATTTATGAGTGTTGATCACATATAACGAGCGGTCACCATCTTTTTTCTTGTGTAAAACTCCACTCCGTCTGTTCCATTGGCGTGCAAATCCCCGTAGAAAGAATCCTTCCAGCCGGAAAACGGGAAAAATGCCATTGGTGCGGGAACACCAATATTGACGCCGAGCATCCCTGCTTCGATGTTTTCGCGAAATTCTCTGATGCTTGATGCACTGTCTGTGTACAGGCAGGCACCGTTCGCAAATTTTGATTGATTAGACAGGTCGATCGCTTCTGCCAGTGAAGAGACACGTACAATTGATAAGACTGGGGCGAAAATCTCGTCCTGCCAAATTTTCATTTGATTTGTCACATGGTCAAAGATCGTTGGTCCAACGAAATACCCTTTTCCATTTGTTTCGTGATCTTTCCTGCCATCTCGAATGAGACTTGCGCCTTCTTCAATCCCTGACTGAATGTATTGAAGCGTTCGCTCCTTATGTTCCTCTCGAATGACTGGACCAAGAAAGACCTCTTCATTTATACCGTTTCCAATGACAAGTTCGTTCGATTCATCCACTAATTTTTGAATGAGATCATCTGCCACTTCTTCTTCCACTGCGACAACGGCCGCGGCCATGCAGCGCTCTCCTGCTGATCCAAAGGCAGCACCAATGATTTGTTTCGTTGCTGCGTCTAAATCTGCATCTTTAAGGACAATGGAGTGATTTTTTGCTCCTGCAAGTGCTTGGACACGTTTGCCATGCTCTGTGCCTTTTTTATAGACGTATTCTGCAACTGGCTGAGAGCCGACAAATGAAATGGCTTTGACCTTTTGGTGTTCAAGCAGACCATTGACGACATCATGAGCTCCATTGACAATGTTGAGAACCCCTTTTGGAAGACCTGCTTCTTCAAATAATTCGGCTAATCGTGCGGCAAGAATCGGCGTGCGCTCTGAAGGTTTTAAAACAAACGTATTTCCGCAGGCAATGGCAAGTGGGAACATCCAGCAAGGAACCATCATCGGAAAGTTAAATGGTGTAATTCCGCCGATGACGCCAATTGGATAGCGGTACATGCCAGATTCGAGTCCAGATGCGATATCTGGTAATTGTTTTCCCATCATTAAGGTTGGTGCACCAGCGGCAAATTCGACACATTCAATCCCGCGCTGCACTTCTCCTTTTGCTTCAGTGATGCTTTTTCCGTTTTCCATCGTTACGAGTTCAGCCAGCTCATCCCATTTGTCAACGAGTAACTGTTGGTATTTAAATAAAATGCGTGCACGGCGGGGAACGGGCGTTTTCGACCAAGTGGTAAAGGCTTCTTGCGCTGCCTGTACCGCACGTTCGACATCTTTTTTTGTTGAAAGCGGCACTTCTGCGATGATCTTGCCAGTAGCTGGGTTATATACTGCCTCTGTTTGACTAGTTTCTGCTTCAATCCATTGTCCGCCAATATAATTTTTCAACATTTGTACATCTGTTTTGGTCATGTTCCCTCTCTCCTTTTTATAAAAAAATGTGTCATGCTTATAGGATGTGTTTGATTGTCATTGTCTCATCTAACGGGCGTCCATCTGTATACACTCTTTGTCAAATATTATTGTCGTTTTGGTTTACGTTGTGATAAAAGCTTGCTCTAACGTGTGAAAGGCTGACGCCCATCCATTGGTTTGTGAGAAATGATTCCTGAATGCGATTCATTCATGGTGTATTTTTGATTAACTTTTGGTTAACTTTAGAAAAATCATAATATTAAAAACGCTTTCAGTCAATCCTCTATTTGCAGCATAAAAAAACCTGATGCGCATTGCATCAGGTAGGGGCTAGTTTATTTCTGTAAGTTGGTTGATGCGGCATATTGATTCGGATCTGCAAAATGCGGGAGCATCTCACTATGTGCTTCAATGAGTTCATCGCATAATTTGATGATGTCATCAATCGACAGTTCAGCACTTGTGTGTGGATCTAGTAATGCCGCTTGATAAACGTGTTCTTTTTTCCCGCTGATTGCTGCTTCGATGGTCATGAGCTGTGAACTGATATTGGTCCGGTTCAGTCCCGCCAGTTGTTCAGGAATCTCTCCGACATGGCATGGCATGATCCCGCTCCGGTCTGCAACACACGGCACTTCGACACACGCTTTTTCAGGCAGGTTGTGAATGAGGCCACCTGTGTTCAGCACATTCCCGGCAAATTTAAAGGGAACGTTCGTTTCAATCGCTTCAATGATACGTGAACCATATTCTTTTGAGCGAGTATGTGTGATCTGTGTATTGCTCACAAGGTCATGCTTCATGGAATTCCAGTTGTTGATTTGTTCCTCGCAGCGTCTCGGGTATTCATCTAGCGGAATGTTAAATTGACCGATCAATTCTGGGTACCGCGATTTGATAAAATAAGGGTGGTATTCGGCATTATGCTCTGAGGACTCTGTGACATAATAGCCGAATTTATCCATCAGCTCAAAACGTACCATATCATGATGCCGTGATTTTTGCTTTTCTTTCGCTCTTCTTTTGATGTCTGGATACAAATCTTTTCCGTCTCGTTTCACTTCTAATAACCACGCCATATGATTGATGCCAGCAATTTTTTCTTCAATTCCTTCATGATCCATTTCAAGTGATTCAAATAGATCCTTTGTACACACCTGCACGCTATGACAAAGACCCACCGTTTGAACCGGTGTGTAGCGCAGCATTGCACCTGTCAGTGTGGCCATTGGATTTGTGTAATTTAACAATAAAGCATTTGGGCAAACCTCTTCCATCTCCTTTGCAAGATCAAGCATCACAGGAAATGTTCGAAGGAAGCGGAAGATCCCGCCAATGCCAACCGTATCCGCAATCGTTTGTCTTAACCCATATTTTTTCGGAATCTCAAAATCAATCACTGTGCTTGGCCGGTAGCCTCCAACCTGGATGGCATTAATCACATATTTTGCATCCTTTAAGGCTTCTTTTCGGTTGTGATAGGACGTAATGGTCACATGTGCACCGTAGTTCTCTTTTAAATGGCGGAGCATCGTTTCTGATTCTTTCAGCCGTTTATGGTCGATATCATATAAAGCGAATTCAAAATCGCTTAGTGCGGGGACGAACAAACAATCTCCTAATATATTTTTAGCAAAGACGGTACTCCCTGCACCGATAAATGTAATTTTAGACATAGCTGACTCTCCTTTTTGCATCCATATATTGAACTACCCTTTGACAGAGCCTTGTGAAAGCCCTGCGATAAAATATTTTTGCAACAGTAAAAACATCATTACCATTGGCAGCATCGCAATGAGCGCAGCGGCACCAACGAGCTGTAACTGATGCTGATTTTGACCAAAAAAATGGGATAAGGCGACTGTGAGTGTATGCATCTCCTTATCTTGTAAAAAGAAGATGGCAAATTGATAGTCGTTCCAAATATACACACAGGCAATGATTAAAACCGAAGCGGTAATAGGTTTCAGAAGTGGGAAAACGATGGTGAAAAAAACCCTAAGTGTCCCCGCTCCATCAATACGGGCTGCTTCTTCAAGCTCCTTTGGAATGGTCGACCGGATAAAGCCTGCGTATAAGAAAATCGTTAGCGGCAAAAAAGCAGCAACATTATTTAAAATAGCGATTTGATAGGTGTTCATCATCCCGATTTGAACGACCATTTTATAGAGCGGGACAAGGGCTGTGAGTGGTGGAATGACCATAATAGCAATGAATAAAACATACACTGCTTTATTTAGCTTTGTGCTTCTCCTTGCGAGCGGATAGGCTGCAAGGGAACCAAGAAAGATGAGGCATACAGCAGAGCTGAATGTAATGATCACAGTATTCAAAAAGGACTGACCAAGCTGTGCCTCTGTCCATGCCGTGCGAAAGTTTTCAAGATGAAGCGCTTTTGGAAACAGCCACTTTGAACTAAAATCTCCTATTCCCTTGAATGATGTCGTCAGCAAGATATAAAATGGAATGAGATGAAGCACTGTCACCAAAAGGGCAAGGACGGTGTACCATCTCTTCTTACGTTTAAAGGTATTTTCCATCACATCTCGGTCTCCTTTCGTTTGAAATACATCAGCGCTGTGACACTAATGACAAGGATGATGACCGCCATGAAGACCCCTTGTGTTGCTGCATATCCTGCATCTTGACGTTTGAAATACAGATCATACATAAAGGTCGACATCGATTGTGAGGAATCTCCCGGTCCGCCGCCAGTAAGCGCCACAATCACATCAAAGAGCTTGAGCCCGCCAATGACATTTAGCACAACATTAATGGTGATAGACGGTAGAAGGAGAGGCAATGTAATTCGACTAAATTGCTGGAGGCTGGATGCGCCGTCTAATTGTGCGGCTTCATAATAATCCTTAGGAATGCTTTGCAGTCCTGCTAAATAAATGATCATCGCAATACCGACGAATTGATAGGTGTTGACGAGCATAATGATCCATGTGTTTAATTGCGGATTGCCAAGCGCATTCATTTGATCAAATCCAAAAAGCGTCACTACATCGTTTAAGGCACCGCCTTGGTAAGCAAACACGAAATACCAAATATAGCCCATCGCAATCGGACTAATCATGACAGGTAAATAGATGACTGTTCTTGTGATCGCTCTCATCTTTAAGCTTTGATTTAATAAAAGAGCATAACCAAGTCCGATGATATTTTGTAAGATGGTGCTCCCGATGCCGTATAGAAGCGTATTTTTAACAACAAGCCATGTCGTTGGGTCCTGAACCAGACGCTTATATTGATCAAGTCCAATCCACTCATAAGTTTGCGAAAACCCATTCCAATTCGTAAAAGATAGCTGAATGCCGTTCAAAAAAGGATAAATGATAAAGGTACTGACAACGAGAACAGCTGGCAAGTACATCCACCAAAGGGATGAATTCTGGTTTTTTTTCATTTTCTGCTTTGGTAAAGGGGAGAATGCGGCTGGCTGCTCTGCTTTTGTGATGTCATTCATTGGCTTCACTCCTGTTTCAGCATGAGCCTGCTATTGTTTTTTCAGACGCTTATATTCCTCTTCCATCTTCTTCGATAATTGTTCTGGTGTGATGGAGCCTGCTAATAATTCTTGCCCTGTTGTTGCCATGACCGCCCACATTCCGCTTGGTAAGTATTTTCGATCGAAATACGGTTCAATCTTCACCTGTTCGTATTGATCGTAAAAGGTAGAGTAATCGTTTTTCGCTTTCACTTGTTTTAAGGCTGCTTCAGATGAGGTACCTTCTGCGATTTTTTTCGCATTTTCAGGCTTTGCGAGAAAATCGATGAACTGTTTTGCTTCTTTTAAATGTTTGGAGTTTTTCCAGGCAGCGACTGTAAACCGTTCTCCTCCAATCCAGCTTTGCTTATCTCCTTTATGAATAGATGGAACAGGCATTGTGCCTACTTTGACCGATGGATTGAGTTCTGTCGCCTCAGGTCCTAAAGAACCTCCGACAAAGGTGAAGGCTATTTTGTTTTGTGCCATTAGTTCAGGTGCTTGAGAAAGTTTTGCTGTGAGGACATCTTTGTTTAAAAGATCTTGATCCTTCAGCTCCTTCATGAACTGTGCAAGTGGTGTATAGAGAGACCAATCAAATGATCCGTTCTCAAGTTCTTTTCCGTATTGATGGTTTGGACCCGTGATCAATAAAGGTGTGGCGAGTTCATCAAAGACTTGGGCGATATTTGAGTTGTCTCCTCCTGGTATCCAGAGCGGCACAACCTCTCCTTTGCTCTTTTCCTTAACGGTCAGCAAAGCCGATTTAAATTCATCGAGTGTTCTAGGAACCTCAATGTCATAGTCCTTTAATAGATTGGCATTAAAGCTAACCCCGTCTTTTGCTTGATTTAGGGGATACGCGTATACTTTGCCATCTTGGTCCTTTAAAATTTGATCGAGTGAAGGATCAAGTTTTTTCACCCAATTCATCTCTTTTAAATCAGCGACATACTCGCTATAGCGGAGTTTTGCCCAGCCATGTGTGTCAAACAGATCTGGCATATCATTTGCCCCCATTTTGACACGGATCGTATCTTCATAGCTGTTGCCTGGGAAGTTGGCATCGATTCGAAGATGTGGATGCTCTTTTTCAAACGCTCGAATCACCTCTTCAAACGCTTTTCTTTCCCCGCTATTGCTCATCGTCGAAAAGAGCGTCAGGGTGACCTTTCCGTTTGCTTCGGACGTACCATTATTGCCACAAGCAGACAAAAGAATGGTTAAGACAAAGACCGCAGTCAGCAGCATGATTTTTTTATTCATGGTTTCCTCCTTTTGATCACTGAAAATTCAGACGATAATCGGTAGAATTCATGCAGTTGCTGAAACAAAAGAAGTCTATTATACTGGAATTCTATTCTTTTCAAAGAGATAAGAGAGCATACCGGTAGGCTGCCTTGTTCTTCGCATGATCTGGCCATCGTGCGAAGCAGCTTGCTTTCTGCTTTTTTGTCTCTTTTTTGTTTGCTGAAATCGCGGGTTCACCCCCTTTCATGGACGAGACATGTGCTGCCCCGTTCGATGAGTTTTGTTGGCACGACGACTTTTAGAGGAAGCTTTCTGCCGTTTATTCTCTCAAGCAAAAGCTTCAGACCGACTTCCCCCATTTCTTCTGTATATACTTTGACGGTTGTAAGTGGCGGACTTGAAAATGAAGCCGCTTCAATGTCATTAAACCCAACGATGGATACGTCTGAAGGTACACGTAGACCGGCTTCGTTGAGCGCACGCATTGCACCGATCGCCATTGAATCACTTCCGATAAAAAAGGCTTGTGGCAGGTTCCCCTTTTTAATGGCCTGCTGCATGAGCGTATAGCCTTCTTGCATGGAGTATTCCCCGATATGGATGTCATCCAGATGAAGACCACCTGCTTCTTGCATTCTTTTCATAAACGTCGTTTGTCTTTCGTCCTCAATCACAGCATTCCCTTCGAAATAATGCTCTCGCTCCTTTCCACCAATATAGCCTAAATGTGTATAGCCAAGCGATTGCAAATGGCGAATGGCTCGATCTGCCGCTCTGACAAAATCAACATGTACACAATCATACAAATCCTCATCCGCATAATGATTGATAAAAACAATGTGTTCCATTCGATTTGTCATTTTTTCAACCGTATCTGGACTGATTCGGCCAATGACGATCAAACCATCAATATCCTTTAGCATCGCCCCTTGATCCATGCTTCTTAGGCGAAAGGTATGGAGGGTGGACAGCCCTTGTTTGGCATATTCTTTTTCAATTCCTTTTCGAATCGATGAGAAAAAGGGATCATTTAATTCTTCGTCAATGGATTGAGCGACAACGATACCGATGATTGGGGATTCAGATGGGCTTTTTTCCTCTGCTTGATCGGCTTTTCTTGCTCTCACTGGGGTATAGTTTAACTTCTTTGCAATGTCGAGGATGTTTTGTCTTGTTGCGTGAGAAACGGCAAGGGTTTGATCGCCATTTAACACACGGGATACAGTAGAAACGGACACTTTTGCATTATGAGCAATATCTTTGAGTGTGGTCATAGGCAAACTCCTCTTGGTTTTTGACTAAATGTTTACTAAAGATATTTGAAGGATACCATGTTGGTAAAGCGCTTTCAAGTGTGAATTCATGATTTTTTCCTTTGTTTTTTGATTATGTTTTGGTTACAAGTGATATTTTAGTAAAATTGCGTAAAAAAAGAGGATTGTTTCATCCTCTTTTACTAATGTGATTCAATTGATGCTGTTTCTTTTGAAAACAATTGCTTCATTGTCTCCCAAGCCGTATCGAGTTGCTGGTGAAGTCCGAATAAACCTGAGTTGCCGATAATATAGATCTCATTTCCAGCCTCAGCAAGCTGCCGGAACGTGTGCTCATTACAGGAGCCGTCTACTTCAATTGAAAATGAGTATCCTTTCTTCTCTTTTACCTCTTTCACCTGTTTAATTTTCTGTAGCATTTCTTTAATAAAAGGCTGTCCTGCAAAGCCTGGATCAATCGTCATGATCGTCACTCGGTCTATTAAATGTAGATAGGAATCTAACACTGCAATTGGTGTGGCGGGATTTAAGACAAAGCCAACCTCGCAGTCTCTTTGATGGATATGCCGAATGATCCTAAAAACGTCTCTTTGCACGACCTCTGGGTGTAAGCAGACCATGCTTGCGCCTGCATCAATGCAGGCATCAATTAAAAATTCTTGGGGGGATTCAGCCATAAGATGCACATCAATTGGTTTGTCTGTCAATTTTCGGAGCTGTTCTATGAAAAAAGGTGATAAGGTGATATTTTTCACGTAATGACCATCCATGACATCGACATGATATCGATCTGCTCTTGTGTTGAGAATATGAATATGTTCGCGGAAGTGCGTTAAATCCATGCACATCAGTGACGGTGAAAAAATGGCTGACATTCTGAGAATCCTCCTTTTTACAGCTGAAATACAAACTTGATCAATCCAATCAAGATTCCGATGATACCAAAGTCTGTATCTCCAAAAGTTGTCCCTTCAAAACCAAGGGTTCCTAACACAGGCAATAAACAAGCAGGTAAAAAGGAAAGGATCAACCCATTCACAAATGCCCCAGCGATAGCACCTCTCACCCCTCCTGTTGCATTACCATACACTCCTGCTGTAGCGCCGCAAAAAAAGTGCGGGACAAGACCAGGAACAATGACAGTTAAACCAAACAATGGTAAAAGGAAAATAGACACGATGCCTCCTGCAAAGCTGCATAAAAAACCGATAATGACTGCATTTGGAGCAAATGGAAAAACGGTTGGTGCGTCAAGTGCCGGTTTTGCCCCTTTCACAAAACGATCAGCAATTCCTTTGAAAGCAGGCACGATTTCACCAATTGCCATCCGCACCCCGGCTAAAATAATGTAAACACCAGCAGCAAAGGTAATCGCTTGAATGAGAATGAAGACAGCGAAGTTTGTGCCACCACTCATTTGTTCTATAAAAGATATTCCAGCAAACGGTGCAATTGCAAAGAAGAGCAAAGCCATCGTGATTGAAATGGCCACAGATGTATCTCGTAGAAAACCGAGTGATTTAGGCACTTGAATGGTTTCTGTTGATCTTTCTGGACGACCGATCCATTTTCCGATCATTCCCGCTGTAAAATAACCGAAGGTACTGAAGTGTCCAAGCGCTAGATCATCGCTTCCAGTGACTTTCCTTGTGAATGGCTGAAGAATAGCGGGTGCAATGACCATAGCTGTCCCTAATATGATTGAACCGGCGGTGACAAGAAACGATCCCTCCATTCCCGCTGTCGATAGAACGACTGCGAGCATAGCAGCCATATACAAGGTATGGTGTCCTGTTAAAAAAACATATTTAAAGGGGGTGAATTTTGCCAATAGCAAATTGACCAGCATGCCAAAAATCATAATGAGAGCTGTCTGTGTCCCGAATTCTTTTTGAGCAATAGCTGCCATGGCATCTGTATTTGGCACAACCCCTTGAATGTGAAATGCTGCTTCAAACATTTTTCGGAAAACCCCAAGTGAATCAGACACGACTGTGGCGCCTGCTCCTAATATGACAAATCCCATGGTTGTTTTTAAGGTACCTGACACGGTATCTGCAGCTGATTTTTTCTGCAAAAGTAAACCAGCCAGCGCAAACAAACCAATGAGAATGGCCGGTGTACCCAATATATCGTTCATGATCAGTTCTATCATGATGTGAATCCCCCTTTTTCGTGGCTTATATGTGTTTGCGAAGGACGTCTTTAATGGCTTCCTGGTCTAACAAGTTATGTAATCCAGCAACCTGTCTTATGCCGTCATCCAGCTGATCGATAATGTCAGTGGCTCCAATATATAGATCAGCCAGTTCATTTTTACTTGTGCTGAGATCGGTATGATCCACTTCAGCTACAAGCCCTAACTCTTCTAATGCTTTTTTGACATTCATTTCTACGATAAAGCTGCTTCCTAATCCGTTTCCGCACACAACAAGAATTTTTTTCATTCTCTTTTTCCTCCTTTATTGTTGTGAAAATTGATCAACTAGTTTTTGCACCGATGTTAAATCCTTTGCTTCAATCAGTTGTTTCCTCCGTTTTTCATCACTTAACAGCATGGTCAGTTGTTTGAGTGCTTTCAGGTGAGTGATACTGTCAATGGCTGCTAGCACAATAATGAGACGAACCTGTTTTTTTTCATCCTTAGAGAAAAAAACAGGCTGTTCGAATGTCATGAGTGACATGCTTAATTCGTTGACGCCGTCCTCTGGTCTGGCATGTGGAATGGCTACCTGTGGTGCAATGACAATATAAGGTCCATTTTGATCAACGGATTGAATCATGGCCTCCACATAACTTTTCTGAACGGCGTTTTGATCGAGTAAAGGCTGCGCTGCTTTTGTGATGGCCTCTTGCCACGTTTCTGCTGTTTGTTGGAGATTAATCGTGTTTTCTGTTAATAAATCGTTTAACACTGGTTTCCACCCTTTCTGATGGGATACATATGCGGGATGAAGTAGCTCTTTCAGATCTCGAAGCAGTGCTTTTTCATTTTTTACGATGGTATGCTGTTGAATGGTGTTGAATAAAGCGTTTACATTCTTCTCATCAAACCTGGTTTCTGCACCTTCTCCATATTGAAGTAAGGTTTTTTTCTCATAGGAAGTAAGGATGGGATGAACGAGATGAACTGGCTTTCCTTTAAACGATATAGGTGTTGTGGACACAACAAAGTCGACATCAATTGATGACATTTCTTCATATGAGCGCTTTGATAATAGATCACGCACTTCGATATAACCGATTAATTCGATAAGCTGTGTTTTCAACATGTGACTTGTGCCAATTCCTTCCCCGCAAACAATGTATGCAGAACGACGCACAATTGGCGAAATCCCTTCTCTTCTCATCCAACCACCAAAATGCATCGCTACGTAAGCCATTTCATGCTCACTTATCTTGGAGCAGGTCGCCTTTTCTAAATGGCATACGACCTTTTGAGTGATGTCAAACACCTCTGGCTGTGTTTTTTTAATAGATTCTGTTAATTCATTGTTGATATCAATGTGATAGATAAGTCTGTAATAGGCAGGGATGAGATGCATGGTTAAGTTTTGCTCCAAGGCTTCGTACTCTTCAAAGGAGATACATGCATACCGCTGAAAATCAAAAATCATTTGTCGAGCAATGGTGCGAATGAGATGCTCCTCTGGATTTTGACTTGATGGAAGCTTTTGTTTCTTGGCGCTGAGCCATAGCGTGCTAAGAAAATAGATTTCATCATCATGAACATGAAGACCCGTTTCTTTTTGAATTCGTGCCATAAACCGAATCGCCGCCAAGCATTCATCAGTTTCCTGTAATGTACGCTTTTCTTCGTTTGAAAGGTGTATATCACGTCCTAGCTTCATCCGCTTAAAGTAGAAAAAGAGATCCAAAGACAGCTGATCCAGCATGTCATCAGCAAACTCGAGCTTAAGCTCTTGTTCTGACTGCTCGAGGAGATGTTTTAACCTGTTATATGAAATGGGCCCCTTTAACCAAAAAGATGAAAACGCTTTTTCGTTTTTTATCATGGTGCGAATGGAATGAATATAAGGTTTCAGAGCCAATCGAATCGCTCTTTCTTCTCCTGAAATCAAATAGCCACAGGCTGCCTGATAGTGAAGCGTGAGCTGCTGCTTTGAAAGTGCTTCTTTTAGCTGTTTCATATCTTCAAGCAGTGTATTTCTGCTCACTTTGGTGAGCTTCATCAAGTCATCTATTTTTAGATATTTCTCATTGCATGCAATCGATAAGAGCAGGATCGCTCTTCTTTCCTTTACACATGGTTCGTAATCGTGACCGACAAGAATCGTGTCAGCTTTTTGAATAATGACTTCTTTTTCATGTGGGTGTAAGTAGTAGCCAAGTTGATCTTTTCGCTGAACGCCACTAAGCTGATGCGTTTCCAGCCAGCTATTCATGCGTTTGATTTCAGAGTAGACGGTTCGAGTAGAGACATTCAGTCGATTCTGTAAATCTTCTATTGATAGATAAGATGTCGTATGAAGCAGCATAGATAGCAAAGTAGTGCCCCTTTTGGTTAAGTACAGTTGGAATTCCTCCTTTCTTCCCCTTTGGTTATAAGTCTAATCAACTCACATGCGTGAAAGAAGCCCAAATGTTTTCAGCAAATGCTGTGCAGTAATTGTGTGCTCTTCTCATAAGATAAACACACCATTTAAGTGTGCTTTCAGGCTTTTATACAAAGAGACCTTTCTCTTCTTTTACGTGTTTGAGGACCAATAAACACAAAAAACCTTGAATGGTATAAAGCCAATCAAGGTTTTTTTCACTTCTTATCATCTTTTATTTTTCCTATATGTGATGCTCAAAATTATTTTTTGTTTAAACTAAATCCAAAATCCAAATAGTCTTCAAATGAAATACAAATACACCAATCACCTTCTAATGATATAAAGTAGTGGTGCTGCGGGATATCTAAAAAATAGACTAGTAACTCTTCTAAATGTCTTAATTCAAACTGGTAACCAAACTCTGTAAGGTTATCCCCTATGTAAATTACTTGTAAGTTATTAGCTAAATATCTTTCTTTTAATTCAGTTATAAATAGAAGAGCATCAGAAAGTAACGATGCATGATTTGAGCTCTTACTATGATGTTTATTGGTTTGTAACCAATCTATTTTTGAACCAGCAAAATCGAATTTTTGTTCTATTAAATCTAAAAAAATTTTTGGTTTTTTATTTACTTTGACATATTTAAGAAGATCTTTTAATCCCAAATCCTTTATTAGATCTTCATCATAAGAATTCAATAAAATTACCCCCTTTATCTAAAATATATGTTTTTAATGGCTTTCTTGTCAAAATCCGTTGGAATCGCTGTTTCGGCATTTTGTTGCAATCATTTCAGTGTACAATGCCATTGTAGTTTGCTGATCCGTCTCTGACAAAGCATATTTCGTTTGCAAATGAAAATGCTTTTTTCATCAATTGCTTACCTATCCCCTTTTGGCGAAAATCGTTTATAACAAACAAATCATTTAAAATGAACGCATCCCCCTTCTAAACAGAGCAGCATTCTCTATGTATTATTAGAGGATGATTTTCTGTTTATTGTACCAACTTCATTCTCTTATGAAGAAGTTAAGCTGTTAAAGTGGCTTGTTGATTAGTCTTTTATATAAATGTCCTGCTATTTCATTGTTTAACATCTATACTTCTGCAAAGGAATTTCTGATCTATATCAAAGAAAAAGATGTAAAGTATCCCCCTCATTCAAATAAACTCACTATAAAAGATGTGAGCGCTTACTTTTACTGGTCTTTATCATACGATGAGTCCCCATCCCCCTTTTGGTCGGTTTTTTCTCAATTTGAAGTCCAATAACACAAAAAAACTTGAAAGGCATTAAGCCGATCAAAGTTTTTTTGCGTAATCTCATTAAAAATGAACTAATTTGAAGTCATTTTTGAAAGAAAGTCTTGAAGAACTACTTTTACTGGTGAATTCGTAGTAGTAGCCACTTCATGATTTACACGTTCTAAAATTTGAGGATGCTTCAATATCAATTTCTTGCCTTCTTCAATTGGGAAACTTCTCAAAGTATCAATACAAATCTCAAATAATTCGTTATCATTAGTATTCAACAAATCTATTAAAATATTTAACTCATATTCATTGCACTCATTATCCAGACAATAAGCGATTTTACGCTGCCACTCTATTGGTTTATTAAGTACCTGATTTGATAGTTCTTCCCAGTCGTTTAGGCTAAAATCAGAGATTATCTCACTAGCAATCAAACACCCGTCATCATACCATGAATCTACTGTTGTATCAGCAGATAAAAGATTATCTAATTCTCTAAATATATTGAATCCCCTAATTATGAAATTACTCTGAGAACACATTCGAGTACCTACAGCCCCAAAAATTGATCATAAACGAGTAAAACTGAAGAAACTAGCGATGTTAATTTGTTAGTAATTAAGTATCTACTATTTTATTTCCACCAGTTGGATGTAATTTCTTTCAAATGAAATTCTATAAAATCAATCACTTTGGTATAGTCATCCGAGTTGAATTCATCAATAGGATTGTCCCAATCTGTATTTTTAACTATTAGAACAAGGTAGTTACCATCAGAAGATATATCGGGATACCAACCTAAATCCAATGTTATTGATGATTTTTCATGATAAAGTTGTAATAAACTTTCAGTGAACATAAACCATCTATCATCTTCTGTTTCTAACTTTTTAGGGTCAATTTCCCTAAAATTATTATAACGTACAATCCAACCTTCAGTTATTCTTAAAGGATGAATGTTGAATACAGGGACTCCGAGTTTTATATTCCTTCTCATTTTCCTCCAACTTATTCATAAATTTGATAGTAATTTAAGTCCCAATTTATTATTTAGACTATAAATTATCAATTAGATTAATTATATTGTCTTTAATCATTCTACTAATTAATTCCTTAGTTGCTCAACTATTTTCAGAGGTTGCTTTTGTCAATTGGCCAATCTATATTTTTCAATTACCTTCCTTAACACCTCGCTAATAGGTTTCTTATCCTGAGGATACTCTGTAATGTACGTGTTACAGGCTTGCTCAAGATAATAGTAGAATGTTTGATAATCAACAATAACCTCATCATCATGAAGTGCAAATAGTACTCCATGAAAGGGCTCCTCGTCGGGTTCCAGATCATTTGGAAATGTGCAATCAACATCGTTAATTCCATAACCTACTCCCGTAGATAAATGCTGAACCATATTTACAAAGCTATCATCAGTAATGGCATTAAAAAAAGCCACCACAGGAAAATGTTCTTCTCTTAACATTTGAGTTTCTAAAATTTTTTTTAACATACTATCTGAATCCCCCCACCTATAATTCAGGATAAAACGAGGTCACTGCCCCATCCTTATCTGTATAACCTCTCCATTTTATACCTTGTCCATCATAACCTTCCCATTCTCTCCCTAAAACACCTTTTGAAGAAGCATTATTTACAGCTTCTTTTCCTCGTTTAATAAAATCTTCATCAGAAATTAACTTAGGATCATAAACAGTTTTATCAAATGGCTTTGCCTTCCATCCAATTTTTTGACCTGTTTTAGCATCTAAAGAAGGAACTTGGTAAGTTATTTTTTCCACTCCTGGCAAAGCATCATGCTTCTTAACATTTAATATATTTACATCATTTTTCATAAATTCATCTTTGTTATGCGCCCCACCAATTCCTCTTCTCCTTGGAACATTGGTATCAACTTTTCTTATATGATCTTCTAAGCTAGATGAGTACTTAACTTTTTCCCTACCCATAATTCCCATCTTCCCCCGAAAGCCTTTCGCCCCAAACGGTAAAAGCATTCCCAGCGCGGCATTCATACTGGCTTCCTGCTGTTCCTTCGAGATCTTGTTTCCAAACATGTCTCGGCCTGTGATTGCTTCGCTGAAGCCGTTGGTGGCGGTGAGACCATATAAACCTTTTTGCGATGTTTTTAAGGCGTCAAAAGATTTTTGCGATGTCTTGTAAATGTCGACTGCTTTGACTGCGGCTGAGGTGGCTTGGGTCGTTTTATAGACGGCTTTTCCCCCTTTGAAAATGCGCCCTGCCCAGCCGACGATTGGGATATATCCTGCGGCTGCCATGCCGCCTGCGGCGACGCGCTGTCCTGCGGTAAGTTCTTCGCCTGTGATCGGGTCAACGCCTGTTGCGGCGCGTTTTGCATCGTTCACGCCTGTCAGTTCATTCACGATATTCCCGCCATAATCGAGGGCTTTTTCATACCAAGGACGATTTGCGAGTGCTTCTTGTTCTTTTGCAATCTCTCGGGCTTCCTGTTGTTCTTTTTTAATGTTGAGATATTCGGAAGTTTGCTTTTCAATATCGCTTTTTGCTTTGTAGATTTCGCTATTTTGATACGCTTTCTTGTCAAAATTCATTGGAGAAATCGCTTTTCCATCATTTGTGGCATTCATCATTTCTGCGTACAATGCCATTGTAGCTTGCTGCTCCGTTTCTGACAAAGCATATTCATCTTTTAAATTTTGATCAAGCTCTCTTAGATCTTTTACTGTCTTTTTTCGCTCGTCTTCCGCATCTGCAATTTTTTCATCAAAGGTTTGACTATCAAATACTTCTAGTGAAAGGAGGTCGTCGATGTCTTGAAAAATGGTTTTAAGCGCCTTTTTTTGATCCTTTACAATGCTTTTGGCATTTTTGATGCCCATATGTACAGCGTTGTCTAAAAAGTGTTCTTCTACAAAGGTATCGCCGCCAAAGTTTGTATCATCTAGTGTCCCAGAAACACCTTCATGAAAGGCTTTTTGCTTATCGATGAAGCTGATAAACATGTCTACATTTCCAGCCAGCTCTTTATAGAAACTTTTAATGTTATCGGCACCTTTCCCAGTGAAGTCATCACCGAGGTTGGCAACACCTTGTAATGCTTTTTTTAAATTGACCATTTGTTCGCGGAGTTCCTGGTAGTGTTTTGACCTTGTATCCATGGCACTGGTTAGTGCTTTTGCATCAAGTATCTTCCCCAGCAGAATTCACTCCTTCCTATTCATTGACAAGGTCAATTTTACCAATACAAAGTTTGTCATTAAATAGGAATTAAGATACAAAAACAATACTTATTATGTAAATGAACAATGTTTCAATTGAAAAGCAAACTATAGAATTCATTAGTTCCACTTTTGTCATAACAATTATAATGTAGTTTTTAGAACAATCTTTTAAATAGAACATTTTTTGAGCTACTCCATTATAAAAAAGTGTTATAAAGCACTTCCATGGTAAGGAAGATGTCACTAGTCGAGGCAATCCCTACATGAATCAGAAATGCACTTAGAAAAAGCACACCCGCATCAGTGTACTTTTTACGATTTAGACTTAAACAATTGCAGCTCTTGCTCCATGATATCTGCTGCTTCGGTTATAAATTGAATAATTAAATCTAATTCTTCTGGTTTGTATTCATTTGTGAGTTCCTTCGTTGATGTTGATAAGGATCGAAAGAGTTCTTTTACCTGTGATTTCCCTGCTGTTAGGGGAACAATGATGACTCTTCGTTTGTCTTTTGGGTCCTTTTCTCTTTTGGCGTAGCCCGCTTTTTCAAGCCGGTCAATCAGCGCTGTGACCGCACCGGAGCTAAGACCTGTTTTTTCACTTAATTCTCCTGCTGTGAGAGGACCAAGTTCGTTTAACAAATCGGCTGATTTCAGGTCTGTTGGGAAAAGGCCAAGCGATTGTGCGGCCGCTTGGTGGAATAAAACCGTTCGTGTGGCGAGGCGTCTCATTGTATGGATGATCAGGTTTGCTTTGTCTTCTGCGTCGTTCTTTATTGACAACTTGTTCTCCTCCCTTTAAAATAAATTATCTTGATCATCAAGATAAATGTTTTCTTCCTTTATATTTAAGTTGATCATAGCAAAAATAAGAAGAGAACGTAAGCAGGGGGTAAATGAAATGAATCATGTGGATAATGGTAAGGCATCCACTCGCTTTGTTGTCATCGGTTTGCTGTTAGGAATTTTCATGGCAGCGATGGATAATACCATTGTTGCAACAGCGATGGGAAGCATCGTAGCAGATTTGGGCAGTTTTGATAAATTTGCTTGGGTGACGGCTTCTTATATGGTGGCGGTAATGGCTGGAATGCCGATTTACGGAAAGCTTTCTGATATGTATGGTCGAAAGCGTTTTTTTCTGTTTGGACTTATTTTCTTTTTAATTGGATCTGCGCTGTGCGGTATCGCACAAACGATGGATCAACTCATTATTTACCGAGCCATTCAAGGGCTTGGAGGCGGTGCCCTTCTTCCAATCGCGTTTACAATCATCTTTGATATCTTCCCGCCTGAAAAGCGCGGAAAAATGTCCGGTATGTTTGGTGCAGTGTTTGGTTTATCGAGTGTACTAGGACCACTTTTAGGAGCTATTATCACAGATTCGATCGGTTGGCACTGGGTTTTCTATATTAACGTACCAATCGGTATTGTTAGTGTGTTCTTGATTGCTAGATACTACCAGGAATCGCTGGAACATCGGAAGCAGAAAATTGACTGGTCAGGTGCTATCACACTTGTCGTGGCGGTTGTGAGCTTGATGTTTGCTCTTGAGCTTGGCGGTAAATCTTATGCGTGGGATTCAGTGCAAATCCTCACACTTTTTGCTGTATTTCTTGTGTTCGGTACTATCTTCTTTATTGTTGAGCGTAAAGCGGAGGAACCGATTATTTCATTTTGGATGTTTAAAAATCGTTTATTTGCGACATCTCAAATTTTGGCGTTCTTATATGGCGGAACATTTATTATTCTTGCCGTCTTCATTCCTATTTTCGTTCAGGCGGTGTACGGAGAATCTGCGACAAGTGCAGGATTCATTTTAACGCCGATGATGATTGGGTCTGTCATTGGCAGTATGATTGGTGGAACGATGCAGACGAAAGTGCCTTTCAGACGTCTTATGGCGATCTCTGTTATCTCATTTTTCGCGGGAATGCTGCTGCTTGCCAATATGTCACCTGATACAGCTAGACTTTGGCTCACCATCTTTATGATGATATCAGGCTTTGGTGTCGGCTTCAGCTTCTCCCTTCTGCCGTCAGCTTCAATGAATGATCTTGCCCCTCGTTACCGAGGCAGTGCCAACTCGACCAATTCATTTATGAGATCACTTGGGATGACACTTGGTGTCACGATTTTTGGGACGATTCAAACCAATGTCCTATCGAATCGCTTAGCAGATGCCTTTAGCGGAATGAAAGGAGCCTCTTCTCAAATAGGCGATCCACAAGCCATTTTCCAAGAAGGTGCCCGTTCACAAATTCCGTCTGATATTTTAAATAAAGTCATCGATGCGATGTCACAAAGTATTACGTACGTATTTTTGATTGCGTTATTCCCTATTGCCCTTGCAGCGATTACGGTCCTGTTTATGGGAAATGCACGGGTACGCACTTCAAATGAAATGAAAGAAAACGAATAATGTGAAAAAGCAGAGCTTAAGCGGCTCTGCTCAGGTTTTTGACAAAGGGCTAAAATGATCTTTATTTTAGCCCTTTGTCTTCTTTTCAGCGTGATAGAAAACCTTTGAAGTCTAGGAAGGACGAGCATCGGAGCGGAGCGAATTTGACATTCGTGAGCACCGAAGCGCAGACCTGACAACGAATGCGAGGGTTTGTCTACACGCTGAGCAGAGCTTAAGCGGCTCTGCTTTTTTGTTTCACTGATAGAGAGGATGGGCTTTACCCTCACTGCCTACGATACGTATTTTCGATGTGACCATATCTTTTGCTGCTTGTTTTGCTTTTTGTAAATACATCCGTGGATCTAAGCTTTCGGGTTCGTTTGAGAAATGGTCACGGATGGCTTCAGAGTACGCATTTTTCAATTCAGTTGAGACATTGACCTTTGCCATACCAAGAGCCACACATCGTCTGACGTCTTCATCCGGAACAGCGGAACCGCCGTGCAGAACAAGGGGAACATCGACGAGCGATGCAATTTGTTCAATACGGTCAAAGTCAATATCCGGTACCCCTTTATAAATGCCGTGTGCCGTACCAATTGCAGGCGCTAAAGTTGGTACACCAGTTTCTGCTACAAATTGACGGCATTCTGATGGAACGGCTTTTTCAGCATCCTTTTCATCGACAACGATATCATCTTCGACACCGCCTACCTTACCTAATTCTGCTTCAACATTCACCCCTACCTTTAATGCGAGGTCTACCACTTCTTTTGTGCGGCGAACATTTTCTTCATATGAGTGCATCGATGCATCGATCATGACAGATGTATATCCCGCTCGAATACAGGTGAGAATCACATCAAAGTCCGTACAGTGATCGAGGTGCAAACCGATTGGGATTTGATATTGATCAGCCGCAGCCTTGACTGTATCTGCAATCGCTTTTGCTCCAAGAGATTGAACGGTTCCAACCGTTGTTTGCAATATGACAGGCGATTTTAATTCTGCGGCCGTTTCGAGCACCCAATAAATACTGTCAAAGGAATGTACGTTGAATGCAACGATTCCGTATTTTTCTTTTTTCGCAGTCTCAAGCATTGGTGTTGTTGATAGTAAAGGCATGATCAAACATCCTCTCTCGTTAAAATATCTGTTTCTAAAACAGTCAGCATGTCTTCATTTGTTCTTGTTTCTAGCAGCTTTTGGCGTTTTGCTTCATCCATTAATCCTCGAGAAAGGGCAGAAAGAGCCTTTAGATGAGTGGTCCCTGCTTCACTTTTGGGGATCAGTAAGGATAAGAAGAAAAAGCAAGGCTTCCCATCAAAAGCGTCCCATTCAATACCTGTTTCTGTGCGTACGATCACAAGTGCTGGTTTTGTGATGGCGTCTGTTTGTGTATGCGGAATCGCAAATCCATCTTGAAATCCAGTTGTGCTTAGTGCTTCTCTTTCAGCTAAGCCTTTTTTAACATCCTCTGGTGATGTACAAATACCTGCTTTGTAAGCAATGTCAGCAATGGCTGCGAAAACGCCAGCCTGTGACGACGCGGTTTCATGAAGATTCATATAAATATGTTCCATCATTTCTCTTCCTCCCTATTAAACTGCGGGTTTGTCTATTTTTTTACGATAAAGTCCGTATAGAATGGCACCTACAAGTGATCCGATCAGTATGGATAGGACCCACTGGAATGCACCTGTGACGACTGGAAGGACAAGGAACCCGCCATGCGGAGCTGGAACCTGTACGCCAAAGAGATACGTCAATATAGCAGAGATGGCAGAACCAAACATGATAATTGGCAGGACAACGACTGGGTTTTTGGCTGCAAATGGGATGGCCCCTTCTGTTATATGTGTCGCTCCTAGAATATAGTTGATCGCCCCTGCATTTCGTTCTTGCGGTGTGAAATGTTTTCGGAAAATCGTTGTGGCAATCGCAATGATAAGCGGCGGTGTGATACATGCTGCTGACACACCTGCCATGAAGTAAAGGTTACCTTCTGCAAGTAAAGCCGTTCCTGTAACATAGGCTGCTTTGTTAAAAGGTCCTCCCATATCAAATCCACACATCGCTCCAACAATTAAACCTAAGAGCAGTGGATTCGTGGATTGAACTGCTGAAAGAAAATCCATTAATGAATTATTTAAGCCTGTGATTGGAACTAATAGAGGTGTCATCACAGCCCCAATTAAGAAAATACCAATGACAGGATAGATGAAGATTGATTTTAATCCATCAAGTGATGCAGGTAATTTTTGAAGCAGGAATTGAAGAAGTACGATAATATACCCTGCTGCAAAACCTGCGATAATACCACCTAAAAATCCAGCGCCTCCATCGTTTGCAAGCAAGCCGCCGATAAATCCGACAACCATCCCTGGGCGTTTGGCGATTGAATCAGCGATAAATGCTGCTAAAATAGGCACCATTAAGCTAAAGCCGAGTCCGCCAATATTTTTCAAGTAGGCAGCAAACGGATGATACGTTTCATGCTGAGGATCAGCTGAGTAAATACCGAATAGAAAAGATAAAGCAATTAAGACCCCGCCCCCAACAACAAATGGAAGCATGTGTGATACACCGTTCATTAAATGTTTGTAGATGGTGTGTATCCACTTATTCGACGACTTTTGTTGAGATGGTGAAGGCGCAGATGTTTTTTCTGTTCCAGAAGCTCTTCCTTTCACTTGATGAACGGGCGCTTCTCCATTGATAATGCCTTGGATCAATTCATTTGGCGTGCGGATTCCCTTCGCTACAGGCACTTCAATCAGTGGTTTGCCGTGAAAACGATCTGTATTCACATCTTTGTCAGCTGCGACAATGACCCCGTCTGCCTCCAGAATGTCTTGATCAGTTAAAGCGTTTTCAATTCCTACTTGACCGTGCGTTTCGACTTTGATGTCTACCCCTAGTTGCTCAGCAGCTATTTTTAATGCCTCAGCTGCCATAAACGTGTGTGCAATGCCTGTTGGACAGCCAGTTGCAGCGACTATTTTTTTGCGGCTCATGTCTATTCCCCCTTATATCTTGTCAATGTGTACTTGATCAATTAATGAATGAATGTCATGTAAATCACTTAAGCCTTTAGAAAATGCAGTAGATGCGCCTGTTGCAATGCCGTAACGTAAGCATTCTTCCAGTGAATGACCTTCAAGCTGTTTACTAAGAAAGGCTGCGAGCATTGCATCTCCAGAGCAAGCTGTGTTTACCACAGTGCCTGTTGGCGCGTTTCCTTTTAAGACAGCGTCTTTCGTAATGAACAAAGCCCCTTCTCCCCCGCGGGAAATCAGCACTTGCTCTGCACCCATCTCAATGAGTTTTTCTCCTGATTGAATGAGTTCTTTTTCTGACATAGGATGTGTTTTGCCGAAAAAAGCAGCGATTTCTTCTTCATTCGGTTTTAATAAATAAGGCTTGTATTGAAGTGTCTCAAGAACTGCCGCGGAGCTTGTGTCTAAAATAAACTTCACGTTGTTCTGATGACAAATAGCTGCTACTTCTGAAAAAATGCTGGCTGGTACGCCCTTTGGCAGGCTGCCTGACATAATCAGGATGTCCCCCTGCGGGATGGCCGCTATTTTTTCACGAAAGGCGTGAAGTGCTTTTTCTTCAATCGCCGGTCCTTGGTTCACGAGCTTGTATTCTTCTGTTGTATTAATAAAAACATTAATGCGTGTAATTCCTTCAACTGAGATAAAATCAGTTTGAATAGAAAGGTCCTTTAAGGATTGTTCAATATAAGAGCCTGAAAACCCAGCAATAAATCCTAATGCAGTGCTTGTGAATCCATATTTCTTTAGCATAATGGAGACATTGACTCCCTTGCCATTTGGCTGATAATCTTCATCTTCTGTGCGGTTGACTGCATTTGCCTTCATTTCTTTTAATGCAATATATAGGTCAATCGCAGGATTTAAGGTGCAGGTATATATCAATTGGTTTCACCTTCTTTCTTTTCTCTAAAGAAAGTATCTCATACGCTGGAGTGAAAATGTTTTCAGATTGTGTAAAGGTTTTCATCATAAAAAGCCTTCCAGATCAAAGTCTCGAAGGCTTTTTTATCGGTTATTTCATTCGAATCACGTAGGCATCTAGTAAAATGCGGGCGATGACATGAAGAGACAGGCGCGATCTGACCTCATAATCTGGAAAGAAAGACTGTTCGCCTTTATATCCGACTAGAGTCATATCTGATATTTTACTTAATGTAGAATCTATTCTTGTTGTGACGGTAATGGTCGTGACTTGCTTCATGCTAAGATTTTGACACGCTTCAACGAGCTCTGCTGTTTCACCATTTAATGAAACAAAGATCGCAAGTTCGTTTTTATCGATGTCTCTTGATTTCAGCCGAATGATATTCGGGTCGTCGTGCACTTCGCATGTTTTTCCGATGAGCTGTAATTTAATGGTCATTTCTTTGGCAATCATTTCTGAGAAGCCTCTACCGAAAATATAAATTTTCTCGGCATTATGTATTTTTTGAACGGCATCTTCAATTTGCCCAATACTTTGCAGCTGGATCGTCTTTAAAACCTCTTCTTCATTTTTCCGAATCGCTAGTTTGATGTCTTCATCAATATTTTTGAGCTGGTCGCTTGCATCCGTCATTTTCTTTTCTTGTTTCAATCGATATTTAAAGGATGTATAGCCATTGTAGCCAATTTTTTTCATCAGTCTGACAATTGTGGCTGTCGACACATTCGCCCTTTCACTCAATGTGACGATGGATAAGGTGGAGATATCCTCTAAATGCTGGTGAATATAATGGAGTAAATAACGTTCTGTTTCACTTAATGTTTGATATACTTCGCTTGGAATGTTAAATAGTGGTTCATTCAATTCGATTCCCCCTTACTCATTTCATACTATAATTAATTACCCAATAAAAACAAGCTGATTCTTTTGTCATATATTTTATTAGATAGCCAAAATGAGTGAAATTTGAATTTTGACATACACTAAGGAAAAGTTGTGTCTGTGTGAAAGGAGCTGATCATGATGCTTCATCTTTTGTTTTATCTCATCCTTCTTTATGTTGTCTATGTATTTTTGACCGCATTTGTTTTGTTTTACTTACCGGTTCGAAAAACATGCAAAGAACATTGCATTTATAAAGCCTCTTCTATCTCAGGAGACGATCAGGGGACAAATCAAGTGATGCTTCTTGACGACGGGTTTGAATCTGGTCAGGTGAGGGTCCAAATGATTCGTGAGGCAAAGAAGATCATCCGCCTCAGTTACTACTCTATTCAAAAGGGAAAAACAGCCGAGTGGACATTAGGTGCTTTAATTGAAGCAGCTGATCGAGGTGTGAAAGTGCAATTGTTGTTAGATGGCATCTGTCACAGTTTGCGCGGGCCGCTGAAGCATTTACGCTATGCGGTAGCAAATCACCCTAATATGGCGATTCGTTTTTATGAGCCCTTTCGTTTGTTCAAACCATGGACGTGGCATAATCGGCTACACGATAAGCTAATACTAGCAGATGGCCGAGTGGCTGTGATGGGCGGAAGAAATATTGGTGATAAATACTTTGCAGATCAGCCGCCGAAAGACTTTGCTTTTGACCGAGATGTGCTGCTCTATAACGCAAAAAAAGGAAAAGTGTTAGATGAAATGGAGCAATATTTCGTTTATTTATGGAATCATGATTTTACGAAAAGAACAAAAGATGTGTTTTCCAAGGCAAAAGCAAAAAAAGGGTTAAAGCTAAGAAAACAGCTGCTCAGATCATACCAAGAAGCCGTGCGCACGAAAGAACCTTTTGTGATGTCGTCTTTTAATTGGGCAGCAGATACCACTTCTGTGAAACAGATTGCCTTTTTTACAAATCCTGTGGAACGGTTTAATAAGCGGCCACTTGTGCTGAAAAAACTGAACGATCTTGCGCACCGGGCAAAGCGTTCTGTGCTCATACAGACGCCTTATGTCATTCCAACACGCCCGATGAAATCCGGACTCACTCCCTTACCTAATGAGATCCAGACGACAGTGGTGACGAATTCTCTTACGGCGACGCCAAATCCATTAGCCTTTGCTGGATATTTAAGTACAAAAAAGGAATTGATGAAAACAGGCGTTCATTTGTATGAATACGAAGGTCCATATTCCATTCATGCGAAATCAATGGTGATTGATGATTATTTGAGTATTATTGGGACATATAACTTAGATGCGAGGTCTAGTTTTTTAAACACTGAGTCAATTTTGGTCATTGACAGTGCCCCGTTTGCGTTATCACTTACACAAGCAATTGAACGAAAAATTGCCTATAGTTATCTCGTTGCTAAAGATCGAACTGTCTACCAGACGAACGCTTATGGACAGAAAAAAAAGCCTTTGATGAAAAGGCTCCTGTTAAATGGATTATCCGCGATAACGGTTTTATGGCGGCGATTGATATAAAGTAGGGCAGCTACTCTTGTGGCAGCCCTTTTTCTTGCGATTGATCTGTTTCTGCAGACTCCAATTTGGTTAATTTAAACACCAAGATGCCAGCAACAATCACCATAACACCTAAAAGTTTTGTTAAAGAAAATTCTACTTTTTCTAATCCAAGCCAGCCAAGTGAATCAAACAAAAGCGCGCAGCCCAGCTGTGACGTGAGGACAATCGAGATGCCATAAGTCGGTCCAAGACGTTTAATACTCTGAACAAGACAAATGACCACACCTACCCCAATGGCCCCACTGATCCAGTACCACGCTTCCATATGTCTTAATCGAAACATGCCAGTTCCCTCTAGTAAGAGCCCCATCAGGAGTGAAGCAATAAAGCCCATTCCAAGAACGAGGGTTGTAGTTGACCAAGAGCCTGTTTTTTCATTGACCTTACTATTAAAAATGGTTTGTAAGCTGACGAGTGCGCCAGCCGTAATGGCTAATACTATTCCTATGATCATATAAAAATCCCTTCATTTCCTTTATTCATAAATGTTGTGCTCTGCTATTTCTAGGAGCCCTTTACGATCAGAAATCGTAATATTTCCTCTCCGCCTTTCTATCAATCCTTTTTCACAGAATTGCTGAATGACTCGGTTAATATGACGGTAGCTTGTACCGATTAAACTTGCCGCATCAGTGAGACGAAGGGCGCTTGCGCTTTCATCACTTGTGACAACAGATAATAAGTAGCTTGCAAGCCTGACCTCTACAGGATATAACAGGTGGAAACTTAAATCGTTTGATTTTGTATAAAATTTGTTTGTGATCCCTTTTAGCAGAAAATTTAACACGCGCGGGTCATCCTTCGCATGGCGCATGAGCGCTTGATGAGAAACCCTTAACATATGTACTTCTGTGACCGCTTCGACTGTATTGACCATGTCAGTCTGCTGAACGTATTCAATATCTCCAATCGCTTCAAGGGGATGTTTGAAGCTAAGAATAAAGGTTTTTCCTTCTTTTGTTGTTGTGAAAATCTTTAATTTTCCTTTCACTAACAAGTACAGGTACTCCCTCTTATCTCCTTTTGAACAAACGAGCTCCCCTTGCTCATAGCGACACAAACTTACGTGTGACATAAGCTTTTGATGAAAGACACTTTCTAATTGATGTGCCTTCATATAATAGGCAAAAAGAGATTCATCATGAAGCTCCTCCATCTGATGCCCTCCTTTATAGTTTTAAAATGATCACCCCTGTGACCATCAATAAAATTCCAGCATAATGAGGCCATTTCATTTTCTTCTTCTGTACACCAAACCACCCTTTTGCATCGATTGCAAAGGTAAAAGCAAGCTGTGCAATCAGTAACGCTGCGATAGTGAGTGTCACGCCGATAATTTGAATCGCAGTGACTTCATTAAAAATAATAATCGCAGCAAATGCGCCGCCTATTAAATAAAGTGGCTGCACCTTCCGATATTCCCTGAAGTGTCCGTCTCGTACGATGAGTAAAATGACGAGCGAGATGATAAAGCCGGTTAGCTGCGTGATGGTGGCTGCCTGCCATGTGCCGATATCCTGGCTAATTCTTGCGTTGGCTACGCCTTGTAGTGTAATACAAGCGCCTCCTAATAAAGCGAAAATAACACCTTTCATTCGTTCAAAAGCTCCTTCTTTTTTCAGTCTATTACCATTAAATGATACATGCCCGCCGGTTGAAAAGGACATATGTCCCACTTTGCGTATTATATCAAAAACTTTTTCTTTTGCAGTTTGTTCGTTTTAGATTTTTCACAGTGGGTACAGTTTTATATCAGCTGAAAACAGAATATTGAATGAATCACATACAAAAAGGAGACATGTCAGAATGAGAAATCAAGAGAAACATTTTATTAACGGAGAATGGGTTGCATCAACTGGAAACGAAACGACAGAGGTCATCAATCCTGCAACAGAAGAGGTTATTGGCACGATTAGTTTAGGAACAAAAGAGGATTTAGATAAGGCAGTCAAAGCAGCTCGTTCCGCCTTCCCTTCTTTCTCAAAAACATCTCGAAATGAACGAGTAAAAATGCTGGAAAACATTGTGCGCGGCTATGAAAAACGCAAAGATGAACTTGTAGAAGTGATGACACAAGAGCTCGGTGCACCGCTAAAAGTATCAGAAGAAGTTCATTATAAAATGGGCTATGAACATTTTTCTAAAGCGGCGGAAGCACTTAAATCTTATACATTTACCGAAGATCGCGGCGGACATACCATTATAAAAGAAGCGATTGGCGTCAGTGGGTTGATTACACCGTGGAACTTCCCGACGAACCAGACATCCCTTAAAATCGCAGGAGCCATTGCGGCAGGCTCAACAGTTGTCTTAAAGCCAGCGGAAATTACACCATTTGCTGCAATGATTCTTGCAGAAATTATTGATGAAGCTGGTGTACCGAAAGGGGTTTTCAACTTAGTAAACGGAACGGGAGACGTGATTGGAGACGGCATTAGCTCACATCCTGATATTGACTTTGTTTCATTTACTGGGTCAGGTGCTGTTGGCTCTAAAATTATGGAAAACGCAGCGGACAATGTGAAGAAAGTCGCTCTTGAGCTTGGCGGGAAATCCCCTCTTATCGTCTTAGATGATGCAGACGTGGATGTGGCAGCTGAAACTGCCATTCAGCATATTGCGATGAATACTGGTCAAGTGTGTTCTGCAGCTACACGTGTGCTGATTCCAGAATCAATGAAAGATCAGTTTGAAAAAGCGCTACTGAACGCCCTACCGAAGTTTACAGTTGGTGATCCGAGAGAAGATCATGCTACAGGTCCGCTTGTATCTAAAAAACAATGGGATACCGTGCAATCTTATATTGAAAAAGGAATCGAAGAAGGTGCTACCCTTCTTGCTGGGGGAACTGGAAAGCTAGACGGAATCGATAAAGGATATTTCGCCAAGCATACCATTTTCACCAATGTGAAAAATGACATGACCATTGCACAAGAAGAAATCTTTGGCCCAGTCATGAGTGTCATCACGTATCAGAATCTTGATCATGCTCTTGAGATCGCCAATGATACAGTGTATGGTCTTGCAGGGTATGTTGTGGGAAAAGATGAAAAAACATTAAAATATGTCGCTGAACATATTCGCGCTGGCCAAATCACCATTAACAATGCCGAAACAGATTACTTTGCCCCATTTGGCGGCTTTAAGCAATCAGGTATCGGAAGAGAATGGGGAGACTTCGGTATCGAGGAATATTTAGAAGTAAAAGCTGTGATGGGACTTCCAACGGCGTAATTTGAGAAAGGAGAAAAACCTTAGGGTTGTTCTCCTTTCTTTATTTAACAATAAGAACCCAGTTCGAATTTTAAGAACATCTCATACTCTCCTATTTATTCTTATCCATAATGATTAGATCATGATAATACTTATTAATAAGAAGAGTATTATTTGATGAATAATCGAGGATTTAATTTTCAACCAATTCCCAAAGTTACTTCAACTTCTTTAATATGATCTAATTCATAGAACATAAAAAATTCAGCTTCTTTTCGATTTGGAGATTTCATCAAAATCTCTAAACGATCAGAATAATAACCAAAAGAGATTACTTTCCAATCCATAGCTCTGATCTTTTGCAATTGTTTATAATCCTCTTGGAATTTTTCCTCTCGCTTTAATTTCATAACATATATTTCATCAATTAAATTGAAAAGTTTATTTTTTTTGGAAACATCAAATCTTCTAATGAGAAGAACAATAAAAACCACTATTAAAATACTTGAAGCAAAATATAAATAAGTTTCAAATATATTGACTGAAAGTTTATCAAAATCATTTTGTAGCTTATGTGAGCTATCTAGTAATTTCGAATCGTTAGAATTGTATTTTCTTGAAATAAAATTTAACCCAAAGTTAAAATATGAATTAAAGAAAGAATTCAAAAATAAAAATATTGGCACAATTGTTATTGTAATAATCGAAGCTTTTGTAGAAAAGTTGGCAGCTCTTTCATATTTATCTTTCGCATAAATTCGAAAATCTGCAACTTGACTCAGATTTAATTTTTCTAATTCTTTTCTATGGATAGACACCTTCTTTGCTAATTTAAATTTAACTTTTGGATCTTCCAAATCTCTAATAATACTCATATTACCTCCTTGACTAAACAAATTCATTTCACCATGCAAAGCTATTAATAATCTTAATCATGACAATCAACATTATATATTTTACTTAATGGCAAACTTTCGGTAAAGTTCAAATTGAACCTATATATATAATTCCTATCGAATTAATCTATGTTTATATTCCTTGTGAGGTGGATATCGTTGCAACTTCATGTATTGAACAGTCCTTTTAGTCAGCAGCAGGCAGACTTGCTCAATCAGCTGCTTCCGACTTTAACAGATCAACAAAAAATTTGGCTTACCGGTTATTTATCAGCACAAGCAGCTCTAGCCGGATCAGAAACAGCTACTCAATCCCCTTCTCCTTCTGCCGCAGCACCTGCGCAGCCTGTCAGTAAAGATGTGACCGTCCTTTATGGCTCACAAACAGGTAATTCTGAAGGATTAGCGAAAAGGACAGCACAGCATCTTGAGGAGAAAGGTTTTCAAGTGACGCTCTCTTCTATGTCAGATTTTAAACCGAATAATCTGAAAAAAATACACAATTTACTGATGATCGTCAGCACACATGGTGAGGGAGATCCGCCTGACAATGCTCTGTCTTTCCATGAATATGTCCATGGTAGACGTGCGCCAAAGCTCGATCATTTAAGCTTTTCTGTTGTATCGCTTGGCGACAGCTCCTACGAATTCTTCTGTCAGACTGGAAAAGAATTTGATGAGCGCTTCAAAGAACTTGGCGGAACGCGCCTGACAGATCGAGTGGATTGTGACCTTGATTATGATGAGCCGTTTTCTGAATGGCTTCAAGGGGTTACAGCTTCACTTAGCGAAGGTGAAGCCGCAGCATTCACGCAAGAATCAGCGGCAGCAAACAGCGAAACAACAGTTTCTGAATACTCAAGAACGAATCCTTTTTATGCGGAAGTGCTTGAAAATATCAACCTAAATGGCCGCGGCTCTAACAAAGAAACCCGCCATTTGGAGCTTTCACTTGAAGGATCAGGACTTGTTTATGAACCGGGTGACAGTCTTGGAATTTATCCAACAAATGATCCTACGCTTGTTGATGAACTGATCACGACATGCGGATGGAAGGCAGACGAAGCCGTAACTGTTCATAAAAACGGTGAGACTCTTCCTTTAAAAGAAGCACTCACCTCACATTTTGAGATTACAGTGTTAACAAAACCCCTTCTTCACAAGTTGGCGGACTTGACGAAAAATGAAGCCCTCCATGCCCTTTTAAAAGAAGGAAATGAAGAAAAGTTAAAAGCGTATATAGCAGGAAGAGATTTAGTCGATGCTACGCGCGACTTTGGTCCTTTTGAAGGATCAGCTGCAGACTTCACTGCGATTTTAAGAAAAATTCCTGCCCGCCTTTATTCGATTGCAAGCAGTCTGAAAGCGAATGAAGAAGAAGTTCACTTGACGATCGGTGCTGTGAGATATGATGCGCACGGAAGAGAACGTCAAGGGGTCTGTTCCATTTTATGTGCAGAGCGCTTGGAACCAGGTGATACACTGCCTGTTTATATTCAGCACAATCAAAACTTTAAGCTTCCTGAAAACCCTGATGCTCCGATCATTATGGTGGGACCAGGCACAGGCATTGCCCCTTTCCGTTCGTTTATGCAGGAACGAGAAGAAATCGGTGCAAGCGGAAAGTCGTGGTTATTCTTCGGTGATCAGCACTTTGTGACGGACTTCTTATATCAAACCGAATGGCAAAAGTGGTTAAAAGATGGCGTCTTAACGAAAATGGATGTGGCTTTTTCAAGAGATTCAGAGGAAAAAGTATATGTTCAGCATCAAATGAAGAAGCAAAGTAAAGAATTATTCGAATGGCTAGAGCAAGGTGCCTCTGTATATGTTTGCGGAGATGAAAAGCATATGGCGCATGATGTTCATCATACTCTTCTATCGATTATTCAAGAAGAAGGTGCGATGAGCAAAGAGAAAGCAGAAAGCTATCTAGCTAACTTGCAGCAGCAAAAACGCTATCAGCGCGACGTATATTAATGGACTTGATGCTTGAAAGAAAGGAGCTTTTACTTACATGGTGAAGACAGCATTAACAGCGCCGGAAGGACCTCCGAGCGACGTAGAAGAAATCAAAGAAAAAAGTGATTATTTACGGGGTACGTTAAAAGAAGTAATGCTTGATCCGATTTCAGCGGGAATTCCTGATGATGACAACCGCCTAATGAAGCATCACGGCAGCTATTTACAGGATGATCGGGACCTCAGAAATGAACGGCAGAAACAAAAACTTGAACCAGCCTATCAATTTATGCTACGCGTACGCCTGCCTGGTGGAATCGCCACATCTAAGCAGTGGCTTGTGATGGATGAGCTTGCTCACAAATATGGAAACGGAACGTTAAAGCTGACTACTCGTGAAACCTTTCAGCTTCATGGTATTTTAAAATGGAATATGAAAAAAACCATTCAAGACATTCATTCTACTATGCTTGATACAATTGCTGCTTGCGGCGACGTGAACCGGAATGTCATGTGTACATCAAACCCCTATCAATCAGAAGTGCACCATGATGTATACGAGCTGGCGAAAAAATTAAGTGATGACTTGCTCCCGCAAACAAGAGCGTATCATGAAATTTGGCTTGATGAGGAGAAGGTTGCGGCAACGCCTGATACGGAAGTTGAACCGATGTATGGCCCGCTTTATTTACCAAGGAAATTCAAAATTGGTGTGGCGGTCCCTCCTGCTAACGATATTGATGTCTTTTCGCAAGATTTAGGCTTCATTGCCATCATCGAAAATGAACAATTGATCGGCTTTAATGTCGCCATTGGCGGCGGCATGGGTATGACTCATGGTGATACAGCGACCTATCCTCAGCTTGCAAAAGTGATTGGCTTTTGTACACCAGAACAGGTCGTAGAGATTGCAAAACAAGTGATTACCATTCAGCGTGACTACGGAAATCGTTCCGTGCGAAAAAATGCCCGCTTTAAATATACGGTGGACCGCCTTGGTCTTGAGAATGTAAAAGAAGAGCTGGAGCGCCGCCTCGGGTTTGCCCTTTTAGAAGCAAGAGATTATCACTTTGATCATAACGGTGACCGTTATGGCTGGGTAAAAGGCATCAATGGCAGATGGCATTATACGATGTTTGTAGAAGGCGGACGCATCATAGATTATGATGATTATCCTCTAATGACAGGCATTCGTGAAATCGCAAAGATTCATTCAGGTGACTTCCGCTTAACAGCAAATCAAAATTTGATCATTGGAAATGTCACTTCTCATAAAAAGAAACAAATTGAGCAGCTTATACAGGAGTTCGGTTTATCAGATGGTCAGCAGCACTCTGCACTCCGCCGTAGTTCAATGGCCTGTGTTGCTCTTCCGACATGCGGCTTAGCGATGGCAGAAGCAGAACGCTACCTCCCGCGCTTGATTGACAAAATTGAAGAGATTGTCGAAGAAAACGGCTTAAGTGATAAAGAAATCACGATTCGTATGACTGGTTGTCCTAATGGATGTGCCCGTCATGCGCTAGGTGAAATTGGCTTTATCGGGAAATCACCTGGCAAATACAACATGTATCTTGGCGCTGCGTTTGATGGTAGCAGATTAAGTAAGCTGTACCGTGAAAATGTTGGTGAGGAAGAGATTTTAAATGAGCTTGGCTCTCTTCTCCCACGCTATGCAAAAGAGCGAGAAGAAAAAGAACATTTCGGTGATTTTGTTGTTCGAGCAGGGATTGTCAAAGAAACAACAGATGGCACGAACTTTCATGTGCAATAGGAAAAGACAGGACTCTCTCCTGTCTTTTTCTATTGATTCTGTTTCCGGTTCAAATACTCACAAATACTTTCGTATACATGAGGATTGTCTAAAGAAGAAAGATCTGGTGAAGGTTGCTGTTCATAAGCTCCTTTTAATAAGCGCCGGACGATTTTTCCGTTTCTTGTTTTCGGTAAAGCTGAAATCAGATGAATGTCCTTTGGCGTGAGCGCTTTTCCCGCATATGAACCAACATGAGTTTTGAGTTCTTGAATCAATTTTGATTCGTCACAAGACTGCGGGCCGGTCACGATGAAGCACACGAGTGCCTCCCCTTTCACCTCATCCTTGACCCCAATCACTGCTGCCTCGTGTACTGCTGGATGCCCGACAAGAATGGATTCTATTTCTGCTGGACCGACACGTTTTCCTGCTGTATTAATGACATCATCTGATCTGCCAGTGATATGAAACGTGCCATCATCTGATTGCACCACCCAATCACCATGCGTCCACACCCCATCAAATCGTTTGAAATACGTATCTTCATAACGTTCAGGATCTTTCCAAAACCCGCATGTCATGCCGACCCAAGGCTTTTTCACAACGAGTTCTCCTACTTCATTTATGACGCTCTCAGCTTCTTCATTATATACATCAGCTGCCATTCCTAAGATTGCCGCATTAAAGAGGACTGGCTTAATTGGGCGAAGCAGCGTACTTCCTACAATTCCACCAGAGACTTCTGTTCCTCCTGAATAGTTTAGAATTGGAATATGCTTGTGACCAATTTTGTCAAAAAGCCATTGCCATGGTGCTTCATTCCACGGCTCACCTGTAGATATGATGGCTTTGACATGGGGTAGTTTTATACTTGCAAGATCTTGCTGCATCGCGGATCGAACAAACGTAGGTGAAAGCCCAAAGTGGGTGACCTTTTGCTCGTGAATAAATGACCAGAGGTGCTGTTCATCTGGATAATCGGGTGCGCCGTCATATAAAACAATCGCAGCTCCATTGATCAAGCCGCCAAAGACGAGAAATGGCCCCATCATCCAGCCCATGTCTGTGAGCCAAAACAAGCGGTCTCCTTTTGCAACGTCCATACAAAGACCAGCATCAAAAGCTGCTTTTACAGGAAAGCCTGCGTGTGTATGGACAGCTCCTTTTGGCGTGCCCGTTGTTCCAGAAGTGTATAAGATCATGAGAGGCTCTTCATTTGAGAGATAGGTCGTTTCACATATCGGGTCTTCTGTTAATAAATCATTAAGCCTGATATCCCCTTCATATTCAGTTTCAGAGAAGGTGTGTACGATGACGGTTTTGACGGTTGAGGTTTTGTCTATGGCTTCTGCCGCACATTCTCGCATATTGATCTTCTTTCCGCGGCGCGTCATGCCTGAGCCTGTGACGACAATAGCTGCACCTGACGCACGAATACGCACCGCAAGAGGCTCGCTTCCATAACCGGAGAAGACAGGACTAAAGATAACACCAATTTTTGCAAAGGCTAGCATGACAGCAACCGTTTCAGGAAGCATCGGCATATAAATGACGGCCACATCTCCTTTTTGAAGCCCATTCTTCAAAAAGCCAGCAGCAAGGCGATTTACTTTTTCCTGAAGATCGAGAAACGTCCATCTCCTCTCTTCTCCCATCTCGTTTTTCCAAATCACGGCTGGCTGATGCTGCGCTTCTTCGTTCTCTGCCCACTTGTCCACGGCCGTTTCGGTTATGTTGAGTTGCCCGCCTTTATACCACTTCGGCCACATGAATGAATCTTGACCTAATGCAGCTTCATATGGAACTTTCCACTTGATACCGACCGCCTTTTCAGCTTCTCTCCAAAACCAATCCGTACGCTCGATACTAGCTTTGTAGAATGCATCATAAGTAGAAAAATCAAGTGAGTGCATCCATTTGTAAAGACGTGTCTGTTTGATCATCTGCTCTTCCGGTTTCCATACTGGTTTCAGGTTCATCATGAGGATGTCCCCCTTTAGACCGGATAGACCGGATGTTTTCGTCTTGTAAATGTCATCTCTTTTGAGGAATAGGCATGGAATCGGTGACAAAGCTCATTTCGCAGATGGTCAAACGGGATGACGCCGTCGACAATCATTTCAGAGGCAAGCTCATATATATTCATATCTTCTTGATATTCCTTGCGCTTCTCTTGGATAAATGCAGCTCTCTCTTCAGCAGGCAATTCGGCAATCTTATTTGCATAGACAGCATTTACAGCCGCTTCGGGTCCCATGACAGCAATTTGTGCCGATGGAAGAGCGAGACAGCAGTCTGGTTCAAACGCTGGTCCTGCCATTGCATATAAACCTGCACCGTAAGCTTTTCGCACAATGACCGATATTTTTGGAACGGTCGCCTCTGACATAGCGGAGATCATTTTCGCTCCATGTCTAATAATACCAGCTTGTTCCACTTTTGTTCCGATCATAAATCCCGGTATATCCGCAAGGAAAAGGAGCGGGATATGAAAGGCGTCACAAAGCTGAATAAACTTAGCGGCTTTATCAGCTGAGTCATGGAACAGCACCCCGCCTTTTACCCTCGGCTGGTTGGCAATCAGACCGACAGGCTGCCCGTTCATTCGGCCAAATCCTGTGATCAGCTCTGCGGCAAACAGTTTTTTGATTTCAAAAAAAGACCCTTCATCAATGAGTAAATCAATGAGCTGATACATATCGAAAGGGGTATTTTGCCCTTTAGGAATAAGTCCTTGGATGGTCATCTCAGATGCTTTAGGTGCTTTTGCTGCTGCCGGTTTTGGTTTTTCTGTATAGTTGGCAGGCATGTAAGTTAAATAGTCGCGAGCGATTTGAATGGCTTCTTCTTCTGTTTTGGCTAAAATATCACCACATCCTGATATGCTGCAATGCATGTTTGCGCCGCCCATTTCTTCAAGCGTTACTTTTTCTCCAATCACCATTTCAGCCATTCTCGGAGAGCCTAAATACATCGAGGCATTCCCTTCGACCATCACAACGATGTCACAAAAAGCAGGAATGTAAGCACCTCCTGCCGCAGAAGGGCCAAATAGTAAACAAACTTGCGGGATACGTCCAGAAAGCTTTACCTGGTTATAAAAAATACGTCCCGCTCCCCTTCTGCCTGGAAACATTGCAATTTGATCGGTGATTCTTGCACCCGCAGAGTCAACTAAATACAGCATCGGGCAGTTGAGTTTTTCCGCTGTTTCTTGGATTCTGATGATTTTTTCAACGGTTTTGACGCCCCACGATCCAGCTTTGACAGTAGAATCATTTGCCATTACGCATACGGTTTGCCCGTTCATCCGTCCCGTCCCTGTGACAACACCATCTGCTGGTAAATGCTCATCTTTACACTCGGCAAACATTGCATCCTCCATGAACGAATCCTGATCTAATAGCAACTGGAGCCGGTCGCGGACGAACAATTTTCCTTTTTCTTTGTTTTTTTGATGGTATCGCTCGGCCCCTCCTTTGACAATTCGCTGTTTTTTCAATTCAAATTCTTCGATCATGCCCATTCCCCTTTCTTGCTAGTTGCCCCTGTAATGAGGCGCTCGTTTTTCTTGAAAAGCTTGAAGGCCTTCCCTTCGATCTTCTGTATCAATGAGCCGTAAATAGGCTTCGTATTCCTTCATCAAACCTGTACGTAGATCGTGATCAAGGCTCATTTGAATCGCTCGTTTCGCTTCTTTTAAAGCAATTGGACCGTTTTTTGAAATTTGTTTTGCGAGAGAAATGGCGTCATTCATTAGGGAATCTGCTAATGAGAGGTGCTCAACCAGTCCTATTTGAATGGCTTCTTCAGCCTGTAATGAAGCACCTGTGAAAATGATCTCTTTTGCTTTACCGAGTCCGACGAGGCGCGGGAGACGCTGCGTTCCTCCTGCTCCTGGTATGATAGCTAGTCCAGTTTCTGGAAGGGCGAGTCTTGCTCCGGCTCGTGCAATGCGAATATCACAAGCCAGTGCGAGTTCAAGTCCTCCGCCGAGTGCGTGTCCATTTATGACGGCAATGACAGGTACAGGAAGGGATTCAATCTCCGTAAAGGTTTGCTGAATTGACAGAACTGCCTCTTTTGCTTCTTCCTCTGTCATTAATCGTCGCTCTTTTAAATCAGCACCTGCGCAAAAGACGTTAGAACCAGCTCCTGTCAAGAGCAGGCAGCGGATGCTTTCATCGTGTTTGATTTCTTGAATGAGCTGATTGATCTCCTCAAGCATCGCAGCAGAAAGGGCATTTGCTTGTTCTGGTCTGTTTAAGGTTATGATCCCAATCTGTTCATCTTGTATCGTAAAATTGACCAATGATGTCATGTCACATTCATCCTTTATGAAGTAGTATGAGAGTGAAAAGCACGTAAACAATGACTAGGCAGGGTGCGGTCTACTTTTGTTTCGATCCATTCTGCCGCTTTTATCAATGCTGGAAAATTGATATTGGTATCGATTCCTAATTTTTGAAGCATATGCACGACATCTTCTGTTGCGACATTTCCGCTAGAACCAGGCGCATATGGACAGCCACCTAGCCCACCGCTAGAGGCGTCAAATATGGTAATTCCGGCTTTTAATGCTGTATAAATATTGGCAAGCCCCATCCCTTTCGTATCGTGAAAATGAAGAGCGATTTTATCAGCTGGAAAACGTTCAAGTAAAATGTCTAAGCGCCTTTCTACTTGAAGGGGGTGGGCTTCGCCAATGGTGTCACCGAGTGATATTTCATCAATGCCATAAGAAAGCAGCATTTCCGTTAACCGCAACACTTGATCCATCGGCACTTGATGTTCATAAGGGCAGCCAAACACGGTGGAAATATATGCGCGTGTGTGTTTTCCTGCTGCTTTTAAATCAGCTGTCATTTGTTTGATGACAGGAAGTGTTTCTTGGATGGATTGATTCATGTTCTTTTTGTTATGCGTTTCACTCGAAGAGATAAACATAGCGCCTGTATCAAGATTTGCTTCAAAAAAGTGAGCTAACCCTTTTTCGTTAGGTATAAGTGCAGCATAGGTGATGTCACCTTTTTTGTGTAAGGATTGGGCTAGTTCTTTGGCGTCTTTTAAAGCTGGGACCCATTTAGGATGAACAAATGAGGTGACTTCAATATAAGGAAGCCGGGCTGCTGTGAGTAGTTCAATCCACCTTTGTTTCTCGCTTGTGTCTAGCCAAGTGGATTCATTTTGCAAACCGTCCCGCGGGCCGACCTCCCTAATAAGTACACGCTTTGGTAATGCCATCTCTCTCCCCCCTATTCTGTCAGCTCTAGAAGAACCTCCCCTTCATCGACAAATTCTCCCTCTGCTTTATACACTTTGCTAATAAAACCCGTCTCTTCTGCCACTATAGGAATCTCCATTTTCATTGATTCCAAAATAGCGACCTCCTGCCCTTTTTGCACTTCATCGCCTTGTTTCACAAGAAGCTTCCATAAGTTTCCCGCCATTTGTATCGTGACTGTTTTCATGAACGGTTTCCCTCCCTTTTTTTCATAAGAAAATCGGTTGTGATGCTGCCATGTAAGAAAGCAGATGATCCCGCCATTTCTCTTAAAAGCGGTAAGTTGGATTTGATCCCTTCTATTTCATATGCTTGTAACGCTGCTTTTAATCGTTCTATTGCAAGTTTTCGTGTTTCACCATAAACGACCATCTTCGCAATCATTGGATCGTAATATGGGGTAATGACGCTCCCACTTGTCACACTTGATTCATGGCGTATATAGGGAGCTTCTGGCATAGATAGCCGAGTGATTGTTCCTGGTGACGGATAAAAGGTGACGGGATCCTCCGCATAGATTCTGACCTCGATGGCATGCCCGATTTGATGAATGTCCTCCTGATTAAAGGAAAGCGGCTCTGATGCTGCGATTTTCAGCTGCTCTTCAACAAGATCAATTCCTGTAATTTCTTCTGTGACAGGGTGTTCTACTTGTAATCTCGTGTTCATCTCAAGAAAGTAAAAGTGTTGGTTTTGATCGACTAAACATTCAATTGTCCCTGCATTTTCATAGCCGATGGCTTTGGCTGCTTTCACCGCCATTTGTCCCATCTCTTGTCTTACGGATTTATCGAGACAGGCAGCTGGTGCTTCTTCGATGATTTTCTGGTGTCTTCTTTGGAGTGAACAGTCGCGCTCAAATAAGTGAACCCCATGGCCGAATGAATCAAAAAGGACTTGAATTTCAATGTGACGCGCATCTTCAATGACCTTTTCCATATAAAGCGTCCCGTCGTTAAAAAAACTTTGCGCTCTTTTTTGATTTCCTTCAAAAGCTTTACGCAGCTCCTCATCATTTCGGACAAGCTGCATGCCGATACCTCCGCCTCCACTTGATGCCTTGAGCATGATCGGGTAACCGAGTGACTGCGCTTTACTGACTCCTTCTTCTGCGTCATAAAGAGGTGCTGAAACGCCAGGTACAATGGGGATTCCCGCTTGATCCATCGTTTTTCTTGCTTCAATTTTATTGCCCATGCACTGAATGACCTGGGCAGATGGACCAATAAAAGCGATTCCTTCGCTGCGGCATCGTTCAGCAAAGGCTGCATTTTCTGATAAAAGGCCATAGCCAGGATGGATGGCATCTGTATTTGTCTGCTTGGCAATCTCGATGATCACTTCCATGTTTAAATAGCTTTCAGATACTTTTGCGCCTCCAATGAGATAGGCGCTGTCTGCTTCTTGCACATGAAGCGCATGCTGATCTGCCTCTGAATAAACAGCCACGGTGTTGATCCCTAGCCTTTTACAAGTCCGAATGATTCGACGAGCAATTTCGCCTCGATTGGCAATCAGTACTTTTTTGAACATCGCTGCCCTCACTCCTTTATTAGATCAAGCGCCTGTTTTTTCAGACGAAATTTTTGAATCTTCCCTGAGGCGGTCATTGGATACTCATCTGTGATGAAAAAATATTTCGGAATTTTGTAGCGTGCCATTTGTGATTGACAGTAGCTTGTTAATGTCTCAATCGTCACAGTGTGACCTTGTTTGAGCCGAATGAATGCGGCGGCTTCTTCTCCGTAAGTCTCGTCAGGAATACCGACGACCTGTGCATCAAGAATGGCTGGATGCGTGTAAAGAACGTCTTCAATCTCTTTTGGGTAAACATTTTCCCCGCCTCTAATAATCATATCTTTCAGCCGTCCGGTGATTTTCACATAGCCATCCTCATCCATCTCCGCTAAATCTCCTGTATGCAGCCACCCGTCCTCATCAATGACTTCATTTGTGGCTTCTTCATTTTTATAGTAGCCTTTCATCACGTGATAGCCTCTCGTACATAGCTCGCCTTGTTCTCCTCTTAGTACTTCATCTGGGGTACCTGGCGCGGTGATTTTCACTTCGATGTGAGGAAGCGCCCGGCCGACTGTTTGAACCCGCCTTTCAAATGAATCATCCGTTCTTGTTTGGGTAATGACAGGAGAGCTTTCTGTCTGGCCGTAAGCAATCGTGAGCTCCTTCAGACCCATTTGTTCAATGACGGCTTTCATCACATGGGATGGACAGAGAGATCCTGCCATAATGCCAGTGCGTAATGTGGACAGATTGTACTTGTGAAAATTCGGGTGATCTAGCTCTGCGATGAACATTGTCGGGACGCCGTGAAGAACTGTGCACTTCTCTTTTTCCACTGTTTGAAGGACGCGCTCTGGGTGGAAAGATTCAATTGGAATGATCGTGCCACCTTTTGTGAGACAAGCCAGTACACCAAGAACAGACCCAAAGCAATGAAAAAACGGCACAGGGATACACATGCGGTCATCACGTGTGAGCTTCATGCAATCTCCGATTTGACTAGCATTGCAGACGATGTTTGTATGGCTGAGCATGACACCTTTTGGGTAGCCGGTGGTCCCTGACGTATACTGCATGTTAATGACGTCATCAGGCGTCAGCTCCTCCATTCGTTTCTCCCATTCATCATTCTCCGTTCTTTTGGCAGCAGCTTGAATACTGTCCCAGCTCCGCATACCCTTTGGCGTGTGCTCACCAATATAGACGACACTTTTTAAATATGGAAAAGCTGTTGAAGTGATGTCGTCTTGGTGAGCTGTTTGAAGCTCTGGAATGAGGTCTTCAAGCATCCTGACATATGATGTCTCTTTAAACCCGTCAACGATAAACAGCATGCTGCTATCAGAGTGCTTTAGTAAGTATGCGAGTTCTTGTGATTGAAAGTTCGTATTCACGGTGACAAGAACAGCTCCAATAGAAGCGCAGGCGAATTGCAGTATGAGCCATTCAGGTACATTAGGTGCCATGATGGCAATGTGGTCGCCTTTTTGAACACCTAATGCCATAAGACCTTTCCCTGTTTCCTTGACCTCTCTAAAAAACGCTTCGTATGAATAACGTAATGAACGTTCTGGATACACAATGGCTTCATGTGCTGGGTGCTGCTCCTTTTTCTCTTTTAGTAGGGAGCCGATCGTTTGCGGATGAATCGACATCATGATTTTCCTCCTTCATCGATGGTAAGCGTTTACATTATAGAATTAAGCTAACAATTGTCTTGCAATGACTAAACGCTGAATTTCAGAGGTGCCTTCTCCAATTTCCATGAGCTTGGCATCTCTCACAAGCCGCTCTACCCCGCACTCTTTCATATAGCCTGTTCCTCCGTGAATTTGGACAGCATCGAGGCTTGCTTTTGTCGCCATTTCTGAAGCGAAAAGTTTTGCGTAGGCAGCTTCTTTAGTAAATGGCTTGCCATGATCTTTCAGCCAGGCCGCTTTCCACACCATTTGTCTAGCGAGTTCTATTTGCATCGCCATATCCGCCAGCTTAAACTGAATGGCTTGGAAGGAAGAAAGGGTCTGCCCAAATTGCTTTCTTTCCTTTGCATAAGAGAGAGAAGCATCTAGTGCAGCTTGCGCGATTCCAACAGATAAGGCAGCAATCGAAATTCGCCCACCGTCTAACGTGTATAAAAATTGCTTGAAGCCTTTGTTTGGATCTCCTAATATATGATGTGCTGGTACACGTACGTTATCTAAAATGATTTCAGCCGTATCTGAACCGCGCACCCCCATTTTGTCGTATGGATTTGTAATGGTTAGCCCTTTTTGCCCTTTTTCTACAATGAAGGCGGAGATGATCGGGCGGCCGTGCTCATCGTGATCCGATACAGCGGTAACGATAATGGTTCTGGCAAAATTGGCGTTTGTGATCCAGCATTTCTCCCCGCTGATCACATATTCTTGTCCGTCTTTGACCGCTTTTGTTTTTGTTCCTTTAGCATCTGATCCTGCATTTGGCTCCGTTAATCCGAAGGAACCGAGTGCTGTTCCAGATGCCAGCGGAACGAGGTGGTCCATTTTTTGTTCCTCTGTACCGAAGTAATAAAGGGGGCTTGCACCTAAGGAAACGGCTGCGGCATAGCTAAGACCTGTACTCGCACACTGTTTTCCGATTTCTTCTACAGCGAGTGCATATGAGATTGTATCTCCCCCTGATCCTCCGTATTTCTCTGGAAATGGAATACCCATCAAGCCGAGCTCCCCCATTTTTTGAAAAGTTTGGGCTGGGAATACAGCTTGTTCATCAATGGTTTGAGCGAGTGGTGCAATTTCTGCTTTAGCAAATTCTTTGACCATCTGGCGGATCATTTGTTGTTCTTTCGTTAATTCAAAATCCATCTTTTTTCCCCCTTTGGCTCTTTTCTATCATATTTATTAATCAAGTGGCTGCTTCATGCCAAGCTTGGGTGAATTCAGAAAATTAAAACAAAAATAATAGAAAAAAGCATGAACGAAGGAAATCCTCATTCATGCTTTCTCATTATCTCACTCTTTTTGTAGAAGGCTTGCTTTCGTGATGAAGACGATTGAGAGCCGTTACTTTGTAAGTATCGCTCTTATTCTGGTGAACTGAAAGATCTTTGACAGATGTTAGCGTACCGGTTTCTTTTTTAACAGTTTGAAGCAATTCGTATGTTCCTTTTGTCGTCAATCGATAGACCGCATAATAGGATGCGGTAGACCTCGGATCATTTTTGATCTGTAAAGCCGTACCGTCTGCTGTTTTTTTAATAGATTGAATGATTGGTTTTTTTGGCGCTTTCAGATGAAGCCAAGGCATTTCTGGAATGAGAGCCGGCTTCCGGTAGGCGTCTTCTATCAATCGGTTTTTGACATTCAAAGGGTTGCGATTGATATCTTTTAGGCTAAAGTGCATGCTTCCCTGAACGAGAGGTGACTGCCTGTTCAGCTGGATCTGCCGAAAGTATTCTTCAGGATCAGACCAAGCAGGATCACTGTTTTGATTGATTTTATAGGTCGCCTGACCAATGTACAGATGAACAGGCTCTCCCTTCACTTCATTTGACCACCATTTCGTGAGCACGTCATAGGCGGCTGCCTGAAAACCGATGCTCCAGTAGATTTGCGGGGTGACATAATCGATATCGTGCTGCTGAATCCACTCTCTTGTATCAGCATACAAATCATCGTAATTGGTCATCCCTGCTGTCGTATTTGAACCAGTCGGGTCATCCTTTATATTGCGCCAGACGCCAAATGGGCTAATGCCAAATTTCACATACGGCTTTACTTTCTTCACGGTGTCGTTGATTTGCTTGACCAATTGGTTCACATTATCTCTTCGCCAATCTTCTATATGTGTGAATGCCTTTTTTCCATATGTTTCATACGTTTTTTGATCTGGGAACGGCACACCGGCTATTTTATTCGGATAAAAATAATCATCCATATGCACTGCATCAACATCGTAGTTTTTCACGACTTCTGCTATACCGCCGACAATAAATTCTTGTGCTTTAGGAATACCAGGATTGTAATAAAGCTGATTTCCGTACGCTATGGTCCAATCAGGATGTTTTTTTGCCGGGTGATCGGCTGATAAACGGCTCAGGTCTGTATGATTCATTGTGATGCGATACGGGTTAAACCAAGCGTGAAATTCGAGACCGCGTTTATGAGCTTCTTCAATCATGAAATCAAGCGGATCATACCCGGGGTCTTTCCCTTGCGTGCCGGTCAAATATTCGGACCACGGCCCATATTCAGAAGGATAAAAGGCATCTGCTGTCGGCTTAATTTGCATGATCACAGCATTCATATTCATCGCTTTGATCTCATCTAACAAATGAATATACTCTTCTTTCTGCTCTTTGACAGGCAGTCCTTTCTTTGAAGGCCAATCTAAGTTATAAACCGATGCGATCCATACCGCGCGCATCTCTCTTGTGCTTTCAAGTTTTCCTTTTGGCATTGGACGAGCTAGACTGCTAGATGGAATCAATAAGAAGACAAACATCAAAATTAGTGTTAGACACGCCATACTGATCTTTTTCACCATTTTTTGCATCACCTCATCATCAGTTTATTCCGCTTTTTGAGATCGAATGCCAGCAGATGGTGTCAGCAGGATGTTTTTCATATCCTTTAGCTGGGCTTCAGGTATGTCGCAAGCCTCAATTAAATACCTTTCTGCACTCCCATATGTCTCCATCATTTCGTTTAGCACATCTTCCAGATAATCCTGCTGCACGCCGAGAAGAGGCTGAATTTGCTGTTTTGACACCCGGTATAAACTCATCATGCGGACAAATCGCTGCTGCCTTCTGACAAGCATTTTCACCCCTTCATTAGAGCGCATGTATTCACTTAAAACGGCAGATACCGGTACACCTGCTGCTAATTGAATGAGGGCAGATAAAAATCCTGTCCGGTCCTTACCGCTTGTGCAGTGAAGCATCAGCGGGTAATTGCTTTTATCTGAAAGCAGTTTAAACAGCTGCTGAATTTCTTCTTTACGCTCTGTGAGCATGCTTTGATATAAATCTTTCATAATCGGTGTGAAAGTAAAAGATTTCCCTTCTGCTACTAGCATACGGAACATGACCCATTTACTTGGCATCTTACTGTCAGGATGCATGGGAATATGGACGATTTTGTCATGTTCTTTGATTTTTGGCGGATGTGATTTTCGTTCTGAGGCTGTACGGAGATCACAAACGGTTTGAACACCAAGGGTTGAAAACGTCTCGATATCTTGTTTTGTCAGATGGGATAAGTCTGCGGATCGATAAATCATCCCCTCTCTGATCACCATTTCATCTGTTGTCTGAAGTCCGCCTACTTCTCTAAAATTCGCAAGCTTCGCAAATGGGTTGTTTGATTGATTCATAGAAGTGAAAGTCCTTTCCGTTACGTTCTTTTCTCTATCATACGCTTTTATCGAGATGGGGAAAAGAGAAGCCATTTGGTATAATGGAAAAAGCACATTCGGTTGGATTGGAGATATGTAGCATGATCAAAACAAAACGGATTCAGCAAATCAAAGAGTATGTGTTTGACCGAGAATCTGCCTCACTAGATGAGCTTGTGGCGCATTTTGGCGTTTCAAAAAACACGATACGCCGAGATGTACAAGCATTGGTGGAGTCCGGCGTGTTCAAAAAAGTATATGGCGGAGTGGCTGTGAATCATTCAACGTTAGTGGTCTATCAGGAGCGAAAGACTCGTCAGCTCAGTAAAAAGCAATTGATTGGTCAAACAGCAGCTGCTTTTGTGGAGAATGGGGATATGATATTTGTAGATTCTGGTACGACAACACTTGAGATGCTCCCCTATTTGACTGACAAACAGGTGACAGTTGTGACCAATAATGTAGATTTCATCACACAGGCAATGCCTTATGAAAATATGACGATCTTTTCTACCGGCGGGATGCTTGAGAGAAAAACGAATTCTTTCGTTGGCTATCAAAGTGTAGAGCGTTTGAAAGCTTACAATGTCAATAAAGCCTTTATCGCATCAACTGGTTTATCGATTGACCACGGAGTCACGAATTCATCCCCTCTTGAAACGGATATTAAAAAGACAGTGGTTGAAAAAAGTGCCAAAACGTTTTTATTAGTGGATGATAGTAAATTTAATCATTACGCTTTGACCACATTTTGTCATTTGCAAGATCTTGATGTCGTCGTGACGAATAAGCAGCCAAGTGATGACTATCTTCAATATGGAAAAGAGCATGATGTACAGTTTGCCACGCCTTTATCAAATGAGTAGACGTAACAAAAACAACGGCTCAGGTAGTTGAGCCGTTGTTTGATTCATTGATTTCAAGCTGCATGATCAGACGGAATAAAAAGCGGTACACGGCTGAGATGACTTCAATGAAAGGCATCTCTTCATGGATGTCCTCAAGCTCAAGAAGCTGTAAATTCACATCAAACAAGCCATCTTGTCCATTAAATTGAAGCTGTGCACCATTAAATGGAGCCAGCATGTCCTTTAGAATGCCCGTGTCTTTTTTAGGACGTTTGAAACCGAATAACACCGTATACGTTTGAAATACTTCATCCCATTCAATTGCTAACCCATCGACTCTTACCACATCAAACCACTTTGATTCGATATAAATGAATTCTTTTTGATGTTGTTTTACATATGTAAGTGGTGTGTTGAGAAATGAGGTGCCTTCTGATTGAATCATGTCCTCAGTTTCTTTGTCTACACGCTCTATATATACATCGCTAAAGCGTGCCTCTTCCTTTATTCTTGCACCTTCTAAAGGCCAATTGTTGCGCTCCGCTTCGTCATATTCAAAGTCTGTCAGCGCTTGTCCTTCTTTCAATAAATCTTGTAAGCGATTTTGTAACGACATAGCGATGTCTCCTTTCTTCTTCTTCATGTGCGTGTCTTATTTTAGCATAACTCATGAAAAGAAAGATATCACTCCGCATATGATGGTATGATAGTGTCAAAAGATACATCTCGGAGGGGTACGTTTTGCTCACAATGACACTGGCAGAAAAAATTGTAGACGAGGTCAAAAAGGTGCTGACTGAGGAAATCATCATAGCACAAACAAACGGCACCATCATAGCGGCAACAGATCCAGCGCGCATTGGTCAATTTCATGAAGGGGCATATTTGACATCTTTTGAAGGACAAAAACGAATCCTCACAAAGGATGATGAGCAGCGAATGAAAGGGGTCAAAGCTGGTATCAATCTGCCTATTTATTTTAAGCAAGAGGTCATTGGTGTGATTGGGATGACAGGAAATCCTATCCATGTCTCTCCATTTGGCGAAATATTACGAAAAATGACTGAATTGCTCATTCAAGAACATGAATTTTTTCTTGAAACGGAAACCGATGAACGGCAGCTTGAAGCGTTCGTGTTCGATTGGCTTCACTTGCCAGAGACAGCCATCGATCTCACTGAAAAAGCAGCGCGGCTACAGCTTGATGTTAATATGCAGCGTGTAGTCGTCCTTATTGATTGTCATGATGAATCGTTTATGAAGCAGGATCAATATAAAAAAGTGAAGGAAATGCTGCATCTCACTCATCAGGAAATGATCGTCCGCTGGGGGCATGCCCGCTTTTTGCTCATGCTGCAAACCTCAGCAAATGATCGTGATACTTTGCAGCAGCGTCTTTTTCATATCCATGCTGCGCTCACTGCACGTTCCACGTCAAAAGTTTTGATAGGTGCGGGAAAACCTGCAGCTGGACAAATGATGAAGCAGTCATTTCATCAAGCCTTTCGTGCTTTGAAAATGGCGAATGCGGATACACCGATTGTATTTGATGAAGATTTAACACTTGAGCTTTTTATAGAAGAAGTGAGTCAGGAAACTAAAGAAGTGTTCCTTGATCGAACAATTGTCCCACTTCTCCCCTACCCTGAGCTAGTAAAAACATTGCGTGTACTCATGACGTCGGATTGCTCATTGAAATATACCGCGGAAGCGATGCACGTACATATCAATACACTGCATTACAGGCTAAAACGTATCCAAGATTTAACCACACTTGATCCAAAACGCATGCAAGATGCGATGCTCTTTTATTTAGCCTTGATGCTATTAGATCATCATCCAAATAATCGGAGCAAGCAGCCTGATATTTTGTAGAATCGTCCATAGGCATGAGGCGGTTCTTTTTTTATACTGAAAGAAACGGTATGTCTAACCAATAGGAGTGAATGCGCATGTTAAATTCTGAATTTTTAAATCAATTAAAGAAGATTGCCGGTGCATCTCATGTACAAGACAGCAAAGCTGATCGGCTTGCCTACTCTTATGATGCAACGCCTAATTTTCAGCACATGCCAGATGTTATCGTAAGCCCGCGTACAGCTGAGGACATCCAGCAAATTGTTCGGCTCTGCTCCTCATATCAGGTGCCAATTGTGCCAAGAGGGTCCGGAACGAACCTTTGTGCAGGAACCTGTCCTACACAAGGTGGACTTGTGATGTTGTTTACAAGAATGAACCAATTCATCGAAATAGATGAAGAAAACTTGACTGCAACGGTACAGCCTGGCTTGATCACACAGGAACTCATTCGCGAAGTAGAGGCAAGAGGCCTTTTCTATCCACCAGATCCAAGCTCGATGAAAATTTCGACGTTAGGCGGAAATATTAATGAAAATTCAGGTGGGCTTCGAGGTTTAAAATATGGCGTAACGAGAGATTATGTACTTGGACTTGAAGTGGTTCTGCCAAACGGCGACATCATTAAAACGGGCGGTAAGCTCGCAAAAGACGTGGCCGGGTATGATATGACCCGTTTATTTGTTGGATCAGAAGGAACGCTCGGAATCGTTACTGAAGCTACGCTAAAGCTTTTGCCGCTTCCAGAAACTAAACAAACGATGCTTTGCTTATATGAAAGCCTTGAGGAAGCAGCTGCATCAGTTTCGGCGATTATTGCAGAACGTATCATCCCCGCCACATTAGAATTTATGGATCAGCCGACACTAGAAGTCGTTGAAGACTTTGCCAAAATTGGCCTCCCGACTGACGTTCAAGCGGTGCTATTAATCGAACAGGACGGCAACCCTGAGGCTGTTTCCCGTGATATGCAAAACATCGCAAAGGTCTGTCAGCAGCACGGGGCAAAAGAAGTGAATATCGCACATTCTGAAGAAGAAGCAAGTGCCCTTTTAACAGCGAGACGAGCCGCTTTATCTGCTCTCGCCCGTTTAAGCCCTACGACCATTTTAGAAGATGCCACAGTCCCTCGTTCTGAAATTGCGAATATGGTACGGGCAATCGAAGACATTGCGAGAGAGTTCGACGTGAAAATCTGTACATTTGGTCATGCAGGCGATGGAAATCTGCACCCTACTTGTGCAACTGATGCAAGAAATGAAGAAGAAATGAAGCGGGTTGAAGAAGCCTTTCAGGCCATTTTTGAAAAAGCAGTCTCCCTCGGCGGCACCATTACAGGTGAACATGGCGTAGGTCTCATGAAAGCCCCTTATTTGGAACTCAAGGTCAAAAAGGAAGGAATTGCTGCAATGAAAGCGATCAAACAAGCGCTAGATCCAGCAAATATCATGAATCCTGATAAGGTGTTTGGAAAAGCAACAAGGAAGAGAGTGGTGATCTCATGAATTCCTCTAAACAAACAGAGATGCAGCAAACATTTCAACAGCAAATGGATGAAAAGGAGCTGCTCAATTGCATGCGCTGCGGCTTCTGCCTCCCTTCCTGCCCTACTTATATTGAATCCGGTCAACAAGAAACACACTCTCCTCGTGGCCGAATTGCTTTAATGAAGGCGGTAAGAGACGGTGTGATTGAGCCTGATGAAGATGTCGAACATTCATTGAACCTTTGTCTTGGCTGCCGTGCATGTGAACCAGTCTGCCCCTCAGGCGTCAAATATGGACGTTTGCTTGAGGATGCAAGAGACATCATTCAGCAGCACAAAAAACAATCTCTTCCTGTCAAATTTGTGAGACGTGTTGTATTTAAAGGACTCTTTCCTTCCCAAAGCCGAATGCGACAGGCGGCTGGACTTCTGCGATTTTATCAAACCTCTGGTCTGCAAACAGCCGCCCGCAAGTCTGGCATGCTAAAGGTGCTTCCGCCGCATTTACAGCTGATGGAGCAGGCCCTTCCAAAGGTGCCGCGTCAACAAAAAAGTCGTGCGTTAGAATACAAAGCCATTGGCACAACAAGAAAGCGTGTTGCTTTTTTTACTGGCTGTTTAATGGACACTGTTTTTTCTAGTACAAACGAAGCGACCATCCAGCTTTTGCAATTGGCAGGCTGTGACGTTGTTGTCCCTCCTGTTCAGACGTGCTGCGGCGCACTTCATGGTCATAGCGGAGAAAAGGAACAAGCGAAACAGTTAGCAAGGCGGAATATTGAAGCATTTGAGAACATAGAGGCTGATGCCATTGTCATGAATGCGGGCGGATGTGGTGCCTTTTTAAGTGATTATGATCATTTGTTAAAGGATGAGCCTGATTTCCAAAAACGAGGTGAAGCCTTCTCACAGAAAATCACGGATATATCAGACATTTTAGTGGAACTGGCATTTCACCGCAGCACACCGCTTGCTTTGCCAGAGCAAGTCATCACCTATCAAGATTCTTGTCACTTGCGGAACGGAATGGGGGTACAGCAAGCGCCAAGGGAGCTGATGAAGGCGATTCAAGGGGTATCATTTAAAGAAATGAAGGATGCCGACCGCTGCTGCGGATCAGCTGGCATTTATAATATCTTGCAGCCAACGATGTCAATGCAAATTTTAGATCATAAAATGATAGAAGCTAGTCAAACAGCTGCGGCGGCTATTGTCACGTCCAACCCAGGTTGCCAGCTGCAAATGGCAGCAGGTATCAAACGGTCAGGACAATCGCCTAACATGCGGGCCGTGCATCTCGTCGATTTTTTATTAGAAGCCGTTCACTATGGGAAAGAAGCGTCCAGCTCATCAAGCTGAACGCTTTTTTTCATGCATATCTTCAGGGAATTGGTTGGATAATAGAGGGAAATCGAGGAAGGAGATGGTTCAAGTGCTGAAGAAAAACAAACAACAAAAAGACCCAAATTCAGTATTTGAGGCATTGTCATGTTCCTCTGATTTTACAAACGAGTTGTCACGAAGTGAAGGATTTCTTTATCGAATTTCTTTTTTTCGTTCTTTAATTAATGGTCATCTACTCCATGAACAAATTTTGCCCTACTTGAAAGAATTACATCTCACCCCCACTCTTGAAGAGCTGAAAGAACGAATCCCCATTGAACAGTCTATTATCACGACCGATCTTCAGGAAGTGGAAAAAGCCCTTCATCGAGGGAATATGGCCATTCGGCTTGAAACGGACTGGGGCAAAGCGCTTCTAATCCCGATTGAAGAAAAGAAAGGCAGACAAGTAGGTCCGCCTGAGATTGAATTTGGCATTATCAGTGCACAAGAAGCATTTGTGGAAGTTTTGGATACCAATTTAAATTTGGTCAGAAGGCGGCTGCCGACCCCGAACCTGAAAGTGTCGGAAAAGACGGTTGGCACGCTTTCTCAAACAAAAGTAGCGGTGTTATATATTGAAGAGATTGCAAATCCGGAAAACATTGAGACCGTTCTCCAGCGCATTGAAGATATTGATTTTGATCAAATTTTAGATGCAAATTACCTTGCACAAATGCTTTATGATGTGTCCAATACGATCTTTCCGTTGTTTTTAAATACAGAAAGGCCCGATCGCGTATCTTCAGGATTATCAGAAGGGAAAATTGCCATTTTAGTGGATGGATCGCCTCATGTCTTGCTTGCTCCGACGATTTTACTTGAGTATTTTTCCACTATGGAAGACTACAATATGCCGTGGATTGCAGCTTCTTGCTTTAGGCTGTTACGCATATTTGCTGTGATATTTTCCATTTTTGCAACACCTTTATATGTAGCCGTTTTAACGTTTCATTATGAGCTGATTCCAAAGGATTTATTAGAAACCATCGTGTCTTCTCGCTATCTTGTTCCATTTCCTCCGATCATTGAGGCACTATTTTTAGAGATTTCGATTGAATTACTCAGAGAAGCTGGATCGAGGCTTCCAGCTAAAGTCGGACAGACACTCGGGATTGTTGGAGGGATCGTTATTGGACAGGCTGCTGTGGCAGCAGGCTTAACAAGTAATATTTTACTCATTATTGTTGCCCTTTCTGCTCTTGCCTCATTTGTCACCCCTATTTACAAAATGGGCAGTGCTATTCGGCTGCTGAGATTTCCGTTTCTACTTGCGGCTCAGGTGTGGGGTGCACTCGGCATTGCCGTAATGGGATCTTTCCTTCTCACCCATTTAATGAAATTAACGTCTATTGGACGCCCGTATCTAGAGCCAATTTTTCCGCTGCGACTGACGGACTTAAAGGGCAGTTTAATTCGTCCTCAGCTCCGCTTTTTGAATAAAAGACCGGAAAATTTACGTCCGGAAAATGAAATCCTTCATCGGCAAAAGCCTAAGCAAGGGAAAAAAGGGAAAAATGATTTTTATGAATAAGGAAGTGAAAGTATGAGTTCTTCTTCTGTAAAAGAGAAATTTCAAGTTTCCCCTTTTTTCGTGTTTTTTCTCATTAATGCTAATCAAGTAGGTGTCAGCATTCTAAACTTTCAAACAAACCTTGTTCGTTCTATAAATAATGATGGATGGATCGCCATTGTGATTTCTGGCATCAGTGTCAATGTCATGATCTTTCTTATGTACTTGATGTTCAAAAAGGCCCCTTCGGATGAATTTGGTGAAATCACGCAATACGTATTTGGCAAGTGGATTGGTCAATTATTCAACATCCTCTATATTTTATATTTTGCTTCTTTGACATTGACCGTTCTCATCCATTATATGGACGTAATTCATGTATGGTTGTTTAAAGAAATTTCTGGTCTATTGTTTGCGTCTGTACTATTGCTGCTTCTGTATTACATCCATACGGGCGGCTTTAGAACCATAGCTGGATGGGCATTTTTTAGCATCGTACTCACGTACTGGATGACGTTTATTTGTTTTTATGTCATGAAGTATAGTCACATTCGCTTCATGTTCCCCATGTTTGATCATACATTTTCACAGCTTCTAGTCGGAGTGAAAGATGCGTCCTTATCCATGTTTGGTTTTGGCACGCTGCTTGTCTATTATCCCTTTATTAAACAAGCGCAGACGTCTCAAAAATATGCTCACATGGGGGTATTATTCACGACATGCTTAAACTTACTCACTTTTCTTGTCTCCATTGCGTATTACTCAAGTGCACAGCTTAAATTAACAAAATGGCCGACGCTAACGTTAACAAGCATTGTGAAGCTGCCATTTATCCAGCGCTTTGAATTTATTGAAGTGTCTCTCTGGCTATTTTTAATCGTTCCAAATATGGCAATTCCACTATGGGCTGCGAGCCGAATGGCGAAACAGGTGTTTCATACGAGTCAGCGCATTACGTTCATCGGGCTCAGCATCCTCATTCTGATCATGTTTTCGTTATTTGTCGGCGCCACCTCGTTTGAAACTTTTAACCAATGGGTGGAATATACTGGTTTCTTTCTTGTCTATGGATTCATTATTTGTATAGTTATTGGGCTGTTGCTGAAAAAAAGGTGGGTGAAAAAACGAGCATGAAACAGTATATCCTCATAGGTCTCATGTTGTTTAGTCTTTTGTTAACTAGCTGTGCACAGCCACGCCTTTTAGATGAATTAAATATCTCTCAGGCGGCAGGGTTTGATTTGGTCGAAGATGGAGAAATGAAGGGTTTTTTTGTCTTCCCTGTCTTTAAAAGTCAAGAACAAGGAAATTATCAAATATTAAGTGCGAGGTCAAACACGATTAGTAATATTCAGTTTCTTGTATCAGAAAAATCGCCTTTTCCAGTGGTCATGGGCCAGGTGCTTGTTATTTTAGTGAGTGAAAAATTAGCAAAGGATGTCGGCATGATCGATTTAATGAATTACATTTATCGTGATCCTATCATTGGTTCACGCCAAGTGTTTGCGATTGTAGGCGGAGAAGTTGAAGACTTGTTATATACAAAAATGAATCAAACGAACTTAAATATAGGTGTGTATCTCTCTGATCTGTTATCTCAAAATATGAGAAATGGCAATCAACCTGTCACCAATCAACATATTTTTATGAATCAGATGCTAGCAAAAGGTGTCGATGCTTACCTTCCTTACATCAAGAAAACAAGCAATACCATCAAAGTCACAGGAGTCGCCCTGTTTGATAATGAAAAAATGGTGGGGCATATCCCTGGAGAAGATGCGTTTACATTTAAAGCGATGATTGAAAATCATCAAAATGGCATCTATGAGTTTCAAATGGCTGATCATGATAAGACCCATGTCGTCATTGAAAATATCAAATCACATGTGTCCTATCAGATCAAACCAACGAATAATTTAACAAAAAAGCCTCATATCACGATTGATATTAAACTGAAAGGCGAATTAAAAGAATTCATGAAGTCCAAAAAAATTGATAAACCGAATATATTGGACCAAGTCGAAAAAGAAGTAGAAAAACGTGTCGCTCAGCAAGGACAAGAACTAGTTCAGTCCTTTAAAAAGCAACCTATTGATCCGCTTGGGCTAGGTTTAAGGTATCGATCAAAAGACAAAGCCATGACACCAGAAAAATGGCAGAAAATCTATCCTGATGCGGATATACAAATTAAATGCCATATGAATATTGTGCAAACTGGTGTCAGTCAATAAAGGAGTTGGAAATTATTCGAAAATATCTTCTTTATTGTTCAATATGGTAGACACGTTCGTTTTGACTCTTGGAACGCCATCTTTTTGAAGATAGTCATTTAAAGTGTTCTCTACTTCACTTTTATCTGTGTGAAGGATTTTAGGAGAATATTGTTCCACAAGGACTGGTCTATTCCCTTTAGCACAGTGTGCCATTGTTTCAAGGGCAATTAAACTGAAAGGTCTTCCTTTGTCTAGCCATGTTTTCCTTCTATCCCAGGTTGGATGGCTCAAGGCCGCCAGCCTGATTCACAAGTTCCCTCACCCACCCAGTGGCAGATGTATCTAAAACATTAGCTGCGATTTCTAACATACGTGATTTCACTTCAATATGCTGAGTCTCATTAAAAAGATTTTGAACAGAGTTTAAGATCCTTTGCTGATCATGCTGTTTCAGCGCATCGATGACATCAGCCTCAAGAAACCACCTCATGATTGAAAAGTCTAATAAAGACTCCAAATCTTGACGAACGTCTTGTAATGTGGGGGCTTTATCTTCTTTTGTAAGGACAACATCACCCTCTGATAAGAAAGCCTGTCCGTCCTCTCCATAAAAGTCATCATGTAATAAAAATTGTTTAGGAGAATGGAGAACGGCTAAGTGATACCATTCAATCGGTCGTAAAGAATTGTTGAGTAGTCTCTTGTGATACGGCTGGCATAATTGATAAGGTTGTGTTGGTTCATCCGTATCTTCTACCACATTCATTGCGTTCTTTTGACAGGCTCAGACAAGACGGCATTTTCCACTCCATTCACTTCCTTTGAATCTAATCTTCGTCCTTTACATCTGGATCTTCAGGAATCGGTTCATTTAAAATCTCTTGGACGAGCTCTTTATATTGTTCAAGCTGCTTTATATGCGTTTGAAACTGTCCTTGATAAATGAGATATGATTCTCCGTCAAATACAAAACGGATCTTTTTTTGCTGAATTAATTTCTCAATATACGCCTCAGATACTTCTAAGTATTCAGCTGTTTCTTCAATTGTTAAATACATGTTTGTGCACCACCCGTTCGTTTCATCTAACAAAGTATATCATGATTTGTTGAAAAAACGGTCACAGCCTGTACATGATAGTTCTTCACATAACAAGTATTCATTAGGTGTGAGCAAATATGGTATGATAAAGTTTGCTAGATGGGCGTTTTTCGGTTTAGCCTTCATAAGAGATAAACAGAAAAGCAGACTCATGAGAGAAGCAAAACAAGCATAGGCTTTTATCAGGATGCTTGAAGAAAATTCGTATTTAAAGGCAGCGTGAAATGAATGGGAACCTTTTTTAATGAAATTTTAACCTGGCTGACAAGCCTTGGTTATGTAGGTGTAGCTCTAGGTCTGATGATTGAAATCATACCGAGCGAAATTGTACTAGCTTATGGCGGATATATGGTGTCAACAGGAACAATCGGTTTTGTTGGAGCTGTTATCGCTGGCGTCATCGGGGGTACGCTCGCACAGTGTTTTATATACTGGATCGGTCTTTATGGCGGAAGACCTTTTTTAACAAAGTACGGAAAATACTTATTCATCCATGAACATCATATCGCCACTGCAGAGCGCTGGTTTGATCGATATGGAACCGGTGTGGTGTTTACAGCGCGTTTTATTCCTGTTGTCCGCCATGCCATCTCCATTCCAGCTGGTATTGCCAAAATGCCTTTTTTGAAATTTGTTCTCTTGACAGGATTAGCAGCCATCCCTTGGTCGATCTTATTTATCTATCTCGGTATGCAGCTTGGGACAAAGTGGGATCACATTCAAAGCGTTGCTCACGCTTATACAACTCCTATTATGGCCATTGCAATCGTCTTGATCGTTCTCTATTTCGTCATAAAAAAAATTCGGACGAACCGAAAACGGACAATCTAATGAAAAACGCCTTCCACTGGCTGAGTGAAAGGCGTTTTTTCTATGAGTGTGAGGATTGTTTTTTCATATATTGAGATAATTCCATAATCATTGCGCCCATTCTCTCAAGTGACGGGGTAAGAATCCTGTCAATGCCCTCTTCTTTTAAAGCTTCAGCTGTGACTTTTCCAACAGCTACTGCCAGTACGTGCTGCTCAAATAGCGCTTGAAGTTCTTCTTTTCTTCCCCATTTTGCTGCTAACGTGAAAAAGGCGTGTACCTGAACAGCGGTTGTAAAACAGACGGCGTGGACATTTCCGTCTTTCATTTCTTGAAGCAATGTTTCTGCGGCTTTTGGTTCAGGTGGTGTGTGCTGATAAGGTAAAAGTGGCAATACATCTGCCCCTTTTTCATGTAAAAACTGGATGAGGGCCGGAGCATTTTCCCCGTGCAGCTGCACCATGACACGTTTGCCTTGAAACTCTTTGCCTTCAAGCTTTGCGATCAGATCACGTACTGTCCCATCTTCATCAGACACGTCTGGCTGAATTCCGCGTTTTTTGAGTGCAGCATAAGTTTTGTATCCTCTTGAAGCAATTTGTGCATTTGATAGAATATGCATAAATTCTTCTCCTAAATCAAGCTCTTCTGCACTCTCAATTAATGTATCAGTTCCGATACCTGTGGTTAAAACCACCCAATCGGCACCTTTTTTCACAAAAGTTTCAATGCCTGGCTTTAACTCCTCTTTGGCTAAAAATACGGTTCCTTGAAGAGAACGAATAACAGCTTGTCCCCCTTGCTTTTCGACAAGTGTACGCATTTCTTCTGTTTTTCTCGTTCCACAAATGGCAATCGTTTTTCCAGATAAGCCTTTACTCAATTTTATCCCTCTTTTTCTATCACATTTGATATGTATTAAATATAGATTTATTTGGAAGACGTTGCAAGTGTCTACTAAAAAAGAGCTTGACGTTTCGGTCTAATTCGAGTATCTTTTGTAAGTGCAAATTGTAGGAGGTCATTATGGAAAAACAGAATGTTCAAGCTTATCGATTATCAATTGCAGACCCAACACCACTTGGTTTGTTTGGTTTAGCAATGGTGACGCTCGTTGCGTCCTCACAAAAACTAGGAATTACAGATGGCACTTCCCTTATTTTACCTTGGGCTATCTTCCTTGGAGGCATCGCGCAACTGATCGCGTCCATACAAGATTCAAAGCATCATAATATTTTTGGAGCCACTGCCTTTGGCGCATTCGGTCTCTTTTGGATGGGCGTTGGAACGACTTGGCTCATTCAAGCGGGCGTTTTTGGGAAAACGCTTGCGGAAGCAGCAGATCCAAAACAACTAGGTTTTGCGTTTATCGGGTATTTAATTTTCAGCTTGTTTATGACGATTGGTGCAATGGAAACTCATAAAGTATTATTTTTGATTTTCGTCTTTATTGATTGCTTATTCCTTGGTCTTTCCCTAAGCTCGTTTGGTGTGATGTACGACGTGACTCATACCATTGCCGGTATTGCAGAATTGATCATTTCTCTGCTTTCATTTTATGGTTCAGCAGCAGTTGTGCTCAATACTCATTTCGGTCGTACTGTGCTACCAATTGGACAACCATTTCGTATTTTTACAAAAGCATAAGTAAAAAAAGAACTGCTTTGTGCAGTTCTTTTTTATGTTTATTTTTCTTGCGCCTCTTGGAAAATCTCGCCGATAATTTCATATGAACGCATTCTTTCTTGATGATCAAACATATCCGAATTAATCATCACTTCGTCTGCTTGAGTGGCTTCAACAAAGGCTTCCAATTCTCTTTTCACCTTTTCCTTATCTCCGATCATTGTCGAACTTAATTGTTCATCCACCATCGCTTTTTCATATGGACTCCAAAGACCGTCCATACTGTCGACAGGCGCTTTGAGTTTTCCCGGGGTATTTCGAATGAGACTTAAAAACCGCTGATAATGAGACGTTGCCAAATATTCAGCTCGCTCTGTTTGATCTGCAGCAAAAGCTGTCACCCCCACCATGGCATAAGGCTCTTTTAACACATCAGAAGTTCTAAATGACTGTCTATACAGCTCTAAAGCAGGAATTGTATTTTTAGGTGAAAAATGTGCCGCAAATGCAAATGGCAATCCAAGCTCTCCTGCAAGTCTTGCGCTAAATCCACTTGAACCAAGTAGCCAAATCGGAATGTCTAGTCCCTCTCCTGGAACGGCTCTTACATGTTTTTTGACCTGTCCGGTTGGTTTGAAATATTGCCGAAGTTCTTCTAGCTGTTCAGGGAAATCTTCTCCATTATGAAGATTACGTCTAAGTGCCCTTGCCGTTAACTGATCTGTCCCTGGTGCTCTTCCAAGACCTAAATCAATTCTCCCCGGATATAATGTCTCAAGTGTGCCGAATTGTTCAGCAATAACAAGTGAAGAGTGGTTTGGCAGCATAATTCCGCCAGATCCTACTCGAATTTTTTCGGTTCCGCCAGCAATATACCCTATTAAAACGGACGTTGCTGAACTTGCAACACCTTCCATATTATGGTGTTCTGCGAGCCAGTATCTATGATAACCCCACTTCTCCGCCTTTTTTGCTAAATTCATACTATGTTCAAAAGATTCCTTAATGGTACCGCCTTCTGTCACAGAGGATAAATTTAAAACGGAATAAGCTGTGCGCTTTAAAACTGATTGACTCATAAATGATGTCCCCATTTCTGTCAAAAATCATACTAGTTTCATACTTTCAACACCATAACATAAAATCATAAAACATTTAAATGATTTGATTCGATGATTTTCGAAATGATGATTTTCTAGGTTTTACTTCCAATTTAAAAATTTGCTCATAGAATGAAATATCAATTTTAGGAGATGGGCAATTTGTACAATCAATTCGATCACAAATGTCCCTTTTGCGGTAAATATCATGAGGAGCCTCATTACAAAAGATCACGTCATGACCGTCCTCAAAGAAGAGACTGTCCGTATATCAAACAAGAACATTCAAAACAAAACAGACCTCAAGGAGATCCCTCCTGTGCAAAAGGAGAAAAACAACCAAAAATAATTCAAAGGGTTGGACGAAGAGGCCCAGCAGGTCCCGCTGGGCCTACCGGACCAACCGGACCTGCTGGCGGATTAATCGGCGCCCTCCCTTTTAACCCCTCACAATCACAAGATTACGAGGCGGGTCAAGTCGTCACGTTTAATGGCAGTACTTATATTGCCAATGTAGATGCTCCCTCAGGAATACCTGGACTTTCCCCCGATTATACCCTTTTGGCAGCTTCTGGGGAAACTGGTCCGACTGGTCCTACAGGGATAGGATTAAGTGGTATTGAAGCATATGATCCAGCAAGAGCATCAACATATTCAATCGGTCAAGTGGTCACTTATGAAGGTGGTACGTATATTGTGGACTCTGCTCCACCTTTAGGTACGCCAGATACGTCCCCGGATTATACGCTTTTGGCAGCACCTGGTGTTTCAGGTTCTACTGGAGTTACAGGAATCACTGGTGCAACTGGTTCTACTGGTGCAACTGGTTCCACAGGTAGCACTGGACCAACTGGTCCGACTGGAGCGACTGGTATCACTGGTTCAACTGGACCTACTGGCGTCACGGGAATCACTGGTTCAACTGGATCTACTGGTGTGACAGGCAGCACTGGTCCTACTGGTTCTACAGGAATCACTGGTTCAACTGGAGCTACGGGTGCCACAGGTATCACAGGTTCAACCGGATCTACTGGGGCTACGGGAATCACTGGACCAACTGGTCCTACTGGTGTGACAGGAATCACTGGGGCTACCGGAACTACTGGTGCGACTGGTATCACTGGGGTTACCGGATCTACTGGCGTCACAGGTATCACTGGTGCTACTGGTCCTACGGGCGTCACAGGTATCACTGGTACTACCGGATCTACTGGCAGCACAGGTATCACTGGTGTTACCGGACCTACTGGTGCAACAGGTATCACTGGTTCAACTGGATCTACGGGTGCCACGGGTAGCACTGGACCAACTGGTCCGACTGGTTCTACAGGAATCACTGGTGCTACCGGTCCGACTGGAGCCACAGGTATCACAGGTATCACAGGTTCAACCGGACCTACTGGGGCCACAGGTATCACAGGTTCAACCGGACCTACTGGTGCAACAGGAATCACTGGTGCTACCGGACCTACTGGCGTCACAGGTATCACTGGTGCTACTGGTCCTACGGGCGTCACAGGTATATTGATTATTATAACAATATCCGAATTCAATTGAAATTAAACAACCAGTCACCAAAAGAGTTTCGGCAACTGGCTGTTTTATAAAGGTGTTTTGATCCCTGTCTCAAAAACGGGGGTCAGTTCCTGTCCTACAGGGTTTTATTTCAAACATTTTATTAGGATTAACCTTCTAATTCCTCAATCATGATCGACAGTTCTGTCCAGCGGTCCATTGCTTGTTCTAGTTCTTCAGCAACGGCTTTTTGTTCGTCCATCAGTTCTTGAATTTTCCCAAAATCACTGCCTGCTTCTGCAATGCTTGCTTCAAGCTGCTGATGTTTTTCCTCCAATGCCTGAATCCGGTCTTCAATTCCATCCCATTCAAGCTGGTCTTTGTAAGAAAGTTTTTTTCTTTTTTTAGGCGCCGCTTCTACTTGTTTCTCAGCAGGCTTTGTCTCTGTCCGCTTCTGCTCTTTTTCTTGCTCCATGTAATCGCTGTAAGCGCCTTGGTAGTGTGAAATGCGGCCATTTCCTTCAAAGACGAGTAGACGATGAACCACCCGGTCTAAGAAATAACGATCATGCGATACGGTCATGACAACGCCAGGAAACTGTTCTAAATAATCCTCTAAAATGCTGAGGGTCTCCGTATCAAGATCGTTCGTTGGCTCATCTAAAAAGAGAACATTCGGTTCTTCCATTAAGACTTTCAGTAAATACAATCTGCGGCGTTCTCCCCCTGACAGCTTGCGAATAAACGTCCGCTGCATGGATCTTGGGAATAGGAACCGTTCCAGCATTTGCTCTGCTGTCACTATGGCGTCATCAGATGTCTTAACGATCTCAGCTGTTTCCTTGATGTATTCAATGATCGTCAGCTCTTCATCCATTTCCTTATGATCCTGCGTGTAATAACCAATGCGAACGGTTTGTCCAATCGTCAACTGTCCTGAAGTCGGTTCAATTTTACCCGCTAGACAATTGAGAAGCGTCGTTTTTCCGACTCCATTCGGCCCAATGAATCCAATCCGGTCGCCCGGCACGACTAAGTCTGTAAACTGCTCCACAAGGGTCTGGCCAGCAAATGAAATTGACAAGTCTTCTGCCTCTATGACTTGTTTTCCTAGGCGATGCGAACCGATGGCGAAATCTAGCTCTCCCTTCGCATCAGGGCCTTTTTGATCCATTAGTTCTTCAGCTCTGCCGATGCGTGCTTTCTGCTTCGTTGTTCTTGCTTTTGCCCCTCTTCTCAGCCATGCAAGCTCTCGTCTGAGTAAGTTTTGACGTTTCGTTTCTTTCACCTGGGCCTCTGCTTCTCGTTCCGCTCTTTTTTCTAAAAAGACTTCATAATTTCCTTTATACGTATAGAGCTGTCCTTGATTCAGCTCATAAATCCGATTGGCCACTCGGTTGAGGAAATAACGATCATGCGTCACCAGAATGACAGCACCGCTGTATTGACTCAAATATCCTTCGAGCCATTCAATCGTTGCATTATCGAGATGGTTGGTTGGCTCATCTAAAATCAGCAATCCTGCGGGCTGAATTAAATTTTTAGCAATCGCGACACGCTTTTTCTGTCCGCCTGATAAGGCATGAACCGAACGGCTCACATCTTTGACACCAAGCTTTGTCAAAATCGTTTTTGCTGACAGGTTCGCATCCCATGCGTCTTCCTGATCCATTCGATTTTGCATGCGCATGAGCGCCTCTTGTTTTGCCTCATTTTGTGGATCATGCTCTAAATCGGCGAGTGCCTGTTCATATGCCTTCATCGTTTGAATCATCGGTGCTGTTCCAGAAAAAATGTAATCGAGAATCGTTTCATCCCCATCCATTTCAGGGTCCTGCTCAAGAAATTCGATATCAAGCGTCCCTGCCTTCGTGATGTCACCTTCCTCAAACGATTCAAGTCCTGCAATGACCTTTAGGAGCGTTGACTTCCCTGTTCCGTTTGGTCCAATTAACCCGATGCGTTCCTTTGGTTCTATATGAAAAGAAATATGATCAAACAGCGTTTTCTCGCCATAGGTTTTATATAATCCTTCTACATTCAATAAACTCATTTTTATCAGCCCTTACATAGATTCTTCCTTTATTTTAAATCAGCCAGTAGCAGAAAACTAGTTTTAAAAAACCCGCTGCTGAAAAGAATGTTTCCTTTTGCTGCTCGATACACTATGAAGAGGTGATCTAAAGATGGTAACCATTAGCTTATGTATGATCGTGAAAAATGAAGAGGAGGTGTTAGCGGACTGCCTTTCCTCCGTTCAAGACATTGTCGATGAGATGATCATCGTTGATACAGGTTCAACAGATCGTACGAAGGAGATTGCTCACTCCTTTTCAGCCAAGGTACTTGATTTCGAATGGGTTCAGCATTTTGCCAAAGCCCGCAATTTCGCTTTCTCACGTGCAACGAAAGAATATATTTTATGGCTTGATGCTGACGATGTTCTGCTTGAAGAAGACCGTCAAAAATTTCTTCAGCTCAAAGAGACACTCGACCCTGCGGTGGATGCCGTCTCAATGTTTTATCATGTAGGATTCGATGAAGACGGTCAGGTGAATTTTAAATATAGAAGAAATCGCCTTGTGAAGCGCGCCTTGAACTTTCAGTGGTACGGGGCCGTTCATGAGTTTCTTCAAGTGTACGGAAACATCTTACCAGCCGATATAGCCGTCACACATCAAAAGCGTAAGAAAACAACCGCTGGTGAACCAGGGCGCAACCTGCGAATTTATGAAGACATGCTGGCAAGGGGAGAGGACATGACGCCTCGTGACCTCTTTTACTTTGCCAATGAATTAAGAGATAACAGGCAGCATGTCAAAGCAATTCGTTTTTATCATGAATTTTTAGCGACAAAACAGTGCTGGATTGAGGATGAAATTCGCACATGCCAATATTTAGCAGACTGCTATTATGCGGTAGGCTTCGAGGAAGCGGCTTTATCCTCATTATTACGTTCTTTCTTATATGATCAGCCTCGTCCAGAATTTTGTTGCCGAATCGGGGATCATCTAAAAATTCAAAATAAACATCGGGCAGCGATCTTTTGGTATGAGCAGGCGCTGAAGGCTCCTGAAAACGAAGCAGCCTTCACACTCACACATTATAAAACGTGGTATCCTCACCTTCAGCTTTGCTACTGTTATTATCAGCTTGGCGATTTGGAGAAAGCCAAAACACATCACCTTGCTTCCGCCGCCCATCACCCAACTCATCCAAGTGTGCTGTATAATGAAAAAATATTTACTGAACAGACATAAATGATTTATCACCACATCCGCCTTCCATCTCCCGGCGGATGTCTCTTTTTAAGCAGAAAGTCGATGGTGGCGCTCAACGCTTTAGTGATTTAAAGCGTTTTTCAACCAATTGACTAAATTGTCATTTCAGCATATACTAACACTCGTCTTACGAAAAGATTTATCCATTAGGAGGTCAACATGAGTTCTTTATTTCGAAAAAAGTCTCTCGACCAGCTCATGCTTGAAAGTCAAACGAAGCGGCTCAGCCGATCGTTAAATACGTTTGATTTAATCTTGCTTGGCATTGGCTGCGTGGTCGGGACTGGTATCTTTGTGATTACGGGGGTTGCTGCGGCAAAGGATGCGGGACCTGCGATTATTATATCTTTTATTTTAGCTGCGATCGCATGCGCCCTTGCTGCTTTTTGCTACGCTGAGTTCTCCTCGTCCATTCCTGTATCAGGAAGTGTCTATACGTATTCCTACGCTACACTTGGGGAATTTCTCGCCTTCTTAATGGGCTGGGATCTCATGCTTGAATATGTCATTGCACTCTCTGCTGTAGCAAGCGGATGGTCGTCCTATTTCCAATCACTGCTCAGTGGATTTGGTGTGCACATACCGAAGGCTTTATCAGCTGCACCTGGAGCCGCTGATGGAGCCGTCTTTAACCTTCCAGGCGCACTCATTATTTTGCTTATCACCTTTATCGTCTCTAGAGGCGTGAAAGAAAGCACGAAGCTGAATAACATCATTGTGCTAATTAAAATTGCCATCGTCCTTCTCTTTATCATTTCAGGCTTTGCGTACGTCAAACCTGAAAACTGGACACCTTTTATGCCGATGGGCTTCCACGGTGTGATTGCTGGAGCGGCAACTGTCTTTTTTGCTTACCTCGGATTTGATGCGATCGCTAATGCGTCTGAAGAAGTCAAAAATCCTCAAAAGGCGATGCCAATCGGAATCATCGGAGCGCTCGGTGTTTGTACGATTTTATACATCGGTGTTTCATTTGTCTTAACAGGCATGGTTCACTATACGAAGCTGAATGTCAGTGACCCTGTCGCATTTGCTCTTCAAGTTGTTGGCCTGAATAGTGTGGCGGGCATTATATCCGCCGGTGCCATTATTGGGATCACCACGGTTTTAATTGCCTTAGTCTATGCGCAGGTGCGCCTAACCTTTGCGATGAGCCGCGATGGTCTTATGCCGAAGATTTTCTCTAATGTCAATCCAAAATCACAAACACCCGTTGCCAATACTTGGCTGACAGGTGCTGTCGCAGCATGTATCGTAGGCTTTGTGAACTTATCGACACTCGCGAATTTAGTGAGCATCGGTACGCTTGCAGCCTTCACAGTCATTTCAATCGCCGTTATCGTTTTACGGAAAAAACACCCGAATGTCAAAGCAGCGTTTAAAGTGCCATTCGTGCCTGTTCTTCCGATTATCAGTGCGGTCATTTGTATCACACTCGCAACTACCCTTTCATGGGAGACATGGAGAGCCTTCCTGATCTGGGTGGCCATTGGTGTCGTTGTTTATTTCGCCTATGCAAGACGAAAAAGTCATCTGAATGAAACGCATTAGAAAAGAGACACGGGGATTCCCGGTCTCTTTTTTTGCTTAAACCACGCTGTTTTTGACTGAATTTGAATCTACCATATCTGGATCTAACACACTTGAAATCGGAATGACAAGCGGTGAACAATCACCATTGTCCTCTCCAAATCCTTGGTTCAATTTCATCGAGAGAAAATAATCGATCTGCTGATAAGGTCCTAGCGTCAGTGATGCACCCCGATCCATTGCATTAACTTTAAAAGCACCGACATTGACGACTGAGGGTGAGAATAACATCACACGTCACTTCCTTTGAATGGGTTTAGCTGTTGGTGAAAAAGAGGCAGGTGAGTCCACTTGATCTCGATCATCTACATGGCTTTTTGTCCCGACAAAACCGCTGGCATCTCCAAAATTTTGTCCGTACCCCTGATTTTTTTTATCTGAGTTTTGCCACTCTGCTAACAAATTTTGTCCGACATTCACCGCCGACGCATTTTCAAAGGAATTAATTTTTAACATGAAAATATTAATATTGATATACGGAGTTGGTTGAACCACAGATAAACCTCCTTTTTATAGGTATATGCAAGCACCCATCAAGTATGTTAACAGGAGGTCTTCACATGGACTTCGAAAAAATGAAGCAGTGGATGGATATTGCCCAGCAAATGCATGGGGATGATTTTTGGAAAATGATCTTCGATGATGAGCAAAGATCTCCCTTTATGGCAAACGGTCCGTCTCCCTTTACATTTACGCAGCAGGATCAGCGCGGCCCAGATGCGTCGTTCCCACCCATCGACATGGTAGAAACCGCGACAGAAATTCAGTACTTAATTTATTTGCCTGGCTACCGAAAAGAAGATGTACAAGTGTTATCATATGGCGAATATTTGGTTGTGAAAGGACAACGTTTTTCCTTTTTTAATGAGCAGGATTTTCGACAAAAACAGGGGAAGTATGGTCCATTTGAAAAGAAAATCCGGCTCCCAGAAATGATTCTTGGACAAATGAACGCAGCCTTTAAAGACGGTGTGCTTTATATCAGACTGCAAAAGGATGAAGGAAAAGCGACTGCTATTATCATAGATGACGAATATTGATACTCACGGCGTCGATTTGATCACGATCATCAATCGATTCAATCGGCAGGATCGTGATCACGCCATCAGCATTCTGTTCCCCAAACCCATTGTTTCTTTTCATCGTACTGCAATGATTGCAAACAAACGTCGAACCAAATGTCATGGATGATCCTGTGCCGATTGAGTTCGTCTTCATATGGGCAATGTGGATATGAGTAGGCAGCATGTGCTTCTCTCCTTTCTTGTCATCTCTATAAGTATATATCTCACAGCTTTTCCATAGACTAGATCAAGGCAGAAGAAAAGGTTGTGGTCTACTTGAAACATTTCATTCTATCACTCTTTAAAAAAACTGAATCCAGTCCATCCCCCTCTGTCACCGAGCTGGAGAAAAGGCTCACCGCTCTCGAGCAAAAAATGTCTGCATCAGCTTCCCCTGTCTCAGAGGATACACACATTCATATCGAATCCCTGCATGTGGACAAAATTGATTACCATTTAGAGTTTGGTGAGCTTTCCATTGACCAGCTTCAAGGCAGACTCAACATTGGGGCAACCTATTACACGCCAAAAGACACGCACATCAAAAAATCAGCACCTCCACCGAAGCCAAAAGAAACAAAAACACCGACAGTCTCGATTCGATCAAAGCCACCTTCGTAATCCGATCAACTTTTAAGCACAACCGGAAGCCAGAAATACACCGCAAGGACAATTACCACAATACTGATGATATTTAACCAAAATCCTGTCCTGACCATATCTGATATTTTCAGCACGTCTGCACTAAAGACAGCAGCATTTGGCGGTGTGGAAATCGGCAGCATAAACGCACATGAAGAAGCCAAAGCAGCCGCAGCCATTAACCCATAGGGCTCGATTCCAATCGCAAGCCCAAGCCCTACCGTAATCGGAATGATCATATTGGCAACAGCTGTATTTGACATAATCTCAGTCATAAACAAAATCGCTCCAGTTAAAATGATCAATAGCATGATATATGAAAGCCCATTTAAATGCTGTAGATTTTCCCCAATCCATCCTGTTAGATTGGTTTCTGCAAAGCCCGTAGCGAGCGATAGCCCACCTCCAAACAAAAGCAACAGCCCCCACGGCAGCTGTTTCATATCCTGCCATTCTAGTATTCTCTCTCCGTTTTTTGCTGGAATGAGAAATAACAGCAAGGCACCAAAAATGGCGATGGACGTGTCGGATACGGTAACTCCTCCAAACAAAAAGAGTTTAAAAATCCACAAAAACGCCGTCGTGAGAAAAACGGCAAACACCCATTTTTCCTCTTGTTTCATTTTTCCTAAATCCTCTAATCCCTTTCGAATGAACGTTACACTTATTTCACCTGTGTGCTCTACCTTAAACTGGACTTTGGTCAAATACAGAAATAAGAGAATGAGCAGAATCATCGCAACAGGAAAACCAAACAAAAACCATTCAAAAAACATAATTTCCCGATCTAATAGCTTTTTTGACATCGCAGCAAACACCGCATTTGGGACGGACCCGACAAGTGTTGCTAGACCTCCAATTGACGCTGAATACGCAACCGACAATAAAATGCTTTTACTGAATCGCTCAAGAGATGGACCAGCTAAAATATCATTAGCTTTGACCTCTTTAATCACAGCCAGTGCCACCGGGAGCATCATCAGAGCTGTCGCTGCATTTGAAATCCACATAGATAAAAAAGCAGTCGCGATCATGACACCTAATACAATGCGGTCACTTCGTGTGCCAATCACCCTTAAAATGTGTAAGGCCATTCTTCTATGCAGATTCCATTTTTCAATAGCAATTGCGATCATAAATCCGCCCATATACATAAAAACGATCGGATCTCCATAAGCTCTTGATGTCTGTTCCATCGAAAGCCCGCCAAGTGTCGGCAATAGGATGATGGGCAATAAAGATGTTGCAGGGATGGGCAGTGCTTCTGTCACCCACCATGTAGCCGTCCAAGCGGTAATGCCCAAGACTACCCTCGCAGCATAGGTCAATTCATTTTCAGGTATGAGAAAAAGAACGAGCAAGAAGAGTGCCGGTCCAAGCACAAGTCCAATCACATTCACCTTTTGATAAACGATAACAATTCCCCCTTATTGAAAGCGCTTGTATATTTTTCTATTTTTCCACATTCGATGATCTCTTAAAAAATCCTTTAAATCATAAGAAAAAATGAAGATATCTTTCATAGTAACCATCTATCATTTTCGTCCCTTTCCCCAATCCATGACATGAAACATTGGTCTATTTTCATAGGAGAAACTATACAAATCATCTGCAATCACTGTAAAATATAGAAGATCTAATCAAAAATTGAGGTGTTTTCATTGTATACGGATCAACGAAAATCATTTTGGAAACAGAAAAAAGTCATGATTCCCATTCTTAGTGTCATCGTAGTTGCTGTTGCTTTCTTTTTCTTAAAAGATTCTCTTTTCTCAAAAGAAAAAGAAGCTTTAAAAGCGGCTCAATCCTTTACAAAACAAATGGAGAAGAAAGACTTTACGAAGCTGGCTGATGAGGTAACGAGTGCGTCTTTGAAAGCCAATGACTTCTCAAAAAAACAACTAGCCGAAAAATACGACAATATCTTCAACGGAATTGGCGCTTATGATCTGAACATATCAAAGCTCAACGTTGAAAAACAGGACAAAGGAAATGGGTATCAATTTTCCTATGATGTGACAATGAAAACGTCATTTGGCAAGCTGCACAAGCTTTCTTATAAGGGCGTTCTCTCAAAAGAAGATGACAAATGGAAAATCGACTGGAAGCCAAATCTCATCTTCCCGCAAATGGAGAAGGGAGATATGATTAAAGTCAAATCAGACCCTGCTGTACGCGGAAACATCGTCGACCGAAAAGGACGTACCCTAGCAGAAACAACTGGCGGAAGCGCACTTGGCATCATCCCAGGAAAGCTTGGCACAGGAGAAGAAAAAGAACGCAATATCAAAAAAATCAGCAAGGCATTTGATATTGATGAAGAACTCATCGACAATCAGCTGAAACAAGCATGGGTCACAGACGACACGTTTGTTCCGCTCAAATCAATGTTAGAACAGAAGCCGATTCCAAAAGATATAAAAGGCGTCACCTATCAATCGAAGGAAATGCGTTACTATCCTTATAACAAAGCCGCCGCCCATCTCACCGGCTATGTTGGAAAAGCAAATGCAGATGATATCAAAAGAAATCCGGCGTTAAAAGCAGATCAAATCATCGGCAAAACCGGCCTAGAATTCACATTTGACAAAAACTTGCGTGGACAAGATGGCGGAAGCATTTTAATCGTCCATGATGAAACAGGCATTGAAGAAACATTGCAAAAATCAGATCGACAAGATGGAAAAACAGTGAAGCTGACCATTGATGCTTCTTTACAGAAAAAAGCCTATGAACAGCTGAAAGGTGAAAAAGGGGCCGTCACCATCATGAATCCATCTTCTGGGGATCTATTAGCGCTTGTCAGTGCCCCTTCCTATGATGTCAATCTCATGACAAACGGAATCACACCTAAGGAGTATCAGGCATACAGTGAAAACCCAGATCTCCCATTCCAAGCCCGTTATGCAAGCCGATATGCACCAGGGTCTACATTCAAAACCATTACAGCAGCCATCGGACTGGAAACAGGTGTCACAAAGCCTCATAAAGTACGCACCATCCATGGACTGAAATGGCAAAAAGATCAATCTTGGGGCAATTATCGCATTACGCGGGTTCACGATAAAGAAAACGTAAATATGGTTGATGCCCTCGTATACTCAGATAATATTTACTTCGGACAGGAAGCTCTGGAAATTGGCAAAGACACCTATGAGAAAAAAGTAAAAGCATTCGGATTTGGCGAAGATTTGCACATGCCATTTACAATGAAACCAGCACAAGTATCGAACGACGGCATTCAATCGGACATCCTGCTTGCTGACTCGGCATATGGTCAAGGTGAATTACTCATGTCACCGATTGAACAAGTACATGCCTATTCTCCATTTGCAACAGGGGGCAAGCTTGTCTATCCTCGAGTCGTTCAAGATGAGAAAACAGCATCACCAAAACAAATCATCAAAGAAGACTCGGCAAATACAGTGAAAGACGCGCTCACTCAGGTCGTGACAAGCCCAAATGGTACAGCTCACTCCTTACAAATGGAAGGCACTGATATTGCCGCTAAAACAGGAACGGCAGAACTGAAGAGCAAGCAAGGAGCAACAGACGGTTCTGAAAATGGATTTTTACTTGCATTTAATCCTAAAAAAGAAGATTACGTCCTCGTCGGTATGATTGAAGATGTAAAAAACCGCGGCGGTAGTGGACTCGTCATTCAAAAAATGAAGCCTGTCATCGCATCTTTTTATAAGTAACCATTTAGAGACACAAACACTTGTGTCTCTCAGCGTGTAGACAAACCCTCGCATTCGTTGTCAGTCCTGCGCTTCGGTGCTCACGAATGTCTAATTCGCTCCGCTCCGATGCTCGTACTTCCTAGACTTCAAAGGTTTTCTATCACGCTGAAAAGAAGACAAAGAGCTAAAATAAAGATCATTTTAGCCCTTTGTCAACAATCTGAGAGACACAAAAACTTGTGTCTCTTTTTTCTAAATCATGACAATTTGCTATTGTTTTATAGTTCACCTTATGAATAAAATGAGAAGAATGCAAAATTGAAAACAGTTGAATGAAAGGAGGATGTCTCATTGGCTATTGCTGCTCGTACTAAGGATAAACCTCAAAATTCCGTCACTGGCTCAACGGTCTATCCCATTTTATTGATTATTGGCATTTGTCATATGCTCAATGACACTTTGCAAGCCGTTATTCCTGCGATGTTCCCTATTTTAGAACGCTCAATGGGGCTGACCTTTACACAATTAGGGCTGATTGCCTTTACATTAAACATGGTCTCCTCTGTGATGCAGCCCGCTATTGGGTGGTACACAGATAAAAGGCCGATGCCTTATGCACTCCCGATTGCTTTATTTTCTAGTGCTGTCGGTATATTCGGGCTTGCGTTTGCGCCTTCCTTTGCCACCATATTGCTTTGCGTTGTCTTTATCGGACTCGGCTCTGCTATTTTCCATCCAGAGGGCTCTCGTGTTGCCAACATGGCTGCTGGTCCAAGACGAGGACTTGCACAGTCCATCTATCAAGTAGGCGGAAATACAGGTCAAGCCTTTGCCCCGCTAATCGCAGCATTAATGCTCGTCCCTCTCGGTCAGCCAGGTGTGGCTTGGTTTACGATTGTTGGAATGATTGCTGTCGGTTTCCTTCTTTATATTTCAAGATGGTACGCAGGAAGACTTCAAACCATTCGAGCTCAAGCGAAAAAAGCTCCAGCAAAAGCGGCAAGATCTGAACTTCACCGTAAGTCAGCACTCACAGCACTTGGCATTATCGTCTTTCTCATCTTTGCCCGCTCTTGGTATGGAAATGCGATATCGAATTTCTATGCGTTTTATGCGATTGAACAATATGGATTGACGATTAAAGAATCACAGACTTATATTTTCTTATTTCTCATTCTAGGTGCAATTGGGACGTTTTTAGGCGGGCCGCTTGCAGACCGCTTCGGCAAGAAAACCGTCATTTTAATTTCCTTATTGGCATCCTTTCCGCTTGCCTTGCTTCTGCCATTTGCCGGACCGGTTTTTGCTTATGTTTTACTTGGGCTGATTGGAGTCATTTTGACATCAAGCTTCTCTGTCACAGTTGTTTATGCTCAAGAACTATTTCCCGGGAAAATTGGCACAATGTCTGGTTTAACGGTTGGGCTTGCGTTTGGTATGGGTGCAATCGGATCGGTCGCTTTAGGCTCATTTATTGATACCTTCGGTTTAACGCCTACCATGATCGGGGTCGCTTTTTTACCGATATTAGGCATTCTGGCATTCTTACTACCTAGCGATCAAACCATCTCCAAATGGAATGAATCATAAAAAGGAAAAAACCGCTCAGTGATTGAGCGGTTTTTTCATATCTCATAAAAATGCGTATCAGGAACATGTTTCTTTGTAATAAATCCTTGCTGAAATTCTGGAAAGACTTTTTGTACCTGTTTAATCTTTTGATGAATTAAATCAGCATACGGAATATAGAGATGATCCACTAGATTTTGTTCTGTCATATAGTAATACCAATTCAGATTAAACGTATTCTCATCAATGATTGTAAAGGCAGAAAAATGATAGAACAAGAGTGGACATTCGTCGAGATACATATCCCCTTTCACAACGGAAAGCTTGTAGTTTTCAATATTCCAGATCGCAGCATTGGCTCCTTTAGATGTTACGACATGAACGCCTTCAAAATCATCGATCCATCTTTCAACATACCGCTGATCTCCATACGTCTTATTTTTTGTATCCATTTCGACTGTACAGTGTGCAAGACAGTTTTCCTTCCATTGTGTGACCGCACGTTTGGCAACGTCTGTGTTACGGCAGCCGACAAATCCAGTATTAAAGCGGCCAGACAATTCATAAAAGTGATAGAACCGCTCGGAATTCATATGATCTGTCAAAAATAAGTGAGCAAGTGGATTCTCAGCAAAAATCGCCTCTGGATCATGATAAAAATACAAATCCGTATCCAAATGGGCGAGATAATCCGCTTCCGAAGATTCAAGGATTTTGAGCAGAAAAGCAGGCTTTAACGTCCAGCAATACTCATGAAACGTCCGATTATCCTTTGCCTTTCGCAGCTTGTCATCTTCAATATTTTCAAGCTGTTCATATTGCACGTGCGGATGAGGAAATTCACTTAACACCTGGTAAGCCAACGGGTCTGCACATAATACCGATAGTTTAAATGAACGTGAGGTTTGTTCAAGCGAATGAATGAGCGCCAAAAGCTTAAAAACATGGGTATTCGACACAATGGTTGTAAAATGATAAGACGCCATCTACAACACATCCACTTGAAACAAATCAACGCGTAATAGCTCTTTCGTCAGCCCTTGAATGGCTTCAACAAGCACTGTGCAGCCATATTCTTGCCGTGCAAGTTGCGCTATCTCTGACAGCTTTTTCAAAGGGACATGTTTCGCTGTCAGCTGATCTTTTTTATCCCGTTTGATGCCTACATTCCGCTCTGTGATCAAATGAAGCAACTCTAAAAAATAAGAGAGCAGACCATCGAATACCGGATTTTCACGCAGCTGCCTAATCTCTTTTACAATGTCATTTGTGACGGTGTGAGAAAACGGACCAGAGAAAGCCAGATGGACATCAATGGCATCAATATTGTTGTACTTCTCGCACATATACAAAATGTTATATTTGATGTCATCAAAAGATGTTAAATTACTCGGATGTTCCTGATGCACGCTCAGGATATCCTCTCGCAATTCAAAGGAGAGACCAAGCTGATGCAGACGAATGCCTAAATCATAATCCTCAAACCCGTACCGAACGATCTTTTCATCAAACATCCCGAGCGCGATGACATGCTTCCGTTTGACAGAGGAATTATTCGTAATAAAAAATCGCCACGGCAACTCATAAGAGCCTAAATCATAGTTGTACGTGCGCAAAATGTCTTTGAGAATATCAATAAACTCAGACTGCAAATCAAAGCTTTTCTCTAGAAATGCACCATTCTCCACTTCTTGCATGGATAAAAGAGGCGTTTTATCTTTCATTTTCCGTTTATACAAACCTTGCTTTTTCAATCGCTTGATATGATCCTTATCAAATGCTTCGTAAAAATATCGATAAATCCGCTTCCAGCATACACCACAAATGACAAGGTCCTCTTGATGAGCATGTGCCTCCGCATGCTTTTGAATAAATTGCGGCTCTGCCAGCATATCACTGTCATGGAATATCAACAGGTCTCCTTCTGCCTCGCGAATGGCATGATTACGACCCTTGGCAATCCCTTGATTGACAGGAATACGCACCTTTTTAAACGGGAAATTCACCTCAATGTTCTCAAGCATTTCCATCGTGCCGTCCATTGACCCATTATCGGCGACAATGACTTCAAACGGAATATCCGTATCCTGAAGAGTTAAGGAAAAAAGACTCCCTTCTAAACGCTCCTTGGCATTATAGCTCGGAATAATGACGCTTACCTTTGGCTTCTCATTCATGCGTCATCCTCCTCAACTTTGGCATAGCCGTTAAACATCGGATCGACCTGCTCAACAGATTCAATCACATGACGTAGCACGTTTCGATAGGCTTCTTGGAAAAACGGCAGATCCTCTCTCCCCTTCTCATGAATTTGCTGCATCTCATCCTTACTCACGATGCGAAAGCCACTGAAATGATAGCAAATGAGCGGATGTCCATCCTCCAGCAAAATCCGTCCATTTTCTTCACGATAGGAATGCTGCCCATAGTTCCAATGACCAATATTCACGCCTTTTCTTTGAATATCCTCCACTTTTTCAAACAGCTTCGGCATATGATCGAGATAACCTTGATCGCCAAACTTGCCTTCACCCGGCGCATTTTTGCATTCCTTCAAGCATTCTTCTTTCCACCAGCTAAGGCATTTCCGGCCAGCTTCATCTCCTTTAAAATGCAGGAAGCCTGAATTATAGCGGCCTAAAAGCTTCTGAAGCATCTTCACTTCCTCAGGATCGAAGCTCGGAATCACAATATCCCCTCTCGAAAGTAATACAGAGGCATCCGGCTGATGCTGAAAAATCACTTGCGGGCTCTCATAAAAGAACAAATCCGCATCAAGATAGGTTACGCTCTCTGCCTGCTCCTGTTCAAATAACCACTCAATCCACATCGGCTTTAACGTCCAGCAATATTCCGAGGCATCCCGTTCCTCTTTTTTCTCCAGCAGCTCCGGCGTTTCGAGCTCACGTACATGAACAAGATCGACATGAGGAAAATTCATTTGATGAAGCAGATTAAATGCAGCATCATCCATACATAACGTCTTGATGACAGCACCATTTTCTACTTGCTTCAATGATAAGAAAAACGCAATAGCTTGATATAGTCTTCCACTTGATAGAACCGTACAATATATGCTGTTCATCTACTTACACCTCTATTTTTGAAAGAATTCGCGGTACCATTCAATCGTCTTCTCTAACCCTTCATCAATGGAGTAGTCAGGCTTCCAATCAAGCAGCTTTCTCGCCTTTTCTGCCGACAAATATTGGTGCTTGATCTCATGCGTTCCTTGATTTAGAATACGAGGCTTCAGTTCACTGCCCATTGCCTTTAAAATCTTATCCACGAGCTCAAGAACCGTCAGCTGAATTTCATTACTAAAGTTAAATGCTTCTCCAGCGAGCCCTTTCTCCTCCATCTTCTCAGCTAGCAGCAAATAAGCCTTAACCGCATCTTCAATGTAGAAATAATCACGAATAAATGTCCCATCACTTCTAATTTCAGGCGCTTCTCCTTCCAGGACAAGCTGGATGGTTTGCGGAATGATTCTGTTGAAATTTAAATCCCCGCCCCCGTATAAATTGCCGCAGCGCGTAATACAAACCGGGAGACCATATGTGTTGTAATACGTGTGAGAAATTAAATCTGCACAGCTCTTTGATACATCATACGGATGTTTCCCATTTAGCGGCATGTCTTCATCGTATGGAAGCTGCTCCTGATCGCCGTATGCTTTATCACTTGATGCCACGATGACTCGTTTGATTAGCGGCTGTCTTCTACAAGCCTCTAGCACATTCCATGTCCCTAAAATATTGGCTTCAAATGTGGAAACAGGGTGTCTATTTGCAACCCCTACAATGGCTTGGGCAGCCAGATGGAAGACAGTATCAATTTCGTATTCTCCTAACGCACGTTCAATCGTTTGCATATCCTCCAATGCGCCTTGCACCACATTCATTTTTTCAAATTGACTGCCTTGATATAAATTCGATCGTGGCACCTGATCACGCACAAGTCCAGTTACATTTGCCCCTTGATCAATCAATTCCTTGACGAGATAGCTTCCCAATAACCCTGTACATCCAGTCACAAATACGTTTTTCCCATTCCAAAATCCGCTCATTCCGTCACCAAACCTTCCATGGTTGTTTTCCATTTGTCCACATGCCATTGATTTCCTTCAAGTTCTTATACGTATCGATCGCTGTCCAAAATCCGTGATGCTCATAAACCGCAAGCTCCCCATCATTCGCCAGGTTTTGAAGAGGTTCTTCTTCAAACACGCATTGATCATCGTCTGTCAAATAATCAAATACCTTTGGAGACAACACAAAAAATCCTCCATTGATCATCCCGATACTGTCTGTCTTCTCAGAGAAGGATTGTGCCATCCCGTTATATACCTTCAACGTCCCGTACTGTGACTTCTTTTCAATTCCTGTGACAGTCGCAGCTGCCCCAAGATCCTGATGACGCTTCAGCAGATGAAACATATTGATATTGGCAAGTCCATCACCATACGTCATCATGAATGTCTCATCCCCAATGTAATCCTGTGCCTGCTTTAACCGTCCGCCTGTCATCGTATTCTCGCCCGTATCTAAAAAGGTGATTTTCCAGTTCTCTGACTTTCCTAAAAGTTTCATTTCCCCTGTCGCCATATCCAGCTTCATGCTGTGATGCCGCCAGTCGTAGTTCAGGAAATACTCTTTAATCTTCTCTCCTTTATATCCAAGCAATAAGATAAACTCATCTACTCCGTAATACTGATAGATTTTCATAATATGCCATAGAATAGGCCGATCTCCGATCATAGCAAGTGGTTTAGGAAGCGCTTGTGTGACCTCACTCATTCTCGTTCCCTTTCCTCCGCAGAGAATGACTGCTTTCATCTTCTCCCCTCATCTCTCTATGAAAATTTTTGATTAAAAACCTTATCTTTATGCGGAAAATCAGTACATGTACCCTCATACTTTGTCCGACATCAGGTTTTGAATCTACTCTATTCATATGTCGAAATGAGAGAGCGTGCCACCTAGCATTTAACTATTTTTACAAATAAAAAAGAGCGAGATTTGTATTCTCGCTCTTTCAAAGTTTAAATTGTATATTATCAGGGTAGATGGTATGATAAACATGTGCATCAACAGCACAAACAGCCTCTTTTTATTAAGAGACTACTAGATGGAATGAATTCAAGTGGCAGCTTGCTTCATTCACAATATGAATCACGGAGGTGAATTCCCATGGCACAAAATGTACTTTGTGAAGTGAACTCTTGCCGTTTTTGGGCTGATAACAGCTGTACGGCTTCTACCATTAAAATTGGTAAAAACACAATGACTGATGTGACTCGCAATGCTGAAACTGATTGCGAAACATTTGAAACAAAATAAGTAATTTTTCTGAGATGAAGGAACTGGCAGGTTCCTTCTTTTCTTTTATCATTCTATCAAGAATGATAATTATTATCAAGTGTTTTTCATGAAACATTTCTCGGGAAATAATGACACGATATTTCTCCATTCGTTGACGATTTTCACTCCTTTTTCTATACTCAACATATCCGAAGAAGAAAAAGTGGTGACCAATCAATGGATTTTACGATACGTTTTCTATCATTCTTTGTCGTAGAAATCGAAGGCAAAGATGAACAAGCAAATAAACGGTTCAAGCATTATCAAACATTAGATCAAGAGGAATTTGAACAAAGTGAACTGAAGGACTTTTTAGATGGTGAGCTAAAAAAAATCGTCAAACGAAAAGTGGACAGACACCCTAAATCAGAACAAGTACCAACCAAAATTGGCCGGTTCATTGTCGAGCCTGGTCATGAACTCGATTCAAATCCAAACTACAATTTATTTCATCAGACGAGATTTGCCGATACAAAAGAAGTATTTAATGAATGCAGTGAACAGTTTGTTCGCACGTATTTAGATACAAGTGCTGTCAGAGGCGGCGTTTTTTTAGTTGCGTCCGCCGTTCCTAAAAAGTACTTCGATGACTCCTTTGTTTTTATTATGAAATGCGATTTTGAACAGAAAGTCGCTTCTATCGCTGATACATCTACCTTGATCAAAAAAGTAGAAATGGCGATTACAACAAAAAACATGAAATCAATTCAATACCCATTTATGCCAGAAGAGGGCATGACGGAAGAAGCTGAAGTGAAAATTCACCAATCCTCACATGCTCGTTATTTTGAGGACTTTCTGAAATTCGTCGAATACGGGGAATCTATGCCCGAAATCATGAAATCACAGGTCATGAATATGGTGCAGGAACAAGTATTTGAAACATTACAGGATGAAAGTGAAGAATTAAAGCAGTTCGAAGAGGATCTTGAAATATGGGAAGCAAGTGAAAAGCGAGAAATTAGAGAAACACTCGATACTGAACAGGTCACACTAGCAGCTTCTCACATTGTGGAACAAACCCCTGATATCACAATGAAAATGCGTCTAGGTGAAACAGAAATCAAAGGACTTTTAGCCGACTTCGGCCACTCGATCCATATTGCGAAGGTCAACAATCGATATGTCGTGCTCGTTGAAGCAGACCAAATCGTCTTTGAAAAAGGAAGCACACCTGTTGAATTCCATAAACCAAATGGATTAAAAGAGGTTGTCAGCCAGCTGACGCAAAAAGCCTACGATTCAGACTTAGAATAAAAGAATAGACTGCCTCCTGCGATCAGCTGCATGAGGCAGTTTTTTATATAACGCTTTATTTTTTTACGCTGCACTAGACGAAACTTGTTGACCCCCTCTTCCCCACATGCTGACAAGCATGAGGCTTATGACGAGCATCAACCAAAAGACGCTGTTTGTTCCGAAAAACTGGATCAATGTATACCCACACAAAGGTCCTAAAGCAGCCCCCATATCTTGAACAAAAGAATAGCTGGCGAGAAAGCGGTTCTTATCTGTTTGAGCAGAGGCTTTTTGAAAGGCAAGCGTATCGGTGAACGTTGTGACAACCGTTGCCAGCAGCTGAATCAAAAGCAGCATCAATAGGAACCAGCCACTTACCTTCAGCATGACCCCAAGAACACTGAGCCCTCCAAATGAAAGAAACATCCAGCATAGCATTCGTTCCTTCATCACAAGCCGATCAAACCATCTGCCCGTTCTCGGTGCGAGAAATGGTTCCCATCCCCACCTGAGTGCTTGAATCACACCGCTTAAAGCCGAAGCTCCGATGACAAAACCAAACAAGGTCAATTCATCCTGATCGATCTTTGCTTCAATGACATGACTTAGCGTGGATGCGAATAAACCTTGGATGATCAGTGCGATCAGCATGCCTGTTATTAGTACTTTTACCACATCTCGTGTAAACCATTTTTGTTTGATGCCATGATACACCTGAATGTCTTCTCTCTTTTCAATTTCATCCAGCGATACATAAAAAATGCATCCCATCAATGTGAGCAAGCCAAAGACTAGCGTCATGGACTGAAAACCGATCAAGCTAGCAAAGATTCCGCCACATAACATGCCAAATAAACTACCAAGCCGGTAAAGCCCATTATAAAGTCCCGTCAAATGTCCTTGTGAGCCTTCGTCCATTTCAGCCAAAACCCTCATCCCGCTCATACGGAGTAATGTCCAAGCAAGCCCCCATGCGCAGCGGCAGATCAATAGCAGCCAAAAGCCGCTCACCCCATATAATATTGTGGTCACTGATGCGATCAAAATCGCGATCAATACACCCGTTTTCATTGGGATATAGCGATAGAGCCACCATACGACAGGTGCTAGCGGGATACGAATGAATCGATTGATGGACAGCAGTAACCCGACCTCCCAAATGGATGATAAACCAATCTCTTTCCAATAGACTGGAAGAACAATATAGAGCATTGAATCCCCAATAAGTGCAAATGCTGTGATGAGCGATATTGACACAACTTGCTTTTGACGACGATCCATTTTTTCTTCCCCCTTCGCTACCTTTACGATAAGGGATGCTTTATAATAAATCTAATGAATGTTTTTGATTGATTTATCAAAAAAATTGATAGGTGGTGCGAATTTGAATTTACATGCCCTTCGGATTTTTGCAAAGGTCGCAGAGACAAAAAGCGTCACACAAACTGCAGATGTTCTCTCTTTAACACAGCCAGCTGTGACCGCCCAGCTTAGAAGCATTGAACGCGAGATCGGATTTCGCCTTTTTAAACGAAACGGCCGAGGAATTAAGCTCACAGAAATGGGAAAGATGCTGTACCCTTATGCCCGGCAAGTATTTGAGGCTGAAAAGGAAGTAGAATATCAGATCACGCTATTGCAAAATGGGAAGAAGGGGCGCCTCCGCATCGCTTCTACCTACGTACCACTCAACTTTTTACTGCCTGATTGGCTGGCTGCATTTAAATCGTCATCTCCACAGACAGAAATTGAATTAAAAAGTGGAAACTCCGCTCAAGTGATTGAGAGCCTGCTTCAATATGAATCAGATGTCGCCATCGCCGTAATTGAAGATTTGCATCATGAGGAGATTGTTACCTCTCATTTGACAAATTTAAGCTATGATTTTATTGTGCCAGCAGACCATCCGTTGAACGGAAAAACCGTTCCGTTAGAGCGCCTGAGCCTGGAGCCTTTTTTGATGCGCGAAGAAGGTAGTTCCACTAGAGATAAACTCTTTTCCCTGTTCACCTCGAAAGGAATTAAGAAACCGACTGTTGATTTACAATTCAGCGGTGTTCATGAAGCGATTCAAATGATCAAAGCTGGCTATGGGATCACGCTTGTTCCCCGTGATGCGGTTCAAGGTAGTCTTAAGCGGAAAGAGATTGGACGTGTATATATCGAAGGCATAGAAATCATCAGACCTGTTGTGATCTGCAAACGGGCGAATGATCTTGAAGAAAATAGAACCGTGGATGCCTTCCTAAAAACGAAAGAGATCGGTCCATTTAAGGAGCCGGCTGCAAATTAAAAAAAGTGCCTGCATGAGAAACAGGCACTTTTATCTATTCTGTTGGCTGCACGATGTCATACGGTACAGCCTTTGAGGCTTTCACTAATTGTTCTGGTGTGATCAATATTTCATTTCCCCATTCACCTGCTCCAACGCCTAATATGTCTTCATCTAATAGCGAAGCTTCGATGATGGTGCGGAAGCCTTCTGGCTGCCAGCAAAACGGCGGTATTGAGCCAATTCGGTAGCCCGTCACTTCTAGAACCTTCTCTGGTGATGCCATTTTAATATTACGGGATCCAGCCGCTTTCTTTAGTTTCCCTGATTTAATATGCTGGTCAGCACCAACCATCACAAGCAGCTGCTCTCCTTCCCCTGTTTCAAAAATCAATGTCTTGATCATTTGTCTCTCACGAAAACCAAGGGCTGCTGCTACATTTGCGGCGCCCTTCTCTGTTTCGGAAGAAAATGTTTTGATCTCATATGGGATGCTGTGCTGATTCAAGTATTCATGAGCTGGCAGTACTTTCATTGATTTGAACCCCTTTCCTTACAATGTCCTTCATTTAGCTTATCACAATCCTCTCATCCTTAAGATGTATTTTTCAATGGAAAGCCTCTAGCCCCTTCATCACCATGCTATACTAAACTTGTTTTTGGAAAGGAGCCGGTTGGATATGGGAAATAAGTTTTGGTACTATACAGGCAGTAAAAGCCTTCTCATGCTGAGTGATATTCTATTTTTGATGATTATCACGTTAGTTATTTATCAAGATACACAATCTGTTGCCTATGCGGCAGTATTTCCGCTAATAAGAACGCTATGTCAGTTATTCGCTGGGCTTATTTCTCCTGTTTTGACCGCTCACTTTCAAGCCGATCGTCTATTGAAATGGGTCCCTCTTTTTCGGATTGCGATGCTCGTTGTGTTCACAACCCAATTTCATTTCTTTCAGCAGCATCTGGTCTGGCTGTTTAGTGCGTTCATTTTAATCTCCATCACAGGCGGATTCATTAGTCCTTTATTACAGGCCATCATGCCGATACTTGTGCCAGCAAATCAGCTTGTGAAAGCGAACAGTACAGCCTCCGTTTTTTATCAATCTGTTCAAATTGCTGGCTATTCGTTTACTGGAATGCTTGTCCTATTGCTTGGTCCATTTTATTTAATGTGGGCCTCTTGTTTCATGATTGTGTTGTCTTATCTATTTATCCTCCCTGTTCTTTCTCTACTCAAGCAAGAAGACACGGTCCAAAAGGCAGATACGATGAACAGATTCAAGGATGGCTGGAAGATGATTTGGACAAACAAAACAGTGCGTACTCTGACCTTCATGGATGTTTGTGAAAATATTGCAGGTGCTTTATGGGTCGGACCGGTTACACTTGCCTTTGTCACACTTGTTTTAAAGCAAGGTGAGGAATGGTGGGGATTTATCAATGCTGCTTATTATATAGGTGCCATTATAGGCGGGCTCTTGGCTGCATGGCTGAGCCGTTTTATTCAAAAACAACTTCTTCTCTTTATGGCAGCAGGCTCTTTTATTTATGCAGTGCTAACCATTCTGTTTTCGCTGAACAGCCTGCCATGGCTTGCGTTGCTTCTTTGTATTTTGATGGGGCCTGCCTATCAAATTCGAGATGTTTCACAGCAAACCATTCTTCAAACGGAAACGCCAGTCCATGATTTATCAAAGGTGTATTCTGCTCAATACGTCCTCTCTTCTATATCTGTCAGTTTATCTATTTTCTTTGTTGGATTGATTGCAGATGCATTCGGGACGAGATTTGTGTATTTGCTAGGCGGTTTGTTTGTACTCGTCTGTTCCGGGATTGCCATCCTCTCTTTTATGAAGCAGAAAAAAGAGAGCGGCTGATTCGTGCAGCGGCTCTTTTACTTTTCCTTTAACATTGTGAACATATCACGCGCCATCGCTTCTAAAATATACACAACTGGCGTCTGTGTCGTAATATTGGCTCTATGAACCCGTTCGTCTGTCACGTAATAAGCAATGTTTAAATCTGAAATGCGTGAAATCGTGCAGTGCTGATTGTTTGTAATACTAATGATTTTGCTTCCTTCTCTTTTTAACTTCGAAATATGATCAATCGTAATACTGTTCTCCCCGGATACAGACAGCACAATGGTTACACTATTGTCTAAATACTGCATATTCATCGGGAAAAACGGATCATTGATGTAAAATGAAAATTTCTCAAGACTTGAAAAGTATCTCGCCCCATACTGTGCCAAAATACCAGAGCTGCCAGTGCCGATAAAGAGCACATTTTTTGCATCGGCAATGAGCCTTGCTGCCTCTTTAATCTTTCCTTCAAAGTCCCCTTTTAGGGTACGTTCAATAAATTCATATAAAAAGTGCTGGGTGCTTTTTAAAGTAGGTGTCCGCTCTGATTCTAAATACATTTTGAGTTTCACTTTAAACTCTGAAAAACCTTCACAATTCACTTTTCGGCAAAAGCGAAGGACAGACGAGGTGGAGATATGGGCTGCATCTGCTAAGTCCCGAATTCTCATATACACGACCTTTTCACTGTTTTCCATGATGTATCGGTATAAAGCGCTTTCTAGTTCATTAAAGCTGGAAATAACCTCACTTGAAAACATCTGACTTCCCCTTTCTCCAACAGCATGTCACAATGTGTTTCTTTTATGTAACAATTCTCTAAATAAGGCACCCTTGCCTAAAGACGCTGAAGTCATTTACGCACGAGACGCTCTCACGATAAGCTATAGATGTACAAACAAAAGAATTGGCTTTTCTCTATTATAACATTGCGCGTTACATTATTCGGAGGTGCAGCACATGGCAAAAGGATTAAAGGTTGTCACAATTGGCGGAGGATCAAGCTATACACCAGAGCTTGTAGAAGGATTTATTAAACGGTACGATGAATTTCCGATTAGCGAGCTTTGGCTTGTCGATATTGAAGCAGGAAAAGAAAAGCTTGAAATCGTCGGAGATCTTGCAAAACGAATGGTCAAAAAAGCAGGACTTCCAATCGATGTTCATTTAACATTAGATCGCCGAAAAGCGCTTGCGGGCGCTGACTTCGTCACAACACAATTCCGTGTCGGACTTCTTGAAGCACGTATGAAGGATGAACGCATTCCTTTAAAATATGATGTCATTGGTCAGGAAACGAATGGTCCAGGAGGTCTATTCAAAGGACTTCGTACCATTCCAGTCATTTTGGATATTGTGAAAGACATTGAAGAACTATGCCCAGATGCATGGCTTGTGAATTTCACCAACCCAGCTGGTATGGTCACAGAAGCTGTTCTTCGCTATTCAAACCATCGCAAAGTTGTTGGCTTATGCAACGTGCCAATCGGCATTCGCATGGGCATTGCCAAAGGACTTGATGTCGACGCAAGCAGAGTCGAAGTCAGCTTTGCTGGATTAAACCATATGGTCTTCGGACTCAACGTATTCTTAGATGGTAAAAGCATCATGGATCAAGTCATCGAAGACATGGCAGATCCAAACTCTACGATGTCAATGAACAATATTCAAGCCATTCCGTGGGATGCTGATTTCTTAAAAGGACTTGGCGTGATTCCATGTCCATATCACCGCTACTACTACAAAACAAGTGATATGCTGGCTGAGGAAAAGAAAGCAGCGGAGAATGAAGGAACTCGTGCAGAAGTCGTTCGTGCACTTGAAAATGACTTGTTCGAACTGTACAAAGACCCTGATCTTGATATCAAGCCGCCACAGCTTGAAAAACGAGGCGGTGCCTACTACAGTGATGCTGCTTGTAACTTGATTGCATCGATTTATAACGACAAGCATGACATTCAGCCTGTGAACACCATTAACAATGGTGCCATCAGTGACATTCCGAATGATTCTGCTGTAGAACTGAACTGCGTCATCACAAAAGATGGCCCTAAACCAATCGCTGTTGGTGAAATGCCAGTCGCAGTCAAAGGACTGATTTCTCAAATTAAATCCTTTGAACGTGTTGCCGCTGAAGCAGCCGTGACAGGCGATTACAACACAGCACTTGTCGCAATGACGATCAACCCGCTCGTCCCATCAGATGCGATTGCAAAAAGCATCCTAGATGAGATGCTAGAAGCACACAAAGAATATTTACCACAATTCTTCAATAAAGTAGAAGCATAAAACAGAACCGCACTTGTCAAAAGTGCGGTTTTCTTATTTCTCTGTAAACAACTGATCCATCTGAGGGCGGTCATAGTCTAATAGCCAGTGCTGTAAGCCTTCATAGACGGGTCGAAGACGCTCAGTATCTGCCGCAATAAGATCACAGCCTCGATCATCATATAAGTGGAAAATCATCTGTTTTGAGAGATTGATGAGATAAATTTCATAACCAAGCTTCCCGTTCAAAATTTGATTCGGTGCATAGAAATCCTCTTGGCATATGGCATGCAGCAGTGGGCGTAATCGTATATCTTGCAGCTGGCATGTCAACGTAAATCTCTCCAAGGTCAGGGGCTCATCTAGTTCTGATATGACATAGGTCAAAAGCTCGTGACGCAATCGTTTGCGTACTTGCCGGCGAACATATTTTTGATAGACTAGGAGCTTTTGCTTCATTAATTCATGTTCATGCTGCGTATAGACATCCGTGACAAATAGAATATCGTCTTCTGGATCAAAAGCATATCTGACAATTTTCAAAGCACGATCCCCTGCTTTTTCTAATACAACCGATTCTTCTCCTAATGACCAATCTGCCACTTCAAAGCGAAGCCCAAAAGGCCATTCATAAAAAAGAGGCGGCGTGAGGACAAGATCAGGAAAATGACTTTTTAAAAAACTAGTGGTTTGATCGCTCATTTCATGTCCTTCCATTGATTTTATTTCTTATTTTACCGTTGAAACTGATGGAAATACAATTGGAAATAAACTGTCATTTCTTATATGATAGAAAGAGATGGAGGTGTGACCAATTGAAAAAATGGTTTTTAAAGATGTTCCTCACCGCATTGATCACTATGTGGATACAGGCTGGACTTGATCAGGTAAATGTCATTCATCTTTCCAATGTCTGGGTAGATGTCAGCAGCTGGATTTTGATCTTCTTTGTCATCTACGCACTTTTTGAATGGAAAGCTCACATTTTAGTAAAACGGAAAACCGTTCATCGCTAAACATCTCTTTTATAGAGATGTTTTTTCTTGAAACTCCTCTTGTACGAGTTCATGAATGACGCCCATTCCTGCTTGGCTACCAGCAGCTGCGGCAAGAACAAGTTGAGCAGGGCCGCCTAAATTGTCACCGCATGCAAAGACACCGCTGACGGTTGTACGTCCAAGAATATCTGTTTCAATGCCGCCATTTTTCGTCATTTGACAGCCTAATATTTCAGCAAATGGAGCTGACTGCTTAAATTCACTTGCGACAAATCCGCCTTCTCTATTCACTGTTTCCCCATTCGCAAGGTGAAGAGAGTGCATATGTCCATTCTCATGATGAATGGACATAATCGGTACATCAATGACTTGGATAGAATGAGCTGATAGCAATGTTTTCTCCTCTTCAGCAAACACTTGCTTCCCATTCGTAAACACAATTAAATCCTTTGTCCAATTGGAAAGAAGTTTAGCCATATGCAAAGCACGTGAATTCTCCGCAATGAGCGCAAGCGGCTTGTCCTTTAGCTCCCAGCCATCACAGAAAGGACAGCTAAACAACGTCTTTCCATACACTTCATGAATCCCCTTCATCTCTGGCAGTATATCCTTTAGTCCTGTTGCCAATATGATTTTCTTCGCTTCAAACCTTTCTCCCTCTTGTGTCAGTAAGGCAAAGTTGTCCTCATTTTTTTGTATTTCAACAATCCTACTTCGTTTGATTTGGATATGGGGGTAGTTTTGAAGATCTGCTTCTCCCGCTTGTCTGATCTCAAACGGTGTCATTCCATCGTTTGTAATAAATCCATGTGATTCCTGAGTCACTCGATTTCTCGGTAACTCGTCATCGAATACAATGACCTGTTTTCTGCCTCGCCCCACAACAAGTGCTGCGCTTAATCCAGCTGGTCCGCCTCCAATGATGGCACAATCTAATAACATATCAATCTCTCCTTTTTATTCAAGACTTTAAAGACTCTTAATATCTATAATTTGTTCAAAAAAAATCACATCTTGAAAAATGGATTTTTTTCTGTTTGCTCAATTTGGCTAGCGATATCAACTAACCGCTTTTGACTAAGTGTTTCCTGCATTTTCGTTTCAACATCCTGCATGGCTTGTTCAATCAAACAGCCATCATGAGGCATGAAAGAATCATGTTCTAAGGAACAACGAAATAAATTGGTTTGACCTTCTACCGCCTGAATGACATCTAAAAACGAAATGTCCTCCTTCTTTTTCAGAATGGTGTAACCACCTTTTGCGCCAGGTGTTGATTCAATCAATCCTGCCTTCACAAGCTTTGTTAAAATTTTGGATAAATAAGTGGCTGAAAGGTCTTGCATCTTAGCCAGAGGCTCAACGCCAATTGCTTTTCCCTTTGGAGCAAGCGTTAAAAACACCATTGTATGCAGCGCATAGTTGGTCGCTTTAGAATATTTCATCAGAAGATTTCCTTTCTATCCATTATAGATCTTTTATATCTGTAATTAATCATAAAAGATTCAAGAAGAAAAAGCAAGTATTGTGAATCTGCTTCTTTTTTCATTCCACATTTCGCATTTCCTTCCGATAATAAAAGTAAGCACGAATAAAAGCTTGATGAAGACTAAAAGGAGTGAAGAGAAATGTCAGATCAACAGCACAATGCAGCACACGAAGAAGAAGAGGAATTTAACGTATACGACATGATTCCACCCGCAGGAACAATCATTGGAGAAGCAACAGAAGAAGAAATGGAGGCTGCGGCAGCATTAGAAGTGAGACATGTTGCGTTCATACGCCTTCAAGACATGTTCATTCAATTTGATGGCTCGTCTTACAAAGACTTATTAAAAGACTTCCAAGAATTTGAATATGATTCCACAAAATTCTGGAGAGGTATTGCTAAACGACTTCAAATTCCATACGAATGGCCAATCCGACTCGACCATGCAAACGGTCCTATTTATATTGGTGAAACAGAGGATAGTCGTGAAGTTGAGGAGAGTGCGGAGTAAGTAGTTGGTGTGAACCCCCTTTTTGAAAAGGGGGGTTTTTTATATTAAATAGATATTCTTATTGCTCTTCCAAATCAAATTCCAACCATAATGATATACTAAAAGCGATTTCATGCATTTCTTCTATTTCTGATTGATTCAATTGCTCTGCAAAACGACGTGCACTTTGAAAAACATCGTCATTCTGCTTAATCACCACAGCATTCAGTGTAAGGATCGTACTAAGCGCCCAGCCAGCAGTTACTAACATATTTTCGTCTTGAATGGAGTTCATAAAAGTTTCTACTTCTGAAAAAAACCACTTGATATCATCAATTTGTTCTAAATGAAAAAATACAATTTTATGAAGTGCCTCAGGGTCTCGAGTCTTCAATATTTCTTTCACTTCTTCTTTTGATAGTGGTGGATTTTGCTTTTCATATTCAGCCTGCCACTCTTCATCTGACATCCCATCTTCTTCGATATCTTCTGCGGTATAATGCCCCGCAATCAATTCATCAAACGAATCTGCTAATTTAAAATCCGTCTCATATTCTAGATCAAAGTAGTGAATCGGCGGATGCTTCTTTGTTTCTCTATAATCTAATGCAATCCATGTATGACCATCCCCACAAATGAGTACAAGTCCCTCAGGTAATTCCCATTCTTCTATTAAATAATCACTGTCCATGATGCCTTCGCCTTTGGAAATACCTCTTAAATGATCAAATGACACATGATCCTCTGCCCATCCATTCGGCTGGTCCGTTGGAAAAGCATTGTGCAGGGTATAACCGCCATTTTGTTCAAGGATGAGTTTCTTATATGTATCAGGCAGGATGACACCTAGCTTCTTTTCCGCTTTTGCAATGCCTTTCTCATTGATTTTCTTAAATGTTTCATCACTTTCTATTTCTGTATCCCAGAATGGTTTCAAATAAAATACCTCCAATTGCTATTTCTATCTCATTTTACCATTTGAGAGAACTAGTTTAATAGTCCTATTTAATAAAAAAAGAGAAGGGTTTCTCCTTCTCTTGGTGGTCATGATTATTCTTGATTTCTTGCTTCAAATTCATCCAGCATTGCACGCACTTCATCTGTTGATGAGGTGTTCATTAATTGGTTTCTTAGGAAGCTCGCTCCTCTGAATCCTTTTACATAAATCTTAAAAAAACGATGCAACGCCTTGAATGGACGCAAGCCTAATGAGGAATATTGATCATGAAGGTCAAGATGTAATCTTAATAGACCAAGCAATTCATCACTTGTATGCTCCTTCGGCTCTTTTTCAAAAGCAAATGGGTTATGGAAAATCCCGCGCCCAATCATTACTCCGTCCACTCCATACTGTTCAGCGAGCCTTAAGCCCGTTTGACGATCAGGAATATCACCATTGATCGTCAAAAGCGTATCAGGTGCTACTTCATCACGAAGTTTTTTGATCTCAGGAATGAGCTCCCAATGCGCATCCACCTGGCTCATTTCTTTTCTTGTACGAAGGTGGATCGATAAATTCACAATACCTTGCTCCAAAATGTGTCTTAGCCACCCGCGCCATTCATCGACTTCTGTAAAACCAAGTCTTGTTTTGACGCTAACAGGTAATCCCCCTGCTTTTGCCGCTTGAATCAGCTCTGCCGCAACATCTGGGCGTAGAATCAATCCACTGCCCTTCCCGTTTTGTGTGACATTCGGGACAGGACAGCCCATATTAATATCAAGCCCCTGAAAACCTAATTCCGCCATTCCAATGCTCATCTGTCTAAAGTTCTCAGGCTTGTCTCCCCAAATATGAGCAACAATCGGCTGCTCATCCTCTGTAAACGTTAAACGCCCCTTCACACTTTGAATACCATCAGGGTGGCAATAACTCTCACTGTTCGTAAACTCTGTAAAAAACACATCCGGTCTCGCCGCCTCACTCACAACATGACGAAACACAACATCTGTTACTTCTTCCATTGGTGCTAATATAAAAAATGGCCGCGGTAAATCACGCCAGAAATTTTTACTCATCTTTCGTTCAATTCCTCTCATGACATAGCGCCTTATGGGGCATGTCCTTCTATAAAGTCTTTCAGCAATTTTTATCATTATATACTTTAATATGAACCGGGCAAAATTGCAAAAAAGGAAATTATAAAGCCAAATGCGGGATGAAATTAATTTTTCAAACTCCGGTTACCGCTATTTAAAAAGTGAATTGAAAATAAAATATCCCTATCTCGATATTTTCTAAGAGATTGGGATATTAAATACATTTATTTATTGATCAAACACCAGACTTTCTACAGATTTAACATAAGTTAAATACTTATCTTTGAAATTTTCAAAGGTGACTATAACGACTAAAAATATAGAAGCGGGATTTAAACAGCTTTTAATGATACTAATATAAAATAACTCTTCCTTTTCAAGAAAAAATTATTTTTGTTTCCTGTTTTCTTAATCATATAATTTAAAACCAAAAAACCTTTTAGTGTTATCATTTGTTCGTTCTAATTTAGCAACAATATACCCGTTTTTTTCGAAGAAATCCAAATCCCCTTTTAGTAATTCATCTTTATTCAAAGTTACGAAGTACTGTCCCTTTTTTATCTCATTAATTTTTTTATTAATAAACTTCAAAATTCTTGCCTTTACAGAGGGATTTGGTTTTGAATATGAGCCATCATGAATTAAAAAGTTAATGTTGTGCCCACTAAAATTTTCCAACGAAGAAATAAACCATGTTAAATCAAACATATTTAATTTCATATAATTGATACCGTGTGAACGATCGTCAGGCAAACTGCATTCTATTTTTACTCTACCAGTTATAGATTTTTTTCTATCATTTACATTATTCTCAAATTGAACATCGAAAACTCCAGCAGTATCATAAGCTAGTTCAGACAACGTTTGAAATAATTTTTCCAAACTTTCGATATGTTTTTCATATGAATTAAATTCATCTGTCTTCTGTTGCGTTAATGTTAACCGATCGCTTTTTAAGACGTTTATATGATTTGTAATTGATTTTAATCTATCATGATTATCTAATTGAATGTTTATCTCAGCTATTTTAGTATTTAACTCTTCTCTATCTGCAATCATTGAGTTTATGTCTTCTAATAGACTACTATTCTTAAGTATCGTATAATCATTCTTCAAAGTTTTTTCTAATTTGTCTTTCAACTTAAGTAGTTCGTTTATCTTCTCATCTATGTTTTTTATTTTACCTTCAAAATAACTCCCTCTATTTTCAACCATAAAATCATAAAAATTCTTCACTTTATCGTAATTATTCGAGATTTCATTAGGAAACCATCCCAATAGCTGTTTATAGAAAGGTTCAATATCACTGAGTGCTTGGATTTCCTCAACTTTTTTCTTTAAATTTTCGATATTTTGTATATATTTATTTTTAACATGCATTAGTTTAAAAAGTTCATTTTGAATATTATTTAATTCCGATTTATTTTTACTATAGTCTATGGCTTTTAAATTATATTGTTTGTTTATATCAATTGAATTTATATTTTTTTCAAGCTTTTGAATTTTGCTTCTATACTTAGATTTTTCAGATTTTAATTCAGAGATAGTTTTTCCGATTGTAGTAGAAAGTATTTTTTTCTTATCTTTTAAATCATTTATATTTTTAGTTATTCTTTTTATTTCTGTTTCTGAATTGTAAGGCAAATTACACAAGAAAGCTAGAATCTTATTCTCTGTAGTTGCATTTCTACCTGATATTCCCAATGAATTTTTTATAAAACCGTTTTGTTCATCTCTTATAATATATTCCCTTATTGAAGCAAAAGAAATATCGCTATTTTCATCCCCTAAAATCTCTTTTTGAATTCTCTTCTTGTAATCTTTATCTTCATATATATCCCATTCATTTAGATCATAACAAATATTTTTATCCCATAATATATATCCCTTATCGGGTGTGTTAATGAACCTAGCTAAAAAGCTGTCAATTTCGTTAGAATTAACCTTCAGTGTAATTAGAATACCCTTACTTATTAACATTTTGTTAGTTTTATAATATGCGTTTATTTCTTCACCTAAAAGGAAGGAAAGACATTCTATCATAGTAGTCTTTCCAACCCCATTCGCTTCATCTTTTTCGTCTTTTTTTTCGCCTAAAATTATATTTACACCTTTTTCATTAAATTGATAAGTATTTAAAACTTTCTTCTCTTTATAAGAATATATTGATAATTCTTTTAAAATCATTTTTTTACCCTCTTTATCATATTGCTATCTGATGTTATTAATCCCATTGAATACAAGAATGCCAATGATAAGAATAAAACTCTTTCAATATTTATATTTAATTCAATACCTTGTTTTTGCGAAAACTCATTGAAAAGTTTATCTAAATGTTTAGATTTATTATCATCCAAAAGAAAATACAGCACCTTTGCATCGTATAATAAATTCTCTTCTAAACTTTGATATTTATGCATTGTAAAGAAATTCATAAAGACACCTTTTTCCGTTTATCCTCATTAAAAATGTCACAACCAATAATAGCCCATGACACTAAAATCTTGATATAAAATCGCAACTTAGACTTATTATAAGAAAGTTCACTTGAGTATTCTTTATAAATTTCATCAACAGTAGCTTCAAAAATACTTTCACCAGTGTTAAAACAATTATGAACCCTATTATAACTAGACCTCACAGTACTAGTAATAATAGTCTTTTTATCAAAATCAATATAACTTGGTGTCATCATAATTTCATCAATTGATGGAAAATAAGCGGAATAAGTTTCAATTTCTTTCCTAAAGCTCTCGCTACAAACCATTTTTTCATACTTATTTTCTATTTCTTCTTCATTTAAATCTAGAATTTCCATTGCTTTTTTTTTACTTTTATTAAACTCTAAAAGAAAGCTTTTAAACTCATCTTCATCTATATCTTCATCTAAACCTTTTTCCTTTTTGGTAACTACAGTATTTTCTCTCTCTAACATATCACTCATTTGTTCAAGAAAAGGAACAATCTGATCATGATCTTTTAATTGTATACTTTTAACGTTATATTTTGTGAAGTCCTCATTATTAACAGATAAAATAAAACTTCTTTCATGATATCCACTGTAAAGTTTATTAATATACTCAAATACGTTGCTTACATAAGGATCTGATAAACTAAATCCAATAAAAAGAATTGTCTTACTAGCAATCATATTTTTCATTTGAGCAAGAGTAGCATTATCTTGGTCATATAACTTCTCATAGTCCTCTCTTAATAAGACACAATCACCAGCAGACTCATGATCACCATGTATTTTTAGAATAAATTCGTTAAGATTATGGATTTGTCCCATTAAATGTTCGTTCGTGTATATTATCTTTTCTATTTGTTCTTTTGCAGCTTTCTCCAATAATTGATCGTAATTAGTAGTAATTATTTTTTTGGAGATTCTAAATAATTTTCTGTGTTTTTCCAATAATTTTTCTTTTCTACTATCATACTTAAATCTCTTATATATAGTATCTCTTATGATTCTTTTTTCACTTTTTATATATTCTAAAATATCTAATACTCCCATGGTTTTGTTCTCAAGGAGCTCTATAAATGGTTTGTATTCTGAGTTCTCTTCAATAATCTTTTCTAACATTAATTTCACTAACCCATTCCAATCTGGGAAGCCGAAATCTCTCGAAAATCCAGCACCGATAAAGAATACAAGATTATTATTTTTTGCATTTTCAATTAATGAGTTAGGTATTAAGAATTCGTTTTCCACTTTAATCACCTTTTTTATATTCTTATTCATAGATTACCATAAAAATTAAAATTTTGGTAATTTTTTGGTTCATTTATAGATTTTCAATTCAAAAAATCCATGTTATGTTGAGATTTATGAGAAATTATTATTAAGTAAGCACATATAGGAGAGAAGAGGAGAGTTAGATAAAGAAGAATTAAAAAAGAAGATGGCATTAATCCACACAATAAGTAAAATTGCTGCCATCTTTGAACGACTTTAAAATTTTTACATTCAAATAGATATACTGAGCTTTTTTATTTAAAATTTAAATAACTGATAAAACGGTACTAAGATTCACTAAAACTTTGTACAGTTGAGGGACTATAATCACCATCAATCATTTTTAAAAACTAACTGTGCCACACACTCCACATGACTCGTATGCGGAAACATATCCACCGGCTGCACTTCCTCCGTCACATACCCACCATCCTCAAGAATTCGCAAATCACGAGCTAGCGTCCCAGGATTACAAGACACATAAACAACGCGTTTTGGTTTCATCTTTAAAATGGTGTCAAGTAGCGCTTCATCGCAGCCTTTTCTTGGAGGATCGACGACGAGGGTGTCTGCTTTGATGCCTTCTTTGTACCAGTTTGGGATGACGGTTTCTGCTTCGCCGACTGCGAATTCGACGTTGTTGATTCCGTTTAAGGCAGCGTTGCGTTTTGCGTCTTCAATTGCTTCTGACACAATTTCTACGCCATATACTCTGCCTGCTTTTTGTGCGAGAAACAAGGAAATCGTACCAATTCCACAATACGCATCGATGACGGTTTCTTCGCCTTGCAGTTCGGCATATTCAAGTGCTTTGTCGTAAAGTACTTTTGTTTGAGCTGGGTTCACTTGATAAAATGAGCGAGCTGAAATTGCAAATTTAATGTCGCCAATTGTGTCATAAATATATTCTTCTCCCCATAAAACGGTCGTTTCGTCTCCGAAAATGACATTTGTTTTCTTCGAATTCACGTTTTGCACAATTGACCGAATGTGTGGGAAGCGTGCTATAATCTGCTCAATCACTTGCTGTTTTTGCGGGAATTCAGCCGTTCTTGTGACAAACACAACCATCATCTCACCTGTTGCCATGCCGTAGCGAACCATGACATGACGCAGCCAGCCTTTATGACGCTCTTCGTTATATGCTTTGATGCCAAACGCATTGCAGATGTCTTTTACTGCCTGTACCACTTCGTCATTTTCTGATTGCTGGATCAAGCATTTTTCCATATCAATGATTTCATGGGTACGCTGCTGATAAAATCCTGCAACAAGTCCGCCTTCGCGTTCGCCAACTGGAACTTGTGCTTTGTTTCGGTAATTCCATGGATCTTCCATTCCGAGCACAGGATGAACTTTTACACGGCTCATATCAAGCTTGCCGATCCGCTCTAAAACGTCCTTCACTTGTTTCTGTTTAAATAGCAGCTGGCCTTCATAGCTCATATGCTGAATTTGACAGCCTCCGCACTGCTTATAGATAGGACATGGCGCATCTTGCCTATGCTGACTTTCCTTTGTCAGCTCCATGAGTCGCCCAAAAGCAAATCCTTTTTTCACACGCGTGACTTTGATTTTCCCTTGTTCGTCTGGAAGGGCATTCGGTACAAAGACAGGGAATCCTTCAATTTTCGCTACACCTGCACCTTCGTGCGTTAAGTCTTCAAAGGTTACATTGTAGTATTCATTCTTTTCAACAGGCGGTTTCATTTTCACCAATTTTATCACCTCATTTGCAAAGAAAAACTTGGCGCCATACGGAACCAAGTTCAATCTCTACCCTATTTTTTCAGCTGTTGCTTTTGGCACAATAAATTCTATATGACGATACAAATTTTCAAATTCACCTGGCAGCATGCCGCCGTATTCGCCATCTAAATTCAATTGCATTTTATCTTTTACATCTACTTTTACGCGGTTCGCTTTTGCGTAGATGACATTGTTATCATGAATATGCTCGCCTCGAAGTGCAAGGCTGACTACTCGAATGGCTTCTGCTAGGTTGACCTTCTTTAAAATAATCAGGTCAAACATCCCATCATCTAAAACGGAATCTGGCGCTAGCTTTTCAAAGCCGCCTACTGAGTTTGTGAGTGAAACAAGAAACAGCATGATTTCTCCATGAAACAATTTGCCGTCATATTCAATTTCGACTTCTGTTGGGCGGATCGAAGGAAGCATCTCCATGCCTTTTAAATAATACGCAAGCTGTCCAAGCATTGTCTTCAGCTTACTAGGCACTTCATAAGTGAGCTCTGTTAACCGGCCGCCTCCTGCAATATTAATAAAATAATGGCCATTGACTTTACCAATATCAAGCGGCTTCGCTACACCATCTATAATGGCATCTGTTGCTTTTAAAACACCTTCTCGTGGAATGCCAAGTGCTCTTGCGAAGTCATTTGTTGTTCCAACCGGAATAATTCCTAGTTTTGGTCTTTTTTCAAGCGGGGCTAGTCCGTTGACGACTTCATTGATCGTGCCGTCTCCACCTGCTGCTACAATTAAATCAAAGTCTCTCTGTGCGGCATTTTCAGCTGCTTGTGTCGCATCTCCTGCACATGTCGTTGCATGACAAGATGTTTCATAGCCAGCTTGTTCAAATTTTTGCAAAACCTGCGGCAAATTCTTCTTGAAGATTTCACGCCCAGATGTCGGATTGTATATAATTCGAGCACGTTTCATTCATCATCATCCTATATTCATTATGCAATCTATTTTCACCACTAACAACCTTTAATTATACTATGAGATTTGAAAATGGCAACAGAACAACCACCTAATATTAGAAATCTCTTGCCACATTTCCCTCAGCAAGAAAGCATTCTGATAAGATAAAAGAAAACGCTGTAAAGGATGGTTTGCGATGAAAAAGCCTGTCTATTTTAATCATGATGGCGGTGTTGATGATCTCGTTTCGTTATTTCTACTCCTTCAAATGGAATACCTGAAAGTGATCGGGACGTCTGTCATTCCTGCTGATTGCTATTTAGAGCCCGCTCTCAGTGCATCTCAAAAAATCATTGATCGATTTAGCCCTTATGACATTGAAGTCGCTGCTTCAAATTCTAGAGGCGTCAATCCTTTTCCGAAAGAGTGGCGCATGCATGCTTTTTATATAGATGCATTACCTATTTTAAACGAGAAAGGCACTGTCGATACAAACGTGTCCAAGCTTCCAGCACACCTTCATTTAATTGAAACTGTTAAAAAGGCAGCCGAACCTGTCACGTTGCTCTTTACAGGCCCACTCACAGATCTTGCTCGCGCTTTAGAAGAAGATCCTTCCATCTCTAATAAAATTGAAAAATTGGTATGGATGGGCGGTACATTTCTTGAAAAAGGGAATGTGGAGGAACCCGAGCATGACGGGACAGCAGAATGGAATGCATTTTGGGACCCTTATGCTGTCAGCACCGTCTTCAAGGAACGCTTTCCTATTGATATGGTCGCACTTGAAAGCACGAATCAAGTTCCACTTACACTTGATGTGCGTCAGCGCTGGGCTTCCCTTCGTTCTCACATTGGGATTGATTTTATTGGACAGTGTTACGCCTTTTGTCCACCGCTCATTCATCATGAAACGAATTCGACGTATTACTTATGGGAAGTACTCACTACGATGACGCTTGCTTCTTCATCATTTACCCATTCAAAAGAAGTGAACACAATCGTTTATACCGACACGCCAAAGCAAGGACGTACCGAAGAACATCCAGATGGAAAGTCAATACAAGTGATTGACCATGTCGATCGTGATGCCTTTTTCCACGCATTTGAAGAGCTCATGAGAAAAGCTGTTTGTCAGATTTCAATATAAAAAAAGCCCCGCCAATAAACGGGGCTTCCTCTTATTCTTCTTCAGCGTACTTTTTCTTACGTCTGAACTTGCTTAAAATTTCATACACGATTGGGACGATGACCAATGTGAGAAGTGTAGAACTTGTTAAACCGCCAATGACGGTGACGCCAAGTCCTTTTGATACGATCTGGCTTCCGCCTTCAAATCCTAATGCAAGTGGCAGAAGTGCACCAATCGTTGCAAGTGCCGTCATTAAGATTGGTCGTAATCTTGTTGTACCTGCTTCCAGTAATGCTTCTCTTGTTGAAAGGCCTTCGTTTTCTTTATGAATGACGCGGTCAATGAAGACAATGGCATTTGTCACAACGATCCCGATCAGCATAAGCAATCCTATCATGGCATTTAAGCTGATGGTTTCTTTTGCTATAAACAGTCCGACTAGTGCACCAATTACCGTAAATGGTAGTGAGAATAGAATCGCAAATGGTGCAAGGCCTCCGCCAAATGTGATGACGAGAACAAGGTACACAATGGCAATTGCTGCAAGCATTGCGAGACCAAGCTGTGTAAAGGATTCCTCAATATCCGCACTTACGCCGCCTGTGTCAATCGTTACGCCAGATTTCACATCAAGCTTGTCGACTTTCTTCTGAACATCCTGCGTTACACTTGAGACGTTGTCTGTTGTCATGTCACCAGACACTTCTGCGTAGATTTTCCCATCACGTTTTGTCACTGTATTTGCTGTCGTACCGTCTTTTACTTTTACGACATCACCAATTCGGACTTCTTGTCCTGTAGGAGTTGTGATTTTTTTATTTTCTAAATCTTTTTTGCTCTTATATTCGTCTTTTTCGGTTTGAAGCTTCACATCAAGTTCTTTGCCGTCCTCTGTGACTTTCGTTAGCGTTGTTTCACTATTTTGAGGAGCAATTGCTTGAGCGATTTGTGAAGCAGTTAAACCTAGCTTCGCCAGTTTTTCTTGATCTGCATTAAACGTATATTCGTCGTATTTCTCAGATAAGCTTGTGCTGACATTTTTTAAGTTTTTCTCATCTTTTAAGATGTTCTCGACATCTTTTACTGTGCCTTCAATATCGCTTACTTTGTCACCGTAGACGTAGTACGTTACAGTATTGCTTGCGCCAGCAGACGAGAAGTCTTGTGATTTCCATTCCCCTTTAGACGTTTTGTCTTGCAGGGCTTTCGTTACTTTATCTTTTTCTTTATCAAAGTTTGGCGTGTCATCGTCATATTGTACGAAGAATAACGCACCATTAGAGTTGCCCCCTACACTTGCTGTCATAGGATTTGAAGAACCTAGTGAATATTGAACAGTATTGACATGGTCACGTTTGATCAAATATTCTTCTGCTTTTTTCGTTTCATCGATTGCTTGTTCTCTCGTTTGTCCCGGCTCAGGTGTATATGTGACCATCGCCGTCTTCTCGGCTTGTTGTGGTAAGAAGCTGACACCGACTAGTGGTGCTAAGAATAAGCTTCCGACAAGCATAAGGATGGCAATTCCTGATGTGATCCATTTATGGTTCAGCGTCCAGTTGAGTACACGTCTATAACCGCCGGCAAGCTTACTTGGTTTATGCTCTTTCACTTTTTTCGCTGTGCCATACAGGTTCTTTTTAAATAGACTGTGTGCCATCATTGGAACAATCGTAATGGCAACAAGCAGTGAAGCCAGTAAAGCAAACACAATCGTTAGCGCAAATGGGATGAATAGTTCACCAATCATTCCACCTACTAATGCTAATGGTAAGAATACCGCAATGGTGACAATCGTCGAAGACATAATCGGGATAAACATTTCTTTTGTGGCTTCTCTGACGAGTGCTTTGCCTTTTAACGGTTCATCCTTTAACGCCATTCGTCGATAGATATTTTCTATGACCACAATTGAGTCATCGACCACACGTCCAATGGCGACCGTCATGGCACCAAGTGTCATGATATTTAATGTGATATCCAGCTGATTTAATAATAAAACAGCAATCAACAGGGATAACGGAATAGAGATGACCGAAATTAATGTTGATTTGATATCTCGAAGGAACAACATAATGATAATGATCGCAAAGATTGCTCCAATGATCGCCTTGTTCAGCATTGTACTGACAGATTCTTTAATCGGCTCTGCTTGATCATATGTCGTGCTGACTTTGATTCCTTTGTTGTCTTTTTTGAATTTCTCAAGCTCTTTCGTCACTTCTTCTGCCACACTCACAGTGTTGGCATCAGAACCTTTGACAATTTGCAGACCGATGCTGTCTTTTCCATTCGTTCTAGAAATCGATTCTGCCTCTTTTACTACTTTAATATCCGCAATGTCAGAAAGCTTGATCGTTGGCAGTTCTACAGATTGAGCGCTTGCTGCCCCTCCACCAGGTTGCTGCTGAGCTGCTGCCTGTTGCTGACTTGCATTACCAGCCTGCTGCTCCGCACCTTGTGCACCTGGGTTTTCAGCGCCGCTAGATGGTGCGCCAGCGCTTCCCGCGCCGCCGCTTGCACTTGGTGTGACAGGGATTCGCATGTTTTTCAAATCTTTGACGCTTAAGATATTGCCGTCCACAACAACCGATTTTTGCTTGTTGCCAAATGTGTATAGACCTAATGGTACATTGACATCAGAGCCTTTGATCATGTTTTGAACAGTTTCTTCATCTAAACCGTATTCTTTCAATTTCTTTTGTTTAAAAGAAAATTCTACTTCTTTGATTTGCTGTCCTGAAGCTTCGACAGAAGAGACACCGTCTAATCCTTCAATGGAAGGAACAAGGTCGTTTTCTACTTTCTGTGTAAGGTCTTCTAATGATTCTTTATCACCAGAGACACTGATTGCTAAGATTGGAATTGCGTTAATGCTAAAGCGTGCGATTTTTGGTTTTTCTGCATTTTCCGGAAAATTGATATTGCTAATCGCATCTTCAATTTCCTTCTTTGCTTCATCCATGTCTTTATTGTAATCGTACTCGATTTGAATAGATGAGGCATTTTCAAATGAATTGGATGTGACAACATTGACTCCGTTGAGGTTTTGAATAGACTTCTCAATCGGGTTGGTCACCTTATCTGATACTTCGTCCGGCGTTGCGCCAGGATACGTTGTAGAAACCGTAATGACTGGAGTGTTGATATTCGGGATTGATTCTTGTTTCATATTCAATCCAGCATATAGACCAGCAACTGTTACGATAATCGTCATGAGCCATACAGCGAACTTATTCTTTAATACAAAATTGATGATCGAATTCATTATGTCCTCCATTTTCCTTTATGTATTGACTGACTGGTCATTCTATATCATAATAAACGGTGATATACAATGCCGTCAACCATTTCACTTGCGTTTGACGTAACATTCTAAAGCTGAAGGGGCCTTATTTCATGAACGAAAAAAAAGAAAAAATCATTAAAACAAGCATCCAGTTGTTTGCGAAAAAGGGTTTTTCTTCTACGACCATTCAGGAAATTGCAGATGAGTGCGGAATATCAAAAGGCGCATTTTATTTACATTTCAAATCAAAAGAGCAGCTTTTCAATCGCGCCTTTGAATATTATATCGACACGTCCATGCAAAGTATTGAAACGATTCGAAAAGAGAATCAGCATCTCGCGCCGAGAGAGATCTTCCAGAAGCAAATCGCTGAACAGTTTCAGCATTTTGCTGAAAACAAGGATTTTATCATTTTGATCCTCAGCGAGAACATTATTCCAGAAAACCAGCAAATTAAAAAGTATTCAAAAACTGTGAAAAAACAAATGAATGAAGAAATCCAAATTTCCATCTTGACCACTTATGGACAGGAGATCGAACCATATATAACTGACCTGTCAGTCATGATTCAAGGAATCATCCAATCGTATGTGCAGGTGCTGCTTTTACAAGATCAGATGCAATTATCATTTGATGAGCTCTCTTCCTTTATACTCGAACGGTTTGATGATTTGGTTCAAGGGATGCTTCGCTCTCAGACGAAACCTATTTTAAAGCCAACCATTTGGGATGATGATGCGCCGAGTGCTACTTCCCTTCAAGAGGAGCTTCGTTTGTTAAAGCTTGAGCATTTGCTTTCTGATGATACTCTTGTATCCATTGAAGTCATTGAAGAAGAACTGGCGAAAGCTGAGCCTCGTAAGCCAGTCATTCAAGGGATGCTGACGAATTTAGAAAAGTGTGAGGACCCTGCTGTCATAAGAGTAGTCGAACAATTGAAGCTGTTTCTTTCATAATTTTACGCGCTGTTTTTCCGGTTCGTTCCCCTTTATCCCCCTTCGAATGTGCACTTTCGCTTATGCTTCATTATAAGAAAAGAATCTCCGAATTGATATACGGCGGTGGTCTGAATCTATGATAAGACCCTGTCAGTTCAAATAAAAAAACCGCCTCTTCTCATGAGGCGGTTTCAGCGTGTAGACAAACCCTCGCATTCGTTGTCAGTCCTGCGTGCTGGTGCTCACGAATGGCAAATTCGCTCCGCGCCAGTACTCGTCTTTCCTAGACTTCAAAGGTTTTCTATCACGCTGAAAAGAAGACAAAGGGCTAAAATCAAAATCATTTTAGCCCTTTGTCAACAATCTGAAACCGCCTCTTCTCATGAGGCGGTTTTTTGCTAATTAGCGTTTTTTGATTTCTTCTAGGAGAATCTTGTTGACCATCGGCGGGTTTGCTTGACCCTTCGATGCTTTCATGATTTGTCCGACTAAGAAACCAATCGCGCGGTCTTTTCCATTTCTAAAGTCTTCGATAGATTGCGGGTTGTTATCAAGTGCTTCTGTCACAAGTTTGAGCAGGGCACCTTCGTCAGAAATTTGGACAAGTCCTTTTTCTTTGACGATTGTTTCTGCGTCTCCCCCATTTTCAATCAGCTCTTTGAATACCTTTTTGGCAATCTTAGAAGAAATCGTTCCTTTTTCAATGAGCTTGATCATGCCAGCCAGGCCTTGCGGCGTTAGCTTTGTATCTTCCAGCTCTTTTTGAGCTGAGTTTAAGTAAGCAGATACTTCGCCCATTAGCCAGTTTGAAGCTTGCTTCGCTTCTGCACCTTCTGTAATGGTTGCTTCAAAGAAATCAGACATTTCTTTTGTCAGTGTCAGCACCATCGCATCATATGCAGGAAGCCCTAGATCATCAATGTAACGTTTGCGGCGCTCGTCTGGAAGCTCTGGGATCGACGCTCTTACACGTTCTTTCCACTCGTCATCAATGTACAGCTCCACTAAATCTGGTTCTGGGAAATAGCGGTAATCATCAGAACCTTCTTTGACACGCATCAGAATCGTCTTTTTAGACGCTTCATCATAGCGGCGAGTTTCTTGTTCGATCAAGCCGCCAGAAAGCAATACTTGCTCTTGACGTTTCTCTTCGAATTCAAGACCTTTTTGTACGAAAGCAAATGAGTTCAAGTTCTTGAGCTCTGTTTTCGTTCCAAACTCTTCACGACCGATCGGACGAAGTGAAATGTTGGCATCACAGCGCAGTGAGCCTTCTTCCATCTTACAGTCAGATACGCCTGTATATTGAATAATGGATTTTAGTTTTTCTAAGTACGCATATGCTTCTTCTGGTGTGCGAATGTCTGGCTCAGATACGATTTCAACAAGCGGTGTGCCTTGACGGTTGAAATCGACAAGTGAATATCCGTCGCCTGTATGCGTCAGTTTACCTGCATCCTCTTCCAAATGGAGACGCGTAATACCAATTCGTTTCGTTTTACCTTCTACTTCAATTTCAATCCAGCCGTTTTCACCGATCGGTTTATCAAATTGAGAAATTTGATACGCCTTTGGGTTATCAGGATAGAAGTAATTTTTACGGTCAAATTTTGTATCTGTTGCGATCTCGCAGTTTAGCGCCATGGCTGCTTTCATTGCAAAGTTCACCGCTTCTTTGTTCAATACAGGCAGTACGCCAGGATATCCAAGGTCGATGACACTTGTTTGCGTGTTGGCAGCTGCACCAAAAGGTGTCGGCGAGCTGGAGAAAATTTTTGATTGTGTTTTTAGCTCAACGTGGACTTCAAGTCCAATTACCGTTTCAAAGTTCATTCTGATTCACCCCTTACAGTTCAGGTTTTGCTTTATGATGATCTGTTGCTTGCTCGAAAGCGTGAGCCACGCGGTAAACCGTTCCTTCATCAAAGTGCTTGCCAATGATTTGCAGTCCTAACGGAAGACCGTTTGCAAATCCACAAGGCACACTGATTCCTGGAACGCCTGCAAGGTTCACAGGGATCGTTAAAATATCGTTCGCGTACATCGTTAGTGGGTCGCTTGTCTTTTCACCAATCTTAAACGCAGGAGTTGGTGTTGTTGGTCCTACAATGACATCATACTTTTCAAAAACATCTTCGAAGTCTTTTTTGATCAATGTACGGACTTTTTGCGCCTTTTTATAGTATGCATCATAATAACCTGAGCTAAGAGCGAATGTGCCAAGCATGATGCGGCGTTTCACTTCGTTTCCAAAGCCTTCAGAACGAGTATTTTTATATAAATCAATTAGGTTTTCTGCATTATCTGTACGGTAGCCATAACGAATGCCGTCAAAACGCGCAAGGTTTGCAGATGCTTCTGAAGAAGACAGCAAGTAGTAAGTCGCAAGCGCGTATTTAGAATGCGGAAGAGACACTTCTTCCCAAGTTGCACCAAGTCCTTCTAATACTTTTAACGCTTGAAGAACAGACTCTTTTGCTTCCTCGCCAACGCCTTCTCCAAGGTATTCTTTTGGCACAGCAATTTTCATGCCTTTGATATCTCCAGTTAATGAAGAAAGAAAATCTGGGACGTCGACATTAGCACTCGTTGCATCCATTTGATCTACACCAGCAATCGCTTGAAGAACATATGCGTTGTCCTCTACGTTACGCGTAATCGGCCCGATTTGATCTAATGAAGAAGCAAATGCGATTAAGCCATATCGAGATACACGGCCATACGTTGGTTTCAGACCTACAACGCCGCAGAATGATGCCGGCTGGCGAATCGAACCACCCGTATCTGATCCGAGTGAAAATGGTACTTCACCTGCTGCAACTGAAGCTGCTGAGCCGCCACTTGATCCACCTGGAACAGTGTTTAAATTCCAAGGGTTTTTCGTTGCTTTGTAGCCTGAGTTTTCTGTAGAAGATCCCATTGCAAATTCGTCCATATTTAATTTACCGATTGTGACTGCTTCCGCATCTCTTAAACGATTGACAACCGTAGCATCATAAATTGGATCAAAGTTTTGCAGGATTTTACTTGATGCAGTTGTACGTAAGTCCTTTGTGACGATGTTATCTTTCACACCGATTGGCATACCAAACAATAGACCAAGCTCGTCCTTTTCACCAACTGCCTCGTCCAATTCCTTTGCATACGCACGAGCTTTCTCTTCGTCCAGTGCAAGGAATGCTTGTACTTTCCCGTCTACTTCATTGATTCGTTTATAAGACTCGTCCACTAAATCAGAAACAGACAGTTCCTTTTTATGTAAAAGCTCTTTTAATTCAGAAATTTTGTGATCAAACAGTGACATGCCTCAGGCCTCCTTTAGTCCAAAATTGATGGCACACGAATATAGCCGTCTTTATGATCAGGCGCGTTTTTGATAACTGCCTCAATGGAAAGACCTTTATTCGGAACATCTTCTCTCATGACGTTTTTCATTTTTAATACGTGTGTTGTTGGTTCAACGTTTTCCGTATCTACCTCGTTTAACTGCTCTGCAAATGAAATGATGCTATCAAGCTGTTCAGTAAACATTTCAGCTTCTTCTTCTGTAATTGCAAGCCGTGCCAAATGCGCCACGTGCTTTACTTCTTCTATTGAAATTCTAGACATGCAGGTTCACCTCCAAAAATGATACGTGTTCGTGGTCATGATCATAAGTCATATACACTTTATCATATCAAATTTTACTGTTCTAAAGCAACTTTACACAGGCTTGAGAAGGTAGCCATTCACCCAAAACCAGAAAGTGTGAAAATAATTTGTATCAGAGATTAAATATTTATCAGAAAATTTTTTCTTTTAAATGTTTTTGGTAGCGCTTACATATAGATTCTCATCAATCATTTACGCATTTTTTTACGTAAGAATGAGGTTTAAGAAGGTTGATCAGCAGGGAATACTCTGATAGGTTAAGTAACCATAGCAGTGAGCAGCCAGACGAATTGGATGTTCTTGTATATTTTGAATGAGGTGATGTCAAATTAATACGAAAAAGGTGATATGGAAACATGAGTATTGAGATTGGAATTTCTCTATCTATTTATTTTATTGGAATGCTGGCCATTGGCTGGTATGCATTTAGAAAAACAAATGACTTGAATGATTATATGTTGGGCGGACGCGGGCTGGGTCCTTACGTGACAGCTCTATCTGCTGGTGCTTCAGATATGAGTGGCTGGATGCTCATGGGACTTCCAGGTGCGATGTATACAACAGGGCTTTCGTCAGGATGGCTTGCTGTTGGTTTGATTAGTGGTGCTTACTTGAATTATCTATTTTTAGCTCCTCGCTTACGATCGTATACTGAGGTTGCTGATGATGCGATTACCATTCCAGACTTTTTTGACAAACGATTTAAAGATTCTTCTACTTTATTAAAAGCTGTCTCAGCTGTTATTATTATGATTTTCTTTACACTGTACACCTCATCAGGTATGGTATCTGGCGGTCGTTTATTCGAATCTGCGTTTGGTGCCAATTATATGTTTGGTTTAATTTTAACCTCTAGTATCGTGATCTTATACACTTTATTCGGCGGCTTTTTGGCAGTTAGCTTAACTGATTTTGTTCAAGGAGCTATTATGTTTTTAGCATTAGTGCTCGTGCCGATCGTTGCCTTTACTCAATTAGGTGGCCCAATTGCCACATATCAAGATATTCAACAAATTGATCCAAAATTGCTTGATATATTCAGAGGAACGAGCGTCATTGGCATTATTTCCTTCTTAGCATGGGGCCTTGGTTACTTTGGACAGCCGCACATTATTGTTCGATTCATGGCCATTACGACTGTAAAAGATTTAAAACCAGCACGTCGTATCGGTATGAGCTGGATGATTGTGTCTGTTATTGGTTCATTATCTGTTGGATTAGTCGGTGTCGCTTATGTACATGAGACTAGTACTACTTTAGCTGACCCAGAAACCATTTTTATTGTATTTTCTAAGGTGTTATTCCATCCGTATATTACTGGATTTTTACTCTCTGCTATTTTAGCTGCGATTATGAGTTCGATTTCGTCACAGCTGCTTGTGACTGCAAGTGCAATGACAGAGGATTTATACCGGACTTTCTTTAGAAGAAAAGCGTCAGACAAAGAACTAGTGATGATTGGACGTATGTCTGTATTGGTCGTTGCCATTATCGCGCTTTGTCTTTCACTTAATCCAAGTGATACCATTCTTGATCTTGTTGGTTATGCTTGGGCAGGCTTTGGATCTTCATTTGGTCCAGTCATCCTTCTATGCCTATATTGGAAGCGAATGAACCATCACGGTGCACTAGCAGGAATGGTTGTTGGGGCAGTTGTTGTCTTAACATGGATTTCAACCGGCTTGAATAATACAACTGGCTTGTACGAAATGGTTCCAGGATTTATTTTAAGTGGTTTGACTGCCATCATTGTCAGCCTCTTGACCAATAAACCATCTAAAGCTTCTAAAAAGCTGTTTACCAAAATGGAAAATCATCTTGAAGAAGAAACAAAATAAAGAACATGAGGGGTCATCTGCCTTAAGCGGATGACTCTCTTTTTTAAATAAAATGCTTTTCTTTCTCCCATTTCTGAATAAAATAGAAGTTGTGCAGCCATATGGGCTGTGAGAGGATCATATACATGTTGTGAAACGTACATGAAGTGAAGGAGCGATACGCATGTTTTGGACGATTGAATGGGATACAGTCTTAAAGTTAGCCGTGGCCACCTTAATCGGTTTGATTATTGGGCTCGAACGAGAGCTGAAGAAAAAGCCGCTCGGCTTAAAAACGTGTATTGTCATTGCTGTCAGCTCCTGCGTGTTAACCATCATCAGCATTGATGCAGCCTACAATTTCCCTCGAGTCTCTAGGCTTCAAATGGACCCACTCAGGTTACCGGCGCAAATTATATCTGGTGTTGGTTTTATTGGAGCAGGTGTGATTCTGCGAAAAAGCAATGATGTCATCTCAGGTCTTACGACTTCTGCGATGATCTGGGGAGCAGCAGGACTTGGGGTTGCAACAGGGGCAGGATTTTATAAAGAAGCCTTCCTCAGTCTTTTCTTTATTCTGATTAGTGTCGAATTTCTACCGTGGCTCTTCCAGCGGATTGGACCGATTCGCTTACAGGAAAAAGAAATCCGCATCAGAATGTCTCTTTCTGATCGAAACCGTATGACGGATATCTTAAAAGAAATGAAAGCCCTCAACATTCGCATTCATTCTGTTCGTATTGATGATTTAACAGAAAAGAACTACCCGATTATGGAAGTACGCGTACGCGTGCATAAAGATCGCTATACAACTGATGTGTATTTTGATATTAAAGATCTAGAAGGCGTCGTTGGCGTCAAGTGTGATACGGTATAAAAGGTGATGAGGCAAAAGTCTCATCACCTTTTTTTATAGGAAAAGGGGTTGAACCAATGCCTTTATTCAAATAAAATACAAATTATGAAATAAATGATAAAAGGGGATTTTTCATGGGCTCTATGAATCGTAAAAAACGTATTTTTCTTATGAGTGGAATTCTAGTAGTTCTCGTATTCGCTGTTCTATTGACCTCACATTATGTCACTCCCGTATCAACAAACGCAGCAGACAAGAAACAAACGAAAGTACCTAAAAATATTATTTTTATCGTTGGCGATGGAATGGGGATGCCCGTAATCAAAGCCTACCGCACATTCAAGCAAGAAAAGCTTGGTTCTCCAAAAGCACAAACCGTCTGGGACCCGCATTTAGTCGGGATGCAGACCACACACCCAGATGATCCTCGAGATAATATTACCGACTCAGCTGCCGCAGCCACAGCCATGGCGACTGGAAAAAAGACATACAATGATGCCATCGCCGTCAACCAAGAAAAAGAACCTCTTAGAAGTGTCGTTGAAGCAGCAAAGGAAGCACAAATGAAAACCGCCTTTGTTGTCTCATCTGACATCACCGATGCGACACCTGCAGCTTTTGGGACACATAACGTCTCCCGAAAAAACAAAGAACAAATTGCAGACCACTTTTTTGATGAGAAAATAGATGGAGAGCACAAAGTTGATATCCTTCTAGGTGGCGGAATGCAATATTTTGACCGAAAGGACCGTGATCTTGTGAAAGAATTTAAGAAAAGCGGGTATTCCATTCTAAGGTCAAAAGATGATTTAACCTCCCAATCATCTGCGAAAATGCTCGGCTTATTCCAGGAGGACGAGCTGGATCGAGCCATCGATCGTCCAAAGCATGTGCCTACTTTAAAAGACATGACACAGGCAGCATTGACCCAATTAAATCAAAACAATTCGCATGGGTTTTTCATGTTGCTTGAAGGCAGTACCATTGATTCTGCTGGACATGAAAATGATGTGGTCGGCGCCATGAGTGAAATGGAGGATTTTGAGAAAGCAGTCCAAGCGGCTCTTCAATTCGCTAAAAAGGATCAAGAAACCCTCGTTGTCATCACAGCAGATCATGCGACTGGCGGCTTTTCGTTTGGTGCAGACGGCATGACAAGTGAAACCGGCTATAAATGGGACCCAGCCCCCATTCTAGCTGCGAAGAAAACACCTGTGTATATGGCAAAGAAAATCGCAGGCGGACAATCGGTACGTGATGTCCTTCACACTAATATTGATTTCACGCTCACAAAAGAGGAAATCTCTCAGGTGGAGAAAGCAGCACTATCAGGGAAGACCAGTGCGATTCAGCTCAGCATTCAACACATCTTTAATCAACGTTCTTTCTCGGGCTGGACAACCTTTGCTCATACAGGTGAGGATGTCCCTGTCTATGCATATGGATCTGGGAAAGCAGCATTTCAAGGTTGGATCGATAATACAAAGCAAGGAAAGAATTTGTTCCACATCATTGAATCACCGTCCACCTATCGCCCATAAAAAACAATCCCCGCCTCATCACATAGGCGGGGATTTTGATGTTAAGATTGACTGAGTTTTGTAAAGTCAAACGTCGTAATCGGTGCTGCTTGTTCAATGTCTGAGCGGAAACTAGCGAGCATGCCCTTCTCTTCTTCTCCGATGGTAGCCAAATCAAATGCTTGATGCAGCAAGCCATAGATTAGCACGTGACGTAAGCGAAGGAAGTCAGGAATGTAGGCAAGCCACTCATCCCCAAGCTCATTCTCTTCACGATAGCCTTTCAGGAACTGCTTCATAAAGTTCCCTGCAAATGCTGCTTTGTCTTCGTATGGAATGACTGGGTACCACAACACATTGTATAGCAATATGCTAATGTCATTCATAAACCAGTTGTACCCGATATCATCGAAATCAAAGGTCGTAATTTTGCCTTGATCCCAGTGGAAGTTTCCGTGATGAAGATCCGCATGAACCAATCCGTACGTATCCTGATTTTTCGGAAGCTTTGCCAGCATTTCCATCAACCGATCCGCTTGTTCGAACACAAGCGTCTGATCGGCTGGGACATACTTACGTAATTTAAGCTGCTCCTCTTCATCCCACTCTTGTCTTTTATATCGTGGGTCTGACAGCTGATAGCTTTTTGTCAGTTTATGCATGCGGCCTGTGTACTGTCCAAGGGCATAAAATAATTCATCATTCCAGTCTGCCTCTTCGACTTTGTGGCCTGGTGCTTTTTCATAGACTCGCAGTAAAAATGAACCGCCTTGCCCATCGTCTACTTGTTCAATATCACGGCCATTTAATGAAGCAATTGGTTTCGCAACCGAAAGTCCGCCCTTCGCTAAGTGATGGAGCCATTCCATTTCACCTAAAATATAATCAGGTGATCTGCGGATGGTATGGGTAATTTTTAAAATATAAGACTCTCCGTCTTTTTTAAGTTCATACACATAGTTTTCTGCATCTGCGATAAAGTGGATGTCACTTCGCTGGACTCCGTATAAATGAGTGGCCTCATCTAAAATTTTTGATTCATCATATATGGCTTTTACATCTTTATGCATGCTGATTCTCCCTCTTCATATATTTTGCTAATTCTCGAATGGTGTGTTTTTCAGCAAAATTCAAATCATCAACATACCAACCCTTCTTTTCAATCTCTACTTCCATTTTGACAGCAAGTAAAGAATTTCCTCCTAAATCGAAAAAGTCGTTGTCAATTCCTACTTTTTCCACATGAAGAATGTCACACCAAATCTCAAGAAGCAATGCCTCGCGTTCATTGGTTGGCTGTGCGTAAAGTCCATGATCCTGCGTTAGTTCCGTCTTTAATATTGATCTAAGACCTTCTTGATCATGTACATTAAGGGCTTTTACATAGCCGCTGTGCAGCGTTTGATCTGTTTGAATCGTTTCCCATGTGTAACCTTCAGAAACTGAATGATTTGCTGTCTCCACCCTTTGATCCTCTATTTCTTCAGTCGAGTGCTGACGAGGTGACAGGTGCTCAACGATCTGAATGTGATCACTTAGTGAACCGATTTCTTCCACTTGTATACGGTATGTTTGCTGCTCCTCCATCTCCTGCATATGGTGCTCTTTCATAAATGACTTGAACAGCTCATTACGTCCAGTCGATACAAATGTGAATTCAATAGAAGAAAGCTGGTGCTGACGGCTGTATTCAGCAAGCCATGTCAGACATTTTTGCTCAATCCCTTTCCCTAGAGCACGGCAGCTTAGCATCCATGCATCAATGATCAAGGTGTCCCCTGCATGATGAGCCAAGATTGCCCCTACAATTCCTTCATGACTGAAGCGATCCGATGCCTCGATGACCCAGCCCTGAATCTGCTCATTTTCCATCCGCTCTCTCAGCTGCTGTTCATTAAAACGCTTGTCATTTAAGCGGAATTGGTTAATGCGACTGCTCATTTGCGCCACGCGGGCAAGGTGCTTTTCTCCCCACTCTGTTACACTCATGTTCAAATTCAAATCTTGTAAAAATTGCTCCATTGACGGCGACTCTGCTTTCTCTTTTTGACGAGCTTTTTCAGCCTTGTAGCTCGTTGTTCGCCCTCTATCTTCTTCTGTGACATCATAGCGGTCAAATGCCCAAGCATGCTGGGCGAATAATGGAATTGCTTTTTCATTGGCAGGTAACAGCAGTGTCATCACTTCAGGCAGCTCTTCATTCATACGCAAGCACTGAGCAGGATCATCGTCTAAGAAAATAAACTGAGATAATGAAAGATTCAGTGAATCTGCCATCTCTTTCAGATGTGCCGGTTTACTTTCCCAATTGATTCGCCAGTCGACAATATCGTCTTTTTGCAAAATCATATCTGGGTGGTTTTCAAACACGTGCCACACATCTTCTTCATTATTCCTGCTACTTAAGACAAGCAAGAGACCCTCTTGTTGCTTTTGTTTTAAAAAGCGCTGAAGCATTTGATGTTCTGGCGTAATTTCAATACCTTCTACACCGTCTTCTGAGACGACACCTCTCCAAAGCGTGTGATCACAATCAATGGCCGCTACCTTAAATGGTGCACCTTGCCATGCAATGAATTCGCGTGCGACTTTTGTACCAATGGCTCCACAAAAGACTTCCGTGAATGGGAGATGTGCCGCTTGCTCTCCTTTTTCATCAAAGATGGCATCTATCTGATATTGCTGCGCAAGCTGGCGGCAGTCGATCAATTGCACACCTTCTATCTCAGATAATTGATCAATCCACTCTTGTTCCACATCTTGCAACGTATCTTTAAGAGAAACACTTATCGGCAGAATCCCAACAAAATATAGGTTATGTTTCGTTTTTGATTTCAGAACGTTTGCAAGTTCTTCAGCATGCTCTGAAGCCAGTTTTTTCTTTTCTTCTAGTGAAAGATGAGCTGGACCAGTGATATCCTCTAAACGAATCAGCAGAAGGTTCGCACCGTTTTTCTTCTGTGAGATCAGGCTGCGCTCATTTAGTAACTCCTGATATACCTGCCCATACGGTGCAAATTGAACATCAAGCTTCACGTCAAACTGTTTGGTCCAGTACTGAATGTAAGGTGCGATTGGGTCTGCTGTAAATGTTGAACTGACCGCTAGTACGAGCGGTGCTTTTTCCTCTGCACGCTCCCTTTTCTCTTTTGCTTCTTGTTCTTCTTCCTGTGAAAGAACAACGAAATCCTTGAGCAGTTGATCAGGTGCTTGAACAGCCTGTTCAACCAATTGCTCGAAGTGCTTAACAAACGCTTGCATTGTCTCATGTTTAAACAGCGCAAGATTGTACTGAAGGACGCACTTTAACTCCCCTGTTACTTCTCTGACAACATCCATTTTCATATCGAGTTTGGAAATCCCCTTTGCAAACTCATGCGTTTCGAATGTTAGTCCATCGGCTTCAATTTTAATATTCGGATCGTACTCATTATGGTAAATAAGCATTGTATCAAAGAATGGATTGCGGTGCGGTCTTGTTTTTGGATTCAGATGTTCAACCATTTGATCAAATGGATACTCTTGATGGTCATATGCAGCCAGCAGCACTTGCTTTGTCTGCGCCAGTTGCTCTGTAAAGGTTGCGTCTTGTCCCATGTCTAGCTTAATTGGCAGGAAGTTCGTAAACATGCCTATTGTATGCTCGATATCAGCATGACGTCTTCCAGCCACAAGTGAGCCGACAATCAATTCCTCTTGATCCGCATAACGTGAAAGCAGTAGCCCATACAGCTGGAACAAGATGACGTTGTTGGTCAGCTGATACCGTTCAGCGAGCTGTTCAATTTTCTCAACGATGTGTGGTTCAATATTGAATTTGATCGCTCTTCCTAAGAAGGATTGTTCCTTCCGTTCGAAATCATATGGCATTGTCAAAGTTGGCACATTTGAGCCAATTTGCTGCTTCCAATAATCCTGCTGCTTTTGAAACATCTCGCTGCGGAAATATTTATCTTGCCATTCTGCATAATCTTTATATTGAACAGTGAGTTCCGGCAAGGTTTCCCCTCGATAGAGCTCAGTAAATTCTTTAATAAAGATGTTCATGCTCGCTCCATCCGCCACAATATTATGCATATCGACTAATAAGAGGTGATCACGTGCTGCGATTTTCACAAAACGCACACGGATCAATGGTGCAGCCTTTAAGTCAAATGGACGAATGAATTCATCAATTTGTGCTTCTAATCCTTCTTCATCAGACTCTGTCATTTCAACAGCAAACTGGAAGTCATCATGGACCCGCTGAACCGGTTCACCATCTTTTAATTCAAAAGTTGTTCGCAATGTTTCATGACGATCAATTAATTGCTTGAAGGTCTGCTCAAAGCGCTCGACGTCAATTTCCCCTTTACATCTCAGTGCCATCGGCATGTTGTAAGAGGTCACTTGACCAATACGCTGATGAATGAGGAATGTCCGTCTTTGAGCAGCAGATAATGGATACGTGTCTTTCTTTTCGACTGGTTCAATCTTGAAATATTGATGCTTCTCAGCCTTTTCAATGAATGCTTGAAGCTTTTCAATTGTCGGGTTGTTAAACATGTCTGTAAGCGTTAGCTCTACACCAAACTCTTTGTGAATTTGAGAAATCAGACCTGTGGCATTTAACGAATGTCCGCCAAGCTCAAAGAAATGGTCATCTCTTTCTACCTTTTCAATTCCTAAAATGTCTTTCCACATCCGCTGTAACGTTGCCTCAATATCATTCGATGCGGCGGCATGGACTTCATTGTTTTCTTCTATTTCCTGCCTTTTGTTATCCTTTGGCACCACCATTTGTACACCTGAGGATGAAGATAATGCGGCTGTATCTACCTTTTCAATCCAATATCGTTGTCGTTCAAACGGATAGGTCGGCAAGGATACTTTTTGATTTGATGTCTGATTTCGCAATTTTGTCCAGTCAACTGGCACCCCTTGAAGCCAGATGTCACCCATTTTTCCCAGCAGGTAGCGGTCGTCAGCTGCCTCTTCTTTAGGATGACGCATCAATGGAATTGGCTGCTGATGATGTTCCTTTGAAGCTTGGCGAATAAAGGCACTTAACGTATTCCCCGGCCCGACTTCAACGAAAATAGGATCAAGCTCCGTTAATAATGTCTCCGCTCCATCGCGGAAACGAACTGCTTGCCGCAAATGATGAGCCCAATACGCTGGATCTTGCACTGCTTCATGGTCAATCCACGTACCTGTGACGTTAGAAATATACGGGATAGACGGTGCATTCAATTGATACTCGGCAACCTTTTCTTTAAATGATGGCAGGATGTCATCCATCATTTTAGAATGGAAGGCATGAGAGGTGTGAAGCTTTCTACATCCATGTCCAGCAGCCTCCAGTTTCTCAGCAAGTGCATCAATGGCCGCGGTCTCACCTGACAATACGCACAATTCAGGACCATTTACTGCTGCAAGTGACAGATCATCTGTTAAATACGGCAGCACGTTCTGTTCACTCAAAGGAACGCTCAGCATGGAGCCTTTTGGAAGCTGGCTAATGAGCTGTCCGCGGTAAGCCACAAGATCTACAGCATCTTCAACAGATAGTAAACCAGATACCGCAGCAGCCGTATATTCTCCAATACTGTGACCAATCAGTGCCTGCGGTTTGACGCCAAAATGAATTAGCAATTTAGCCAAAGCGTATTCGACACTAAACAGAATCGGTTGTGTATATTCTGTTTGGTTGATCAGCTGACGATCATCACTTGTTTCTGTTGAGAATAAAATGCTGAATGGGTCAACTGAGACATGCTGTTTGAATTGATTCAAGCATTGATCCAGCGCTTCCTTAAAGACTGGATATTTATCATAAAGCTGACGCCCCATGTCTACATACTGAGATCCTTGGCCTGGGAAAAGAAAGACGACTGGGCGGCTCGATGTTTGGGAGCTGGCCGTCTTGACCACTTCTTTTGACCTTTGATTGAGCGCTTGTAACATATCAGCCGTGTTACTTCCAAGAATGACACGTTTATGCGGAAAATGATGGCGCCCTGTCTGCAACGTATGGGCAATGTCCCTTAGACGAACTTGCTGCTGATGCTGGAGTAAGTAGTCCGCAAGGCGATCCGTCATTTTTTCAAGAGCAGCTGGTGTTTTGGCAGATAATAAAAGCAGTTCATTCTCCTCAGGGTTATCTGCGGCAACACGTGTATTAGGTGCTTCTTCTAAAATGACATGAGCATTTGTTCCACCAATCCCAAATGAACTTACACCTGCCCGGCGAGGAGATTCCTGCGTGCTCCATGGCGTCAAGTCTGTGTTTACAACGAAAGGCGAATCGACAAACTCAATTTTTTCATTTGGTGTTTCAAAATGAATGGTCGGCGGAATCACTTGATGCTTTAAGCTTAAAACAGTTTTAATAAAACCGGCGACACCTGATGCATCATTCAAATGACCAACATTCGATTTGACAGAACCAATGCGGCAAAAGCCTTTTTTATCTGTATCAAACGCTTGCTTGAGCGCTTCAATTTCGATTGGATCTCCAAGAGTTGTCCCCGTTCCATGTGCTTCAATGTACGAAATGGTTTCAGGTTCCACCTCAGCCATTCGAAGTGCTGTCTTAATCGCTGAAACTTGACCTTTCGTACTCGGCGCTGTATATCCTACTTTTCTATTTCCGTCATTATTAATAGATGATCCTTTAATGACAGCATAAATGTGATCGCCGTCTTCAATGGCATCCTCTAAATTTTTTAAAATAACGGCTCCTGCACCATCACCAAAAACGGTTCCATCTGCTTTGTTATCAAAGACGCGGCAATGTCCGTCAGATGAATGGATCATGCCTTCTTGATACAGATAGCCCGATTTTTGCGGCAGGCGAATGGACACGCCGCCTGCAACTGCCATATGACAGTCGCCGCTTAATAAAGCCTGAACGGCTAAATGAATCGACACCATCGAGGTCGAGCAGGCGGTTTGTACCACCATACTCGGTCCCTTCAGATTTAATTTATATGAAATCATCGTCGCTAAATAATCACGCATATTCAGAACGGCAGCTTCTAGTGTTTTCGAATCCTCACCTTGCGCCGCCCCTTGAAGTGCTCTCATCACCCATTCTGTATTGATCCCTGCACCTGTATAAAGACCAATTTGCCCTTTATATTCAAACGGATCGTAACCAGCGTCTTCAAGCGCCGTCCAAACACATTCATGAAACAGTCTGAACTGAGGGTCCATCATTGCCGCTTCCTTTGGTGTATAGTCAAAGAAATCTGCATCAAATAAATCCACATCATCTAGCATCCCTTTTGCTTTAACAAAACGGGGGTTTTTTAATAAAGCTTCATCTGTACCTTCACGCCGTAATTCTTCTTCTGTAAAAAAGGAGATGGTTTCTTTGCCCTTTTTCAGATTCTCCCAGTACTCATCTACATTTTTGGCCCCTGGAAAACGACCTGCAAGACCGATAACAGCAATTTCTGCGCCATGATAGTGATTCGTTGTATCATTCATTCTCGATTCCGCCTCTCAATCTTTTATTCCGTTGCTGTTTAAAACGAGCTCTTCGATCACCTGAAGTGACGACGGCTAGTTCTTCTTCCATCGCTTCTTCCTTCGAGTCTTCAGAAGGCTGGATATATTTCGCAAGCTCAGCAACAGATGGGTACGTAAACAAGGTCACAACCGCTTCATTTGTTTGAAGTGCTTGATTTAACCGATTGGTGACTTGAACAATATCCAGCGAGCTTGCGCCAAGATCAAAGAAATTGTCGTGAATGCCCACTTGTTCCATGCCCATAAAATCCTGCCATACTTGACAGATCGCTTTTTCAGTTTCATTTCGAGGTGCCACATATGGATTGCCCAGCTCTGGTCTTTCATGCTTAGACACTTCATATGAATCTTCACTCTCTGCTGCCTTCGACTCTAGCGACAGCCATTGACCTATCCGTTCATCAAGATTTCCTGTGGACACGAGCATGTGTCGATTCTGCCGGCTAGACAGAACATACTGGAACAGCTCAGCACCCTCTTCTGGTAAAATCGCAAGCTCGTTAATCGATTCACCAATTGTGGATTCTAGCTCACCCCAGAAATTCCACGCATCCCAGTTCACACACATCCACGGGGTTTGACTATGTTGATTGAGTCTAGCTGCAAATGCGTCCATATATAAGTTAGCCGCTGAGTAAGCAGAGAATCCTAAGCCCCCAAGCAATGCACTAATGGAGGAAAAGAGAAGACAAAAGTCTGCTTGTTCTTTTTCCAGCAGCTGCTCTAGCACATCGAGCCCTTTCACCTTTGATTGGAATTGATCCTCTCCCTGTGCCAGTGTAGAAGGGATATCTTTGATTGCCCGGAACGATGTACTTCCTGGTAATCCTGCTGCATGGAAGACACCATGAACGCCGCCATGCTTTTTGCGAATGGCATCAAATACATGTTTCATCTGATCAAGATTTCCTGCATTCGCCTGCACCGCTTCGACTGTTGCACCTAATCGTTCAAGCTCAAGCACCTTCTCAATTCTCGTGCGCTGCGCTTCATCGGCATTTGCTTGTTGAACGTATGACGCCCATTCATTTCTTGGCGGCAATGCCGTTCTTCCAGTTAAATAAAGATGTACATTTCCTTCCTTCGCCAGCATCTTTGATAAAACAAATCCGATACCGCCTAAACCTCCTGTGATCAGATACACACCATTTGGCCTGATCATCTTCGGAAGTCCATCTTCTTTTTGCAGCGGCAAATGCTTGTAGCTCTGCACCCAGCGCTTTCGATGACGATATGCCACAAGCTGGTCCTTTCCAGGCTGCATGATTTCCTGCACAATAAGATCGACAAGAACTTGTTCCTTCCAAGACATGACTTCTGGCACGTCTTCCACATCGATATTCCAGCACTTAATATGATGGTATTCCTGAGAAATCACTTTACACGGTCCAAGCATTGCACTTTTCTCTGCACATATCGTCTCATTGCCTGTAACTGGCTGAATTCCGCTAGTGATCGTAAACAGACGGCATTCTCGAATATTTTTTTGGGCAGCCACCGCTTGAGATAAGAAAATTAAGCTGTAATAGCCTTTTTCAATGTGCGCCTGAAAAGCTGCTTGACGATTCGAATTTTCATCTTCTTTCGCAGCCTCCCATAAATGAAGAATCCGCTGGATATTGATGCCTCTATTAGACAATGAATCTAGCAAGTTTCGGTAGTGCTGACCTTCTGCCGGATTGATCGTAAATGACTGATCTTGCTCTTGATAAGCTTCACCCTTTGTGACAGAAATGACCTTGATCCCTTTTTGCTTAAATGAATGGGTAAACAGTTCATGAAAAGCATCCTGTTCCCTGAAAATGAGCCACGTTTGTTCTTCCGTTTCTTCTTCGAAAACTGGTTTTAGCGGCTGCTGTTCCCATGAAGGCAGGTAGAACCATTCTTCCATCTCTTTTTTCTTCGTTTCCTTAGGCGCGGATAGCTGTGGAGACGCAGGTTTTCCTGCTTCAATCCAATATCGTTTCCGCTCGAATGGATAGGTCGGCAGCGATACGAGCTGACGTTCCTCTTGCGTTGGGTGTTGCTGCGCCTTAACCTCGTAGCCTCCTGCCCATAGCTCTCCTATTCTCTTTAAGAAATAAGCATGGTCATCCGCTTGTTCTCTCGTATGCCTCACCATATTCAGGACATCATGTTGAGACTCTTTGTTTTCATGACGTTTCGCTAAAGCCGTCAAGCTGTTTCCAGGTCCAACTTCAATGAGTGCTCGTACTTCATCGGTTAACAGCTGAGATAGACCTTCATGAAAACGAACGGTTCCACGCAGGTGGTTCGTCCAATAAGATGCTGTCATCACATCTTCACTTGTCGCCCAAGTGCCTGTGACATTCGATACAAACGGAATCGCTGGCTCGTGCAATTCTATTTTCTCTACGATTTGTTGAAACGCCTCAAGCATCGGCTCCATCATGTAGGAATGAAAAGCATGAGACGTATGGAGATGTCTTGTGATAATTCCTTTGTCTTGCAGTTTCTTTTCAAATGTAGCGATATGCTCTTCTCTTCCAGAAACGACACAAAGGTCTTTTGCATTGACAGCAGCAACAGAAAGCGATTCATCGATCATTGAGACGAGTTCCGCCTCTGGTAATTGCACACTAAGCATCGCGCCTTTTTCCATGTCTTGCATCAATCTTCCTCTAGCCATCACAAGTGTTAATGCAGACTCGAGAGAAAAGACCCCTGACAAACAAGCGGCAACGTATTCGCCGATACTGTGTCCAATCATTGATTCTGGCTCAACACCGCTGTGCTGAAGCAATTTGGCTAATGCATACTCAAATATAAAGAGAAGCGGCTGTGCATTTGATGTTTTTGTGATGTCTTCGTTCGTTTCATCCTCGCAAAAAACAATGCCCTTTAAATCCACTTGCTCCGTTTCCATGACATATTTAAAGCATCTATCTACTTCCCATTTGAACACTGGCTCTGTTTCATATAATCCGCGCATCATACCAGCATACTGAGCGCCTTGACCTGAAAACATAAAGGTCGCTTTACGCCATTTTTTGCTTCGGAACACACTCGTTTCAAGCTGTTTCTGCTGCATCCATTCATCAGCAGACGCAAGTACGATCGCTTTTCGGTATGGAAATTGCTTTCTGCCGTAACGTAATGTATAAGCAATATCTTCAAGCGGGACTTGAGGATGCTGGATCACATACTGCTTTAATCGCTCTGTCATTTCCGCTAAAGCAGTATCTGTTTTTGCAGATAAGACAAGAAGCTGCTTTTGATTAGAAGCTGGTTTTTTCTTCGTCTGCAAGCCCTCTTCTATGATCATATGGGCGTTCGTTCCGCCGATACCGAAAGAGCTAACTCCCGCTCTTCTCGGACCATCTGCTTCCTTCCAATACAACGCCTTTTGATTCACAAAGAACGGTGTATCTTTGAAAGGGATCTCCTGATTGGGTGATTCATAGTGAATAGTTGGCGGGATCGTTTTATGCTGGAGTGCCAAAATGGCTTTAAATAGACCTGCAATCCCTGCCGCACTATTTAAGTGTCCGACATTACTTTTCACAGAACCGATCGGAATCGTCAGCGGATCTGTCCCTTTGAACACTTGGCTAAGAGCGGATACCTCAATTGGATCTCCCATTTTTGTCCCTGTACCATGTGCTTCTACATAACCGATAGAGGCGGGATCGATACCTGATTTTTCATACGTTTCTTTTAAAACCTCTGCTTGTCCTTCCACACTCGGAGCGGTAAAACCAGCTTTTCGGCTGCCATCATTGTTCACACCAACCCCTTTGATGACTGCATGAATCGGGTTGCCGTCTCTCACCGCATCTTCATAACGTTTTAGCAGAACAATTCCCGCTCCATCTCCGAAAATGGTTCCGCTCGCCTCTTGGTCAAACGGACGGCAATGTCCATCTTTTGATTGGATCATCCCATCTTGATAGATGTAGCCGATGTTTTCTGGAGAACTGACCGTCACACCGCCAGCCAGTGCGGCATCACATTCTTCATTCAATAAAGCTTGACAAGCCATGCCAATATTGACAAGTGAGGTCGAACAAGCTGTCTGCATGGTCACACTAGGCCCGTGTAAATTCAATTTATATGAAAGCTGCGTGCTAAAAAACTCACGATCATTTAACAACATGGCGCTGAATTGCTCAGTTGCTTCCATTTGATGGACAAAGCGCGTCAGCCACTCATGGTTTGGACTCGTTCCTGTATAAACACCAATCTTCCCTGCCATTCGATCAGGGTCACAGCCAGCATCCTCCAGCGCTTCCCAAGCACATTCATGCAAGAGCCTGAACTGCGGATCCATTAACTCTGCCTCTCTAGCAGAATAGTTAAAGAAGTCTGCATCAAAGCCTTCGATCTCTTGTAAACGACCTTTTGCTCCAATGAAATTCGGATGCTGGTAGACAGACGCATCCAGCCCTGCTTTCTTGAGCTCTTCTTCTGTGAAAAAGTGAATCATTTCCTCACCATTCACAAGACGCTGCCAAAAGTCTTCTAGCGATGAAGCTCCCGGGAATCTTCCAGCCATTCCGACAATCGCAATATCCGTATGCTCCTGGGACGTGTTTTTTACTGGGTGAGAAGCAGGTTTTTGAGCCTGTTCCGACTGTTCTTTAAACAAATATTCGGCAAGACTTGCCACTGTCGCAAATCGATACAATTGCACAGTGTCCATTTGTTTATCCACATGCTCAGATATTTTCGCTGCGAGCTGAGAAATATCAAGGGATGTCGCACCAAATTCGAAAAATGGCGTTTCATCATCCATTTGATCAAACCCAAAATGAGTTTGCACAATGTCGTGAATGTCTTTTTGTAAAGAAGCGAGTGAAGCATAGACACGTTGTTCATTCTGCGGCTTTTGCGGTTCAATGGCTGCCGTCGTATTTGTTTGAGCAGAGAAATCGGTTTTCTGAAATGGGTACCCCGGTAGCGGAATACGCTGCCTATTTTTCTCCTCTGTTAAAGGAAAGGCTAAGCCGACTCCCATTTCCCAAAGAACGCCTGCGATTTGAAGCATGTCTCCATCAAGTGGTTCAGTTGTTTCTTCTGCTCCCTTTTCAACGACAATTCCTTGTTTCATTGAAAGGTCAATCATCAAAGCTGGTGATTCTTGCTCCATGATTGGCGATTTTACAGGCTTATTCATGTTAAGAAGACCCTTTGCAGATGATGGATCGAAAGTGGTTAGTTCCTCCCCAGTTTGCTGCAAGTAAACTGACTGCTTTAGTGTCCTCTGAGGCAGTGAAGCCAGCCTTTGATTAACCGTCTCGGAGTCATGAAGATGGTACACAATAGATGCCGCATCGTTTAGCTCAAGGCCGCCTGCTGCATATAAAGCTGTCCAGACGCCGCTGCCTTCTCCAATCCATCCATCTGGTTCAATTCCGAGTGTTCTTAGCATGTTGGCAAAAGCCGCTGTCATGATCAGCATCGCCACTTCTGATTGACTGCTTTGTTCAGGGTGGAACAGCTCGTCTTTTTTGATAGGTACCGCAGTTTGGACGAGGCTTATGATTCGATCCACTTCTATTTTGAAAGAAGGATCTTTCTCATACAGCTTGATGTATTCTCGTAAACCTGACTCATGATACCCTGTCAGCTTCATGCTGATCCGTTTATAAAGAAGACTTTTTCTGCCTGCTGTCTCTTCATCCAGCACTTGCAACTCCTCTAATAACTCTTCCCGCGTTGAACAGACAAACGCTTTTCGATATTTGAAAGCCTTTCTTCCACTTTGTAAGGTATAAGCTGCTTCACCAAGTGAGAGATCAGGATGTGAGGAGACATAATCCTTTAAGTTTTTTGTCATGTTCTTCAGATCATGTGTTGATCTAGCTGACAGCACGATTAATTCTTTGGACGAGGCCTTGCTGTTTGCCTTTCTCGGCTGTGCCTCTTCTAAGATGACATGAGCATTTGCTCCCCCTATACCAAAAGCACTGACTCCAGCTCTCCGTGGCAAATGAGATGTCTTCCACTCCTCTTTGTCTGTCCCAACATAAAATGGAGTTTGATCAAAAGAAATACGGTGATTTGGCTTGTCAAAGTGCGGCATCGGGGCAAATTGACGATGATGCAGCATCATGACTGTTTTGATAAAACCAGCCACACCGCTTGCGGCATCTAAATGCCCAATATTGGCTTTGACTGATCCAATTCGGCAATAGCCTTGTTGTTTTGTTTGAAAAGCACGAGTAAGCGCCTCAATCTCAATCGGATCTCCAACAGGCGTACCCGTTCCATGTGCTTCGATATAAGAAATCGTCTCTGGTTCTGTCTCAGCCATTTCTAACGCAGATTCAATGACACTTGCCTGGCCACTCACACTTGGAGCTGTATAGCCGACTTTATTGCTCCCATCATTGTTCGTTGCAGATCCTTTTACGACAGCATAAATAAAATCTCCATCTTCTATCGCATCTTTTAATCGTTTTAGCGCAACAACACCTGCACCTTCACCAAAAACGGTTCCTTTTGCTTTTTCATCAAACGGACGGCAATGACCATCAGGAGAATAAATCATTCCTTCTTGGTATTGATAGCCTGTGATTTGCGGCTGATGAAGTGTAACACCTCCTGCTAACGCAAGGTCACATTCACCTCCGATTAATCCCTGGCATGCCATATGGATCGCAACAAGCGACGTGGAACAAGCCGTTTGCACCGATACGCTTGGACCTTTTAGATTTAATTTATAGGCGATCCGAGAAGCAAAGGATGGGTCATTGAGATGCATGATTTGAAACACATCTTCGTTCTTTGCAAGTGACGACATATGCTGCCCCATCCACGATAAATTGCTAGATGCGCCGGCATAAAGACCAATTAATCCTTCGTATTGCTCAGGCTCATAGCCTGCATCTTCTAGCGCATGCCATGTGCATTCATGCATCAATCGAATTTGCGGGTCCATAATAGAAGCCTCTCGCGGAGAGTAGCCAAAAAAGTCTGCATCAAATGATGATGCATGTTTTAAATATGGCTTTGCCTTGACATAATCAGATCGTTTTAACAGCGTCTCATCTACACCTGCTGCCTTTAATTCTTCATCAGTGAAAAACGTAACGGATTCTTTTCCTTGCGACACATTTTCCCAAAACGCTTGCACATTCGGTGCTCCGGGAAAGGTACCCGCTAATCCTACAACTGCAATTTCAAGTCCAGATTCGCTCCATTGCTCTTGATCAGACATACGCTGCATTTCTCCCATCTATTTTCGTTTTAATCTCTGTTTACGGCGGTTTTTCCCTTCTGCCATCGCCTGTTTGCGGAGATTAGATGATTCAGTGACAGCTTGCTTTTCTTCCTTCACGCCATGTATCTTCTTCAGTTCTGCAGCCAAAGATGCAATCGTTGGATGACTATACATCATGACCACTGGAACCTCTATCCCATAAATTGATTTAATATGACCGCTCATCTGCAGCAGATCAAGGGAAGTCGCACCCATTTCAAAGAAGTTCTCATTTACATCCGGTTCATGAGGAAAAAATGAGCGGAGTACATCACTTAATGATGCTTCTAGACGATCATCTATGACCTGCAATGTTTGTTGAGTCGGTCCTTCTTCCTGCTGCATAGGTGTTAATCGGTGTTTGATTCTCTCTCTCATGTCTCGAACAGAAACAAGAATTTGAGGATAATCTAGACGCAGCACTTCATGAAAGGCCTTGATTCCTGCCTCTGGTGAAATTCCCGCCTGCTCCTCGAGCGCCATCATGTCATTGACTTTAGAAGCTAATGCTGAGTCGTGTGCCATACCGACTTTTTCCCATCGATCCCAGTTTAAAGAAATCACTGGCTTTCCTTCCTGTCTCTTCGCATGGGCAAAGCTGTCCATAAAAGCATTGGAAGCCGCATATGCCACTTGTCCAGCCGCTCCAAGAAAGGATACTAAGGATGAACATAGTAAAAAGAAGTCGAGCGTTTCATTCTTCAGTGCTTCATCCAGCACATAAGTCCCGTTGATTTTTGCCTGACACATGCGAATTTCATCGTCTGCTGTTCTTGCTTGGATGATCTTCCCATCTGCCTCTCCTGCCGCATGGATGACCCCATGTAAGTCACCAAACGTTGTATGAGCCAGCTCGACTGCTTTCTGCACAGCGTCTTTATCTGACACATCACCGTGTACAGTTAGTACATCAGCGCCTAACTCTTCAAGAGTCATCAGCTTTTTGATGGTTTCAGCTTCTTTCCCATCCGCATCACGCAGTTCATCCCATGCAGGGCGTTCACGTATCTGTGATCGGCTGAGGAATACCAGTTTTGCTTGATACGTTTCTGCTAAATGTTGAGCTAGTGTGAAGCCAATGCCTCCCATACCGCCGGTCAGGAGGTAAATCCCATGAGTCCTGAAAGGCTGCGCGGACGATTCCTTTTTGCTTAAAGGTGTACTTGAAGCTTTTCGACCCCACCTGCTGTTCCCCCGATACGCCACGACTGCCTCTTGATCTTGCATTGCAATCTCGTATGAAAGAAATAGCGGCCAGTCCGCCTTTGTTTCCTGACATAAATCAATGTGCTGACATACAATGTGCTGATATTCTTGAGGAATGGTCAGAGCTAATCCAGTACATGTTGCTTGAAGAGGATTGACCTTTTCCATTCCGATGACATCATGCGCTTGATTTGTCACAAGATGAAGCCGGATGGTTGTGTTATGATGCTGGCTGATGAGCCTGACGAGATCAAGCACAGATAAGTAGTTTGGCTGATCACCTGTATCTTCTGTTAGTTCATCCTGCATCCAGATGATCTCTTCCGGTATAAATCCAGATCGTTGCAGTTCAGCCATAACCCACTCTAAGTGTGACAGCATATGAACGTCGGCTTTCATCAACTGGTCATTTTCTTTAATCGTATGATCACTTTGACAGACACTGACAACCTCTGCATGACGTTCTTTCAAATAGTCGCCAATATGACCACTTTTCTCAAAAACCAAGATACGCTTCCCATGATGATGCTGCTCTTTTAGTACAGGTGCAGAGCGCTCCCATACCGGAATGTAAAACCAGTCTTCAAAATCAGCGGAGAATTTCTCTCCCTTTTCTGATGGCGCCAAAGCAGTCATCAGTTGATCTGCTTTAAACTGCGGGGAGGGAAATATTTGATGCTCGAATGGATATGTTGGCAGTGACACTCGATATGGATTCTTGTTTTTTCTAACAGCGCTCCAGCTCGGTTCCACGCCAAAACTCCATAGCTTCCCTATAGCCTTTTTCATATATTCATCATCAGTAGCTTGTTCTTTTGGATGTCTCACCAATGAAACAGCCGCTGCTTTGTTCACATCATAGTCATCATGTCGTCTCACAAATTGAGTCAACGTATGACCTGGACCCACTTCAATGAAAACCACTTCTCCAAGTCCAAATAACGTCTCTAATCCTTGACTAAATAAAACAGGCTGTCTGATATGAGATGCCCAGTAATCAGGGGATGAGGCTTGCTCATGTGTTAACCAGTTCCCTGTCACATTCGAAAGAATCGGAATCTCGCCCTGTTGATAGGTGATCTCTGAGAGAACGTTCTTAAACTGTTTGGACGCTTCAGCCATCATACTCGTATGAAAGGCGTGAGAGGTTTTCAATGTTTGGACAGAAGCTCCTCTTTTTTCAGCTTGGTCGAGATAGATCTGTAGTCGTTCTGAAGGACCGGAAACAACAGATAATTGTGAGCTATTCACCGCAGAAAGCTCGACACCTTCAGGAAGATCCTGTTCAATCTCTTCGGCAGGGAGTGACACTCCGGCCATTTCACCCCGAGGCATTTTTTGCATCAAACTACCTCTTTTTAAAACGATACGGATTGCATCTTCGAGGCGTATGATACCCGCCACGCAGGCAGCCGTGATTTCTCCAATGCTATGACCAATGAAATAATGCGGACGTATGCCTAGTCCCATCAGCTTCGATGCGAGCGCATACTCAAAACTAAACAAGATGATTTGTGTATATGATGTTTGCTGCATGAGTTGTTCTGCTTTAGTGAACTCTTCTTCGGTTGTTGGATATAACACGTTCTCGATCTCAACACCTGATAAAGATAGAATGATGGCAAAACATGTCTGAAGCGTTTGTTTAAATTCAGGATCTTTCTCATATAAATCTTTGCCCATATTCACATACTGAGCACCTTGTCCAGAAAACATCCAGACGATTGCAGGCTGTTGAAAGGCCTTTTGCGGCTGTCCGGCTGACTGGAATGTGCGGTCAGGACCTGCAAGAAAAGCTTGTCGATAAGGAAAATGCTTTCGTCCCTCTTGCAGTGTAAAGGCAGCCTCGGATAGTGTGACACGCTTTTGTTCTTTTAAATAAGATGTCATTTGTTCAGCAGATTTTTGAACCGCCTGCTTCGATCTTGCAGAAATCACCATTAGTTCATGATCTCTTTCTACTGACGGCTTGTCGGCGGCGGGTGCCTCTTCCATGATCAGGTGTACATTCGTTCCACCGACTCCAAATGAACTAACTCCGGCTCGCAAAGGCTGCTCTGTTTTCGTCCATGGTACAGGTGTTGTATTGACATAAAATGGACTGGTTTCAAATTCAATTTTCGGATTTGGTTTTTTATAATGAAGGCTAGGTGGCAACATCTGGTGGTACAGACTAAGCGTTGTCTTGATAAAACCTGCAACCCCTGCCGCTGAGTCAAGATGGCCAATATTGGTTTTCACAGACCCAATCGCACAAAACTGTTTTTTATCCGTTTGAAAGGCTTTCTTTAGTGACTCAATTTCAACCGGATCTCCAAGAGTTGTACCTGTGCCATGTGCTTCAATATAAGAAATACTCTCAGCTTCTACACGACTGATGTTGAGTGCCTTTTTAATCACTTCGCTTTGTCCTTCTATACTTGGTGCTGTGTAGCCAACCTTCCGCCCGCCATCATTGTTATACGCTGAACCTTTAATCACGCCATAGATATGGTCCTTATCTTTTAGTGCCTGCTTTAAAGATTTGAGCACAACAACACCGCAACCTTCACCACCAACGGTGCCTTCTGCCTGTCCATCAAAAGCCCGGCAGTGCCCATCTGGAGACATGATCATGCCCTCTTGATACATGTATCCTTTTTTGTGAGGAGTCGTAATCGTGACGCCGCCTGCGAGAGCCATTTTACATTCTCCGGTAATCAGAGCGCGCGCCGCCATATGAATGGCAGTCAAAGAGGAGGAACAAGCTGTGTCAACAGCTACGCTCGGCCCCTTCAAATTCAATTTGTAGGATACTTTTGTGTTCATGAAGTCTTTATCTGTTAACTGAACAGCCGCAAATTGTTCAGATGAGTGATTCGTTCTCATCAGCATGGAAGCAGCTTGCCAATATAAATTAGCAGAAGCGGCTCCAAATAAACCAATCGGTTCCTGATAGGTTTCAGGGTTATAGCCTGCATCTTCAAGAGATTCCCACGCCACCTCATGAAACATGCGGATTTGCGGGTCCATGACTTCTGCTTCACGCTGTGAATAACCAAAGAAATCTGCATCAAAGTGGTCATGCTGATCGACTGCTCCTTTGGCACGTACATATTGCTCATGATCTAATGCTTCTTCCTCAACCCCTGCCTCAAGCAGCTCTTCCTTCGAAAAGAACGTAATGGACTCTCTTCCATTTGCAAGGTTGTCCCAAAAGTGATGAATATTATTTGCTCCCGGAAAACGGCAGGCCATCCCAACCACCGCAACCTCTAATCCTGTGAACTTACTCATCTATCATCCCGCCTAACAGTTGAGCGGCACTTTCTAAGTCATCCGCTTCATTTTCTCCATCATCTTCGATTTGTTTCTCTTGCCCTGATGCTTTGTTTTTTAATTGAGCAGCTATTTGTGAAACAGTTGTAAATTGGAACAGCTCCATCACTGTCAGCTCCTGCTGGAATTCCTCTTTCACTTTATTAGACAGCTCAACGATATTAAAAGAGTTCCCGCCTAAGTCAAAAAACGGTTCATCTATACGAATCTGCGAAGCAGGAACTTGTAAAATAGAAGCGAAAATACGAACAAGCTTCTGCTCTGTTTCATTATGTGCTTGAATGGTCACAGGCTCTTGATGGTCTGCAAGCTGATCTTCTGGATTCGGCAGTGCTTGTATATCCAATTTCCCCGATAGATTCAAAGGAAATTGCTCTATTTGGATGATATGTCTCGGCACCATATAACCTGGTAATCTTTCACTTAAAGACTGACGAAGCGCACGCTGATCTATCACTTGTTTTGCTATCATATATGCGCAAATGTATTGGTCCTGATTCTGTGCTTCCTTAGGAATGACAATGACATCTTGAACCAGTCCTTGCATATGCGGGTCATCAAGAATCGCTCTACGTATTTCCTCTAGCTCAATTCGATACCCCCTAATTTTCACTTGACCGTCGTTTCTCTTGGCAAATTCTAATAAACCATCAAACCGCCATCTTGCAAGGTCTCCCGTACCGTATAACATCCCGCTGCTCAGCTCTGGTTTTTTGATAAATTTCTCCTTGCTCAGATCAGGGTGATTGATGTACCCACGACCTACACCATCGCCTGCTATATATAACTCTCCAAAGACGCCAATCGGAACTGGCTCTCCATGCGCGTCACATATGAAAATATGTTCATTGGGCATCGGCTGCCCAATAGGAATGACTTGCTCATCCCAATCTTGAGGAATCAAAAAGGATGACGACTGAACCGTACATTCAGTCGGCCCATACGCATTAATCATGATTGGTTTTTCACCTGATATATGCTGTAAAAATTGATCCATCAGCTCTTTTGTGAACACCTCTCCGCCCACCAGCATCATCTTCAACGCTGGTAAGTCTTGTTTTGATTGCACGGCTGCCTTGTTCATCAGCTTTAAATGAGAGGGGGTCACATCAGACAGCTGAATGTGATGTTCTTGGTAAAACGACCATAACGCATGCCCGTCCATACGGACTTCATCTTTGGCAATATGCAACGTCTGGCCAAGGAGCAATGCTGGGAACAATGTTTGAACAGACGCATCAAAAATGTGTGAAGCCAGCATCCCTACTTGCAGAGGATCAGGGAGCAGATCAAAAAAGCGCGTTTTCATTCCATATACCAAATTAATGACATGACGATGTTCGATAACGACACCTTTCGGATGCCCTGTTGTACCTGATGTATACAGGACATACGCCATATCCGAAGGTGAGATAGCCCTAGTCAAATTCTCTTTTATTGATGATTTTTGAAGCATGTCTTGAATCACATGAACCTCAATATCCAATCCTTCGTGTCCTTCTGTATCCGAGACAATAGCTGTTGCGCCGCTGTTTTTGAGCATATACCGAATTCTTTCGATCGGCAGATGGACATCAATTGGTAAATAAGCATAGCCAGCCTTTAAGATGCCAAGAATGGCGATGACTAGTTCAGCAGATCGATACATTCTGAGTCCAACAGGAGTCTCACGTGTTATCTGACTTTGAGATAGTCTACACGCAATGCGATCTGATAAATAATCAACCTCTTCATATGTATAGGAGGTGGTGCCAAACACAACAGCCGTTCTTGCTGGATGTAATTGGACTTGTTGTTGAAATAACGACACAATATCACGATCCACTGGATAATCGAGCGACTCCCCTTGAAACGAATCAAACAGCTGACTTTTCTCCATGTCAGATAAAAATGAATGTGTGCACATCATTTGCTCAGACGTTTCGAGACATTGCTCTGTGAATCTCATGAAATGATTGGAGAACTGCTCTATCATTTGGTCATCATAAATGGAATCATCCCAGTGAACTTCAGCATGAAGGTGATCTTGTTCTTTCTTCCAAACAATAAGCACATCCGCATGTAGCTGTTCTCTGTTGGTTTGCCCATGCAAAGGCTCATATGCACATGCTAGATTGACACGCTTCTTGTCTTCTCCTACTGATCGCCAAAGCTCATCCATTAAAATATGAACAGGATAGTTTTGATGACGCACTGCCTCCTGAAACGATTGTTTCACTGCCTCTAGCCCTGCGCTAAAGCTCATATGAGGCTCAATTTCTGCCTTAAGCGGTAGCATATGATTGATGGCAGATTGATGAGCAGACTGTTCCATTGTAGGAACAGTCACCATCAACTCAGTTTTTCCGCTATAACGTTGAAGCAAGCCAAAAGCTGCTGTGGTTAGCACAATAAACAGGCGCAAATCAGACTCTCCACATAATTGCTTTAACGAATGATTCATAGCCACAGGGAAGGACGAATGAAGCGATCGGTTCATTGCAGCAGACTTGGCTTGTGAAACCGTATGAGGAATGCGGCCATCAAGCTGGACACCTGATAAAATCGATGTCCAGTAGGCTCTTTCCCTCACCCTTTCCTTCGCCGCTGCTTTCAGTTGAAAATCATCATGTTCAATCACTCTTCCATTCACCTCTTTACTTATATTTTCAAGTCATCTAATTCGAAAAGAGATACGTCATCTAATTGCTGGAATGAAGAAGTCAGTTCGATCTCCTCTATTCTTACAACATCTACTGAAACAGCCCGCATGATGTCTTTCAGCAAGCCCGCTATCCGCTCGATGGTTTCCTTTGTGAAAAGCTCAGTATTATATTCAATCGTTGAAGAAAGACCGTCTTCCTGCTCATACGCAATCCAAAGTAAATCAAAGCGTGACGTTCCTGTCTCATACGGATAATCACTAAAGGTTAAGCCGCCTACCTTCAGTTCTGGCTGATTCATATTTTGCAAGGCGAACACTGCATCAAACAATAAATTCCGGCTGACACTCCGGCTTAACTGGAGGTCTTGAACCATTTGTTCATATTGATAGTCTTGATGTCCGAAATCATCAACTACATGTGCTTTCACATCCTGCAAGAATTGCTGATACGTCAGCTCTGCTTTAGGATACAAACGAAGTGGCAGCATATTGACAAAAATACCGATCACTTGCTGCAGCTCCTCTTGTTTTCTCCCTGCCACCGGAACCCCGACCGTGATATCTGATTGTCCGCTTAATTTATGAAGCAAAATATGATATACACTTAACAAGCCCATAAACAGTGTGGCGTCTTCCTTTAAAATCACCTGCTTAAACACGTTCAGCTCCGCTTCTTCTATACGGAATGTATAATGTCCGCCGCGGAATTGTCTCACCTCTGGTCGATCGAAATCTGTTGGCAGGTCAAGTAGCGGGGCACCCTCTAACCGACCTTTCCAGTAATCACTCGATTCTTTCAGTGCTTCTGATGCTAGCATGTCATTTTGCCATTCTGAAAAATCTTTATATTGCAGAGCGAGAGGTTCAAGCGTCCTGCCGTCATATAATTGCATAAAGTCATTGACCAAAATATCTTGAGAAAGACCGTCTGAGATAATGTGGTGCATGTCCAGCATGAGCACGAATTCCTCTTCTGCCAGTTTCATCACACCGACTCTCATCAATGGGGCTTCACTTAATGTAAAGGCAGTCAAAAATTGTTCAATCACTTGTTTTTGCTCTTCCTCAGCTCCTTGTGTTGATCCGTTAGTGAGGTCAAATAAGGTGACTGCAAATGGTACCTCTTCTTCAATCTTTTGATAAGGGACACCATTCTCTAGTACAAAAGCAGTCCGCAAACTTTCGTGTCTCTTAATAAGCTGCTGAAATGCCCATTCCAATCTGCTAATATCGAGTTTCCCTTTGATTCGTCCCGCTTTAAACTCGTTGTATCCTGTGCTGTTTACATCCATTTGCTGCATGAGATACAACCGTTTTTGGGCAGACGACAGAGGATAATGCTCCTTCACTTCGGCTTTTCCAATCGCATGATAAGCAGCAGTATCTGCTTGATCGATGTATGCTGCCATTAATCGTATCGTAGGGATTTGGAAAAATTGTGGCAGCGTCAGCTCTACACTAAATGCACGATGAATGATGCCAATAAAGGTAATTGCCTTTAGAGAATCTCCACCCATTTCAAAAAAGTGATCATCTATACCAATTTCATCAATCTTAAAGAAAGCTTGCCAATGTTGGCTTAATGCTTTCTCCAGCTCTGTTTCTGGTGCCGCATAATTTGTGGAAAGCGCTGGCCGAGAATACAAGTTGCCATCTTGTTCATGCTCTCTGCCGCTCTCTTCCTCAAGCGATAAACGGTCTACATATCGGTGAATACGATCATGTAAAGATGTTGTCGAAATCACCATTTGTTCAACTTGATCCAGTGAAAGCAATCGTTCAAAGATCATTCTTCCTTCTTTTTCTGTAATTAACGCTTCCGTGACATCATCTCCGATTGGAAGATCAAGCTGCTTCCCCTGCTCAAATTCCCAGCCGTCAAAGCTAATGACAGACCATTGTGTTTCTGAACGTAGATTGCGTTCATACACGTACGCATCGATGAAATGATTCACAGCTGTATAGGCTGTAAAACCGAGTCCACCCAAGATCGGTGACAAAGATGATAGGACAAAACAGAAATCAAGGGATCGATCACCTAAAGCAGCATCAAGATGAAGTACACCATTCATCTTCGCTTCAAAATGCGGCTCCGAAAAAGTAACATCTGTTTGCTCCATCACCTGGAAAGATTGGTCGCCTGTCACTCCAGCTGCATAGATCACACCATCGATTTGCCCATATGACGTATCCACTGTGTGGATCAATTGCAGGATATCTTCTTTGTGACGAACGTCTACTTTCTGAATGAGAACATCTGCACCTGTCTCTTCCAGTGCCATTACTTTTTGTATTTTTTTCTTTGTTGGATCCTGATCATCATGTGTAGTTAGCCATTCTTGCCACTTGCTTCTATCAGGGAGTCCAGACCTGCTCGTTAAGATCAATGTTCCCTGCGTTTGTTCAGCCAAAGTCTGAGCGATATTCAATCCAATAAACCCAAGTCCGCCAATTAAAATGTACACACCATCTTTTTTAGCCAACTGAGCATGTCCCATTTCGGGAACTGAACCTTTCGCATACTTTTTCACATATCGCTTATTTCGTCGATAGACAGTGAGAAGTTGTCCATACGCTCGATCTAGCTCATCGCTTATCTGCCTTAGCAATCTCTTTTCTTGAACCCCATTTTCCACTGGGCGATCAATATCAAGTATGCGGTAACGTAAGTTCGGTGTTTCTTGTGAAATCACCATGGCAGGTCCTAAATGGACCGCTTTTTCAGGATAAAGTACAGGCTCACCGCCAACGGCATACGTCAATGAGGAAAGAACTGTGATTGATACCTTTTGGTCCACATATTTTTTCAGTGCCTGGCCGATATAAAGCAAGGAGTAATAACTATCTTGCTGCGTTTGTTTCACCCATTCTTCTTCCGTTTGAGATGGCAGTCTTTCTGAAAGCCCCCTTAGATGACAAACTTTTGACACGTTAATTTTGTCATCTACTAGATTTGATATGAGCCTTTCATAATCAGATGGCTCATGTGACCGAATGGTATAGCTTTTTTCGTCATGCTTCGTAAAATCATTTCCTTTACGAACCACTACGGACTCGCTTCGTTTCATCAGGAGCTCAGCCGCAACCTTCTCTCCAAATGCAGATGGATCTGCAAACAAAAGCAAGGCTCCGTCAGACGTATCTTCTGATGGCACGCAAGGTAAAAGATCCGCTTCCCAATGAGGGGTATAGAACCATTCATCCATTTGCTGCTTTCGTCCAGACTGCTTTGGTTTTTCTTGTTTCACACGATCTGCTGCATCATACCAATAGGAGGTTTGATCAAACGCATACGTTGGCAGCGGTATTTTCCACGGCTGACGGTTTAGATGGAACTTGTCCCAATCAATGGATAATCCGTTTGTCCAGAGGCGTCCCATTTGACCAAGTAAAAATTCCGTATCTGTCACATCTTGTTTTGCATGCCTTAACACATGACATACATGCTGGTTCAGGCCGTTCAGCGACCGGTTGACCATCACGCTTAGATCTTGTCCTGGCCCTATCTCAATTAATTGAATATTGTCCTCTTGTAAAATATTTGTGATGCCTTCAGCAAAGCGAACTGTATCGGTCATATGTCTTTTCCAATAAGACATATCTTTCGCACTCGTATCTGTCATCCAATCTCCTGACAAATTCGAAATGAATGGAATGCGAAGCGACTTGGCTTTCATATGCGTTAATTTTTCTCCGAATTGCTCCGCTGCCTCTTTCATGACATGTGAGTGGGCGGCAATGGTTCCGCCTAATCGCATACACATCAATCTGTTGCTTTTCAGCTCTTGTTCAAATTCACTTATCGCCTCTTCAAGACCTGACACGATACATGATGAATTATTGACAACTGCGAGAGAAATATTTTTTGGAAGCATCGGTTTTAGCTCTGCCTCAGGTAATGGAACACTCATCATGACGCCAGCTGGTGACGACTGCATCGCATTTGCACGATAGGCGACCATGGACATTGCGTCCTTTAAGCTGAATAGCCCTGATATGGCGGCTGCCGTTAATTCTCCAAAGCTATAACCGATCATTGCATCAGGACGAACGCCCCATTCAATGAAAAGCATGGATAAGGCATATTCAATGGCAAAAATGGCTGGCTGTGCATATTGAGTACTTGCCAATTGTTCACGCGCCTTTTCTGCTTCAGCCGCTAATGGGTACAGAATACGAGCAAGACTTCGCCCAGTTGCTTCTTCATATGCTTGAAAACAAGCATCCATTTGCTGTTTAAAGTAAGGCTCTTCCTGGTACAAATCTAATCCCATATTGAGATATTGATTGCCTTGTCCAGAAAACATAAAAACAATCTTTTGTTTCTCCACATGCGAATGCATGAGCTTTCCAATGCCCTTGCCTTGCTTTTCCCTTAATACACGCAAAGCATCTTCTCTGCTTGCCGCAACAAATGTCTGACGGAAACCAAAGGGTTGTCTTCCTGTTTGCAGCGTATAGGCTGCATCTGCCAAATTAATAGAAGGCGTGTTTTCTATCTGACTTGCGAGTTTTTCTTTCATTCGTTCCAAGCTCGTTTTGCTCTTTGCTGAAAGAACAAGAAGCTCAGCAGAACGAGGCATTTGCTGACGATCTCTTTGTGGTGCTTCTTCTAATATGACATGTGCATTCGTTCCACCCATTCCAAATGAGCTCACCCCAGCCCGCCGCAAATGGGAAGCTGGCTGCTTCCAGTCGGTCAGGTCAGTATTGACAAAGAAAGGGCTATGTTCAAATGCAATGTTTTCATTGGCTTTTTTGAAGTGAAGACTAGGTACAAAAGTGTGATGCTCAAGCGAAAGCACAGCTTTGATCAAGCCAGCTGCTCCTGCTGCTGCATCCAAATGTCCAATATTGGTTTTCACAGACCCAATACGGCAAAATTGTTTTTTCTCTGTGTCGAAGGCCTTTGTGAGCGCCTCTATTTCAATCGGATCACCAAGTGATGTGCCCGTTCCATGTGTTTCCACATATTCAATCGTCTCTGGTGAAACATCTGCTTGATGGAGGGCATCCTGAATGACACGTGTCTGTCCCTCAACACTTGGAGCATTGAAACCAACCTTTTGATCACCATCATTGTTGATGGCAGAGCCTTTAATGACCGCATAAATATGGTCACCATCTTCTATGGCTTCACTAAGTGCTTTTAAAGCAACAAGACCAACACCATCTCCGCCAACTGTTCCATCTGCTTGATCGTCAAAGGCGCGGCAATGGCCATCGCTTGATTTCACCATGTTCTGCTGATAAACGTAGCCTGATTTCACTGGGTGCAGGATCGACACACCTCCAGCAAGCGCTACATCTGAATCACCATTCGCAATGGATTGACAGGCCAAATGCAAAGCGACCAAAGAAGTTGAACAAGCGGTTTGCAGCGTGAGCGCCGGTCCTTTCAAATTCAATTTATGGGCAATTCTTGTACTTACGGTATACGTATCATTGAGTGAACCCACTTCAAACAGCTCTGACATACTGCTATCAAGGGAAGAGGCAAAACGCTGAATCCATTGGAAGTTCGATGTGGACCCAGTAAACAAGCCGACCTTACCCGCATAATCTTCTTGGACATACCCCGCATCTTCCAGCGCCTTATAGGCATACTCATGCAGGAGGCGTATTTGTGGATCCATCATTTCTGCCTGACCTGGCGAATAGCCGAAGAAGGATGCATCAAATAAATCAGGTCCATCAATTACACCTTTTGCCCTCACATAATCGGATCGCTCAAAGGTTTGACGATCAATACCTGCTTCAAGAAGTTCTTCATCGGAAAAGAAGGAAATTGATTCTTCTCCATTCTTCAAATTTCGCCAAAATGCCTCAACATTTTTCGCACCTGGGAATTTACCAGCCATTCCAATAATGGCAATCGGCTCATTGGCTTTTCTTATCTTTTGATTTACAGACTGCGTGTCTGCCGCTACCTGCTCTGCATCTCCGCTTACATATGAGGCAAGCTCTCTAATCGTTGGACGGCGGAACATTTCGACCATTGGAATGCTTTGATTCAATTGCTTAGCGAGCTGTTGATTGACGTGAATCAAATTGAGTGAATGCCCGCCAATGTCAAAGAATTTGTCATGGACACTTACCTCATCTAAGCCGAGGACTTTTTTCCAAATGTCTTGGATGACCTTCTCCGTATCAGAAAGATGGTCAGAGCCCGCCTGTTTTTTCGTTTGTTGCGCTTGTTTCAACGCAGGTAAAGCTCGTTTATCTAGTTTGCCATTAGCAGTCAGTGGCATATCGTCTAATTGAACAAAGTGAGTAGGGATCATATAATCAGGCAACTGATCAGTCAACGCTTGTTTTATTGCCGCTTGATCAAGTATGGCTGTCGTGACAACATATGCGGTCAAGCATGGTGTACCAGAAACATCTGGCTTTACAACAACAGCTGCTGCTTTTATTTCTGGCTGTTCATTCAGCCAAAATTCTATTTCACCTGTTTCAATCCGGTAACCTCTCAGCTTCACTTGATCATCATTTCGACCTAAAAATTGAATGAGTCCATTAGGGAGAATGCGCGCTGCATCACCTGTTTTATAAATTTTTTCACCTGGCTGGAAAGGGTGATCGACGAACCTTTCTTCGGTTAGTTCTGGGCGATTCAAATAGCCTTTTGCGACACCTTTTCCGCCAATATATAATTCACCGACGGCTCCTTCCGGCATAAGATTCATATGTCTGTCAAACAGAAGAATATCTGTATGCTGTGCAGGCTTTCCAATCGGTACATACACGTCTTGATCAAGGTCTTGGTCATATCGATGAATCATGCAGCCAACGACCGTTTCAGTTGGTCCATATTCATTCACAATTTCAATTGGCTGCGGGAAGGACTGCTGAATGGATTTCGCTAAAGATGTTTCCAGCTGTTCTCCGCCTAAAATGAAACATTTCATTTGGCTGTCTGGGAAAGACAAATGCTTAATAAACTGTAAATGAGATGGTGTCAGTTTCATCACATGTACGCGATTGTCTTTTATGATGTCTTCGACAAGCAACTGCCGGTTTTCATGGTGATAAATCATGATGGTATTTCCTGAAATGAGCGGTGTGAAAATAGAAGTAACCGTCAAGTCAAAGGACAGTGAGGTATACAAAGCAAAATGCCTTGTTTCTCCTCGAACATATACTTGCTTCGCCCAATCAATATAGTTGGCTAAGCCAAGATGATGAATGAGTACTCCTTTTGGTCTTCCGGTCGTTCCTGATGTATAAATGCAGTAGGCTGTTTGTTCTGAGGTGATGGCTTCTGCCAAGTTGTCTGATGGTCCGGTATATAGATCCGGCTGCGTGATATCAATTTTTTCTCCATGATAGGCATAGGTGAGCCCTTTTATTGGATGAGTTAAGAGCCATTCTACTCCGCTGTCTTCTAATAGATATTCTATTCGTTCCTGAGGATATTCAGGATCAATCGGCACGTATGCACCACCAGCTTTTAAGATCGCTAAGCATGATATGACCATTTCAATGGAATGCTCTGCTAAAATGCCGACACGCTGCTCCTGTTTGACCCCTTTGTTTTGTAAATAATGTGCGAGCTGGTTCACTCTCTTATTGAGTTGTTCATATGTAACCTTCGTATCGCCAAACTCAACTGCGGCTGCCGCTGGCGTTCGCTCTACTTGTGCTTCAAATAGATCAATCACGGTTGGCTCATTGCTAGAGGTTGCTCCGCCATATTGCTGGAAGACAGCTAACTGCTTTTCTTTCTCTTCTTCTGATAGCAGCTGTAGTTGAGCAGCAGATTTGTGCGGATGAGCACATGCATCAGACAGGAGATGAAGAAAATGCTGACACCACTTTTCAATTTGCTCAGCTGAAAAGCTGACGGGGTTATACACCAATGAAAAGTGCAGCTGATCATCAAACGCCTGAACACTAAGCGTCAGGTCAAACTCTGTCTGCTCAGTCATCTCAAATCCACGAATACGAATTGGCTGATCGTTTTTCGTGAGCATTTGATCTAGTGGATAGTTCTCAATGACGACGATTGAATCAAATAATGATTGCTCTGCCGTCATTCCTGCATATTTCTTTAAGTCAGATAGCGGGGTATGTTCATATTCATTCCTTACAGCGATCTCACGGCTCACTTCCTGCATCTGTTCAAGGATAGGCCGCTCCTGTTCGAATGAGACTCGTAGCGGTAATGTGTTAATGAACAATCCAGTCATCTTTTCAATATGAGGGACATCCGCATTTCTCCCTGATACTGTTGTCCCAAAGACAATATCATCTTGGTTCGCGTACTTAGATAGCAGAACTCCCCACAGCGTATACATCACAGATGCCAGTGTCACATCATATTGATTCGTGAATTTGCTCAAGCTCTCCGCAATGGAAGTATCCACTTGATGTTCATATTTATGAAAAGACTCTGACTCTTCATACGCGCCGCTTGACTTCGGAAGCAGTTCTGAATAACTCCAGCCGTTGAAAACACTTTTCCAATAGGCGGCTTGTGCTTCTGTTTGCTGAAGGTTTTTCTGCTGCCATTTAACAAAGGATTTGTAGGACGGCCTTTGTTCAAGAAGAGGTTTGTCCCCATTCGATAAGCGTTCATATGCACTCATCCAATCGCTTAATACAATCCCAAGGCTCCATCCGTCCAATAAAATGTGATGGAAGCTAATGAGAACCCAGCTGACTTCATCATTCACCTCACATAACGTTAGGCGAAATGGGACTTCCTGCAGATCAAAGCGTTCTTCACGGTTCTGTGCCGTCACCTCTTCTTTCAGCACATGAAGAGGCTCCTTCGCTTGTGTCAAATCACGATAACGAATGTCTGGCTGATGCTCCTTCAGCACAATTTGTACTGGCCTTGCGAGCTCCTGCCATCTGAACAATGTTCTAAGCATTTCATGCTGTTTGGTGACATTCGTCCATGACTGTTCAAACATGTCTCGATCTATCGGTCCGTCTATTTCGATCAGCAGTTGTTCAAAATAAGCTGTTCCGTTCGGTTCCATTAAATGATGAAACAGCAATCCTTCTTGAATCGTAGTGACACCTAACATATTTTCAATGTTCTGTTTATCCAGCTTCTGCGGCTGTAAAGCCATGGGATCATCTCCTTTCTCTCTAAGAATGTTTCACGAAATAATGGCGTAAACCATAGTTAGCAATAACCTGCTGCTGAATTTGCGAAGTCCCTTCAATAATTTCAAGCACCTTTGCTTCACGATATAGTCTTGAAGCTGAGTTTTCCCGGCTAAATCCACTTCCGCCATGAATTTGGACATTTGTATTTGTAATGTCAACGGCGATTTTAGAGGTGAAATATTTTGCAATAGATGTTTCTGTGATCGAATCAGGATGATTCGCTTCTCTCATTTCCCCAGCCTTTAGGCATAAAGCTCTCGCTGCATGGAGCTGGGTCACCGCATCTCCGATCATGCCTTTGATCATTTGATGCTTGTACAATTTTTCATTAAACTGTGTTCTTTTACGCGAATACGTGACTAGAGAATCAACGGCTTCCTGTGCGATGGCAAGCCCTGCCCATGCGACACTGTATCTTCCATGGTCTAATGCGAGTGACACCACATGATTAAATCCGCCCCCAACTGGTCCTAAGACAGAGGATTCATTCACATGGACATGATCGAGGGTGATTTCCGCTAAATATGACGCTCGGTTCGCCATCATTCCCGTAATCCTCTCAATCTCTACACCGGGCTGATTTCGATCAACAAGGAATGCCGTCACTTGTTCACCGTCTCTTGCAATCACAATAAAGAAATCGGCAATTGCTCCAAAGGAAATCCACTTTTTCTTCCCATTTAATACGTAGGATTGCCCTTCCTTTTGATAGCTTGTTTCAACATGATTGGCATCTGAACCAATATTCGGTTCTGACAAAGCAAAAGCTCCAATTTTTTCTCCTTTGGCTAAGTCAACGAGCCAACCTTGTTTTTGCTCTTCTGTTCCATAACGAAGAATGGCTTCTCCTACAAGTGAATTCACTGTCAATAATGTCCGTACATTACAGCAAGCTTTTCCCACTTGTTCTGTGAACTGTCCATATGCGATTGGATCAAGCCCTAGCCCTTGATAGGAAGACGGGATACCTGCTGCCAAGTAGCCTCGTTTCGCCATATCTCGAATCAGTGACTCTGGCAAATGTTCCGTCTCATCGAATTCATTGGCAAACGGACGGATATATTCATCGCAATACTGGCGAATGTCTTCAACGGCATTGATCGTTTGTTCAGCTGTTTTCATGAAGAGCCGCCCCCTGTTGTTTTCTCTCAATTAAGGCGACAATGCGATTGACCGTACTAAAATGAGCAATGTCGAGGTCTTCGTTATCTAATTTGAATTGAAAGTCATGTTCGATATAGTTCACTAGTTTCATCGCAAATAGAGAATTCACAAAGCCTTGTTCAAAAATATGATCATCATTTCCAAGCTCAATTTCCTCATCAAATACCACTAGGTTTTGCTCGATATAGGCTCTTACTTGTTCGTGTAGGTTCATGTTTTATTCTCCTCGCTTTTCGCTTTTTTATTGTTTGGCTGGATCTTTCTGATTTAATTCAATATTGACATCTACGTATTCTGGGAAAGGCTGAATCATGCTTAAATCATTTTCAAACAAGATATAGCCATCCTCCCCCTTCTCAATCTCTTTGAAATTCGCAAACTTGTATGTGATATACATCATGCGATTTCGATCCGTTTGTTTAAAATCAGCCACAAGCCGCTTTTCTCGCTTTTTCGCTTCTTGCAAAATCGTTGTAAGTAAGATGGTCCCGACACCACGAGACATGACGCGACAAGACATCAGCAGTAGTTTGACATGCCATGTGTCACCTGTTTCTTCTATTAATGAGAGTCCAATTTTTCCATAGGAACCGAATTTATCTTCAAGTTCACAGACAAGCAGCAAGTGGGAATCTGATTGACGGAAGAAATCAAGCTCTTCATAATCGTAGGTTTTCCCGCTCGCATTTAATTGGTTGGTACGAACGGTCAATTCTTCAGCGCGCTGAAGGTCTTGTTCTCCTGCTTCTGATATCACGAATTTCATTTGTAAAGACGCTAAGAATTTCTCAGGCGGCCCTTCATATTTCTCTTCTTCCTGCTGCCTTTTGTCCGCTTCTAAATACATTCTTCTGCGTCGTCTAGCATCTTCTGTGATAAAGACTGGACGCAAGCGATCATCAGTGAGTAATGACAGATAATCCACTGCATCCCAGCACGTAATCTCTGGATGAACTGCCTTTACTTCTTCTCGTTCAAATGGCTGATCATCAATAAAGAGAATGGTATCTTTATGAATATTTAGGCGCTCACTGATTCTCTCTAATGAACTAGATTTGGCATTCCAATGAATCTCTGGATAGAGAAAGAAATGGTCGATTCCGAAGGCAGAAAGCTTTTCCATGACGGCTGCTTCATCATTCCGGCTTGCTATAGAAAGAAGGATGCCACGCTCATCTAACTCTGTTAGTACTTCCTTCATCGATGGTTTTAACGTCACTTCATCTGACTCAAGTAAAATCCCATCCCATAATGTATGATCTAAATCCCAGACAACACACTTGATTTGCTTAGCCATTGGTTATTCTCCTCTCACATGTCATATTGGAAAAAGCCCTTGCCTGATTTTTTGCCGTACTCGCCTGCATCAACCATTTTGACAAGCAGAGGACATGGACGGAACTTCGGATCTTTGTAGCTCTCGTATAAAACAAGCAATGAATTCAAAATCGTATCCAGCCCAATTAAGTCTCCTGTCGCAAGTGGTCCCATTTTATGACCAAAACCTCCGCGGAAAATTTTATCGACATCCGCTGGCGTGGCAACTTGATCTTGCACCGCCCAAATCGCTTCGTTGATTGTCAGCATCAGCACACGGTTGGAAACAAATCCCGGAAAATCATGCACCACAACTGGTGTTTTATCAAACGATTTCAAGAAACCTTTTGCCGTTTCCACTGTGTCATCAGAAGTGGCTTTTCCTCTGATGACCTCAACTAACGCTTTAAGAGGAACAGGGTTCATAAAGTGCGCCCCAATCACATTCTCAGGATGATGCATAAGGGACCCTACCTTTGTGATGGAGATACAGCTTGTGTTTACAAAATAGATGGTTTCTTTCGCACAAATATCTCGTAGCTCTTCATAAATAGGTTTTTTAATCTCCCAATCTTCCGTCACATTTTCAATGATGATATGCGCGTCATGTAAGCCTTCAAGTGAAGTTGACAGCTGAATTTGAGACAAGACGTCTTCTAAAGACAATGAGATTTTCTTTTTTCTCACAAATTGAACCAATTGATAGGTCTTCTTGATTTTTTCCAGCGCTTCGTTTAACTTTTCTTCTGTGACATCAACTAATGTGACTTGATAGCCATTTGCTGAGAGGTCTAATGCCATATCAGCCCCCATGACACCTGCTCCTATCACACCTACGTGCTTCGTGTTCATTTCTCCAACACTCCAATTCGCTTTAAAATGACATTGATTTTTTCTACGACTTCATTTGTTAATGAATGAATAAAGAAGTGATCTCCATCGAATTCGAAAAACGCACAATCTTCGCTTGTATATTGATCCCAATCGTCTAAATCGAACAGCACAGAAGGCAAATCACGCGTACCATAAAAAATAGAAATTGGACAAGCAGCTGGAACGACTTCCTCACACAAATAGGTCTCCAAAAGCTGAAAGTCTGCTCTTAAAATCGGCAGAAAGAAATCAAGCACTGCATGGTTATCAGCAAGTTCCTCAGGAACGCCTCCCATCGCAATGATCGCCTCTTTTAATTTGGAATCTGACAGCTGATGATAGACTTTCTTTTCTGGAATATGTGGTGGGAAGCGCCCAGAATAAAAGACATGGACAGGCTCTCTGTTTAACCTTGTTTGCATTCTTTTTTGTAATTCATATGCAAGGACGGCTCCCATGCTATGACCGAAAATTGCATAGGGCTCTCCTTCTTTTAAAGAGGAGGAAGCCTGGTCATATAGATCATCTGCGACCTGCTGTAAATCGGTGAGCACAGACTCTGTCATTCTTGTCCCGTGCCCAGGGAGTTCAAGGGCATGAATTTCTATTGACCGGTCTATATAAGATTTCCACGTACTGAATACGGTACTTGCTCCACCTGCGTACGGTAAGCAAAATAATTTCACGACACGCCACACTCCCTTTTGCATTTGATTGCCAACGCTTCTAGCCAATGTGTTTCGTCATGGATGATTTGTTCTAAAGAAGCTTTAATATTGGCTTGGTACCTACTAGACATCTCACCTGAAAAAAGGAGTTTTGCTGCCTGATGTCTTGCTTTCTCCCATTCTGCTAAAATACGTTCCATCCATTCCACTAGCTCAGGTAGATCGTCTTTGATGAGGTTCAGTCGATACAGCTCCACTTTCTTCGTATTCATGATCTGATTGAAAGACGCCACGAGCTTGTCGATATCATCCCATTGCGAAAACTGCTCATAAAATGTTTCAAGAGCTGTGATTCCTTTTTCTATTTCGTCTATCTGACCATGCATATTTCTCAGGAAATAAGTCGTTTTTCGATTAAATAATTCAGTCGAAAGCTTGTCTGAATCAAAGTAGAAGGCCGCATAAGAATGAAATTGATCATTCGGCTGAAAATGCTCATGAAAGGTGTCATGCCCTTTCTGTACATCTTTAAATGACAGCACTTGATGCTCATAAGACAAATTATCTAAATGTCGATTCTCTAATACGTGAAAGATTTGCTGATTTTCATCGAAACCTGTGATTAAAATGGAATGACGGCTATGTGTTGTCAAATACTCTTTTCTGCCTCGCTGAACGTAAGGGTCTACCCATACAATGACCGGGCGGCCACTCGTCACATCTTGCTTGACCTTTTCAATGAGGTTGGGACAATACGTCACTTTTTCCACTTGAATGCCTTGTAAATTCATAATCTTTTCTGGATCGTGTGCCGACATCCAGTCAATCTGTAGCAAGCCGTTCTCTGTAATCCCGTAGACAAATTGATCATTTAATAAGTATGGAGCAACTTCTTGATCATGCAGCTTCACAATTGGAAAAAAGCAATTGAAGAAACAGCTGCGATAAAACAAATCATTATAAGGATGAATGCCCGAAATCTGTTTGACGGTCATCTTTTTTTCCTCTCTTTCCAGCAGGAGATGTCACCATAAATCCTTTGATGAAACCAATCGTACAAAACCACATGAAAAACAAATAATAAGCAATCGCTAATTCAATGAGAGAGGAAGGTCCCCATACAAAAGTCATTTTCCAAGGCAGGCCATTAAAGGCTAGCTGCGCAACAATCATTGGCAGGAGCAATATTCCGATTAGCAGCAGTACCCAGCCACTACTTTTCAGCCAGACGCCAAGAGACATGTCCCTGCGAACGAAAGCACCGTTTTTCACACGCTTTTTCCACTTCATAAAACGAACGATAGACACTATTTGCAGCAAAATGAAAAGACATGTGGCACCAAGACTCAACTGATCAATAAGCTGAAAAGGGTCCATTGATGACTCCACTTCTTCATTTGTACCTGTGATCGTTTTTGCAATAAGACGTGCCGTTTGCTCTGTATGACTACTATTCATATTTGCTAACACTCCGATCGCAATCTCTTCTTTTGGATGGATCAGAAAAAATGATGAATAGTTTGGGTTAGAGCCTGCATGAAAAAGCGAGTCTACCTGTTTATCCGCCTTTTTTATATACCAGCCGGCATTGTAATAGACATGCTTCCCTTCTTCTGGCACATTCACAGTTAGGTGATCAGGATTAATGACAAAACGAGACCAAGTTGAATCGGTCAATTGATATTGCAGCCACGTCCCCACATCCTGACTATTCATCACAATATAGCCTGCCGGGGTGTTGCCTCGATATTCTGGTGCTTCATAAGCATGCGGAGCAAGGAATTGTAGTTTAAATCCTTCTGAGACAGAACCAGATTTTATCCGTTTTGGCCCAGCCTCCGTTTGGTCAAGATGATGCCTTTTAAACAGTTTTTTCATATAAGCCTCATACGATGTCTCGGTTACATGTTCAATGATGAGACCAAGGACATCATAGTTGATGGTCGCATATTCAAAAGAACTGCCTGGCTTACGATTAAGCTCGATTGATTTCAGTTGATCAACTGTTTTTTTCAACGCATCCTTTGTCGTATCAGGCTGGATAAGCGCAATGGATTGAAAGGGAATGCCACTTGTGTGATGCATTAATTGCTCCACCGTTAGACGCTGAGGCTTTCCATTGTATGTTGGAAAAAAACCTGGAATATAGCTGCTCACCGGATCTTTTACATGAAGTTTTCCTTGCTTCTCTAACTCCACAATCGCAAGAGCGGTAAACGCCTTGGATGTAGATCCAATTTCAAAGAAAGTGCTGGCTGTCACATGCTTCTTTTTCTTTCGATCCGCATAACCATAGCCTTTTTGGTACACCACTTTGTCTTTTTTCACAATCACAACGGACATGCCTGGAATGCGTCCAAGCTCCTTCTGTTCCTCTATCACTTGATCAATGGCTTTAGGCGAAATCACTTCTTTTGCATATATCTCCCCAGCAAAGCTGGATATCCATAAGATTGCTAATAAAAATGAAAGATAGATAACACGCTGATTTTTCCTCATGTAAATAATGAATCCATTTCTTCAAGAGACATATCCACTGTTTCAAAATCAGACGGTGTAAATTCGATTCCTTCTTTCTCTAAGCAATGCTGTACAAGACGTTCAATTTGCTTTTCTACCGCTTGCAAGAGCTTCGTCATGTCTGTTTCACACAGCTGTTTTTCGCTGAAAGAAAGATGGAAAATTAGCTGACCGCCCTTGATGGTAGCGACCAAATCGATGACGGTTGTTAATGGATTATCCAATGACGAGTCAATCCCCGATGTAAAGTAAGACATCTCATAATTAGATGATTGTCTAAGCACTTGATCAATTTCACCTAGATAGTTAAAGCGTAATTGTGGTGCTGAATGAGGAGGAAGCTGCCTATTGATGAGTGACAACAGCCCATAGTCTGCACCTTTATTCGGCACTTCACGTATCGTCTCTTTGACAACGCGAATGTGTTCTGAAAGAGATTCAGACACACGGACATTCACAGGATACATGGTGGTGAACCAGCCGAACGTTCTAGATACATCGATCTCATCCTCTACTGCATCCCGTCCATGACCTTCTAATTCCAAAGAAATCCATTCTCGATTCGTTTGCTGATAACAGGCTTGCGTCAAAGCTGAAATTAACAGTTCATGCGGCTGCGTTTGATACGCTTGGTTTGCTTGATTGAGCAATTGATTCGTGAGTTCTCCTGATAATGCCTTGGTTAATTTGACTTCGTCTTTGACATATCCCTCATTTGAGGAAATTGGATACAGCGGCTGAATATTCTGCACCGTTTTTTGCCAATAGCTGATCGACTCTTTTACACCCTCTGATCCTGCATACTGATTCACCTGCTCAGCAAATGTTTGATAGGAATGGGTTTTAGACGGAAGCACTTCTGCCGTTACGTTCTCTGCATGCAATAATTGAATCAAATCCTCTACAAGAATTTGCCAAGACATACCATCAGCTAATAGATGATGGGCGGCAAAGATGAGATGTGATTGAGAATGAGACTGACAAAGCGCAGCCTGAATCAACGGTCCCTGATAAAGATGAGTCCTTTGCTTGATCTGATATCCTACTTCTTGTAACGCTTCTTCCACATTCTCTTCTGACAGCGCCGTGAAATCGTGTATCATCAGTGGAATCTCATGAATGTCTTCATCATAATAGAGTGTGTTTGTTGCCTCATGTACTTTTAACCTTAGTCCATCGTGGTGAATGACGAGCTCTTTGAAAGCCTCCTGCAAGATGGTTTCATTCATCTTTTTCTTTGAATGAACAATGATGGATTGATGCCAGAAATGTTCATCTTTTAACCGCTGGGACCAGAACCATTCGATAATTGGGATCGATTTCACATCACCCACAGCTTGCTCTTGTGAGATATGTATGACAGGTTCCTGCTGAACGACTTGTGCCATTTCTCTAAAAATCGGATAAGTAAAAAGATCCTTTGTTTTTAAATAGAGTCCTTTGTCTTTTAACTTCGCTATAAATTGAATTGCTTTAATGGAATCTCCGCCAAGCTGATAAAAATGATCAGCCGGTTCGATTGTTTCATGCCCTAAGATGTCTTTTGCTGTATCTAATATGATCTCTTCAATGTCCGCTGTTTCCTTGGACCACTCAACAGCTGTTTCCACTTGAGACAGCAATGGATCAGGCAGTGCCGTCCGATTGATTTTTCCATTTTGAGTGAGCGGAAGCTCGTCTAGTACAACAAAATAGGCTGGTACCATATACGCTGGAAGTTGATCTGATAATTTTTTTCTAAGTAAAAAGGACGTCATGTTTTTTTCTTTTAATTCAATATAGGCAGCCAGCTGTTTGTCTCCAGATTCATCGGTGAGATCAATAACAGCTGCTTTATCAACTTCTTCAAGTGCCATCAGTGCAAGTTCAATTTCACCGAGTTCAATCCGGTAGCCTCGCAGTTTGATTTGATGATCGATCCGGCCAATGTAATCAATCTTTCCATCATTTGCTCGTTTGGCGATATCACCTGTTCGATACATGCGGCGACCGTTTACAAATGGATTGGGCAAAAAGCGTGATTCCTGCAAATCAGATCTTTGCCAATACCCTCTGCCAACACCTGCACCTGAAATATAGATTTCTCCCACTGTCCCAGGTAGCACAGCTTGTTGATTCTCATCTAAAAGGTAAATCTCTGTATTTGGCATTGGCACACCAATTGACACCGATGTCCCTCCATCATCTTGATGGAATTGATGAATCATACACCCAACGGTTGCTTCAGTTGGTCCATATTCATTAAAGATGGATATCCTTCCATCACTTGCCTCTATGATTCTTTTGGCCAAAGCCGTCGATAATTGTTCTCCGCCCACAATCATCCGTTTCACAACTGAATGAGAAATTGCAGCATCTGTTAACAGTGCCATATGAGCTGGTGTCAGCTTGATGACTTTCGCTTTTTGATCAAGCAAAATATGTTCTAATAAAAAGCCTGGCTGATCTTCTTGACGATAGATCACCACAGTACTACCAATGACCAATGGCGTATAAATAGATGTCACTGTTAAATCAAAAGCAATGGATGAATACAAGGCAAAATGATCATCTGGTGAATCAGTATAGTGTGTTTTGGCAGACATAATATAGTTCACTAAACTCCTGTGCTCAATCATGACTCCCTTTGGCTGTCCTGTAGAGCCAGACGTATAAATCATATATGCGACGTCTTCATCATTCCCAGTGAATGGATGTTCTGCATTATACTGAGCCAACTGATTCCACACATTATTGATATTGTACGTAACACCTTTAAATTGATATGCAGATGCGTCATCTGTGAAAAACAGCTTTGCCTGACTGTCGTCCAAAATAAACTGAATGCGTTCCTCAGGATACTCAGGATCAATCGGCACATATGCGCCTCCAGCTTTTAAAACCCCCAATAGTAGCACAATCAGTTCTGGTGAATGATTCATACATACGGCAACAAATTCATGTCTTTGTAAGCCATTTGTTTGAAGAAAATGAGCCATTTGATTGGTTTTTCTCTCAAGTTCACCGTATGTCATGCTATGAGATCCGTCCTGAAGTGCCATTCGATCAGGAGAAGACGTTGACATGTTTGTGATCAACTCATGGATTTTTTGTTTCTGTGGAAATTGGACGACTGTGTCATTCCATTGATATAGTTCCCGATGTTGCTCGTC